>NZ_JBAXOI010000008.1:0-193297 GCF_037133355.1 Novosphingobium sp. | reverse complement strand
CATCATCGCACAGCTACGCTGGTGCAGGGGCCGTCCACGCCATCACGTCACCACCTCCCCATTTGTGCTTCGCAAAAATGGGGAGGATCTGCAGGTCCATCGGCCCATTTATGCTTCGCAAAAATGGGGAGGGAGAGATGGCTTGGAGGGGGCTTTCGGGTTCAGAGCGAGAGGGCGCGGGCGCCTTCGGGGCCTATCCATTCGGCTTTGATGCCCCAGACCTGCGCGATGACATCGGCGGACAGGGCGGCCTCGGGCGGGCCGTCGGCGGCGAGGCGGCCTTCGTGGAGGACCAGGACGCGGTGCGCGTGGTTCATGGCGTGGGCGAGACTGTGGGCGACGAGGACGACGCCGGTGCCTTGATCGGCGGCTTGGCGCAAGTGCGCGAGGAGTGCGGCGGCGTGGGCCAGGTCGAGGCTGGCGAGGGGTTCGTCGGCCAGGATCCATCGGGGCTCGCCGGCGAGGACGCGGGCGAGCATGACGCGGGCGCGCTCGCCGCCGGAGAGGGTGTGGACACCGCGCCGGGCCAGGTGGGTGAGGTCCAGCGCGGAGAGGGCGGCTTCCACGGCGGCATCGTCTTCGGTGCGGCCGGTGCGGTGCGGCAGGCGGCCGAGGCGGACGAGCGCTTCGGCGGTGAGGTTCCAGGCGGCCTCGCCGTCTTGCGCGAGGTAGCCGATGGTCTGGGCGCGGCTGCGCGGGGGGAGCGCGGCGAGCGGCTGGCCGGCGAGGGTGACGGGGCCGGGTTCGAGGCCTGCGAGCGCGCGCAGGAGCGTGGTCTTGCCCGCGCCGTTGGGGCCGCAGATGGCGGTGAGCTGGCCGGGTTGCAGCGCCGTGGTGACGCCGTGAAGGCGGCCGGGCACGGTGAGATGGCTGGCGGCGAGGATCATGCGAGCGTGCTCCTGAGGCGGAGCAGGAGATGGAGGAAGAACGGCGCGCCGATGAGGCTGAGCGCGATGCCGATGCGCAGCTCTCCGCCCGCGAGGGGGAGAATGCGGCACAGGCAATCGGCAAGCAGCAGCAGGAGGGCGCCGCCCAGCGCGCTTGGCAGGAGCTGTGACGAGGGGCGCTGATCGGTGAACGGGCGCACGAGATGAGGGACGACAAGGCCGACGAAGCCGATGATCCCCGCCGCCGCGACACCGGCGCCGACGACGAGGCCGGTGCCGAGCACCATGCGGCGCAGCAGGCGCGCGGGATCGAGCCCGAGCGAGCGGGCGGTTTCCTCACCCAGGGTGAGCGCATCGAGCGCGGGGCCGGCGCGCAGCAGGAGGACGAGGCCGAGCGCGGTGGGCGGGGCGGCGAGGAGGACGTCGTGCCACGAGCGGCTCTCGAGGCTGCCCATGAGCCAGGTGACAATCTCGCTCAGCGCGAAGGGATTGGGCGCGAGGCTGATGACAAGGCTGGTGAGCGCGCCGGCGAGGCTGGAGAGCATGAGGCCGGCGAGCGCGAAAAGCGCGGTGCTGTGGCGGCTGCTCGCGCCGTGGGCGAGGAGCGCGAGCGCGGCCATGGCGGCGGCGGCGCCGATCAGCGCGGCGAGCGGGAGCAGCGCGCCAAGACCGAGCGCGAGCGCGAGAACCGCGCCGAACGCCGCGCTGGGGGCTACGCCGAACAGCCCCGGATCGGCGAGCGGATTGCGCAGATAGCCCTGCATGGCGGCGCCGCTGGCGCCCAGCCCCGCGCCGATGACCAGCGCGAGCGCGGCGCGGGGCGCGCGCAGTTCGATGAGGATGGGCAGCGCGTTGGGCAGCGCGGGGGCGAGCGGGTTGATCCAGACTTGCCCGGCGAGGAGGCTGAGCGGGATGGCGAGCGTGAGGGCTGCGATGAGGAGAGGGATGGGGCGGGTCATTTGCTGGCCAGGTGCTTTGGCGCGGGCCCACCCCCGACCCCTCCCGCAAGCGGGAGGGGGGTAAAGGAGGGTGACCCGGCCGCTGGCGGGAGGGCGGAGGAAGGGGAGAGCTTGGACGTAGGCGGGAGATGGTGGTTGCCCCTCCGTCTCGCTTCGCGAGCCACCTCCCCATTTGTGCCTGCGGCAAAAATGGGGAGGGATTGGAGCGCTATCTGACCCCCCTCCCGCTTGCGGGAGGGGTTGGGGGAGGGCCCGAGCGCGCGCCGCACTTCGGCGAGGCGCTGGGCGGCGGGGATGATCGTGGGTCCGGCGCAGTAGAGCAGGCGGGGATCGAGGGGCGCGCGGGTGGTGGCGGCGAGGTGGGCGAGCGCTGGGTGGTGGAGCGCGCGGGTATCGCCGGCGGTGAGGACCACGCGCGGGGGATCGGCGAGGACGTGTTCGAGCGGCAGCTGATCGGCCTGCCCCAATCCGCGCGCGGCGGCGAAATTGGTGAAGCCGGTGCGGCGCAGGAGATCGGCGATGAGCGTGCTGTCGCCCGGGACAATGCCGCCGGGCTCCCACACCAGCGCGGGGATGCGCGGCGCGCCTGGCGGGGCGGCGGCTTGCGCGAGGGCGGCGTTGATGCGCGCGATCAGCGCTTCGCCGCGCGCCGGGTTTCCGGCGAGTGCGGCGAGGCGGCGGATCTGGGCGCGGCTTTCCTCGACCGTGCCGGCGATGCCGAGCGTTTCGAGGCCGAGGCCGAGGCGCTGGTAGGCAGCGGCGGTGGCAGGGGGGACGAAAGTGCCATCGACGACGATGTCGGGGCGCAAGGCGATGACTTCCTCGAGCGTGCCGCGGGTTGTGGGGTAGCGGCGGGCGGTGGCGGGGTCCATCGATGCGGCGCGCGGATCGGCGCTGTAGTGCGAGAGGGCGAGGAGCTGGCCGGGCTGCGTGACTTCGGCGAGGATGGCGTCGGCGCAGGGGTTGAGGCTGACGATCGTGGGGAGGACGTGGGTGGTTCTGGAGGTGGGTTGCTGGGTGCAGGCGGTGAGGATTGCGGCGAGTGCGATGATGGCGGCGCGGCCCACCCCCGGCCCCTCCCGCAAGCGGGAGGGGGGAAGAAGGGGCGAGCCTGGCCGCAAGCGGGAGGGGGGGTGAAGGGGAAATACCCCTCCGACCCGCCTTTGGCGGGCCACCTCCCCATTTGCCCCTTCGGCAGGCTCAGGGGAAAATGGGGAGGGCCGGAAGGGGGGCGTGGGCATCAGTAGCGAACCCTCAGGCCGGCGAAGGCGCCTCGGCCTGTGGCGCTGTAGCCGGCGGCGGTGGGGAGGCGGGTGTCGAAGGCGTTTTCGAGGCGGGCGTAGAGGGTGATGCGATCGTGGAGGGGGACGCTGGCGCGGAGCGTGGCGATGGCGCCGCCGGGGAGCCTGGCCGTGTTGGCCGCATTATCGAAACTGCTGCTGATGAGGCGCAGGTCTGCGCCGAGGGCGAGGCCGGCGAGCGGGGATTGCCAATCACCCGAGAGCGTGAGCGCGTGGCGGGGGCGGCGAGCGAGGTCGTTGCCGGTGGTGAGGTCTCTGGCGCGGGTATAGGTGTAGATGCTGCGCAGGGTGAGCGTGTCGGCAGGCTTCAGGGTGAGTTCGGCCTCGGCGCCTTCGGCGCGGGCCTTGCCGATGTTGTCGTAGGTGCCGAAGGGGCGATTGGTGCAGATGCCGGTGCTCTCGCCGAAGCACGAGACGTAGGCGATGAGGCTGCGGCTGTCGCGGCGGTAGAGCGTGAGCGCGGCGCGGATGGGGCCGCTGTCGTACTCGAGGCCGGCGTCGTAGCTGCGGGTGCGTTCGGGGCGGAGCGCGGGGTTGCCGTAGTCCGAGAGCAGCTGGAACAGCGTGGGGGCCTTGAAGCCCTCGCCGTAGCTGGCGCGCAGGCGCAGGTTTTGGGCGAGGCGGACGGTGCCGTTGGCGCCGAGGGTGGTGGCATTGCCGAAGCGGCTGTGGTCGTCGAAGCGAAGGCCGGCAGCGAGGGAGACGCTTTCGGTGTACCAGCCGAGCAGGGCGTGGGCGCTGGTCTGGCGGGCGGACTGGCGGGCATCGAACGTGCCGGAGTAGCGGGTCCATTCGCTGTCGGCGCCGAAATCGAGCGCGAAATCGGACGGCAGCCGGGCGCGGCCGGTGAGATCGGCGCGCTGGCTGCGGCCGCGGTAGCCGTAGCTGGGGGCGGTGCCGAAAGTGGGGTCGAAGTAGTCGCGCTTGGTGTCCGCGAGGGCGTAGCCGGTGTTGAGGGTGAGCCAGTCGCCTTCGTAACGCAGGCCGAGGCGGCCCGAGGCCTGGCGGGTGGTCTGGTATTCGGGGGTATCGGCGAAGGTGTAGTTGGGCGCGGGGTAGCCGTCGATTTCAGTGCGCGTGTCGGCGTAGCGGGCGTTGGCGACGAGGGAGAGGCCGGGCGTAAGATCGAGGCGGGCCTTGCCGCCGAGGTGCCATTGACGGGCGCCGTCGGCTTCGGTGCCCACGGCGGCGGCGGAGATGCCGTCGGTGGTGGTGTAGCCGCCGGTGAGCGCGAGGGCGTATCGATCCTTGGCGAGGCCGGCAGTCGCATCGCCGGAGAAGCTGCCGCGGCTGCCGACTTCGGCGGTGGCTTCGATGCCATTGAGCTCGCGGGTCTGGACGGCGATGACGCCGCCGAGCGCGGCGCTGCCCCAGGTGACCGAATTGGCGCCGCGCAGCACGTCGATGCGTTCGATGCCGCCGGTCGTCAGCGTGCCGAAATCGAAGCCGGCGCCGGGGGCGGAGACGTCTTCGACGCGGACGCCGTCGATAAGGACGAGGACCTGTTCGGAGTCCGAGCCGCGCAGGCGCACGCCGGTGAAGGCGCCGGGGCCGCCGTTGCGGCTGAGGGTGAGGCCGGGGACTTGTTCGAGCGCGCGGGTGATATCCGGGCCCTGGATGCGGTTCAGGTCCTGCGCGGTGAGGACGGTGATGGGCTGGCCGGTCTGGTCGATGCGCTGGGGGCTGCCGGTGGCGATGACGGTGATCGCTTCGGGGCGGAGCGTGTCGGCGACCATCACTTCGCCTTCCTGCTGGGCGTGCGCGGGGTTGGCGATGGCCAGCGCTGCGCAGGCCCACCCCGCTGCGACTAGCTTCGCTGCGCTCAGCAAGTCTCGCGGCCCTCCCGCAAGCGGGAGGGCGTGCTTGTGCCTCAACGAAACGCTGTGTTGCTCCCTTCCCGCTTGCGGGAGGGGTTGGGGGTGGGTCTTGTGACGAGCATTCATGACGGTTCTCCACGGGCCCATGGACGTTGCCGTCCATGGCGGGAGGAGGCGCGGGGCCATATGGCGCGCCGTCTCTCGCATGCGCCCGGTACACCCCGCCCGGCCGCGGAACGACCACACACCGGCAGGTTTCCTGGCTCGCCCGGGGTCATGGCCCCCTGCCCGCCTTCCCAGCCTTGCGGCCAGTGGCATAGTGGACAGGGCGCTATCCGGGCACAGTTGCGGGGGCAGCTCCGGATATGGTCCGGATTCCCTCTTAGCCCGCTTGCGCGGGCACCGGTGGCGTCGGGGCGAGTGGTAGCGGGACCTGCCCTTTGGGGCAATACCCCTCCGTCTCGCTTCGCGAGCCACCTCCCCATTTGTGCTTCGCAAAAATGGGGAGGATCTGCAGGTCTTGGGGAGGGAGGAAGGCAGTCCTTGAATCCTCCCCATTTTCACGAAGCGCAAATGGGAAGGTGGGCCGCCGCAGGCGGGTCGGAGGGGTCGGCGTTAACCGGATGGCAGGTGGGTGTGCCTAAGCGGGACGGGGTGAAATGGCCGGGTGCGGGGCGGTTGGGGACGTTCTAGCGCTGGTCTGCCGTATCGCGAGTCCCGTAGCCTTATGCCGCTGATCATTGACTACCGGCCGGTGAAGCTGCCGCCCGAGGCGAAGGCGCCTCGGCGGGTGGTGGTGCCTGTAGCTGATAGCTTGGCGGCGCCTCAGCCCACCCCCGACCCCTCCCGCAAGCGGGAGGGGGGAAACAGTCAAGACTCCACCACCCTTCCGCAGGTTGGCGATGTTCGGGAACTGAGAAACTGGCGGCTGGGCGCGATTGCTGCGCTGGTTACGGCGGCGCTGGTTGTGGCTTTTGGCGCTTTGGGCTGGGGCGAGGCTGGTGGCGGAGCGGCGCGGGCGCGGGGTGGGTTGCAGCCGTTCGAGCGGCCGGGGGACAGCTTTCCGGGATCGGCGTTCTACTATCTTGCGAGCAATGACACGGGGATGCTGGCGCCCGATGAAGCGCGCAGCGCGTGGGATGCGCAGATCCATACGGATGACGGGGTGCCGATCACCGGGATCGGCCCAGCAGCGCGGCCGATACTGGCGCGGGGCACGAGCCTCGACCAAAGCCGCGCGCTGCAGTGCCTGACGGCGGCGATCTATTACGAGGCGGCGAGCGAGCCCGATGCGGGGCAGCGCGCGGTGGCGCAAGTGGTGCTGAACCGGGTGGCGCATCCGGCCTGGCCCAAGACAGTGTGCGGCGTGGTCTATCAGGGATCGGAGCGGCCGGGCTGCCAGTTCAGCTTCGCCTGCGACGGATCGCTGGCGCGGCGGCCCGTTGCGGCATTCTGGGATCGGGCGCGGCGCGTGGCGGCCGATGCGCTGGCGGGCTATGTCTATGCGCCGGTGGGCCTGGCGACGCATTACCATACCAGCGCCGTCCATCCTTACTGGGCGGACAGCCTGAGCTTTCTCGGCACGATCGGCGCGCACCGGTTCTATCGCTGGCAAGGCGCGGCAGGGCGGCCGGCGGCGTTCAACGGCGTCTATGCGGGCGGCGAACCGGTGGCGGCGCCGCATCCGCGGACCTGGGTGCCGGCGGCGGCCGACGTGGCCGATCCGATCACGCTGGAGAAGGCGTTCGAGGCGGGGCGGATCAATGCGCTGAAGCAGGCGCAGGCCGCGCCGGGCAGTGCTTCGTTCGGGCAGGCGCCGCTGCCGAACTACACCGGGGGACGTGCCGGGGCGGCACCGCAGTTTGCGCCGGCGGTGGAAGCGCGCGGGGGCGATGCGCTTTATCGCGCAGGCGCGCTGCCGGGGGGTTCGGCGGTGAACCCGGCTTATGAGAATGCGGGGAAGTGGATCGCTCAGCCGGGGGGGTGAGGCGGTGTTTGCGGTTGCCCCTCCGACCCGCCTTTGGCGGGCCACCTCCCCATTTGTGCTTCGCAAAAATGGGGAGGATCTGCAGGTCCATCGGCCCATTTGTGCTTCGCAAAAATGGGGAGGGTTGGGTAATCATGACCTATGTATCTCGATTTGTCAGATACTTGACCCACTTAAGTCAGCGTTAGCGGGGTCTTTACCCTAAGGACCAACCCGCTGTTCACGGACCTTGGGTAGAAGCGCGGCCATCGCCCTGTTCGAGGAGACATCCCCCATGCTGCACTTCGCCCCTCGCTACGGGATCATCTCGCCTTGCCTGAACTGGGGCATGATCCGGCGCCGCGCGGTGCGGCTGGCGCGGCCGGCCAACGACAATGGCGCCGCCCTGCCCGGCAAGCGGGAGGGGGCGAACGACGATTCCCTCGAGGCGCGGCTGGCGCGCGAGGATGCACTGCTCACCGCAGCGCTGCGGCTGTTTGCCGCGCATGGGCTTTCGGCGGCGCGGCGCGCCTGCGAAGCGGCAGAGATTGCTGCGGCGAGCGGCGACAAGGTTGGGGCGCGGTGGTGGATCACCGTCTGCGCGAGCCTTGACAGCGCGATGGCGCGGGACTGCGCGGCGCGGGCCATGCCGCAGCGCTGAGGGCGCTTGCTTGCCTTAATGCTATTGCGAACTGTTATCGCAAAAACCCGGTTGAAGCGGGTTTTTGCGCCTTGCAATCCCCCGGCACCGGGCTTAGGCGAAGCTTATCCGTCTGGAATCCTTCCCGTCATGCGGGACGCGGGAGGTCCTTTGCACGGCCGCTAGACCGCCCCGGTACCCAACCCACCGGGCAGTTGCCAGTTGTCCCGCAATTCCGGGAAAGGATCTCAAAAGCCATGGCTCGCAAGAAAATCGCGCTCATCGGCGCCGGCAATATCGGGGGCACGCTGGCCCACCTCGCCGCGCAGAAGGAACTGGGCGACATCGTGCTGTTCGACGTGGTCGAGGGCGTGCCGCAGGGCAAGGCGCTCGATCTTTCGCAGTGCGGGCCGATCGAAGGGTTTGACGCGAAGATCACCGGTAGCAACGATTATGCCGACATCGCGGGCGCGGACGTCATCATCGTCACCGCCGGTGTTGCCCGCAAGCCGGGCATGAGCCGCGACGACCTGCTGGGCATCAACCTCAAGGTGATGAAGGCCGTGGGCGAAGGCATCAAGGCCAATGCCCCGGACGCGTTCGTGATCTGCATCACCAACCCGCTCGACGCGATGGTCTGGGCGCTGCGCGAGTTTTCGGGCCTCCCGCACCACAAGGTCGTCGGCATGGCGGGCGTGCTGGATTCGGCGCGTTTCAGCCACTTCATCGCCGATGAATTCCAGGTTTCGGTCAAGGACGTGAACACGTTCGTGCTCGGCGGCCACGGCGACACCATGGTTCCGGTGACGCGCTATTCGACCGTCAACGGCATCCCCGTGCCCGACCTCGTCAAGATGGGCCTTTCGACGCAGGAGCGCATCGACGCGATCGTGCAGCGGACCCGCAGCGGCGGCGGCGAGATCGTGGCCCTGCTCAAGACCGGCTCGGCGTTCTATGCGCCCGCCACTTCGGGCATCGCGATGGCCGAAGCGTATCTCAATGACCAGAAGCGCATCCTGCCCTGCGCGGCCTATGTCGATGGCCAGTACGGCGTTGATGGCCTCTATGTGGGCGTGCCGGTGATGATCGGCGCGGGCGGCGTGGAGAAGATCATCGAGATCGAGCTGGACGAGGCCGACAAGGCCGGCCTGCAGGTATCGGTCGATGCGGTGAAGGAACTGCTGGTGGCGTGCAAGGGCATCGACCCCTCGCTGGCCTGAGGCTGGCCCGGGGCGCGAAGACCTGCCCGCAGCAGGTTCGCGCCCCGTTCAGCTACGCGGTTTTACGTGGCCCGGGGAGCGCGCTCCTTTTGCAGGGACACGGTTAAGCCCGCCAGTTGTGCGGGTTTGCATGGTTACAATACCGGGCGGTGCGCGCCCTACGGGAAAGTGCCGGCGCGAACGCTGCGCCGGAATGTCCGAAGCCCCAACCTCCCCGGGGCAAGAGGAGAGAAGTATGGGTCAGGAATTGCAGGCGTTCGAGCTGGATCCGGCGCAGGAGGGTCCGCAAGCCGGGCCTTCGTGGGCATCCTCGCGCTGGCCGGTGACCGATCCGGGCGCGGGCGACGACCTGACCCGGGCGCTCGATCCGATGGCGCTGAAGGTGGAAATCGCCAAGGCGGCGAAGGCCGCCGGCGCGCCGCTGGACGAAGCGGCGCTGGAAGCGGCGGCGGGCGCCTCGATCCGCGCGATGATGCTGGTGCGCACCTACCGCGTGCGCGGGCACCTTGCGGCGGACCTCGATCCGCTGGGCCTTGCGCGGCAGGAACTGCCAGCGGACATCAGCCCGGAATACCATGGCTTTGTGGGCGCTGACCTCGACAAGAAGGTCTTCGTGGGCGGCGTGCTCGGGATGCAGTGGGCCACCCCGCGCCAGATCGTGGCGGTGCTGCAGAAGAACTACTGCGGCAAGGTCGGCCTTGAATACATGCACATCTCGGACGTGGAGGAGCGCAAGTTCCTGCAGGACCGGATCGAGGGCGGCGACAAGAGCATCGACTTCACCCCCAACGGCAAGAAGGCGATCCTTGCGGCGGTGGTGCGCGGCGAGCAATACGAGAAGTTCCTCGGCAAGAAGTATGTCGGGACCAAGCGCTTCGGCCTTGATGGCGGCGAATCCATGATCCCGGCGCTGGAGGCCGTGATCAAGTATGGCGGCCAGTTGGGCGTGCGCGAGATCATCTACGGCATGGCGCATCGCGGGCGGCTGAACGTGCTGGCGAACGTGCTGGCCAAGCCCTACCGCGTGATCTTCCACGAGTTTTCCGGCGGCACCGCCAACCCCGAGGACGTGGGCGGTTCGGGCGACGTGAAGTATCACCTCGGCACCTCGACCGACCGCGAGTTCGACGGGATCAAGGTGCATATGAGCTTGCAGCCCAACCCGAGCCACCTCGAAACGGTGGACCCGGTGGTGCTGGGCAAGGCGCGCGCGCAGCAGGCGTTTCGCGAGGATATCGGGCCGGGCAAGCACAAGCAGGTGCTGCCGATCCTGATCCACGGCGATGCGGCTTTTGCGGGCCAGGGCATCGTGTGGGAGTGCTTCGGCTTTTCGGGCGTGAAGGGCTACAACACCGGCGGGTGCATCCACTTCATCATCAACAACCAGATCGGCTTTACGACGAGCCCGCAGTTCAGCCGCGGCTCGCCCTATCCGAGCGACGTGGCGAAGGGCGTGCAGGCGCCGATCATCCACGTGAACGGCGATGATCCCGAAGCGGTGACTTTCGCGTGCAAGCTGGCGATCGACTACCGCCAGAAGTTCGGCCGCGACGTGGTGGTGGACATGTGGTGCTACCGCCGCTTCGGCCACAACGAGGGCGACGAGCCGAGCTTTACCCAGCCGCTGATGTATGCGCGGATCAAGCAGCATCCGGCGGTTTCGGAAGTCTATGCGCGCCGCCTGATCGAGCAGGGCGTGATCGACAAGGACTGGAAGGGCGAGAACGAGGACCGCTTCGTCGCGACGCTGGAGGCCGAGTTCGAGGCGGCCAAGAGCTACAAGGCGAACGAGGCCGACTGGTTCGGCGGGCGCTGGAGCGGGCTCAACAAGCCGGCCGATCCGGTGACGGCGCGGCGCAATGTGCCCACCGGCATCGACCAGAAGCGCTTCGATGCTCTGGGCCGGACGCTGACGACGGTGCCTGAGGACCTCACCATCCACAAGACGCTGGGCCGCGTGATCGAGGCCAAGCGGCAGATGTTTGCCGAGGGCGCAGGGTTTGACTGGGCGACGGGCGAGGCGCTGGCGTTTGGCAGCCTCTTGACCGAGGGCTTCAACGTGCGGCTTTCGGGGCAGGATTCAGGGCGCGGCACGTTCAGCCAGCGCCATGCGGTGTGGGTCGACCAGACCGACGAGCGCAAGTACGTACCGCTGAAGACGCTGCCGCATGGGCGCTTCGAAGTGCATGACAGCCCGCTTTCGGAATACGGCGTGCTGGGCTTCGAATATGGCTATGCGAGCGCCGATCCCAAGACGCTGGTGCTGTGGGAAGCGCAGTTCGGCGACTTTGCCAACGGCGCGCAGATCGTGATCGACCAGTACATTGCGGCGTCCGAAGCCAAGTGGCTGCGCGCCAACGGGCTCGTTATGCTGCTGCCGCATGGCTATGAGGGACAGGGGCCGGAGCATTCCTCGGCAAGGTTGGAGCGCTATCTCCAGCTCTGCGCCGAGGACAATATCCAAGTGTGCAACATCACCAGCCCGGCGAACTACTTCCACGTGCTGCGCCGGCAGATGCAGCGGCCGTTCCGCAAGCCGCTGATCATCATGACGCCCAAGAGCCTGCTGCGGCATGCGCTGGCGAAGTCCAAGGCTTCGGACTTTGTCGGCGAGGGGCACTTCATGCGCATCCTCTCCGACCTCAATCCGGCGAGCGACGAGAACACCCGGCGCGTGGTGCTGTGCAGCGGCAAGGTTGCCTATGACCTGATCGAAGCGCGCGATGCGGCGGGGATCACGGATGTGCAGATCATCCGGCTCGAGCAGCTCTATCCCTTCCCGGGCGAGCCGCTGGCGCTCAGGCTTTCGCGCATGGCGAACCTTGAAGAGGTGGTGTGGTGCCAGGAAGAGCCGCGCAACAACGGCGCGTGGTTCTTCGTCGAGCCGCTGATCGAGGAAGCGCTGAAAGCGGCTGGCAGCAAGGTCAGCCGTGCGCGCTATGCCGGGCGCTCGGCGGCGGCCTCGCCGGCGACGGGCCTGGCGAAGCGGCACGCCTCGCAGCAGGCGGCGCTGGTGGCCGATGCGCTTTCGCTTTCGGTGCGCGGTGAGCTGCGTCGGACCAAGAAGAAGGCCTGAACGGCCGCAATTTTCTCAGGAAGACAATAACATGTCTATCGAAGTGAAAGTGCCCGTGCTGGGCGAAAGTGTCAGCGAAGCGACGGTTGGCCAGTGGCTCAAGCAGCCCGGCGAAGCGGTGGCGGTGGATGAGCCGATCGCCAGCCTCGAGACCGACAAGGTGGCCGTCGAAGTGCCCTCGCCGGTTGCGGGGATCATGGGCGCGCATATTGCTGCCGAGGGTGACACCGTGGCGGTGGGCGCGCTGCTGGGGCTGATCGAGACGAGCGGGGTTGCGGCTGCGGCGCCTGCGGCGAAGGCGGCAGCCCCTGCCCCGGCGGCCGTGGCGGACGATGCGGCGGCGCTTTCGCCGGCCGTGCGGCGCGCGGTGCTGGAGCATGGGATCGACCCGGCGACGGTCAAGGGCACCGGCAAGGACGGGCGCCTGACCAAGGAAGACGTGCTGGCGGCGGCTGTGGCCAAGCAGGCTGCTCCGGCTCCTGTGGTGGCGGCTGCGGCCCCTGCCCCGGCTCCGGTGGCGGCACCTGTCGGCGGGCGGCGCGAGGAGCGGGTGAAGATGACCCGCCTGCGCCAGACCATCGCCAAGCGGCTGAAATCTGCACAGGAAACCGCGGCGATGCTCACCACGTTTAACGACGTGGACATGAGCGCGGTGATGGAAGCGCGCGCGAAGTACAAGGACGTGTTCGAGAAGAAGCACGGCGTGAAGCTGGGCCTGATGAGCTTCTTCGCGAAGGCATCGGTGCTGGCGCTGAAGGACATTCCGGCGGTCAACGCGCAGATGCAGGGCGATGAGATCGTCTATTTCGACTACGTCGATATCTCGGTCGCGGTTTCGGCGCCGAATGGGCTGGTCGTACCGGTGGTGCGCGATGTCGACAAGATGAGCTTTGCCGGGATCGAGAAGGCGATTGCCGAATACGGCAAGAAGGCGCGCGACGGCTCGCTGACCATGGCCGATATGGCGGGCGGCACGTTCACGATTTCGAACGGCGGCGTGTTTGGCGGGCTGATGTCCACGCCGATCATCAATCCGCCGCAGTCTGCCGTGCTGGGGCTGCACCGGATCGAGGACAGGCCGGTGGTGCGCGATGGGCAGATCGTGGTGCGGCCGATGATGTATATCGCGCTGAGCTATGACCACCGGATCATCGATGGGCGCGAGGCTGTGACCGCTTTGAAGACGATCAAGGAAGCGATCGAGGATCCGACGCGGCTGCTGATTGATATGTGATCTGGTACGAAGCTTTCGTCATTCCCGCGAAGGCGGGAATCCAGTTCTTCGCCGCCCCTGGATTCCCGCCTTCGCGGGAATGACGAGTGGTGGAGGAAGACACGCAAGGAAAGAGCCTCAACATGGCTGAATACGACTACGACGTGCTTGTCATCGGTGCTGGCCCGGGCGGCTATGTTGCGGCGATCCGCGCGGCGCAGCTGGGGCTGAAGGTGGCTTGTGCCGAGGGGCGCGAGACCCTGGGTGGCACGTGCCTCAACGTGGGGTGCATTCCTTCGAAGGCGCTGCTGCACGGATCGGAGAAGTTCGCCGAGGCGGTGGACGGGACGTTTGCGAGCTATGGCATCAAGACCGGGCCGGTGACGCTCGATCTGGCTGCGATGCAGCAGCAGAAGCTGGATTCGGTGAAGCAGCTGACGGGCGGGATCGAGTTCCTGTTCAAGAAGAACAAGGTGACCTGGCTGAAGGGCTATGCCGCGTTCGAAGATGCGCACACGGTGACCGTGGGCGGCGCGAAGGTGACGGCGAAGGACGTGGTGATTGCCACGGGTTCGAGCGTGACGCCGCTGCCGGGGGTGACTGTCGATAACGACGCGGGCGTGGTCGTGGATTCGACCGGCGCCTTGGCTCTGGACCGGGTGCCGGATCATCTGGTGGTGATCGGCGGCGGGGTGATCGGGCTGGAGCTGGGTTCGGTCTGGCGGCGGCTTGGCGCGAAGGTGACGGTGGTGGAGTTCCTCGACCAGTTGCTGCCGGGCATGGACGGCGACGTGCGCAAGGAAGCGGCGAAGATCTTCAAGAAGCAGGGCATGGAGCTCAAGCTTTCCACCAAGGTGACGGGCGTGACCGTGAAGGGCAAGACCGCGACTTTGACGCTGGAGCCTTCGGCAGGCGGCGCTTCCGAGACGCTGACGGCAGACTGCGTGCTGGTCGCCATCGGGCGGCGGCCGAATGTGGACGGGCTGGGCCTCGAGAAGATCGGCCTTGAGGTGAACAAGCGCGGACAGATCGAGACGGGCCATGATTTCCGCACCGCGGTGCCGGGCGTCTGGGCCATCGGCGACGTGATCCCGGGACCGATGCTGGCGCACAAGGCCGAGGACGAAGGCGTTGCGGTGGCGGAGTTCATCGCCGGACTGACCGGCATCGTGAACCACAATGTGATCCCGGGCGTGGTCTATACCTTCCCCGAAATCGCGGGCGTGGGCCTGACCGAGGAAGCCGCGCGCGAGAAGGGTGAGGTGAAGGTTTCCAAGTTCCCGATGCTGGCGAACAGCCGCGCCAAGACCAACCATGAGCCCGACGGCTTCGTGAAGGTGATCGCGGACGCCAAGACCGAGCGCGTGCTTGGCGTGTGGTGCATCGCCTCGGTGGCGGGTTCGATGATTGCCGAGGCCGCGCTGGCGCTGGAATTTGGCGCGACGGCGGAGGACATTGCCTATACCAGCCACGCGCACCCGACTCATGCCGAAGCGCTGAAGGAAGCCGCGATGGGGATTGGCGGCAAGCCGATCCATATCTGATGCTGCGCGTGATGCGCCGCCTTGCCCGCTGGCACATCTGGCTCGGCTGGCTGGTCGGCGTTCCGCTGCTGCTGTGGACGGCGAGCGGGCTGTTCATGGCTTCCTGGCCGATCGAGGAAGTGCGCGGGGCGCACCTGCGCGCCGAGCCCGGGGCGGTGGCGCTGGCGGGCCTGGTGGTGCCGCAAGCGGCGCCGGTGACCAAGCTGACATTGGTGGACGAGGCCGGGCGGCCGGTGTGGGTTGCCACGCTGGCGGGCGGCGCCCTGCGGCGGTTCGATGCGAAGAACGGGCTCGCCCTGCCCGCTGTGGAGGAAGCCGAGGCGCGCGCGATTGCGCTGGCGACCTATCGCGGCGAGGCAAGGCTGGTGGGCATGGCGCGGTTTGCAGCGGACAAGGCGCCGATCGAACTGCGCCGGGAGCGGCCTTCGTGGCAGGCGCGGTTTGGCGATGACACGCACCTCTATATCGACGCCGGGACCGGCGAAGTGCTGGCGGTGAGGACGCGGCTGTGGCGCGCCTATGACTTCATGTGGGGGCTGCACATCATGGATCTGGAGGGGCGCGAGAATTCGCACCATCCGGTGCTGATCGGCTTTGCTGCGCTGGCAGTGGCGGGGTCTGTGGTGGGGGTGGTGCTGCTGTTTCGGCGGCGGCGGGCGAGGCGAAGGTTTGCCGCTTCCGATCCGGCCGCCTGAACCTCGCGAGGCGATCCCGAGTCTATCGTCATTGCGAGCGCAGCGAAGCAATCCAGGGCGTCGTGCACCACGGCTCTGGATTGCTTCGCTGCGCTCGCAATGACGAGGCTTGGGTTGATGGCTCTACTTTTGAGGCGCTTGCCCCTCCGACCCGCTTCGCGGGCCACCTCCCCATTTGTGCTGCGCAAAAATGGGGAGGATCTAACGGTCTTTTTGGCCCATTTGTGCTTCGCAAAAATGGGGAAGGCCTTAGGCGCGTTTGCGGACTTCGACTTCCATGAACTGGGGCGTGCTGCTGCTGGCCATGCGGGCGGCGGCGGCGAGGGCGTAGGGGCTGGCGCGGTAGCGCGTGACGAGGCCGCCAGCGCCGTCGCTGACAAGGGGGGTTTCGAACTCGACGCCGATGCTCGCCTCTTCCGAGCGCGAGACACTGACAACGGCAAGTTGGCCGGCGCCGAGATCGAGCACGAGGCTGGCGCCGAGAGGTACGCCGACAAGGCCCTCGATCCCCGCGCCAGTGGCCGAGAGATTGCGCAGCAGCGCTTCGTAGCGGTGGTCTTCGTGGATGACGCCGATGCGGCGGTAGACGAGGCGGCGCTCCGGGCGGTGGCGGCGGGGACCGTCGGGCGGGATGCGCAGCTCTTCGGAGCGCATGCGTTCGAGCACGGTGGCCTGATCGAGCGGGGGCGAATAGAGATAGCCCTGGATGAGGCGGGCGCCCTTGGCGCAGACCACATCGCGCTGGTCGAAGGCTTCGACGCCCTCCACGGTGGTTTCCATGCCGAGCGCATCGGCAAGTCCGATGATCGCGGCGATGATCTTGGCGCTGTTCTGATCGGTGAGCGTGCAGCTCTCGACGAAGCTGCGATCGACCTTGAGCTTGTCAAAGGGCGCGGCGCGCAAGTAGCTGAGCGAGGAATAGCCGGTGCCGAAATCATCGAGCGCGAGGCGGACGCCCAGTGCTTTCAGCGCCTTGAATGCGGCGTCGGTTGCCTCGCCATCGCCCATGAACACGGATTCGGTGAGCTCGAGCTCGAGCCGGTCGGGATCGAGGCCAGTGGACTCGAGCACTTCGGCGACAGTGGCGGGAAAGCTGGGGTGCGCAAACTGTACGGCCGAAACATTGACCGCGACGCGCAGGGTCTTTGGCCAAGCCATGGCATCGCGCACCGACTGGCGCAGCGCCCAGGCGCCGAGCTGGAGGATGAGGCCAGTATCTTCCGCAACCGGGATGAATACCGCAGGCGAGATGGCGCCGCGGCTCGGGTGCTCCCAGCGCATCAGCGCCTCGAAGCCGACGACCAAGTGATCCTCGGTGCGCACAACCGGCTGGTAGACCATGGCAAGCTGGGGTTCTTCCCAGTTGTCCACCGCGCTGTCGACCGTGGCGAGGGCATCGCGCAGCGCGTCTTCCAGCTGGCGGCGCTCTTCCTTCTCGTCCTTGAGATCGGTGGAATAGAAGCGGAACTGGCCGCGCCCGCCGTGCTTGGCGGCATAGAGCGCAAGATCGGCGGCGCGGACGATTTCCTCGCGCTCGGTGCCATCGAACGGCGCGATCGCCATGCCGACCGAGACGCCGATGACGACGTGGTTGTCGTCGATGCGATAGGGCTGCGAGATCAGGGCGATTATCTTGTCGGCCAGTTCGCCGAGCTTGCCGCGATCTTCCTGATCGGGAAGGAGGATCTGGAATTCGTCGCCGCCGAGGCGGCCGATCTCGCCCACTGTCCCGACGACCTTGATCAGGCGCTGGGCGACCTGGCGCAGGAGTTCGTCGCCGGCGGGGTGGCCAAGCGTGTCGTTGACATGCTTGAAGCGGTCAAGATCAAGCATCATCAGCGTGGCCGGGCGCATGGTGCCACGGAATGCGGAGAGCATCTGTTCGAAGCGGCGGGTGATGCGGTGGCGGTTGGCAAGGCCGGTGAGCGAATCGAACTCGGCGAGGCGCGAATCCTCGATGCGGCGTTCGTATTCGACCGTGATATCGCGCGCGCTGCCGCGATAGCCGTGGAAGGCGCCGTCGCTGCCGGGCTTGGCAACGCCGATCTTGGGCTGGCCGGAAAGCGCCCACCACCCGGGCCGGCCGCCCGGGCCGCAGCGATCGGGCACGAGCCGGACGGTAACATCCGCAAGCCGCGCATGGGAGCCGAAGAGGAACTGGAGCGGGCGGTCGGACCGTTCGCCGGGGTTTTCCGGATCGGTTTCAAACAGCGCGGTGAAAGGCTGGCCGATCAGGGCTTCGGCGGCGGCGCCGAAACGCTCGCAGGCGGCAGGGGAGATGTAGGACAGGCGTCCGGCGGCGTCGGTTGCCCAGAACCAGCCGGCATGACCGCGCTCGATATCCTCGAACACGGCAAGCCGATGCGCGGCATCATCGCTCTCGGGCACATCGTGCCCGGTGCGTGTGCCTTGCCAGCTCTTGAGCAGATTCTTCACGTGCTGCGAGACGCCTGCTGGAGGAAAAAAGACCGCTTCGGTTTCATCTTAGCCGCAGGGTGGTTACTTTCGGCCTAAGCGCGGTGCTATGAGGCACCATGTCCGCACTGGCCCTCCATTTGCCTGCCCCACCGCTCGCGCCTGCGGCGGCAGATGTCTTTGCCGCAGTGGCAGCGCTTGATCCTGCGGGCATAGCGGTGACGGCGCTGAGCGGGGCGCTGCTGGCTGCACGTATGCGGCAAACCTTTGTGACCATGGCGTTTTTCGCGGTGGTAACGGGCGTGGGTGGCGGCACGGTGCGCGATCTGCTGATCGGGGCGCCGGTGTTCTGGGTGCACAATGCCTGGACCGCGCCGGTGTGCCTGACGGTGGCGATGCTCGTCTGGTTCAGCCCGGCGCGCTGGTGGCGCGAGGGGACGCTGGTGATCGAATGGGCCGATGCGGCAGGGCTTGGAGCCTATGCCGTGCTGGGGACGGCAAAAGCGCTGGCCTATGGAGTCGCGCCGGTGCCAGCCGCGTTGATGGGGGTGATCACCGGCTGCGTGGGCGGGGTGATCCGCGATGTGATCGCTGGCAGGCCCTCGATCATCATGCGGCCCGAGCTTTACGTGACACCCGCCGCGCTTACCTCGGCGATCTGCGCGGGTGGGCATGTGGCAGGTCTCTCCAATATGGCCGTATGGCCGCTGGCGGCACTGGCAGGATTTGGGCTACGCGGCGCAGCGATACATTGGCAGCTGGCGCTGCCGGCCTATGGGCGCGAGAGCGGAAAGGAATGATAATGCGCAAGGTGCTGATAGCCGGGGCGTTGCTGGCGGCGGCGACGGCGGGCGCGGGCGCTGCTGAGCAGGCGAACCCCTATGGCCAGTGGCGCACGCCCGAGCGCGGCGGGCTGGTCGAGGTTTCGCAGTGCGACGGCGGGCTGTGCGGGAAGATCCTTGGCGGCGCCGGCGGCGCGGAGGACAGGTTTGACCGCAACAACAAGAACCCGGCGCTGCGGGGGCGGCCGTTGATCGGGATGTACATCTTCCGGGGGCTGAAGCCGGCGGGTGGGAGCTGGAAGGGTTCGATCTACAATCCCAACGATGGCGGGACGTATGCGGCGACGGTTTCGCTGAAATCGCCGGGAGAGCTGGTGGTGAAGGGCTGCGTGGTTTGGCCGCTGTGCAAGACACAGGTCTGGACGCGGGCTCGGTAGGGGGGATTACCCCTCCGACCCGCCTGCGGCGGGCCACCTCCCCATTTGTGCTTCGCAAAAATGGGGAGGGTCAGGCGAGCCTCGCTGTTCATCAGTGCTAGGAGCGTAGCGGCGAAGCAATCCGGAGCGGTTGTGTTGGATTGCTTCGCTGCGCTCGCGGGTGACGAACTGGGGGGGCCACTCACTCCATTGTGACGACGACTTTGCCCACGGCCTTGCGGTCCGCCAGCAGCGCGATGGCTTCGCCGCCGCGGTCGAGGGGGAAGCGGGCGGAGACGCGGGGGTTGATGCGGCCCTCTTTGAGGAGCGCGAAGAGTTCGGCGACGTGGGCGGCGTTGCGCTCGGGTTCGCGCGCGGTGAAGGCGCCCCAGAACACGCCGCAGACGTCGCAGGACTTGAGCAGCGTGAGGTTGAGCGGCAGCTTGGCGATGCCGGCGGGGAAGCCGACGACGAGGAAGCGGCCTTCCCACGCGATGGCGCGGACGGCGGGTTCGGAATAATCACCGCCGACGATATCGTAGACGATGTCCGCGCCGTTCGGGCCGCAAGCGGCCTTGAAGGCATCGGCGAGGGCTTTGCTCTGGTCCTTGTTGAAGGGCGGGCGGCCGTAGATCACGACGTCGTCTGCTCCGGCCTCGCGCGCGGCGGCGGCCTTTTCCTCGGACGAGACGGCGGCAATGACGCGGGCGCCCCAGGCCTTGCCGAGTTCGATCGCGGAAATGCCGACACCGCCGGCCGCACCGAGGACGAGGAGGGTGTCACCCGCCTTGATGTGGCCGCGGTCCTTGAGGCCGTGGATCGTGGTGCCGTAGGTCATGAGGAGCGAGGCGCCGGTTTCGAACGAGACGCCTTCGGGGAGCGGGAACATGCGGCCGGCATCGAGCGCGACCTTTTCGGCAAGGCCGCCGTTGCCGCACATGCCGATGACGCGGTCGCCCACCTTCCACTGGGTGACACCCTCGCCCACGCTTTCGACCACGCCGGAGAACTCGCCGCCGGGGGAATAGGGGCGCTGCGGCTTGAACTGGTACATGTCGCGGATCATCAGCGTATCGGGGAAGTTGATCGCGCAGGCCTTGACCGCGACGACGACCTGGCCGGGTGCGGCGACGGGTGCGTCGATCTCGTCGAGCGTGAGCGTTTCGGGGCCGCCGACGGCGTGGGTGCGCAAGGCTTTCATGGGTCTCTCCGGTGCTTTGGTTGGCGCCTTTGAGCCATGTTTTGGCAGGCTTGGGAAGCCCTATTTAAGCGGGTGGTTAAGGAAGGGGTTTCTCGCGGAGACGCAGAGGAAAAGAAGAGCGCAGAGAGGTTGCTTATGCCTCCGGCGTCAGCCGAGATGACGAAGGCGTCGCGCATATTGGGCGCGGCTTCGCCGCGAAGGTGACCTCTTTGCGCGAGAAAATAGGGACTGTCCCTATTTTCTTGTCAGGCGGGGTGGACGAGGAAGGGGCGTTCGGCGCTGGCTTTGGCTTCGTAGGCGCTGATCGCATCGCCGCGGGCCATGGTGAGGCCGACTTCGTCGAGGCCGTTCAAAAGGCAGTGTTTGCGGAAAGCGTCGATCTCGAACGTGAAGCGGTCCTGGAAGGAGGTCGTCACGGTCTGGGCTTCGAGGTCGATGTGGACGGGTTCGCTCACAGCCACTTCCATCAGGCGGTCGATCGCTTCCTGCGGCAGGACGACGGTCACGATGCCGTTCTTGAAGGCATTGCCCGAGAAGATGTCCGAGAACGAAGGCGCGATCACCGCCTTGATGCCGAGATCGAGCAGGGCCCACGCGGCGTGTTCGCGGCTGGAGCCGCAGCCGAAGTTGTCACCCGCGATGAGGATCGGCGAGCCCTTGAATTCGGCGCTGTCGAAGATGTTGTCCGGATCCTTGCGGATCGCCTCGAACGCACCCTTGCCCAGCCCTTCGCGGCTGATCGTTTTCAGCCACGCGGCGGGGATGATGACGTCGGTATCGACGTTCTTGCGGCCGAACGGGATGGCGCGGCCATCGATGGTGGTGACGGGTTCCATGGCGTGGGCCTTAGCGGCAAGCGGGACCCCGGATCAAGTCCGGGGTGACGTCCACTTCAGGCGGGTCAATCGGTGTCGATTGGCTCGACAGGGGGCTTGGGCTTGGCTTTTTCCGCGCGTTCCTTGCGGCGCGAGGAATAGAGGAGGGCTGCAGCGAGCGCGGCAGAGCCGATCGCGGCGCCGGCGATGGCTGCAGGGCCGGTCCAGCTGTTGCTGCTCTCTTTATCGGTCTTCTTGGTCACGGAAGTGCTCCTTGATCCCGCCTGCCTTGGAAGTGGCCTCCGCGAGCCTTGATTGCAAGCGTGAGGCGGGAGCTTTCCGCAGGTGTGATGCAGGGGAAGGCTTGCGCGCGGACAGGCCCACCCCCGACCCCTCCCGCAAGCGGGAGGGGAGAAGACTGTGGGTCAGAGCCCGTCGACGGCCTTGCTCACCATCACGTTGACCGAAACGCGGCGGTTCTGCGCGCGGCCTTCAGGGGTGCTGTTGTCCGCCAGCGGGTTGGCGGTGGCCATGCCGCTGGGGGTGAGCATGCGGTAGGGCTTCCAGCCGCAGGCTTGCTGCAGATAGTTGACGACGCGCGTGGCGCGCTGGTCGCTGAGGCGCTGGTTGAGCTCTTCGCTACCCTTCGAATCGGCATAGCCGACGACGAGCATGACCGCGTTCTTGATGCCCTGCGCCTGCGTGGCGACGCTGCAAAGATCGGCCTTGCCCTGCGGCGTGAGGTCGGTCTTGCCCGAGGCGAAGTTCACGTTGGCAGTGCTCTTGATGTTGAACTCGTCGATATCGGCGAAGCGGCTGCGCAGCGCCTCGGTCATCGCGCGGACTTCGGCGGTCGCGGCGGACTGTTCCTCAAAGCCTTGCTTGGTGCCGGTGCGGATCATGTTGGCGATCTTGAGATCCTTGTCCTTGAACTGGATCTCGCTCGCCATCAGGGCATCGCCCGATTGCAGCGTGTGGATCATGACCGGAAGGCCATTCAAAAGCGCATTGGCGGCGAGCTGCTGGCGGCTCATGCCGAAAAGCCCCTTGCTCGAGCGGATCTTGGTGTAATCGTTGATGTTGACAATGGTCTTCGTGCCGTCGTCGGCAGTCACTTCCATCCGGTCGGCGCTGCGGCGCGAGATCACGCCCTTGATATCGGGGCCCTTGGGCAGCACGGCCGCATCGCCCGAAACGGCAGCGACGGTCGTGTGAAGCTCGGCGGTGGGCTGTGGCTGCGGCTGCGGCTGCTGCTCGAGGGGCGGAAGCTCCATGTTCTGCGCAAGGGCGGCGGCCGGCAGCGACGCGGCAAGCGCAGCGGCAAAGACGAGCGCGGCGGGGCGCGGACTGGGTGCGGACATCGGGCAAACTCCTTCGATCATGCGGCGGCAGCGGAAACAGGGAACGGGCCGCCGAGCCGCTCAGCTAACGTTTTCCCAAGACGCGGGCCAGCCTTTCGCGCGGATGAACGGCGCAAAGGCGACCGGCGGTTCTGCGGCCACGCCGTGCGGTGGTTGCGACGGGGTGTGTTTCGTCACGCAAGATCGACGAGGCGCGCGCTGTCATCCCAAAGCCTGGCGCAGGCGGCATCGTCGCGCGCGAGGTCTGACGGCGCGAGGCGCAGCAGCGCGGGGCCCCGGACGGACCAGTAGTCACCGTTGCAGGCCGCGTATTGGGGCGCCAGCGCCAGATCGGCGAGGAACTGGCCCGAGCGGGGGATCGTGCTGGAGCGGTCGCGCTTCATGATGAGCGGGAGGATATAGCTGACCAGCGAGGCGATGATGGGGCCGTTGTCGCGACCGAGGCCGGTGTGGGGGACATAGCCCGGATCGAACGACATGACGCTGAGCCCTGGCAGGCGCTTTGCCGCCTCGCGCGCGGTCATGATGTTGCAGAGCTTGGAGGAACTGTAGGCGCGGAAGCAGGCCTGGCGGGTGCGGCTTTCCGCCGTGGGATCGGTTCCGGGATAGGCGAGGCGATCCGCATCGGCGTGGACAGGCGGGGTGACGGGGGTCTTCTCCGCCGGATCGTGGGTGCCGCTGCCGGTAAGGATCACGCGCGCGCCGGGCGCGAGGCGCGGGGCGAGGAGGCGCAGGAGGAGATAGTGCGCGAGGTGATTGACCGCGAACGTGCGCTCGAAACCGTCGGCGCTGGTCGCGGGCTTGGCGAGCTGGAGGCCTGCATTGAGCACAAGTGCGTCGATCGGCCCCTCCCCCAAAGCAGCGGCAAAGGCGCGGACATTGGCGAGGGCATCGAGATCAAGCGGGAGCACGGCGACGCGGCCGCCGAGCGCAGGCGGGCGCGCAGCGGGATGGCGGGCGCCGATGGTGAGGCTGGCGCCGGCATCCGCGAGACGCTCTGCGGCATAGAGGCCGAAGCCGGCGGTGGCGCCGGTCATCACGATGCGCATGTTGGGTCCGATCAGGGCTTAGGTTGCTAAGTGCAACTTATACCGGCATGACCTGCGATGCAAGCGGGCCCGGACCGCTCAGGTCCAGTCCTCGCAACGAAGCCCTTCGACCCGGCCAAATTCACCCAGGTTGCCTGTAATGACTTTGAGCCCCAGGCTGCGGGCGTGTCCGGCAATCAGCAAGTCGTAGGGGCCGATGATCTGGCCTTTGCGTGCCAGATCGACCCGGATCGACGCAGCATGGTAAGCGGCCTCAGCATCAAACTCGAGTACGGGCAGCGGCTCGACAAACGTATCGATGACCGCGCGATTGACGTCCGGCGCGGCGGACTGCGCGGCACCGACATAGAGTTCGTAGAGCACCACGGTCGACAGACAGAGGGTATCCTGCTCGCGCTTGAGCCGTTCCCGTATCGCAGTCGGCCGATCGCGCAGCGCACGGATGCACAAGTTGGTATCCAGCAGCGAAACGAGCATCAAAAGGTTTCGCGTTTATCGTAGGGAAGCTCGGCAGGTTCCTGAATGTCGATGCCCGGGCCGTCAAAGAATTCATCCCAGAACTGGTTGACCGGCGTGATCACGAGGCTGCGACCATGCTTCCGCACGACGACCTGCTTCACGCTGTCCGGGAAGGCTAGATCCTTCGGGATCCGCACCGCCTGACTGCGGTTTGACTTGAAGACGGCAGCCCGGTTGGACTGGCGCGCAGAGGGACGAGATGGTGCATTCATCCCCGGAAAGTGAGGCCTCCGGTGGGATATGTCAATGGGATATGCCAACGCGGAAACAGGGGGAGCAGCACATTTCTTCCCGCGCCACCCGCGAGCGTAGCGACGCATTCCAGAGCGTTACGCGATAGCGCTCTGGATTGCTTCGTCGCTGCGCTCCTCGCGATGATGAGGGGTTTGGGTGTGGGCGTGTGGGCGTGTGGGTCTGGGCGTGGGTGCCGGTCAGATCAGCTCGCGCACGTCCGTCAGGCGGCCCGTTACCGCCGCCGCTGCTGCCATGGCGGGCGACACGAGGTGGGTGCGGGCGCCGGGGCCCTGGCGGCCGACGAAGTTGCGGTTCGAGGTAGAGGCGCAGCGCTCGCCCGCGGGGACCTTGTCCGGGTTCATGCCGAGGCAGGCCGAGCAGCCGGGTTCGCGCCATTCGAGGCCCGCGTCGATAAACACCTTGTCGAGGCCTTCTTCCTCGGCCTGGCGTTTCACGAGGCCGGAGCCGGGGACGACGATCGCCCAGGTGACGTTGGCGGCCTTCTTGCGGCCCTTGAGCACGGCGGCGGCGGCGCGCAGGTCTTCGATGCGGCTATTGGTGCAGCTGCCGATGAACACGTTCTGGACCTCGACCGACGAGAGCGGCTGGCCGGGTTCGAGCCCCATGTAATCGAGGCTGGCGCGCGCGGCGGCCTGCTTGGACGG
This sequence comes from Novosphingobium sp., assembly GCF_037133355.1. Lineage (GTDB taxonomy): Bacteria > Pseudomonadota > Alphaproteobacteria > Sphingomonadales > Sphingomonadaceae > Novosphingobium. Next base: position 168,522 of record NZ_JBAXOI010000008.1, on the reverse strand, counting down.
ATCGGCGAAGCTTTCAGGCGCGGGGACCACGCCGGTGATCGGCAGGACGTCTTCCGGGCTGGTGCCCCAGGTGACGCTGGGGGCGATGTCCGCCGCCTGGATCACGACCGTCTTGTCGTAGTTCGCGCCTGCGTCGGTCGCGAGGCTGCGCCACCATGCGACGGCCTTGTCCCAATCCTCGCCCTTGGGCGCGTAAGGGCGGCCCTTGAGGTAGGCGAAGGTCTTGTCGTCCGGCGCGATGAGGCCGGCGCGGGCGCCGTGTTCGATCGCCATGTTGGACACGGTGAGGCGACCTTCGATGGAGAGGTCGCGGATGACCTGCCCGGTATATTCGATCACGTGACCGGTACCACCCGCCGCGCCGAGCACGCCGGTGATATGGAGGACGACATCCTTGGCGGTGACGCCGGGGAGCAACGTGCCTTCGACGCGGACTTCCATCGTCTTCGAGCGCTTGAGCAGGAGGGTTTGCGTGGCAAGCACATGCTCGACCTCGCTCGTGCCGATGCCGAAGGCGAGCGCGCCGAGGCCGCCGTGGCAGGCGGTGTGGCTATCGCCGCAGACGATGGTGGCGCCGGGGAGCGAGAAGCCCTGCTCCGGCCCGACGACGTGGACAATGCCCTGCTCCGCATCGGAATCGCCGATATAGCGGATGCCGAAGGCCGGGGCGTTTGCCTCAAGCGCGGCGAGCTGGGCGGCGCTTTCGCGGTCGGCGATGGGAACGCGGACGCCGGCGGCATCGCGGCGGGCGGTGGTCGGCAAATTGTGATCGGGCACCGCGAGCGTGAGATCAGGGCGGCGGACCTTGCGGCCGGTGAGCCGGAGCGCCTCGAACGCCTGCGGGCTCGTGACCTCGTGCACGAGGTGGCGGTCGATGTAGACGAGGCTGGTGCCATCGTCGCGGTCTTCCACGACGTGGGCGGCCCAGATCTTTTCGTAGAGCGTGCGGGGTGCGGTGCTGGTCATGGCGCGCGGACTAAGCCCGCGCGGATCGCATATCAAGCGCGAATGGCGCTGGCCGGGCTACAGACCCGGAGGGGAAGGCTGGCGGCGAACGACCTGCCCCCCCCGGGCGTCGGGCACTTGCGATCAGAGCAAGTCGAGCCCGGTGTGGAAGGTGTCGGCCTGCGCGTAGTTCACCGGGGTGCGGTCGATCTCGGGTTCGGGCGCGGCGGTGGGAGCGCTGTTGGTGCGCTCGTAAGGCAGGGGATCGGCGGGGCGGCCGAGCGTTTGCACCACACCGGTCGAATAGATCAGCGGATCGGTGGGATCGAGCGTCTCGATCACCGTGCCCTCGTCGCTGATTGCCACATCGCCGGTTACCGTGTCGCCCGGGCCGGTTTCCTCGCCGGTGGGGACCTTGTCGTAGATCGGGAAGCTGTCGGTGCTGTCACCCAGGTAAATGGGGTAGCCGTCGCAAGCGATGACCGGCTGATCTTCGCCGTCCGCTCCGGTGAGGGTGCGCCAGTTGGGCTCGGGATCAACCGGGCGGCCGACGCCATCATCGGTGGTGCCGCCATCGGTGGTGCCGCCATCGGTGGTGCCGCCATCGGTGGTGCCGCCATCGGTCTGGCCCGTGTCGCCTTCGAACACGGTGATGGTGATGATCCCGTCGTCCGATCCAGCCGACCCGGCGTCGGTGCCCGGATCTGTTGCGCCGCCGTCGTCCTTGACGACATCGGTGGTGGCACCGTCGTCGGGCTGGGGATCCTTGACCGGCACGTCGTCCGTGATCACGATATCGGTGGTCGCCACATCGGTGACTACGGGATCGGTGACCGCAGGATCAGTGATCGCAGGATCGGTGATCGCGGGATCAGCCGGGCCGCCAAACGTCTGCGCATCGGGGGGAACGTCGGTGACGGCTTCGTCGACAGGCAGCGGATCCAGCACCATGATGTGATGAAATTCAATGGGATCGACCGAAATGGCCAGATCGTCCGCCGGCAGCGGATCAATCACCAGCACCGTATCTTCCACTTCAGTCCCCATTTTACCCTCCGTTACGGTGCCCGCTTTGCCAGCGTTGCATGACAGTTCCATCTCGATTCGGCCTTTTTGGTCCGATACGGATGAAACCTTTGTTCCGACAGCGTTTTTGCCAATCCCGGGCTGAACGCTTTCTGAACGGATGGTTGGCATCATGGCCCTTGGGGCGAGAGGCTCGCATGGCGTGCGCGATTGGGCTATGGGCAGGGGCATGACGCAGTTCCTGATTGTTTTCGCCACGGTGTGGGCGATGGAAGCGGTGGCGTGGAGCAGCCACAAGTATGTGATGCACGGCTTTGGCTGGGCCTGGCACCGTGACCACCACGAGCCGCACGATGGCTTTTTCGAGCGCAACGACCTTTATGCGGTGGTGGGCGCGGCCATGTCGATAAGCGGGTTCATGATCGGCAGCCCGCTGATTGCGGGCGAACACGCGTGGTGGCCGGCGACGTGGATCGGCATCGGCATCATGATCTACGGCGCGATCTATACCCTGATCCACGACGGGCTGATTCACCAGCGCTGGTTCAAGTATGTGCCGCGCAAGGGCTATGCCAAGCGGCTGGTGCAGGCGCACAAGCTGCATCACGCGACGATCGGCAAGGAAGGCGGGGTAAGCTTCGGCTTCATCATTGCGCTCGATCCGGCGGATCTGAAGCAGAAGCTGAAAAAGCAGCGCGAGGCGGGGATCGCGGTGGTGCGCGAGGCGGTGGAATAAACAGGGACTGTCCCTATTTATTCGTTGCGGGTCCAGATCCAGCCGCCGGAGAGGACCATGACTGCGAGCGGGATGAGGACCCACGGCCAGCCGGCGGCGAGCGCGGTGACGAGGACCGATACGGCCATGGCGATCAGCGCGGCCCATTTGGCGCGGCGCGGGATGGCGCGGCGGGTGCGCCAGTCGAGCAGCAGCGGGCCGTAGCGCGGGTGATCGAGCAGGCGCTGCTCCCACGCCGGGTTGCCGCGGGCAAAGCAGAACAGCGCCAGCAACAGGAACGGCACAGTGGGCAGCAGCGGCAGCACCGCGCCGACTGCTCCGATGCCGACAAACAGGAGGCCGGCCGCCGTCCAGAAGTGGCGGCGCACGCCCCTACCCTCCCGCGATCCGGGCGGCGTGTTCGCGAACGAGGGCGATCATGTTGGGAACGCCCTGGGTGCGGTTGGAAGAAAGCTGGTTCTTGAGATCGAAGGGCGCAAGGCGCGCGGCGATATCGGTTTGGGCGACGAGGCTGGCGGGCTGGTCCTGCACCGCGGCAAGGACGAGCGCGACGATGCCCTTGGTGATTGCGGCGTTGCTGTCGGCAAGGAAATGAAGCCGGTCATTCTCCTGCGCCACCGGATAGACCCAGACGCTGGCCGAGCAGCCGCGCACCAGCGTGGCGTCGGTCTTGAGAGCATCGGGCATGGGTTCAAGCTTGCGGCCGAGATCGATCAGCAGGCGATAGCGTTCGTCCGCGTCGAGGAACTCGTATTCTTCCAGGATGTCGTCGAGGTGGCTCATGCGCGCGGGCCATAGCGGATTGGTCGCGGTGGGCAAGCGCCCCTCCGACCCGCTTCGCGGGCCGCCTCCCCATTTGTGCTTCGTGAAAATGGGGAGGAAGCTCAGATCCTCCCCATTTTTGCGAAGCACAAATGGGGAAGTGCCGGAGCGCAGAGGAGACGGAGGGGTTCTTGCTTCAGATATCCACACCAGCCGCGATGGCTTCAAGCTTGCGCAGGCGTTCCCTGAGGTCGCTGAGGTCGATCATCCCCAGCGCCTGCGCGGTGCCGGATTCGGCCGGGCGGGCGAGTTCGGCGCGCTTGAGGTCGAGCCAGCCGTTCCATGCGGCGAGCGCGGCGCGGGCGATGATCGCGATGGCGGCCAGCGCGGCAGCGGCGAGCACGGCGGCGCTGAGGGTCTCTGGGGTGAAAGGCATGGCGGGTTCCTTCCTTCCTTCCGGGTGGATCAGTGTTCGCGCAGGGCTTCGATGTCCTGGGCGAGACGGCGGGATTCGCGCTCGTCGGTGATGATGCGCTCGAGCACTTCGATGCGCTTCCTGAGTTCGCCCACCTCGCGTTCGAGCGCGGGGCTGGCGCTGATGACCTCGCGCTGGTCGGCAAGCGGGTGGCCGCGCTCGGCGCGGTAGCGGGCGCTGCGCAGTTGCGCGAAGACGATGATCGCAACGATCGCGACGATGGCGCTCGTGAAGCTCATGGACGGGTCCTCGGGTGATGGGTTCAGTTTGCTGCGGCCGTGCGCAGGTCTTCGATTTCGTTGGCGAGCGCGGCGACCTCCTGGCCCGGGCGATCGGTGGCGATGCGTTCGAGCACGCGCACCCGCTGCTCCAGCTTCTGGGCCTGCGCGGCGAAGCTGGCGGCCTGCTCGGCGCTTTCCTTGGCGGCGAGTTCGAGCTTGCGCTCCTTGAATGCGAGGCGGCGCTTGTAGACATCGGCAGCGACCCCGATGACCGAGATCAGGCCGATCATCAGCGCGGCAAAGGCAATGGCATCGGCGGCGTTCATTGCTTGGTGCTCCCAATTATATTCGGCGCTTTGGTGTCGGAGGCGCGCAGCGCCTCGATCTCTTGTGTCAGGTGGTAGCCGCTGTCGGTCACGATGCGTTCGACATTGCCGAGCCGGTCCTTGACCGAGCCGAGTTCGGCGCGAAGCTGGGCGTTTTCCTGGCTGAGCAGCTTGATCCGCTCCTGTTCGGCGGTGCTGGTCTTGGGATAGACCGCCTGCCCCCATGCCCCGTCGAGCGGGTAGCCGTGGCGGATTCGCATCCAGGTGGTCAGGACCCAGCCCCCTACGGCAGCGATGCTGACAACGCCGACCATCGGGGCAAATTCGGCGAGTCTCGAGATTTCGTCGACGCCCATCAGTTCCTCCCGTGTTCGATGGCGGAGCCGTCCCGGCGCAGCGCCTCGATCTGGCTGGCGACGTCGTAGCTCTTGTCGGTGACAATGGCTTCGAGGACGCGAACCCTCTCTTCCAGCGCGGCGGCGCGGGCGGCGGCCTGAGTGCCAACTTCGCCGACTGCCTTGGCGCGGATCTCCTCGATCTTGCGCTGATGCTGGGTCCAGATCGCGATGATCGGGATAAGCAGCGCGAGGATCGGGATCATCAGGGCCATTTGTCCGGGATTCATGTGTCATTCCCCCCTGGGATTATCGCGTACTTAGCGCAGCTTCTCGATTTCGGCCGAAAGGCGCGGATTGCCCGAGACGTAGAACTGTTCGACCTCGGCAAGGCGGCGGTCGATATCGCGGAAGGAGGAGCGCACTTCCCGCGCGGTGCGGGCCGGCGACTGGCGCACACCCTGCCAGAACTTCTGCTCTTCCCGATCGACATAGAGCCGGGGCGGCTTCTTTTCGGCAAGGAAGCCAAGCGCGAAGTAGATCAGGAACGGCCAGCCCATCGAGCAAGCTAGGACAAGGAAGCCGAGCCGGACCCAGAGGACATCGATCCCGGTGTAGTCGGCGATGCCGGAGCACACGCCCATGAACTTGCCATTGACCTTGTCGCGGTAGAAGCGGGTGCGCTGGGGCAGCTGGTTGCTCATTTGGAAGTCCCCCTCTTTTCGGCGAGCAGGCGGTCGAGCTCGCGCAGTTTCTGGTTGTCGCTCTCGCGGTCCGGAAGGACACGCGCCGGGCGGAATTCGGGATTGTCGGCAGCGACGAGGCGCTCGACCGTGTCCATGCGTTCATCGAGGCGGCGGGCGAGCTGGTAGAGCTCCTCGAGCAGCGCCTCGTCACCCGAGGTGAGCGTGGCAGCGGTCTTCCACCGGGTGATGTAGTGGAGCACGATCCAGGGCAGCCCGACGAACAGAGCCCCCATGACCACAACGAGATCCCAATCCATGGATCAGCCCTCCTTGTTCGCGCCGCCGAGTGCGCGCTTCATCGCCTCGAGCTCCTCGTCGACCTTGTCCTGACCGGCGAGCGCGGCGATCTCGTCGGCGAGGTTCGGCTGCGCGCCATCCGCCAGGCTGAGCGCATCGGCGCGGCCTTCGGCGTAATCGACCCGGCGTTCGAGCTGGTCGAAGCGCGAGAGCGCCTCGTCAACGCGTTCGCTGGTCATAAGCGTGCGCAGACGCACCCGGTTCTCGGCGCTTTCGAGGCGCGCGGCGATCGCGGTCTGGCGGCTGCGGGCTTCGCGAAGGCGCGTCTGGAGCTTCTCGATGTCGATCTCGTAGGCCCGCATCGAATCGTCGAGCACGGTGATTTCGCTGCGCAGCTGGGCGCCCATGTCTCCGGCCTTGTTCTTTTCGACGAGCGCGGCGCGGGCAAGGTCTTCACGGCCCTTGGAGAGCGCGAGCTGGGCCTTGTCCGCCCAGTCGGCCTGGAGCCGATCAAGCTTGGCGACGTGGCGGGCCATTTCCTTCTGATCGGCAATGGTGCGGGCGGCAGAAGCACGCACTTCGACGAGGGTTTCCTCCATCTCCATGATGATCATGCGGATCATCTTGGCGGGGTCGTCCGCCTTGTCGAGCAGGTCGTTGAAGTTGGCGGCGATGATGTCGCGGGTGCGGGAGAAGATGCCCATCAGGTTGGCTCCGGTGGCAAAAGGCGTGGAAGGCCGGGTTGTCTCGTTGTCGTGCTGGCGTAGCGCACCGAGCTCGATTTCGAAACGGGATTGGTGGCGCCCGCTGGTCTGAGACCGCACGGGCGTGTCCGCGCCCATCAGGCGAGCTCACCCGTGACCGCGGCGCTGGACGCGACGACCTGAGGCGCAGCGGCCGAGACCGGACGGGTGGCGACGGCGAGGTTTAGGGCCATCATCGCAGCGATGCTGATCAGCGCCGCGCGGCCGAACTGGGTCGAGAAGAAGCGGGCAGTGTACATCGGAAGTCTCCTGTTGGTTCCCCTTGGCGGGGGTTGCCAGAAGCTTTGCATGGGGCGTGCCAAATGCCTTGAGGGCGCGGAAATCCGGGGTTTTGGGGTTTGGCGCGAAGGAAAGAATTGGTGATTATTGCCTAGGCTTGGGATTTTCTGCTAGAACTTGGGACCGGTTCACAAGTGAGGGCGCGAGATGGATCGCGAAGTCCAGTTCATCGGCCAATCGAGCGCGTTTCTTGATGCGGTGGAGCGCGCCAGCCGCGCCGCGCCGATGCGTCGCCCGGTGCTGGTGATCGGCGAGCGCGGGACCGGCAAGGAACTGATCGCCGAACGCCTCCACCGCCTCTCGACACGGTGGCAGGAGCCGCTCGTGACAATGAACTGCGCCGCCCTCCCGGAGACCCTTATCGAGGCGGAACTGTTCGGCCATGAGGCGGGCGCCTTTACCGGCGCGACGCGGGCGCGCGCAGGGCGGTTCGAGGAGGCCAATGGCGGCACGCTGTTCCTCGACGAGCTTGGCACGCTTTCGATGGGCGCGCAGGAGCGGCTGCTGCGCGCGGTGGAATATGGCGAAGTCGCGCGGATCGGGGCGAACAAGCCGATCATGGTCGACGTGCGCATCGTCGCGGCGACCAACGAGAACCTGCCGAGGATGGCCGACGAGGGCCGCTTCCGCCCGGACTTGCTCGACCGGCTGAGCTTCGAGGTGATCACGCTGCCCCCACTCAGGGTGCGCGAGGGCGATATTGCGGTGCTGGCCGATTACTATGCCCGGCGGATGGCGGCGGAGCTGGGCTGGCCTTCATGGCCGGGCTTTGCCGCGCATGTGGCGCGCGCCATGGAAGACTATGCCTGGCCGGGCAATGTGCGCGAGCTGCGCAACGTGGTGGAGCGCGCGGTCTATCGCTGGGACGACCCCGCTCGCGCGATCGGGCATATCCAGTTCGATCCATTCGAAAGCCCGTGGCGGCCGGCCTCTCCGGTGGCGGCGCCAGTGACGGGAGCCGCACCGGGCGCGGCGGCGGGGGGCGAGGCCCCTGCCCCGGCTCCGGCCTTGCGGCCCGATCTCGATGCGGTGACGGACCTGCGCGGCGCGGTCGATGCGCATGAGCGCGCGATCCTGGAGCATCATCTCGGACGCAACCGCTACAACCAGCGGCAGACGGCGAAGGCGTTGGGGCTGACCTATGACCAGCTGCGGCATTGCCTGAAGAAGCATGGGCTGCTGGAACGGGGGGACGTGGCCTAGACAGGTAGCCTATGCTTCGTCATTGCGAGCGCAGCGAAGCAATCCAGAGCGGTTGTGCGTGACGCTCTGGATTGCGTCGTCGCTTCGCTCCTCGCAATGACGAGGGGTAGGGTGAGAGGCCGTTGGGCGGCTCAATCCGCCGGTGCGCTCAGCGCGATGCGGTTGCCTTCGCTGTCTTCGATTTCGGCGACGAAGCCGGCCTCGCCGATATCCTTCTTCGAATAGAGCACCCTTCCGCCTGCCGCGAGCGCGCGGGTTAGGACGGGATCTATGCTCGGCACATCGAAGTAGAGGATCGCGCCCGACTTCGAGGGCACGTAGACATCGCCCTTGGCGAGCGCGCCGCTGGCGCCGGGCTTGCCATCGGCGCGGGGGAAGAAGGCCATAGTGTAGCCATCGACCTCCTGCCGGGTGAGCCGCACCTCGAACACGGCTTCATAGAAGCGGACGGCGCGGTCCATCTCGGTGACGGGGATCTCGAAGTGAACGACAGGGTTCATGGCGGGCCTTGCTGCGGGGCCATTGGCGCAAAGGGCGAGCGCGAGGGCGAGCGGGAGGGCGAGCGGGAGGGCGAGCGGGAGGATGAAGCGCATGTCGGGACAGAATCCGCAAGGCGGCGGGGCTTGTCAATCGGGCCGCTTTGCGTGGGCGCGCGAAACCTTCTAACGCGAGCGGCGATGCCCCTCACCCGCCTTACCTTGCGCGATTTTCGCAATCATGCCGCGACGCGGCTGGAGGAGACGGCGCGGTTCAATGTGCTGATCGGCGAGAACGGGGCGGGCAAGACCAATGTGCTGGAGGCGATCTCGCTGCTCTCGCCCGGGCGCGGCCTGAGGCGCGCGCAGCCGGCCGAGATGGCGGCGCGCGGGGGGGATGGAAGCTTTGCCGTGGCGGCGGAGCTGGAAGAGGGCGCTGTGGCGCTGGCGACCGCAACCACAGCGGCGGCACCGGGGCGGCGCACGGTGCGCATCAACGGGGCGGACGGGCCGGCGGCGCGTCTGGGCGAATGGCTTTCGGTGACCTGGCTGACGCCGGCGATGGACCGCCTGTTTGCCGAAGGCGCGGGCGCGCGGCGGCGATTTCTCGACCGGCTGGTGCTGGCGCTGGAGCCGGGGCATGCACGCGCCGCGAGCCGCTACGAGACGGGACTGCGCGAGCGGAACCGGCTGCTGGAAGGGCCCGGCGAGCCCGACGCGCTGTGGCTGGATGGCATCGAGGCGGGTCTGGCCGAGGCGGGCGCGGAGATCGCGCGGGCGCGGGCCGGGCTGATCGCGGGCCTTGCTGGGGCGTTGGAAGGTCTGCCCGAGGCGCCGTTTGCACGGCCCGCGCTGGAGTATGCCGCGGGCGGGCCGCTGGAAGCAGGCGCGCTGCGCGAGGCGTTGCGCGATGGGCGGCGGCGCGACCGGGCGGCGGGGCGGACGCTGGTGGGGCCGCACCGCGATGATCTGGCGGTGACGCTGGCGGCGAAGGGCGCGCCTGCCGCGGATTGTTCGACCGGCGAGCAGAAGGCGATGCTGATTTCGATCGTGCTAGCCCATGCCGCGCTGACGGCAGGCGCGCGGCCGCAACTGCTGCTGCTGGATGAGATCGCGGCCCACCTCGATCCGGTGCGGCGGGCGGCCTTGTATGAGCGGCTGGCCGAAGCCGGTGCGCAAGTGTGGATGACGGGGACCGAACTGGCGCCGTTCGAGCCGCTGGGGGCGGATGCGGCGGTTTGGCGCGTGGCGGATGGGGCTGTGGTGCGGGGGTAGGATTGCGCTTGCCTCGGCCCACCCCCGCAAGCGGGAGGGGAGATTGCAGCGCAATGCCGCTTTGACGCGCGGGAGGGGATAACCCGGGCTACTGCAAGCCCCTCCCGCTTGCGGGAGGGGTCGGGGTGGGCCCTAGCGCGCGGTGGCAGCCTTGAGCGCCTTGGTGACCTGATCTTTCGTAGCAGCGACGATCTTGTCCACGCCGGCCGCATTCGGGTGGATGTGATCGTCGAGCATGAGCTTGTCGTTGCCGATCACCGCTTGCAGGAAGAAGGGAACGAGCGCGGCTTTGTGCTTCGCCGCCAGCGCGGGGTAGATGGGATTGAAGGCGGCGACATAGTCCTTCCCCATGTTGGGCGCAGCCAGCATGCCGGTGAGGAGGGCGGGGATGTGCCGCTTGTCGAGCTCGGTGAGGATCGCGTCGAGGTTCGCGCGGGTCTGCTCGGGCGGGAGGCCGCGCAGCATGTCGTTGCCGCCGAGCCCGACGAGGACGAGCGCGGGTTTGACCTTCTGGCCGTCGAGCGTGAAGGCGAGCCGATCGAGCGCGGCGGCGGTGGTGTCGCCCGAGACGCCGGCATTCACCACGCGGGCCTTGACGCCTGCGGCGTTCAGCGCGGCTTCGAGGCGGGGCGGATAGCCCTCGCCAGGGGCGAGGCGATAGCCGGCGTAGAGGCTGTCTCCGAACGCGAGGATTACGGGCGCGTCCGCGGGGATCGCGGGGGCGGCTGCGGTTTGCAGGGCTTCGGGCGCGGGGGCAGGTTTCGAGCAGGCTGCGAGCGCGGCGAGGAGAAGCAGAGTGAGGTGGCGCATGGGAAATCCGTTTCTATCCGCACGTCCCGAGCGAATTCGAGGAACGAACAGGAGGAACAAGCCCGGTATACGACCCGCTTGCTCCAAGGGCTAGGTTGCGAGGTGCAACCGATCCGTGGCAATAGCGTATCGTGACAAGCTCCGCCACCGGCTCGCCCTCCCCTTCCCCTCTGATCGACGCCCGCGATCTCCTGCTCAGCCTCGGCTCCGGCGAGGCACGAGTGGAAGTGCTGCGGGGGGTGAGCCTTGCCGTGATGCCGGGGCAGACCGTGGCGCTGCTGGGGCCTTCGGGTTCGGGCAAGAGTTCGCTGCTCGCCGTGCTGGCGGGGCTGGAGCGGGCGGATGCAGGCACGCTGACCGTGGCGGGGCAGGACTTCATGGCTCTTTCCGAGGATGCGCTGGCGGCTGCGCGGCGCGGGCGGATCGGGGTCGTGCTCCAGGCATTCCACTTGCTGCCGACGATGACCGCGCTCGAAAACGTGGCGACGCCGATGGAGCTGGCAGGCGCGCAGGATGCCGCCCCGCGCGCACGGGCGGCGCTGGAGGCGGTGGGCCTTGCGCACCGCATGGGGCATTATCCGGCGCAGCTTTCAGGCGGCGAGCAGCAGCGCGTGGCGATTGCCCGCGCATTGGCCCCGCGCCCGGCGCTGGTCTTTGCCGACGAGCCGACGGGCAATCTCGACCATGCCAATGGCGATGCGGTGGCGGACCTGCTGTTTGCGCAAACCGCTGAAGTGGGGGCGACCTTGCTGCTGGTGACGCATGACGAGGCGCTGGCGGCGCGCTGCGGGCGGATCGTGCGGCTGGAGGACGGGCGGATCGTTTCGGACGAAGCGGCGTGAACCGCTGGGCGCTCGCATGGCGGCTCGCGCGGCGGGGGCTGGATTGGCGCTTTCGCGGGCTGAGGCTGCTGATCGTGTGCCTGGTGCTGGGGACGGCGGCGCTTTCCGCGATCGGCACGCTGACGGGCGGGATCGGGCGCGAGATGGCCGCGCGTGGGCAGGCTGTGCTTGGCGGGGACTTGCAGTTCACGCTTTCGGGCCGCTCCGCAGCGCCTGACGAGCTGGCGGCGATCCGCGGGCTGGGTGCGGTCTCGCAAGGGACACGCCTGCAGGCCATGGCGCGGCGTGCGGATGCTGCGGGCGATGCGGTGCCGGTGGAGTTGAAGGCGGTCGATGCGCGCTGGCCGCTTTATGGGCGCTTGCAGCTGGAAGGGGGGCGCGCCGCGGGCGCGCCCTTGGGCATGACCGCGTGGATCGCGCCCGGCGTGGCCGACCGGCTGGGCGTGCGCCCCGGCGACAGGTTGCAGATCGGCGCGGCGACGCTGGTGATCGGCGGGGTGATCGCGGCCGAGCCCGACCGCTTGTCCGAAGGCTTTGCGCTGGGGCCTGCGATGATCGTGAGCGAGGAAGCGCTGGCGGATTCGGGCCTTGTGCAGGTGGGGAGCATGACACGGTGGAAATACCGCGTGAAGCTGCCGCCAACCGCCGATCCCGAAGTGCTGGCGGACGCGTTCAAGGCGCGCTTTCCCGCCGCCGGGTTCGAAGTGCGCACGCGGGCCAAAGCCTCGCCGGGGCTGGACCGCTTTGTCGAGCGGATGGGGCAGTTTCTGGTGCTGGTGGCGCTGGCGGCGCTGGGGATTGCCGGGATCGGGATCGCGGGGGGCGTCTCGTCCTATCTGGAAGCGCGGCGGGCAAGTATTGCGACGCTCAAGATCCTTGGCGCGGATGCGGGGGATATTGTGCGGATCTTCCTGCTTCAGATTGCGGCGGCAGCGGGAGCGGCGATTGCCTTGGGGCTCCTGCTGGGCGTTGGCATAACGCCGCTGCTGGCGCGGGCGCTGGCGGGGCTGCTACCGATTCCGCCAGGCTTTACCGTTGATCCCGGCGCCTTGGCGACGGCGGCGGCCTATGGCTTGCTGATCGCGCTGACCTTTGCCGCGCCGCCGCTGCTGGCCGCGCGGCGGGTGCCGGCAATGGCGCTTCTGCGCGCGCGGGTGGCGCCGACAGGACAGCGTCGGCGCTTGCCGCTGTGGACGCTGCCAGTGGGGCTCGGTCTTGGCGGGATTGCCGCACTGGCGGTGCTGACATCGCCGCAACCCTGGATTGCAGCGGGGTTCCTTGGCGGGGCGGCAGCGGTCTTTGCGCTGCTGGCGCTGATCGGATGGGGCCTTGCGTGGGGCGCAGCGCGGTTGCCGCGGCCGCGCGGCGCGATCCTCCGCATGGCGCTGGGCAACCTGCACCGCCCCGGCGCGCAGACGGCGGCGCTGGTCGTGGCACTTGGCTTTGCGCTTTCCGCCTTCGTGCTGCTGGCGGCCGTGCAGAGCGCGATCGATGCCAATATCGCCGCGCGCGTGCCGGAGCGGGCGCCCGATTACTTCGTGCTCGACGTGCCGCGCGGGGCCGGAGAGGAGACGTTCCGCGCGCTGGTGCGGCGCGAGGCGCCCGGCGCGCGGGTCCGCCTGGTGCCCTCGCTGCGCGGCACGGTGCTCGCCTACGGGCCCGAAGGCGCGATGACCGATGTTGCTAGCCTCAAGTCCATTGCCGACGAAACCTGGCTGCTGCGCGGCGACCGGGGGCTGACCTATGCCGACGCGGTGCCCGAGGGCAATGTGCTGACCGAGGGGCGCTGGTGGCCGAAGGGGTATTCGGGCGAGCCGCTGGTTTCGGTGGATGCGGATCAGGCCAAGGCAATCGGGCTGAAAGTTGGCGACAAGCTCAGGATCAGTCTGCTCGGCACCGAGCGCGAGGTGCGGGTGGCTTCACTGCGGCGGATCGACTGGTCCTCATTCGGGTTCAACTATGCGATGGTGTTCAGCCCCAATGCGCTGGAGGACGCGCCGCATACCTTTGCCGCGACGATTACCCTGGCGCAGGCGGAGAAGCGGCCGGAGGTGCGGCGGGCGATCCTTGCCGGGCTGGTGCGCGCACTGCCGGGAAGCTCGGTGATCGAGGTGGGGCCGGTGCTGGGCCAGGCGCGGACGCTTCTCGGGCAGGTCGGCACCGCGATCATGGCGGCGGCGGGCGTGGCGGTGCTGGCGGGGCTTGCCGTTCTGGCCGGAGCGATCGCGGCGGCGCGGGCCGCGCGGCAGTATGACAGCGTGATCCTGCGCGTGCTGGGCGCGAGCCGGGGGCAGCTGATCGCGCTGCTGGCGGCGGAATATGCGCTGCTCTGCGCGGTGTTGGCCGTGGTCGCGCTCGTGCTGGGCGGGGGGACGGCGTGGTTGGTGGTGGTGGAGCTGTTTGAATTCGACTGGGCGCCGGATTGGGGGCGCGTGCTAGGCGTGCTGGGCGTCGGTGTGGCGCTGGTGATGGTGTTGGCGCTGGCGGGCTCGCTTTCGGTGCTGCGGACAAGACCGGCCGAGGCGCTGCGGGCGCTTTAGGCTGCGCAAAACACCTCGTCCTTGCGAGCGCAGCGAAGCAATCCAGAGCGGGGTGCGCGGGGCTCTGGATTGCTTCGCTGCGCTCGCAATTACGAAGATTGTGAGGTGAGGAGCGCGGATCGTTAGCCGAACGCGTCGACTCTGGCGGGGTCCCGGGGTTCGGAGCCGTAGCGATTGCGGCTTACGGGAGGCAGCCCGATCATCATACCGATAGCCGTGTAAATGGCACTCGCGCCAAAAAACGCCAGAAGCACGGCGAAGAAGAGCAGGAACGAGCCTGACATCTCCGCATCATGGCACCGTCGCACCGCCGTGGCGATGACCGGATAGTGCATGGCAAGGGTCAAAAGCACGGCCAGCGCCCCCTTGCCGCCGAACAGGATCACGTAACGGCCGGGAAGGTGCGGCACCGGCACATGCCCCGGATCGAGCGCGAACCAGAGCACCAGATCGACGGCCAACGTGACCAGCAGCACGGCGATGAATTCCTTGCGACCCGCGCAGCCGGAAAGCGACAGCAGCCGGCGCAGATATGCTGTGGCCTGTTGCATCGGGAAACCGCCCCCTTGTGGTACGCACCGCACCGAGTGAGACACGAAACGTGCAAAGAGGCAAGTCTTGCCCGAGAGGCGCCCTTGCCGCAGCGCACAATTACAGGTAAGCGCGCGCCGAAGCCCCGGCCCAACCGCCGGGCACGGCGCACTGCCTGCGGTCCGCGCCGCACCCGAGATGTCTATCGAAAGCCTTTCCATGTCCAATGCCCAGCGCAATATCGCGATCATCGCGCACGTCGACCACGGCAAGACCACGCTGGTGGACCAGCTGTTCCGCCAGTCAGGCACGTTCCGCGACAACCAGCGCGTGGAAGAGCGCGCGATGGATTCGAACGACCTCGAAAAGGAGCGCGGGATCACCATTCTCGCCAAGTGCACCTCGGTCGAATGGAACGGCACGCATATCAACATCGTCGACACGCCCGGCCACGCCGACTTCGGCGGCGAGGTTGAGCGTATCCTGAGCATGGTGGACGGCGTGATCCTGCTGGTGGACAGCAGCGAAGGCGCGATGCCGCAGACCAAGTTCGTGACCGGCAAGGCGCTCGCGCTGGGCCTCAAGCCGATCGTCGTCGTCAACAAGATCGACCGCCCCGATGGCCGCGCGCAGGAAGTGCTCGACGAAGTGTTCGACCTCTTCGTCAGCCTCGATGCCAATGACGAGCAGCTTGAATTCCCGGTGCTCTATGCCTCGGGCCGCAATGGCTACGCCAGCGAAGACCAGGACGCGCGCGAGGGCACGCTGACCCCGCTGTTCCAGAAGATCGTCGATCACGTGCCGCCGCCGGCCGCCGACGTTGACGGGCAGTTCAAGTTCCTCGTGACACTGCTGGACCGCGACAACTTCCTCGGCCGCATCCTGACGGGCAAGGTCCAGTCGGGCACGATCAAGGTCAACTCGCCGATCCATGCGCTCGACCGCGACGGCAAGATCGTCGAGACGGGCCGCGCTTCCAAGATCATGGCGTTCCGCGGCCTTGAGCGCGTGCCGGTGGAGGAAGCCAAGGCGGGCGACATCATCTCGATCGCGGGCCTCACCGTGGCGACGGTGGCCAACACCATCGCAGACCCGACCGTGACCGAGCCGCTCTATGCACAACCGATCGATCCGCCGACACTATCGATGCGCTTTGCGGTGAACGATTCGCCGATGGCCGGCCGCGAGGGCACCAAGGTGACCAGCCGCATGATCCGCGACCGGCTGGAGCGCGAGGCCGAATCGAACGTGGCGATCCGCGTGACCGAAAGCGCCGACAAGGACAGCTTCGAAGTGGCGGGCCGCGGCGAACTGCAGCTTGGCGTGCTGATCGAGACGATGCGCCGCGAGGGCTTCGAGCTTGGCATCAGCCGCCCGCGCGTGCTGTTTGGCGAGGAAGACGGCCAGCGCACCGAGCCTTATGAAACCGTGGTGATCGACGTGGACGACGAGTTCGCCGGCACCGTCGTCGAGAAGATGGCGACCCGCAAGGGCGAGATGACCGACATGCGCCCCTCGGGCGGCGGCAAGACGCGCATCACTTTCTCGGCGCCTTCGCGCGGCCTGATCGGCTATCACGGCGAGTTCCTTTCGGACACGCGCGGCACCGGCATCATGAACCGCCTGTTCGAGAAGTACGGCCCCTACAAGGGCCGCATCGAGGGCCGCAAGAACGGCGTCCTGATCTCCAACGGCGCGGGCGAGGCGGTGGCCTATGCGCTCGGGCCCTTGGAAGAGCGCGGCATCCTGTTCGTGGGCGTGGGCACGCCGCTCTATGAAGGCATGATCATCGGCGAGAACGCCAAGCCCGACGATCTCGAAGTCAACCCGATGAAGTCCAAGCAGCTGACGAACTTCCGTTCGACCGGCAAAGACGACGCCATCCGCCTGACCCCGCCGAAGATCATGACGCTGGAACAGGCAATCGCCTATATCGACGATGACGAGATGGTCGAGGTGACGCCGAAGTCGATCCGCCTGCGCAAGGCGCTGCTCGATCCGCACGAGCGCAAGAAGGCCGGGCGGAAGAAGGAAGCGGCCTGAGGGGTTTGCTTTTCGGCATGAAATAGAGAGGGCGGCCTTTGCGGGCCGCCCTTTTTGTTTGAGGAATCCCCGTCTTTCGTCATTGCGAGCGCAGCGAAGCAATCCAGAGCCGAAGTGCGTGCCGCTCTGGATTGCTTCGCTGCGCTCGCAATGACGAAGGGTGGGAGGGGAACGGCTTTTGCGGGCCGCCCTTTTTGCAAGGGGGCAGGCATGGACCTGGCCGCCCGGCGATGACATAGCCTGCATCATAACAACCGGAGCAGGACCATGCCGATTTCGCTTTATGACGCCGTTGTGCCCTCAAACTTGCAGATCCTGCGCGCTGTCGATGCGCTGTTGGTCAAGGCCGAGGCGTTTTGCGCCGAGCATGGCCGCGCCGAGAGCGACCTGATCGATGCGCGGCTCGCGCCCGACATGCTGCCGCTGGGCTATCAGGTCAAAAGCTGCGCCGCGCATTCTGCCGGTGCGATTGCCGGTGTCAGGGCAGGCCAATTTGGGCCCGATCTTTCGCCCTGGCCGACCGATTTTGCGGCGCTCCACGCCGCGGTGCAAGGCGCCATTGCCGAGCTTTCCGCGATTGATCCGGCGGAGTTAGAAGCGCTGGGCGAGAACGACACGCTGTTTGCGTTCGGCGAGATGAAGCTGCCCTTCACCGGCGCGAACTTCCTGCTCTCGTTTTCGCAGCCCAACTTCTATTTCCACGCGACGACCGCCTACGCGATCCTGCGCGCGCAGGGCGTGAAGATCGGCAAGGGCGATTTCATGGGAATGCCGCGCATCAAGCGGTGATTGAGAGCGCTGGCTAAGGGTCAGATGGAAAGGGCGGCCTGTGCGGGCCGCCCTTTTTGTTGGGCCGCGATAAGCGGGACCCCGGGTCAAGCCCGGGGTGACGGGGGAGCAAGAACTAGGTTCACTTTTGAAGCATCCGTCACCCCGGGCTTGACCCGGGGTCCCGCTTGTTTTTTGCTGGAGGGATGGACCGGGAAACCTACGGCGGCTGGCTCTATATCATGGCGGATCGCTATCGCGGGGCGACCTATGTGGGCGTTACGTCCGATCTTGCCCGGCGCATCCATCAGCATCGCAGCGGGGACGGTTCGGATTTCTGCGCGCGGTACGAATTGCACCGGCTGGTCTGGGCGGAGCGCGGTCCCTCGATCCTCGAATGCATTGCCCACGAGAAGCGGATGAAGAAATGGCGGCGCAAGTGAAAGTTCGAACTGATCGAACGGGGAAATCCGGAGTGGCGGGATTTGTATGACTTGCTGGTGTGAGTTGGCGGGAGAAGCGGGACCCCGGGTCAAGCCCGGGGTGACGAAGGTAGGTGGAGGTTGAATCCCACCCGCTAACCCAAAATGCCCCCCGTCACCCCGGGCTTGACCCGGGGTCCCGCTGGTTTTCACTTCTTCGCCGGCACCCCTGCCTTTTCGTAATCGCTTCCCAGCTGTTGCAGGTAGGACTTGTACTTTTTCGGATCGAAGTAGTTCGCCTCCATCGCCGGGCGCAGCTTGGCCATGAGATCGGCGTTGAGGTAGGTCGCCGGCTTGTCGTCCGGGCCAAGCAGGGGCTGGTAGCGCTCGGTCTTGAACTGGACGTCCTGCTGCCACGCCTTTGCTTTGGCGACGAGTTCGGGAGTTGTCATAAGGTCGAGCACGGTCATCGCCGCGACCTTGGCGCCCGCCACGGCGCCCTTGTGCGCGATGGGGGTGGCCATGGCGGCGGCAGACATCACGTTGTGCGCGGAAAGACTCGGGATATTGGAGGGATAGCGGATCGTGATGCTCGGGACCGTCCACATGATGTCGCCGATATCGTCGGAGCCGCTCGAGCCCTCCGGGTCTGGCTGATCGGGCGACCACAAGTGCGGACCACTCGCTTCGAGCGGCCGGGGCTTGCGGTCAAAACCGGTCTGCACCGCCTTGGCGAAGGCCTGATCGGCTTCACTCCACTGCGGCAGGCCCACGCGCTGCATGTTGGCAAAGGCGGCTTCGGCCAGCGGGCGATTGCCATAATTAGTGGCCGCATGGCCGAGCACACGGCGGGTCACGCTCGTCTCGGTCATCATCGCGGCGCCTTCGGCAATACGGTTGGCGCTATCGTACATGGTCTTGACTGCGGGCAGGCTGGTGTCGCGGAAATAGTACCAGACGCTGGCCTTGCCGGGCACGATGTTGGGCTGGCTGCCGCCATTGGTGATGACGTAGTGGCTGCGCTGGGTGACGGGCAGATGCTCGCGCTTGAAGTTCCAGCCCACGTCCATCAGTTCGACCGCGTCGAGCGCGCTTTTGCCATCCCACGGATTGGCGGCGGCATGGGCGGTGCGTCCGGTGAAGGTGTATTCGACGCTGAGCGCGGCGGTGAGTTTCATCGCGCCCCAGTTGGTATCGAGCGCCGAGCCGACATGGGCGAAGAGATTGGCGTCGACACCGGTGAAGAGCCCGGCGCGCACGTAATAGGCCTTGGTCGCGAGCAGTTCCTCGGCGACGCCCGGCCAGACCATGATGCGGCCCTTGATGCCGTTTTTCTCCATGGCCTGCTTGGCGGCAATGGCAGCCACGATCATCATCGGCAACCCGCTGTTGTGCCCCTCGCCATGCCCGGGCGCGCCAACCACTTGCGGCTTTGCTTCGGCGACACCGGGCATTTGCGAGAGGCCGAGCAGGCCGTCGATATCGCTGCCGAGCGCGATCAGCGGGCCGCCTTCGCCCCAGGTGGCGGTGAAGGCGGTGGGAATGCCGGCAACGCCGCGCTCAACCTTGAAGCCGTTTTTCTCGAGGATGCCGGAGAGGTAGGCGCTGGTCCTGACTTCCTGAAAGCCCGGTTCGGCATAGCTGAAGACCTGATCGATCATCCCGGCAAGCTCGCCCGCGCGCGCATCGATCGCGGCGGCGGCTTCGGCCTTGATCGCGGTCGGCGCCTCAGCCCGGGCGGCAGAGTGGATGGTCAGGGCCAGCAGGCTGGCCGCAAGAAGTGCGCGCATGAGAAATTCCCCCTGTTGCAAAGGAGGATAATCGGCTGCGGGCTGCGCGCAACAAGGGAAATAACCACAGTGGCGCAGCGGCGCGGGTCCAGCCCGGGGGGACGAGATGATCCAGCCTACCCCCCACTCCCCCTGATCCGCACTGTCAGCGCCAATTCGTCGCGGGCGGTGAGGACCTTGCGGCGGATGTCCAGCGGCAGCGCGGGCGTCGCCTTAAGGAAATCGTCGATCACCGCGAGCGCGGCTGCGTCGGTCTGGCCGCCGATGAAGGCTTCGATCCAGCCGGGCAGGAAAAAGATGCGGCGGTTCTGGCGAATCCATTCGAGGCGGTCGAGCGCGGGGCGCAGGAACGGGAGCGTGAGGGCGGACTGGCCGGCGGCGTTGAAGGGGTCGAGGCTTTCGCTGGCCCAGGCTTCATTGAGCGCCTTGTCGTTGAAAAAGCGGGCGAAATAGTCGGCCTTGGCCGCCGCGTCGGGCGTGGCGGCGAGCGTCACGAAGGCGTCCTTGACGGCCTCACCCGAGTGATCGCGCTGGCGCTCGGCCTGCGCCAAGGTTGGGCCATCGGGCTCTCCTACGGTGATCAGGCGGCGGATGATGGCCCAGCGGGTCGGCTGGCGGACGGGGGCGGCGTTGAACGGCACGCGCTCGGCGAGGAGGTCGCGCAGGCGGGTGAGGCCGAGCGGGGTCCGCGCGGTTGCGACGAGGCGGTCGAGCGCGTTCTTCCTGAGGCCGTAGCCGAGTTTGGGATCGTCGATTCGGGCGAGGAGCACCCCTTCCCAGCGGGCGCGCAGCGGGGCAGCTTTGGCCTCGGGCAAGTAGAGATCGAGCGCCGCCGCACCACGCGCGAGGATGGTGCGGGAGATCTGTTCGTCGGTTTCGGCCGGAAGCTGATCGAGCAGCAGGGCGAGGTAGCGCTCGGGCGGCAAGCGGAGGTCACGGACCGTGTCCCACAGCGCGCTCCACAGCAGGGCGCGCAGCAGCGGGTCTGTCACGGTGCCGATGTTGGCGAGGATCCAGCCAAGGGTGCGCTCGTCCGGGAGGAACAGGCCGTAGCCCTGATCGCCGTCGTTGGCCCAGACATAGTCCGGCGCGGGGAGCCCGGCGGCGGCGGGAACTTCGGCGCGTTCGCCTTCGAAAACAGCGTCGAGCACCTTGTCGCCATCGACGTAACCGAGGCGGACGCGGACTTTCATCGGCCAGGCCCCGCCCGGATCACCCGGCAGCGCGCGTGCGGGACGCTGGACGAGCGCGAGCGCGGCGATCTTGCCATCGGCGAGCGAGAGCTGGGTATCGACGCGGGGGAGCCCGGCGCGCAGCATGTATTGCCGGCCGAACGCACCGAGATCGACCCCCGATGCCGCGCTGATCGCGCCGAGCAGATCCTGCCAGGTCGCGTTGCCATAGGCGTGTGCGGTGAGAAAGCGGTTCAGGCCTTTGCGGAAACCATCCTCGCCGACGAGGAAGGCGAGCTGTTTGATGACTGCGGGCGCCTTGTTGTAGACGATCGGGCCGTAGTTGCTCTTGGCCGCATCGAGATTGGCGAGCGGCTGCCACAAGGCCTGCGTGCCGCTGGTCGCGTCGGCTCGGTAGGCGGGAGTCTTGGTCGATAGGAGGAAGGTCGTCCAGGCGTTGCTGGCGGGCTGCAGCTCGGCCTGGATGCGCGCGGCCATGTAGGTGGCGAAGCCCTCCTTGAGCCAGAGGTCGTCGAACCAGCGCATCGTGACAAAATCGCCGAACCACTGGTGGCTGATCTCATGGTAGATCGTGGCATCGCGGCGGAGCCGTTCGGGCAAGGTCGGCGGTTCGCGGAAGACGAAGCTGTCCTCGTTGTAGAGGATCGCGCCGACATGCTCCATGCCGCCGAACGGGAACGCTGGCGCGAACAGGAGATCGAGCTTGGCGAAGGGATAGGGGACGGCGAACCAGTCGGCCAGCCAGCGCAGGGCGGCGCGGTTGGTGGCGATCTGGGTCTCGGCGTCGACTTCGGCCTTGCGCGAGGCGCGGGCATAGAGCGTGATCGCCTGTTCGCCCGGCGGGGCCGAAGTCCAGCTGGCCCAGGGGCCGGCGGCGAAGGCGGCAAGATAAGTCGATATGGGCTGCGTTTCGGCAAAGCGCCAGACTGTGGCGCTGCCGGCCGGCTCCTTCGCCGCGAGCGGGCCATTGGCGACGACAGTCCAGCCCGCAGGCGCGGTCAATGTCCAGCGGAAGCGCGCCTTGAGATCGGGCTGGTCGAAGCAGGGGAACAGGAGATTGGCATCGGAGGGGACGAGGAGGGTATAGAGATAGGTCTGCCCGTCCTTGTCATCGCGATAGCGGATGATCGCCGCGCCCGAGGCCGCAATGGGGGTCTCGAAGCGGGCGGAGACCTTGTTAGTCCCCGTTCGCAGCAAGGCGCGGGGCAGGATCAAGTGGCCGTCGCGGCGTGCATCGGCAGGGGCCGGGCGGCCGTTTACGTGAAGGTCGGTTAGCGCGGGCCCACGAAAATCGAGCACCAGATCGCCGCTGCGCGCGGCGCGGTCAAAGCGGATCTCGATGTGGCCGGTGGCCGTGTCTGCGCCGGTCAGATCGAGGGCGATATCGTAGTGCAGGCCCGAGATCTGCGCGGCCCGGCGCTGCGCCAGCGTGTGCGCGATACCCGGGCCCGGGCTTGCATCGGGCGCGGCGTGTGCGTTTGCGTGTGCGGCGGCCCAGCCGGCCACGGGCGCGAGCGCGGCGGCGCGCAGGACGGTCCTTCGATCATTGGTAAATCGCATGGCGAAGGGTCTGCCACAGTTCGGCGGCGGACGTTAGCGCCTTGCGCATCGTTCAGCCAGGAGGCTATTAAGCTGAACAAAAGCTGCAACTCTCATCCCGCCCGCGTTCAGCCAGCGAGGCCTAGACCGGGCTTCGACGGCGACGAATCGCGGCGGGGGAATTTCCGATCCGGATCGTGGGCCGAAAGGAGACGGACCATGATCACGTTTGCAAAGAAGGCCACGCTTGCCCTTGCCCTTGCCGCATCGGCGCTCGCCACCGCCACCCCGGCGATGGCCGACCCCTACTATGGCGGGTATCGCCACCACCGCGGCGGAGACAGCACCGGGGCAGCGATTGCCGGAGGGCTGATCGGGCTCGCGCTCGGGGCGATCATCGTCTCGGCGAGCAACAACAATCGCCACCGCGACTATGCCGACCGCCGCTACGACAATTCGGGCTATAGGCGCTATCGTGGCCAGCCGACCTGGAACGGCGCCTACAATGGTGATCCCTATGACCAGCGCTATCAGCAGGGCGGCCAGCCGGGCTACACCCGCGACGGCTATCCCGAAGGCAATGACGGCTACTACGACCGGCGCGGCTACCGCGAGAACCAGGACGGGTACCAGGGCGAGTACCAGCAGAACGAATACCGGGGCAATTGACCGCAGCATAAGGGCGGCGCGCCGCATCGGGCGCGCCGCTTCAGAATCGGTTCAGGGCCGCGCTGCGCATTGTCGGACCATCGGAGCTTGCCGGGGACGGGCACGCGAGGAGAACCCAGATGAAGCTGACGAGACCAGCACTTGTGGCCGCCGCGCTCGCCGCGTGCAGCCTTTCCCTTTCCGGACCGGCCGAGGCCCATGACCGGCGCGGGCGCGGCAACGATGCCGCTGTGGCGATCGGCGCGGGAATACTGGGCCTTGCCATCGGCGCGGCGATCGCATCGGACGATGACGACCGCGACGTCTATGTGCGGTATGACAATCGGGGCTATTATCCTCCGCGCTACCGCAGGCCCTATTACTACCCCGCCTATCCGGCCTACCGCACCTATCCGGCCTACCCGGCCTGGCGCGGCTATGATCCGCGCTATGAGCAATGGCGGCGGTGGCGCGAGCATGAGCGTTGGGAACATGAGGGCGGTTGGCGCGGCTGGTAAGGCGGCTTTTGCGAGCTTCGCGCGTGGCAATGCCCCCTCTCGCGGCCCCCGCGTCTTTGCGGGGGCACTCGCCAAAGGGGGTGCCGGCGGCTATGGGCGCGCATATGGGATCGACCGAGATAACCGACGCTGGGCCGGAAGACTTCGCTGACGCACCGCTTCGGGGCCTGCGGGTCGCGCTGTTCAGCGGCAATTACAACTATGTGCGCGACGGGGCGAACCAGGCGCTGAACCGGCTGGTCGGCTATCTCCAGCGGCAGGGGGCGCAGGTCCACGTCTATGCGCCCAAGGTGAAGAAGCCAGCGTTTCCCTCCATGGGCAAGCTGCTTGGGCTGCCCTCGATCCCCGTGCCGGGCCGCGCGGAGTACCGCATCCCGATGATGCTGGGCAGCAAGGCGCGCAGCGATCTCAAGGCGTTTCAGCCAAATGTGGTCCACGTTTCCTCACCCGATCCGGCGGCTCACCGCGCGGTGAGCTGGGCGCGGGCGCGGGGGCTGCCGGTGCTGGCGAGCGTGCATACGCGGTTTGACACCTACCCGCGCTATTACAACATGGCCTGGATCGAGCCTGTGCTCACCGCGATGCTGCGCCGGTTCTACCGCCGCTGCGATGCGCTCGTCGCGCCGTCGGAATCGATGGCGCAGGTGCTGCGCGAGGAGCGGATGAACTATGACATCTCGCTGTGGTCGCGCGGGGTGGACCGGACGATCTTCAATCCCGGACGGCGCGACCTTGAATGGCGGCGCAGCCTTGGCATTGCCGACGACGAGGTGGTGATCGGTTTCCTCGGGCGGCTGGTGATGGAAAAGGGGCTCGATGTCTTTTCCGATACGATAGACGAACTGGTGCGCCGGGGCACGGCATCGGGCGTGCGCCACCGGGTGATGGTGGTGGGCGAAGGTCCGGCGCGGGCATGGTTTGCCGCCCGGCTGCCGGGCGCGGTGTTCACCGGCTTTCAGGGCGGCAAGGATCTTGGCCGCGCGGTGGCGGCCATGGACGTCCTCTTCAACCCCTCGGTGACGGAGACGTTCGGCAACGTGACGCTTGAGGCCATGGCCTGTGCGGTTCCGGTGGTGGCGGCGGCGGCGACGGGGAGCCAGAGCCTCGTTTCCGACGGCGTTTCGGGCCGGCTGATCG
Source organism: Novosphingobium sp. (assembly GCF_037133355.1). Taxonomy (GTDB): domain Bacteria; phylum Pseudomonadota; class Alphaproteobacteria; order Sphingomonadales; family Sphingomonadaceae; genus Novosphingobium. The sequence continues at coordinate 143,935 of NZ_JBAXOI010000008.1, read as the reverse complement.
CGCCGGGCGCGCTGCACCACTTTGCCGAGGCCTTGCGCGCCTATGTCGAGGATGCGGACCTGCGGGCGGCGCATGGGGCTGCGGGCGAGCGGCGGTCGCTTGATTTCAGCTGGGATGCGATCAACCAGGCGGTGGCGGATACGTACCTGCGGCTGATCCGGCAGAAGGATGCCTTGCGGTAATTTCGAAGGTTCGCAGAGCAGGATTGCTCCGCGCCGAGGCGCAGAGATGACGGGTTGGCCGCAGGCCTTTCGCTTCAATCCCTCCGGAATTGCAAGGCGGCCTCGCCGCAAAGAGGGCCCCTCCGCGCCTCTGCGCGAAAAATAGGGACTGTCCCTATTTTTCGCTGTCAGAACACGAAATCGTCGACCGTCAGGCTGGCCCGGTCCACGCCTTCGAGCACGACGCCGATCCCGGCCGACAGGGTGATCAAGGTATCGGCGCCCTGCTGCACGGCGACGGCTATGACTTCATCGAACGTGTCGAAACGGCTGTCCCAGGTGATGACCAGTCGGTCCTCGCTGCCGCCAGCGGTGAAATCGCGGATATGGTCGAAGCCGCTGTCCACGCCGAGCGCGAAGGCATCGTCGCCGCTGCCGCCGATCACCACGTCGTTGCCACCGCGCCCGTCGATATAGTCGCCGCCCGTGCCGCCCGCGATCACGTTGCGCCCCGCATTGCCATAGAGCCCGTCGCTGCCCGCGCCGCCGCGCAGGTTTTCAAAGCTGGTGAAAGTATCGCCCTCCCCGTCGTCGCCGAAGGCGCGGCCCGAATCGAGATCGACCGAGACGTAGCTGCGCGAGGTGGCATAGCTCAGCGTATCGTTGCCTGCGCCGCCGTCCATCGTATCGGCGCCCGCACCGCCGATCACCACATCGCGGCCCGCGCCGCCGGTGATGGTGTCGGCTCCCGCGCCGCCTGCAAGAACGCGCCCGCCATCGTCGGCGGTGAGCGTATCGTCATGGGCCGAGCCGGAGACACGCTCGAAGCCGGAGAAGATGTCGCCCTGGGCGTCCCCGCCGATGCCGGTATCCTGGCGCATGTCGACCGTGACCGCAGCAGCGGAGCCGGCATAGTCAAGCGTATCGAGCCCCGCGCCGCCCGAGAGCACATCGGCCCCGGCGCCGCCGCGGATGACATCATCGCCGCCCGCGCCGTAAATCACATCGGCTCCGCCGCCGCCGAGGAGCATGTTGGCCCCGTCGCTGCCAGTGAGTGTGTCGCCAAGCGCGCTGCCTTCGACGTTGCGGATGCCGAGCAGGATATCGCCGGTTGCATCGCCGCCGGTGGCGGTCTGCGCGGCGAGATCGACGGTAACGGCGGCGGCGGAGCCTGCGTAACTCGCGCCGTCGTTGCCATCACCGCCCAAGGTATCGGCACCGAGGCCGCCAACCAGCCAATCGATACCGCCCCCGCCCGCAAGGCTGTCATCCCCCGCGCCGCCGAAAATGCGGTTATTGCCGCTGTTGCCGGTCAGGCTGTCGGCAAAGCGGCTGCCGACAAGGTTCTCGATACCATCATAGGTATCGCCCGCCGCGTCGCCCGCACCGGGAAAGCCGCCGAGGTGGGCGGTGACGGCAGCCTTGGCCCCGGCATAGCTCGCGGTATCGATGCCGCGCCCGCCGACCAGCTGGTCCGCGCCCGCGCCGCCTTCGAGCCAGTCGTTGCCGTCGCCGCCGACCAGCCGGTCGTTGCCGGCCATGCCGAAGAGCCGGTCGGTGCCCGCTGCGCCCGAGAGCACGTTGTCCAGCGCATTGCCCCAGCCGGAGAAGACGGGCAGGGCCTGAAGATTGGTGAGGTTCTCCACCTCGGCTCCAAGAGTGTAGCGGGCAAGGCCATCGATCCGCGCCTCGTCGATGCCGCCGCCCGCGCCCTCGATGATGCGGTCGCCGCGCGAATCGACGACATAGTGGTCGTCGCCCGCGCCGCCGGTCATGCTGTCGTCGCCCCGGCCGCCGTCGAGCCGGTCGCTGCCCTCGCCGCCGACAAGCGTGTCGTTGCCATCGAAGCCGTAGATCACATCGTCGCCGCCGAGGCCGCTGAGGGTATTGGCCGCGTTGTTGCCGTAAAGCCCGTTGGCCGCGTCGTTGCCGGTGCCGTCGAGCGCGCCGGGGCCGGACAGGCTGAGATCCTCGACATGGGCGGCGAGCGCGTAGTTGACGGAGGCGATGACCGTGTCGTGGCCGCCGTCCTCGGCTTCGGCAATCGTGTCGCCCGCGTCATCGACATAGTAGGTATCGTCGCCTGCGCCGCCGGACATGGCATCGCTGCCGCTGCCTCCGTCGAGCCGGTCGTTCCCGCCGCCGCCGGCAAGCGCATCGGCCCCGGCGCCGCCATCGAGCACATCGTTACCGCCCGCGCCGGTGAGCGCATCGTTGCCGGCGCCGCCGAGCAGGATCGTGTCCCCGTCATCGGCGGCGGCAGCAAGCGCGACATTGGTCTGCGCGAGCCCGGCATTGAGGATGTGCAGATGGAGGCGCGCTTCCTCGCCCGTGAAGTTGTTGACGGCGTAGAAATCGGCCGATCCATCGGAGACAGTATTTTCGGACGGGAAACCGATGCTGAGATAGCCGCCGCCAGTATCCCAGCCATAGCCGCTGTTACCCGAGGTGCTGCCGGGGGAGGCGAAGGAGAAGTCCCAGCGCGTCTCGTAGAACTGCTCGCCGGTCTCGGGATCGTTGTAGCCCGGAATGTAGTAGTCCGCGCTGATGTCGAAGGTACTCGACGCTCGGTCGATGGCGATGCTGTAGCTGGCGGTGCCGGTCATGCTCTGCTGTCCCCATCCAATCAGGATTCTTCCTCAGGATGGTCTCATGGCGAGGGCGGAATGGCCACAGGGCGCGTGGTACGGCAGACCGGCGCCTTGCGGAATCTGCGGCAGGGAGAGTGTCTGGCGGGGCGGGCCGCTCAGCCGATCACGCGCTGCGCCGCCATGCTGCGCGCGTAGATCAGGAAGAAGACGAGCGCGGACCAGATCGTCAGCGTGAGGCCCACGGGCGGCGCTTCGGGCGGGTTGAACACGAAGGCCTGCGACAGCTGGCTGACGGCAAGGCCGAGCAGCGAGAGCGCGAACGCCGCGACCGCATGGCGCGAGCGCGCGAGAAGAAGTAGCGATCCGACCAGCGAGCCCCACACGCCAAGCGCCCAGAACGCGACGAGCCAAGCCGGCAGCGTGGCCATAAAGGCGCTGCTTTCAGCGCTCATGCCCATGCTGGCGAAATAGCTGGCCGGCGAAAGCTGCGACATCAGGTAGTCGTAGCAGCCGAACAGATTCCACAGCAGGCTGAGCACGCCGACGATCCAGAGATGTGTCGGCGTGGCCGGTCTGGCGTTCAGTCGCATGGCCGTCTCCCTCTCCAGCGCCAGTCTACGCCAGAGAGGGAGCGCTGGCAATCATGAGTCCAGATCGGACCATTCCCAGGTCAGCGTTTCCCGGAAGGCGAAGCGATCGATGTGGCGTTCGACCGCGCCCTTGAGGCCGTCCCGCTGACCGGGCTCGCTGGCGGCGATATGGCATTCAAGCAAGTCGGGCTGCGCGGTGAAAGTGACCAGCGCGTCCCCCGCCCACGCGGCGCCGCGCGCGTCGCGGGGGAAGGTGACGGTGCCCTGTTGCGCATCGTAGGTGACGGCGAGGTTGTGCTCCCAGTGCTTGCAGACCTGCTGGAGGTATTTGCTGGCGTGGGCAGTGGGAACTTTGGCGACAGCGCTGCTCATTGCGGGGCTCCGAGGCGTTCGATCTTGCGGGCGGCTTCGTCGAGAATGTCGGCGATCTGGTGCGCGGTCACCTCGTCCACTCCGCCGAACGCCTTGTGGCGCAGCGCGAGCATGAGATTGGCGACGGCGCGGCGCAAGGGCGGGCTGCCCGTGCGGCCTTCCGCCTCGCCGCGCGCCTTGCCGAAATCGCCGAGGCGCTTGACGACAGCCTCGGCCTCTGTGAGGCGGCCGGCGAGCTCGGCACGGCCGGCATCGGTCATGGTGAAGGCCTTGCGCGCGCCCTCACCCGGGACTTCGCTGATCATGCCTTCGTCCACCAGCAGCGCGAGCGTGGGATAGACCACGCCGGGGCTGGGCGCATAAGCGCCGGCGGCGAGTTCCTCGATCGCCTTGATCAGTTCGTAGCCGTGGCGATCCTGCTCATCGAGCAGGAGCAGCAGGAGAAGGCGCAGTTCGCCGGGGCCGAACATGCGGCCCCTGCCCCCGCCATGTCGGCCATGACGACCGCGCGTGGCCGGGCCGTCGTCGTCCCAGTCCTCACCGCCGAAGCCGCCGCCCCAGCCGCCGCGATGGCCCCAGCCACCGCCGAAACCGCGTGCCATCATCTTCAGGCCGAAATGGCGCATGTGGCCGTGGTGTCCATGTCTATCGAATCGCATTTTATATCCTTGATGCTTCATGATGGCTCTAAGATATATCTTTATGCACTCTTCGCAAGAGGGTGGATGCAATTTTCTGCGCTGGCGCCTATTCGGGGCGGCGCATGTCCGATCTTTTCGCCCCTGCCCCGGCTGAAACCCCGCGCGAGCGCGCCGACCACGATGCGCCGCTGGCCGAGCGGCTGCGTCCGGCCCATCTGGGCGAGGTCGTCGGGCAGGATCACCTGACGGGGCCCGACGGCGCGATCGGGCGGATGGTGGCGGCGGGGAAGCTTTCCTCGATCATCCTGTGGGGCCCGCCGGGCACGGGCAAGACGACGATTGCCCGGCTTCTCGCCGATGCGGTGGGCTTGCGTTATGTGGCGATCAGCGCGGTGTTTTCGGGCGTGGCGGATCTCAAGAAGGCCTTCGCCGAGGCCGAGGCCATGGCGCAGATCGGGCGCAAGACGCTGCTGTTCGTGGACGAGATCCACCGCTTCAACCGCGCGCAGCAGGACGGGTTTCTGCCCTTTGTCGAGAAGGGCACCGTCACGCTGGTAGGCGCGACGACCGAGAACCCGAGCTTTGCCTTGAACGCGGCGCTCTTGAGCCGGGCGCAAGTGCTGATCCTGCACCGGCTGGATGCAGAGGCGCTGGGTTCGCTGCTGGCCCGCGCGGAGGAGCTGACCGGGCTGCGACTGCCGCTGACCCCGCCCGCGCGCGAGGCGCTGATTGCCTCGGCCGATGGCGACGGGCGGTTTCTGCTCGGGCAGGCCGAGACGCTGTTCGATGTATCGCTGCCCGCCCCGCTTGGCCCGGAGGAGCTCGCAAAATTCCTGATGCGGCGCGTGGCGGTCTACGACAAGGACCGCGACGGGCACTACAACCTGATTTCGGCGCTCCATAAAGCCCTGCGCGGTTCGGACCCGCAGGCCGCGCTTTATTACATGGCGCGGATGCTGACTGCGGGCGAGGAGCCGCTTTACGTGCTGCGGCGGCTGGTGCGGTTTGCCAGCGAAGATATCGGCCTCGCCGATCCGCAGGCGCTGGTGCAGTGCCTCGCGGCGAAGGATGCCTACCAGTTCCTCGGATCGCCGGAGGGGGAGCTGGCGATCGTGCAGGCCTGCCTCTACCTCGCGACCGCGCCCAAATCGAACGCGGCCTATGCAGCCCAGAAGGCGGCCTTTGCGAGCGCGAGGGAGACGGGATCGCTTGCGCCGCCTGCACATATCCTCAATGCGCCGACCAAGCTGATGAAGGACATCGGCTATGGCGAGGGCTATGCCTATGATCATAAGGCCGAAGACGGGTTTTCCGGCGCGGACTACTGGCCCGAGGGCATGCGCGCGCAAGTCTACTACAAGCCGGTGGAGCGCGGGTTCGAGCGCGAGATCCTGAAACGGCTGGAATGGTGGGAGAAGAAGCGGCGTGAGCGGCAGGGGGAATGAGCCCCGCCCGCTTCCGGCACTTCGCCGCCATCGACTGGTCAGGCGCTGCGGGCGAAAGGCATCGGGGGATTGCGGTGGCGATCTGCGGTGAAGGCGAAGCTGCGCCGAAGCTGGTGCGGCCTGGGCATCGCTGGTCGCGCCCCGAGGTGCTGGGGTGGCTGCTGGAAGACCTCCCGGCGGATACGCTGATGGGGATGGACCTGGGTATCAGCCTCGCCTTTGCGGACAGGCAGGCGTTCTTTCCGGGGTGGGCCGAGAGCCCGGCGGATGCCAAGGCGTTGTGGGGGCTGATTGATGCAATCTGCACCAGCGAGCCGCACTTGTCGGTGGGGGCCTTCGTCGACCATCCCGAGGCCAGCGCGCACTTCCGGCGCCATGGCGGGCGCGAAGGCGCGATGTTTGGTGGGGGGCGCGGGCGGCTGCGGGTGACCGAACTGGCACAGCAGGCCATGGGCTGCTCGCCCTATTCGAACTTCAACCTCGTCGGCGCGGCGCAAGTCGGCAAATCGAGCCTTTCGGGGATGCGGCTGCTGCACCGGCTGGAAGGGCGGCTGCCGGTCTGGCCGGTCGATCCCCTGCCGGCGGCGGGCTCGGTTGTCTGCGAGATCTACACCACTATCGCGGCGATGGCGGCGGGGCGAACGGCGGGACGCTCGAAGATCAGGGACGGGGCTGAACTGGACCTAGCGCTGGCCCGCCTGGGCAGCGCTCCTGCGGGGCTGAATGGCGCCGTGGACGACCATACCAGCGACGCGCTGATTACCGCCGCCTGGCTGCGCAAGATGGCGCACGATCCAGCGCTTTGGACGCCGGGGGGCCTGACGGATGCAATTGCGCGAACCGAAGGCTGGACCTTCGGGGCCACCTGACGCTATGGACGCGCGGTACGCCGGCTTAGCTCAGTTGGTAGAGCACCTGATTTGTAATCAGGGGGCCACGGGTTCGAATCCTGTAGCCGGCACCATTTCCCAGCCCCTTAGACGATCCCTGCCCCCAGCCCGACGGCCTTGCGCTCCTGCGCCTTGCGGCTGCGCCACTGGCTGGCGCGGTAGGCCTCCAGCACGTCGATCGCGCCACCGGCTTCCATGCGGGCCATGGCGAGGATGGGGGAGACGTCGATGGTGTAGGCGCGGCGCAGGGCCTGGAAGGCCATCATCGTGTCGTTGGCTTCCTGCGCCGCATGAAGGGCTTGGCGGTCCACCAGGGCGGCCTTGGCGTGGCACTGGGCGATGGCCTCGGCGCTGGAGAGCATCGATTCGATGGGGTCGGTCACGTTGTGCGACTGGTCGATCATGTAGCTGGGATTGAAGCCATCGCGCGGATTGGCTTCGGCCTCGGCCAGCTCGTTGAACACGAGGAACAGCTGGTGCGGGTTGATCGAGCCTGAATCGAGGTCGTCGTCGCCGTATTTGCTGTCGTTGAAGTGGAACCCGCCAAGCTTGCCGAAGCGGTGAAGGCGCGCGACGATCTGCTCGATGTTCACATTGGGCGCATGGTGGCCGAGATCGACGAGGCACTTGGCCTTGGGGCCGAGTTCCTGCGCGGCGAGGATGGAGGAGCCCCAGTCGCTGATCACGGTGGAGTAGAAGGCAGGTTCGAACATCTTGTGTTCGAGCAGCATGCGCCAGTCGTCCGGCAGCGCGGCATAGACCTCGGCGGCGGCTTCAAGATAGCGGTCGAGGCTGCGGGCAAGGTCCTGCTGGCCGGGGAAATTGGTGCCATCGCCGACCCAGACGGTCAGGTCCCTGGAGCCAAGCTGCTGACCGATCTCGATGCATTCGATGTTGTGCGCGACGGCCTGCGCGCGGGTGGCGGCAACAGTGGAGGACAGCGAGCCCGTGCTGTAGCTGTGAGCCTGGCCGGGCTGGTCCTGAAAGGTGTTGGAATTGACCGCGTCGAAGCCGAGCCCCAGGCTCGCCGCTTCCTCGCGCAGGGCCTTGTAGTCGCTCACCTTGTCCCACGGGAAATGGGGGCTTACGCGGGGGGTTGCGCGGGAGAGCTGGTTGATGACCGCGCAGTCTTCCAGCTTTTCGTGGATGTTGGTGGGCTCGCCCGGAATCGGGAACTTGGCGAAACGCGTGCCGCCGCGCCCGGCGCCCCAGCTTGGCACCGCCACGCTGAAACCTGCAGCCCGCGCCTTGATGCCGTCAATGGCAATGCCGCTGCGGGCAAGCTTGCGGCCCAGCGCTTCATAGTCCTCGTGGAGGGCTTCGGCGCGCTGGGCATTGTGCTCGGCGATCAGGTCGGCGGAAATGGGGAGGGTCATCGGTGGTCCCTTAGCGCGTGAAGGCCTGCGCGTTGCCCGCGTCGACATTGATCATGTTGCCGGTCGATTTTGCCGACATTTCGCCAGCGAGGAAATAGACCGCCTCGGCGATGTCTTCGGGCAGAACGTCACGCTTCAGCATCGAGCGCTGGCGGTAGTGCTCCTCAAGCTCGCTGCCCGGATCGATGCCGTGGGCACCGGCGCGTTCCTTGCGCCAGTCGCCGTCCCAGATGCGGCTGCCGCGGATGACCGCATCGGGGTTCACCGTGTTGACACGGATGCCGGCGGGCGCGCCTTCGAGCGCGAGGCAGCGCGCGAGGTGGTTTGCCGCCGCCTTGGCCGAAGCGTAGGCGCTGGCGTTGGTAGCGGCGGCAACGCCGTTTTTCGAACCGATGAACACAACGGACGTGCCGCCCTGTTCCTTCATGCGTTTCAGGAGCGGCCATGCGGCGCGTGCGGTGAGGAAGTAGCCGCGCGCGAGGACGTCGTAATTGCGGTTCCAGAGGTCCAGCGTGGTGTCCTCGATCGCCGCAGAGGAGGCGATGCCGGCATTGGCGACGAGAATGTCGAGCCCGCCGAATTCGCGCGCGCAGATGTCGAACGCGGCCTGGATTTGCGCTTCGTCGGTCACGTCACAGACGGCGGCGCGGACCACGTCCTTGCCGAACTGTTTGGCAAACCCGGCGCGGACGTCCTCGACCGCCGCCGCGTCGCGGTCTGCCAGCAGCACGCAGGCGCCGTCCTTGAGCAGACGCGCGGCGCTAGCTGCGCCGATGCCGCCTGCGCCGCCCGTGACGAGCGCGATCTTGCCGACCATTGGCTTCGGCGCGGGCATGCGCTGGAGCTTGGCCTCCTCGAGCAGCCAGTACTCGATGTCGAAGGCTTCCTGTTCGTCGAGCGCGATATAGGCGCCGATAGCTTCCGCGCCGCGCATGACGTTGATGGCGTTGCCGTAGAATTCACCGGCGAGGCGCGCGGTGGTCTTGTCGGTGGCGAAAGTGATGCGGCCGACGCCGGGGACGAGCACGACGACCGGGTTGGGATCGCGCATGGTGGGCGAATTGGGCCGTTTGCAGCGTTCGTAATAGGCGGCGTAGAGCGCGCGGTAATCGGCGATCTGCTGCGCGAGATAGGCATCGTCGGCAAGGCGCGCGGGATCGAGCGTGAGCGGGGCGATCTTGGTTCGCAGGAAGTGATCGGGGCACGAAGTGCCGAGCGCGGCGAGGCGTTGGAAGTCCTTGCTGCCGACGAATTCGAGCGCTTCGGCGTCATCCGAAAAGTGGCCAAGCTTGCGGCGCGCGCCGGTCATGAAGCCGCGCAGACGGGGCATGAGGTCTGCGGCAATGGCTGCGCGGTCCGGGTTCGGAGCGACGACTTCGCCGCCGAAAGCGGGCCTGGAGCCTTGCGCCGCGTTCAGGTAGCGCGCCGCATCGGCGATGAGGCTGATGGTGTGCTCGTAACAGGCTTTGGCCGTATCGGCCCAGCAGATGATACCGTGGCCCGCAAGCATGACGCCTTTGACGCCGGGGTTTGCGCGGACATAATCGCGCAGCATCACGCCAAGCGTGTAGCCGGGGCGCTTCCATGGGAGCCAGCCGATTGTGCCGCCCCAGATCGCCTTGGTGGCGTCCTCGCCGCCAGAGCTTGCGGCGAGCGCGATGATCGCATCGGGGTGGACGTGATCGACGTGGGCGAAGGGCAGCAGCGAGTGGAGCGGTGTATCGATGCTGGCGGCGCGGCCGTTGAGATTGAAGGTGCAATGCGGCAGGAAGCCGACCATCTTGTCGTCGTCGTCTGGCCCGGCATAGTGCGCCTCGAGGCCGAGCAGCTTGGCCTGATAAAGCGTGGCGAAGCCGTCGAGCTTCATCGAGCCGATATCGCCGCCCGAACCTTTGACCCAGAGCACTTCGACCGCTTCACCGGTCAGCGGATCGGTCTCGGTGAGCTTGGCCGAGGTGTTGCCGCCGCCAAAGTTGGTGACGGTGAGATCGCTGCCGAGAAGGTTGGAGCGATAGAGCAGGAGCTGAGCGGGGCTGAGCGTGGCGGCATGGGCTTCGTCCCAGCGGCTGGCGGGCACGGCGAAGGGAATCGCAGCGGATAGTGCGGTCTGGGCGTTCATGGCATCCTTCCGGCAGCAGCAACTCGGGCTGAGCTCGAACGCGTGCTAACATTTTTACTGGAAACGATCAATATTGATTGATAATGATCGTTTTAGAATTCGCAGTACCGGGAGAGACGCGCTGGATCACGGCGCCTACATCGTCATCGACATGGGCAAGACCCTGAGCAAGGTTTCGCTGTGGGACCGGGCGGGGCGTAGACTTGGTCAGCAAGTGCGGGCGAATGCGCCAGTGATCGCGGAGGGTATGCGCCGCCTTGATGCCGAGGCCATCGGCGCCTGGCTGACCGAAGCGCTGGCGGCATGGGCGGCGCATCCGGTTGAGGCCATCGTGCCGGTTGGGCATGGCGCGGGGGTTGCCGTCCTGCGTGATGGGCGGCTGGCGTTTCCGCCGCTCGATTATGAGCAGGATTTTCCGGACGACGTTATTGCCGAGTACCGTGCGTCGCGCGATCCTTTCGGCGTGACGGGCTCCCCCGCCCTCCCCCACGGGCTCAATTTCGGCGCGCAGTTGTGGTGGCTGGAAGCGCAAAGCCTTCTCGAGGGTTCGACGCTGGTGCCCTGGGCGCAATATTGGGCGTGGTTTCTGACCGGCACTGCGGTGAGCGAGGTGACCTCGCTGGGGTGCCATTCGGACCTGTGGGACCCGGCGGCAGGCGCCTTTTCGCCGATGGCGGTGCAGCTGGGCTGGGCCGGGAAGTTTGCCGCAATGGCGCATGCGGGGGATGTGGTTGGCACTTTGCGACCGGACCTCGCGGCTGCGACGGGGCTTGCGCCCACGGTGCGCGTGCTGGCGGGGCTGCATGATTCGAATGCGGCGCTGCATGCCGCGCGAGGGTTTGCCGAGGTCGCAGAGGGCGAGGCGACGGTGCTTTCTACCGGCACGTGGTTTGTCGCGATGCGGCGGCCGGCGGGTGCGGCGCCGGCGCTGCCCGAGGGGTGCGACTGCCTGGTGAATGTCGATCTGGAAGGACGCGCGGTGCCTTCGGCGCGCTTCATGGGCGGGCGCGAGATCGAATTTATGGTTGGCGATGCGGGGGTCGATGCGGCGGCGGATCAGGATGCGCTGCTGGCTGCGGTGCCGCGTGTGCTGAGCGCGGGCGCGATGCTGCTGCCCACATTGGCGCCGGGCTGTGGGCCGTTCCCGGCGCATGAAGCACGGTGGCTTGCGGAGCCGCAGGACGGCCTCGCGCGCCGCGCCGCCGCTTGTCTTTATGCAGCGCTGGTGACCGATGCGGCGCTCGATCTGATCGGAGCGCGGGACACCCTGCTGATCGAGGGGCGGTTTGCGGCAGCGGCGGTATTCGTGCGGGCACTCGCGGCCTTGCGGCCCGCAATGCGCGTGCTGGTGGCGGACAGTGCCAGCGATGTATCCTTCGGCGCGCTGCGGCTGATCGATCCCGCGCTGGCGCCGGAGGCCGCCTTGCGGCAGGTGGAGCCGCTGGCCGGTGACCTTGCCGCTCTCCGCAAGGTCTGGCGCGCGCAGATGGAGATCGCTGCATGATCATCGCCAATATCGCCGATTTCCGCGAAGCCGCACGGCGGCGCCTGCCGCATTTCCTCTTCGAATATGTCGATGGCGGCTCCTACGCCGAGGAGACGCTGCGGCGGAATGTGGCGGATCTGGCGAGGATTGCGCTGCGCCAGCGGGTGCTGGCCGATGTGGCGGATATCGATCTTTCGGCGGAGCTGTTTGGCCAGAAGATGGCAATGCCGGTGGCCTTGGCGCCGATTGGCCTTGCCGGGATGAATGCGCGGCGGGGCGAGGTTCAGGCATTGCGCGCGGCGGAGGCGGCGGGGGTGCCGTTCACGCTTTCGACCGTTTCGGTCTGCCCGCTCGGTGAAGTGCGGGCAGCGGCCGCCAAGCCCTTCTGGTTCCAGCTCTACATGATCCGCGACCGGGGCCATATGCGCAATCTCTTGGCAGAGGCGCGGGAGGCGGAGTGCTCGGCGCTGGTGTTTACCGTGGACATGCCGGTGCCGGGGAGCCGCTACCGCGATGTGCGTTCCGGGCTGGCGGGTGCTTCGGGGTTGCTTGGCGATCTGCGCCGCACGATGCAGGCGGCGATGCGGCCGGGCTGGGCCTGGGATGTGGGGCTCTTTGGCCGCCCGCATCACCTCGGCAATATCGCGCCGGTGCTGAAGGGGCGGACGGGCCTCGAGGATTTCTTTGCGTGGATGCGCGAGAATTTCGATCCCAGCATCAACTGGCGCGACCTCGACTTTATCCGCAGCGAGTGGTCCGGGCCGCTGATCCTCAAGGGCATTCTGGATACGGAGGACGCGAAGCAGGCCGCCGAAGTCGGAGCGGACGGGATCATCGTTTCCAACCACGGCGGGCGGCAACTTGACGGGGTGCTTTCCACCGCGCGCGCCTTGCCGCCGATTGCCGACGCGGTGGGGGACCGGCTGACCGTGCTGGCGGATGGCGGCGTGCGTTCGGGCCTCGATGTGGTGCGCATGCTGGCGCTCGGCGCGAAGGGCGTGCTGCTGGGGCGGGCCTGGGCCTTTGCGCTGGCGGCGGGCGGCGAGGCGGGCGTGGCGAAAATGCTGGCGCTGATCGCGGCGGAAATGCGCGTCGCCATGGCGCTGACCGGGGTGACCCGGATCGACCGGCTGAGCCGGGATAATCTTGCGGGAGACCTTGATTGACGGCCAAGCCCAACAGCCATGCGTGGCGCGACACGATCCTTGCCGGCCTTGCCAACTATATCGACGCGGGCTCGATCGTGGCGGGATCGGTGGCGCTGGCCTTGTGGCAGGAGCATTATCAGCTCTCGCCGGGCTTTCTCGGGCTGATCGGAGCATTTGGGCCCAATGCCATTGGCGCAGGCGTGGGCGCGCTCATCGGCGGCATCCTGTGCGACCGGCTGGGGCGCAAGACGATCTACCAGTGGGACATGCTGATCTACGCGGCGGGCATGGCGCTGCTGGTCTTTGCCGTGGCGCCGTGGATGATCGTGACGGGGTTCCTGATCGTGGGCCTCGCGGTGGGCGCGGATATTCCCGCCTCGTGGTCGCTGATCGCCGAGGGTGCGCCTGACGGACAGCGGGCGCGGCATTCGGGCATGGCGCAAGTGCTGTGGTATCTGGGGCCGGTGGTCGTTCTGCTGATGAGCCTTGCGCTGACCAGCCTTGGCGAGCTTGGCGCGCGGATCGTGTTTGCGCATCTGCTGGTGATTGCACTTGGGCTGACGTTCTTGCGTTCGCGCATGGCGGAATCGGCGCGGTGGCAGGAGGCGCGGGATTCAGGCGCGGTGCGGCCGCCGATTTCCTCGCTGCTCAAGGGCAAGCACCTAGCCTCGATCCTTGGGCTGGTCGGCATGTATGGCTTCTGGAACCTGTGGGCGGGGACCAACGGGTTCTTCTTCCCCTATATCCTGCGCACCGTGGGCGCGGCGACGCAGGCACAGGCGGTTGGCATTCAGGCGCTGTCGTTCGCCATCGGCATGGCATCCATCGGCCTTGTGTTCATGAGCCTGGCCGACCGGGTGAACCAGCGCACGCTGTTTGCGATTTCGGCGGTGGTGCAGGTGGTGGGCATGGGGCTGCTGGTGGTGTTTCCGCTGACAATCCCGGTGGCGCTGCTTTACGTGTTCCTGCTGCAGTTCGGCGGCGGGTTTGGCGCACAAAGCTTTTTCCAGCTGTGGAGCGCGGAGCAGTTTCCCACCATGCTGCGTTCGACCGCGCAGGGGATCTGCTTTGCCATCGTGCGCGTCAGCCTTGGCGTGTTCAGCCTGTTTGTGCCGCTGCTGACGGCGACGGGCTTTACGACGCTGGCGATGATCCTGACGGGGTTCCTCATCGTGAGCGGGGTGATCGGCTTTGCCTGGGCGCCGCGCAACGAGGGCAAAAGCCTTGAACAACTCGAAGCCGAGCGGCATGACGGGTCCTGATTGATTTCGATCAGAGGGCCACGATGCACGCAGCCGAACGCGAGAAGGTGATTGTCGAGGCTCTGGAAGGCACGGGCTTTGTCACCTACCGCGAGCTCGAGGCGCTGCTGGACGCCTCGCCGGCGACGATCCGGCGCGATCTGGCGCGGCTTGAGGAAGCGGGGCGGATCGTGCGGGTGCACGGCGGAGCCAAGCAGGCCGAAGGAACGCAGCGCCCAGCGCCGGTGCTGCAGCTGGCGGGCACGCCCTTCGACCAGTCGATCACCCGCAACATCGCCGCCAAGCGCGCGATCGGCGCGGCAGCGGCGGCGCGGTGCGAGCCGGGCGAAGGGGTGATGATCGACGGTGGCACCACCACCTTGCAGATGTGCCCGCATCTGGCGGGTCTGGGCCTGCAAGTGCTGACCAATTCGCTTCACATCGTGAACGCGCTGCTGCCGCAGGCGGGCACGCGCATTCTGGTGCCGTCGGGCACGGTGTTTCGCGAGCAGAACATCATTCTGGCGGCATCGGGCGAGGAATCTATGCCGCGCTTTCACGCCCCCAAGCTGTTCATGGGCGCGGCTTCGGTGGGGCCGCAGGGGGTGATGCAGCAGGACGTGGTGCTGGTGGCGGCCGAGCGGCGGCTGATCGACCGCGCGGAGCAGGTGATCCTGCTGGTGGATTCGGGGAAGTTTGCCTCGGGCTCGGGAACGATAGTGTGCGGGCTGGATGAGGTGGATGTGCTGGTGACGGACGCGGGGATTTCGCCGGAGCATGCGGCCATGGTGAAGGCGGCGGGGGTGGAACTGGTGGTGGCAGGGTAACGTCCGGCCGCTCTGGATTGCTTCGCTGCGCTCGCAATGACGAGATCTGGGAGAGATCAATCCGGCGTCAGCACCATCTTCAGCGCGCCCGCCTCGCGCGCGTCGAACAGGCGGTAGGCCTCCGCGCCTTCGCTGAGCGGCATGCGGTGGGTGATCGTGCGTTCCGGTTTCAGGCGGCCGGACTTGACGAGCGGGAACAGCGCGGGGAGTTCCTCCGGCACCGAGCACGTGCCGATGCGGAAGGTAAGGCCGGCGGCGAAGGCGCGTTCCAGCGGGAAGGCGAAGCGGCGTGACTGCTGGACGCCGATGACCGAGACGGTGCCGCGCGGGCGCACGAGGCGCATGGCAAAATCGACCGTCGCGTCGCTGCCGACGACTTCAACCACACAATCGAGCTTGCGGCCCTTGGTGTCTGCCTTGATGCGTTCGAGGGCTTCGTCCGGGTGGAGGGTGATGGCGCCGGATAGTTCGGCCATGGCGCGGCGTTCGGGGATCGGGTCGATGGCGTAGACCACGTGCGCGCCCATCACCCAGGCGCTCTCGACGGCCATCAGGCCGATGGGGCCAAGGCCGATCACCGCGACTGAACTACCGGGGCGGATATCGGCCTGCCGCGCGCCGAACCACGCTGTGGCGAGCGCGTCGGTCATCATCAGGGCCTGATCCTCGCTTACGCCTTCAGGGATGGCGACGGCGTTCGCATCGGCGGCGGGGACGCGCACGGCTTCGGCCTGCGAACCTTGCAGACGAGCGGAAAGGCCGTAGCAGGCGCTGGCATTGAATTCGCAGGTGTGGACCACGCCGGCAAGGCACGAGCGGCAGCGCCCGCAGCCGACGGCCGCGGGGATCATGACCATATCGCCCACCTTGTGGCGCCGGACCGCGCTGCCGACTTCGACGATCTCGCCCACCGCCTCGTGGCCGACGCAGAAGCCCTTGTCCTCCGAGAAGCCGTGGCCGTGGTAGATGTGGAGGTCCGAACCGCAGATCGAACAGGCAGTGACGCGCACCACGGCATCGGCGGGGGACTGTGGCGCGGGATCGTCCATGCTTTCGTAGCGGACATCGCGCGCGCCGTAGTAGCGGAGCGCCTTCACAGCGTCAGCCCTCCATCGACGATCAGCGTCTGCCCGGTGACATAGGCGGCGAGCGGGGAGGCGAGGAAAAGGACGGCGCCGGCCATGTCCTCGGGCGTGCCGAGGCGGCCTTGCGGGATGCGGGCAAGCGAGCCGGCGAGACGTTCGGGGTGCTGGGTGGTGACCTTGGTGAGTTTGGTATCGACGAGGCCGGGGGCAATGCCGTTCACGCGGACGCCCTCGGCCGCGAAGGCATTGGCGAGCGTGCGGGTAAGGCTGACGGCGCCCGCCTTGGAAGCGGCATAGGCGGGGTTGCCGACATTGGCGCCGTAGGCCGCGACCGAGCTGACGGTGACGATGCTGCCCCTCGTCTCGGCAAGCGCGGCGCGGAACTTCTGGGCGCAGTGCATCAGGCTGTCGAGATTGATCGCCATGACCTTGTCCCACCCCGGCCGCGCAAACTCGCCGCGCTTGTAGACGACGGTGCCCTGGCTGAGGACGAGGACGTCGAGGCCATCAAAAGGGGCAGGCGCGGCTTCGATCGCGTCGGGATCGGCAACATCGACACAGCTGTATCCTAGACCCGTGAGATCGGAGCCTTCGGCGGGATCGTAGTCTTCCGCCCGGGCGCGCGTGCCCCAGACGTGGACTGCCGCGCCGCGCATGCGAAAGCCGTGGGCGATGCCATTGCCGATGCCGCTCGATCCGCCGACCACGAGCACGCGCTTGCCGGTGAAATCGGTGTCGCCTGTCATTACCATCTCTCCCAGAGCCGGTTCGCCCCGTGTGGCATCCTAGGGAGACGCGGCGCGGCGGCGCAAGGGGCTGTGGTGCCCTGTGCATCGCTGTTCATGAAAATGGCCCTTAACATGAACAGAAGCCAACGACACATTCAGGCTCATGCCACGGCGAATCAGGCACATTGTCTTCATCGGCACCAGTGAAGGGGTACGACGATGAAGAACTTGACCAAGATCACGATGGCAGCGCTGGCTCTGGGCAGCGCGGTGGTGGCAGCGGCTCCGGCGAGCGCGCAGGACTGGCGTGGCGGCTACGGCAACACCTGGCGCAGCCCGCGCGAGCAGGGCCAGATCAACCGCTACCTCGTCGACAGCACCTGCTCGGGCCAGCGCGGCTACATGGTGGAGAACCGCCTGCGGCTCGAGGTCAATCGCGGGACGATAGACCGCTGGACTGCTCGGCGCATCCAGACCGCGATCGACGATCTGCAGGATCAGGAGCGCCACGAATGCCGCGAACGCGACTTTTCCTCGGCGCGCGAGATCGGCAAGGATTACATCCGCGTCCGCGCCTGGATCGATCAGGAATCGGGCAATTACCGGGGCTACTGGCGGCGTTGAACCCGCTCAACCGCGGCCGCGATAGGGCGCAACCCCCTGCTCGGGCAGCCACAGGTGCTCGGGCGGGGGGCCGCTTTGCCAGAACACGTCGATTGGAATGCCGCCGCGCGGATACCAGTAGCCGCCGATGCGCAGCCAGCGTGGCTGCATTTCGGCAAACAGACGCTGGCCGATGCCCACCGTCACATCCTCGTGAAACCCTGCGTGGTTGCGGAACGAGCCGAGGAACAGCTTGAGCGACTTGGATTCGACAATGATTTCGCCGGGCGCGTAGTCGATCATGATGTGCGCGAAATCGGGCTGGCCGGTAACCGGGCAGAGCGAGGTGAATTCGGGCGCGGCAAAGCGCACGAGAAACAGCGATCCGGCGCGCGGATTGGGCACATAATCGAGCACGGCCTCTTCCGGCGAGGCGGGCAGGCTGCTGGTCTGGCCGAGGTGGAGAGGGGTGGCGCCGATTTCGGTCATGCGTGGTCCTTTCGAGGCCGCGCCTTTGCACCGGCGCGGGCGGCGGGGCAAGCGGGCAGAAAAGGAAGGGGGTTTCGCGCAGAGCCCGCAGAGGAAGCAGAGACGCAGAGAGGGTGTGCTGGCGGCAAAGCCGCTTTGTGGACTCGGGCGGCGCGCAAAGCGCTGCGAAAGAGCGAGAGGGCGGCTGCGCCGCAAGAATGACATCTCTGCGCCTCTGCTTCCTCTGCGGGCTCTGCGCGAAACGCCTTGAACCTTCTCTGCGCTCTCTGCGCGAAACGCCTCTTCGTTCTTGATGCACTTGCACAGCGCGACTAGTCTCACTCTCAAGGACCCGCAGAGACGGGCCGCATGCAGGACGGAGCTGACCCCATGGATTGCCTGGTCTCGACCCAGTGGCTCGCCGGCGAGCTGGGCGCGAGTGATCTGCGCATCGTGGATGCGAGCGCATTCCTGCCCGAGCACGGCCGCGATCCGGCTCTCGAATATGAGGCGTGCCATATTCCGGGCGCGGTTTTCATGAACCTTGCCGAGCTGACCGATCCCGCCCGGCCGGGGCTGAACATGCTGCCCAGCGCCGAGCGTTTCGCCAGCCGGATGCAGAGCCTGGGGCTGGGCGATGGCAGCCGCATCGTGGTCTACGACGATAGCCCGGTGAAGACCGCGACGCGCGCGTGGTTCATGCTGACGATGTTCGGCGCGACCAATGTCGCGCTGCTCGACGGCGGGATCGCCAAGTGGAAAGCGGAAGGGCGCAAGTGCGCGCAGGGGCGCGAGACGCTGCGCCACCGCCACTTCACCGTGTGGAGCGACGACCGCTCCGTCCGCTCCAAGGCCGATGTGCTGGCGAACCTCGAGAGCCACCGCGAACTGGTGGTAGATGCGCGGGGCGCCGGGCGCTTCACCGGCGAGGTGCCCGAAGTGAAGCCCGGCCTTGCCAGCGGCCACATCCCGGGCGCGCGCAACGTGCCCTATGCCAGCCTGTTCCGCCCCGACGGGACATGGAAAAACGTCGCCGAAATCCGCGCGGCATTCGAGGCGGCAGGCGTCGATCTGACCCGTCCGCTGATCACCAGCTGCGGATCGGGCGTGACCGCCAATGTCCTGATCTTTGCCGCGCATCTGATCGGCAAGGACGACGTGGCGCTGTACGATGGCAGCTGGAGCGAATGGGGCGCCGATCCCGAGACGCCGAAAGAGACGGGGGCGGCGGCGTAGAGGGGCGATGGCTGGCTTTTCACCGATGGAATGGTTGAGACGCCTGCGCGGGCAAGCCCGGACGAACCCGCTGGTTGGCAAGGCTTATCGCACGGTCAGGACTCTTTACAGCTCGGACTGAAGGCGCAGCGCCGAAATCCTCAAGTTCCGCTGGGGCAAGACTTACCTGCAAGAAAGCGAATGGGTCGAGGGAACGACTTTTGCGCCTCGCCATGAAGGCAGGCTCGTTGGCCCATTTGCTTCCCCACTTGCTGCCGAACGCTTCATCATCGCGACAGACTGGTTCAACGGGCCTGCGTGAAGAGCAGAGTTTCATACATCTTCGTCATTGCGAGCGCAGCGAAGCAATCCAGAGCGGATGTGCAAGACCGCTCTGGATTGCTTCGTCGCTTCGCTCCTCGCAATGACGAGGTTTTGGGGTTTTGGTGTATCGGCAGCAGGACAGATTCCCTTTCCAGCGAATTCCGCCTAAGGCTGCCGCATGGCTGACCATGACAATGAGACCCACGGAACCGGCACCAGGCTTGTCGGCGCAGGCCGGCGCGCGGAATGGACGGGGACGGCGGAGCATCCCGGCGCGGTGGTCAATCCGCCGGTCTATCGGGCGAGCACGCATCTCTATCCCGATATGGCGGCGCTGCGCGCGCATCCTGCCAACGAGGACGGGAAGTTCTATTATGGCCGCCGCGGCGCGCCGACGCAGTGGGCGCTGTCCGAAGCGCTGACAGCGCTGGAGCCCGGGGCGGAAGGCACGGTGCTTTATCCTTCGGGCGTGGCGGCGATCATGGGCGCGCTGCTCACGGTTCTGCGGCCGGGCGATGTGCTGTTGATGACCGACAATGCCTATGAACCGAGCCGGGCAATGGGGCGCGGGCTGCTGAGGGACTTCGGCGTGGAAACGCGCTGGTTCGATCCAGCGGATGTGGACGGGTTTGCGGCGGCAATCTGTGATCGCACAAAGGCCGTTTTGCTGGAATCGCCGGGCAGCCTGACCATGGAAGTCTGCGATGTGCCTGCCCTTGCCGCTGCCGCGAAAGCGCGCGGGGTGACAGTGGTGCTGGACAATACCTGGGCCTCCCCGCTCGGATTTCCAGCGCTGGCGCGCGGCGCGGATATCGCGATCATGAGCCTGACCAAGCACGTCGGCGGGCATTCCGATGTAATGATGGGCAGCGCCAGCGCAGGGCCGGATTGGTATCGCAAGCTGCGCATCCGGGCGCAGGGATTGGGCAATGTCGTCTCGCCCGACGATGCCGCGCTGATGCTGCGGGGGCTGCGCACGATGGGTCTGCGGCTGGCGCAAGAGACGGTCTCGGCACTGGCGGTGGCGCAGTGGCTGGCTGGGCGGCCGGAAGTGGCCAAAGTGCTCTGCCCGATGCTGCCGGGATCACCGGGGCATGCGCTGTGGCAGCGCGATTTCACCGGCGGCTGCGGGCTGCTGAGCTTTGTGTTGAAGGGTGGCACCTCGGCGGCCCGTGACGCGCTGATCGATGCGCTGGCGCTGTTCGGCATCGGCTTCTCGTGGGGCGGGTTCGAGAGTCTGGCGACGCCGGTCGATCCGGCGCCGATCCGCACCGCGAGCGCCTGGCCCTTGCCGGGGCTTGATGCGGGGGACCGGTTCGGGGTGCGGCTTTCGATTGGTCTTGAGGATACCGCCGATCTGATTGCCGATCTGCATAACGCGCTGGGCGTATGGGGTGCCGCAGAATGAGCACCTGGTCGAAACTGCGGCATCAGATCAACCTGCAGATCAACGAATGGGCCGCCTCGCTTGACGATGTGGGCTTCGACGTAGGCGGCACGCATATCTCGCTGTTCAACGCGGTTTGGATGATCTTCGTCGTCATCGCGGTGATCGTGTTCGGGCGGGTGGTCAGCCGGATCGGGCGGCGCGCGGTGCGCAGCATGCGCGGCCTCGACGGGACACAGCGCGCGCTGGGCGAGAAGCTGATGACCGTGGTGGTGTGGAGCGCTGCGGTGCTCGTCGGCATCGACGCCATGGGCATCAATCTCACCACGCTGACGGTGTTTTCCGGCGCGTTCGGCCTTGCGGTCGGCTTTGGCCTGCAGAAGACCTTCGGCAACCTGGTCGCGGGCGTGATCCTGCTGATGGACCGCTCGATCAAGCCGGGCGACGTGATCGCGGTGAACGACACCAAGGGCAGCACCTTCGGCGTTGTCAACCGGATCGGCGTGCGCGCGATCACCGTGCTGACGCGCGACGACCGCGAGATCCTGATTCCCAACGAAATCCTGATGACCACGCAAGTGGAGAACTGGTCGCATTCCTCGAACGTGGTGGGGATCACGATTCCGGTGAACGTGGCCTATGGTAGCGACCTCGATCTGGCAGAAAAGCTGCTGCTGGAAGCCGCGTTGACGGTGCCGCGCGTGCTGAAGGGCCCCGAGCCTTCGATCCTGCTCGACGCCTTCGGGCCGAGCGCGATCCAGCTCCTCATCTACATCTCGATCGACGACCCGGAGAACGGCGTAGGCAACGTGCGCTCCGACGTTTTGAAAGCGGCGTGGCATGCGCTGCAAGGAAGCGGGGTGAGCATTCCGCTGCCGCAGTCGGACGTGACCCTGAGAGATTCGGATGGGCTGCGGTTGCTTGCGGAAGCTTTGAAGGGGCGTGGCAGTTAGGCGAAGTGGGCGTATTGCCGCCTGCCCACCCCCGACCCCTCCCGCAAGCGGGAGGGGGTACTGGCGCTGACTAGCTCTCCCCTCCCGCTTGCGGGAGGGGTCGGGGGTGGGCCGCCCGCTAAAGCTTACCTAGCATGGTCCCTAGCATTCCTCGCTGGCGATTGCCGGGCGCAAGCACCATCTGGCGCCCATGAGCAATGCGCCCAACAGAATCGGAACCGTTTATCTCGTGGGCGCAGGCCCGGGGGATCCGGACCTTCTGACGCTGCGTGCGGCGCGGCTCCTTGGCTCCGCTGGGCTCGTCGTACATGACGGGCTGGTCGATCCGGCAATCATGGCGATGGTTCCCGCAGACGCGCGGCTGGTTTCGGTCGCGAAGAGCCGCGCGCGGCACACGATGCAGCAGGACGATATCAACGCGCTGCTGGTGCGCGAAGCGCTGGCCGGGCACGATGTGGTGCGGCTCAAGGGCGGCGATCCGTTTATCTTCGGGCGCGGCGGTGAGGAGGCGGAGGCCTGCCATGCGGCGGGCGTGCCGGTTCAGGTCGTGCCGGGCGTGAGCGCGGCGCTGGGTGCGGCGGCAGCGGCGCAGATTCCGCTGACGCACCGCGAGAACGCTTCGATCGTCAGCTTCGTGGCCGGGCAGTGCAAGGGTCTGGCGGATCAGAACTGGGCAGGCCTTGCCGGTGTCGGCCGCACGCTGGTGATCTACATGGGCGTCGCGACGAGCGATGCGATTGCCGAGAAGCTGATGGCCGACGGCCTTGCGCCCGACATGCCGGTCGCGGTCGTCGAGAACGCGGCGCGGCCGCAGATGCGCGTGCTGCGCGGGGCGCTGGCCGGGCTTGGCGCGCTGGTGACGGAGGAGCGGGTGAAGAGCCCTGCCCTCATCGTGATCGGCGAAGTGACCGCGCGCGAGCGGCAAAACGAACTTGTGAAGCTGGCGGAGAGCGCGGCGTGAAGATTTTGACGGGGAATGATCTGGCATCCGGCGATGTCGTCTGGTGGGACGGCAAGGGCTGGTCGCGCGATGTGAATGATGCGGTGGACGTGGGCGATCAGGACGCGGCGATCCTTGCCGCCGAGGAAGCCGCGCTGCGTGTGAACGCCTGCTATGCGATTGCCGCGACGCAGACCGCCGAGGGCGTTCGCCCCGCGCATATCAAGGACCGCATCCGGGCGCTTGGCCCCACAGTCCGGCTCGACCTTTCCCTCCGCCCCGGCGATCCCGATGCCGCGAAGCAGGTGATCTGAACATGTACCAGTATGACCAGTATGATCAGGCGATGGTCGATGCCCGCGTGGAGGAATTCCGTGGGCAAGTGGCGCGGCGCATGGCGGGCGAGATCACCGAGGACCAGTTCAAGCCGCTGCGGTTGAAGAACGGGCTCTATCTGCAGCTCCATGCCTATATGCTGCGTGTTGCCATTCCCTATGGCACGCTGAACGGGCGGCAGATGCGGCTGCTGGGCGATATCGCGGACAAGTATGACCGCGGCTATGGCCATTTCACCACGCGGCAGAACATCCAGTACAACTGGATCAAGCTGGAAGATGCGCCGGATATCCTCGCCGATCTGGCGACGGTCGAGATGCATGCCATCCAGACCAGCGGCAACTGCATCCGCAACATCAGCTCGGATCATTTTGCCGGGGCGGCGGCGGACGAGCTGGTCGATCCGCGCCCCTATGCCGAACTGCTGCGCCAGTGGTCCACGTTCCATCCGGAATTCGATTACCTGCCGCGCAAGTTCAAGATCGCGGTGATCGCGAGCGATACGGACCGCGCGGCGATGCGGCTGCATGATATCGGCATCCAGATCGTGAAGAACGAGGCCGGCGAGATCGGCGCGCGCTTCTACGTGGGCGGCGGCATGGGCCGCACCCCGATGATCGCACCGGTGATCCGCGATTTCGTGCCCGCGCTGCAGATGGTGAGCTACGCCGAGGCGTGCCTTCGCGTTTACAACCGCTATGGCCGCCGCGACAACAAGTACAAGGCGCGGATCAAGATCCTCGTCCACGAGATCGGCGCGGACGAATACCGCCGGCAGGTGGAGGAGGAGTTTGCGCATATCCTGACGCTGGGGCTCGAACCGCCGGCGGCGGAGCTGCAACGTATCCAGGGTTTCTTCACCGATCCGGGCCTCGAGAGCGGCCTTTCGGACGAAGTGGACCGCAGCGATCCCGATTTCGCGCTGTGGCTCGATCAGAACACGGCGCCGCACAAGCAGCCGGGCTACGTGGCGGTCGTTATCAGCCTCAAGCCGACGGGCGGCATTCCCGGGGATGCGAGCGCCGACCAGATCCGCCTGATGGGCGACCTGGGCACGGCCTACAGCCTCGACGAACTGCGCGTGACGCACACGCAGAACATCGTGCTGCCGCATGTGAAGAAGGCTGACCTCTACACGCTGTGGCAGAAGCTTGATGCGGCGGGGCTCGGCAGCCCCAACCTCGATCTGATCAGCGATATCATCGCCTGCCCGGGGCTCGATTACTGCAGCCTCGCCAATGCGCGCTCGATCCCGCTGGCGCAGAAGATCTCGCAGCGCTTCGCCGATATGGACCGCCAGCGCGATCTGGGTGAGCTCAAGGTCAAGATCTCGGGCTGCATCAATGCCTGCGGGCACCACCATGCCGGGCACATCGGCATTCTGGGCGTCGACCGGAAGGGCACCGAGAACTACCAGCTCTCGTTCGGTGGCAGCGAGGCGGCGGACACGTCGTTGGGCGTGATCACCGGGCCGGGCTTCAGCGAGGACGGCGTGGTCGAGGCGCTGGAGAAGGCAACCGATGTCTATCTGGCACAGCGCGCCGACGGCGAGCGCTTCCTCGATACCTACCGCCGCATCGGCATGGCCCCGTTCAAGGAGGCGATTTATGGGTGAGACCCTTCTGCGCTACCGCAACGACGCGGCATCGGGCGCCCCGGTGCTGTCGCTGGCGGATTTTCTGGCTTCCGACAATGCGGCTGCGGTGCGGATCGAACCGGCCGAGGATGCGCGCGCGCTGCTGCCGCATCTGGGCCGCATCGCGCTCGTCGAGGTGAACTTCCCGGCCTATGGCGACGGGCGCGGCTATTCCTCCGCGCGGATCCTGCGCGAGGAAGGCTACACCGGCGAACTGCGCGCTTGCGGCGATGTACTGCTCGATCAGCTGAGCCACATGAAGCGTTGCGGCTTCGATGCCTTTGCCCCGGTCAAGCCGATTGCGGCGGATGCGGCAGCGAAGGCGATTGCGACCTGGCCCGAGGTTTATCAGAAGACGGTGGACGGCCGGTCGCCCATCTGGGCCCTGCGCCATGGCCTCTAACGAAGCCCGGGCTGCCGACCGGATCGAGACCGGACCGCGCTTTACCGAGAGTGATGCGATCCGGCTCAACAACCTGTTTCGCGGCACCGATACGCCCGAAATGCTGCGCAGCGTCCTCAAGGACAAGCTGATCGGCGATGTTGCGGTCGTCTCCAGCTTCGGCGCGGAAAGCGCGGTCTTGCTGCATCTGATTGCCGAGGTCGACAAGGCGATCCCGGTGATCTTCCTCGAAACGCACAAGCATTTCCCGGAAACGATCGCCTATCGCGATGCGCTGGTGGCGCATCTGGGGCTGACGAACCTGCTGATTGTCGAGCCCGATGCCTCACTGCTGGAAGCCAAGGACGGCAATGGCCTGCGCTGGTCGTGGGACCCGGACGGCTGCTGCGAAATCCGCAAGGTTCAGCCGCTGGCGCGCGCGCTATCCGCATTCGATGCCTCGGTCAGCGGACGCAAGGGGTTTCAGTCCTCGACGCGCGCGGGCCTGCCGCGCTTTGAAATCGACCGGACCGATGCGGAAGGGCGGCTGAAGTTCAATCCGCTCGCTTCGTGGAGCCCGGAGGACATCGAGGCCCACATGGTGCAGCACGCCCTGCCGCGCCATCCTCTGGTCGAGCTGGGCTACCCTTCGATCGGCTGCGCCCCCTGCACCAGCAAGGTCGCACCGGGCGAGGACCCGCGTTCGGGCCGCTGGAAGGGCTGGGACAAGGTGGAATGCGGCATCCACGTGCCGGGTTCGCCCGACAGCAACACGACTGATGGCGAGCTGCCGCCGGGGTATGATCCGGCGTTTTGAGGGGCAGACCCTCTACCACCATCGTCATTGCGAGCGCAGCGAAGCAATCCAGAGCAGTTATGCATGACGCTCTGGATTGCTTCGCTGCGCTCGCAATGACGAGAGGGGTTTTGAGCAGGTTGGGGTGCTGCAAGGCAGCCTCACCTATGAGCACCTTGCGGGCGCGTGGTCGCAGGGCCTAGGCGCTCACCATGCCTCCTCCCCCGCTCACTGTCTGGTATGATGGCGCCTGCCCGCTCTGCACCCGCGAGATCGCGCTGATGCGGCGGCTGAACCGTGCGGGGCGGATCGAGTTCGTGGACGTGGCGGAGCCTGATGCGAGCTGTCCGATCGATCCGGCGGTGCTGCTGGCGCGGTTTCACGCGCGGGAGGACGGCGTGTTGCTGAGCGGCGCGGCGGCCTTTGCGGCGATGTGGCGGGCTATCCCGGTGCTGCGTCCGTTGGGGCTGCTGGCGCGCAATCGCCGCGTGCTTGGTGCGCTGGAATGGGCTTATGTGCGCTTCCTTCGGGTACGCCCGGCATTACAGAGGCTGGCACGATGAGCGATGACCGTTACCGCAAGGTCCCGACAAGCCGCCTCTCGCGCTTTTCCGCGTTTGGCCAGCTGGCTGGCGGTGTCGCGGGCGGCGTGATCGCCGAGGGCGCCAAGCGGTTGGCTCGCGGGGAGCGGCCGGCGATGTCGGACTTGCTGCTCACGCCCGCCAACGCGACGCGCGTGACCGAGCAGCTTTCCCGGCTGCGCGGCGCGGCGATGAAGCTGGGGCAGATGATCTCGCTCGACGCAGGCGATCTGCTCCCGGCCGAGCTCACGACAATCCTCGCGCGGCTGCGCGATGCGGCCCACTTCATGCCGCCCAAGCAATTGCAGCAGGTTCTCGCCGCAAGCTGGGGCGCGGACTGGCGGCGGCGCTTTGCCCGGTTCGAGACGACGCCGATTGCTGCCGCCTCGATCGGCCAGGTCCACCGCGCGGTTATGCACGATGGGCGCACAGTGGCGGTCAAGGTGCAGTATCCGGGCATTGCCGCAAGCATCGATGCCGATATCGACAATGTCGCGACCCTGCTGCGGGTTTCCGGCCTGCTGCCCAAGTCGCTCGATATCACCCCGCTGCTGGCAGAAGCGAAACGCCAACTGCACGAGGAGGCCGACTACTTGCGCGAGGCCGAGCAGATGCGCCGCTATGGCGCGATGCTCGCGGGCGAGGAGCAGTTCCTTGTCCCCGCGCCGGTAGATGAACTGAC
This sequence comes from Novosphingobium sp., assembly GCF_037133355.1. Lineage (GTDB taxonomy): Bacteria > Pseudomonadota > Alphaproteobacteria > Sphingomonadales > Sphingomonadaceae > Novosphingobium. Next base: position 116,932 of record NZ_JBAXOI010000008.1, on the reverse strand, counting down.
CGGGCCGGGCGTGCTGACGATGGACTTCATCGCCGCGCGCCCGATCGATACGCTGGCCGACGCGCCGCAGGACGTGCGCGACCGGGTGATGGGCGCGATGCTTGATCTGGTGCTGCGTGAACTGTTCGAATTCGGTTTCATGCAGACCGATCCGAACTTTGCCAATTACCGCTGGCAGCCTGAGACGGGGCGTGTGGTGCTGCTTGATTTCGGCGCGGCGCGGGGCGTGCCTGAAGAGACGCAGGCAGCCTATGCGCGGATGATGCAGGCTGGGCTGGCCGGCGATCCGGCCGAGCTGAAACGCCGCATCTGCGAGGTGGGATTTGCCTCCGAGGAGCAGCTTGCGCGGCATGGGGCGGCGTTTGAAGGCGTGATCGGGGTGATCCTCGAGCACGTCAACAAGGCGGAAATCTTCGACTTTGCCGACCGCAGCTTCGTCGCCCGCCTGCGCGATTTCGGCGAGCCGGTAGCGCAGGACCGCGACACCTGGCATCTGCCGCCGATGGACACGCTGTTCGTGCAGCGCAAGGTGAGCGGCACCGCGCTGCTGGCGGTGCGGATGAAGGCGCGCCTGCCCTTGCAGGCCATGGTTGCCGCGCGGGTCGGAGGGCCGGCCAAGGCGGTCGAAGCGGCCTGATCGTCCCGCATTCGGACGGTGGCGCATTGCCCCCGGCGATTGTTCGCAAGGTTCGGTACCGGTAAAGACATAGACCGCGCAGCACGAGCTTTGAACAATGGCCACCGAGAGGACCATCCCGGTCTTCACTGACTTTCAGATCCTGACGGCGCTGAAAACCAATTGGGGCGGCAGCGCGCAAGGGACAACGCGCAGCTTTGCGGGCACGCACGTGACCTACAGCGTGCCTGGCACCGCGCCTTTCGATGTGTTCGGCGGATCGGTGGAGTCAGCGGGATTTGTCGCCCCGAGCACGGCGGCGGTGACCTACGCCGCGCTGGCCTTCGAGCTTTGGGACGACCTCATCGCCATCGATCTCGATCCGGTGACCGACCCCAAGGCAGCAATCACCGTGGCGTTTTCAAGCACGACCAAAGGCGGCGGGATCTATGCGCTGAATCATCTGGTCACGGCGCCCGGCGGCGCGGTCACCAAGGCGAAGATCATGGATGCGGGCCGCGTATGGCTCAATCCCGCATGGCCCGAATTCCAGCAATGGACCTATGGCGAGCGCGGGCTGGAAGCGCTGCTGCACGAGATCGGCCATGCGCTGGGGCTGTCGCATCCGGCACCCTATGATGTGGCCGATACCGTCACGCCGACATATGCCGCGAACGCCGGCTTTACCAAGGACACGCTGCGCTGGACGGTCATGTCGTACTTCGCGGCGAACGCGGATGATCCGCGCGTGGACCGCACCGGCGGCGGGCTGACGAGCGACGTGACGCATGACGGGATCAATGCCGCAACGCCGCTGCTATACGATATCCTCGCCATCCAGACGCTCTATGGCGCCGACAAGACGACGCGCCCGGGCGACGACACCTATGGCTTCAACATGAAGCTGAGCGGTCCGACACGGCCTGTGTTCGATTTCAACCTCAATCCGGACCCGGTGATCGCGATCTACGATGCCGGGGGCGTGAATACGCTGGACGCAAGCGGTTATGCCACGAACCAGCGGATCAACCTGCAGCCCGGCGGGATTTCCGACATCGGCAACCTGACCCAGAACGTGGCGATCGCCTTCAACACGCTGATTGCGAATGCCGTGGGCGGCAGCGGCAATGATGCGATCACCGGCAATGGTGCGAACAACCGCCTGCAGGGCGGTGCGGGCGGCGATCTGATCCGCGGCGGCCTGGGCACGGACACGCTGGAGGGTGGGGCAGGCAACGACAAGCTGATCGGCAATGCGGGCGATGACCGGTTGATCGGCGGCACTGGGGTGGACCGGCTGATCGGCGGGGCAGGAAGAGATACCTTCGTGTTCGATGCGCTCCCGACCTCAGCCAGAGAGCGCGACGTGATCGGCGATTTCGTCAGCGGCAGCGACCATATCGAACTGTCGCGCGCGGCGTTTGCCGGGGTCTTGCCGGGTGAACTGGTGCTGGGCGCTGTGGCGGAGCATCCGGGTGACCATCTGCTCTACAATCAGGCGAGCGGGCTGCTGCTTTATGATGCGGACGGTTCGGGCGTGGGGGCTGCAGTGGAGATCGCGGTGCTGACAGGCAAGCCGATGCTCGCCGCCGTTGATATCCTGCTTATTTGAGCCAACCGGCCTCGCGGTACCACGCGGCCGTGGCGTGGAGCCCCTCGCGCGTGTCGATACGCGGCCGCCACAAGTCCCTCGGCGGCAGAGCGCCCTCGCCCACCGTCCAGTCCGGATGGCAGATATAGCGCGCGCGGTCGGGCGTCAGCTTGGCCTTGCGGCCGCGCAGCAGCCGGTCGGCCCGCGCGGCAAAGCCGACCATGCCCGGCGAGAGCGAGAGCGCGCGCACCGGCCGGTCCTTGCGCCCCTCGCCGTTGACCGCCGCACCGATGGCGTGGGCAAGGCGCACATGAGTCCAGCCGCCCGGCTCGCCGTCGTCGGGCTCGAACACCATACGCGTCACATCCTCGCCGCTCGGCAGCAGCGCGAGCAGCAGTTCGGCAAGATCAGCGACATGGATCACCGAAAGGCGCCCCGGCGGCGGCAGCGGCACGATCCCCCGCCGGGCCAGGCGGAACAGCTCAAGCATTTCGGTATCGCGCGGGCCGAACACGGCGGGCGGGCGCACCACGCTCCAATCCAGCCCGGAGGCGCGCACCAGCTTCTCGCCGCGCAGCTTCGAGGCGCCATACATCGACAGATCCGGCTCGCGCGCGGCGAGTGAGGAGACGTGGATCAGGCGCTGCACCCCGGCGCCATGCGCGGCCTCGATTACGCGCAGGGTCCCCTGCACGTTGCCTTCCTCGAACCCGGCGGCATCAGGCGCGTTCACCACCCCGGCGATGTGGATCACCGCGCTGGCGCCGGTCATGAGCAGGCGGAGCGCGGTCGTGTCGGCCAGATCGCCTGCGATCCACTCCACCCCGCCGCGCAGGCGCTGCTTGCGCCGGGTGAGCGCGCGTACCTCGATCCGGTGGCGCGCGGCGGCGAGCAGCACCGCCTGCCCTACAAACCCGGTCACGCCGGTCAGGGCGACAAGATCGCCGCGCTCGTTCTCGGCCCTCACAGCATCACCAACTGGTCGCGGTGGATCAGCGCGGAGCGCGGGGCATAGCCGAGCAGCGCCTCGTGCTCGGCCGAGGGGTGGCCCATGAGCGCAGCGCATTCGCCAGCGTCATACTCGCTGAGGCCGCGCGCGAGGACCGCGCCATCAGGGCCAAGCACGGCAATCGCATCGCCCCGCGCAAACGCGCCCTCGACCTGGGTAACACCTGCGGCAAGCAGGCTGGAACCGCGCGAGAGGGCGGCAGCAGCGCCCTGATCGACCGTGACGGCACCCTTCATGCGCAGTTTACCGCCGAGCCATGCCTTGCGCGCGCGGGCCTTGCCGGGCGGGCAGAACAGGGTGCCGCGCGCTTCGGCAAGGGCGGCGGCAACGGGGCTATCCGGGCGCCCGTCGATGATTGCGAGAGCGATCCCGGCAAGGCCTGCGATTTCGGCGGCCTGAAGCTTGGAAGTCATCCCGCCCGAGCCGAGGCCCGAGGAAGAACCGCCTGTCGCCATGGCGTGGATTTCCGGCGTGACGCCGCGCACCACCGGCACCCGGATGGCACCTTCGAGGCGCGGGTCGCGGTCGTAGAGGCCGTCGATATCGGAGAGGAGCAGCACGGCGCTGGCACCCGCCGCTTGGCCGACGCGGGCGGCGAGGCGGTCGTTGTCGCCAAAGCGGATTTCCTCGGTAGCAACCGTGTCGTTCTCGTTGATCACCGGCACCGCGCCCGAGGCGAGCAGCGTACCCAGCGTGGCGGTCACGTTGAGATAGCGGCGGCGGTCTTCGAGGTCTTCCAGCGTGAGCAGCACCTGCGCCGCGATCAGGCCATGCGCGGCGAGGAGTTCGGCCCAGAGGCCCGCGAGCGCGATCTGACCGACAGCGGCGGCGGCTTGCGCATCGGCGAGGCTGCCCCTGCCCCCGCGCGCAAGGCCAAGCTTGCGCGCGCCCAAGGCGATGGCGCCCGATGAGACCACGATCACATCCTGTCCACGCCCACGCGCCGCCGCGATTTCCGCCACCAATGCGGTCAGCCATTCGCGCCGCGGCGCTCCGTCCGCCCCCACGAGGAGCGCCGAACCGACCTTGAACACCACGCGCGGCGCGGCGGCAGGGTCGGTCAGCTGCGAGAGGTGTTCGATCGCCATCGTGCCAGCCGCTTAGGGGAAATGGCCGAGTACGGGAAGGGGCCAGCCTCCCCGGTTTCGTGGTCAGTTCAGATCGGCGACCACGGCGTATGGTCTGCAGCATCTTCCACTTCGCCGTCGGGCCGCTCGGTCATTGTCGCGGCCGGCAGGTGCTCGAGGACGGCGTCGAGGAGGGCGCTTAGCCCCTTGCCGGTCGCGCCGGAGATCGGGAACACGCGTTTGGCACCGGCGGCGCGCAGTTCGGCGCGGAAGGCCTTGACCAGTTCGGTATCGGCAAGGTCGATCTTGTTGAGCGCGATGAGCCGGGGCTTCTCATCAAGCCCTTCGCCATAGGCTTCCAGCTCGTCCTGGACGATATGCATCGCCTCGGCAGGATCGGTGCCGTTGATGTCGATGAGGTGGATCAGCACGCGGCAGCGTTCGATATGGCCGAGAAAGCGATCGCCCACACCGGCCCCTTCGGCGGCGCCGGCGATGAGGCCAGGAATATCCGCCAGCACGAATTCGCGGTTCTTGTGGCGCACCACGCCAAGCTGCGGGCGCAGGGTGGTGAAGGCGTAATCGCCGACCTTCGCCTTGGTGTTGGTGATCTGGTTGATGAAAGTGGACTTGCCGGCATTGGGCAGGCCGACAAGGCCGACGTCCGCAAGGAGCTTGAGGCGCAGCCAGACGTACATTTCCTGGCCCGGCCAGCCGGGGCCGGATTGGCGCGGCGCGCGGTTGGTGGAAGTCTTGTAGGACAGATTGCCGCGCCCGCCGTCGCCGCCGCGCAGAAGGACGACGCGGGTGCCTGGCTCGGTCAGGTCGAGCAGCACGGTCTCGCCGTCGTCATCGATCACCTGGGTGCCGACGGGAACCTTGACGACAAGGTCCTTGCCGCCCGCGCCGGTACGGTTCTTGCCCATGCCGCCGGTGCCGCGCGGGGCCTTGAAATGCTGGGTGTAGCGGAAGTCGATCAGGGTGTTGAGCCCGGCCACCGCCTCGAACACGATATCACCGCCCTTGCCGCCATCGCCGCCATCGGGGCCGCCGTATTCCTCATACTTCTCGCGGCGGAAGCTGACCGCACCGGGGCCGCCGGCTCCCGAACGGATGAATATCTTGGCCTGGTCGAGAAAATGCATGGGACGATACTAACGGAAAGAGGATGATTTGTCCCGACCCGCTGGCAGACAAGACCAGTATGTCGGAAATTGGGCTCAGGCAGAGCCGAGAATGGTGCCGTTCGAGAACCGGAGCGGAGCGGCCTTCATGGCCGTGAGCACCGGAAGCGCAGAACGGTGCCGTTCGCAGGCCTGCATAAGGCCAATTTACGGCATACTGGTGGAGCCGAGGGGGATCGAACCCCTGACCTCGTCATTGCGAACGACGCGCTCTCCCAGCTGAGCTACGGCCCCGTTCCCAGTATCCTCCGGCAATCGGGCGAAAGGCCCTCCTGTCGGGAGCGCGGCCCTTAGCCCAGCCACGCGGCGCTTGCCAAGTGCTAAATGAAAGCACGGGTCTCTCGCAGAGACGGCGCGATTGACGGCGAACTCGCTCTGGCAATGCCAGCGATGCTTGCGCCCTTCCTTCCCGCTGCGTCAGTGCGAGAAGGCGTTCAGGGCGTTCCCGCCGTCGGCGCCGCAGCGGGCGGTCCGTACTTGGCATTCCATTCGGCGAGGTCGATCCGATACTTCTCGTAGCGGCGGTAGAAATCGTCGTAGACGATCTCGATGCTCGGCAGGCTGCGCACCGCGAAAGCCTCGAGCTCGGCAGGCTTGACCCCGGCCATGTCGCCGCTGACCGCAAGTGAGGCATTGCAGAAGTCGCGCATTGCCGGGGGCAGCGCGAAGTGGTTGTAGACCGAGGTCATGTACGCCTCGCGCGGGGCGGTGAACTTGGCGCCGAAGCGGGCCTTGAACTCGGCATCGACCTTCCTGTTGGTGGCGCTGAGCGCCTTTGCGTAGGTCTTGAGGAACGCCTTGTAACGGGGCAGGATCTCGGCGTGCGCGGGCCCGTTGCAATTGAGCGCGGCGACATTCAAGGCCGAGCGCAGGTTCCATAGCATCTGGGTGGGCGAAATTCCGCGGTTGACCGACTGGCGCAGACCATCGGCATCGAGCGGCGGAATGGCGAGATTGTCGCTCGCGCCCGAGGGCGGAACCGGCTTGGGCGGCGGCGGAATATAGGGCTTGGGCGCCGGCGGGGGCGGCGGCGGGGGTGGCGGCGGAGGCGGAGCCGCGCAGCTTGCCAGCGCGGCAGCGAGCACCGCGGCGGGCAGGAAGCGCGCGAGCATCGGGAAGAGCGGCGCCGGTGAGCGCGGTTGGCGGTGCATGCGAATATGTCCCCGGAAAGGTCGCTGCGGGCTCTAGAGCCTTTGCCGCGCAAAGAAAATGCCCGGCGAGCCGGAAGGCCCGCCGGGCACGGCGATGTGATCGGTTTCCCGACGTCAGCTCAGCGGCGTTCGCCCATGAAGCGCAGCAGGAACATGAACATGTTGATGAAGTCGAGGTAGAGCTCGAGCGCACCGAGCACGATCATCTTGCCCATGAAATCGGTGCCAGCGACCTGATCATACATCAGCTTGAGCTTCTGCGTATCGTAAGCGGTGAGGCCCGCGAAGATCAGCACGCCAAGGAAGCTGATGCCCCAGGCGAGCGGCTCGGACTGCAGGAACAGGTTGAGCAGGCTGGCGATCAGGATGCCGACAAGACCCATGAGGAGGAACGTGCCGAAGCCCGAAAGGCTGCGCTTCGTGGTGTAGCCATAGAGGCTGAGGCCCGCAAACGCGCCCGCCGTGGCGAAGAACGTCGCCGCGATCGAGGCGCCGGTGTAGCGGAAGAAGATCGACGAGAGCGAAAGGCCCATCGCCACGCTGAAGGCCCAGAACATGCCCTGCATCGTGGTCGTCGAGAGGCGGTTGACGCCAAAGCTCATGATCATGACGAAGGCAAGCGGCGTGAGCGCGACGAGCCAGCGCAGCGGCGTGCCGAACACCGCCTCAGCCATGCCCGAGGTCGCGAACAGCAGCGCGACGATGCCCGAAAGCAGCACGCCCGAGGCCATGTAGTTGTAGATCGACAGCATGTAGCGGCGCAGACCCGCATCATACGCGGCACCGCGCCCTGCGAGACCCGCCGCAGCACCGAAGCCTGCCGGGCTCCAGCCCGAGGGCTGGGGGTCGTTCCAGTTTGCCATGACTTTCACAAACTCCAAGTGTGGCCCGGAATGGGCCGAGTGCGCCCAATATCGCCCCAAAGCCAAAGCTTTTCAAGCGCGCGACCCATAACCGAGTGTATCAAAGCGTAATAAGCTGCGGTTTTCGCCAAAATAGGGACTGTCCCTGGTTTTGGCCCTGGTTTTGGCCCTGTTTCCTAGCCTTGGCTTCTTGCCGCGCGGGTCATTTCGGCGCTGTGATCGCGCGCGCCGCGCAAGGTATCGGTGAGCAGTGCCAAGAGGCGCCCCTCGGCATCAAGCACGTCGAGCCCGACTTGGGTGACGCCGCCGGGGCTGGCGACGCGGCGGGCAAGCTCGCCCGGCGCGTGGGGAGAGGCGGCAGCGAGCGCGGCCGCGCCCTCGACCATGGCGAGCGCAAGCCGGTCGGCCTGGCTGCGGGGCAGGCCGAGCGCGGAGGCAGCCTCGGCCAGCGCGTCGATGAAGCGGTAGACGAAAGCGGGGCCCGATCCGGCGAGCGCGGTGACAAGGTCCATCTCGCCTTCCTCGCCCAGCCATTCCGCAGGGCCGAGTGGGGCCATCAACGCCTCGGTACGTTCACGCGCTGCCCCCCCGGCATCACCGAACAGTGCGATGGGCGACTTGCCGATCGCGGCGGCGAGGTTGGGCATGACGCGCACGATCCCCGCAGCCCGCGGGAAAAGCGCGTGCAGGGTGGCAAGATCGACACCGGCAAGGATCGAGAGCAGGAGCGTGCCCTCACCCACATGGGCTGCGAGCGCTGCGGCGGACTGGCCAAGCTGCTGCGGTTTGAAGCCGAGCAGCACGACATCCGCAGGCTCCGCGCCCGCAGGGGGGTCCCGCAGCAAGGTGACCCCGGCAGGCGCTTCGGCCAGCAGCGGATCGACAACGGTGAAGGCGGCAGGATCAAACCCGCCGGCGAGCCAGCCCGCAAGCATCGCGCCGCCCATGTTGCCGCAGCCGAACTGGAGGAGGGAGAAGGTCACGTTGCATTTCTCGCCTGGAAGGAAGGACCTGCCCCCTCCCGCAATCGGGATGGGAGATCAAGGGGCTTCAGGCCTCGCCCACCGCATCCACCAGTGCGCTGGCAAGGGCTTCGGCGGGAGACTTGTCGCCCCACAGCAGGAACTGGAAGGCGGGGTAGAAACGGTCGCATTCGTCAACCGCCGCCTCAATCGCGGTCTGCGCCTGGACGAGGCTGAGGAGGCCGTCATCGCCGAGCATCAGGCCATGGCGATAGAGTAGCACCGAGCCATTGGACCAGACGTCGAAGTGACCGAGCCAGACCTGCTCGTTGATCAGTGCCATGACCTCGTAGACCGCGCCCTTCTTCTCGTCGGGCACGCGGATATCGGGCAGGCAGAGGATCTGGAGGACGTGATCCTCGCTGCGCCAGATGCAGCGCAGCTGATAGCTTGCCCAGCTGCCCTGGATCTCGCCGTGGATCTCATCGTCCGAGACGAATTCACAGGGCCAGCCGCGCGCCTCGAACAGCGAGGCGAGCATGTCGACCGGCGCCGCATCGTCGCGTTCGCTGTCTTCGTGGCCGGTGCGCATCGCGTGTTCCTCAGGGCCCGGGTTGGCCTGAAACGTGCCATCGCGGAGCAAGGCGCGCCCGGCAATCGGGCTCGGTTTCGGGGCTGGGCAAAACTCGACTAGTCTGTTCATAAGCTGTGGAGAAGCGGTGGAGCGCCGGATGCACCCCCACCTGCTACTTCACCGCCATGCCATCCACCGCCTGCCCTGCCGGGCTGGTCCACTGGAAGCCGCTCACCCCGTCCTTGCGCAGTTGCCCAAGGAAGGCCTGCGCTTCGGCGTCGCTGGCAAAAGGTCCTGTCAGCAAACGGAAATTGCTGCGCCAGGGGGTGATGTAGGGCCTGCGGCCGCGAAGCGCGGCGGCCTCGCGCACAAGGTTCTGCCACTCCTTGCCCATCGCCTCGCGGTTCGAGCCGGTGAGCACCTGAACCCAGATGCGGCTGGCGTGGGCGGGCTCGGCCTTGCCGCCCTTGCCCTTTTGGGCTTTCGCGTTCTCGGGCGGGCACTGGCTGTCCTTGGCCGTCTTGCCCTTGGCTGCCTTGCCTGTCGCGGCCTTGCCCTTGGCCGCGGCCTTGCCCTTGCCGGGCTTGTCCTGGCAGTCGAGCGCGAGCTTGTCCTTGGCGGCCTTGGCTGCAGCGTCCTTGCTTGCCTTGTCCTTGCCGGCACGGGTTACCATCGGCTCGGCGACGTCCTCGCCACTGATGCGCGAAACGGCGGTCGGGCCATCGGGGCGTTCCCCGCGGTCCTTGGCGGCACGGTCCTTGGCGGCACGGTCCTTTGTCTTGGCGGAAGCGCCCTTGGCCGCCTGGCGCAGCGACTCGACCCGCGCGAGGTCTACCGCCTCAGTCGTGGCGGCCCCTTCCTGCTCCGGCGGCTTGTAGCCATCAAACGTGCGGCGGAAATCCGCAGGCGCCGCTGGAGCGGGCGCGGGTTGCGGGGCTGCCTGCTGGGCAGGTGGCGGCGACAGGGCCGCGGCAGGCGCAGGCGGCGGTGCAGCAAGCGCCAACTGTGTTCGGGGAGCAGTCGTCGGCGCGGCAGGGATCGGCGCAGGTGGCGGGGCGATTACCGGCGGGGGCGCGCTTACCGGCGGCGGGGCGGTCACCTGTGGCGCGGGCGACGGCGCAACCTGCGGCGCAGGCGCGGCGGCGAGCGGCGCGGAAGCGGCAGGGCGCGGGGCCAGCGGCGGTCCGATCGGTGTGCCCGGCGGCACATCAAGTTTCGAGAGCACGACCGGCTTCGCGGCGGCGGGAGGCGCTGCTGATTGCGGCGCTGGCAATTGCTGCTGGGCTTGCGGCTGAATTTGCGGCTGGGCTGGCGCCGCTGCCGTACGAGTACCGGCGGGAAGCCCCCAGGGAGCAGTGACAGCTGGCGGAGTCGGTGCGGGCGGGGGCGGCGGCGGGGGCGTCAGCGGTGCCGGGGGCGGCGCCGCTACGGCAACCGCGGTCTCGCGTCCGCTATCCTTGCCCGGCCGGCGGCGCTTGGCGCGCGAATCGCGATCGTCACGGCCGCGCGCGCCCAGTGCCTCGCCCTGCGGCACGAGCCCGGCGTCGACGCGCGGCGCCCGCGGATGCGCGAGTGCGTATTGCACGACTTGGGGATCATCACGCCCGATATCCGCCGCGCGCGGGAAGCGGCCGAGATTGGCCGCGGCCGCCTGCTGCGCCGGCGTGAGGCGCGGCATGTAGCGCAGATAGGGCGCAATCGCGGTGGCAAGATCGGCAGGCATCGTCGCGCGGGCAATGCCTTCGGCCTCGTCGCTCTGCCCGGCAATCGCCATGATAAAGGTGCGCACGCGCCAGGCACCCCGGTCCTGCCGCTCGAGCAGTGGCTGAAGCACGAGTTCGGCGCCGCGCCGATCTCCGGCTATCACGAGGCTGATGGAATAGCGCCGACTGGCCTCGTCGTTCGGACCCGCTGCAAGCGCGAGCTGATAATGGCGCTGCGCCGCGGTATTGTCGCCGATGAGATCGTAGGCAAGGCCGCGCTCGGTGGCCATCTCGGCACGGGGAAAACCGGTCTCGTCGGCCAGATCGAACCAGTGGATCGCCTCGAACGGCTGGCCTGCGCGCAACATGGCGACACCGATCCGCGCGCGAACTCCGCCGCTGCCGGGCGCGACCTGTTCGGCGCGGGTGAGGAAGCCGATCGCCGCATCGGTATCGCCCAGATCGAGCGCCGCACCGCCGGCATCGACCAGCGCGGCCATATCACGCGGATCGCGCGCCAGGCGGGCCAGCGCTGTATTGAGCGTGCGCGAGGGACTGATCGCGGTGGACTGCACCACGGGAATGGCGGTCGAGGGAACCAGTTCGGCGCCGTTGTTGCCGGTGGCGGCCGGGCGGGCCCCGGCTTGCCCTTGCCCCTGCGCCGAACTTTGCCCCGAACTCTGAGCCGCAAGTGGCACGGCGGCGCAGGCCAGCGCGGCACTCGGGGCAAGCCGGACCAGTGACCAGATCAGAGGGCGAACGAAGCGGCGGATCATCGGGCCGACCTTATCGCGGCATGAGGAGAAATGCTCGCCAAAACTTGCTGGGCAGCGGTCCGGCAGCGGTACAAGCAGGCGGCGCGCGGTGGCTCACCTGGCCGCCTCGCGCCGCGCAGCCAACCCCGCTTGCGTCGCCCTACTGGTTGTTCTGCCGCCCGAGGAAGCGCGGAATGTTGAGCGCGCTTCCGTGCTCTTCGGGCTCACCCTCCTCCTCGCCCACACGGCCACCGCCACGCGAGAGATTGGCCATGCGTTCGAACAGCGTGCTGCCCGGCGGATGGCGCGGTGCATCCCCTGCTGCCGGATCGGCGGAAGGGTTGGGCTGGGCGCGGCCAAAGCGCGGGGGAACCGGTTCGCTGTCCTCAAGACCAAGCGCCAACTCGCCGTTGTCACCGCCCGGAGACGCGGCTTCCTGGGCTTCCGAGAGATCGAGCGTCAGATCGAGCGGCTCATCCGCCTCGGGCTCGGGTTCGGCCAACTGGCTCGGCGCCATGCCGGGCGGCGGTGCAAAGGCGGGCGGCGGGCTGGCCGGTTCTACCGGGGCGGCGACCGGCGGTTCGACCGGAGCGGAGCGCGCCGGCATGCCGCCGGGAAATGCCGGACCGCGCACGCCGCCCATCATCGTCGGCCGCGCTGCACTCTCGGCCATCTCGGCGCTCTGTTCGATGCCCGTGGCGACGACCGAGACGCGGATCTTGCCATCAAGGTTCGGGTTGAACGCCGAGCCCCAGATGATGTTGGCATTGGGATCGACGAGTTCGCGGATGTGGTTTGCCGCCTCGTCCACTTCGAGCAGCTTCATGTCGTCGCCGCCGATGATCGAAATGATAACGCCCTTGGCGCCCTGCATCGAAACGCCGTCGAGCAGCGGGTTGGCAATGGCGCGTTCCGCCGCCTCGAGTGCGCGGTTGGGGCCTTCGCCCTCACCCGTGCCCATCATCGCCTTGCCCATTTCGCCCATCACCGAACGCACGTCGGCAAAGTCGAGGTTGATGAGGCCGGGCATGACCATGAGATCGGTGATCGAGCGCACCCCCTGCTGGAGCACTTCGTCTGCCAGCTGGAAGGCTTCCTTGAACGTTGTCTCGGCCTTGGCGACAAGGAACAGGTTCTGGTTGGGGATCACGATCAGCGTATCGACGTGCTTCTGCAGTTCGGCAATGCCCGATTCCGCCGCGCGCATGCGGCGCGTGCCTTCGAACAGGAACGGCTTCGTCACCACGCCTACCGTGAGCACACCCTTGCGGCGCGCGGCTTCCGCGATCACCGGCGCTGCGCCGGTGCCGGTGCCGCCGCCCATACCCGCCGCGATGAAGCACATGTGCACGCCTTCCAGCGCGCGCTCGATTTCGGCGATCGTTTCTTCCGCTGCGGCGCGACCGACTTCGGGACGGGCACCGGCGCCGAGACCCTGGGTCATGTCAGGGCCAAGCTGGATGCGGTTGTCCGCGATCGAATTGTTGAGTGCCTGCGCGTCGGTGTTGACGACGACGAAGTCCACGCCCTCGATCTTGGCGTTGATCATGTTGGCGATGGCATTGCCGCCCGCCCCGCCCACGCCGATGACGGTGATGCGCGGCCGCAGTTCGTCGATGGCTGGCGGTCCGATGTTGATGCTCATAGCGCTCTCCCGTGCGGGTCTGCGAGGGTCGGACAATTCTGCCCTGTTACAGGTTGATATCGCTTTGGCACGGAACGTTTGACCGAATCAAAGCTTCGACAGGTTTTTCCACAAGTAGGAATATGCAGCGCCGGCGCGGCCATCAGAAATATTCCCGCAAAGCGCGGTAGATTCGGCCAATCAGGCCGAACCCTCCGTACGATTTGGCCGGGTCCCAGGAATGTCCGATCTTGCGGATATCGACCGGATCGGCGGCGGCATAGAGCATGAGGCCGACGAGCGTGGAGGAGCTTGGCGTGGCATGGCCGGGCGGCAGGCCCAGCATCGTCGGCGGCGCGCCGATGCGCACCGGGCGGCCGAGCGCGGCCTGGGCATAGTCGGCAAGGCCGGGAAGCTGCGCGCCGCCGCCGGTGAGCACAACCTGCTGGCCGCGCTTGCCGCTGAAGCCAAGGGCCTTGAGCGCGCGGCCGACCTCGTCGGTGAACGCACCGAGCTGCTGGGTGATGACCGAGACCAGTTCGGCGCGCGGAATGCGGTTCTTGTCGTCGGCGTGGCGCGCCATGGGCCCGCCGTTCTCGGGATCGCCTGGGGCATTGACCGGGATCATCTCGCGGTGGTCCGCCGGGCTTGCCAGCGCGGAGCCCGCCATGCATTTCAGCCGCTCGGCCTGATAACGGCGGATGCCGAAGGCCGAAGCGATGGCATCGGTGATATCGCCCGAACCGAAGGCAATCGCCTGCATGCCGAGCAGCATGCCGCCGGCGTAGACCGAGACCGTGGTAACCTCGGCGCCAAACTCGATCAGGGCGACGCCCAGCTCGCGCTCCTCGGCAGACAGGCAGGCATGGCCAGCTGCGATGGGGGAGCCGACCACCGCCTCGACGCGCAAGTGCGCGTTCTCGACCGTTTCCTTGAGATTGCGCACAGGCGCGCCGTCCGCCAGCATGACGTGGATATCGACAGCCAGCCGTTCAGCATGGAGCCCCTTGGGATTGGGCACCCCGTCCGCGCCGTCGAGGGTGTAGTGCGCGGGCTGGGCGTGGAGCACGGTGCGGCCATCGGGCTGGATCACCTCACGCCCGGCGATCAGCAGGTGCTCGATGTCGTCGGCCTCGATCCGCCGACCGCCGATCTCGACCTCGACTTTGGCGGTGGTGCTGGCAAGCCCCGCGCCCGAGCAGCCGATCCACACGCTTTGCACGCTAGCATTGGCCATTTTCTCGGCGCGCTCGATCGCATCGCGCACCGAATGAGTGGCGGCTACCATGTCGGTCACGTAGCCGCGCTTGATCCCCTGCGACTGGCGGTGGCCCGAACCCATGACCACCATCTCGCCGCTCTCGGTCAGCCCGGCGATGATCGCCGAGACCCGGAATGACCCGAGATTGACGGCGGCAAAGACCTTGGTGATGCGGGGGGCGGCCATGGGGGCGGTATCAATTCTGCGCAGTCTTGGCGGCGGAAGCCTTTGCGGGGGCGGCCGAAGCGACGGAGGCGCGGGCGTTCTCGGTCTTCGCGGCAGCGGCATCGGCTTGCGCCGTGGCTTCCGCGTGCGCCGCAGCGGCCAACGCATCGGCGCGGCCGGGCACGCGCATGTAGATGCGCTCGGCGCTGCGCATGTCGAAGCTCGCCACCTTGCCGCCGAGCAGGCGGTCCACCCCGTCCATCCGCGCAAACGTCAGCAGCGCGCTCGCCGACTGGTCCTCGCCTTCGGGCAGCGCGAGCACCTGGCGGGTCTTGAACGTCAGGTTCCAGCGGCGCTTGCCGATCCATTCGGCCTCGGCCACCTGCGGCCGCAGCGCGGGCGCTGCATCGAGCAGGTGGATGAGATCGGGCACCTTCGCCTCAGCGCCATTGCCGGACAGGACCAGGAGCCCCCGGGCCCGCTCCGGGCTTACCGCTTCGAGCGGATGACCGGTCTCGTCGATCAAGGTCAGCTTGCCGTCCTTGCGCAGCACCGCATTCGGATTGCGCTCGATCACGTCGACCACAAGCGTATCGGGCAGCTGGCGCGAGACACGCGCGTCCTTGACCCAGGAAAGCTGGAGCAGTTCCTCACGCAGCGCGGCGATATCGAGCCGGGGCATGACCTGATCGCGCTGGCCGAGCACTTTCTCGTAGATCTTGAGCTCGTTCATGCGATTGACGCCGCGCACCTCGACCCGCTTGACCTCGAAGCCCGTTCTCGACGCGAGCAGCGCCGTCTCGGCTTCGGCTAGCGTGGGCAGCCCCGCCATGCTGGCGACAGTCCACGCCAGCACCGCCGCGCCGCCGAGGATCAGCGTCATGAGGATGCGGTGCAGCGTCTCCTCGCTGAAGGGAATCCAGCGCATCACGCTATCGAGCAGCGACCCGGTCTGGCGGCGCGCGGCGGTGACCTTGCGCTTGGTGCTGCTGGCCGCAGCCGCGCGGCGTACCCCTTTCCCGCCCCGGCGAATGGTCTGCGCCATGGCTCAGGCCTCCTTCTTCGCTGAGGCGAGCGCGTCGGCGACAATCGCCTCGACCAGATCGCCATAATCCATACCCAGCGCGCGGGCCTGTTCAGGCACGAGGCTGAGCGGCGTCATGCCGGGCTGGGTGTTGACCTCGAGCAGGAACAGCCCTTCGACGCCCTGCTCGTCATCCCAGCGGAAATCGCTGCGGCTCGTGCCCTTGCAGCCGAGGAGCTGGTGGGCGCGCAAGGCGATATCCTTGCAGGCCTCGGCGATTTCGTCGGGTATCTCGGCGGGGCAAATATGGTCGGTCATGCCGTCGGTGTACTTGGCGTCGAAATCGTAGAAGCCGGATTTAGGCTTGAGCTCGGTGACGAGGAGCGCCTTGTCGACGAGGACAGCCGTGGTGAGTTCGCGGCCGCGGATGAAGGGTTCGGCGAGGAGTTCGTCGAAGTGCTGCCATGGGCCGATGCTGTCGCGGCTGATCGGATCACCATAGTTGCCGCCCGCCGTGACAATGGCGACGCCGACCGAGGAGCCTTCGTTGACAGGCTTCAAGACATAAGGGCGCGGCAGCGGATCGCGGGTGTAGAGGTCTTCGCTCTTCACCATGCGCCCGCCGGGCATGGGCACGCCGTGCGGCACCAGCGCCTGCTTGGTCAGTTGCTTGTCGATCGCGATGACCGAGGTGGCGAGGCCGGAATGCGTGTAGGTCAAGCCCATCAGGTCCATCAGCCCCTGCACTGTGCCGTCTTCCCCCGGCGTGCCGTGGAGCGCGTTGAACACGACATCGGGCGCTGCTTCGGCAAGCTTTTGCGCCACATTGCGGCCCATATCGATGCGGGTGACGCGGTGGCCCTTGGCTTCGAGCGCATCGGCGACGCCTTTGCCGGACATGAGCGACACGGGGCGCTCGGCCGACCAGCCGCCCATGAGCACGGCGATATGGAGTTTTGGGAGAGTCATGGCCGGCCTACCCGCTGGATTTCCCATTGCAGATCGACGCCCGAAGCGCGGCGGACCTTGTCGCGGACCATTTCACCGAGCGCTTCGATCTCCGCGCTGGTCGCCTCGCCGGTGTTGATGAGGAAATTGGTGTGCTTTTCGGAGACTTGCGCGCCGCCGAGCGTCAGCCCGCGGCAACCCGCCTTGTCGACCAGTTCCCAAGCCTTCTCGCCATCGGGGTTCTTGAAGGTGCTGCCGCCGGTCTTGCTGCGCAGCGGCTGGCTCGCCTCGCGCGCGGCGGCGATGCGGTCCATTTCGGCCTGGATCGCTTGCGCTTCGCCCGGCACGCCCCGGAAGCGCGCGGAGACAACAATCGCGCCTTCGGGCAGCGCGGAGTGGCGATAGCGAAAGCCCATGTCGGCGAGCGGGACGTGGATCAACTCGCCGCTGCGCAGCACGACATTGCAGGTCAAGAGGATGTCCTTGACCTCGCGGCCATAGGCACCGCCGTTCATGCGGCAGAACCCGCCGACTGTGCCCGGGATCGAGCGGAGAAATTCAAGACCCGCAATGCCGTGATCTCGCGCGGTGGAGGAAACGAGAATGCCGCTCGCCCCGCCGCCGCAGGCCAGCGTGGTCTCATCCAGCCGCTCGACCGACGCAAAGGTCTTGCCCAGCCGCACGACCACGCCCGGCACCCCGCCATCGCGCACGATGAGATTGGAGCCGAGACCAAGCGCCATGACCGGCACCTTGGGATCGAGCTTGGCAAGGAACGCCTGCAGGTCTTCCTGATCGGCAGGTTCGAACAGCCAGTCTGCCGTCCCGCCCGATTTGAACCAGACCAACGGGGCCAGCGGGGCGTTCGGCGTGAGCTTGCCGCGAACGCTGCGCGAAAGGACTTCGACAAGTTCGGCACGAGCGGACAAGGGGGACATCTTGCCATCAAGGTCCGCTCGTCCCGAGCTTGTCGAAGGACCGGGCGCTGAGGGTGGCATTACGCAGCCCCCCGCTTCGCTTCGATCGCGCCGGCCAGCCCTGCGGCCCACTTGGTGATATCGCCCGCGCCCAGGCAGACGACCATGTCGCCAGGCTGAATTGCCCCGGCGAGTTCCTCGGCCAGCGCGTCAGGCCCGGCGATCAGATGCGCAGAGCGGTGCCCGCGCG
Organism: Novosphingobium sp.; assembly: GCF_037133355.1. Lineage (GTDB taxonomy): Bacteria > Pseudomonadota > Alphaproteobacteria > Sphingomonadales > Sphingomonadaceae > Novosphingobium. Next base: position 99,268 of record NZ_JBAXOI010000008.1, on the reverse strand, counting down.
CCTTGATGCCTTCGACCATTGCTGCGCTGTCCACGCCCTCGATCGGCTGCTCGCCCGCCGGATAGACGGGCGCTGCATAGACCACGTCGGCATCGTTGAACGCGCCCTGAAAGTCTTCCATGTGATCGCGCAGACGGGTGAAGCGGTGCGGCTGGACCACGGCGATGACGCGGCCCTGCACGCCTTCACGCGCGGCGGCGAGAACGGCGCGGATTTCGACCGGGTGGTGGCCGTAGTCGTCAATGATCGGCGTGCCCGCCACTTCGCCGACCTTGGTAAAGCGGCGCTTCACCCCGCCGAACTTCGCAAAGCCGGTGCGGACAAGTTCATCCGACACGCCCATCTCCACCGCGACAGCAACGGCGGCGAGTGCGTTCTGCACATTGTGCCGGCCGGGCATGGGCAGCTCGATACCCTCAATGCGGCGGAACGAGCCGTCGCGCTGGCGCAGCACGGCGGTGAAGCGATTGCCGCCGGGGATCGGGGTGACCGCCTCGCCGCGCACGTCGGCCTGCGCGGAAAAGCCGTAAGTCACCACGCGGCGGTCGCGCACCTTGGGGATGATCGCCTGCACTTCGGGATGATCGATGCACAGGATCGCCGCCCCGTAGAACGGCACGTTCTCGATGAACTCGACGAAGCTCGATTTCACCTTCTCGAACGAGCCGTAGTGGTCGAGGTGCTCGGGATCGATGTTGGTGACGACCGCAAGCGTGCCGTCCAGACGCAGGAATGAGCCGTCGCTTTCGTCGGCCTCGACGATCATCCAGTCGCTGTCACCCAGCCGCGCGTTGGAGCCGTAGGAATTGATGATGCCGCCGTTGATCACGGTGGGATCGATCCCGCCCGCATCGAGCAGGCATGCAACCATCGAGGTGGTGGTGGTCTTGCCATGCGTGCCCGCCACCGCGACGGTGTTCTTGAGCCGCATCAGTTCGGCCAGCATCTCTGCGCGGCGCACCACGGGGACACGCGCTTCGAGTGCGGCGACGACTTCGGGATTGTCGCGCTTCACCGCTGTCGAGGTGACGACGACCGAGGCTCCCGCCACGTTCTCCGCGCGCTGGCCAATCATCACCGGAATGCCGCGCGCGCGCAGGCCATCGACGACATAGCTTTCCGCCATGTCGGAGCCCTGCACGCTGTAGCCCATGTTGTGCATGACCTCGGCAATGCCGGACATGCCGATGCCGCCGATCCCGACAAAATGGATCGTCCCGATATCGATGCCGACGCCCTTCATGCCGGTACTCCGCAAGCAGCAGTCCTGGTCCTCGCCATTTTCGTCAAAGACGCAAATGGGGAGGTGGCCCGCCGCAGGCGGGTCGGAGGGGTAAGGGCGGTGACGATAAACCCCTCCGTCAGCCCTGCGGGCTGCCACCTCCCCATTTGCGCTTCGCGAAAATGGGGAGGAAAAAAGGAGCCACTCTGGCCCATCTGCGCTTCGCCAAAATGGGGAGGGAAAGAACTGGCGCCCGTCATTCGGCGTGCTCCCTGGCAAGCGCCTGGGTCGTGCTGGCTGCCTGCTGCATCGCGTCGACCCGGATCACATCCATCAGCGGCACCCCGCCGAAACCTTCCACGAGATCGGCAAGGTCCGAGACTGCATTGGGCAGGCCGCAGTTCCAAGCGGCATGGGCGGCATTGGCGAGCGTGCCGGGGTTCTGCGCAATGACCTGGATCTGAACGCAGATCTCTTTCGAGAGGCGCTGGATCTGGCCGGCGCGGTCGCTGAGGATCTGATTACGGCGCTCCCCCGAATAGGCATCGGGATCGAGCACGGTAACCGCAGGCTGCGCGATGGCCCGCGCACCGCCCGCGTTCACCATCTCGCGCGCGTTCACGGTTTGGTGATCGTCTGTGGCGATAGGCAGCGGGATCAGGATCGCGGGGCGGCCGACTGCAGTCAGCTCGGCAATGGTCGAGGCCCCTGCCCGCCCGATGAACAAGTGCGCTTCGGCAAGGCGGCTCGCCATGTCCTCGAAATAGGTGCCGAGCTCAGCCGGGATCTGGTGCGCGGCATAGCGCGCGCGCACTGCCTCGAGGTCTTCGGGGCGGCACTGCTGGGTGATCTGCAGGCGGTGCCGCAGCGCGGGCGGGAGCATGGCGAGCGCATCGGGCACGACTTCGGACAGGATCGAGGCGCCCTGGCTGCCACCCGTCACCAGCACGCGAAACAGGCTGTCGTCGCCGAACGCCGGGAACGGTTCGCCGCGCAGCGCGAGAACTTCGGGCCGCACCGGATTGCCGACACGGTGGACCTTGCCCCAGAGCTTAGGATCAAGCCGCTCGACTTCCAGGTAGGCCGTGGCGATCGCATCGACGCGGCTTGCAAGGAAGCGATTGACCCGGCCCAGCACCGCGTTCTGCTCGTGGATCACGGTCGGGATGCGTGCGGTGCGGGCGCCAAGCAGCGCCGGAAGCGCGGGATAGCCGCCAAAGCCGACAACGCAGGAGGGCTGGAAGCTTTCGAACAGGCGCAGTGCCATCGCGCGCCCGCGCCAGATCGCGGAAAGGCCCTTGGCGAGCGCGACCGGGTTCTTGGCGAGCCGCCCGGCGGGCAGGACATGCGCCGGGAGGAACGAAGGCTTGCCCGGGATCTTCGCGCCGCGCTCGTCCGTCACCAACGCGACATGGTGGCCGCGCCGGTCAAGCTCCACAGCCAGCGCAAAAGCGGGGATGAGGTGGCCGCCGGTGCCGCCCGCAGCAAGGACGAAGTGGCGCGACACGCCCGGTGTTTGCCTGGTGGGTGTCTGGATGGTCATGGCCGCACGAGCTCCCTCAGGTCCGTCGTCTCGCGCGAGAGATAGGGATTGCGCCGCGTGATGGCGAGCAGGAACCCGACGCCGAGAAGCAGCGCGATGGTCGAGGAGCCGCCATAACTGATGAGCGGCAGCGTCATGCCCTTGGAGGGGAAGAGCTGGAGATTGACGAGAATGTTGATGAAGGCCTGCCCCGCCAGCTGCGCGGTGAGCCCGGCGGCAGCGAGGACGGTAAAGAGGTCCTCCTCGTCCGCCAGCCGCATCATCACTCGCACCACGATGGCGCAATAGAGCAGCACGATGACCGCGCAGGCAATCAGGCCGAACTCCTCGCCGATCACCGAGAAGATGTAGTCGGTATGCGCTTCCGGCAGCGCCATCTTGCGGCTGCCGAGCCACAGGCCCGTGCCGCTCCACCCGCCGCTGACGAGCGTGCGCATGGCCAGATCGACCTGGTCGAACTCGCTGCCGCCGGTGAGGAAGGCATCGATACGGTGTGTGGCATTGGGATAGAACAGGTAGGCCAGCACGACGATGACGATGCCGCCACCGGCCGTCCAGCCGATCTTCGAAAGGCCGAGACCCGAGAGCAGCACGAGCACGAACCAGACGCCGCAGAACAGCACCGTCGAGCCGAAATCGGGCTGCGCCATGAGCAGGACGCCGATCAGACCCATCAGGCACAGGGTGATCGGAATGACCGGGATATTGGGATCGCGCACCCGCCACGAAAGGATCCACGCAACCGCGATCGCAAATCCGGGCTTGAGGAACTCGGACGGCTGGAGGCTGATGCCGACCCACAGCCAGCGCCGCGCACCTTTCACTTCGCTGCCCAGGAACGGCACGAGCACGAGCGCGACAAGCATCGCAGCCGCAAGCAGGATGGCGCAGCGCCGCGTGGTCTCCTTGGGCAGGAGCGAGGCGACAAACATCGCCAACAGCCCCAGCCCGAGGAAGCGCAAGTGTAGCCAGAAGAAGTGGAGATCGCCGAGCGTCTTGCTGAGGGTCGAAAGCCGGTGTGCGCTGGCGGGGGACGAGGCCGCGACCGCGACGGTGCCAACCGCGACGAGCGCAAGGACGAGGCCGAGGAGCACCCGGTCGATCTCGCGCCACCAGATGACAAGTTCGCTGCGGCGGGTGCGGCGATAGCGGTTCGTGCGCGGGGCGACCTTGACGCCGCCGCCCGGGAGCGCCGTGGCGACCTGCCGGGTGGGTTGGTGGGCGTTCATGCAGCGCCTCGTTCGGCAATCAGGGCCGTCACGATCTGGCGGAAGGAATCCCCGCGCGCCTCGAAATCGCGGAACTGATCGAAGCTGGCGCAGGCGGGCGAGAGCATGACGACATCGCCGGGCTGGGCCGCATCCATCGCCTGGCGCACCGCATCGCCGAGCATTTCGCTGCGCTGGACGGGCATGATCGGCTCGAGCAGATCGGCAAAGCGCGGGCCGGCCTCGCCAATGGTGTAGGCTTGGACGACATGGCTGAAATAGGGCGCGCAGGCATCGAGATCATCACCCTTGGGCAGGCCGCCGAGGATCCAGTGGACGCGCGGCCAGGCCCCGAGCGCGGGTGCGGTGGACGCCGGGTTGGTCGCCTTGCTGTCGTTGATGAAAAGGACGCCGTTGGCCTCGCCCACCCGCTCCATGCGGTGCGGGAGGCCGACAAAGCTCTTGAGCGCGGCGCGCCAGACGGGCTCCGCAATGCCGAGGCGCTCGGCGATGGCGACGGCGATGGCCGCGTTCTGCAAGTTGTGCGGGCCTTGCAGCGAGGGCCAGTCCGCCTGCCCCGTGAGCGCGGCGGGATCAACCACCGCGATATCGTCTGCCGGGCGCGTTGCCGCGACTTCTGCGGCGATGCGGTGCGTATCGGCATCGCCGCAGCCGAACACCGCGAACTGCCCGGGCTGCTGCATTGTGAAGAGCCGCGCCTTGGAGGCGGCATAGCCTTCATAGCCGTCGTAGCGATCGAGGTGATCGGGGCTGAGGTTGATGAAGGCGGCAATATCCGCCGCGAGGCTGTAGGTAAGGTCGATCTGGTAGCTCGAAAGCTCGAGCACATAGATCCCGCCTTGGGGCAGCGGCGGCTGGCCGAGGATGGGGAGGCCGATATTGCCGCCCATCTCGGTGGGGAGGCCGGCTTCGCGGCAGATGTGGTGGACCAGCGTCGTGGTGGTCGACTTGCCGTTTGTGCCGGTGATCGCGACCACCTTGTGCGGCGGCAGGCTGGCGCGGGCCTGGGCGAAAAGCTCAATGTCGCCGATCACCGGCACCCCTGCTGCACGCGCATGGGCGGCGATAGGGTGCCGGTTGAGCGGAACGCCGGGGGAGACGACGACGCCGTCGAACCCGGTCAGATCGATCGTGAGCGGATCGGCAACGGTGGCCTGCCCCTCCACCGCAGCACGTGCGTCCTCGCGTCCGTCCCATGCCGTAACTTCGGCCCCGCTTGCCAGCAGCGTAGCGACACTGGCCAGCCCCGAACGGGCGAGGCCAAGTACCGCATAGCGTTTGCCGGAAAAGGCGGGGGAGACGATCATGCGCGGCTTACCGCACCTTCAGCGTGGCAAGGCCGAGCAGCGCGAGCACGATCGAGACGATCCAGAAGCGGATCACGACGGTCGATTCCTTCCAGCCAAGCTGCTCGAAATGGTGATGAATCGGCGCCATGCGGAACACGCGCTTGCCTGTGCGCTTGTAGACGAAGACCTGCACGATGACCGAAACCGCCTCCATCACGAAGAGGCCGCCAACAATGCCAAGCACGATCTCGTGGTGGATCGAGACCGCGATCACGCCCAGCGTGCCGCCGAGCGCAAGGCTGCCGGTATCGCCCATGAATACCGCGGCGGGCGGCGCATTGAACCACAGGAAGGCGAGGCCCGCCCCCATCACCGCGCCGCAGAAGATCGAAAGCTCACCCGCGCGCGGCACGTGCTGGATGCCGAGATAGTGGGCATAGTCGACGCGGCCGGCGAGGTAGGCGATGATCGCGAAGGTACCCGCCGCGATGATCACCGGCATCGTCGCGAGGCCGTCGAGCCCGTCGGTTAGGTTCACCGCATTGCCCGCGCCGACGATGACGAAAGCGGCGAACAGGTAATAGACTGGGCCCATCGGCACGTAGAGATTGCTGAACACCGGCAGGTAGAGATTGGTGTCCGTAACCACAAGCGAGAGCGCGAGTCCCGCCACTGCAAATTCGGCAAGGAGGCGAATGCGTGCGGAAAGCCCGGCGTGGGCATATTTGGTGACCTTGGCATAGTCGTCGAGGAAGCCGATCAGCCCGAAGCCGAGAGTGACCGCAAGGCAGGCCCAGACGAACTTGCTGGTGAGGTCCATCCACAGCAGCAGCGAGATCGCGAGGCTGATGACGATCATCAGCCCGCCCATGGTCGGCGTGCCGCGCTTGGCGAGGTGCGATTGCGGCCCGTCGGCGCGGATCGGCTGGCCTTTGCCCTGGCGCACGCGCAGCATGTTGATGAAGCGCGGGCCGATGATCAGGCCGATGGTGAGCGCCGTCAGCAATGCCGCGCCCGAACGGAACGACTGGTACCGGATCAGGTTGGCCATGCCTTCGAAATGCAGCCAGTGCGCCAGCAGATAGAGCATTCAGTTTTCCCCGGCCTTCCTGGCCCCGGCAGTCAGCGCGCGCACCAGGGTGCCAAGCCCGACCGAATTCGACCCTTTTACCAGAATGGCGTCTCCCCCCTGCGGACAATCCGCGGCAAGACACTCAGCCGCTCCGGCAGCATTTTCGGCATGGTCGAGTTCGATTCGCCCCGCAAGAACGCCCTCGGCGCTTTTCCCCAGCGCCTTGGCAAGCGCCGCCATTTCCGTGCCGACCAGAATGATCCGCTCGACGCCCGCCGCAATCAGGGGCCCCGCCAGCGCGGCGTGATAGGCATCCGAAGCCTCGCCCAGTTCCTTCATCGCGCCGAGAACGGCGATGCGGCGGCGCGCGGGCACTTCGCCCAGCGATGCAATGGTCGCGCGCATCGAGGCGGGATTGGCGTTGTAGCTTTCATCGATGAGGAGCGCCTTGCCCGACCCGTCGCCAGCGGGCGCGGCGATGACATGGCGCGCGCCGCGCCCGGCAAGCCCTTCCATTTCGGACAGCGCCAGGCCCGCCGCACCCAGATCGCCGCCCGCCGCAGCGACGGCGGCCATGACGGCGAGCGAGTTGTCCACCCAGTGTGCGCCGGGCATGGCAATCGTGTAGCAAAGCTTGCGTAGGCCGAGCGGGCCCGTGAAGGCGGCGGTCACCAGCGTACCGCCGGCAAAGGCGGGCACGGCATCGAGCAACCGCGCGTCGGCATGCGCGCCTCGTCCGAAGCTGACGACGCGCGCGGCGTGGCGCGCGGCGGCTTCGCGCAGCAGCGCATGGTGCGGGTTGTCCGCCGGGATGATCGCGGTGCCGCCCGGCTCAAGCCCTTCGAAGATCTCGGCCTTGGCGTGGGCGATGGCCTCCTCGCCCGAGAAATGACCGATATGCGCGGGCGCGATCGTGGTGACGATGGCGATGTCGGGCCGCACCAGCCGGGTCAGCGCGGCGAGTTCGCCCGCGTGGTTCATCCCCATCTCGAACACGCCGAACTTGCTGCGCGCAGGCATCCGCGCAAGGCTGAGCGGCACGCCGACGTGGTTGTTGTAGCTCTTGACCGAGCGATGCGCGCGGCCCCGGCTGCCCCGGTCGAGCGCGGCGAAGAGCGCTTCCTTGACCCCGGTCTTGCCCGCCGAGCCGGTCACGCCGATCACCACGGCGTCCATTGCATCGACCCGCGCGCGGGCGGCATGGCCCAGATCGACGAGCGCCTGCGTCGTGCTTTCGACCAGCACATGCGGCCAGCCGACCGGGCGATCGACCAATGCGGCCGCCGCCCCGCGCGAGAAGGCGCCCTCGAGGAAGCGGTGGCCATCGCTTTCGGCGCCCTTGAGCGCGATGAACAAGTCGCCCGGCTGGACCTCGCGGCTGTCGGTAGCACAGCCTGAAACCTCGAACGTGCCCGAGGCCTTGCCGCCGGTGGCTGCGGCGATCTCGTCTGCTGTCCAGATCGCAAGGCCGATGGCATCGCTGGGCTCGACCGGCCATTGCAGCAGAGCTGGATGGGCATTCATCGACTGCACTCCCGCGCCACTTGTACATCGTCGAAAGGCAGAACGCGCATGGCCTCGCCGCGTCCCACGATCTGGCCTTGCTCGTGCCCCTTGCCCGCGACAAGCACGATATCGCCCTGGCCGGCAAGCGCGATGGCGCCGGCGATCGCCTCGCGCCGGTCGCCGATCTCTTGCGCGCGATCATCGCAACCCGCGCGCACTGCGGCGCGGATCAGCGATGCATCCTCGCCGCGCGGATTGTCGTCGGTCACGATGACCATGTCCGAACCTGCGCAGGCGGCGCGGCCCATTTCGGGGCGCTTGCCTTCATCACGGTCGCCGCCCGCGCCGAACACGGTGATCAGCCGCCCCGAAGCGCCGACATGCGGGCGCAGCGCAGCGATAGCGGCGGTAATCGCATCAGGGGTGTGGGCATAATCGACATAGATCGGCGCACCGCCTCGCGTGATTGCCGCGCGTTCGAGCCGCCCGCGAACCGGCTGGATGCGCGACAATGCGGTGAGCGTGGCCGCAGGATCGCCGCCGGTCGCGATGACGAGGCCTGCCGCGACCAGCGCGTTGGCAGCCTGATAGGCGCCGATGAGGGGCAGGTCGAGCTTGCGCCTTTCGCCAGCGTGTTCGAGCTCAAGCGTCTGGCCAAGCAGGGTCGGGGTGCGCGAAAGGAGGCGCAGCGTCTCGCCCCCTTCACCCACGGTGATCAACTTGAGCCCGCGCGCCCTTGCCGCTGCAATCGCCTGCCCGGACCACGCATCGTCCGCCCAGATCACCGCCGTGCCGTCCGCAGCAACAACATCGCTGAGCAAGCGCATCTTCGCGGCAAAATAGGCGTCTATCGTGCCGTGATAATCGAGATGGTCGCGGCTCAGGTTGGTGAAGGCCCCGGCCATGACGCGGGGGCCTTCGTTGCGGAACTGGTCGAGACCGTGGCTGGAAGCCTCATAGGCGACATGGCTCACACCCTCCCGCGCAAGGCCCGCGAGATTGGCGAGGAAGGTGACGATATCGGGTGTGGTGAGCCCGGTGGAAACGCTCTCGTCCGCCGTGGTAACACCCAGCGTGCCGATCGAGGCAGCGCTGAAACCCGCCATGCGCCAGAGCTGGCGCGTCATCTCGACGGTCGAGGTCTTGCCGTTGGTGCCCGTGACCGCGACGAGCGTCTCTGGCACCGGCGCAAAGAACGGCGCGGCGAGGCGCGCGAACAGACGCCGCGGGGCCGGGTCGGCGAAATGGACCGCACCTTCCACTTTGGCCTCGGGCCGCGCGACCACGGCGATTGCACCGGCCGCAATCGCAGCGGGGATAAAGTCCTCGCCGTTGAAGCGCGCGCCCGGAAAGGCGCCGAACACCGTGCCGGGGGCGATCTTGCGGTGATCGATGGCAAAGCCGGTGACATTGGCTTCCGCGAGCCGGCCCGCGCTATCGGGCAGAGCCACGCCGGCAGCGGCGGCAAGCGCGCCGAGATTCATTCGCCTTCTCCGCTACCGACCAAGGGGCTGAGGTCGGAAATGTCCACATCGTGATGCGCATCGGGCACGACCCCCAGCATCGGGCCAATGCGCGGCACCAGCCGTCCGACGATGGGTGCAGCGTTCCATGCAGCGGTGCGTTGTCCGGAGGTGGCGGTGGTCGCCTGGGGTTCGTCGAGCATGACGATCACGACATAGCGCGGCTTGTCCATCGGGAAAGCGGCGGCAAAGGTCGCGATCAGCGAGGTCTTGCGGTAGCCGCCACCGCCCGGCTTCTCGGCCGAGCCGGTCTTGCCGCCAACACGGAAACCCGGCGCATCGGCCCTGCGGCCCGTGCCGTCGGCCACGATCATGCGCAAAAGCTGGCGCATGCGCGCGCTGGTCGAGGCCTGAAACACGCGGCGGCCCGGCGGCAGGTGCGCGGGGTCCACCTTGTAGAGCGTCGCGGGGCGCCAGATCCCGCCGTTGACGAGTGCGGCATAGGCCGAGGCGAGGTGCAGCGGGGTGACCGCGATGCCGTGGCCATAGCTCACCGTCATCGTCGTCAGCCGCGCCCAGTCGCCGCTGCCATTCTGCCCGCCGCCATGGGGCCAGAGCGGAAAGCCGCGCGCGGGCAGTTCGATGGTCGGACGCTCGTTCATGCCGAGTTGCTCCATCGTCCGCTTGAGCGCCACCGGGCCCAGCTTGTCGGCCACTTGCGCGGTGACGACGTTGGACGAGTGGATCAACGCTTCGGGCACATTGAGCGAGGCCCCGAAATTGTGGCTGTCGTGGATGGTGAAGCGGCCGATCTGGAGCGGGGTCGCGGGATAGCGCACCGCCAGATCGGTGACCACGCCCGCATCGATTGCCGAGGCCACCGTGATCGGCTTGAAGGTCGAGCCGAGCTCGTAGACCTGGTTCGAGACCCGGTTGAATACGAGATCATTGTAGGCAAGGTCGGACCGGTTGGGATTGAACGAGGGCAGCGAGGCAAGCGCGATGACCTCGCCGCTATCGGCATCGAGGATCACGCCGGCCGCACCGTGCGCCGCCGTTTCCAGCATGCCGCGGCCAAGCTCGTCCTCCAGCGCCCCTTGCGCCCGCGCATCGATCGAAAGCGCGGTGGGCGTGCCGCGATGGGCCGGATCGAGCAGCCGGCCTTCCAGCACCTGCTCCATGCCGACATGGCCCTTGCCCGCCTCGTCGACATAGCCGAGCACATGGGCCGCCAGCGAGCCCTGCGGATAGAAGCGCTGCTCCTCACGCGGGAATTCAAGCGCGGGCTCGCCGAGCGCGAAGACCTTGTTGGCGTCTTCGGGCAAGACGCGGCGGCGCAAGTAGCAGGGCTTGCCCGCCTTCAGCCGCGCGACAAGATCGGCAAAATCGGCATCTGGGAAGATGCCCACCAGCGCGCGCGCCACTTCCTCGGGCGTCTTGACCAGGGGCGAGCCGCCCTCACCCAGCGCCTTGGGATTGAACCACAGCGAATAGGAGGCAAAGGCACGCGCCAGCGCTACCCCGGTGCGGTCGGTGATTTCGCCGCGCGAAGGCAGCAGCGCTTCGGCCAGCGAGGTGCGCTCGGGCGTCTGCTCGAACAGGCCGAGCTGGCCGATGCGCACGCAGGCGGTGAGCGTCACGAAGATGAACAGCAGCATGACCCACAGCGCGCGCACCCGCGCGGTGACGAGCGCAAGCTGGCGCACATTGGCCAGCTGGACCCGGCCCGAAGCCATCGCGGCGGAGGCGGTGAGCGTGTTCAAGGGTTGGACTTGCCCGGCTTGGTGGACTTGGCGACGGCTTTGCCTGATGCCTTGACGGCCTTTGCCGGACTTCCGCCGCCCTTGCCGGGCTTGTCCTTCGCGCCTCCGGCGGCAAGCTTCGCACCCTTGCCCGGGCGCGCCGCATCATCCTTGGCGGACGTCGACTTTTCAGAAGCAGGCTTGGCGAGACCGGCCTTGCGGTCCGACGTCTTTTCGCCCGTGCCCTTGCCCGGCGCGGTCTTGCGCACCGGACCCACGGTCGCCAGCCGCGCGCCGAGGCCGGCGGCAGCGGCTGCACGATCGGTGGGGGCCTTGCGTTCCTCGTCATTGGCCCCGTCAGCTTCCTTGCCATCTCCTGGCGCTTCGGCGCGGGACGCGGGGGCGGAGATCTCGGCAAGGCTCGAGACAATCGAGGGGAACGCCGCCTCTGCCGCGACCGCGTCGTCCGCGCTCGCCACCCGGATCGGTGCGGGGGCATCGGGGCCATCGGGCTTGGCGAAGGCGGCCAGTTGGCGCTCGCTCGAGAGATACTGGCTTGCCGTTGGGGCGATATAGCCAAACTCGACATCATTCCACAGCTTCAGCTGCTGCTGGTTGGCGCGGGTTTCCACCTCGGTTTCAAGGTAGAGCTTCTCCTTGCGCAGCGCGATGATCTGCTGCTCGGTCCGGTGAACCTGGCTACGCAGGGCGTTGACGCGGAAGGCCAGCACCATGACCAGCGCCGCGCAGACGAGCAGCATTGCAATCCAGCCGATCGAGCGGAAGCGGTGGGCGCTGACCATCATGCCGCCAATCCCTTCGAAAACGGCCCATTGCGCGCCGGCGCCGCAGTGCGGACCGCCCAGCGCAAGGTGGCTGACCGCGCACGGGGATTGCGCGCCTCTTCCTCCGGCCCCGGGCGGATCGCACCCGATGGCTTTTCAAATACAGGCTCACCGACCGGGCCACTCATGGGCAGGTGACGCGACCCGGCCGGCATTGCCCCGGCGCCTTCGCGCAGGAACTGTTTGACAATGCGATCTTCAAGGCTGTGGAAGCTGACCACGGCAAGCCGTCCGCCCGGGGCAAGCAGGCGTTCGGCAGCCGCGAGGCCGGCGTGGAGTTCGTCCAGTTCGCCGTTGATATGGATGCGAACGGCCTGGAAGCTGCGCGTTGCGGGATCGCGCGGGGCGCCGGGGCGATAGCCGAGGGCCTTGCGCACCACTTGCGCGAACTGGCCGGTGGTGGTCAGCGGGCGCGCCGCGACAATCGCGCGGGCGATGCGGCGCGACTGGCGCTCCTCGCCATAATGGTAGAGCACGTCGGCAATCGCTTCCTCGGCAGCGCCATTGAGGAAGTCTGCGGCGGATTCGCCCTCTTGCGACATGCGCATGTCGAGCGGGCCATCGCTCGAGAAAGCAAAGCCGCGCGCGGCCTGGTCGAGCTGCATCGAGCTCACGCCGATGTCGAACACCACCCCCTGCACCGAAGCCACACCGACCTCCGCCAGCCCTTCGACCAGTTCGGAGAAGCGGCGCGGATGCAGCACGAGGCGGGGCGGCACCTCTGAAACTTCCCCCCAGGCACGCCCCGCCGCGATCGCATCGGGGTCGCGATCGAAGGCGTGGACGGTGGCGCCGGCACCCAGCAGGCGGCGGGTGTATCCGCCTGCGCCGAAGGTGGCGTCCACGACAAGGCTGCCGGGCCCGGGGTTCAGCGCGGCCATCACCTCATCGAGGAGCACGGGGATATGGGGAGCGCCGCTCATTTGCGCGCTGCCTTGGCAGCATGCTCGGCCATCTTGGCGCGGCATGCGGATTTGACCGAGTCCCAGCCGGGACCCATCGTGAACAGCACCTCCGGCGCCCAGATCGTGATCTGGTAGCCGCCGCCATGGAAATAGAGCGCGTCGGTTACCTCGACCTGATCGCCGAGATATTCGGGAAGCACGAAGCGGCCGGATTCGTCGAAGGTGGCGCGGGCAAAGCCGGCCACCTGGGCCATGCGCTCGTCGATGTCGAAGGGCTCGCCGCGCTCAAGGGCGATGCGTTCCTCTTTCGCGATCTGCTCGGCAAAGCTTTCAGTGCGGGATTCGCCGAAGCCGACGAGGCAGGGATGCTTGTGGTGCTTGTCGAGGCACAGCATGCGGTTGCCGTGAGAGGCTTCACGGACGGTCTGGCGGAAGTCGGCAGGCAGGACGAAGCGGTTCTTTTCGCCGCGCGGCGAAAAGCCCTGCCCCCAATACTGCGACTGCCCCACAGCCACGCGCCGTTTCCCCGCCACGGACGATAGCCTCCCGACCCGGCCACGCACCCTCGCGTGGCCGACTCATCCCACGCGGATGCGTCATGGAGTCCGTCCTGATGGGAGGATGTCTTAACGCGGGAGGCCCCGGGCGAAAAGGGGAAAATGCGGGAATTCACGTTCAGATATTGATTCAAGTGGATGAATCTTTGCAGAAGTGCCTCGCGTGCCCTTCCCTTTCTCCGGTGAGCCCTCGACAGAATCGACGCAAATCCGCCAAGAATCAACCAGTCCGACAGGCCACACCCGTACCTTCCCGAGCCGTTCCCGTACTTTCCCCTAGGCCTTGACCCGCGGTTTCCCGCAAATCCCCATTCAGCGCGCGAAGGCCCGCCGCATCAGGACTCGCAAGGCCCGCGCCCGCACTGCGGCGGCCGTGCCCTCGACGGGTTCAAGCAGCGCGGCATCGGCCAGAATCAGCGCTTTACCGGCCCCGATGCAGCATTCGGCAAGGAGCCCGGCTCGGTCGATCCGGCATTCAGGCGCGGCGCCCGGGCGCGCGGTCAGCGTGCCCGGCAGGCTTACCGGCAGCCCCCCTCCCGCATTTTCCCGCGCCGCCCCCGGATCGAGCCGCAAAACAAGACCCCAGTGCGCGAGAATCGGCTCCAGCAGCACCGTATCGGCTGGGCGGCGCGGATCGCCCAGTGCGAAGCGGCTTTCCTCCGTGAGCAGCGGATCAGCGAAGAGCAGCAAGTGCCCGCCGCGCCGCACCCATGCATCGAGCGCCACATTCTCCGCAGGTTCCAGCGGGCGCGGCTGCGCAACGATCAGATCGGCGAGGCCATCGGGTTTGAGCAAGGTATCGAGCGGGACGAGGCGGCGACCGTCCTCCAGCGCGCCGCGCGCCCAGTGCGGCTTGGCGGGGGCGGAAAGCTGCGCTGCGATCCCGTCTTCCTCGGACCACAGGATCGGCAGGCTGGTGAAAAGGCCCAGCGCGGGGCGCTGCTCCGGCGGTGCGGCGCCCTTGCATGCAGCAAGTGCGAGCGCGAGAACGCCCGCGACAAGGAAGCGGCGCGGGCTCAGTTGCCCTGGGGGCGAGCCGGGGGCCGCGCGGGCTTGTTGCCGCTGCCCACCGGGAGTTCGGGCGCAACGCCCATATCGACCAGCGGATCGCTGGCCGTGCTGGGGCTGGCGCTGGCACTGGCGGCAAGCGCGGCGGGGTTGCCGGCCGTGGTGCGCTCGACCTGCTTGGCCCGGTCCATGATCACATTGGCGAGGCTGACAAGGAGCAGCATTCCGGCAAGGCCGAACAGCCCTACCTGCAAGCGGTGAACCGCCTGTGCCCGCAGCTCGCGCGGCCCCGGATGCGCCGGCTGCAGCGCAGCGAGCCGCGCAGCTTCGTCGGACGCGGAGCCCGAAGCCACAAACGGGTCCGTCGCCGCAGCGCGATCACCCAGAAGGCCGAAAAGTGCCATGCCCCCCTTTTACTCTCTCACGCGAGCCAGGGGAAGACCGGCAGGCCCTTCGTGCGCAGCCATTCCGGATTGTAGAGCGAGGAGAGGTAGCGAAAGCCTGTATCGCACAGGATCGTGGCCACGCGCTTGCCGGGGCCGAGCTGCTTGCCCAAGGCCACGGCGCCCGCCACGTTGATCCCGCTCGAAAGGCCAAGGCACAGGCCTTCCTCGGCCAGCAGGCGGCGGACCCATTCGAGGCCTTCCTCGTCCGAGATGCGGAACTGCGTATCGATCGGCGCGCCTTCGAGATTGGCAGTGATGCGGCCCTGCCCGATCCCTTCGGCGACCGAGCTGCCCTCTGCCTTCAATTCGCCGTGGGCGTAGTAGTTGTAAAGCGCGGCGCCGTGCGGATCGGCGAGGCCGATGGTGACGCTCTCGTCGAAAGCCTTGAGGCCAAAGCCGACGCCCGCGATCGTGCCGCCAGTGCCCGCCGCGCAAATGAAGCCGTCGATCCGGCCTTCCATCTGGGCCCAGAGCTCGGGCGCGGTGCTTTCGATATGAGCGCGGCGATTGGCGATATTGTCGAACTGGTTGGCCCAGATCGCGCCTTCAGTCTCCTCGGCAATGCGGCGCGAGGTGTGGACGAAGTGGCCCGGATTGGAAAACGGCGCGGCGGGGACAAGCACAAGCTCGGCACGCAGCGCACGAAGCGTGTCCATCTTCTCGCGCGACTGCGTCTCGGGCATGACAATCACGGTCTTGTAGCCCAGCGCATTGGCAACGAGCGCAAGGCCGATGCCGGTGTTGCCCGCGGTGCCTTCGACAATCGTGCCGCCGGGCTGCAAGGCGCCCCGCGCCTCGGCATCGCGCACGATCCACAGCGCGGCACGGTCCTTCACGGAAGCGCCCGGATTGGCAAACTCGCACTTCCCGTAGATCTCGCAGCCGGCTGCCTCGCTGGGCCCCTTCAGGAGCACGAGCGGCGTATTGCCGATGAGGGAGAGTGTATCGGGCAGGATCGCGGGCGGTGGGACGGTGTTTGTCATGGCGCCCGAGGTAATGCCCCGCTGCGCCCGCCGCAACGGATTTGCGCTTTCAGGGGGGCAAGCAGGGCTCGGCACAAAAATAGGGACAGTCCCTATTTTATTCCCGCCCAGCCCGGATCGCCCCCGCAGCCGCAAAGGGCGCGATTGCCAGCGCGGCCATGCTGGAGGCCGCCAGCAGCAGCAAGCCGCCATCCCCGCCCGCCTGGAGCGAGCCGGCGCCGAAGATCAGCAGGGGCACAGCGAGCGGGATCGCCAGCAGCCCGCCCAGCGCCGCGCCCGCGCGCAAGCCAGCCGTCAGCGCCGCGATGGTCACGCCGATGGCGGCAAGGCCCGGGGTGCCCAGCAGCAAGCCCACCTCAACCGTCCAGAGCTGCGCGCCGTTCAGATTGAGCAGCCCCGCCGCAATCGGCGTGGCGAGCATCAGCGGTACACCGAAGCTTAGCCAGTGCGCCGCGATGCGCAGCACCATGAGCGCTTCTTCGGCGATCCCCCGCAACGCCCACTGATCGAAGAACCCGGCTTCAAGATCAGGTTCCACAAGCCGGTCGAGCGGCAGGATCGCGGCAAGCAGCGCCGCCACCCAGATCACCCCCGCGCCGGTGCGCGCCAGCAGCTTGGCATCGGGTCCCACCGCGAACGGATAGAGCATTGCCACGGCAAGAAAGAACAGCAGCGGCAAAAGCGCCCCGCCCCGCCCCGGCGCGCCCATCAGCAGCAGCGAGAGATCGCGCCGGAAGATCGTCCACAGCGAACCGATCATGGCATGTGCTCAAGCAGGGAGAGCGTACGCAGCCGGTGAAGTCCGAGCGGCTGGTGCGAGGCGATCACCGCGATGCCGCCGAGCGCGCGGTGCGCCTCGATCGCGGCCTGCGCACTTGCCCCCCAATGCGTGTCGAGCCCGTTCAAGGGCTCGTCAAGCAGCCAGATCCGCGCGCCGCTGGCCGCGAGGCGCGCGAGCGCGGCGCGCTTGCGCTGACCGGTGGAGAGAAAGCGCACCGGCACGTCGAGCAGGTCTTCGAGCCCGAAATCGGCGCGCGCCTCACCGCCCCCCGTCTTCGCGGACTGGTCGATGCTGCGCCAGAAGGCCAGCGCCTCGCCCAGCGGCTGGTGGGCATCGAGTGCGGGCCGCTCGTCAGACAACGCGCGCAGGCCATCATGCTCCACATGGCCATTGTAGGGCCGCAGCAGCCCGGCCAGAATGCGCATGAGGCTCGACTTGCCGATACCGTTGGGCCCGGCAAGCTGCAGCGCCTCTCCGCCGTTGAGTTCAAAGCCCACGCCCCGGAACAGCAGCCGGTCACCGCGCCGGCAGGCAAGATCATAGGCGGCAAGACGGCACGGTTGCATCGCCTCTGCCGATAGGGGAAAGCGGGCGCACTGCCAAGGAGACCATACAAATGGCGATTGCCCAACTCACCCAAACCGAACGCGCCGCCGCTCTCGCGGCCCTGCCCGCATGGACCCTGCGCGACGACGGCCTCGCGATCACCCGCACCTTCCGCTTCGCCGATTTCGCCGAGGCCTTTGGCTTCATGACCCGCGTGGCGATCCTGGCCGAGAAGGCCGATCACCACCCCGAGTGGTTCAACGTCTATAACCGCGTGGAGATCACGCTGACGACGCACGATGCGGGCGGGCTGAGCACGCGCGATGTGGCGCTGGCGGGGGCGATTGACGGGTTTGGAGGCTGACGGCGCTAGCCACTCGCCGCCGCCGCTGCGCGGATCGAGCGGGAAGCCGACCAGCGCACGACAAGGCCGATGGCCATGGCAAGCGCAAGGCCGGTCCACGCTGAGAGGGAAACCTGCACGATCAGCACGAGGCAGGCGATAGCCGCGCTGGCTGTCGTGACGATCACGAAGCCGGAAACCGGCAGGCCGCGACGGACCAGCACGACCGGCAGCGATGCAACGCAGCCGAGATAGATCAGCATCCGTGCGGCGACCGAAAGCGCTGCCAGCGCCGTGAAGCCGCCGCTCATCGCCAGCAGCGTGATGACACCGACCGCCACGTACACCGCGTTGCGGGGAAGCCCGGTTTCAGGGCGGATCATGCCGAACCAGCCCGGCAGCGAACCCGTTTGCTGCAGCGCAAGGATGCGGCGCGAGACGAACAGCGTCGAGACGATGGTGATCCCGATGATCGAAACCACGGCGGTCACCAGTATCACGGTCATACCCACCGGACCCATCAGCGCGACAGCCATCGTCAGCAGCGAGGCCCTGTCCTCGACTCCCGGAACATACGCCGTGACGACATAGCCCCAGACAAGCAGGGCATAGAGCGCGACCACAGCCAGGAACACGCCGACCAGCGCGCGCGGGAAATCGCGGCGCGGATCGATGGCCTCGCCTGCAATGCACAGCGCCCCCTCAAAGCCGATAAACGCATAGATCGAGAGCATCACGGCCTGCGAGAGCGACCATTCGGTGGCGGGGCGGAAAGCTGAGGCAGACCCGATCCCGGGCAGGGCAAGACCGATGAGCAGTGCCAGCGGCAACAGCTTGGCAACAGAGATCCGCTTTATCCAGGCCGCGCTGCGCTGCGTATCGAGGAGGTTGATCCACAAGATCACGCCCAGCGCCGCAAGCACCACCCCCAGATGCGCTGTCTGCCCTGCCAACCACGGCGGCGCGGCGCGCAAAGCATAGTCCGCCAGCAGGTTCACGTTCGCCGCGACCGAGGAGGCGCCGGACAGGCACTGCAGCCAGCCGACCTGATACCCCGCGACAGGCCCAAGCCCCGCGCTGACATAGAGCAGCGGACCGCCCGTCGCTTCGAACAGACCCGAGAGCCGGGCAAAGACGAGGACGATGGGCAGCAGCGCCATTCCCACCCCGAACACGATGAGCGGAACCCACGATCCGGAAAAATGCGCGACCGATCCGGGCAGCGCGAAAATCCCCGCTCCCAGCATCCCGTTGAGGATCACGGCGGCCAGACCCCAGAGCCCGAGACTGCGGACAAGCTGGCCAGAGCCGGCAGGCGCAGCTGTGCTCGCCGTCGTTTCGTTCATCGTGCACCACTCCGCATGCCTGCATGCCGCTCTTTGAGCATAACGAGCGGCGGGCGGAGGACCATCGGCCAAATCATCCACTATGGTTCGAACCACCAGACCGCTCCGGCGAAGAGGCCGGCGCGCAGATGCACGGTTGCCGACAGGCGGAATTGCGGCCATTCCCTGATGCCGATGGAGCCGCCGCCGGAGCAGATCGCGATACGCTTCAACACATCAGCGGATGTTACATACTGCGTGTGCTGCGCGATTGGCTTTCCCGGTCTGCTCTGGGCTGCCATCTGGGGCTTTGCCGATCTTCAGCTGAAAGACCTCGGCGGCATGCGGCTTCAGGCTATTGCCGAGTTGGCGTTCACCCTTATCGGCCCCTTTGGTTTCCGGTTCATCGCGGGGATTTTCGCCTTGATAGCCGGCGCAGTAGGCCTTGGTGCGGCGTGGCGCCTCGGGGACCGCCGTCCAGCCCTCATCGCGAGCGCGTCCGGGCTGGTCTTTCATCCAAGCCTTTACCGACGACCCCTGTCGTGGTCCGAGATCGACAGGATCAGCCTCACCCAAGGCGGGGCGACCCGGTTCCGCTTCGCTCTGCGCCGATGGAATGTTTCGCTTTACGCACCTGTGCCCGGCAAGCGGATCGATCTGGCGCTGGTTGCCTGCGGCTTGTCGTACGGCCGAGCCGAGGACAATCTGCTGCTGATGCGGCGATGGCAGCGGGAAGCTCGTTGCTAGTCGACCTGGCCCCTCACCCGGCCGCAGCGCCCTCCGGCGCGATCGCCTGCGCAGCGATCCATTTGATGACAAAGCCGATGGCAACGGCCGCCGCGAGGCTCGCCCATGCCTTGAGGTCGCTTTGCGCAATCAGCAGCAGGCAAATGGCGAGCGCAGCGGCCACCGTCACGGTCATCCCCGCAGACACCGGCAGCCCGCGCCGCCGCCGCACCACCGGCAGCGCGGCTGCGCAGGCAAGATAGACCACCAGCCGCGCCGCGACCGAGAGCACCGCCAACACTGCAAAGCCGCCACTCATCGCCAGCAACAGGGCGACCGCATACGTGAACACCACCGCGTTGCGCGGAATGCCGGACCCCGGGTGGATCACGCCAAACCAGCGCGGCAGCGTGCCGATCTGCTCGAGCGCGAGGAGGCGGCGCGAGGTGTTCATGGGGGTGGTGATCACATTGCCGAGGATCGACATCACCGCGGTGCAAACGATGACCCCTGCGCCGATCGCACCGGCAAGCACGGTGGCCATGGTGAGGAGAGAGGCCTTGTCCGCCGCCCCCGGCGCATAGGCGATGGCCACATAGCCCCAGGCCAGAGCCGAATAGAGCGCCACGGTAGCAAGGAACACGCCGACCAGCGCGCGGGGAAAATCGCGCTGCGGATCATGCGCCTCGCCGCCAAGGCACAGCGCGCCTTCGAAGCCGGTGAAGGCATAGACCGAAAGCAGGATCGCCTGGGCGAGCGACCACTCGCTGGCGGGAAGCAGCGCGGGTCCGTACGCCACGGCAGGCAGCGCGAGCCCCGCGAGCAGGAACAGCGGCAGCAGCTTCGCCACCGAAATCAGCTTGATCCAGCGATCGCTGTTGCGGACTTCCAGCAGATTGACCGCAAAGGCGAGGCCGATGGCTGCCAGCACCACCGCGCCATGCGCCAGCGCCCCGGACCATCCGGCGGGAGCAAGGCGCAGGACATAGTCGGCGAGCACATTGGCGTTAGCCGCAGAGGCTGCCGTCGTAGCCAGGCATTGCACCCAGCCGGCCTGAAAGCCCGCCGTCAGCCCGAAGGCCTCGCGCACATAGATGATCGGGCCGCCTGTCTCGTCAAACAGGCCGGCGAGGGCGGCAAACAACAGGACCACCGGCAGGAACGCGAGGCCCACCCCTAAAATCACCAGCGGTGCCCAAGAACCCGCGAATTGCGCGACCGAACCCGGCAGCGCAAAGATGCCCGCCCCGATGATCCCGTTGAGGATGAGTGCGGCAAGCCCCCACAAGCCGAAGCCCCGGATAAGCTGGCCTTCGGGCGCAGGGGATATCGTTCGGGTGGTTGCCAAGGGGCCCCTAACCCCCCATCGGCCGCCCGAGGCCGCTGACCTGCTTACGCAAGGCCCCCGGCATCCAGCGCGCGGCAAAGGCGAGTTTCTTCGCGGTCTTGCCCACCAAGGTGTGAACCTTCTGGCCATGGACGGCTGCCCAGGCCGCATCGGCGACAGCGCTGACCGGGGTGATTTCCAGCCCGGCGGATTTCACCTGCTCGCGGATATCCGCGTTCGAGGCGCGGTTGGGCGCGTGATCGAGCAGCGGGGTTTCGATGAAGCTCGGCATCAGATCGCGCACGATGATGCCGTCTTCCTTCCATTCGCCATCCAATGATTCAGTGATCGAGCGCACGCCGAACTTGGTTGCCGAATAGATCGAGCCGCCGGGCACGCCGTATATCCCCGCCGCGCTCGCGGTGTTGAGCAGGCACGAGCCCGGCGCGGAGGCCTTGAGCCACGGATAGGCCGCCTGCGCGCCGAAAATCACGCCCTTGAGATTGATATCGAGCGTGCGCTCCACTTCCTCGGTGCTGCAATCGATGATCCGCCCGCCGATGGGAATGCCGGCATTGTTGAACACCACGTCGATCTTGCCGCCCGAAGCCGCCGCGCAATCCGCAAGCGCCGCATCCCAGGCCGCCCGGTCACGCACATCAAGCTTGTGCTGCGAGGAAAAGCCGGCCGGGATCAGCGCGGCGGTGCCGGCCATGCCGTCCTCGTTGATATCGGCAATGCCGACAAACCAGCCCTCACGCCCAAAGCGCTGCGCCACCGCGCGCCCGATGCCCGAAGCGCCGCCGGTGATGAAGATCGTTTTCTGGCCCACAACCTGACACCCTTGTTGGTCTAGTTGGAGTTCAGACTACAGCGCCGGATTGTTATAGCAATGCCACGTGAAGATCGCCGCCGCGCCCCGGTGCGGGCGCCAGTCTTCGGCCATGGCCCGCGCCGCCTTCTCGTCCGGCCGATCTGCCAGACCCAGCAGCTTGGCCATGCCCGCCTGCACGGCAAGATCGCCCGCCGGCCAGATATCGGGCCGTCCCTCGGCAAACAGCAGGTAGATTTCCGCAGACCAGCGGCCGATGCCCTTGATCTTCGTAAGCTGGGCAATCGCCACTTCATCGTCGTCTGGCAGCGAATGGAGATCGAGTTCGCCCGTCACCACGAGTTCGCACAAGCTGCGCGCGTAGCCCTGTTTCTGGCGCGAAAGGCCGCAAGCGCGCAGCGCATCGAAATCGGCTTCGAGCAGATCCTGCGGCGGCATGGCATCGCCCAGGAGCGCCTCGAGCTTGTTCCAGACCGACGCGGCGGCGGCGACGCTGACCTGCTGGCCAACGATCGTGCGCAGGAGCGTGGCATAGCCCCGCGCGCGGATGCGCGGCTCGGGATAGCCGACCCGGGCCACGGCCTCGCCGATCAAGGGGGTCTTCGCGGCGATATGATCGAGACCTGCGGCAATCTGACTGGCAGTGAGGCCCATGACGTCCGGCATTCCTTTTCAGGCCTGGACCCGCTCGGCACCCTTGCCAAAGCGGCCCTCGCGCGATAGCAGCCCCGGGCGATGGGCGACAGGGGTGTTGCCCGCCAGGAGACCATGTCGATGCCGAAGCTTGTTGTGGTAAACCGCTCGGGTGCAGAATCCACCGTCGAGGCCAGTGCCGGCCTTTCGGTGATGGAAGCCATCCGCGACAACGGCTTCGACGAACTTCTCGCGCTGTGCGGCGGCTGCTGCTCGTGCGCTACGTGCCACATCTATGTGGACCCGGCCTTTGCCGACAAGCTGCCGAAGATGAGCGAAGACGAGAACGACCTGCTCGAAAGCTCGGATCACCGCACTGATACTTCGCGTCTTTCGTGCCAGATCCAGCTGACCGGCGACCTCGACGGGCTCAAGGTCACGATCGCGCCGGAAGACTGAGATGGCCCGCGCCTTGCGCCTCGCCCTCGCGCTGCTCGCATCGACGGCAGCCACGGGCGCGGCGCATGCGGCGCCCGTCCTGCTGATTTCGATCGACGGGCTGCGCCCCGCCGACGTGCTGGAGGCCGAAAAGCGCGGCCTCAAAGTGCCGAATCTCAGGCGCTTTCTGGCCGAAGGCACTTTTGCCACCGGCGTAGTCGGCGTGCTGCCGACGGTGACCTTCCCCAGCCACACCACGCTGATCACCGGCGCCGCTCCCGCGCGCCACGGCATCGTGAACAACCTCACCTACGATCCCATGCAGATCAACCAGAGCGGCTGGTACTGGTATGCGGCGGACGAGCAATCGCCCACCTTGTGGGACGCCGCGCAGGAAGCCGGGCTGACAACGGGCAACGTGCACTGGCCGGTTTCGGTCGCGGCGCGCCATGTCACGTGGAACCTGCCGCAGATCTGGCGCACGGGGCATGAGGATGACCGCAAGCTGGTCGAGGCCCTGTCGACGCCGGGCCTGACGCGCGAGCTCGGGGCCCTGGCCGGCATGCCTTATGCCGACGGCAAGGCCGAAGACCTCGCCGCCGACGTGATCCGCACCCGCTTCGGCATGGCGATGATCGCAAAACATGCCCCCGGCTTCATGACGATGTACCTCTCGGCGCTTGATCACACGGAGCACGAGACCGGGCCGGGTTCGGCCGAATCGCATGCCACGCTGGAGTCGATCGACGGCCTCGTCGGCAATCTCGTCGCCGCCGAACTCAAGGCGCATCCCGATGCGGTGATCGCGCTTGTGAGCGACCACGGCTTCGCGCCTGTCGACACCGTGATCAATCTCTACCGCCCGTTCATCGACGCCGGGCTCGTCACGCTGGGTGCGGACGGCAAGATCGCGCGCGCCGAGGCGACGCCGTGGGGCTCGGGCGGCTCCTTCGCGATCCGCCTCGCGCGGCCCGATGATGCCGCACTCAAGGCCAAGGTCAGCGCGCTGCTCGACAAACTCGCTGCCGATCCCGCTGCGAAGATCGAGCGGGTGATCGCCGCGCCCGCGATTGCCGATCTGGGCGGCAACCCGGACGCAAGCTTCTACGTGAACCTCAAGATCGGCGCAGTGGCAGGGCCATTTGTTAACGGCAATCTGCCGCTTGCCTTCCCTTCGCCGGTCAAGGGCATGCATGGCTATTTCCCCGCCGCCCCCGAAATGCGCTCGACGTTCATGGTCATGGGCAAGGGCGTCGCCAAGGCGCGCTCGCTGGGCGAAATCGACATGCGCGCGATTGCGCCGACGCTGGCCAACGTGATGGGTGCGGCACTGCCGGGCGCGGAAAAGCCGCCGATCGATCTGGCGAAGTAAGGGCTGCGAGGTCGCGCATCCTCACCCCGGTGGGAGTGTGAGGCTTCGCGCAGCGGGCGCTAGAACAGCCCCTCGATCCGCCCTTCGCCGTCGATGCGGATGCCTTCGGCCATGGGCACGCGCGGCAAGCCGGGCATGGTCATGATTTCCCCGCAAACCGCCACCACAAAGCCTGCTCCTGCCGAGAGCCGCACCTCGCGCACCGAAATCACGTGGCCGGTGGGTGCACCAAGCGCGGCGGGGTCGGTTGAAAAGCCGTACTGCGTCTTGGCGATGCACACCGGCAGCCCACCGTGCCCTTCGGCCTCCCACGCCGCCAGCTGCGCATGGACCGCCGGATCGGCAATCGCGGATTCGGCGCGGTAGATGCGGGTGGCGACGGTGTTGATCTTCTCGAACAGCGGCAGCGCATCGTCATAAAGCGGGGCGAACTGGGTGGGCGCCTCGGCCATCGCAACCACGCGCTCCGCCAGATCGACCGCGCCGGCGCCGCCATCGGCCCAATGCGTGCAGACCAGCGCTTCTGAACCATGCGCGGCGGCGATCGCCTGGATCGCGGCGATCTCCTCGTCGGAATCGGTATGGAAGCGATTGATCGCGACCACTGCGGGCACACCGAACTGGCGCACATTCTCGATATGCCGAGCAAGGTTGACCCCGCCGCGCCGCACCGCCTCGACATCGGCAGGTGCCAGCGCGGTCTTGGCGACGCCGCCGTTCATCTTGAGCGCGCGGACCGTGGCGACGATCACCGCCGCGGCGGGCTTGAGCCCCGCCTGACGGCATTTGATATCGAAGAACTTCTCTGCACCGAGGTCCGCCCCGAAACCCGCCTCGGTCACCACATAGTCGGCCAACCCAAGCCCTGCGCGCGTCGCGCGGACCGAATTGCAACCATGCGCGATATTGGCGAACGGGCCGCCGTGGACCAGCGCGGGATTGCCCTCCAGCGTTTGCACCAGATTGGGTTTGATCGCCTGCGCCAGAAGCACCGCCATCGCGCCGTCGGCCTTCAATTCGCGCGCGGTGACGGGGCGGCCTTTGCGGGTATAGCCGATCACGATCTTGCCCAGCCGCGCCTCGAGATCCTCAAGATCCTCGGCGAGGCACAGGATCGCCATGACTTCGGAAGCAACTGTGATGTCGAACCCGGATTCGCGCGGGAACCCGTTGGCGCGCCCGCCCAGCCCTTGCGCAATATCGCGCAGCGCGCGGTCGTTGATATCGAGCACGCGCCGCCACACGATCCGCCGCACATCGAGATCGAGCGCATTGCCCCAATAAACGTGGTTGTCGATCATCGCCGCAAGCAGATTGTGCGCGCTGGTGATCGCATGGAAATCGCCGGTGAAGTGGAGGTTGATATCCTCCATCGGCACAACCTGGGCATAGCCGCCGCCGGTCGCCCCACCTTTGGTGCCGAAACATGGCCCCAGCGAAGGCTCCCGCAAACACAGCATGGTGCGCTTGCCGATCCGGTTCAGCGCGTCGGCAAGGCCGACCGAAGTGGTGGTCTTGCCCTCGCCCGCCGGAGTCGGGTTGATCGCGGTGACGAGGATCAGCTTGCCAGGCGCCTTTTCGGCGCTGCCTTCGAGCAGGGCCAGATCGAGCTTGGCCTTGTAGTGGCCATATGGCTCCACCGCCGCAGCGGGGATACCCGCGCGCTCGGCGATCTGAAGGATGGGCCGAAGCGTCGCCGCGCGCGATATCTCGATGTCTGATGGCATTGGGTCAATTTACCCAGCGCGCGGCGCAGAGCAAGAGTCCTTAGCGGCCTTGAACAGGGTCAGGCCTTGAATCAAGATCATCCCAAATGGTAGGTTTCAAGTATTCTGTGCGAGGCCGTTCTAACAAATGATAGTTTTTGTTGAATTTCTCAACTGGTTCAATGGCTGGAATCTGTGGCCGGTCGTTTCAGCCCTCATCCTCTTGGCATTCGCGGTGTTCCCAATCGCTGTGATCACGGCAATTTGGGATAAATGGTTTCGCAGCGACAACTAAACCCCGCGTTGGCGGTTCGGGATGATCGCTCAGAAACGGCGGACCCGCCTACCAGCCCCTGCTGCCCGGCCCGCCCTTGAACGGCCCCGCCACCGCGCTGGTGATCCACCCACCGTAGAACTCGCCCGGCTGGGGCACCACAGTCTCGCCGTTCACGCTGCAGCGATCAAACGGGGCGGCATAGAAGGCGACGTGATCCTTGAGCCCCAGAAAGCTCCGCGTCGGGTTGGGATAGCTCCAGCCAACACGGGGCAGAACCTCGCCCTCCACCACGACATCCCAGTACACCGCCGCGCCCTTCCATTCGCACAGCGAGGTGCCGCTCGCACGCCGCAGGACGCCGGGTGCGATGTCGTCGGGGTGGATGTAGTAGCTCGGCGGGTGACTGGTCTCGAGCGTCTGCACCGAGCGGCGGGTATCGGCGATGATCTGCCCGCGATGCTCGATCACCACATGCGCGGTGCAGGCCCGCGCCACGGCAGGGCGGGGATAGTCCCACACGCTTTCCTGGCCTGGGAGGATGGGATCAGGCTTGGGCCACATATCGCTTCTCTTCCGTTCGTGTCGAGCGAAGTCGAGACACGAAGCACGGCGCCAGGTGTCTCGACTTCGCTCGACACGAACGGACAAGTAGGCGGCAAAGGCAAGGTGGCTTTAGAGGCGCAGGCCCGCCGTCTCCTCGAGTCCGCTCATCAGGTTGAGGCTCTGCACCGCCGCGCCGCTCGCGCCCTTGCCAAGGTTGTCGAGCACCGCGACCAGCCGCGCCTGCCCACCATCGGCGCTGCCGAACACGTAAAGGTCGAGCCCGTCGCGCGGCGCATCGGAGCGGCGCAGGAGAAGTTCATCCGGCACCTCGCTCCGCACCCGCACCAGGGGGCTGCCGGCGTAGAAATCCGCAAGCGCCGCGCGCAAGGCATCGGGCGCCGCTGCGCCGGGTATGGCGGCGAGCGGCACGGGCACTTCGACGACCATGCCGCGATGCGCCGGAACCACCGCCGGCGCGAAGATCGGCGGATGGGCAAGGCCGGCATGGGCCTGCATCTCGGCCACATGCTTGTGCCCGAGAGCGAGGCCATAGGCGCGAAAGGCTATGTCGGGATCGGCTTCGAACCGCGCGATCAGCGCCTTGCCGCCGCCCGAATAGCCCGAGACGGCGTTGACCGTATATGGCCAGTTCGCCGGCAGCAGTCCGGCGCGCAGAAGCGGCACGAGCAGGCCGAGGAACCCGGTGGGATAGCAGCCGGGATTGGAGACGCGCTTGGCCGCAGCCACAGCCTCGTGCCCTACGATCTCGGGAAAGCCGTAAGTCCAGCCCGGCGCCACGCGGTGCGCGGTTGAAGCGTCGATCACGCGGGTGCGGTCATTGGCAATCAGCGAAACCGCCTCGCGCGCGGCATCATCGGGCAGGCACAGGATCGCGACATCGGCGGCATTGAGCGCCTCGGCGCGCGCCTTGGCATCCTTGCGCTCGGCATCACTCAGGGCGATCAGGCTGAATTCATCGCGCCCTGCCAGCCGCTCGGCGATTTCCAGGCCCGTGGTGCCCGCCGCGCCGTCGATAAAGACCAGCGTGGTCACGGCTCCAGCGCCTCCAGCGGAAGATAGCCGACGAGGCCATGCTCGCCCTGCTGGCCCCAGCCCCAGCCGCCCGCGCTGTCGAGCAGGTTGAAGGTCTCGCCCGCCGCCAGCGTGCCGATCAGCTCGGCGCCCTCACGCCCGGCCGCGAGCAGCGTCGCGCCATGTGCGCCAACTGTGCGCGGCATCGGCACGGCGTAGTGCGAAACGAATATCTGCCCCGCATAGCGCACATGCGCCAGATCGCCGCGGACCGCACGGGTATGCGCGGCACCATCGCTTTTGGGCGCGGGGCCGGTTAGCGCATGGGCGCGGGTCTGGGCGGGCAGAGTCAAGTCGGTCTCGGCAGTCACTGGGCGTTCCCGGAAGGCGAAGACCGGGCGCTTAGAGGCATCGGGCTCCGGGTTCAAGGCGCAGCAGTCCCCGCCCCCTCAGCGGCAAAGCGCGCCAGGATCAGCCCCCATGCCGCGCGCAGCCCCAGCGCCTCGCCCCCCTTGGGCCGCCCGGGCTTGCCCGCAGGCCGCCAGGCAAAGGTATCGAAGTGCGCCCAGTCGACGCCTTCGGCCACAAACCGGTCGAGGAACAAGGCCGCTACCGTAGCCCCGGCGAACCCGCCCGAAGGGCTGTTCTGCAGGTCCGCCACATCGGATTTGAGCATCTCGCGGTAGCCATCGTGGAGCGGCAGGCGCCAGCACGGATCGTCGCGTTCGAGGCCCGCGGCGATCAACCCCGCCGCCGTCGCATCATCACGCGCGAACATTGCCGGCAGATCGGGCCCCAGCGCAACGCGCGCGGCGCCCGTCAGCGTGGCGAAATCGATCAGCAGTTCGGGCCGCGTCTCGCAGGCGCGGACCAGCGCATCGCCCAGCACCAGCCGCCCCTCGGCATCGGTGTTGGTGATCTCCACCGAAAGCCCTGCGCGCGAACGCAGCACATCGCCGGGGCGGAAGGCATTGCCCGAGATCGCATTCTCCACCGCCGGGATCAGCAGGTGCAGCCGCACCGGCAGCCCCGCGCCCATGACCAGACCGGCCAGCGCCAGCGCATGCGCCGCGCCGCCCATGTCCTTCTTCATCAGCGCCATGCCCGAACTCGGCTTGATATCGAGCCCGCCCGAATCGAAGCACACCCCCTTGCCCACGATGGCAAGGCGCGGATGCGCCGGATCGCCCCATTCGAGCTCGATCAGCCGCGGCGCATGGCTGCGCGCCGCCGCCCGGCCCACGGCATGGACCATGGGATAACCCTGCTCCAGCGAATCGCCGCTCACCACGTGGACGCTCGCATGATGCGCCTTGGCCATTGCGCGCACCTCGGCCTCGAGCTGCGCGGGGCCCATGTCCTCGGCGGGCGTGTTGACCAGATCGCGCACCGTCATCACGGCCGCCGCTTCGGCCAGCGCAATGGCCATGGGGCGAAGCGCGCCCGAAAGCAGCAGGCGCGGGCCGGTAGATGCGGCCTCACCGCGATATCGGTCGAAGCGGTACTGCGCGAGGAGCCAGCCGATCAGCGCGGAGCCCACCTCGCCGCCCGCAAGGCGGTAGGTGCCCGCCGTCAGCCGCTCTGCCAGGGGGGCAAGGCACCAGGTGCCCAGCTTCGCCGCATCGGCCACCCCGCCGACTGCGAACCATCCCTCGCCATCGGGCACGATCGCGGTCTCCCCCGCGCCGCCCTCGAAGCCTTGCCCCGCAAGCATCGCCCGCTGGCTTGCCGTCAGCGCGGCGAGCCAGGCCGGCAGGCCCGCCTTGTCGACAATGTGGAGCGGCGTGGCCTTCTGGCCGCGATCGGGCTGGATCAGTGCATCAAGCGGGTTCATCGTGGCCGCAATCCTAGCCGCAGCTTCGCGGCAAGTGCGAGCGGAAACTGCACCACGCGAAATGCACACCCGCGCGGGCCATCTCGCAATCGGCGCGCAAAGCCGCTACATGACCGCGATGACCGAGTATGTAATCGCCGACGATACCGATGTCCTGCCGCGTGACGGGACGATCAAGCTGCATGGGCCTGCGGGCTTTGAAGGCATGCGCAAGGCCGGGCGCCTTGCCGCCGAGATCCTCGATGCGCTGGTGCCGCTGGTGCGCCCCGGCGTATCCACCGCCGCGCTCGACGATGTGGTGCGCCAGATGACGCTGGACGGCGGCGCCGTGCCCGCCACGCTGGGCTACCGCGGCTACACCCATTCGTGCTGCATCTCGATCAACCACGTGGTGTGCCACGGCATCCCTTCGGATACGCGCGTGCTGCGCGACGGCGACATCGTGAATATCGACGTGACCCCGCTGCTCGATGGCTGGCACGGCGATTCCAGCCGCATGTACCTCGTCGGTGATGTGCCGCTGAAGGCGAGGCGCCTGGTCGATGTGACTTATGAGTGCCTGATGATCGGCATCGCGCAGGTAAAGCCCGGCGCAAGGCTCGGCGATATCGGCGCGGCAATCCAGGCCCATGCCGAAAAGCATCGCTACGGCGTGGTGCGCGAATTCTGCGGGCATGGCCTCGGCCGATTGTTCCACGA
Organism: Novosphingobium sp.; assembly: GCF_037133355.1. GTDB lineage: Bacteria > Pseudomonadota > Alphaproteobacteria > Sphingomonadales > Sphingomonadaceae > Novosphingobium. The sequence goes on along the minus strand of NZ_JBAXOI010000008.1, from coordinate 69,044 downwards.
TGCGCCCGAAGTGATCCACGCCGCGCACAAGGGCACCGGCCCCGAACTGCGCCCCGGCATGTTCTTCACGATCGAGCCGATGATCAACCTCGGCAAGGCGGGGGTGAAGCTGCTCGAAGACGGCTGGACGGCAGTGACCCGCGACCGCTCGCTCTCCGCGCAGTTCGAGCATTCGATCGGCGTGACCGAAGAGGGGTGCGAGATTTTCACGTCGAGCCCGGCGGGGCTGCACCGGCCGCCTTACGCGGGGGAATAAGCGCCTCCGTCAGCGCTTCGCGCTGCCACCTCTCCATTTGTGCTTCGCAAAAATGGAGAGGACCAAGAAGCAGTCCTACTCTTTCCCTCTCCATTTTCACGAAGTGCAAATGGGGAGGTGGGCCGCCGAAGGCGCATCGGAGGGGTTATCTTTCTTCCCGAGCAGCGAAGGTGGAGAGGTCAGCTGCCCAAAAATCAGGCAACCCTTGCGCAAATCTTGTGCAACAATCGCCCCCGCGCACGCAACTTGCGCAATGCCGTGCCGGGCGCATGGCTTGCAATCTTGCCGAAGCGGCGGATTTCCTGCTTTCGCGCCGCCCGTTCATGGCCTAGTGATGCTGGTCTCACGCGTGGCACGATTCTTGGATAACTGATCCGGAAACGGGCTACGTACGAATACCAACCGCCGGCAAGGCCTAGTGCCCGGAGCCGGCCCCTTGCCTGCAGGGAATGATCGAGTGAAAAAGGTTGAGGCGATCATCAAGCCCTTCAAGCTGGACGAGGTGAAGGAAGCGCTGCACGAAATCGGCGTTTCCGGCATCACCGTCACCGAAGCCAAGGGCTTTGGCCGGCAGAAGGGCCACACCGAGCTTTATCGCGGCGCCGAATATGTCGTGGATTTCCTGCCCAAGGTGAAGCTTGAGGTCGTCGTAACCGACACTCTGGTCGACCGCGTGGTCGAGGCGATTGCCGCCGCCGCGCAGACCGGGCGCATCGGCGACGGCAAAATCTTCGTCTTCGCTGTGGAAAGCGCGCTGCGCATCCGCACGGGCGAGCGCGACAACGACGCGATCTGAGTTCAATCCGGAGGCGGCCGCAGGGCCGGCGGCTTCCCCCACAATCCACCCCTGAGCGCTCCGAAACAGACCGGAGCCAGTTAAAGGACCAGCGATGGCTATTGCAAAGGACATTCTCGCCCGCATCAAGGACGAGGAAATCGAATGGGTTGATCTGCGTTTCACCGACCCCAAGGGCAAGTGGCAGCACCTCACGATGGTCTCCACCGTGCTCGGCGAGGACGAGCTGGAAGACGGCCTGATGTTCGACGGTTCGTCGATCGAGGGCTGGAAGGCGATCAACGAGTCCGACATGATCCTCAAGCCCGACCTCAGCGCGGTCTATGTCGATCCTTTCTCGGCCACCCCGATGATGATCATCTGCTGCGACATCGTCGAGCCTTCGACCGGCGAGCTCTATGCCCGCGACCCGCGCTCGACCGCCAAGCGCGCCGAAGCCTTCGTCAAGTCGAGCGGCGTGGGCGACACCGTCTACGTCGGCCCCGAAGCCGAGTTCTTCATCTTCGACGACGTCAAGTTCTATGACGGCTACGACGGCAACGGCTTCCGCATCGACGATATCGAGCTGCCGACCAACTCGAACAAGGACTACGACGGCGGCAACCTCGCCCACCGTCCGCGCGCCAAGGGCGGCTACTTCCCGGTCGCTCCGGTCGACAGCTGCGTCGACATCCGCGCCGAAATGGTCCGCACCATGATCGACATGGGCCTGCCCTGCGACAAGCATCACCACGAAGTGGCCTCGGCCCAGCACGAGCTCGGCCTCACTTTCGGCACGCTCGTCCAGACCGCCGACCGCATGCAGGTCTACAAGTACGTCGTCCACCAGGTCGCGCAGGCCTATGGCAAGACCGCGACGTTCATGCCCAAGCCGATCAAGACCGACAACGGCAGCGGCATGCACACCCACATCTCGATCTGGGATGGTGGCAAGCCGCTCTTCGCCGGTAACGGCTATGCCGGCCTTTCGGACATGTGCCTCTACTTCATCGGCGGCGTGATCAAGCACGCCAAGGCCCTCAACGCCTTCACCAACCCGACCACCAACAGCTACAAGCGTCTGGTGCCGGGCTACGAAGCCCCCGTGCTGCTCGCCTACTCGGCGCGCAACCGTTCGGCCTCGTGCCGCATCCCCTACGGTTCGGGCGCCAAGGCAAAGCGCGTGGAATTCCGCTTCCCCGACGCGATGGCCAACCCCTACCTCTGCTACTCGGCGCTGCTCATGGCCGGCCTCGACGGGATCAAGAACAAGATCCACCCGGGCGAAGCCATGGACAAGAACCTCTACGATCTGCCCCCGGCCGAACTCGCCGAAGTGCCGACCGTCTGCGGCTCGCTCCGCGAAGCGCTGGACGCGCTGGTCGCCGACCACGACTTCCTCCTCCAGGGCGGCGTATTCACCAAGGACCAGATCGAAGCCTATATCGAACTCAAGTGGCCCGAAGTGATGCGCTGGGAAACCACGCCGTCGGCCGTCGAGTTCGACATGTACTACAGCGCCTGATTTTTTCAGGGGCTGGGTTTCAGGAATGGGCGCTCGGGAAACCGGGCGCCTTTTTCTGTTAGGAGGGGCCAGAAAAGCCCCCTCCTCTTCAGAGGAGGGGGTTGGGGGTGGTGGCTGTCCGCCCAAACAACAGTCTCAGAAAAAACATGCCTCCAGCGGGCAAGTGCCATCGGCCCTTGCATCCCCAACCTAGCCAACCTTGGAATGGCGCGTTCTGGTGGGGAAGCGGTCGTCGGACATAACCTCGATGACCACCTCGAACAAAACGTCATCTGCCGCGTTCAAGCGAATGAACTGGATAGTCTTAGTTGCAGCCGCCACTGGCTCCATCGGCTCATTCGATACGTCTAGAATAAGATCGAGCGCCGCGATGTAGCCCTGCGGAACGACCCGAAATCCATCCACGCCAAATACTCGGCGGTTCCCTCGAACAGCAGCCTCGATCTGTCTCACAGCGTCGTCAGCTTTCAATAAATCGTTTAGCATCAATTTGTTTCCTGGTTCGGGCCAGTCATCGTCGCTAACGCTAAGACTCCAGCAGCCTTTCGGCAACAACGTCCGCAAGTGGGGCGCAAACAGCCATACGAAGCTGTCCACGTGGCTTATTGCCCAAATCGAGCCGGCAAAGAGCCTTCGGCCCATCACCTCCCTTCGTCATGGCGAGCACAGCGAAGCAATCCAGAGCCGCGCAGAGCCGCCCTGGATTGCTTCGCTGCGCTCGCCATGACGAACCGGAAGAATTTGGGCGAAATCCGCCAGCCACCACCCCTCATTTTCCTACACCGCCCAATTCTGGCATACCCTTGCGCGGCCCCGAACGGCCTCGCTCTTTGTCATAGTCGATCAAAACCGGTCACAGGCCCGAGGTGTGTCACCTGTCCGCCCTCGGAGGTTCTCTCGTTTTAAATCAAAGCCTTGTCCGAGAAGTCGAGGGTGACACAGTGTAACCCTGTGTAACCCCCAAACCGAACCCCAACCCTGAACGACGGCGATGCAAGGAGACTGCCCCATGCCCGCCGGAGGCATCGAACGCCCGCACGCTTGTTCCCTCCCAACTGCAATTTTCCACAGCACCGCATGGACTCGGGATGAACGGAGATGGCCGCAGGATGAACGGAAGCGCCCCGGACTCCTCGAATCGGTTCAAATCCTTAGTCATGCTGCATATGCTAAAGAACGTGGTCGCAGCCCTTCTCGCACTCTTCTCGCTCGCAGCGATGCCCTCACCGGCGCAGGCCCGCCTTCAGTGCGTGACTTATGCGCGGCAGATTTCCGACGTGCAGATCAGCGGCAACGCGCGCGATTGGTGGAGCAATGCCGAGGGCCGTTACGAGCGCGGTCAGGCGCCGAAGCCCGGCGCGGTGCTCGCTTTCGCCGGAACCCGCTCGATGCCTTATGGCCATGTCGCGGTCGTCAGCAAGGTGGTCGATGACCGCCATATCCTGATCAACCACGCCAACTGGTCACGCCCTGGCATGGTCGAGCGTGGCGTGATGGCGGTGGATGTTTCCGCCGCCGGCGACTGGAGCGAAGTGCGCGTGTGGTACGCCCCCACCCGCTCGCTGGGCCTACGCCCAAGCGCGGCCAGGGGCTTCATCTATCCCCGCCGCAATCTGGACGGGGCCGTGACGGCCAGCGCCGAGACCGCTGCCAGCGCTGGTTGATGCCGTTTGCGGGTAGGCAAGCCCGCTCCGATTTGCCAACACATCGGCCCATGCTGAAACCGCTTCTTGCCGCAGCCGCGCTGCTTTCGTGCTCCGCCGCCGCTGCGCAGCCCGCCTCTGATCCGATGCCGCCCGCCGCAAAGGCGATCATCGATCACTACCACATGCAGAACATCCCCCACGAAGGACCGTGGTTCCTGCAGACGCACAAGAGCGACGACGTCATCGAAGGCGCACTGGCCGAGCGCTATCCCACGAAGCGCTGGGCCTATACCGCGATTCTTGCGCTCTTCACCCGCAGCGATTTCTCCGCGATGCACCGCCTCGCCACCGACGAGATGTGGCACTTCTACGGCGGCAGCCCCGCGCAGATCCTGCTGCTCTATCCCGATGGCCACGGCGAGAAGCGAATCTGGGGCAGCAATGTGCTGAAGGGCGAAGAGCCGCAGATCCTTGTGCCGCGCGGCACATGGATGGGCGCGCGTCCCCTTGGCGATACGAAAACCGCCTGGAGCTTCGGGGGCAACACTCTTTCTCCGGGCTTCGAGTACGACGACTACGAGCCCGGTTACCGCGACGAGCTTACCGCGCTTTACCCGAAGTTCGCTGCCGAAATCACCGAACTTACGCGCGCCGAATCCGCCAGCCGCCCGGCGGGTAAAGCCAGCAAGGCCGAACCGGTGCCCCCCATCGCGGTTGAGGAACTCGTCGGCCGCACCGCGCCGCAGCGCTCGCAGGCGATCAGCGTCGCGCGTTTCGTCATGCAGAAAGGCGCGGCAATGCCGATGATGGTGACCCGCGAAGGGCACGAAGTCATGGTCGTCAGCGCCGGCAAGGGCCGCGTCACCATCGGCGACAAGGCGCAGGATGTGGCACAGGGTTCGGTGGTGCTGCTGCCCCCGGGCGTGCCGCACAGCATCGCGGCTGACACACGGCTGGAGTTCACCGTAAGCGTCACACCCGCCTGGCAACCCTCGGACGTGACCGTCCTGCCGGTCAAGCCATGACCGCCCAGAAGCGACATTACGACGAGTTGCTCGCCGAGCATTACAGCTGGATGGCCGGCAAGCCCTACGCAGCTGTAGTCGCCGAGCAGGAAGCGCTCCTGCGCGATCTTGGCATAGCCGCGCCCGGACGCTGCCTCGATCTCGGCAGCGGCTCAGGTTATCAGTCGCTCGCGCTGGCGCAGATGGGGGCGAGCGAGGTGCGCGCGCTCGATACCAGCGCGAAGCTCCTTGCCGAACTTGAAGGCCGCGCCGCAGGTTATCCGATAACCTGCCATCTCGCCGATATCACCGCGTTCGATGCGGTGGTGGCAGGGCCCTTTGACACGATTGTATGCATGGGCGACACCTTGCCTCATCTCGAAAGCCGGGCGGATGTCCGGCGCATGCTGACCGCTGCCAGCGCGGCGCTGGCCCCCGGCGGGCATCTCATCCTGTCGTGGCGCGATATGGCCCGCCCGCCGGAGGGACTCGACCGGTTCATTCCGGTGCGCACCAGCGACGAGCGCATCATGCTCTGCTTCGTCGAGGATGCAGGGGACGGCGTCATGGTCCACGATCTGGTGTTCGAAAAGGGACCAGATTCCTGGTCCCTGGCGAAGAGCGCTTATCCCAAGCTAAAGCTGCCGGTCGATGATATCCGCTCGGCGCTTGCAGGGCATGGCCTCCTTGTTGCCAATCCGCTCACGATGCGCGGCATGACCGTGCTTGCCGCCAGCCGCCCACTCGGCTGAACCGGCATCTTACGAAGCGCGCAGCAGCCGCGCGGCGACTTCTTCCTCCGCAAGCAGACCGCGCGCGTCTTCGGCCGGCAATGCCGCCCAGAACAAGTAGCCCTGCACCAGCTCGCAGCCTGCGGCCTGCACCAGCAGCCGCTGCACTTCGGTCTCCACGCCTTCGGCCACGACCTTCATCCGCAGCGTTTTGCCGAGCGTGACGATCGCGCAAAGGATCGAGTGGGCATCGCGGTCGCGCTCGATGTTCTGCACGAACGAGCGGTCGATCTTGATCCGGTCGAACTGGAACGAGCGCAAATACGACAGCGAGGAATAGCCGATCCCGAAATCGTCGAGCGCCACGCGGATGCCCATGCGGTTCAATTCGCGCAGCACGCCGATTACATGGGCACTGCGATCGAGCATGACGCCCTCGGTCACCTCGAACACCAGCCGCTGCGGGTCCATCCCGGTCTCTTGCAGCAGCCCCGCGAGCATCGGGATGAAATCCCCCGCCATGATCTGCAAGGGCGAGAGATTGACCGAAATGTCGCAGTCGGGCCAGTTGCGGCACTCGGTGAAGACATGGCGCAGCACCCAGGTGCCGAGCGGGATCATCAGCCCGCCCTGTTCTGCAATCGGCACGAATAGATCGGGGCGGATTTCGCCGCGCTCCGGGTGGTTCCACCGCAGCAGCGCCTCGAACCCGCGGATCTCGCCGCTGCCGGTATCGACCACCGGCTGATAGGCCACCGAAAGCTCGCCGCGCGTGATCGCGAGGCGCAGTTCCATTTCCATTTCGCGGCGCAGCTTCACGCTCGCATCCATGTCCGGCGTGAAGCGGCGGTAGCGTCCGCGTCCGCGCTGCTTGGCGCGATAGAGCGCGATATCGGCGCGGCGCAGCAGCTCGCCCGGGTCCTCGCTCTGCTCGGGCCCCCAGCTGATCCCGCAACTGACCGAGACCTCAAGCGTATTGCCCGAGATCACGAACGGCTGGCGCATCAGTTTCATGATTTTAAGGCCAAGCTTGTCGGCCGCCGCCGCGCCGTCGTTGCTTCCATGGAGCAGCACGAACTCGTCACCGCCGAAACGGGCGATAAAGGCCTCGCGCGGCAGCACCTCGCGCAGGCGGTGAGCGACCTGGCGGACCAGTTCGTCGCCCACGTGGTGGCCCATGGTGTCGTTGACCAGCTTGAAGCCGTCGATGTCTATATAGGCAACGAAGAGGTTGCCTTGCGCCTGGCCACCGCTGAATTCGCCCAGCAGCGTGCGCAGGCGCTGCATGTAGTAGACCCGGTTGGGCAGGCCGGTCATGGCATCATGCAACGCGTTGTGCTGCGCCTGCGCCTCGCTTGCCTTGAGCTCGCTCGCGGTCATGCGCATGCGCCGCACGATCACCGCGCCGCCGGCGACGACTCCGAGGAAGAAAAGGATGAAAGTGGCGAGCACCGGCGCGGTGCGTTGCACGATCTTGGGACCCGGGACTTTGGCGGTCCAGGTGATCCAGCCGATGTGATCGCCGAACGCGGTATTCAGCGGCACCGCGTTGGCCTGACCGATCTCAGCCTGATCCGGCTTGAAGCTGATGTCGGCGAGAACGAGGTCGCTGCCCATCTTGGTCAGGATCGAACCGTCGAGGTAGCGCACTGTGGCGACGTAGTTGGGCTCGCGCCGCAGCAGGCTGTAGTCGTTGTCCGGCACGATCGCGACGACAGTGAGGAAGGCCGGGCGGCCGCGGCGCAGCACTGCAGTCGCGGCCCAACGGTTGAGCGGCTGGCCCGATCCGGCGACCGGCCATTCGACATCCGCCAGCTTCTTCATGCTCTTGACGCGTCCACCCAGCGGCACGTTCATCTTGGCCCGCGCGATCAGGTCTTCGACATGCCAGCGCACTTCCTGATAGCCGGCGTCCCCGGTCGGGCGCCCTTGCGCCCAGCCGTGGACCAGCGAACCATCCGGCCGCACCAGGAACATCGCGTCGGTCTCGAGGTTGTTCCACACGAAGTCGCCGAGGAAGTGGTCTGCCCAGGCTTCATTGTCGCTGAGCACTGCATTGCGCATGGCATCGTCCCAGGTCAGCTGGACTTTCTGCGCCGTGACAATCGAGCTGCCGATCTGATCGAGATAGCGGGTCACCAGAACGCGCTCGTCCTCGCGCGCGAGTTCGTCGGCAATGCGAGTCGAGCGGGAGAACACCGCGACCAACAGCGCGGAAAGCGCGATCAGTGCGAGAAAGGTCGCAAGTGCGATCCATCCCGTGCGCAGATTGCGCACTGACGGCCGCCCACCGGCGCCGCGCTTGATCAATTTCAGCCCCATCGCATCGGCCTTAACGAGCGGATGGAAAGAAACGGTTAGCAACGGCTACGCAGACCCAAGAAGAACGCCATCAGATCGGCTTCTTACGAAGGTTAGCACGGTCTTGCCGCCTCGCCGCGGCCCCATCGCAGCGCGCCCGTTTGATCGCTCGCCAAATGCGTTGCAATCGCGTACCTGTCTTGGCATCGTCCGATCCGAACCACAAACGTTCGGCAATCCAACTATTCCGGGAGAACACCGATGCGCGAGCATCTGCAGCACTACATCAACGGCGCATGGGTCGACAGCGAAGGCGGCAAGCGTCACGAAGTGATCAATCCCGCGACCGAAGAGGCCTGCGCAGTCATCACGCTCGGCAGCCAGGCCGATGTCGACAAGGCTGTTGCCGCCGCCAAGGCTGCTTTCCCCGCCTTCGCCGCAACGCCGGTCGCCGACCGCAAGGCAATGCTCGAGCGCATCCTGGCCGAGTACAAGAAGCGCATCCCCGATTTTGCAAAGGTGATCAGCGAGGAAATGGGCGCGCCCATCGGCTTTGCCGGGACGGCGCAGGTTGGGGCCGGCATCGGTTATATCCTCGGCACGCTCGAAGCCCTTGAAGGCTTCGTATGGGAGCACCCGGTGCCTGGCGCCAATGCCCGCTTCGTGCACGAACCGATCGGCGTGGTTGCAGCGATCACGCCGTGGAACTGGCCGCTCAACCAGATCTGCGCCAAGATCGCGCCCTGCATCGCCGCGGGCAACACCGTTATCCTCAAACCTTCGGAAGAGTGCCCCTCGAACGCGGTGATCATGGCCGAAGTGATGCATGCCGCAGGCGTTCCCGCCGGCGTGTTCAACCTCGTGCAGGGTGATGGCCCGGGCGTCGGCGTCGCGCTCACCGTCCACCCCGATGTCGACATGGTGAGCTTCACCGGATCGACCCGCGCGGGCATCCAGATCGCCAAGAACGCGGCCGATACCGTGAAGCGCGTCCACCAGGAGCTGGGCGGCAAGTCGCCCAACCTCGTGCTCGAAGACGCAGACTTTGCCGCGACCCTTCCGGGCACGCTGCAGGGGATCGTCGCGAACACCGGCCAGAGCTGCATCGCGCCCACCCGCCTGCTCGTGCCCAAGGCGCGCAAGGCGGAGGCGGAAACCTTTGTGAAGAACTACTTCGCGGCGGTGAAGGTCGGCAGCCCTGAAGAAGAAGGCACGCATATCGGCCCGGTGGTCAACAAGGCGCAGTGGACCAAGATCCAGTCGCTGATCGACACGTCGATCGCCGAGGGTGCCGAATTGCTGGAAGGCGGCCCGGGCCTGCCCGACAATGTGAACCGCGGCTATTACGTGCGCCCGACGGTGTTTTCGGACGTGACGCCGGACATGACGATCTTCCGCGAGGAAACCTTCGGACCCGTAGCCACGATCACCACCTATGACGGTATCGAGGAAGGCATCGAACTCGCCAACCGCACCGCTTACGGGCTTTCTGCCGTCGTCACGGGCGATGTCGAAACCGCCAAGGGCATCGTCGGCCGCCTGCGCGCAGGCCTCGTCGCGGTCAACCAGTGGGGCGGCGTCAAGGGCGGTGCGTTCGGCGGCTACAAGCAATCGGGCAATGGCCGCGAAGGCGGTGCCTACGGCCTGAGGGACTTCATGGAGCTGAAGACCATCGCCGGGGCGTAAGCCGATCTCAGGTTGCTCTTTCCCAACCCTCTCCCCTGACGGGGAGAGGGCTTTTCTTTGTCAATAATCCTTGCTGGCCTTCAAGTTGATGCTCTCGTCGCCGATCGTCGAGATCGTACCCAGCAGCACCAGCCAGCGCGTCACGCGGAATTCGGCGGAGGTCGCGCTGTAGCCCCGCCCGTCGGTGATCAGTTCGACGAAGATGCGGCGGCCGATGTACTTGCCCACCGCAACCGACGTGCTGCGGCCAATCGAGGCGTCGGCGCTGACTATGCGCAGCCGGTCGAGCCCGATGGCATTGCGCAGCCGGTTGATGGGATCGAGCCCCCCGCCGCTTCGCAGGCTTGAGAGCGCGGAGGCAAGCTGCACTGCCTCGGGCGCCGAGATCTGCGTAATCGAGCTGCCGAAGAGCATTCGGCTCAACAGCTCTTCCTCGGGCAGTGCAGGCACCGAGCTGAATGCGATCTGCGGCTTCAGGGCCGAACCGCTGATGGCGATCTTGGCGCTGACCCCGTTGGCATCGCCCTCGGCCACGATATCGAGCCGAGGGTCAACCGGCACCTCGCCGACAAAGCGGATGCGCCCGCGCGTCAGATCGAAGCGCCGCCCGGCGAATTCATAGCCGCCGCGCACCAGAGCGGCGCTGCCGAAGATCTGCGGGTTGGTGGTATCGCCGCGCAGGCGAACGTCCGCGCCCCATTCGCTTTCAAGGCCGAGCCCGCGCACGTCGATGCGGTCCGCCCCCACCGCGTCGATCAGATACTTCCACGGCGTATAGGGCGCGCGCGGCGGGGCCACGTCGGCGCGCAGGTTGCTTTCGCGCGTGGCAATGGCGGGCAATTGCTCGATCACGCTCGAACGGCCCAGGGTCCAGCGCGCCTTGTCGATCCGCACGCGCCCGGCAATCGTCCCGCCGATGCCGCTCGAAACCAGCCGCAGCGGGCCGGTCACTGTCGCGGCCATATCGTCGCGGTTGATGAGCAGCGCGTTTGTCGAGGCGAGCCTGAGATCAAGCCCCACGCCGTGTGTGGCAACGTCGGTGAAGTCGAAGCTCCCGCTGCCGCTCACCGTGCCGCCACCCGGCGTCGTACCGCTGAAATGCGCCAGACTGAGGCGCGCATCGGCAAAGCTGCCGAGCGCCTCGACCTCGCGCACGTCCGAACCCGTGAGGTTGGACTGCACCCGCAGCGCCCGGGTGGCTACGGCGCCGGTGATCACCGGATGGTCGATCGAGCCCGTGACCCGTGCCGCCGCGCCAAGCGGGCCAGTGAGATCGACCACCTCGATCGCAGCGAGCCGCCACAGCGCCTCGGCCGGACCGCTGTAGCCAAGTTCGGCCTTGAGGCTGCCGCCTCGCAGCCGCTCGAGCATGGTGCCGCCGCGGGGCAGGTCGCTGACGAGTGCCTGCAGCCGCCCGCGCATCGTCCCGCCCTCGCGCGCCACCGCACGCACCTGCAAGGCGGCCGGATCCAGTTCGGCCACCAGCGCCAGATCGAGCGGGCGCGAGGTGAGCACGAGGCCGGAGCGCGTCAGCCCTTTCACCTCGACCGCGGCATGGCCCGCAGGCGCGCCGAGGTGATCGTTCTCGTAATCGATCACGCCCGAGGCGAGGCCGCCCATGCCGAGGTCGGGCAGCACGATATCGAGCACCGACAGCGGCATGCGCGAAAGCAAGAGCCTGAGCTGCGTCGCCCCGCCAAGCACATGGCCACTGGCGATCAAGCTGCCCCGGCCGAAATCGATCTGCGTCGGCTGCAGACGCCAACCCGCCGCCTGACCGCCGCCAGCCGCATCGGGCTCGCGTTCCAGCACCGCGCGGCGAGGCATCGAAATCGCGCGCCCGGCATAGTCGCCCGCCACGAATGCCACGATCCGGTCGGGCGAGAAGGCGCCGGTGCCCTGCAGCGCAAAGCTCGTGCCGCGGCGCCCGGCAAGCGAGGCGGTAACGCTGCCCGAACCGTTGACCAAGGCGGCATCGGCGATGAGGCGGCCGATGAACAGCTTGCCGCTGCTGATACCTTCGGCCTTGAGAGAGGCCTGGAGCGTTGAATTGCCATCTTCCAGATGACCATCGGCAGTGAGAGTGGCATTGCCCACCGCAATTGGATTGTCGCCGCCAAAGCGCGCACCCCGCGCCGTGATCGCCGCCTTGAGGCCCTGTCCGGCCCCGTCCGGCGCCAGATCGATAGTGCCGTTCACGCCGCCGCCCACGAGCGCAAGGCCGCCGGTCACGCCTGCTTTCGCCAGTACAAGGCTCCCGGTGACCTCGGTCTGGTAAACCGTGAAGCGCTCGATGCCCAGGCGCGGCGCTCCATCTTGCGGCACAGTCAGCGCCAACAGGCCACTGAACGGGCCGAGCCGCGAATCCCCCTTCGTCTCGATGCGAAAGCCCTCGCCCGCCGGACTGAGCATGACATGCACGTCCTTGAGGCTCGCCGCCGGCAGGGGATCGGCCAGCACCAGACTGGCGCGCGGGCCGTCCTCGGCAAGCGCCGCCTCGAACGTGAAGGGGCCATAGTCGAGATGCCGGCCGTCGCCCGCCACGGTCATGGCTCCGTTCGGCATGGCCCAGCTGTGAAGCGCCATGGTGAGTTTTGCCGAGACAAGCTCGGCACGGCGCACCACCAGCGGCTGCCCGCCTCCCAGCGCCAGCGCCGCCGCCAAGCGCACGTTGCCCCCGGTGAGTGCGGCCAGTGAGCCGTTGTCGATCCGCGTCATCCGTCCGGTAGCATCGGCGGTTAGCGTCCAGCGTTGACCCGCACCGAACGAAAGCCGCACCCGCGCCTGGGCATCCGCTTGTCCGAGATCGCGGAGCAGGATCCCCTGTGCCGTTACCGGGCCCGAGAGCGCGAAGGTGCTCCGCGCCAGATCGCCAATCAGCGCAAGCCGGGCGGATGCGCCGCGCAATGTGAGGTCGAGCCGGTCCGATGTGAGCTTGCCCCCCGCCAGCACCAGATCGCCGGTGAGACGGGCGCCCGGCAGGCGCGGATCGAGCATGGCCTCGCCCGTCCGGACCCGCTCTGCAGACAGGGCCAGCGGCAGGCGAAGGCGCTTGCCGTCCCAATGCGCCGTGCCGGCCGTGCGCAGTCCCTCGGCCAGAACCGTACCGCTGCGCAGCCGCGCGGCACGCAGATCATGGATGATGGCAAGCGCGGTGAAGCGGCCATCGACCGTCGCATCGAGCCGCACCCCGGCCAGTTCCGGTCCGGGTGGCGCGATCAGCAGTTCGGGCCGGGCCAGCCGCGCCTTGACCTTGACCGCCTCGACACGGCTGTTGACGAGATCGAGCGCGCCGTCGGCGGTTCCGGCAAAGGCCGCGCCTGCGGCGAACAGGTGGCCCTTGACCCGGCCGTCCGCCGCCGTCCCCTCGGCCACAAGCGAAAGCGCATCGCCAACCGCACGGCGCACCGGCGCGTTGGCGAGGTCGCCCGGGAAGACCTGCCCGGCAAGCTTGTAGCGCCCAGAAGCTGCGTCCAGCTGGAACGCGGCGAGCCTCCGGCCCCCATCGGTCGCCGCGCCCCACCCATGCCATTCGCGGAACGTGCCCTTGCCGCCAGCGCGCGCGGCGATATCGCGCTTAACGCCGGTCAGCGCGGCGAGGAGGCCGTCCTTGGGCGCGTTGTAGATGAAGTCGAGCGCGAAGCGATTGCGGTCGGGCTCGCTGTCGAGATGCAGGCGCAGCCGGTCGCGCCCGCCGAGTCGCCCGCCGAGATCGATCCGCGCGCGGCCACGCCGGATATCGGCGCGCGCGGCAATATCGATCCGTCGGCGCTGCCCCATGACCTCGCGCTCGATCGTGAGGTTCTCGGCCGCGAGCTTGTCGATGCGGATATCGAAATCCGGCAGGATCGGCGCCTCGGGATCACCCGGTCGCAATTGCGGCACGCGCAGCAGGGTGGCGCGCCGCAGGATCAGCGCGCGGATATCGAGCCCCTTCATCAGCCCGGCACGGGGATCGAGCCCGAACCAGTTGAACGGTCGCCAGTCGAGCGTGGCCTCGGGCACGACCATGAAGCGCCCTTGCGGGTCGCTCAGCACCACCTCGTGCAGGCTCATCGCTCCAAACAGCGTGCCGTCGATCCGCCCGATGCGAACACGCAGGCCCGATTGCGGCTCGATCGCGGCAATGCGATCCGCGATGAAGCGATGGCCGAGCGGCGAATCAAGCACCACCACGGCCCCGCCCAGCACCAGCACGAACAGCACCGCCGCGATGATCAGCCGGCGCCCCCAGCCCAGTACGCGCCGCAGCGGGCGTTTGGCCGGAGGTGCGGGAGGCGGTGGATTGCTCGCCATCAGAACGCCTGCCCCAGCGAGACGTAGACGCCGACGCGGCTGTCGCCCTTGGCCGGATTGAGCGGGGTGCCAAGGTCGATACGGATCGGGCCGAAGCTCGTCTGGTAGCGCAGGCCCAGCCCCACGCCGACCTTGAGGCCGCTTATTGTGGGCGAGGCGGTGGTCCCCACCGTGCCCGCGTCGACGAAGGGTACGAGGCTGACCGCGCCGCCCATCAACTTGGTCTTGACCCGCGCTTCCAGCGAGAATTCGGAAAGGCTGCGCCCGCCGCTGGGATTGCCGAGCGCATCGCGCGGGCCCACCGCCTGATAGGCAAAGCCGCGCACCGAAGCGCCGCCGCCTGCATAGAAACGCCGCGAGGGTGCGATCCGGCCCACATCGGTGCCGGGAATCGTGCCGAGCCGCACGCGCTCCGCCAGCACCACACTGCCGGTCACCGGCTGGTAGGCGCTGGCATCGAGCTGCGCGCGTACATAGTTGGAGCGCATGCCGTTCTGCACCGAGATTTCTGGGCTCAACCGCACCGAAACACGCAGGCCGCGGCGCGGATCGAGGAGGTCGTTGCTGCCGTCATAGGCCATGCGCAAGGGCAGCGCGCCAATGAAGTAAGTCGTGCGCGTCGAACCGGCGGCAGCGGGCAATTCGCTTGTCGCGAGCAGTTCGAAGCCCGCCGACCAGAGCCAGGCCTTCTGGAAGATCAGCGTGGTCTGCTTCTCGAACGTGGTCTGGAACGAAAGCGTGCGCGCGCTGTAGGCATCAGTGCGGCGGGTCTGGGCGTAGAGATCGCCGGTAAGCACCTGATCGCGCCCGAAGAAGTTGTTGCGGCGATAGGTCGCCCCCGCCAGCTGCTCGCGCGTGCCGACCACACCGCGGAAGCGGACAAGGCCTTCGGGCGGGAACATGTTGCGGTTTTCCCAGCTCGCCTCGACACGCAGGCCCTCGCCGCTCGAATAGCCGACGAGGCCGGCAATCGTGCGCTGCGGCGCCTTGGCGAGGGTCACGTCGATATCGGCGACGCCGGGTTTCGCGCCTGCGGCCGGCGCCGTCTCGAGCGGGGTGACGGTGACCGCCGAAACGAGGCCCGTCGCGAGAATGGCCTGCCTGAGATCATCGACCCGCGAAAGCCGGAACGGATCGCCGGTACGGAAGCGGGCCATTCGAGCAAGATGGCGAGAGGAGAGATAATCCGGCAGCGAGCTGTGGATCGCGCCGATCACATATTGCCCGCCGCTGCTCACTGGCACTGTCAGGTCGCCCGTGCGCGCGGCGTGATCGACGGCAAGATCAGGCTCGCCAACCTGGGCAAAGGCATGGCCGCCCTCGCCCAGCGCCGCGATCAGATGCTCGCGCTCGGCGACAATGCGGTCGGTGTTGACCGGATCGCCGGGCGAGAGCGCAAAGGCGCGGGCAAGCGCCGCGCTGTCGAACGCGGCGGCGATATCGCCCAGGCTGATGCGCGAGAGCGCATAGCGCGGCCCGGGCCGGATATCGAAGCGCACGCCCACTTTCCTGAGGTCGATCGTCGGCGCCGGCCCGCTGCCTTCGGCCGGCGCGGCATAGCCGGTCGTGCTCTGCGTCACCTCGGCGTCGTAATAGCCATAGATTCGCAGCACCCGCTGGAGCAGATCGATGTCCTGCCGCGCCCGGCGGGTGAGCTGCGCGAGGTTGTCCTCCTCGTTGCCGAACTTGCGCAAGGACGCGAGTGCGCCAAAGCGCATGGCAACCAGTTCGCGCTCGGGCAGGGTCTCCACTTCGGGCGGGAACGCGAGCATCAGTTGCGGCGTCACCGGGATCAGGCTGGCGCCCGGGATCTGGCCATAGCCGCGCCCGCTGCCCGGATCGCTGCCACCCTCGGCCTCAGCGCTGAGCGCATCTCTCACGGCCTTGGCCTGCTCGGCGGCCTGCGCGATATCGGCATCGGGAGTGAGCGGCGCGATCGGCGGTAGTTCAGCAGCATCGGGCCAGGCGAGCTTGATTTCGGGAATGCCGGTCAGCGGCTGGGTCGCATTGGGCGCCAGCAGCACCTCCGGATCTGGCACGGGCGCTTTGGCCGCGTCGGTATCCTGCGCCCACTTCTTGGGATCATCGAGTGCTGAATCGGGGATCAAGTCTTCCAGCGCCTGATCGGCCTCACGCGATTGGGCGAAAGCCAGGCCCGCCGGCCAGAGGGCGAGCACCAGCAGCAGCGCGGCCAGCGCCCGCTGCACGTGCGAATCAGAGCTGGCGGTACTGCGCCTGCGCGGCGGCAAGGCCATCCTTGCCGGTGTCGTCGGCAATGCGCCGGTCCGCGCCCCCGGCGGTCGCAGCGCGGCCGATCGCGCGGGCCTGCTCATCGGGGTCAAAGCGTTCCCATCCTTCACGGCCCAGACGCTCAAGCGGCCGATAGCGGACCTTGTACTGCATCCGCGGCGATCCTTCGACCCAATATCCGAGATAGACATAAGGCAGACCGATCCGCGCCGCATGGAGGATGTGGTCGAGAATGATGAAATTGCCAAGCCCCCGGCGCTCTGCATGGTCCGGTTCATAAAAGCTGTAGATCATTGAAAGGCCATCGCCCTGCCGATCGGTAAGGCAGGCGCCCACGAGTTTGCCCGGCCTGCCGCCTTCGCCCGGTTCGCGGTACTCGATGATGAAGCTCTTGACCGGCGTGTGCTCGATCATGTCGGCGAAGTCCATTTCATCCATCGCCGCCATGCCGCCGCCGGGATGGCGCGCGGCAAGGTAGCGCTGGAGCAATTCGAACTGCTCCGAGGTCGACCACGGCTTGCACGCGGTGACGACGAGATCGCTGTTGCGCTTGAGGTTCTTGCGCTGGGTTGCCGAAGGAACGAATTCGCCCGCCACCACGCGGACCGAGATGCAGGCCGAGCAATCGATGCAGCTGGGGCGATAGGCCACCGTCTGACTGCGGCGAAAGCCGATGCGGCCGAGCGCATCGTTAAGCTCGTCGGCATTGGGCCCTTTCAGCTCCGTGAACACCTTGCGCTCTGTCTTGCCCGGCAGATAGGGGCAAGGCATCGGGCTTGTCACGAAGAAGCGGGGAAAGCGGACGGGCGCAGTCACAGCCGGGCAAGATCCTTTCGCGGCCACCGAACCATCCGGCGGCGCTGACAGGAGGAACATGCCTTAGCCGCGCGCTTGGTGAAAGAGCCATTAACCACCAAAGGTAGTTAATGGGCAGGGATTTCGTATTGTTGCTGTGGACCGAGCCCCTGCGGCGTACCGAAACGGGATGCTGCGCCCTCAAGGTGTGAAGCGGCAGCCTTTCGAAACAAGCTTAACCCAGTTCCACCTGCTGCACGTCATAGCCCTTGGCGCGCAGCCCCGCGACGAGCAAGTCGATCTGCTCGCGGTCACGCGCCTCGCATTCGATCTCGGCAGTGAGGCCCTTGGCCGGCAGCGAAGTGAAGATGCGGTTGTGCCAGACCTCGAGGATATTGACCTGGTGGCGGTTGAAATCCTCGACCACCTTGAACAGCGCGCCGGGCCGGTCCTGCAGTGTGAGCCTGAGCCGCGCGAGGCGGCCCGAGCGTGCCAGATCGCGCAGCAGCACATTGGCAAGCAGGCGCGTGTCGATATTGCCGCCGCACAGCACCAGGCCGATCTTGCGCCCGGCAAAGCGCTTGCGGTGCGTCATCACCGCGGCAAGACCCGCCGCTCCCGCGCCTTCGACCACGGTCTTCTCGATCTGCAGCAGCAGCGCGACCGCGGTTTCCAGCGCCGGTTCGCCCACGAGGACGATATCGTCGGCAATCTTGGCCAGCACCGCCGAGGTGAATGCGCCCGGCTCCTTCACCGCGATGCCTTCCGCGATGGTGTCGCCGCCGCAGGGCAAGTCGAGCCCCTTGAGCTTGGCATACATCGAGGGGAACAGCGTGGCCTGCACGCCGACGAGCCCGATCGAGGGCTTGATCGCGCGCGCCGCGGTACCCATGCCGCTGAACAGCCCGCCACCGCCGATCGGCACGACGAGGGTTTCGAGACCGGGCACGTCCTCCAGCATTTCCAGCGCCACGGTGCCCTGCCCGGCCGCGACCTGGCGGTCATCGAAGGGATGCACAAAGGTCATGCCGCGCTCGGCCTCGAGCAGCCTGGCGTGGGCATAGGCCTCGTCGAAAGTCTCGCCTTCCAGCACCACGGTGCCGCCGACGCTTTCGGTCTGCATGATCTTCACCGTCGGCGTGGTGCGCGGCATCACGATGGTGACCGGCATGCCAAGGCGGGTGCCGTGATACGAGAGCCCCTGCGCATGGTTGCCCGCCGAAGCCGCGATCACGCCGCGCGCGCGCTGCTCCTCGCTCAGTTGCAGGAGCGCATTGAGCGCGCCGCGCTCCTTGTAGGCGGCGGTGAACTGCAGGTTCTCGAACTTCAGCCAGATCTCCGCGCCGGTAATCTCGCTCAGCGTCTTGCTGTGCAGCGTCGGCGTGCGCACCACCTGGCCCGCGATCCGCGCGGCAGCCGCGCGCACGTCGTCGATGGTCAGGAGGGGGGCCGTCGCGGCGGATGCAGGGGCGAGGCTGGCGGCGGGAGGATTGGTCATAAAGCCGCCCCTAATCCAAACCTGCCCTCAAGGGAACCGCCGAAGCACTCACCGCCGCATGCGCGGCAGCCGGAGGAGCTGGAGGAGCGCCAGCACCGCGACGATGGCAATCGTATCGGCGATCCAGTCACGGATGTCGCAATCGCGGTGAAGCGCGGGAATCGCCTGCAGCACCTCGACCAGCGCGCCGAGGAACGAGAGCCGCTCGGCCAAGTGAAGCCGGGGAAAGCGCGGAAAGGCAAAAGCGCCAAGCAGCGCCAGCGTACCGAAGGCAAGCATGTGCTGCGCCTTGTCGCTCAGTTCTGGCAGATCGGGCGGGTGCGGCAGCAGCGCGAGGGTCACCGCGCCCGCAAGGCAAAGCCAGAAGGCGGGGGCGGCGAGCGCGGCGAATCCGGAGGTTCTGGGCATGCGCCCCGCCGCTAGCCCGCCGCCGCCGTCATGCACAAGGCCCGATGGAACGCATTCGGCATGATGGAGGGGCTGGCGCGCGCAAGCAAAGCGGCTAGAACCTGCGGCCATGACCGACGCAACTTCCTCCCCGCCGTCTGCGGCCCTCCCGGCTCCCCTCAACGTCTCCTTCCTCGGCCTCGGCGTGATGGGCGGGGCAATGGCTCGCCACCTGGGTGAGGCCGGCCATCGCCTGACCATCTACAACCGCACGCCCGCGCGGGCGGAAGCCTGGCAGACCGCGCATCCGGGCCTCGCCGTGCGCGCCGCCGCGAGCCCTGCCGAGGCCGCCGAGGGGGCCGATGTGGTTATCACCTGTGTCGGCAACGACGACGATCTGGCCGATGTCGTGTTGAGCCCCACCGGCGCGTTCTCAACGCTGCGACGCGGCGCGCTGTTCATCGATCATACCACCGTTTCGGCGCGGATTGCGCGCCAGATCGCCGTTGAGGGCCGCGACAAGGAGTTGCTCTGCGTCGATGCACCCGTCACCGGCGGGCAATCGGGCGCCGAGGCCGGCACGCTTTCGATCATGTGCGGCGGCAGCGCCAAGGCGGTCGATGCCGCGCGCGAAGTTCTTGCCGCCTACGCCAAGCGCGTCGTCCACGTCGGCAAGCCGGGCGCGGGGCAGACCGCCAAGATGGCCAACCAGATGTGCATCGCAGGCGCGATTGCCGGGCTGTCCGAAGCCATGCGCTTCGCCCAGGCTGCGCGGCTTGATCTCGACAAGGTGTTCGAGGCGATTTCTGGCGGCGCCGCGCAATCGTGGCAGATGGACAACCGCTGGCACACCATGGCCAGGGACGAGTACGACTTCGGCTTTGCAATCGACTGGATGCGAAAGGACCTTGGCCTCGCCATCGAGGAAGCGCGCGGCCTTGGCGCCAGCGTTCCGGTCACCGCGTTGATCGATCAGTTCTATGCCGACGTCCAGGCCCTTGGCGGCGGCCGGCAGGACACGAGCGCCCTCATCCGCCGCCTGCCGCGTAAGGGAGGCGCATGATGTCTCGGATGCCTACCCCCAAAGCCTCCCCCCTTCCGCAACCTCAGGATAAGCGGACGTTGCCATCCTGCTCTCTCCCCTCCCGCTTGCGGAATGGGCCCTCCTTCTTTCTCCCCTCCCGCTTGCGGGTGGGGCCATCCTTCTCTCTCCCCTCCCGCTTGCGGGAGGGGCTGGGGGTGGGCCTAGCAGCGCTCGCCATCACACTCACCAACCCTGCCTATGCCGACACCCTTGTCGACAACATCCAGGGCCAGACCATTGCCGCCGACGGCCATGTCGAGCGCTTCAAGGCCATGCTTTTCGACGATGCGGGCGTGATCAAGGCGCTGATCCACGAAGGCGAGAAGACTCCGAAAAAGGGCTTCCAGTATCGCATCGACGGCAAGGGCCGCCTCCTGCTCCCCGGCCTGATCGACGCACATGTTCACGTGATGAGCACCGGCTTCGCCGCGCTGACGCTCGATCTTTCGGAAACGAACAGCCTTGCCGAAGCGCTGGAGAAGATCGCTGCCTACGCGAAAGCCCATCCGGACCGGCCCTGGCTGATCGGGCGGGGCTGGAATCAGGAGCGGTGGAAGCTCGGCCGCTTCCCCACCGCTGCGGAGCTTGATGCGGTGGTCCCTGGCCGCCCTGTCTGGCTGGAGCGCGTGGACGGCCATGCTGGATGGGCGAATACCGCAGCACTCAAGGCCGCCGGAGTAACCAGCGCCAGCACCGCGCCCTCAGGGGGCGAGATCATCCGCAACGCCGATGGCAGCCCCTCCGGTGTGCTGGTAGACAATGCCTCCGATCTTGTCGGCACGCATGTCCCCCCGCCCACCGCGCGCGACTACGACGCCGCCCTCGCGCTCGCCCAGCGCGAGTTCTACCGGCGCGGCCTTACTGCGGTTGCCGACATGGGCTCCACCATGGAGGACTGGCAGACCTTCCGCCGCGCAGGCGATGCCAACCAGCTCTATGTGCGGATCATGGCCTATGGTTCGGGGATCGAAAGCGCGGTGGCCATCGGGGGCCCCGGCCCTTCGCCATGGCTCTACGCCGACCGGCTGCGGCTGAACGGCGTGAAGCTCTACATGGACGGCGCGCTCGGGTCGCGCGGGGCATGGCTCAAGGCGCCCTATCATGACAAGCCCGACACGCGCGGCCTGCCCCGCCTCACGCAGACGCAGCTCGGAAATCTGATGAGCCGCGCCGCGATGGACAATTACCAGATCGCGGTCCACGCCATCGGCGACGAGGCGAACGCGGTGCTGCTTGGCACGATGGATGACCTTTCGGCCACCTACAAGGGCGATCGCCGCTGGCGCATCGAGCATGCGCAAGTGATCGACCCGGCTGACTGGCCGATGGCCGCGCGCGTGGCGAAATCGATCGGCCTCATCGCCTCGATGCAGCCCGTGCACCAGACCTCGGACCGCCTCATGGCCGAAGCGCGGCTGGGTCCGGGCCGGCTGGCGGGCGCCTATGCCTGGGCATCGGCCAAGGCCAACGGCGCCACGCTCGCTTTCGGGTCTGACAGCCCGGTTGAGCTACCCGATCCCTGGACCGGCATTGCCGCCGCAATCAGCCGCGTGGACGAAAACGGCCAGCCGCCCGAAGGCTGGCAGCCGCAAGAGCGCGTGAGCCGCGAAACCGCATTGGCGGGCTATACCAGCAATGCCGCCTACGCCGGTTTCGCCGAAAAGCGCTTCGGCCGCCTCGCCCCGGGCCTGCGTGCCGATTTCATTCTCGTCGATACCGACCCGATGACCGCCACCCCCGCCGCGATCCACCAGACCAAGGTGTTCGAAACCTGGGTCGGCGGCGGCAAGGTGTGGGATGCGGAGAAGCCTGAAGGCGGCGCGCAGGGTGCGGAGGTGGTGAAGCGCTGACCTGCGGCTCGCTCAGACCAGCGCGAAATCGGCGGCCGACAGCTCGGGAAGGCCAGTGAGGGTCACAAACAGCACGCCGTCCGCGCCGCCTTTGCCGTCGGCATCGTAGAACAGCTTGCCAGTCGTCTTGTCGTAAATGATCCGATCCGAGCTGCTCTCGGCAAGGCCGGTCGTGTTGGCCCTGAACTGAGCGGCGCTGAGCGCATCGGTTCCGGTGATTGCAGTGAAGATCGACTTGCCAAGCCGGATCTGGTCGTCACCCACCGTAAAGTCGGTGATCGTATCGGCATTGGCTGCGGTCAGCACTGTTCCGAAAGCAAAATAGAACGCGTCGTCACCACTGCCCCCGGTGAGGGTGTCCCTGCCCTGTTGACCGCCGAGCAGGTCCGCGCCCGCACCGCCCGACAGAATGTCGGCACCCTTTCCGCCTGCAATCTGATCCTCATAAATGCCGCCGGTCACGGTATCGTTGCCTTTGCCGCCAGCGAAATAGATGATCTCGGTATTGATGAACGTCGTGCCATCGACGAGCGTCTTGAGGGTCGTTGGCGCGTCCATCGTAAAGTCGAACGGCAGATCGCTGTTGGTGCGTTCGAGCTGCAGGATATCGCGATCCGGACCGCCATCGATCACGGCCTGGCCGGCGGTGGGCCTGATGTAGATGGTGTCGCGGCCAGAGCCGCCCAACAGCGTGTCATCGCCGTCGTAGCCGTCAAGATAGTCGTTACCGCCCCCGCCGCTGAGGATATTGTTGCCTTTGCTGCCATAGATCGACTGGGCAAAATTGTTGCCGGTCAGATTGATATCAGCCGTCACTGCCGGATCAGCGACTTGCAGGACTTCGATCTCGGCGGTCGAGTACAGTCTGAACGATGCCGTGGCATAGACGGTGTCGAACCCTTCGCCGACTGCTTCGCGGACCCGGTCCAGATCGGTGTCGACAATGAACCGGTCATCGCCGGTTCCGCCATAGAGCAAGTCGCTGCCCGGGCCGCCATCCAGCACATCGTTTCCGCCGAGGCCGGACAGAGTGTTGCGCCCCGCATTGCCCACCAGCGTCTGGCCGAGTTCGTTGCCGGTCAGATTGATCGCAAAAGTGCTCGAAGGACTGATCGTCTGCATCCGTTCGATTTCCTGGTCAGCCGCAAGGCTGACCAGTGCGTAGGAAACACTGGCGATGATCGTGTCGAAGCCTTTGCCTGCCGCTTCCCGCACCGAGTCGTTGCGGTTGTCGACGTAGTAGACATCGTTGCCGCCATTGCCCCACATCTGGTCCGTGCCGGATTTGCCATCGAGCACATTGTCGGCGTTGTTGCCGATCAGCCGGTTGGCATAAGCATTGCCTGTGCCGTTGATCGCTGCCGAGCCCAGCAGTTGCAGAATTTCCAGATTGGCGCCGAGTTCGTAATTGGACGACGCATTGACAGTGTCGATCCCTTCACCGCTGCGCTCTATGATCGTATCGGTGGCACTGGGAAAATACTGGTCGCCGCCCACGCCGCCATAAAGCACATCTCCGCCGCCGCCATACAACCGATCGGCACCGCTGCCGCCGTGCAATTGATCGGCCCCCGCGCCGCCAATCAGCGTATCTTTGCCTGCGCCCGTGGTGATCACGTTGCCGAAATCCGATGCGATGACGGACGCCGAGCGCAGCCCTCCCTCGAGCTGGCGGGACAGGTCAAGTTCGCCGCCATCGCTGATCTTCAGGCTGACTGTCTGCGTCTGGCGCGTGGCCAGATCCCAGGTGACGATCCGGTCATACCCGCTGAACCCGGCCACCGTGTTGCTAACCTCCTGCCACTGGGTTTCCAGTACATTGGTCGATTTGAAAATCTGCGTCTTGATCGAAGTGCCACTACTGTCGCCGCCCTGTCCGCTGTTGTCGGTCCATGTCACGGCGAAACCGCCATATTCGAGAGCGGATATCGTCGGACTGAACTGGTCGCCGGTAACGGTCGTTTTGACCACTTCTTCGGAGGTGTGATTTCCCGAGGAATCAAATTTTTCCAGCACGATGTTCTTGTTGCCCGAAACGCCGGTTGTGTAGCTCACCACGAAGCCGCCATCGTCCAGCGCGGTCACATGCGGCTCACTCTGGCTGGCAAGCCCCGCGGTGCCGATGACCAGCTTGCTGCCCACCTTGGCCCCGGAGGCCGAATAGACCTGCGCGCTCAGACTGGGATTGTAAGCGTCTGGCGTAGGTTCCCGCCAAATGACAACGAAGCGACCATTGGAGAGTCCGGCGACCTGAGGCGTCGGAACATTGTCTCCACTGCCACCAAAATCACCCACGACAAACGGACCGGAAACTCTATTCCCGAAGCGATCGCAAATCTGTGCCTCAACCTGCGCTATGGCCTTCTGTGACGCGTTAACATCTATATGGTTCCAAACGGCGACGTAGCCACCTTTGTTGAGACCAGCCAAATCTGCCCTGAAATCTAACGAAGCTTGGGACGTTGGGCCAATAATACTATTTGGAGAAAATTTCGCACCGCTACCATCTAGGTGCTGAAATTCAATAGTTGTCGGAGACAAAATACCGTAATTTACTACAAATCCATCGCCTGTCAGTTTTGCAATAGATGCCGAAGGGGGGATTATTTTACTGACTTTAGACAGAGACTGCTGATCGCTAATTTTTTGCCCTGAAGAATTAAATATCTGATTGTAGAGGTACGTATCGTTCCATACGATCACGAAATTACCATCGGTAAGGCCGGTGACCACTGGCTTCTCCTGGTCACCGGTCAGCGCCGAATTGACCAGAAACTCGCCGCCAACCTTGCCGCCCGCAGCATCGAAAATCTGCGCCTTGATCTCGGCGCCAAAACCAATGCTATTGCCGGAATCCTGCCAGGTGACGACGAAATTGCCGTTCTCCAATGCAGCGATATCAGCAAATTCCTGATTGCCCTCAGTCAGTTGATTGACCAGAACTTCGCTACCAGATTTCTTGTAGGTGGTTCCAGACATCGAGCAGGCTCCGATTCATAACCAAGCGCGGCAGTCGGAATGGGCGGGCGCGCAGTTTTGGCGCGCCCGAATCAAGCTGATTTAAGATTTTTTAGGATAAGGTGCTTTCGAAGATAAAGCTACGCGCTCACGTTTTGGGAGCGCGCAGGATCAGGCGCTGCCCTGCGCTGCCTCGGCCTTGGCCTTCTCGGCCGCGTCCTTCTTCTCGGCAAAGCGCATCACCACCAGCGTGCCTTCAAACAGGATGAGCAGCGGAATGGCGAGCATCAGCTGGCTCAGCACATCAGGCGGGGTGATCACGGCGGCAAGCGCGGTAATTCCCACGATCACATAGCGTCGCGCGGCCACAAGCTGCGCGCGGGTGATGATGCCGGCTCGGTTGAGCAGCATGAGCAATACCGGCAGCAGGAAGCTCACCCCGAATGCAAAAATGAACTGCATCACGAGGTTGAGGTATTCCTCGATCCCCGGCAGCGCTTCGAGCTGCAGCCCGCCGCGGTCACCCTGAAAGGCGATGAACCACTTGAATGCGGTCGGCATCACGAAGAAGTAGGCCAGGCTCGCGCCCATCGTGAACAGCACCGGTGTCGCGATGAGGAAGGGCAGGAAAGCCTTCTTTTCCTTGGCATAGAGCCCCGGCGCAATGAAGGCCCAGAGCTGATTGGCGATCACCGGGAAGCTGATCAGGAACGCGGCAAAGAGAGAGACCTTGAGATCGACGAAGAACGCCGAATAGAGCTTGGTGTAGATGAGCTTGCCCTGCCCGGCCGGAAAGGCGTGGACCAGCGGCTGTACCAAGATCGCCAGGATCTGATTGGCGAAATAGAAGCACACCACGAATGCGATCGCGATGGCATAGACGCAGCGCAGCAACCGCGTGCGCAGCTCGAGCAGATGATCGAGCAGAGGGGCCTGAGTCTCGTCGATATCCCTTACCATCATGCCGCACTGCCCCCGGAGCTTCGCGGGCGGGCCGGGCGTTCGGCAATGGACAGCATCTCGCCCAGAGGTTCGGCCAGAGGCTCGGTCGGCGCGACGGCCGCGACTTCCGGATCAACCGCCACCGGCTCCGACGGAGGAGCGGGCAACGCGGACGGCGGATCGTTCTGGTCGGTCGCGGCCTCGGCAGTTTGCCCGTCGGCGGGATCAGGGGCAGGATTGGCGGCCATGATCGCTGCGTTCTGCTCCTTCCACTTGCGCTCCATCTCCTCCATTTCCGCCTCGCGGATCATGGTCTCGATGCCCGCACGGAAGTGGCCGGAAACGCGCCGGATCTGCCCGATCCAGCGTCCCGCCGTGCGCAGCGCGAGCGGCAGGTCCTTGGGGCCGATCACGATGATCGCCACAATAATGACGAGCAGGAACTCGTCTGGCGCGATGCCGAACATGGATCAGCCCTGGTGTGCGGATCGGATCAGGCGTTGCCGCCGGTGCCGGTCTGTTCGGCCGGTGCAGGTGCGGCGCTGGCCTGAGCCGCCGGCTGCTGCTGCAGCTGGGCAGGCGGCTGGACGAGCGGGGTCTCCGTGCCCTCGTTCATCCCCTGCTTGAAGCTTTTGATGCCTTTGCCGAAATCGCCCATCATCTCCGAAATGCGGCCGCGGCCGAACAGGACGAGGACTACCAGCGCGACAATGATCAGGTGCGGAAGGGACAGGCTACCCATCGGTCAATCTCCTTGATGTCCCTACAGATAGGACATCGGCGCGCAAACTGCCAGCAAGCTCACGAAGATTCGTCAAGCTCTTCCGCCCCATCGTCCATCTGCCCGGCAAACACCGCCTCGACCGGATCGAGCAGCCCTGCGGCGCGCAGCTCCTCGATCCCCGGCAGATCGCGCCGCGTTTCTAGGCCGAAATGCGCGAGAAACGCCGGGGTTGTCGCGTAGATAGTGGGCCGCCCCGGCCCCTCGCGCCGCCCCGCTACCCGCACCCAGCCCGCTTCCATCAGCACATCCAGCGTGCCCTTGGCAGTCTGCACACCGCGGATTGCCTCGATTTCCGCACGGCTGACGGGTTCGTGATAGGCGATGATCGCCAGCGCCTCGGTCGCCGCGCGCGACAGGCGCCGCACATCCTCGCGCTCGCGGCGCAGGAGGTGCGCGAGATCAGGCGCAGTCTGGAAATGCCAGCTGCCCCCCCGCATCACGAGCTCGATCCCGCGCCCGGCATAGTGCGCCGCCAGCGCTTCAAGCGCCTCCGCAACCTCCGCCCCACCGAGATGGCGCGAAAGCTCATCGGCGCTCATCGGCGCCTCGGCCGCGAACAGCGCCGCCTCGACCGCGCGCTCGAGATCGTTCAAGCCGGAGGTCATCCCCGCCCTCGGCGCAGCATGAGCGGCGCGAAAGTCTCTGCCTGCGCGATCTCCACCTTGCCCTGCTTGGCCAGTTCCAGCGCCGCGACAAAGCTGGAGGCCAGCGCCGAGCGGGCAAGACGCGGATCGGCACCGGGCTCCTGCGACGGCAGGAAGCTCGCGAGATCGGTCCACTCGATCGCCACGCCGATCAGCCGTTCCACGCGGGCAATCGCCGCCTCAAGCGTCATCACCGGCCGGGCACGGACCATGTGTACCACCGGCTGGGTGCGGTGCTTGATCACGCCATAGGCCTGCATGAGTGCAAAGAGATCGCTTCTCCAGCGCACGCGCCGGTCGGTCCTCAGCCCCTCTGGCGCGCCGCGCGGGAACACATCGCGCCCCAGCCGGTCGCGCGCCATGAGCCGCGCCCCCGCCTCGCGCATCGCGCCCAGCCTTTGCAGGCGAAGCTGCAGCTTGAGCGCCAGCTCCTCGGGGCTCGGCTGCACTTCGGGATCGCGCGGCAGGAGCAGCAACGACTTCAGCCAGGCCAGCCACGCCGCCATGACGAGGTAATCCGCCGCCAGTTCCAGCCGCTGCGCCCCGGCGCGCTCCACGAATTCGAGGTACTGATCGACCAGCGCAAGGATCGAGATCTTGCGCAAGTCCACCTTCTGCCGCCGCGCCAGATCGAGCAGCAGGTGCAGCGGTCCCTCCCAGCCGTCGATCGCAAGGGTCAGCGTATCGGGCTCGCCCGCGCGCGCCTCCGGCGGCAGGTCGAGCGTGGTCTCGTCCCAGCCATCCGCCGTCTCGAGCGGCGCGAGAGCGGTTTCTTCCATCACGCTGTGAGGGCCAGCAAACGGTCGCGCGTTGCGGTGCGCTCAGCCTGCCGCGCCAGATCGATCGGCGCGGCGAAATCGCCGGTTGCCCCCAGCGCGCGTTCGAGCCTTGCCGCCGTCGCGGTGCTCATCGGAGCCAGCGCCTCTGCGATCCCGACCATATCATCCATCTTCGCCCAGCAATTGAGCGCGATATCGCACCCCGCCGCCTGCGCTCGCGCCGCGCGTTCGGGTACCGTGCCGCCGAGCGCCTGCATATCGAGATCGTCGGTCAGGAGCAGCCCCTCGAAGCCGATCGATCCGCGGATCACCCCGCCGACGACCTTGGACGAGAGCGTCGCCGGGTTCTCGGTATCCCAAGCCGTATAACGTACATGGCAGGTCATCCCGATCAGGCTGTCCTTCAGGCTGCGGAACGGAGCGAGGTCCCGTTCCAGCTCTTCCGCGCTCGCGGTGACAGTCGGCAATTCCTTGTGGCTATCCACTCCGGCGCGGCCGTGCCCCGGGATATGCTTGATCACCCCCGCGACGCCGGCGCGCGCGAGGCCTTCCAGCATGGCCCGGCCCAGCGCCGCCACCCGCAAGGGCTCGTGCCCCAAGGCCCGGTCGCCGATCACATCGTGCGCGCCTTCCTGCCGCACATCAAGCAGCGGCAAGCAATCTACGCTGATCCCGGCTTCGGCCAGATCAAGCCCCAGCGCCTCGGCATGCGCGCGCGCCGCCTCGATCGCGCTGATCGGCGCGGTCTCGTAGAGCCGGTCGAACGCCGCACCCGGTGGATAGGCCGCCCAGACCGGCGGCTTCATCCGCGCGACCCGCCCGCCTTCCTGATCGATGCAGATGAAGGTCCGATCCCGCCCATGGAGCGCGCGCAGCTCATCCGTCAGCGCCCTGAGCTGCGCGCGGCTTTCCACATTGCGGCCGAACAGGATGTAGCCCGCCGGATCGGCATCGCGGAAGAAGGCGCGCTCGTCATCGCTGAGAGTGAGGCCCGATAAGCCAAAGATCGCCGGAAGCATCGAAGAGAATTCGCCCAATTGCGCCGGGCTGGCAAGGCCGGGGCCTGTGGATCATGGGGGAAAAGGCGTGATGAAGAACCCCTCCGCCCTCGCTGCGCTCGGGCACCTCCCCATTTGTGCTTCGCAAAAATGGAGAGGGAAAGAAGGGCCTTCCATTCTGGTCCTCCCCATTTTCACGAAGCGCAAATGGGGAGGTCGCAGCCCGCAGGACTGACGGAGGGGTGCTTGCCTCCAGCCCCCCAAGATGCTCAAAATCCTTCATCCCACGCTGGAGCCACAAGCCATGCTTCGCAAGTTCTCGATAGCCCTGCTCGTGCTGGCTGCCATCGCCGGCGTGCTCACCTGGACGCTTTCCCCGCCCAGTTACCCAGACCCCAAAGGCTTGCACTTCAATGGCCAGACGCCTGGCTCGGTCATCGCGGTCGAGCGGGTCGGCGGGCACAACCGGCTGGTGCTTACCGGGCTGCTGATGGCCGCCCTGCCCGTCCGCGCGCCCATTTCGGACGGGGTGGAGCTCTTGCGCATCCGCTACTGGTCGCAAGCTGGCGGTCAACCAGTCGAGGCTTCGGGCCTCATGGCCGTGCCCTATCGCACACTCGGCGGCGAGGCGCCGCGCGGTACGGCGATGTACCTCCACGGCACCAGCCCGGACCGCACCGCTTCACCTTCCGCGCCGGGCGACCAGGAGGGGCTGCTCCCAGCAGCGCTTTTTGCCGGCGGCGGCTATATCCTGCTCGCGCCCGATTACTTCGGGCTCGGCCAGTCGCGCGCCGCGCCAGCCTATATCCACGCTCAGGCCACAGCCGCCGCCGCGCGTGATCTGGTCATTGCCGCTCGGAGCGTTGCAGGCGCGATGAAGCTGCCGTTCTCGCCAGATCTCTACATCACCGGCTTTTCGCAAGGCGGCCACGCCACAGCCGTCGTCCAGCGCGACCTTGAGGCAGCCCCAATCCCCGGCATCACGGTGAAGGCCGCCGCGGCGATCTCCGGGGCATTCGACCTGGCCGGGATCAGCGTGCCCTATGCCTTCAAGCATAAGCATTCGCTCTACCTTGCCTATATCGCGGCGTCCTATGCAGCGCAGTACCGCCAGCCGCTCGGCTCGGTGATCGCCGAGCGCTACGCAAAGGTTCTGCCCGCCCTGTTCGACGGGAATCACAGCGTCGACGCGATCAGCGCCGCCCTGCCCGCCGATCCGCGCGACTTGTTCCGGCCCGAGGCGCTGGCCGGGATCGAAACGGGTAAGCCCGACTGGTTTACACAGGGTCTTGCCGCGAACGAAGCCTTCCGCTGGGCGCCCAAGGCGCCGCTCAGGCTATACTACGGCGACAGGGACACCGACGTCTCGCCCGCGGATTCAAAACGCTTCCACGCGGTCTCCACGCAGCTTGGCGGCAATGTCCGCCTCATGCCGCAAGGACCTTACGACCACGTCGGCACGGCGCTTCAAGCCGTGCCGCGCATCCGCGTGTGGTTCGACGAGCTCAGCGCTTCACCTGGCACTTGAGACCACCGGCCTGCAGCTTGGCGCAGAGCGCGTTGGCTGCGGCCAGATCGCCCGACACGGCCTGAAGGCGGAAAACGGTCGCCATGTCGGCCTTGCCCTCGATCACCCGGTGCGGCAGGCCGGCCAGCGGCGCATGCGCGGCGGTGAGCTTGGACCAAGCCGATTCGGCACCTGCATTCGTCGAAAACGCGCCGACCTGCACGCCGACGCCGCCGCCAGCCGGAGCAGGCGCTGCGGCCGAAGGCGCGGCGGCGGCCGGCTTGGGCGCGGCGCTGCCGGCAAGGTTGGCGGCAGGCTTCTCGCCCTCGCTCACCTTGAAGCTCGCGTCCCCGGTGCCCTCGAACGTCTTGCCGCCCGGATCCTTGGGCGCGACCTTGTAGGGTTCGGAGCTGGCCGCGATCACGCTGCCATCAGCAGCTGCCGGGGCGGAATTGCGATGCGAAAGAACGAAGATACCGCCCACCAGGGCTGCAAGCACCAGCACCGCCAGGACGCCGAGGCCGATCATCCGGCTGTTGTCGGACGCCGGCTCGTCAAAATCGACGTCGTCCGCGCTTTCGAGCCAGGGCAGGCGTTCCTCGTCGCCCAGCGCGAGGCGCTCGGCCTGCGGGGCGTCGAAGGGCCCGCCCAGCGCCTCATGCGCCCCGGCGATCGCGGCGCCCGCCTCGGCTTCAAGCCGCTCGGCCTGCCCGCGCGCCGCGTCTATGCCCTGCCCGGCCACCTCGCCCCAGTTTCCGGGGTTGATTGGCAGGCCGGCGCCCGTGCCATCTTCGTCCCCACCGGTTCCGTCCGACGCGCTGATAACCATGGTGTCAAAGCTCCTCGGCTGCCTCCACACCCAGCAGGGCAAGCCCGTTCTTAATCACTTGCCCGATTTGTGAGGCTAGGAAAAGACGCGCCGATGTCAGCGCCGCATTCTGTCCCACAATGAAGCGTTTATCGGGCCGGTCGTTCCCGACGTTCCAATAGGCATGGAAACCGCCGGCCAGATCATCGAGGTAGAACGCCACCCGATGCGGCTCGCGCGCCACTGCCGCGCTTTCGACCACACGCGGGAACTGTGCGGCAAGCCTGACCAGCGCCAGTTCCTCCTCGCCGAGCAACGCGACGTGCTCGGCTGAAGGGGTAATGGTCTCGGCCGCGCCCTTGCGCAGGGTCGAGGATATCCGTGCATGGGCATACTGCACGTAAAACACGGGATTGTCCTTCGAGGCCTCGACCACCTTGTCGAAATCGAAGTCCATCTGCGCGTCGGGCTTGCGCGTGAGCATGGTGAAACGCACCACGTCCTTGCCGACCATCTCGACGACATCGGCGAGCGTGACGAAATTGCCCGCGCGCTTCGACATCTTGAACGGCTGCCCGCCCTTCATCAGCTGGACCATCTGGACGAGCTTGATCTCGAAGGGCTTGGGCGCGGCGCCGTCGGCGCTGGTCAGCGCGGCAACGGCCGCCTTGATCCGCTTGACCGTGCCGGCATGATCCGCGCCCCAGATATCGACGAGCGCGTCGGCCTTCTGCGCCTTCTGGAAATGATAGGCGAGGTCCGCGCCGAAATAAGTCCAGGCGCCGTTCGACTTCTTGATCGGGCGGTCCTGATCATCGCCGAACCTGGTCGAGCGGAACAAGGGCAACGCCACCGGCTCCCAGTCCTCGGGCGTCTTGCCCTTGGGCGCCTCGAGTTCGCCGTCATAGACAAGGTCATGCGCCCGCAGCCACGCCTCGGCGACATCGACCTTGCCGGAGGCCTGCAGCTCGGCTTCGGAGGAGAACAGGTCGTGATGAATGCCAAGCGTCGCGAGGTCGGCGCGGATCATGTCCATCATCGCCGAAACCGCGCGGGTGCGAAACAGGATCAGCCAATCCTCCTCCGGCGCGGCGGCGTACGTGTCGCCGAATTCAGCGGCGAGCGCCTGCCCGACCGGCACCAGATAGTCGCCCGGATAGAGCCCTTCCGGAATGGCGATCGCCTCGCCCAGCGCCTCGCGGTAGCGCATGTGCACCGAGCGCGCGAGCACATCGACCTGCGCACCGGCATCGTTGACGTAGTATTCGCGCGTCACCCGGTGCCCGGCAAATTCGAGCAGGCTGGCGAGCGCATCGCCCACCACCGCGCCCCGGCAATGGCCCATATGCATGGGTCCTGTGGGATTGGCCGAGACGTACTCGACATTGACCATGCTGCCCTTGCCCATGGCGGAGCGGCCATAGTCCGTGCCTGCCGAGGCGATCAGAGCCAGTTCGCTCAGCCAGGCCGCACTTGTCAGCCTGAGATTGATGAAGCCCGGCCCGGCGATCTCGGCCGAGGCGACGCGCGGCTCGCGCGTCAGTTCCTCGACCAGCAGCGCGGCCAGCGCGCGCGGATTGGTTCCGGCGGGCTTGGCCAGAACCATCGCCGCGTTGGTCGAGATATCGCCGTGCGCCGCCTCGCGCGGAGGCTCGCAGGTTATCCCGCCGCGCGGCAAGCCATCGGGCAAGTGCCCGGCGGCGGCCAGCGCATCAAGCGCACGGTCGATCACACCGGCAAAATCGGCGAACAGAGGCAGGGCGGCGGAAGCGTTGGTCTCGGTCATGCCCGCGCCGTTAGCCCAAGCGCGCGCGTTCGCCAACAAATCAGCGTGTGGCGTTGTACCCGAGCTGCGCGTCGGTCAGCTGGAAGCCCACAACCAGCTCGAAGCTCGCCTTGGCGAGTGCGGTGCGCACTTCGGGCATGGCGAGCGGATCGGTCGCGGCATCGGCCTCGCCCGCGCGGCGCTTCTTGGTGAGGAGCTTGCGCACGTTGGCCGGCAGCGTCGCCTCGGCCCGGTCCACGGTCGAAGCTGCCCGGCCCTGACCCTGCGCGCGTTCCTGCCCGTCGGCGAAGTCGAGCGTCACCGTGCCCAGCCGCTTGGCAATCACGACATTGCCGCCGCGCATCACCGCCGAGAAATAGGGGAGCACCACGCGGCGCGCGCCGCGGGTATCGGTGCGGCGGGCATAGACATCGAAGGTCGCCTCGGTGCGCAGCTGGGTCTGGCCCTTGGCATCGTCGCATGTGCTGCGCAGGTTGGTGATCGAGGCGGTCACGTCGATCGCGCCTGCATCGGTGCGGCCGGGCGCGCTCATCAGCGTGATATCGCCGGTCATCTCCGGAATCTCGACCACCGGGCAGGGGCTGCGCAGCGCGGTCACACCCACGCTGTCGTCCACGACCAGCTCGCCGCCGCCGCTCTTGCAGCCCGCCAGCGTGCTGGCCAGCGCAAGCGCGGCGAGCGGGGCGAGGCGGCGGAAAGACGCATGCCGGAAGGGTGCGGGGCGGGCGGCAGACAGGGTCATTCAGGCATCCTCGGGCATGGCGGTGCGATCCCTCTACCCACCCGGTCACGCCCGCGCAATCCTGCCTGTCTTCTCGCAGCGGGTTTGCGGCGGCGGCAGCCCCTGCTAAGGTCACGCGATGACGACCACCGCACCCGCCTCGCCGGCCACTTCCGCTCCCCGGGCAGACCTTGCCCCGCTCAAGCTGCTGATCGCCGCCCCGCGCGGCTTCTGCGCCGGGGTGGACCGCGCGATCGAGATCGTCGAGCGCGCGCTCGACCGCTTCGGGGAGCCGGTTTTCGTGCGGCACGAGATCGTACACAACCGCTTCGTGGTCGACGGGCTCAAGGCCAAGGGCGCGGTTTTCGTCGAGGAACTCGACGAAGTGCCCGACGGCGCGCCGGTGGTCTTTTCCGCGCACGGCGTGCCCAAGCTGGTGCCTGCCGAAGCCACCAACCGCGGACTCGATTGGCTCGATGCCACCTGCCCGCTGGTCAGCAAGGTCCACCGTCAGGCCGAACGCCAGGTCGAGGCGGGGCGCCACATCCTCTTCGTCGGCCACAAGGGCCACCCCGAGGTGATCGGCACGATGGGCCAGGTGCCCGCTGGCAGCATCACCCTTGTCGAGACGATCGAAGACGTCGACGCGCTCGATTTCCCGGATGGCACCCCGCTCGCCTTCCTCACCCAGACCACGCTCTCGGTTGACGATACGCGCGAGATCGTCGCGGCGCTCCGCACGCGCTTCCCTGAAATCAACGGGCCGCGCGCCGAGGATATCTGCTACGCCACCTCGAACCGGCAGGCTGCGGTCAAGTCGATCGCGGCGCGCTGTGAATTGCTCCTCGTGATCGGCGCGCCAAACAGCTCCAATTCGGTGCGGCTGGTCGAGGTTGCCGAACGCGCCGGCACTCCCGCCAGGCTGATCCAGCGCGGCAGCGAGATCGACCCCGCATGGATCGAGGGGGTCGAGACGCTTGGCCTCACCGCCGGGGCCTCCGCTCCCGAAGTGCTGGTGCGCGAAGTGGTCGATCGGCTGCGCGAATGGCGAGACGTCGAGGAAGAGACCGTGACCACCACGGTCGAGAGCATGGTGTTCAAGCTGCCCCGCCAGCTGACCGACTGAAGCGCCCGCCATGGCAGTTTACACGCACCTCGGCGCGGAGGAGATGGCCGCGCTGATCGCCCGTTTCGATGTCGGCACACTGGTTTCGGCCAAGGGCATTGCCGAAGGCGTTTCCAACAGCAACTGGCTGCTGGAGACGACAGGCGCGGACGGAAGCGGCGCGCGCTTCATCCTCACCATGTACGAATTCCGCATCGATCTGGCGGACCTGCCGTATTTTCTCTCGCTGCTCGATCATCTCGCCGCGCGCGGCTGCCCGGTGCCGCGCACGATCCACGACCGCGATGGGGCGCTCTACGTCAATCGTCCCGGCCCGCAGGGTGACAAGGCGCTCGCGCTCATCGAATACCTGCCCGGCGTCTCGGTCAGTGCGCCGACGGCGGATCAGGCCCGCGCGGTCGGCGCCGAGCTTGCCCGCCTGCACCTTGCCGCCACCGATTTTCCGGCCACGCGCGCCAATGGCATGGGCGTTGCAGAATGGCAGCGCCTGGCCGAAGCCTGCGGCGCGGAAGGCCTCGCGCGGATCGATCCCGAGCTTGCCGCCATCGTCGCGGCAGACCTGCCCCGCATCGCCGCCGCCTGGCCCGAGGGTTTGCCCACCGGCGTGATCCACGCCGATCTCTTCCCGGACAACGTGCTGATGCTCGGCGATCGCGTAACCGGGCTCATCGATTTCTACTTCGCCTGCAACGACATCACCGCCTACGATCTTGCCGTCACGCACGTCGCCTGGTGCTTCGATGACCGGAGCGGCGCATTCCGGCCCGATGTCTCGCAGGCCCTGATCGAGGGCTACGAAAGCGTGCGCCCCCTCTCGGCCGCCGAACGCGCCGCGCTTCCTCTCCTTGCGCAAGGAGCGGCGATGCGCTTCGCCATGAGCCGCGCCTGGGACTGGCTCAATACGCCGGCGGACGCGCTCGTAACGCCCAAGGACCCGATGGGCCCGGCGCGGCGCCTGGGCTTCTATGCCGCAAAGCCCGGAGTCTTCGCGTGAAGCACGTCTCGATCTTCACCGACGGCGCCTGCAAGGGCAATCCCGGCAAGGGCGGCTGGGGCGCGCTGTTGCGCATGGGCGAGGCGGAGAAGGAACTGTCCGGCTCGGAAAAGCTCACCACCAACAACCGCATGGAACTGATGGGCGCGATCCGTGGGCTCGAGGCACTGACCCAACCGTGCAAGGTCACGCTGCACACCGACAGCAAATATGTGCTCGACGGCATCACCAAATGGATCTTCGGCTGGCAGAAAAAGGGTTGGAAAACCGCCGACAACAAGCCGGTCAAGAACGAGGACCTGTGGCGCGCGCTGCTTGCTGCGGCGCGGCCGCACCAGATCGAATGGGTCTGGGTAAAAGGCCACGACGGCCACCCGGAAAACGAACGGGTGGACAAGCTCGCCAGCGACGCGGCGCTGGCGGCCTGACGGCAAAGGCCCACACCCAGCTCATCCCGATCGTGCTGAAGGAGAGGGAAGAGAGCCAGCGGGAGGGAACCAGGCGCAACACCCGCCCCTCTCGTCTCCAGCCATCAATTCGCGGTCGTCGTATCGACCACCTCGGCGTCGGGGCCGTTCTTCAGGATCGATTCGATCGCGTTCTTGGCGCTGGCCTTCGAGGAATAGCCCTCGGTCCAGAAGATCGTCTCGGCGTTGTGGCAGAAATAGGCGACAAACTCGCCGGCCTTGTTCTTGCGGATCTCGAAGCGGTGGGCCATCGCGGCATCTCCCTAGGTACAGTTGCAGTCCCGCACTATGTCTAGCACGCCCCGGGACAGGTGGGAGTCCCAATTGTCCCGCTATGGGCCGAACCGGGCAGGAGAATAGCACGCCGCATCGATGCTTTCGGTCATCGCATCGCGCGGAAGCCCGAGCAACAGCTGCGCGGCGAGCCGGGCAGCAGCGGGCGCGGTCTGGATGCCGAAGCCGCCTTGCCCGGCAAACCAGAACAGGCCTGCGCAGGTCGGATCGAAGCCGAACACCGGCAGCCGGTCCGGCGCAAAGGAGCGCAGGCCCGCCCAGCGCCGCTCAAGACCGAGCACCTTCCAATCCACTGCCTGCTCCATCCGGTCGATCGCCATGGCGATATCGAGTTCCTCGGGCGCGGCATCGCGGGCCACATCGGGCGTCTCGTCGTGCGGCGAAAGCCAGAGCCGGCCACCTTGCGGGCGGAAGTAGAAATCCTCGTCAAAGCTCAGCGTGAGTGGCAGAGCCTCGGGCGGGGCGGGATCGATCCTGAGCTGCACCATCGAACGGCGCATGGGCTGGACACCGATCGGCGCAGCGCCAGCAAGCTCGGCCACGCTGTCGGCCCATGCGCCAGCCGCATCCACCAGCAGCGAAGCGCGGGCCTCGCCCGGTCCGGCGGCACCGTTCCATGCGAGCGCCCAGTCGCCGCCCGAACGCGCCACGCCGTCGAGCCGAGCCCGCACCCTGAGCACGCTGCCTGCCTTGCGCGCGGCGGCGAGGTAGTGCTGGTGCATCGCGGCGACATCTATATCGGCGCACTCGGGCTCCCAGGCGCCGATGATCCAGTTCGGCCGCAGCCCGGGCACGATCTGGTCGAGCTGCTTGCGCCCGATCAGCTCGATCCGCGCCCCGGCCGCAGCGAATTCCGCCACGAATGCCTCCGCCTTTGCGCGATGGTCCTCACGGCCGATATGCAGGCCGCCGCGCGGGCTGAGGAAGCCGTTGTCGGCCAGCCAGCGCCCGGAAGCCGCCGTCAGCGGATAGATCTGCGGCCCGCCGATCGTCTCGTGCCAGAACGCGGCAGAGCGGCCCGTGGTGTGATAGCCCGGCGTGTCCTCGGCCTCGATCAGCAGAACGCGCGCATGGGGGGCGCATTCGGCGGCAAGACTGGCGCCGGCCATCCCGGCGCCGATCACGGCGATGTCGAAGTGCTCAGCAGCCATGGCCGAATCAGCCCTGCCGCGCCGGTGCTGCCCGGTCAAGGAATGCGGCAATGGCGGTCATGACCGCATCGCGCACCCCGTCCGCCTCGCGCAGCAATTCGTGCCTCGCCTCTGGCCCCCAGGTGACCAGTTCGCCGCGCGGCAGCCGCGCCGCCATGCGCTCGACCGCCTTGTACGCCACCAGCGCATCCTTGCGCGCCGCCAGCAACAGCACGGGCGTCATCACCGCCTCGAGCAGCCCCGGCGCCCGCAGTGCGGCGATCGATGCGGCCGCCCGCTCGACCCAGCGCCAGCTCGCCGGGCCCATCACGAGCTCGGGCCGCGCCTCGCGCCACCAGCCCTCATCGGCATAGCGCTCGGGATCGTGGGTCAGCAACGTGGCGCGCACGTCGAGCGGCGATCCCGGCTTCTCGCTCACCGGCCAGGCCATCCGCGCCGGATCGCCTATCCGGCACATCAGCCGTGAGTAAGCGTGCTGTACGAATTCGGGAATCGCCGAGACAAATCCCAGCATCGGCGCGCTCAGCACCAGCGCATCGGGGCGCGCGGCGCCTTCCGCCACCGCGCGCAATGCAAGGTGTCCGCCCATCGAATGGCCCACCAGCACGTGGGGCCCGGGGGTCGCGGAGTTCCAGTCGCGCCACAGCGCGGCAAGGTCGGCGATCCATACCGAGAAGTCGGCGATATCACCCGTCAGCGGGTTCGGGGTCATCCGTCCGGACCCAGCCTGCCCGCGCCAGTCGGCAGCACTTACATGCCAGCCTGCGGCGGACCATTCTTCCAGAGATTCCAGATACTTTTCGTAAAAATCGCCGCGCCCGGGCAGGAACAGCAGCGAACCGCGGACCGGCCGATCTGCAACGGGCGCCAGCGCGATGCGCCGGACTTCGTGGCCATCGGGCAAGGCCCAGCGCCACTCGCGCGCGCCGGCCGGAATCGCCCGCCTGTCAATGCCTGAACCCACGCCAAAACTCCCCGGGGTAAAATCGTGGCAGCATCCGCAAGTGCCCGGAACTGCGGCGCCGGTTTGGTTACCGTTTGGTAAGTGATTGTCCCGTATGAGACCCCCATGCA
Organism: Novosphingobium sp.; assembly: GCF_037133355.1. Classification (GTDB taxonomy): domain Bacteria; phylum Pseudomonadota; class Alphaproteobacteria; order Sphingomonadales; family Sphingomonadaceae; genus Novosphingobium. Next base: position 29,927 of record NZ_JBAXOI010000008.1, on the reverse strand, counting down.
GGGAACTCACATCGTTTACGGACTGGTCGGGGCCTTGGCAATCGCGCTGCTGGTTGCCGCCTTCACCGATATCCGCCGCCGCCAGATCGACAACTGGCTGAACGCTGCCGTGGCTGCGGGCGCACCGCTGTTCTGGTGGGCGAGCAGCTTGCCCTTGTGGCCCGGCGTCGCGCTCCAGCTTACGCTGGCGGTCGTCACCTTCTTCGTCCTCGCCGGGCTCTTCGCAATGAAGGTTATGGGCGGCGGTGACGTCAAGCTTCTCACCGCGCTGGCACTGTGGATGCCGGCCGTGCTGTTTCTGAAGCTGCTCGTCATCATGGCACTGGCAGGCGGCGTTCTCACCGTGGTCCTGTCGATGTGGCACATTACGCGCCGCCGCAAGGACCAGCTCAAGATCCCCTATGGCATCGCGATCGCGACCGCCGGGCTCTGGATTATCACCACAACCGACTGGGCCAGCCTCCACGCCGTCGCGGCGGGATAGGCCTATCTTAACCATTTTGCCCGAAGGATGCGGGCGGATCAAACGGCAGGATTGAAGCCATGGACAGGAAGAAGCTGTTGCTGCTGGTGGGGGCGCTGATCGTGGCGATCGGCACGGCCTTTGCTGCCAGGAGCCTGTTTGCCGGCGCAGCATCGCCGCAGGCAGTGGCCGCCGCAAAGGTACCGATGGGCGCGAAAGTGCTTGTCGCCAACCGCGCGCTTCCGGCCGGCACGATCATCACGGCCGACGCCATGGGCTATCAGCCCTGGCCGAAGGACCTCGTCCAGGACGTCTACTTCACCGAAGACAAGACCGACATGTCGAAGCTGCTCGGCACTGTCGTGCGTCATCCGATCACGGCGGGCGAGCCGGTCACCCAGGGCAGCCTCGTCGCTCCCGGCGACCGCGGCTTCCTCGCCGCCGCATTGGGGCCTGGCATGCGTGCGGTTACCATCCCGGTGAGCGCGCGTACCGCCGTTGCCGGCTTCGTCTTCCCCGGCGACCATATCGATCTGGTTCTCACCCAGACGGTGAAGGGCGGCATTATCCCGCTCAAGACCGCCGAGACCATCCTCAAGAACCTGCGCGTGCTCGCCACCGACCAGTCGACCGAGCAGGAGCAGATCGAGGGCAAGACCCGCGTGCGCACTTTCAGCACCGTCACGGTCGAGGCCACGCCCAAGATCGCCGAGAAGATCGCGGTGGCGCAGACCATCGGCACGATCAGCCTCTCGCTGCGCTCGCTGGCCGACAACTCGAGCGAACTCGACCAGGCCATCGCGCTGGGCCAGATCAAGATCCCCGCCGGCGCCAGCAAGGCAGACGAGGAACGCATCCTCAAGCAGGCCATGTCGAAGCCGATCGAGGCAGAAGGCAACAGCTACGCAACCGGTGGCGACGTCTCGCGCTTCCAGCCCAAGAAGTCCACCGACCCGGTCGCTGCGGCGCAGGCCATGGCGAAGGCGATCACCTCGATCATTCCCAAGTCGATGCCGGCTGCCGGCGGGTCGATGACGGACGCTGCCCGCGCCCTGTTCTCGCCCGGCCCTGTGGTCCGCGTCACTCGTGGCCGCGACACTCAGGAAGTCAAGGTCGGGAGCCACTGACATGCACAGCAACGCCCCCCTCAAGGCCGCAACTCCGCCCGCGAAAGGCAAGACCATGAAGGCCCGTCTCGCATCCACGCTGCTCCCGCTTGCCGCACTCGCCGTGCCACTGGCGCTCGCCTCGGCCCCCCAGGCCGCCTCGGCCCAGACGGTGACCAGCCCGGCGCGCAGCATCGCGATCTCGATCGGTCGCGGCCAGCTCGTCACACTGCCCGGCAAGATGACCGACGTGTTCGTCGCCAACGACACGATCGCCGATGTGCAGGTGAAGTCGACCAACCAGCTCTACGTGTTCGGCAAGGCCGGCGGCGAGACCACGGTCTATGCCAGCAACGCTGCGGGCGATGTGGTGTGGTCGGCCAATGTGCGCGTGGGCAGCAACATCGACAGTATCGACCAGATGCTCAAGCTTGCCATGCCCGAGGCCAAGATCGTCACCTCGACGATGAACAACACCGTGCTCCTCACCGGCACGATCGCCGCGCCCGAGGATGCGGCCGAGGCCGAGCGCCTGGTCAAGGCCTTTGTCGATGACAAGACCAACGTGATCAGCCGCCTCAAGATGGCAACGCCGCTGCAGGTCAACCTGCATGTCCGGTTTGCCGAGGTAAACCGCTCGCTGGTCCGCCAGATCGGCACCAACCTGACGACTCTCGATGGCTCCGGCGGCTTCAAGTTCGGCCTGCAGCAGGGTCGTTCGCCCGCCTCCACCATCAACACCGACCCGCGCTTGCCGCTGGGTATCGGCACCAAGACGCAGGGCTACTCCTTCGATCCCACGACTGGCAAGGACGTGCTGACCGACGGCACCAATGTCACGCCGCTGCAGGGCCAGTCCACGCTTGCAGGCATGGGCAAGCTCTTCGGCCTCGACATCCTCGGCACGCTGGATCTGGGCGAAACCATCGGCCTCGTCACCTCGCTGGCCGAGCCGAACCTGACCGCACTTTCGGGCGAGACCGCGAACTTCCTCGCGGGCGGCGAATACCCGATCCCGGTCTCCACCGGCCTCGGCAACACGGCGATCGAGTTCAAGAAGTACGGCATCAGCCTCTCCTACACGCCCACGGTGCTCGCCAACGGGCGCATCTCGATCCGCGTGCGGCCCGAGGTTTCCGAGCTTTCGTCCGACGGCGCGATCATCAGCAACAGCTTCACGGTCTCCGCACTTACCGTGCGCAGCGCCGAAACGACGGTCGAGCTGGGTTCGGGCCAGAGCTTCATGATCGCTGGCCTGCTGCGCAACAACGCGCAGAACACGATCACCAAGATGCCCGGCGCCGGCGACATTCCGATCCTGGGCTCGCTGTTCCGCTCCACCGCCTATCGCAGGGGTGAAACCGAGCTCGTCATTGTCGTCACGCCCTATCTGGTGAACCCGGTCAACGCGAGCGAGATCAAGCTGCCGACCGACGGGTTCCGCGCCGCAACCGCAGTGCAGCAGGTGCTCGGCCATTTCGAATCCGACGGCGTGACCGGTGGCGATCGGCCTAAGCCGACGGAGCAGTCGGGCACGGTCCAGTCGAACGGTCCGAAGGTCGGCGCGCTCGATGCTCCCGCGTTCGAACCCTCGGCGCCCGTCCAGGCGGCTGCACCCGCGCCGCTCAAGGCCGCGCGTCCCGCCCGCAACCGTCAGGCCAGCGCTGCCGATGCCGCGCCCGGCTTCAGCATCCAGTGAGAAAGGGTCACACCATGCCCATCCGCCTGCCCCACCTCCGGGGCGCCGCCCGGGTCCTCCTCCTCGCCGGCGTGCTGAGCCTGCCGCTCGCTGCCTGCAACGCGCCCTCGGCCGACATGAACCGCAGCCTCGAAAGCGTGCGCCAGCCGGTCGTGCAGCGCACCAGCTTCGTGTTCGACGTGCAGACCTTGCCCGGCGGCGGCGTTCCCGTTCCCGAACAGCGCCGCCTGGCCGGCTGGCTCGAGGCGCTCGATCTCGGCTACGGCGACCGCGTCGCGATCGATGATCCGGTCGATTCGGCCCAGACCCGCGATGCGGTTGAAAAGGTCGCCGGCCGCTTCGGCATTCTGCTCTCCGATGTCGCTCCGGTCTCGGAGGGCGCAATCGCCCCCGGCACCGCCCGCATCGTCGTCTCGCGCACCGAGGCGAGCGTGCCCGGTTGCCCGGACTGGTCGATCAAGATCGACAACCACACGAACAACGCCACCTCGCCGAACTACGGCTGCGCCGTGAACAGCAACATGGCCGCGATGGTCGCCAACAAGGAAGACCTCGTGCGCGGCGCCAAGGGCCCCAGCACCACGCTGGTCCAGAGCAACGCCAAGGCGATCAAGGCCTACCGCGACCAGCCGCCGACGGGCGCGGCCGGCCTGAAGGAAGTTTCCAGCAAGTCCGGGGGTAACTGATCGATGAGCGCGTCCTGGAAAACCGGCAATCGCGACATGTTCGCGTCCTTCATGTGCGACGATGCCGCGCTCGATGTCCTTCGTCCGGTCACGGTCGACATGGGCTGGCAGCCTGAAAAGTGCAACAAGGGCGGCCTGCGCAACGCGATTCAGTCGCTCTCGATCGCAGCAAGCCCGGCCATCCTCATGGTCGACCTTTCGGAAAGCGGCGACCCGCTGAGCGACATCAACGCACTCGCCGAAGTCTGCGAGCCGGGCACGGTCGTGATCGCGGTCGGCCAGGTCAACGACGTGCGCCTCTACCGCGACCTTCTCGCCTCGGGCATACAGGACTATCTCCTGAAGCCGCTGACTCCGGGCCAGGTGCGCGATTCGCTCGTTCAGGCTCAGGCGATCTTCGCCGCGCCGAAGTCGGCTGACGGCAGCACGGTCAAGCGCCACGTCTCGACCGCCGTGGTCGGCACGCGCGGCGGTGTCGGCGCCTCCACGGTCGCCACTTCCCTCGCCTGGCTGTTCAGCAGCGATCACCGCCTGCCGACCGCGCTGCTCGATCTTGACGTGCACTTCGGCACCGGCGCGCTCACACTCGATCTCGAGCCCGGCCGCGGCCTGACCGACGCGATCGACAACCCGAGCCGCATCGACGGTCTGTTCATCGAACGCGCGATGATCCGCGCCAACGACAACCTCGCCATCCTTTCGGCCGAGGCCCCGATCAGCTCGCCGCTGATGACCGATGGCAGCGCCTTCGTGCAACTGGAGGAGGAATTCCGCCACGCGTTCGAAATGACGATGATCGATCTGCCGCGCAACATGCTGATCAACTTCCCCCACCTCCTCGCGGACGTGAACGTGGTGGTCGTGGTCACCGAGCTTACGCTGGCCGGCGCGCGCGATGCTATCCGCCTGCTTTCGTGGCTCAAGAGCAATGCCAAGCATGCCGAGACGATCGTCGTTGCCAACAAGGTCCATTCGGGCGTCGGCGAGATCAGCCGGTCCGACTTCGAGGCCTCCATCGAGCGCAAGATCAACTACACCGTGCCCTACGACGTGAAAGCTGCGGCCAATGCGGCCAAGCTCGGCCAGACGTTCGTTGCCGCCAACCGCAGCACAAAGGCGGGCGGCGCACTGCGCGATCTGGGCGCCGCGATCATCGCCACCGGCACCGATGGCGAAGTCGTGGATGCCAAGGGCAAGGCCAAGAGCAAGGAAAAGGCGAAGGACAAGCCGGCCGCCGTGCCGGGCGCCAAGACTTCGCTGCTCGGCAAGTTCGATTTCAAGAAGATGATCTCGTCCGGCAAGGCAAAGACCGGAACACCCGCATGACCGCAGCCCGGTGCGCGGGGCTCCGTCGGGGCTTCCGCACCGGTCAGGCACCCTTTGAAAGATCTGGCAGGACCGCCCGATGAACCTGATGCAACTCGTGATCCTTGGCGTCGGCGCTTCGCTCGTCCTGCTGCTGTTCGCCGCGGCGCTTTCCGGTCCTTCGGCGGGCCGCGAGGCCTCGCGCCGGCTCCAGGCCGTGCGCTTCCGCCATTCGGAAAGCGCGGTCGACAAGGTCGAGGCGCAGTATCGCAAGGCAGTTGCCAGCCGCAAGCCGGCCACATTCAAGAAGCCCGGCTCCGGCTCGCGGGTGGAAGCGCTGGCGCTGCGCCTGCACAAGACCGGCAAGGGCTGGACCCTTACCCAGTATCTCTACACCTCGCTCGGCCTCGTGGTTGCGGTTGCGGCGTTCATCTTCCTCAAGACCGGCGCGCTGCTGCTCGGCCTCGGCGCCGGCATCTTTGTCGGGGCTGGCCTGCCGCACTTCATGGTCGGCCGCGCGATCAACAAGCGCAAGGTCGCGTTCGTCTCCAAGTTCCCCGATGCACTTGAACTGCTCGTGCGCGGCCTGCGCTCGGGCCTGCCGATCACCGAAACGCTGGGCGTCGTCGCGCAGGAACTGCCCGGCCCGGTTGGCGAGGAATTCAAGCTCGTGACCGATCGCATCAAGGTTGGCCGCACGATGGAGGAATCGCTTCAGGAAACGGCCAACCGGCTCGACATGGCCGAGTTCAGCTTCTTCTGCATCACGCTCGCGATCCAGCGCGAGACGGGCGGCAACCTTGCCGAAACGCTCGCGAACCTTGCCGACGTGCTGCGCAAGCGCGCGCAGATGAAGCTCAAGATCGCGGCGATGAGCTCTGAATCCAAGGCCTCGGCCTATATCGTCGGCTCGCTGCCGTTCATCGTCTTCGCGCTGATCTATTCGATCAACCCGCGTTACCTCGGGCAATTCTTCGTCGACGAGCGGTTGATCATCGCCGGCCTCGGCGGCCTCACCTGGCTTGGCATCGGCGCCTGGATCATGGCGCAGATGGTCAACTTCGAGATCTGAGAGACACCATGCCAGTCCCCCCTCCGCACGGCCCAACGCTCCTCGGAATCGACGTCATCTACGTCGGCTCGATCCTTCTGGGTATCGCTGCCGCTGCGATGCTGCTGGCGATCTACGCCGCCGTCACCGTGCGCGATCCCATGGCCAAGCGCGTCAAGGCGCTCAATGATCGGCGCGACCAGCTGAAAGCCGGTATCGTCACGGTCAATGCCAAGAAGCGCCAGAGCATCGTTCGGCGCAACGACACGACTGACTCAATCAGGACTTTCCTTGAATCGCTGAAAGTCCTGCAGGACAGCCAGCTCAAGGATATCCAGCAGAAGCTGGCGCAGGCAGGCATCCGCAAGAAGGAATGGGCGGTTGCGGTCGTGCTCGGCAGGATGATCGGCCCGATCGTGCTCGGCCTCATCTTCGGCGTGCTGATCTACGCGGTGAACTACTTCCCGCTCTGGCCAGCCTACAAGAAGTTCGGCCTGTTCGCCGGCATGGTGATCCTGGGCTACAAGGGCCCTGACTTGTGGATCACCAACCTGATCAACAAGCGCACCAAGGAAATCCGCAAGGGCCTGCCCGATGCGCTCGATCTCCTCGTCATCTGCGCCGAGGCGGGTCTTACCGTCGACAGCGCCTTCGCCCGCGTCGCGCGCGAACTCGGCCGCGCCTATCCCGAACTCGGCGATGAATTCGCGCTCACCGCGATCGAACTCTCGTTCCTCACCGAACGGCGCATGGCATTCGAAAACCTCGCTTACCGCGTCAATCTCGATTCGGTGAAAGGCGTGGTCACAACCATGATCCAGACGGAACGCTACGGTACCCCGCTAGCCTCGGCGCTGCGCGTGCTCTCGGCCGAATTCCGCAACGAACGCATGATGCGCGCCGAAGAAAAGGCCGCCCGCCTGCCCGCGATCATGACGATCCCGCTGATCCTGTTCATCCTGCCGACGCTGTTCGTCGTGATCCTTGGCCCCGCAGCCTGCTCGATCACCGACAACTTCCTCAACCGCAAGATGTAAGGGAACTGCCCCTCCGTCAGCGCTACGCGTTCCCCATTTGCACTTCGTGAAAATGGGGAACGCGTAGGGAATGGCTTTACAGTTCCTCCCCATTTTTGCGCAGCACAAATGGGGAGGTGGCCCGCCGCAGGCGGGTCGGAGGGGTAAGTCAGCCCGCCACCACTGTCTGCTCGATTGCACCGAACACGCTGTGCGCGCGCGCGTCCTTCACGTCGATCCGCACGGTATCGCCATGCCGCAGGAACGGAGTGACGGGCGCGCCGTGGCGGATCGTCTCGACCATGCGCTGCTCGGCAATGCAGGCATAGCCGCGCCCGCCTTCAGCCACCGGCCTTCCCGGCGAGCCATCCGGATCGCGGTTCGAAACCGTGCCTGAACCAATGATCGAACCTGCCCCGATGCGCCGCGTCCTGGCAAGATGCGCGATCAGCGTGCCGAAATCGAACGTCATCTCCTCGCCCGCCTCCAGCCGCCCGAACGGCTGGCCGTTCAGCTCGACATGCAGCGGCAAGTGCAGCTTGCCGCCCGACCATGCCTCGCCAAGGCTCGCGGGCGTCACGAAGACCGGCGAGAAATGGCTTGCCGGCTTCGATTGAACAAAGCCGAACCCCTTGGCCAGCTCGTCCGGGATGAGGCCGCGCAGCGAAACGTCATTCACCAGCCCCACCAGCCGGATATACCCCAGCGCCTCCTCAGGCGAGACGCCCTGCGGCACGTCGCCCGTGACCACCACGATCTCGGCCTCGAAGTCCCCGCCCCAGGCCTCGTCCGCCAGCACCAGCGGATCGCGCGCGCCGCGCAAGTCGTCGCTGCCACCCTGGTACATCAGCGGATCGGTCCAGAAACTCGTCGGCAGCTCCGCCCCGCGCGCTTTGCGCACCAATTCGACATGGTTGACGTAAGCGCTGCCGTCCGCCCACTGGTGCGCGCGCGGCAGAGGCGCCGCCGCCTCGCGCTCGTGGAAGCGGCGCTGCGGTATCGCACCGTGAGCCAGTTCGATGGCCAGCGCTTCCAGATAGGGCGCGTGGCGGTCCCACTCGTCGAGCAGGCCCTGGAGCGTCGGCACAATGTGGTCGGCATCGGCATACCAGGCCAGATCATCGGACACGACGATGAGCCGTCCGTCGCGCAGCTGCGGCAGGCTTGCCAGTTTCATGAAAGGTCACCTTCGATGGAGCGGACCGCGCCGAGCAGCTTGTCGAGCAGCACGCGCAGCTTGGCCGTTTCGGCCGGAGTGAGGGCGGCAAAGATACGCTCGTAAGTGGAGAGCGCGTTGGGCCAGATCCGGTCGTACATCGCGCGCCCCCCCTCGGTCAGCCAAAGGTGGTGCGAGCGACCGTCTGCCTCGTTGGGGCTTCGCGCCACCAGATCGCGCTCTTCCAGCATCTTGCACGCGCGGTTTACCGCCACCTTGTCCATCAAGGTCGCGTGCACAAGGTCGCGCTGGGTGAGCGGCCCTGCATCGCCCAGCACCGCCATGATCCGCCATTCCGGGATCTTGAGCCCGAATTCGCTGTGATACTCGCCTGAAATCAGGCCGCTCACCGCATTCGAGGTGATCGCAAGGCGATAGGGGATGAAGTCGGACAGCCGCGTCGTGTCAGGCTGGGTCTCGGCATCGGCCATGGATCAAGTCTAGACCTGCCAGCGCCGCACGCAAGCAAAAGCGCCGATCCGGTTCACGGCAAGCTGCTTTGGGCCCCTCACCGGGCGAGAATACCCGCCATGATGAAGTCCACCGTGTGCTCGCGGTAGCGGTCGCGCAGTTCCTCGGTCAGCGTGTCCTGATCGAAGCAGTGCCGCAGCACCAGCCGCGCCGAGAAAAACCGGTCGGCCGCCCCCGTCACGGTGAAATAGAACAGCTGCGGATCGATCGGGCGAAACACCCCGGCGCGGATGCCATCGGTGATCAATCGCTCGTAGGCCTTGTTCAGCGGCGCGAGATACTTGTCGGCAATCCGCTTGGCCTCGGCCGGATCGCAATCGCGCACCAGCCGCATCAGCAGGCGGTTGAGATAGGGAAAGGCGAAATAGGTATCGACGCAGCGCGCGATATGCTGCCGAAGCTTCGCCTCGGGGCTCATCTCATCCTTGGCGATCAGCGCCTCGACCGATTTGATGATAGCCACCATGTCGCGGTCGAGCAGCTCTTTCAGCATCCCCGCCTTGTTGCCGAAATAGTACTTCACCAGCGCCGAATTGAGCCCCGAGCGCAGCGAAAGCTCGGACAGCGAGATATCGACCTGGTCGCCCTCGCGCATGATCTGCGAAGCGGTTTCCAGCAGCAATTCGCGCGCGCCTGCCTGTTCCGGCGCGGCGGCATCCCCCAGTTCGGCCAATTTCGTCTGCTCTTTCATTCCCAGCCCGGCTCTTCCCACCACGGGTAAAACGACGGCATATCCGAAGAAACGCGGCCCGGGTAGGCCGGAGCGCGCTTTTCAAGGAAGCTTGCCACGCCTTCCTTCGCATCGGCCCCGCGCGAAAGTTGGTAGATCGCCCGGCTGTCAACGCGGTGCGCATACATCGGATGCGGCGTCGCGGCATTGCGCCACAGCATCGCGCGCGTCATCGCAACCGAAACCGCGCTAGTATTGTCGGCAATCTCGCGCGCCAGTGCGTGGGCTGCGGACAGCAGGTCTTCGGGCGCATGGAGCGAGCGCACCAGCCCGCCCTTGAGCGCCTCTTCCGCGCCGAAAACGCGGCCCGTCATGCACCATTCGAGCGCCTGGCTCATGCCCACGATGCGCGGCAGGAACCACGATGAAGCCGCTTCGGGCACGATCCCGCGCCGGGCAAACACGAAGCCGAAGCGCGCCGAGGTGGACGCCAGCCGGAAATCCATCGGCAGCTGCATCGTGGCGCCGATGCCAACCGCCGCGCCGTTGATCGCGCCGATCACCGGCTTCTGCGAATTGAAGATGCGCAAGGTGCAATATCCGCCGCCGTCGCGCACCTTTACATCGTTCAGCGGCACTTCGGTAGGATCGGAAAAGGGCCGCGCGCCGTCGTCCGGCGTCAGGTCCGCGCCCGCGCAGAATGCCCTGTCCCCCGCCCCGGTCACGATCACCGCGCGCACGCTGTCGTCGGCATCGGTCCGGTCGAACGCGTCGATGATTTCGCTCATCATCGTGCGCGTAAAGGCGTTCATCTTCGCCGGACGGTTGAGCGTGAGCGTCGCGATACCGTCCGCGATGTCGAGCAGGATCTGCGAATATTCGGCCATTTGCGGCTCTTCCTCTCCAATGGGAAAAATAGGGACAGTCCCCCCTTTTTATCAGGGACTGTCCCTATTTTTTTAGCGCGGCGCCATACGGATCGCGCCGTCGAGGCGCACGTCCTCGCCGTTGAAGTAGCCGCATTCGATCATCGTCAGCGCAAGCTGCGCATATTCCGCCGGCTGGCCAAGGCGCTTGGGGAACGGCACCGAAGCGGACAGCGCATCGCGCACGTTCTGCGGCGCGCCGGCGAGCAGCGGGGTATCGAAGATGCCCGGCAGGATCGTGTTGACGCGGATGCCCTCGCTCATCAGGTCGCGCGCGATGGGGAGCGTCATGCCGACAACGCCGCCCTTCGAGGCGGAGTAGGCCGCCTGCCCGATCTGGCCGTCCTCGGCCGCGACCGAAGCGGTGTTCACGATCGCGCCGCGGTCCCCGTCTTCCAGCGGCGCCAACGTCATCATGCCTGCCGCCGACTTGGCGATGCAGCGGAACGTGCCGACGAGGTTGATCTGGATCAGCCAGTTGAAGGCTTCGAGCGGGAAGTGCTTGATCGAACCGTCTTCCTTGCTGCGGCTGGCGGTCTTGATCGCGTTGCCGGTGCCGGCGCAGTTCACGAGGATGCGCTCCTGCCCGATGGCCTCACGCGCCTTGGCAAAGCCGGCGTCCACGCTCTCGTCAGACGTCACGTTCACTTCGCAGAACACGCCGCCGATCTCGGCCGCGACGGCCTCGCCCTTTTCCTTCTGCATGTCGAAGATGGCGACCTTCACGCCCTTCGCGGCCAGCGCGCGGGCAGTGGCGGCACCCAGACCGGAAGCGCCGCCGGTGACGACGGCCGAAATCGAACTATCAAGCTTCATGGCAATTCTCTCCTGAAATCAAACTGAAGCCCCTCCCGCCTGCGGGAGGGGTTTGGGGTGGGCCTGATCCCGCAAAAGCCGTGCTTGACGGAACACACCCACCCCCGGCCCCTCCCGCAAGCGGGAGGGGAGGGATCACATCATCTCAACAATCGTCACGTTGGCAACGCCGCCGCCTTCGCACATCGTCTGCAAGCCATACTTCAGCCCGCGCGCCTTCAGCGCCTGGAGCAGCGTGGACATCAACTTCGTGCCCGAAGCGCCGAGCGGATGACCCAGCGCAATCGCGCCGCCGTTGACGTTGAGCTTCTCCGGGTCCGCGCCGGTGTGCTTCAGCCAGGCCATCGGCACCGAAGCGAACGCCTCGTTCACTTCATAAAGGTCGATATCGCCGATCTTCATCCCCGCCCGCTGCAGCGCGCGGTCGGTGGCGAAGAGCGGTTCTTCGAGCATGATCACCGGATCGCCTGCCGTCACCGTCAGGTTGTGGATGCGCGCCAGCGGGGTCAGGCCGTGGGCCTTGAGCGCCGCTTCCGAAACGATCAGCGCCGCGCTCGCGCCGTCGCAGATCTGGCTGGAGCTCGCCGCCGTCAGGAAGCCATCGGGCGAGAGCAGCTTCACGCCCGCGATCGATTCAAGGCTCGCGTCAAAGCGGATGCCCTCGTCCACCGTGTGCATCGCCGGGCCGTCCGGCGTCTCGATGGCAATCGGCACGATCTCGTTGGCGAAGGCATTCGCCTGCGTCGCGGCAATCGCCTTGAGGTGGCTGGAGAGCGCGAAGGCATCGAGCTGATCCTTGGTGAAGCCGTGCTTCTTCACGATCATTTCCGCGCCCATGAACTGCGAGAACATGATGCCCGGATACTTCTCTTCCAGCTGCGGCGACTTGTAGTTGCCCAGCCCCTCTTTCATGTGAAAGATCGCGGTCGAGCCCATGGGCACGCGCGTCATGCTCTCGACGCCCGCGGCGATCACCATGTCCTGCACGCCCGACATCACCGCCTGCGCGGCAAACTGGATCGCCTGCTGCGATGATCCGCACTGGCGGTCGATCGTCACGGCCGGCACCGAATCCGGCAGCAGCTTCGCGGCGAGCACGGCATTGCGCCCCACTTGCCCCGCCTGCTGCCCGCCCTGCGAGACGCAGCCCATGATCACGTCCTCGACCGCCGAGGGATCGATCCCCGTCCGCGCAACAATGGCATCGAGCGTCGCCGCCGAAAGATCGACCGGGTGTACCCCCGCGAGCCGCCCATTCCTGCGCCCGCCCGCGGTCCGCACTGCATCAACGATATAGGCTACAGCCATGGCTTTCCGACTCCCGTATGCGTTCGTTTAACTGAACGATTAAGGGGTGCGGGGGATGGGGTCAAGGGATTGGGGTGGGGCCAAGAAGCTTCGGCACCCGCAGCAAAGGACGTGCCGGGTCAGCCGGCACTCTCCAGCGGATACTCGGCATCCTTCCAGGCCTTCACGCCGCCATCAAGCGCAGTCGCCCGGCTGAACCCAAGCTCGCGCAAAGTCGCTGCCGCCAGTGTCGAGATCTTGCCGAATTCGCAGCACGTCACGATCCGCACCGTCGGATCCGGAAACTCGGTATTGACCCTCAGCTCTAGCTGGCCCCGCGGCAAGTGGCGCGCGCCGGGAATGAGCCCGCTGGAAAAGGCATCTCGCTCGCGCACGTCGAGGACGATCAGATCGCGGCTGTTGCCGCCGAGCCGCTCGCGAAATTCGGTCAGCGCCATGAACGGCACTTTCGCGCCGGCTTCGGAAAGAAGTTGGGCGACCGACTTGCCGCCGGTCATGTTCGTGCGCAGCGCCTCGGTCAGGTGGGTCGGAGCGGCGAGGTCAAGATGCTGCATCATGTCCACGAATTCGCTGCGATCGGTCTTCTGCAGGCGCGGATTCCCGGCGATTTCCGCACCGATTGTGGTGTGAGTCCGGCCTTTGTACTCGTGGGCCGGGAAGACGAGCGTTTCGGCGGGAAGCTTGAGCAGTTTCTGGAACAAGCTGTCGTACAAGGCGTGCGGATCGCCCGAGGGCAGATCGGTCCGCCCAGTGCCGCCGATCAGCAGCGTGTCTCCTGTGAAGACGCGGTCGTCCATGACGAGACACATCGAATCCTGCGTGTGGCCCGGCGTATGCAGCGCGTTCAGGCGAAGCTGGCCGACGATCAGCATATCGCCATCATCCAGCCGCATATCGGCAAAGGGTGCGGGGCTGGTCCGGTACATCACCACCGGGACGGACAGCGTGCGCGCCAGTTCCCGGCTGCCGGAAAAGTGATCGGCGTGTGTGTGCGTGTCGATGATGTAGCGAACCTGCACGCCCCGCTGATGGGCAAGGCCGATATAGCGGTCGATCTGGCGGTGCTCCGGATCGATCAGGACCGCCGCACCCGTCGCCTCGCACCCGACCAGATAGGATTGACAGCCACCCGTGGCAATCTGCTCAAAGATCATTCCAAGCCTTCCGTCCAAATCGTTGCTCGCGCCCGGACAATTGGTGTGGCCGTGGCATTGCGGCAAACCTAGCTTTGACCGAGCCGCGAGACAATTGCCGGTACCCGGGATAGCTCCAGAGTGGTCGCGATTCACAGTATTGGTGACAAGCGTCCAACCGGTCCGCCCAGAAAGCATCGCCGCCGAATTCGCGGCTCCCGCCCCTCAGGCGGCGTTCCATGCCTCCCCTCGCTAAACCCATCGTAACCACTGGTCAGTCAAGGTTCCCCTCAGGAGAATCACGATGACAACACTGCACTACAGCCGGGCCAAGCTCATCTTCAGCGGAGCGTTTCTGCTTCTGGTCGCGCCCGTGCTGGGGGTGTTCTGCCTGCTGGGCGGGCCCATCGGGATGATCATCGGGGTCATCCTGATCCTGGGCGGGCCGCTGATGTCGATCGGCAGGCTCGCGCGGGTGTTCAGCGATCTCAAGGCCATCGAATACGATGAGCGTCGGATCCACCTCCTTCCGCTCGGCACCTCGCGGCGGCTGAACTGGCGCGAGGTCACCGCAATCGAGGTGCACACGCTGACCCAGTATATCTGGGGCTTCATCCCGGTCAGCCGGCAGCATACGATCCGGATCAGCCATACTGGCGGCGTGCTCGGCACGGCGAAGATCAGCATTCCCTTCAATCTCCTCGCCATGGACAAGGCAACGGTTATCGCAAGGCTGGCGGACATGGAGAAGATGCGCGGCGGTGACGGGTTTGTCGGCGGGGCGGCGCGGGTCTCCAAGGCGGCGCTCACCCGCGCGATTGCCGCACCGCGCGAGGATCAGCCGCAAGTGAGCGACTTCGACGCCGATGCGGTCATGGCGCGCTATCTCGCGCAGCGCGAGGCGCAAATGCAGGTGCAAGAAGAAGCCACACCGCAGATGCCGCCGCGTGTCGCCGGATTTGGCCGCAAGCGCGCCTGAGGGCTCAAGCTCAAACACTATCGCTTGCATTCGTCGGCCCGGACTTGATCCGGGCCTTGGCTTTTCTTTTGGGACCTCGCGCCCGAAGAAAAGCCGAACCCCGTGTCAAGCACGGGGGGACGGATAACAGGTCAATGGCGTGATGGGGAACAGATTAGTGGTAAGGCATCAGTGCTTTAACCGACCAGCCGGTCCGTCCTTGCCGCCATTTCGCGCCACAGGCCATGGCCGCCGAGGCCCGCCACGCGCCGGCCCAGCCGCTCGGCCCAGAAGGCATCGCCACCGAATTCGCTGCGCCAACCCATCAGGCGGCGGGTCAGGTGATTCAATGCGTATTCGATGGTGAAGCCGATGGCGCCGTGCATGCGGTGCGCGATGGGCACGGCGCGGTCCACGGCGATCCCCATGCGCAGCTTGGCCGCCGCAATCTCGAAGCTGGCGTGCCCGTAATCCAGCGCCGCCGCGCAGGCTGCGGCTGAGGCGTCGACCGCCGCCGCTTCCTCGGAAAACTCGGCCATCGCCTGCTGCACGGCCTGGAACTTCGCCAGCGCCCGGCCGAACTGCACGCGCGTGTTCACGTGATCGATTGCAAGCGTAAACGCCGCCTCCAGCGCGCCGCTCGCCTGCGCCACGCGGGCAAACGCGCCCAGCGCCAGCAGATCGACATCGCACGCCGCCGAAGCCGCCGCCGCGCCGGTGAAGCTCACGGCATCCCAAGGCTCACCCGCAGGCGAAAGCCCCTCGTCGAATGTGCAGGCATCGGAGTGGTAGAGCGAGAGCGTGCCGCCCTCCACATGCACCACCGCAGCCGCATGGCGGCCATAAGGCACCCGCTGCCCCGGCGCGGCGATGGAAATCAGGCCTTCGGGCGCTGCGATCCCCGCCTGCGCCAGCAGGTAGTGCGCAATCACCGGCTCGGCCAGCGGCGCGGCCAGCGCGTTGAGGCCGGCGAGCCGCAGCACGGCGAGCACATCGCCCCAGTCCCCGCCGAAGCCGCCCGCATCCTCGGGCACCAGCAGCGTGGAGAACCCCGCCTCGGCCACTTGCGGCCAGGCCTCGGCAAAGGGCTTTCCGGCCAGATCGGCGAACAGGCCAGCGGCCATATCGGTGAGCAGAGTACGATTGTCGCTCATCAGAGCTTGTTCCTCACAAGAATTTCAAACCCCAACTTCCGTTCGTGTCGAGCGAAGTCGAGACACCACACGCCGCGCCCGGTGTCTCGACTTCGCTCGACACGAACGGGAAGTGGGGGGACACGAAACGGGGGGTGGTTACAGATTTCACCGCAGCCCCAGTCCCTTGGCAATAATTCCGCGCAGCACTTCCGGCGTGCCGCCGCGCAGCGAGAAGCTCGGGCTCGCGACGAGGATCCATGTCAGCAGGCGGGAGAGGTCGCTCTTCCCCGCAAGGTCCGCGTCCACCGCCGCCTGCACCGCGCGCGGCAGGGCCTGTTCGTAGGCATTGCCGAGGTCCTTGACGATCGCCGCCTCGACCACCGGGTCCTCGCCCGCCGCCAGCTTGGCGATGGTCGACATCGACATCTGCCGCAGCGTCCACATCTCGGCGGTGAGCCGCCCGATCAGCTGCGCGGTCGGCGCATCCGGTTCAGGCCCGACAGCATCAATCAGCGCGACGAGCAGCATGTGGCTGGAGAGATAGCGCTCCGGCCCCGAACGCTCGAGCGCGAGTTCGGCGACGACCTGCTTCCAGCCATTGCCTTCCACGCCCACCAGCGCGTCATGCGGCAGGAGCACGTCTTCGAACCAAATCTCGTTGAAATGGTGCGTGCCCGTCATGTCGATGATCGGGCGGATCGTGATCCCCGGCGTATCGAGGTCGATCATCATCTGCGAAAGGCCGGTGTGGCGCTCGCTGCCTTCCTCGGTGCGAAGCAGGGTGAGCGCGGCGTGGCTCTTGTGCGCGCCGCTGGTCCACACCTTCTGGCCGTTGATGCGCCAGCCCTCGTTGGTCTTCTTGGCCGAAGTGCGCACGCTGGCAAGGTCGGATCCCGAGCCGGGTTCGGAGAGGCCGATGCAGGCGTAGATCTCGCCGCGTGCCATGCCGGGCAGGTACTTCTCGCGCTGCGCTTCGGTGCCGTAGCGCAGGAGGAGGGGCCCCGTCTGGCGGTCGGCGATCCAGTGGAGGCCGGCGGGGGCGCCTGCCGCGAGCAGCTCTTCCAGCACGACATAGCGTTCGAGCATGGTGCGCTCGTGCCCGCCGTACTGCTTGGGCCAAGTCATGCCGAGCAGGCCGGCGGCGCCAAGCGCCTTCGAGAATTCCTCGTCGAAGCTGAACCAGCAATTGGCGCGCAGCTCGATCGGCCAGCTGGCTTCATGCTGCGCCACCAGGTCGCGGACCTGCTGGCGAAGGGCGGGAATGTCCCCTACGGGACGGAACGGGTGCAGCGGGAATATTTGCATCGAACGCATCCCTATGGCAGCGCCGCGGGCATCGCAATCGCAAGATTGCCGGGTGACTAGCCCGCAAGTGCAATAGGGAGAAAAGCTGAGATGACCCCATTCCTCCACGTCGAGCGCCGCGGCCGCGTCGCCATCCTCACGATGGACCGCGCCGAATCGATGAACGCGATCGGCACGCTGGAAGATTGCGACAATATCGTCGACACCTTCTTCGGCCTCGCGAACGACCGCTCGGTCAGCGCCATCGTGCTGACGGGTGCGGGCCGCGCATTCTGCACCGGCGGCAACATCAAGGGCATCCGCGACCGCAAGGGCATCGGCCCGCTCGACCAGCCCGACTCGACCGCCGCGAACTACCGCCGCGGCGTGCAGCGCGCGACCCGCGCCATGCTCGATTGCGAAGTGCCGATGATCGCCGCGATCAACGGCCACGCCATCGGCCTTGGCCTTGACCTTGCCTGCGTGTGCGATCTGCGCCTTGCGGCAGACACGGCGAAGATGGCGGCGAGCTTCATCAAGGTCGGCATCATCCCCGGCGATGGCGGCGCGTGGACGCTGCAAAAGATCGTCGGCTATTCGAAGGCGGCGGAACTGTTCCTGACGGGCCGCACGTTTGACGCGGCCTATGCGCAGTCCATCGGCCTTGTCGGCGATGTCGTCCCGGCAGACCAGCTGCTGGACAAGGCCGTAGCGCTCGCCGAGGAAATCGCCGCCAACAGCCCCCGCGCCCTGCGCCTGACCAAGCGCCTGCTGCGCGAGGCCCAGCATGGCCGCGCGGGCGATGTGCTCGAGCTTTCGGCCGCGTTCCAGGCGATCGTGCACGAGACGGCGGACCACAAGGAAGCCGTCAACGCGATCCTCGAGAAGCGCGCGCCGGTGTTCACGGGGGACTGAGGCCGGGGTGCCGCCAATGCCCCTTCCCCCCACCTTCGTCATTGCGAGGAGCGTAGCGACGAAGCAAACCAGAGCCGCTGTGCATGACGCTCTGGATTGCTTCGCTTCGCTCGCAATGACGAGGATGGGGTTGCCGCGGAATGTGGCAGGAGATCACCGCTGAGCGCCGAATCCGCCTTCATCGCCGCCCTCCAGGCGCTGGCAACGCACCCCGCGGCGCGCGGCCTCGCCGATGATTGCGCGGTGCTGGAGGTGGGCGGCGAGACGCTGATCCTCACGCACGACATGATGGTCGAAGGGGTCCACTGGCTCCCGGCGCAAGACCCGGCGGACGTCGCGTGGAAGCTTCTCGCCACCAATCTCTCGGACCTCGCGAGCAAGGGCGCCGAACCCATCGGCGTCCTCCTCGGCTACACCCTGACGGCAGACAACACCCGCTTTACCGAGGGCCTCGGGCAGGCGCTTGCCCACTTCGGCGTGCCCCTGCTCGGCGGCGACACGGTGCGCACTCCGGGTCCGCAAACGCTGGGCCTCACCGCGTTGGGCCGCGCCACCTGCCGCCCCGTCCCCAGCCGCAGCGGCGCCCGGGCCGGCGACAGCGTCTGGATCACCGGCCCCGTCGGCACGGCCATGCTCGGCTTCGAAGCGCTCCAATCGGGCAGCGGGGCGGACAGCACCGCCTATCGCCGCCCGGCGCCCCGCCTCACCGAAGGCCGCGCCCTCGCTCCCCGGGTCACAGCGATGATGGACGTCTCGGACGGCCTGCTCCTCGACAGCCGCCGGATGGCCGATGCAAGCGGGGTCACCATTGCCCTCGATCCCGCCCTGATCCCCCTCCCCCCCGGCCTGCCTCCTGAACGCATCCGCGACGCGCTTGCCTGGGGCGACGACTACGAACTCCTCTTCACCCTTCCCCCCGACCTCGCGCCGCCCTGCCCGGCCTTCCGCATCGGCGCTGTCCTGAACCGGGGCAATGCTCCCCTTCTCCTCGGCGGCACTGCCCCCGAAGGCCCTCTCGGCTACGAACACACCTGAAAAATGCATACTAAGTCTTGCGGTGCGGAATTTATGCACTAGCGTCCGCCCCGACCCGCGAACGACGGGGACCGGCTGAAACAGCACGGTAAAAGAAGGGGGTGTCTCAAAGTGAGTTTGACCGTAACCGCAATTGCATTGGGGCTGCTGGCCATTGTCTATGGCTTCATTACCAGCCGCCAGGTGCTCGGCGCAGATGCCGGCAACGCCAAAATGCAGGAAATCGCCGCCGCGATCCAGGAAGGCGCCCAAGCCTACCTGCGCCGCCAGTATACCACCATTGCCATTGTCGGCGTTGTCGTCGCCGTCATCGTCGCAGCAGCCCTCGGGACCATCTCGGCCGTGGGCTTCGTGATCGGCGCAGTCCTTTCGGGCGTTGCCGGCTTCATCGGCATGAACATCTCGGTCCGCGCCAACGTGCGCACCGCTGCCGCCGCGCAGAAGGGCCTGCAACAGGGCCTGACGCTCGCATTCAACGCGGGCGCGATCACCGGCATGCTCGTGGCGGGCCTCGCGCTCCTCGCGATCGCGGTGTTCTTCTGGTACCTCACCGGTCCCGCGCACTACACCGTGAACGGCACCGACCGCACCGTCGTGCAGGCGCTCACCGCGCTCGCCTTCGGCGCCTCGCTTATCTCGATCTTCGCGCGTCTGGGCGGCGGCATCTTCACCAAGGCCGCCGACGTCGGCGCCGACCTCGTCGGCAAGGTCGAGGCCGGAATCCCCGAAGATGACCCACGCAACCCCGCCGTGATCGCCGACAACGTGGGCGACAACGTGGGTGACTGCGCCGGCATGGCCGCCGACTTGTTCGAGACTTATGTCGTCACCGTCGGCGCCACCATGGTGCTCACCGCGCTGCTCCTCAAGAGCGCGCCCAACCTCATCGATCTCATGGCCATGCCGCTGCTCATCGGCGGCGTCTGCATCGTCACTTCGATCATCGGCACCTACTTCGTCCGCCTCGGTGGCGGCAAGAACATCATGGGCGCGATGTACAAGGGCTTCCTTGTCACCGCCGTCCTCTCCGTCCCCGCAATCTGGTGGGCGATCAGCCACTCGCTGGGCGGCGACATGGAAGCCAAGATGAGCTTCACCAGCATGGGCACCGTCACGGAGTTCAGCGGCCGCATCCTGTTCTATTGCGCGCTGCTCGGCCTCGTCATCACTGGCCTGATCATCTGGATCACCGAGTACTACACCGGCACCAACTACCGTCCGGTCCGCTCGATCGCCAAGGCTTCGGAAACCGGCCACGGCACCAACGTGATCCAGGGCCTTGCCATCAGCCTTGAATCGACCGCGCTGCCCACACTGGTGATCTGCGCGGGCATCATCATCGCCTTCAAGCTCGCCGGTCTCATGGGCATCGCCTATGCCGCCACCGCGATGCTCGCGCTGGCCGGCATGGTCGTCGCGCTCGATGCCTACGGCCCTGTCACCGACAACGCCGGCGGCATTGCCGAAATGGCCGGCCTCGACGATTCGGTCCGCG
This sequence comes from Novosphingobium sp., assembly GCF_037133355.1. Lineage (GTDB taxonomy): Bacteria > Pseudomonadota > Alphaproteobacteria > Sphingomonadales > Sphingomonadaceae > Novosphingobium. The sequence goes on along the minus strand of NZ_JBAXOI010000008.1, from coordinate 9,238 downwards.
AGAAGACCGATGCGCTCGACGCGGTGGGCAACACCACCAAGGCCGTCACCAAGGGCTACGCGATCGGTTCGGCCGGCCTTGCCGCGCTTGTGCTCTTCGCCGCCTACACGACCGACCTTCGGGAGTTCTTCCCCGATCTCAACGTGTCGTTCAGCCTTGAAAACCCCTACGTCATCGTCGGCCTCCTGCTCGGCGCGCTCCTGCCTTACCTCTTCGGAGCCATGGGCATGACCGCGGTGGGTCGCGCCGCTGGTGACGTCGTCAAGGACGTGCGTGACCAGTTCCGCGAAAACCCGGGCATCATGACTTATGAAAGCAAGCCGGACTACGCGCGGACCGTCGATCTCGTGACCAAGGCCGCGATCAAGGAAATGATCATCCCGTCGCTGCTGCCGGTGCTCGCGCCGATCGTGGTCTACTTCGTGATCGCTGCCGTCGCGGGCCAGGAGAACGGCTTTGCCGCGCTCGGCGCGCTGCTCCTTGGCGTGATCGTCGGCGGTCTCTTCGTCGCCATCTCGATGACCTCGGGCGGCGGCGCGTGGGACAACGCCAAGAAGTACATCGAAGACGGCCACCACGGCGGCAAGGGCAGCGATGCCCACAAGGCTGCCGTCACCGGTGACACGGTCGGCGATCCCTACAAGGATACCGCCGGCCCGGCCGTCAACCCGATGATCAAGATCACCAACATCGTCGCCCTGCTGCTGCTCGCAGCGCTGGCGGCGCAAGCGGGCCATTGATCGTCTGACCCTGAAAGCCTTCTCCCCGGCAGGGGAGAGGGCCGGGAGACGGGGCCGCGCAACAAAACGCTGCCCCCACCAAACAAACTCAACCCCTCCCCGCAACGGGAGGGGCTTTCTCTTTTCTACTGGCCCGGGCCAGGCCCAGACGGGATCAGCGTAAGGCTCGTCTCGTGTCCATCGATGAAACGCACGGTCTTCCCATCGAAGAACGCGTTTTCCTCCGCCCGGAAATCGATCCGCTGACCGCCCCACTCGGGCACGGCGGCATAGGTTGTGAGCTCGATCGACCAAGCGGTATTGGCCCGGATCGGCGCGGCGCCGCGTGGGTCCGCATTCTGGTTGTCCCAGAAACCGATAGAAGGCCCGGCGCCATGACCATGCAGACCGATCGGATGGGAATAGATCGACGGATCAAGGCCCGCCGCCATAGCCTCGGCCCGTGCCCGCGCCAGTGCTTCGTTGCCGCTTCGGCCGACCGCGAACTGGCGCAGGAGGATGTCCTGTAGCACATTGGTGGCGGCAAGGCCCTGCCTGATCCCGGCCGGCGCCTCGGTCTCACCCGGCTTCAGCACATAGGCAAGGTGCTGCGTATCGGTATTGAGCCGTAGGTAGGTAATCCCGAAATCGGTCCACAGCAGATCGCCGGGCCGGATCACCTCGGCCCCTTCAAGCATGCCCTTCACGCCCTGCCGCTGGATCCCCACCGATGGGTGGAACCATGCATCGAGGCCAAGCTGCAGCAGCCGATCGCGGTACCACCACTGCACCTCTTCAGCCGTCGTCACGCCGGGCGTGATCACCTTGCGCGAAAAGGCCTCGCCGATCACCGCATGAGCCGTGCGCTCGATCGCGGGATAGAGCTCCATCTCGGCTGGTGTGCGGGTTTCGAGCCAGCGGATCGCCAGCCCCTCCCCGCTCACGATCCGCGAACGCATAGCCTCAGGCAAAGCGGCGGTGAACTTGCCATACTGGCTGACCGTCATGCCATCGGCGAACTGGTGGAGGTCGGAGATATTGACCGCGATCCGGGCCGGGTTGCGGGCGGCAACAAGATCGGCAGCCGCCTGCCACTGGTCAGGCTGCTTCGCCGGGTCCCAGGCAGGTGCGAACAGGCCGCCAAGCCCGTAGCGGCTGACCGTGAGGCGCTCGACCGGCTTACCGCCGCCCGGATCGTGGAAGATCAGGATCGTACGGCGCCGGGCGTGCATGCTTTCGGCATCAAGCATCGAGGCGACCACCGGCTCCTCGAAATACTCGCGCGCCACCAACAGCCACAGATCGATGCCCTCGGCGCGCATGATCGCGGGAATGACCGTATCGAGCCGCGTTGCAAGAATCCGGTTCTCGGTTTCCGCCCGCTCGCGTGCGGACAGGATCGGCGGCACGGCGGGCGCGACCTGCTCCGTCTCGCTCATGGCAATGATCGGTGCGGGCGCGGCGGCGGCCGGCTGCGCAAGGAGTGCGACGACCAGGGCTGCTCCCGATACCGCGCGCATTGTCATTCTGGCCTCACTCCCCGATGCAATAGGCGCCAGACTGACCGCTTGCCGCGCCCGGATCAAGCTTGCCGAAAGCGGCGGCGCTTCTGTTGGAGAGGGCCCCGCGCCTACACGGACTGCGCATGAGCCGGTCGGACCGCTTTTTTGGGCGCTACGAATTCCGGCTCGCCCTGAACGAGGGCGACTGGCGGATCGCGCGCAAGAAGATCACCCTGCTCAACGACACGATCCCGACCGTCGTCGATATCAATTCGACCTCAGCGCGAATGCCCCAACGTCCAGACATAGGCCGCGACGGCGCGCACATCGGCAGGATCAAGCGCCGTCCCGCCCAGCGCAGGCATGCCGCCGCTCGCCTTCTTGGGCTTGGCCACGCCGGCGGTGATGGTCGCGGCAAGGCCCGCAACCGATCCGTCGCTCCACTGGTACGAGGGGCCGGTGAGCGAGCCGCCCGCCGAACTGCCGCGCCCGTCCGAACCGTGGCACCCGGCGCAGGTCCCGCCCTTGGCCTCGCCGAAATAGATCCGCTGGCCAAGCGCGACTTCATCAGCGCTTGAACCGGGAGGCACGGGCGGCGGCCCACCGGTGAAGGGGTTGCCCGTGGTCAGCGCGCTCTTGACGGGCGCGCGCGGGGCTTCGGTCAGCGGTGCGTTAGGCGTGCCATGATAAGTCACGCGCCAGATCGTGCCGCGCACGTCGTCGGCAATGTAAAGCGCGCCATCGGGGCCGACCGCGAGGCCCGCCGGGCGGTGCGCGGCGCGGCCCGGCTCGCGGTATTCGCCGGCAAAGCCATCGGCAAAGCGGATCCACGGACCCGATGCCTTGCCGCCGCTGAGCGGCTGGAACGCCACGAGATAGCCGTCCTGCGGTGCCGGGGCCCGGTTCCACGAACCATGGAAGGCCACGAACGCCCCTCCGGCATAGGCGGCGGGAAAGCCCTTGCCGCCATGGATCGCGACATCATTGGGCGCCCAGTGCGCGGGGAAGCCGGCCACTGGCGGGGTCTTGTCCGCGCAGCGCCCCTGCATCTTGCCGCCATCACCGCCATACTCGGGGGCGAGGACATGGCGGCCCTGTGCCGGGTCATAATAGCAGGTCGGCCAGCCGAAATCGGCGCCTTTGAAGGGCGAGAACAGGATCTCGGCGGGCAATCCCGCGCCCTGCTCGCCCGTATAGAGCGCGGGCCAGTTCTGCGAGAGCTGGTCGCGCCCGTGCTGGGTGGCATAGACCCGGCCCGACGCATCAAGCGCCATGCCGCCGGTGTTGCGGATGCCCGTTGCCCAGCGCTCGGCGGGCGAGAACACCTGGCCCAGCTTGTCGGCACTGTAGGCCCAGATGCCGCCGCGCGTTTGCTGCTCGATACACGGGTCCGCGCCCTTGGCGCCGGGCTGGCGATTGGGGCTTTCGCAAGTGTTGCTGGCCGATCCGGAATTGACCAGCAGCGTGCCGGCGGGATCGATCACAAAGGGGTGCATCGGGTGATCACCGCCCATCACAAGCCCCGAAAGCACCAGCTCAGGCGTGCCCACAGGCGCCATCTGCCCCGGCGTCAGCTTGTAACGCACGACGGTGCCGCCTTCCTCGGCATAGACCGCACCCTGCCACAGCGCGATGCCGGTGCCGCCCTGCCCGCCCTTGCGAACAGTCGAACCGAAGCGCTCGGTCACATCGGCCACGCCGTCTCCGTCGCGGTCCTTCAGCGCAACGACGAAGCCGCCGCCCGGAGCCGGATTGTTCGGGAAATAGTCCGGTGAATGCCAGGTGTTGACATAGACCGTGCCGTCGCTTGCCACGGTGAGATGGCGGGCGTGGCCAAGATTATCGGCAAACACCGTCGCGCAGAAACCGGGTGGCAAAGTGAGCCCGCCATTGCCGGACGCGCAGTCCGCCGGAGCATCGCCCGGCTGCGCCGCCAGCGGGCGCTGGCCCGGCCCGATCCCGAGTGCGAGCGCACAGGCGGAAACAGCGGCAAGGGCGGACAGGCGAGCGAACTTTGCGGGCATTCGAGAACTCCAGATGTGGCGGCAGGGGCCGCTCAGACGAAAGCTTGCAGGGAAAGCGCGCCATAGCGCCGACCCGGAGACATGGACCTTGGCACGCCGCCCCCCTGCGCCGCAACTGCCCTCAGGCCGCGCCCAGTTTCGCCCACGCCAGCCCGGCGAATTCGCACAGCAGCGAACGTGTGTCGCGGGGGTCGATGATGTCTTCCACCCCGAAATGCTCGGCAGTGCGGAAGGGGGAACGGACCCTGTTAAGCCGGTCGCGGATCATTGCGAGATGCGCGGCCGGATCCTCGGCCTGTTCGAGTTCGGCCTTGTAGGCCACTTCGATCCCGCCCTCGATCGGCAGACTGCCCCAATCGCCCGAAGGCCAGGCGAAGCGATACTGGAACGCATCGGCGTTGCTCATCGCGCTGCCGGCGATGCCATAGGCGCGCCGCACGATGACCGAGGCGAGCGGGACGTCCGCGCGATAGATTGCGTTCATCGCCTGCACGCCGTAGCGGATCGTCCCGGTTGTCTCGGCAGCAAGGCCGATCATGAAGCCCGGATTGTCGACAAGATGGATGATCGGCAGCCGGAACTGATCGGCGAGCTTGACGAAGCGCTCGACCTTTTCCGAGGTGCGCGCTTCCCATGATCCGCCGAGGAAAGTCGGGTCGCTGGCAAGCAGCGCCACCGGCCAGCCGTCGAACCGGGCGAAAGCAGTGATCGCGGCCCGTCCCCACTGGCGGCCCATTTCGAACACGCTGCCCTTGTCGGCCACGGCCTCGGCCACCTTGCGCATCGAATAGACTTGCTTGGGGTCGCGCGGAACGGCCGAGAGCAGGAACTCTTCGCGGCGATCCACGGAATCGCGCGGCTCGGCGCGGGGTGCGGTCTGGCCAACGCGGCTGGGCAGGTAGGACAGGAACCGGCGCGCGCGCTGGAACGCCTCGGCTTCGCTGGCCACTTCCTCGTCGACCACGCCGTTGCGGGTGTGGATCGCGCTGCCGCCAAGGCTTTCCTTGTCGCTGGCCTCACCGATTGCCTCGACCACCGCGGGGCCGGCGGCAAAGACCTGCGAGAGGCCCCTGACCATGATCGAATAGTGGCTCGCAACCAGCCGCGCCGCGCCCATCCCCGCCGTAGGCCCAAGCGCGAGCGCGACCACCGGCACGCTGTCGAGATTGCGCACCACATCGGACCAGCTGGGTGTTGCGGGCACATAGGTCGCGCCGATCTCCTCCAGCGTGCGGACCGAGCCGCCACCGCCGGTGCCGTCGATCATGCGGATGAGCGGAATGCCCAGCGTATGCGCCATCTTCTCGCACTGGCTGAACTTGCGGTGGATCGCCGCATCGGCTGCCCCGCCGCGCACGGTAAAATCATCGGCAGAGGCCACCACCGGGCGGCCTTCGATATTCGCGCGGCCGAAGATCAGGTTCGAAGGGCTGAGGCCCGTCAGCTTGCCCGCCGCATCATAGTGCCCCTTGCCGGCGATCTTCCCGATCTCCCGAAACGATCCCGCATCGACCAGCCCGGCAATCCGCGCCCGCGCATCAAGCTTGCCGCGCCCATGCTGGCGCGCGACCTTTTCGGCCCCGCCCATCTTCTCGGCCATGGCCTCGCGGCGGCGCAGTTCATCGATCTCGGCCTGCCAGCTCATCAGTCACGCTCTCCCATCCACCGATGTGGCACGTCCAGCGGCCGGGTGGAAGCGATCAAGCGCGACCGCCCGCGGCCGGACAGTTCGCCCGCAACCGCACAGCGCTGCAATGACTTGGAGGCGCTGAATGGGGCCAATGATGCCAGGGACGGAGTCACCATCAGGATTTAAAATATTGAAAGATTGTCTTTAGTTCTGTTCATGGTTGCATCGAAATTCATCAGAAAAACCATCAGATTACATTTTATACCCGGCTCGATTCCAATTTGCGTCCAGACGGTGCTTTATGGCGACGAACGGGTTGTTTGTAGCACTGCCGGTCGTCAATGCGAAGCCAAACGCTTCTTGCCGGACTTTAATCGATAGGTGAGTTTGCTCGGCGCGAAAGTGCTGATCCCCTAGAGCAGTTTCCATTCATTCCGGTTCATAGCCGCATGATTTGAAGTAGTTGGCACATTCGTCTGGCTGAAAGATGTCGACGAGCCTGCCGATCAGGTCCCACAACCCGCTGACGGTTCGCTCGCCCACTTTGCGGAGCATTGCCTTGAGCCGGGAGAAGGCCTTCTCAATTGGGTTGAAGTCGGGGCTGTATGGCGGAAGGAAGCGTATAGTCGCGCCGGCCGCTTCGATCCTTTCCTTCACAGCGGCCCGTTTGTGGCTCGAGAGGTTGTCCATGATGCCAACGTCGCCGGGGCGAAGCTCAGGCACCAGAACGTGCGCCACATAGGCTTCGAACCAGTCGCCGTTGATCGGCCCAGCACCATCGGCGCGACCTTGCCGGTCATGCGCTGGCCTGCCACCAGCGTGGTGGTCTTGCGGTGGCCATGCGGGAAGCCCATCCGCAGCCACCCGCCCTTCCGGCAGCGCCCGTGACTGCGGGTCATGTTGGTGGCAGTCCAAGTCTCGTCGATGAAGACGAGGCGTTCGGGTTCGAGATCGATCTGACCCTCGAACCAGTGCCGACGCTGTCTTGAACCGCCCCGGGACTGCCGGAGGCCGTTTGGTTTAAGTTATGCGGCCATGGGTGCGTCGTCCAGCATGGCGTAGTAGCGTTCCTCGGCTTCGGCGGCGGGATATTGCCGATGGGCGCGAGGAGGCGGCGGTTGTTGAACCAGTCGACCCATTCGAGCGTGGCATATTCAACGGCTTCGAAGGATCGCCACGGACCTCGCCGGTGGATCACCTCGGCCTTGTAGAGACCGTTGATGGTCTCTACAAGGCGTTGTCATAGCTGTCGCCAACGCTCCCGACCGATGGCTCGATCCCAGCCTCGGCAAGGCGCTCGGTATACTTGATCGAGACATATTGGCTGCCGCGGTCGCTGTGGTGGATCAGGCCGCCACGATGGACGGGTCGCCGATCATGGATCGCCTGCTCAAGCGCATCGAGCACGAAGCTGGCATGCGCTGTCCTGCTCACCCGCCAGCCCACGATATAGCGGGCGTAGACGTCGATCACGAAGGCCACGTAGACGAACCCCGCCCAAGTTGCGACGTAGGTGAAGTCCGACACCCACAGCATGTTTGGCGCAGGCGCATGGAACTGGCGGTTGACCTGATCGAGCGGACACGGTGCCGCCTTGTCGCTGATCGTCGTCTTCACCGGCTTGCCACGGATCACGCCCTGCAGGCCGAGATCACGCATCAGCCGTTCGACCGTGCAGCGGGCGATATCGAAGCCCTCACGCTGCATCTGCCGCCATACCTTGCGCACGCCGTAGACCTTGAAGTTGGCATCGAACACACGCCGCACCTCGGGCTTCATCGCCTCATCACGCTGGGCGCGCGGCGACAGACGCGACGGATCGCGGCGCTGTGCCACTCGCTCGTGGTAGGTGGATGGGGCGATCGGCAGAACCCTGCAGATCGGCTCGACCCCATACTCACTCCGATGCTCATCAATGAAGCTGGTCATCGCTTGAACGGGCGGTCGAGCTCCGCCTGGGCAAAATATGCGGACGCCTTGCGTAGGATCTCGTTGGCCTGCCGCAGCTCGCGGTTCTCGCGTTCCAGTGTCCTCAAACGGTCGGTCAAGTCGGTGGGAACGCCGGCGCGCTTGCCGCTGTTCACCTCAGCTTTCTTCACCCACTCCAGCAGCGTGTGTCCCGAGCAGCCAATCTTGGCAGCTATGGATGTGATTGCTGCCCAGCGGGATGGATGCTCACCTTCCTGATCCAGCACCAGGCGGACCGCCCGTTCACGAACCTCAGGGGCAAACTTGTTCGTCGTCTTGCTCATCGTAGACCCTTCCTCTCAGGAGTTAGGGCCTCCGGCAATCCCGGGGCGGTTCAGCTCGGATATCAGCGCGAGGCTTTTGACGGATTCTCTGACCTCAAGAGCGAGCGCCTAACCGTCCCCGAATTTGTAGCCCCGCGCCGCTCCGGCGTGGATGCTGCCAGCTGTTTCTGTGGCAGTCCAATCCCTGAGCCACGCGATGCGCTTGGCACTTAAGTGGAATTTTGGAAAGAAAGTAACCAACTCCGTTCATCATCTCCGCAGAAGGCGTCGGATCGTCATTCCCGTTTGTCGTGGGGCGATTCAGACATTCAAGGTGAGAATGGAGGTTGTATGCGCGTTTTGTTGATGGAAGACGAGCCCACGACGGTGAAGGCCATCGAGTTCTGCCTAAGCACCAAGGGTTTCAATGTCTATACTACGGATCTGGCCGAAGAAGGGCTGGAACTCGCCAAGCTCTACAATTACGATATCATTGTGCTCGACCTAAACCTCCCCGACATGCACGGGTATGATGTGCTCAAGAAGCTGCGCTTCGCAAACGTCCACACACCCGTATTGATCCTGTCAGGCAATTCGGAAATGGGCTCCAAGTTGTGCTGTTTCGGCATCGGTGCCGACGACTACGTGACAAAGCCGTTTCAACGCGAAGAGTTGGTCGCCCGTATTCAGGCCGTGGTGCGCCGATCCAAGGGCCACGCACAATCGGTGATCCGCACAGGAAAGCTGGTGGTCAACCTCAATACAAGGATGGTCATGGCCGATGGCAGCGGCGTGCACTTGACTAACAAGGAATATTCAATCGTAGAACTCTTGGCTCTCCACAAAGGCAAGACGCTCACCAAGGACATGTTCCTTGACCACCTTTATCGCGGAATCGAGGAGCCAGAGCCTAAGATCATAGATGTTTTCATTTGTGGCTTGCGGAGAAAGCTCACTCATGCTTGCAGAGGGGAAAATTACATCGAGACGATCTGGGGACGCGGATATTCACTGGTCGATCGCGAGGACTTTGCTGAAGCAGCTTGAGAAACGAATGCCGCTCGATCCGCTACAGTGCCTGACCTGCCCCCCGGCAGTCCCTCAGTCATAACGAGAGTCCAGCGGTTAAATA
>NZ_JBAXOI010000007.1:0-196252 GCF_037133355.1 Novosphingobium sp. | reverse complement strand
GGAGGCCACCTGACGCTGCGGACAAAGCCGATCAAGCAGCACGCTTGCGGTAGACACCCCCCCCGTTCGACATGTGGCCAAGGCATTCGTATTGACCAAACAGCGCGTCGAAACGCGGGGTGATCTGCGACAACCAGCGCCGCGCCCGCGCAGTGCGGGGATGGCGCCAGTCACTCTCCCAATAAGGTCCATCCTCGCGCTCGGCCATCCACACGGCGACGAGACTGCCGTACATCGACATCCCGAAATCCGCATAGGCGTTGCGCAGCAGAATGCGGTCTTCACGGCCGCGCCATCCTTGCTGGGGTTCCAGCGACGGAAACGCTGCCCTTGCGCGCTCGACAAGGTCATCGCGCAGCCATTCGAGTTCGAAATCCCAGTCGCCGTCATCGTCGATGTCGAGCACCTGAAATGCGACGACCGCACCGGCGGGATAGCTGACAGAACGTCCCATCAATCCTCTCCCCTCAGGCGGCCAGCGCGTCGGCGGCGTCATCGCCGAGCGCATCGCTGATGTCGTCGCCGTCGTCAGCGAGGGTGGTTCGGCCGCCAAGCTTCAGCAGCAGACTGGCCGCCTCCTCTGCACGCGCCGCTGCGGTCAGGATCGCGCGGTCGTCGTCCTTCAGGAGTTTGAGCCAGTGTTCGATGTAGCTGGCATGATTGTCGAGATGCGCCACCGGAAGGCCGAGTTCGGCTCCGAGCATCGCGCTCGACAGCTCGGCGATCAGCTCCTCGGCGGCATAGGCCGCGCTGCCGAAGCGGTTCTTGAGATCGCGGCCCAGACGGCTGTGGTGCCCGGTCCAGTGCGACATCTCGTGTGCGAGCGTCGCGTAGTAGTGGTCGAAGCCCGTGAACAGGCTTGCCGGCGGCATCGTGATCCGGTCGATGCCGGGCTCGTAGTAGGCCTCTGAGCCAGCGTTGCGGAGGTTTGCCGGGATTGCCGCGAAGAACCGGTCGAGGTCGTCCTCGCGGCCCTCCGGCTCAACGAGCTCGAGCGATGCGACGGGACGAAAGTAGGTCGGCAGGCCTTCCACCTGATCGGCATTGAAGACCGGGTAAGATTTGAGCACGCGGCGGGCTTCCTCACTGCGCTCGCCGGTATCCGGTGCCTCGACCTCCTTGGTGTAGCTCTTGTAGAAAATCGCGATCGTCGACTTCTCGCCCTTGCGGACTTGTCCGCCGAGTTCCTGCGCCTGGCGATAGGTCATCCAGAACGGAGAGGCGTAACCGCACATGTCGGCGACCATCCAGAGCCAGAAGCAATTCATGCCACGATAGGGAATCCCGCAGGCCCGCAAGGGCCGCGAGACCGGCACACCGCGCCATGGCTGGACCCAGGGCTTGGTGCCGGCTTCGAGCCGGGCGATGATTTCCTGGGTGATACGTGCGGCGGGCGAAATGGCACTGCGCTCGCGAGAACGGAACTTGGACATGGGGCTTCTCCTGATCGGTATCCCCGTGGGCGCTCCTGCCCACGGCTTCCGCCCTCAGGGGCGCCTCCTCTCCTCTGGCCAAAAAAGAGAAGCCGCCCCTCGGGATGTGCCCGAGGGACGGCTTCGAGGTTCGCGACCATCAGCCTGTCAGGAGGAGGTCAGGCTGCCAGATCGCGGGGGGACTCATCGGCTTGTTGGAGTTCGGGTTCGGCGTCCGGACTAACGCTGAGCGGTTCACCGGACAGCAGTTCGGACGAAGCGACCTGTTCGTCGCCGGCAGCAAGGCTGGGGAACCGCATGACATCGGGCACCCAGGCCAGCGCGCGTTCCCGTTCCGCGACTTCGGCAATCGTCGCTCCGGCAAAGATGCGCTCGGCGCTTGCTGCAAGATCCGCCTTCTTGACCGAGACATAGCGCGCCGCGAGCTCCGCGCCGCCGACTTCGCCCAGCGCCTCGAGAATGACCTGCTTCGGCACGCGGTCGAAGAAGTTTGCCGCCGTCGGCCGCCACCACTGCGCGATGTCGATGCCGATCAACGCGCCGAGATGATCCTGGAACGGGATCCGGCGTTCGCCGCTCATGTTGAGGCTGGCTTCCAGTGATCGGGCGACAACGTGCCCAAGCCAAGCCGCACGGGCCTGGTCACCGAGCGCCCGGAACCGGTCGAAGCGCTCAAGCTGATCGGACCCGGCACGCCAGCTTTCATCCAAGGCCGACCGGAGTTCTGCAAGTGCGCCGGTTGCAGCCGCGTCGGCAGGCTCGAAGCCGACCAGCGGACCACTGGGGACACCGCCACGGATGGTCGATGCGCTGCGCGCCTGCCAGTCGTGGCTGTCGGCATCGGCGAGCGTGAAGACCATGACGTCGAGTGCAAGCGCCGGGTCCGATGCCAGGTGCAGCGCAAGCACGTCGCGGCGCTGCATGGCAAGTTCGTCCACGAGACGCCGCGAGAGCGTCGCGCGGCGCGGTCCCGCATCACCCTCGGAGCTGACCACTTCGATGCCATCGCCATCGCCTTGTGCCGATTGCTCCCGCTCGCCGTAGAAGACCGGCTGCAGCACGGGCGTGCCGTCGCGCGACAGCGTGAGGATCATGCCTGCCGAACCCTTCTGCTCCTCAGGCAGGACCGGCTTGCGACTGCGGATGTCCTGCGTCTCGCGTTCGATCGCCGCGATGGCCGCTTCCGCGGCTTCGACCGCTTCGGGCGCGCTCTGCTCATCCTCGAGGATCGCGGCGTGTTCGTCCCACGAAGCATCGAGCTCTTCCAACCGGGTCATTTCGGCTTCGCTGAGCGGCGCAGGCTCCGCCGGCAGCCGCACCAGACCCTCGACAAGATCATGGCTGGCGTAGGGATCGAGCGTCGGCTTGACCCAGGCCACGCCGTGCTCAGCGGCGAGCGCGCGGGCTTCCTCTTCCATCTTCGCCGCAGCCAGTGTCTCCAACAGGGTAACATCGACCCATGTCTCGGTGTCGGCATCGTCGAAGAGTTCGCGCTCGATCCGGCCGCCCGCCGCAAGGTAGGCGTCGCGTCCGACAAGCTTCGCCCGCGGATCACTGCCGCGCACTGTGCCGGTAAGCACCATCCGCCGGATGCTGTCGGCGTTCGGCGCGTAGTAGGCACCTGACACCTCCGAGAAGACGCGTGCCTGGATCTGTTGGTCCGACGTTGCACCATAGGCCTTGGCCATATCGAGCGTGATCTCACCGGCAGCCAGTGCTTCGAACACCACCGGTGCGAGCGTCGCCAGACGCAGGCGACCTTCGACGAAGCGCACCGTGAGGCCGAAGCGGCGCGCGACCTGTTCGGTCGACGCCCCGCCCTCGACGAGCGCGGCGAAGGCCTGCGCTTCGTCGGCGGGGTTCATGGCGAGACGGTGGAAGTTCTCCGCCAGGCTCGCTTCGGGTGCGGTTTCGTTGTCGGCGCTGAGCACGAGGCACGTGACCTGATGGTCGCGGGGGAGGACCTTGTCATCGACCAGCGCGAGCATTGCGCGGCGGCGGCGCTCACCGGCTTCGACTTCGAACCGGCCCTTGGGCGCGGCTCGAACCACGAGGTTCTGCAGCAAGCCGTGCGCCGCCATGCTGGCCTTGAGTTCGGCATCTGCGGCCGGGTCGCTATGACGGCGGACATTGCGGGGGGAGGCAACTAGCTTGCCGAGAGGAATTGTCTGGAACATCGGTTTCACTCCTGAACTGAGCCGTTCGCGTGCGCCGACCATCGACGCCTGACAGGCTCAATCAGGGCAAAGCCCCCTCCCCTCTTCGATCAAAGCAGAGCGGTCTCAGATTTCTGTTTTGGCCAATGACTATATTGGCGGCCGATCAGGACCGGCGGCTTCGAAAACGCTGCTACCGGGGAAGCCGACATTCGGATGCATCAGGGCGCGCTCCTGGATCCGACCGAGGCTGGGTACAGATGCACCTAGGCGATAGCGGAAAATTCTGGTGGAATGAGTGGCTGGGGCCCATTTTGCCTAAGGCTTTGGCCGCGATCAGGTGTGGATCGCTGCAATGAGTGGCCGAATGGCCATGAACTTGATCATCCCTTTCATGTTGTAGGCCAATTTTCTCGGAGGTGGCCTGGCGAATCTGCACAGGGTGATAAGTGGATATTCTGCCTGACGGTGGCGACTGTGGCCGCATCGCATCGAAGTGTTCAAACTTGAAAACTCAACTCTCGCCAAATCTGCGGCGACCGTCCTTGACTTCACGGTGCTCGGCGGGCAGCCGCCTATATCGATAACGGAAGAAACCACGGGGGCAAATTTATGAAGTTTTTGACGAGCGGACCCGTCGCGTTTCTGTTGCTCACGACTGGTGCGCAAGGCCAGGTCTCGCCAGCGCCTGCGCAAGCCATGACCGTCGCGCCGGTTTCCGACAATGTCCTTCGAACCGGAACAGAAGTTCAGCTGAAGCTGAGTGAGCCGCTTTCGACAAAAGGGAAGAAACTGCGTGTCGGACAGCATTTTCAATTGTCTGTCCTGGAAGCCGTGTCGGTGGGCGGCAATGTTGTGATTCCGGTGGGATCGCCAGCCGTTGGGGAAATCACCGAGGTCCGAAACAAGGGAATGTGGGGCAAGTCCGGCCACCTGACCGCAAGTCTCCTCCACGTAAGCGTGAATGGCCGCCAAATTCGGCTCAACGGTACGTTTGACGATAAGGGCGTTACAGGGACTGCTGGCGTCGTTGCGGCTGTAGCTTTCGTGCCAGTCGTTGGCTTCTTCACCACCGGCACCAGCGCCCAAATCGATGCTGGAACGCAGATCAAGGGTTTCGTCGGCGAGGACGTGCCGTTGGTTTTTGCTGCTGCCCAATCTCCCAAACCGCTTGAAGTGCCGGTTGCAGTTCCGGCCGTTCAAGTGGCTGCCCCGTCAGCCGCTACGCCGACTATCGGCTCTGCCCCAAACCAAAACTAGGGCCAGCGCGAGCACGCAAACCCGACGAAACGACAGGAACCTAAGCAAATGCGTCTAGCCCTTTTCGTAGCAATGAGCCTCACCGCCACTTTCCCCGCTTACGCTGAGACAGCTCCGGCCGGACCGGCAGCTGCCGCTGCAACGGGCGAGTTCGGGGTGCCCGTCTATCCATATGATATCACTGACCGCGCTTACGTCGTTGTCGGCGAGGTCCAGGCGGGCGTGCGCAAGGCCACGGTGTTTTCAAAGTCGCCGTCACAAGAAAAAATCTATCGGGAATTGTGGGAACGCGCCAAGAAGCTCGGGGCAGACGCTGTTATAAAGGCCCAATATGGTGATGCTCATGTCTCTGCCATGAGTTGGGGTAAAACCAATGCAACTGGTGTTGCGATCAAGTTTACTCCTCCAGGCACAACCAGCGGATCACCCCAATCTGCTCCGGCGAATTGACACAAGCCAATGCGCACGACGACCTCTCTGGTTGCCATGCTGGCGCTTTGCCTAGCCGCGTCTACAAAAGCTCAGACTAGTATTTCTTCTCCGGCACCGGCCGAGGCTACTGGTTCCAACGCCGCGCCACGCTGGATCAGAGGCACAGCGATCGAGCTGATGGTACTCAAGGAGGTCAACAGCCGGACTGCGAAGGCTGGAAACAGCGTAATCCTTCGCGTGAACGCGCCGGTTAAGATTGGTGGGGTGATTGTCATCCCGGTCGGCGCGGCAGCTCGCGCTGAGGTCATTGCTGTATCTGGAACCAGCGCAGCTGGCGGCAAAGGCCAGCTTAGCCTTCGATTGAGCAGCGTCGACACCCAATGGGGCTCAGTCAGGTTAGCTGGAACCAAAGGAACCCAAGGTGCGAGCAACACGGGCGGCGTCGTTCTGGGTGTGCTTGGCTTTGGCTTGGCTGGCCTCCTGACTAAGGGCGGCAACGCCACCTTCAAAGGCGGCGAAATCATCACAGGATTCATTGACGAAGGTGTAGATCCTATCGGCGAGCCGCTTCAGGTTCCGACGTCAAACCCACCGCCGCTATCAAACTGAATGGCATAGTCTGTCGATGGCCGTGGACCTCAACGGTCGCCTCGTCCCACTACTGCCGATTCAAAGCAAACAGCAGCAAGCGACCAGAGCCGGTCGCTCAGATCAGCCAACGCGAACGTCTGCTCCTGACAAAAGCTGCCGTTTGGATGTCCGAAGCGGACAGTCGGCAAAGCGCCCCGATTCAAGACGCCCGGCTGCCCCAAGTCAGATCCCAAAAGCCGCCTTTCATTGAGGGTGTTGATTTCCGCTGTGAGTTGACCCGGGATTTGCAGCGGATCCGGCGTATGAGAGAGAGGCCGTTCAGGGAGCGCCGGCCGTCTTTCGATCGTTCCATGAAAACGAATAGCTATTGTCAGGCGGAGAGCCAGACGCCGATCGGAAGATTGGTGTTGGAAAGCTGCGGGGTCTTGGCATGACCGCTCCTACCACCCATGCTGATATCATGCGGCCCGAAGATATGCAGGAAAGGCTGGTGGCAATGGACGAAGGTCTAGGCAGCGATCACGCAATGACAGTGGCAACAAAGCCGGGTCTTGAGGCTGCAAAGTGAGCATCCGGTCTGTCGACACCGGCTATGTGCATGAACTGCTGCGCATGGTGGCGCTGCTTGTCGATGTCACTGCCGCTTGTTTCTACTTCGTCGACAAGGCCAATCGGCCCCACGGGCATATCCTGCACAACCTCGATTATCGCGCCCTTTCGGATTATGTGAACGCCTATCAGGCACTCGATCCATTCCATCCAAGCCGCCTTGCAAGTTACAAGCGCAGCATCGCGACGCTTGAGGATATCTCGCCGGTCTCCGCGCTGACCAGCCAGGCCTATTTTCGGGATTTCATGCACGGCCAGCAGATCGAACATGAAGCCGAAGTCCTGTTTCGCGACCAAGGCGTGCTGGTTGCAGGCATTTCGTTGTTGCGCTCGGGAAAGCGCGGCCCGTTCCTGAAACCAGAACTGACATCATTGTCGAAGGTACATGCGTTTCTCGAATACTCTTTGGTCAAGCTGTATCTGCCGCATGTGCACGCAGACCAGGCGCGGCTGGAAAACGACTTTGGCTTCAGCGAGCGGCAGATCGCCATCGTCCGAATGCTGCGCAATGGCGCCAGCAACGACGAGATCGTGCGCAGTCTCTCGATCAGGTTGCCGACGGTGAAGACCCATTTGCAGAAGATTTATGCCAAGGTAGGCGTAAGTTCCCGGACCGAGCTCGTCGCCAAAATCTATCTCTCCGACCGCCAAGCAAAGGAGTAAAACCATACTTTAGGATGATTCCACAGCCGGTTCGGGCCGACCGATAAGCTGCTTTGACGCCTAGCGAAGGATATGGTCATGGTTGAGGAAACATCGCGCCCCGTTCTGGTGTCCGGCGGCACCATCCTGACCGGCGGGCCCGAATGGAGCAGCGCGGAGGCGCTCGTTGCGCGCGATGGGCGAGTGGTGGCCACGGGCACTCTGGACGAGATGCAAAACCTTGCCGGCAACGATCCCCGGAATATCGATCTTGATGGCGCAACGGCCATGCCAGGCCTGATCGACAGCCACCCGCATGCCATGCATTTCGCCGCCTTTCAGACCGGGCAGGTCGATCTGCTCAATGCTATCGATCATGCCGATATTCTGGCACGCATCCGGGCGAGGTTGCCGATGTTCCCGCCGGGTAGCTGGATCCAGTGCACGCCAGTCGGCGAACCGCATTACTTCATCCGGCGCTGGTACACCGATCTTGCCGAAGGTCGCTTGCCAAACCGCTGGGAGCTTGACCAGGCGAGCAGCGTGCACCCGATCATCATAACCGCCTGGGGACCGCGCACACCCAATATCGTCGCGATGAACAGCCTTGCGTTGATGATGGTCGGAATCGGTTCGATCACGCCCGACAGGGTCTGCGATGTCGAAATCGAGAAGGACGCCGCCGGCATTCCGACCGGCATTCTGCGCGGCGCGGTCAACAATTATTACACGCTCGATCCTTACTGGATGTCGATCAATACCCGTCTGGGCGCGCCGCCGCCCGAACTGTGGGAGATCGGCGGCCTTGTCGGTCAGCAGCAGATGCATGCGCTGGGGGTCACCGCAGGCTATGAAGCGCATGCGATGGAGCGTGATCACGTGCTTGCCTGGCGCGCTCTGCGCGACAAGGGCCAGTTGACGATGCGGGTGCATTGCGCGGTCGACTATGCACTGGTGTTCCAGCCGCAGGTCGATCCGAGCGAGGAGGAGATCCTGGCCCGGCTCGCCAATGCGCTGACGCTGCGCGGCGGCGATGACGACATGTATAGTTTCGAAGGGCTGTCGTACGGCAATGGCGGGCCATGCGCGCCGGGGTTGATGCGCACCACCTTTCCCTATCGTGACCATCTTGGGAGGGAGACCTTTGGCCACCAATTCTTCTCCGATGCGACCGAGCGCCGGATCATCGAATTTTGCCTCGACAATGATGTCCGGCTGAATGTCGTCCAGGGAGGCGACAGGGATCAGGACATGTTTTTCAAGCTGCTGGCCGAGGTGCTGCAGGGCCGCACCCCCAAGGGCCGTGGCTGGGTTTCACAGCACAACATCATCATCCGCGAACAGCATATCCAAAAACTCGCTGAACTCGGCATCGACGTTTCCTCGAGTATCAGTTTCCTGTGGGGCAAGGGCGATCTTTATGCCGAGCGTATCGGGGCACATATCCATGACGACCAGGTGCCGATGAAACGGATGTGGGATCATGGCCTGACGGTCGCCAACGGCACCGATTGGGGACCGAAGAATGTCTTCGAGCACATCGCGCTTCAGGAAAGCTGCCGGTTTTGCGGTAGCAACCACAGCGTCGCGCACTTGCCCGGCCACGGCCTCACCCGCCAGCAATCGCTCAGCGGCTGGACGGCCAATGGTGCCAAAGTGATGGGGCGCAGCGACATCGGCGCGCTGCGGCCGGGGATGCACTTCGACATGACCATCGCCGACCGCAACCCGTTGACCGCGAGACTTGAAGATCTGCCGGGGACCCAGGTTCTGCAAACCATCGTTGGCGGCCGAACGGCGCATTCCGCAGGTGCCCTGGCAACTCTATAACGCAGCTGTTCAGGCGGCAAAAATTCCCGGACGCCGGCCGGACCAAGGCCGGGATACCTCCAGCTCTGCGGCAATCGACAGCAAAAGCGCCTCGCCGCCAAGGTCGGCCGCCAACTGGATGCCGATTGGCAGGCCGGCGCTGCTCTGGTGCAACGGTACCGAAATTGCTGGGCCGCCCGTTACATTGAACAGCGATGTGAAACCGACATAGCCGAACAGTTCGGGGCCCCATTCAGCGAGACTGCGGCCAGCAAGGACGACGGCGGGTGTCCCGATACGCGGGGTCAACCGCGGCACCACTGGCGAGAGCAGAAGATCGAACCCGCCCATTTGCGCGGCAATGTTCTGCCGCACCACATTGAGCGCCGCGTAAGCGCCGAAGATTTCCGTCGCCGAGAGCGACTTGCCGTGGTGATAGGCCTGCAGATTGGCAGACTCGATCATCGTCTTATTGATGGGGCGGCCGGTCGCCGCCGCAACGCTGTCGATGATGAATGCAATGCCGCCACACCAGATGGCCATGGTCGCCCAGACGTAATTGGACCAAGGCACACCGAACGCCAATTCGATCCGTTCGACGCCATGGCCAAGCGCCGCCAGATGATCAGCCGTATCCCGCAGCGCGGCGGCGATGTCGGGATCGATTGCACTGCCATCGAAGGACTGTTCGACAACGCCGATGCGCATGCGCCGATGGGGCGGTCGCACTGCTTCGACAAAGGGCACGTCCGGGCCGGCGATGCCATAGGGATCACCGGGGCACTGACCGTGCGAGATATCGAGCAACAATGCGGCATCGCGCACGGTTCGTGTTACGACATGATCCACGCCCAACCCGCCAACCGCCTCGGCCATGCCTGGCCCGACGGAGATCCGTCCGCGCGATGTTTTCAGGCCGACAAGGCCGCAGAATGCCGCCGGAATCCTGATCGATCCGCCGCCGTCATTGGCATGGGCGGCCGGAACGGCGCCGGCTGCAACCGCCGCCGCCGAACCGCCGCTGGAACCGCCCGGTGTGAACAGCGGATTCCACGGATTGCGCGCCGGCCCATAGAGCAGAGGCTCGGTGGTCGCACTGAAACCGAATTCGGGAGATTTGGTGCGGCCAAGAATGACAAGCCCGGCGCCAAGATAGCGATTGACGAGGTGCGAGTTGGTTTCGGGCACATACCCCTGGCACAGGCGGCTGCCGGCCTCGGATTTCATACCGGCCAATGCTGGCCCCAGATCCTTGATCAGGAACGGCACGCCAGCGAGCAGCCCGTCGCCTGCCGGGTTCGGCACTTCGGCCGCGACATCGAGCACGGCTTCGATCTTCGGATTGACAGCGGCAATCGCCGCAAGCGCGGCCGCGCCGACTTCGGCTGCCGAAACCGCGCCCGAGCGAATCAGCGCTGCGAGGCCCGTTGCATCCTGGCTGGTGTATTCGTCGATCTGCACGGGCGTCTCCTATTCAAGTGCCGAAAGATTTTCCGGCAGCAGTGCGCCGCCATCGACGATGATCGTCTGACCGGTCACAAACGCAGCAGCATCTGACGCCAGATACTGCATCGCGAAAGCGATCTCTTCGGGCCGGCCAAGACGGCGCAGCGGAATGGCACGGGCCATGCCGGCGACAGCGTCGGCATCACCCAGTGCGTCGATCGCATCCGTATGGATCAGTCCTGGTTCAACGCCGTTTACGGTGATGCCTTCACGCGCATACTCCATCGCGGCGGCGCGGATGAAGCCATTGAGTCCGGACTTGGAGGCCGCATAATGGGCCAGCCCCGGGAGGGCCACGCGCGGGCCGGTGACCGACGAAGTGACCAGAATGCGCGGCGCCGGTGATTTGCGCAGATGCGGCAATGCCGCTGCCGTCAGCCAGAACGCGGCCTTCAAATTGACCGCCAGCGTCTCGTCGAGCATGTCTTCACTGAGCTCGGCTATCGGACACATCGGATAGACAGCAGCGTTGTGCAGGACAATGTCGATGCGGCCAAAGCGCGACAGCGCCGCATCGACCAGCAAGGCTGCGGTCTCACGCTTTGCGACATCACAGACAATCAGGCTGGCGTTGCCGCCTTTTGCGGTGATTTCGTCAACTGTCGCCTGGCCATTTGCTTCGGTTCGTGTGCCGACAACGATGGACGCACCCGCCGCCGCAAAGACCATGGCAATGGCGCGGCCAATGCCCTTGCCGGCGCCGGTGATGATCGCAACACGCCCGGCGAGACTGAACGCCTGAGCGGAGCCGGCGAGGGGAGCGATGATCGTCATCGGTCATTTGCTAATCGGCACTGCTCGCTGCCGACATCGTCCGAAAGGATGATAGCAACGAATCCGCGATCTAATAGCTTTGGTACCAGACGCGAGGATCCGCAAAAGGAGTGACAATGGCCCTGTCAGCAGTGGCATGAACGCTGCCTTGGCCGCCACGCTCGAGGCCGAAACCGCTGGGCACGGCATCTCGTTACTGGCGCTGACCTTGATTGCTACGAAGTGATCTTTGACGCGCTCATCACCGAACTTCAAACCTGAGGATTAAACATCGATGCCGTTCATCCGCAACCTCTGGTACGTCGCCGCCTGGAGCAACGAACTTGGCGAAGTGCCGATTGGCCGTACCATTCTGGGTGAGCCGATTGTGTTGTTCCGGACGGCCGACGGGACCGCAGCAGCCATGGAAGACCGTTGTCCGCATCGCCATGCGCCGCTGTCGCTCGGCCGTGTCGAGGGGGATTTCCTGCGCTGCATGTATCATGGCATGCGTTTTGCTGCCGACGGCAGTTGCGACAAGGCACCCGGCACAACGACGACCCCCGCAGGATGCCGCACGCGCAGCTTTCCGATTGCCGAAAAATCAAGCTGGATCTGGGTATGGATGGGCGATGCGGCACTGGCCGATCCGGAACGCATCCCCACTGGCTTCGGGCTCGATAGCCCCGAATGGGCTCTGCGCGAAGGTGTGCTCGACTACGCCGCCAATTACGAGCTGATCAACGACAACCTCTGCGATCTGTCGCACCTCGATTTCGTTCACGAGAAGACACTTGGCTACGCGACAGGCGCCAAATGGATGCCGGTGCAACCGCGAGTCACCAGTGTCGAGGACGGACTCACCGTCGAACGCTGGTTTTGCGACCACCTCTTGTCGCCGATGGCGCCCGACCGGGTCGATTCCTGGAACATGTATGAATATCTGTTGCCAGGCGTATTTCTGATGACGACCCATGCCTTTCCTGTCGGCACCGCGGCGGCGTGCAATTTTGAACGCAGCACCGCAATGCCGGTCTATCGCCGCGTTGAACAACAGGCGGTGACCCCCATCGATGAGCGCCAGACGCGCTATTTTTATGCCTCTGGCGTCGATGCGCGGATTGCCAGCCCGGAATTCCTCGATGGCCTGATGGTCGTGATCAACGCTGCCTTTGCCGAAGACCGCGCCATGATCGAAGCCCAGCAACGCATCTGGGACCGGACGCCGGCAGACCTGCAAAAGGTATTCATGCCGCATGACAAGGCGCCGGCGCTGTTCCGGCGACTTGTCGCCCGTCGGCTGGCCGCCGAAGCACTGGATTCCCGATCAACCAGAGAGGAGGACGATGCCGCATGCTGAATCCGTCGATCGGATGGCTGGCCCGGTACAGTTCTGGCAATTGCGCCCGGGTTTTCTGAAGGTCGCCGAACATACCGGGCCAAGAGCCCTTAACGACCTCAAGCCGGCGACCGGCACGCTCGACATAGATGGCCGCTTACCTTCATGGCGGACCCGAAAACTGCCAGTCCGAAACCGGCCCAGCTTAAGTCGTTCTGCAATGCTGGTCGGCGGGCGCTGAACGACGACTTCTGACAAGAGCTGCCGTTCGACATGCCGCATACGAACGGCGGAAATGTCCCAAACCCGGTCGATCAATGGCGCTCAATGCTCGCCACAACCTCAGCAGCACCCTCCAGCGGAACGAACAGACGCGTCTGGAACCGGATAATGTCCGTGAAGCAGCCCTGCGCCTTGTACCAGTCGAGCCGGCTTGCCGACCAACCGGTCAGTTCAAGCCGCTGCGCGCCGTTGACGAGGCTCCGTTTGAGCAGAAGCGTCTCCCTCGCCTTGACCGGCATGGTACGGCCACTCGTAAGAACCGCCGCAATGAGGCTCTCAGGTGCAATCTCGGGTGCGGCATCAAGACCGAGCGCGTTGCATATCTCGCCGACGGCATGCAGTGGGACCTCGCGGCCCAGCAGCGAGCGGCCATCGCTTGCGGAGATGCGGCTCACCCGAACATAGTCAGTTGGCAGCTTATCCCAGACCGGGAGTAGCAGGCCCGTAGCCAGATGCAGGCGTTCGCGCTTGAGCGAGGACAGAGCTTCGTCGACTTCGCTTTGCCATGCACCGCGGAAAGCGGGCTCATCGACCGGCTCCCAGCTGCTCTCTGCAAGTTGATCGTCGGACAGGTATCCACGCTTCAACGGGCGCACCAGTTCGTGGCGCGTGATGCGGCTCCCGTCATCGGCAAGCAGGCTGCGCGCTGGCACCACCAACGCCGCCCTGCCCGAGCGCGTGTTACGCAGGAACCGATGGCGATGGCCCGATGCTGCTTCCAGCTGAACGAGCCGCTCCAGCGTTAGCGGTTTGAGCGCGCGGGCGATCTCGAGTTCAAGCAGGTGCGTCGTGGCCCCGGACACATTGTCGGTCCTGAGGAGAGTGTCAGACACGACCTCGAAGCTCTCGACCGCGATGGTCTCGAGCCCGAGATCGAGCGTGCCGGCGGCGCGGGCCGCGTCGATCCTCGCTTCGACAAGGCCGAGGAATTCGTCGAAGATCCCGTTCTGGAGTCCGATCGGCAAGGCAAGGATGCGGTTGAGCCAGCGCTGGATTGTCGGCAAGTCGTCGACCATGCCGCCGTCGGGACTTTCGATCTTGAGACCAGTCAGGTCCTGGAAACGGGCGAGGCCCACGGCCTCGAGCTTGCCCTGGAACAGCAGGCCGAACCAGCGGTTGAGCGCATCCTTCGCGTATACGCTTTCGAGATTGTCGGCGGGGTCAAACAAGTTCTGCCCGCCGGTCTGGCGCTGGCCGCGTGTGAGCGCACCAAGGCTGTCGAGGCGCCGGGCGATGGTCGAGATAAAGCGGCGCTCGCCGCGAACATCTGTGGTCACGGGGCGGAACAACGGGGCTGAGGCCTGATTGGTGCGGTTCGTGCGGCCAAGGCCTTGAATGGCCGCATCGGCCCGCCAGCCTGGTTCGAGCAGAAAGTGGACGCGGCGGGCCTGGTTCTTGGCGGCAAGATCGGCGTGATAGCTGCGCCCCGTGCCGCCGGCATCCGAGAACACGAGAATACGCTTGTCGCCGTCCATAAACGCCTGGGTCTCGGCAAGGTTGGCGCGCGGGGTGCGGGACTGCAACTTCTGGCGCCCGTCAGATCCGACGACGAGCCGCTTGGTGCGGCCAGTGACTTCAGCGACTTTGTCGGTGCCAAAGCGTTCGATGATGGCATCGAGCGCGGTGGCGATCGGCGGCAGCGCGCAGAGCTGCTCGACCATCCGCTCGCGCGCGGCGAGCGCTGACTGGCACAGCACGGGTGCGCCGTGTTCGTCGCTCATCGGCTCGGAGCGCGGATTGCCGTTCTCGTCGGTGAAGACAGCCATCAGCCGCACGGGGAAGCTCTTCATCAGGTAGTCAACCACGTATTCACGGGGCGACAGGTCGATCTCCAACTCTTCGCGTTCTTCATCGGACAGATCGGCGAGGCGGCGGTCAAGCATGGCCTCGGCCGTCGAGACCAACTGCACGACGACTGCGTGGTTTTCCTGCAGCGCCGCGTCGATTGCCGGGAGCAGACTCGGCAGCTTCAGCGACAGCAGTAGCTGCGCGAAGAAGCGTTGCTTGGTGCCTTCGAAGACCGAGAGCGCGGCCGATTTTGCTCCGCTGTTGAGCGTCCCTCCGGTTTCACAATCGACAATGCGTGTGGCCTCGAGCGCCTCGCGCAGATTGGCGTGGATGATCGCCCAGGCATCGGCATAGGCATCGTAGACCGCGATTTGATCTGCGCTGAGGTGATGCTCGAGGATCTCGTATTCGACACCCGCGAATGAGATAGCCCTCGCAGTGTAGAGCCCGAGCGCTTTCAGATCGCGGGCGACGAGTTCCATCGCGGCAATGCCGCCTGCGCGGATGTCGGTGACGAACTCCTCGCGGGTGGCAAAGGCCGTTTCCGGTCCCCAGAGGCCGAGACGTGTGGCGTAAGCGAGATTGTTCACGTCCGACGCACCGGTGGCCGAAGCATAGAGGACGCGTGCTCGCGGCAGCAGGTTCTGGAGGCGTACGCCAGCGACACCTTGTTCCGAGCCCTTCGTTTTGCCTCGCGAGCCTTCGCCGCCCGCAGCGTTGGCCATGGCGTGGGCTTCATCGAAGACAATAACGCCGTCGAAGTCTTCGCCCGCCCAAGCGAGGATCTGATCGAACCGGGTGGCGTCCGCACGTCCCGAGCGAAGCGTCGGATAGGTCACGAACAGGATGCCCTCCTGCATCGTGACAGGGCTGCCGAGCTTCCAGGTCGCGAGTGGCTGGATATCGATCGCCAAGCCGCCAAGCGCCGACCAGTCGCGGCGTGCGTCTTCGAGCAGCGCCTCATTCTTGGATATCCAGATATGGCGGCGCCCGCCCTGCACCCAGCGATCGAGAATGACGCTGGCGACCTGACGCCCTTTGCCAGCGCCAGTCCCGTCACCCAGGAAATAACCCATGCGGTACGCCTTGCCTTCGGCGCTGGCCTTGATCGTGCAGCCTTTGTCCTCGGGCGCAAACAGGCCGGGCAAGTCCCGCGCGTGAGCGCTGACGGCGTAGACAAGAGTCTCGATCTGCGCTGCCGAGAGCAGCCCGCGCGCTACAACCCCGCCGGGCAGCTTCGGCACTATCGTGGGCACTGGCGCTGTGATCGAGCCCATAGCGACTGATTCAACCAGAGGCGTGGGGTGTTGAGCAGCCCCCGCAATCTCGATCCGACTGGGCCGGTAGGGCAAATAGTGACCGACCTGCTCAGGCGTCGGGGCCGGCACATCGAGCGCTTTGTAGGTTACCGGCGCGGCCGCTCCACTTGCTGCAGGAGACTTCGCCACCACTCGCAATGGACGAAGCCCCGGGCGCAGCCGCGGCAGGCCCTTGAGAGGGAAAAGCGGCGTTGCCGCTACAGCTGGGGTTGTGGCGCGAGCTGGGACCGCATCCACCAGAGCACAGAGCTCTGCAAAGTCCGAGGTCCGAGCGATGACCGGTTCGCTGGCCGCATCGACCTTGTCGAGCACCAGCAGCCGCGTGGTGATCGAGGTGCCCTGGGCAACGAACCCGCGCTCGATGGCGACGTTGAGGCGGAGCGCCGCTGGGCCGGTCATGCGGCGCAAAAACCGGCCGATGTCGAACCACTCGGGCATGATCGCGGTGAGCCGCCCACCAGAGGCAAGGCGGTTCCATGCTGAACGCAGGTGCCGCGCGCACGTGCGGCCGTCGTGACCGCGTTCTGCGCCCATGGAATAGGGCGGGTTCATCAGGACTACCGCTGGCCGAGGCGCCGCGCCCAAGAGGTCGTCGATCAGTTCTGCGTCGTGGCCCGTAATGCTGGCCGCTGGAAACAGGCGACCGAGACAATCCCGCCGCAGCGCGGAGATCTCGTTGAGTGCAAGCTTTGCTCCCGCCTTGTCCGCCCAGAGGGCCAGCATTCCGGTTCCGGCGGAAGGCTCGAGGACCAGATCTCCGCGTTCGACGCCACAGGCTCGTGCCGCCAGCCAGGCAAGACGTGGTGGGGTTGCGAACTGCTGTAGCTCGATCTGCTCGTCGCTGCGCGTGGTCTGACGCGGCACCAAGACATCAAGAAGGCCGAAGAATTCTGCAGCTGCGATGGGATCGGCACGCAGATCAAGTGTCGTCTGATCCTGCAGCCATACGACTTGCGCCAGTTCGAGCGCTGCATGCGCGTCGCGCACAGACCAGCGGCCAGCTGCATCGCTGCCACCAAAATACGCGGACAGCTCACCATTGAGGGTAGGGCGTGTGATGGCCTCGGATCGGGTAAACCGAGCTGCAAGGGCATGCGCGACTGACAGCACAAGGGGCTGCCCACCAAACGGCAAGGCGAGAACGGGGAAAGTGGACATGCGAAACCTCCTGACGAGACCAGCGCCATGCAGGGCTCAAAAGGCCCCAAGCCACCTTTCCTCTCTGCGACGCTCAAACCGTCGCGCGCAATCGCCGCATAAGCACGTCATTCCAGTCCTCGTCAGCACGCTCAGGGCGCTGGGTTACGATCCGCCGATCCATTTGGGCATAGGCTTCACGAGCGCGTTCTTCTGCGAGCAGGCCGCCAGCATCGTTGTCGACGAACAGAATGAGTTCGCGCACCGACTCCGGGATCGTGACCAGTCCGAAACGCTCGTTGCCCAGAGTCGCCCAGCAAGGAATTCCGAAAAGTTGCATTGCTGAAAGCGCGCTTTCGGCACCTTCGGCGAGGCCGAGGCGCGCCGTTCGCGGGAACGCCAGGCGCACCGCGCCAGAACCGAGACTGCCCAGTGCTCGCTTGGGCTGGTCGAACTTTGCAAGACCGTCGCCATCGGGGTTGAGGAAGGTGCGGTGCAGCGCCAAGATTCCGGCATCATTGCGCACCGCCGCCACCATCGCCGGAAGGAACTGCACGGAGCCCTTGGGGCCAAGCGGCATACGCGGATGAAAGCGCAGCTCGGACGATGCGACCGTGATACCTCTTGCCGAGAGGTAGCGAGCGGCCGAGCTGCCCGTAAGGGGTGAGGCCTCGAGCCATAGCCTGAGTGCGTTGCGGTCGGCGATTTCGTGACGCGGCTTGGCTGCGATCGGGCCGCCCGAACCGTCGAACAGGTCCGAAATCCGCACCCCAAGCTTGGCCATGCTCTGTATGACGGCCTCATTGGTGCAGCCAGCAAAGCAATGAACCAGGATCGCGCGCTTACCAAGCGTGATGCTGAGTGATGGGGTACGATCAGCGTGGGCCGGGCAGCAACACATACCGCGCGAACGGGACCACTTCCCACTCAGTGCCTCGACGATCATGCGAGCGCGGACTTCGAGCGTTTCGCGACTGTGAACTTGGGGCATGGGACATCTCCATTCTGGCATGCCTCCACCCGCGCAGCCTCCGCTCTGCGCTGCCATCAATGCGTTTTCCTACACATCTTGTTCTTTATATGTTCCAGACCGATTCGGATATAGAAGGAATCGATTCATGAGGCTGAGATGGGCAACGTTTGCTGCGGCGGTGACGGGACTAGCGGTTATCGCCCCCGCTCAAGCGCGGGAGGAAGCGATCACTGGAGTTGCCACTGCCCCTGAGATGAGACCTCAGGGCTTCCATGTGGCCGAGGCGTCAAACGGTTTCCAATTGGTCGAGCATGGTATCTGGAAACGTCCCAAAGATAATACCTTGCCCGCCGCCGCTATCGTCGAAGCTGGCCGGATCCACTTTCCCTATCGCTATGCGAAATCCGAAAGCAGGGGACCGTCGGGTTTTCGCCGAGCAAGTTACCTCCCCCATGTCTACGCTGCTGAGACGCAATATGCGTTACCGGCGGGCCTTCTCGACGCGTTGGTATGGACAGAGTCCCGGTATAATCCATTGGCGATTAGCAAGGCTGGTGCCGCTGGGTTGGGACAGCTAATGCCCGGAACTGCTCGCGATCTTGGCATTTCAAACCGCTTCGATCCAATGCCCAACATCTTCGGCGCAGCGCGGTATCTGCGCCAAATGCTCGACAAGTTCGGGGTAGTGCATCTGGCTATCGCTGCCTACAATGCTGGTCCTGGCGCAGTAGAACGAGCTGGCGGCATCCCGCACAATGGCGAGACGCCGACCTATGTGCGCGATGTGCTGCGTCATTGGCGTTTCTGAAAAGGAGGTGGTTGTGAGTTCCAGTCGAATACGCGTGTCTGGAATGCTGAGCCGCGGCAGTCGCGGGATGATCCTGACCACGAAAGCCGACGAGGTCTGGATTGTCGAAAGCGAGATGCCCACTGATAATCTCGTTGGCTCAACGATTGTCGTCGAAGGTACCATCGCGGGCATCGACCGCTTGCGTGCAGATTGGATGGGCGTCGCAGAGACCAGTGCGTAACAAGCGTGGCTATGCGACTGCCGACAGAGGTGGACTGCCGTCGGCGGCGAGCGGGATAATTGCCTGAGCCGCCAAGGTATCAAGACCATCTGCAATATGGCGAGCGTAGTGCCGCTCGATCATGACGATGCTAGTGTCATGGATGGCAGCAACCAGACGAGTTGGGAGGTTCGCGCGGATGCCTCTCACAATCGAGGAATGCCGAAGGGCGTAGGGAATGACGTCGGGAAGACCGGCTTTCTTTCGGATGTCTCCCCAGGGACGCACGATCTCGCCTGGTGTCTGCCATGGTCCCCGCAAAGACCGAGCCCAGCGTATCGTTCCGGGCTGCTGACTGTAGCGCCAGCGCTCAAACAAGGGCGCTCCCTTGGGCCGCCCCACAACTATGGGGACCAGAACCTCAAGAACGTCACGTCCGATCGGCACAGGGATCAAGCGCGCCTTCCCTCCCCGCCCTTTTCGGCTTGGCGGCATCATCAAGCGCCCCGACGCGGTTTGAACGTCCATCACTCTTAGCCGAGTAACCTGAGAAAAGCGGGCACCGGTTGCTGCCATGACCAAGATGAGCCGGTATAGGTCACCTTCCCAACCTTTCGCGCGATCGATTTCAAGCGTTGCCGACATTAGACTGGCGACCTGGTCGTCAGAAAGGATCTGGTTTTCCCGGGCAACCAAAGCATCATCGTCTTCGTCCGCCTCGTGGACGATTGTGCGCAATCCGCGCTTGATGGTGCTCATGAGGCCTGATGGCAGACGGGAGTAGTGTCGCTCAGCACAGCTATTCAATGCAGCCTTGAGGTCATTCACTACCCTCTGAATTCCGGTCGGCTTGAAGTCAGTTGGCAGGCTTGCCCGCCAAGATTGAAGATCATCTTCGGTCAGCTTGTGAAGGGGAATCTCCGCTAAGCTGCTAGCAACTATTGCTGCCCGCTTACCGCGGGAAGGACGCCCAATGACCAACTTTTCCAGCCGGCGTGCTGCGTCCGAGCGAATATCCCTACCGGTCCGACGTCTCTCGCGCGCATCGCGGGATTCAATATAAATCTCGACGGCTGAACGAACCGTCAGCGGCGGTCCGTCGGCAGCGGCCTTTGCTTCTGTACGAGCATCCGCAACCTGCGCGACGGCAGCTTTAGCGGCCGATCGATAATCGAGGGTGCCCACATCGATTGTGTCGTCGGCGGTTCCAAGAGAAGACTGACGATATCCCTGACCGGTTCTCCAGCGAACGAGCCAGGTGCCGGCGCGCTTTCCCTTGCGGTAACCCAAGTGTATGTCAGCGTCCAAGCTACGCCAGTGAAGACCGACGTCCAAACGACGGCGAGCTTCGCGGGTGGTCAGTGGTGCATCGTCGATCGTTCGGGACATGTCGGATTCCGCAAAAACGTCAAATATACGTCAAATAAGCCCATGCGTGATTTTGAGGATAGATGTGGACGTTTCGGATTGCAAGTGGATGATAAATATGGATGTTTACGGAAGCGAGCGGACCAATCAGATGGTCAAAAAACGCCGATTTTTGTACCCTCTCACGGCTGAAACACGGGTTCGATTCCCGTAGGGGTCACCAGCCGGGCAGGCTGGTGCTGCATCACACCGATCTGTAACAATCGTCCGCCATCGCGGCGCGGCGTCCGGACCGCATGGCCGACGATGGCCCGGGGACATCATGGAATTAAATTCAGTCAGCTACTTTGCCGCTTTCGCCGGAACAGGTGCGACTGCGGTTGTGGCAGCGCTCTTTGCCATGCTGCGCGAACGCGCCCAGCGGCGGCGGCGCGATCTCGACCGGGTCAGCCTGGTGCCCTGGGGCTTGCTCTCGGTTCTGTTCCTGCTGCTGGCGATCATTCTGCTGGCAACGGCGGCCAAGATCGCGTTCACGTCCGAAGCCTGAACCGGACCGGGCGATGTTGCAGCTCCGTGTCGCCCGCGCGCCCTTACGCAAAACTTGTTTCAGAAACCGACACAAAAGCGCAGCCTTTTGCCGTAATGACCGACTTCGGCCCGCGGATTGGCCGGTACAGGAATAGAGCGGCGGATATGTACGGCTTGAAGGCAGATATTGGATGACAGGCCCGTCACTCCCCTGGCCAAGCGTGATTGTCGCTATTGGCACCTGCCTTGCCATGATGATCGTCGGCGCAAGTGCGGGCCTTGCCATTGCAGTGCTCATCGTCTGGCTCGGCACGCTCTGGCTCTCGCGCCCCGAACCGGTGGTCGAGGTGCGCATAAGCGACGAGGGCTCGGTCTCGCGCCAGGCCATGGTGGAACTGGTCGAACCATTCAGCGTGCCAGTGCTCATGCTCGATCGCCAGCGCATCGCCGCTGCCAATGCCGCTGCGCGCGAGGCGCTGGGCCCGCATATCGTTGGGCAGGACGCCCGCGTGGCGCTCCGCCACCCCGAGGCGATCACCCTGCTCGACAAGCCGCAAGGCACCGCCATGGTGCGCGGCCTCACCGGCTCGCGGAGCATCTGGCAGGTGCGCCGCGTCAGCATCGACCAGCGCTACTCGCTGATCGAAATGGTCAATCGCACAGCCGAGGCGGACATCAGCCGCTCGCATACCGATTTCGTCGCCAATGCCAGCCACGAACTGCGCACGCCGCTCGCCTCGATCATCGGTTACATCGAGACGCTGGCCGACCCTGACGCCAAAGTCGATGCGGCGACAGCGACCCGCTTCCACGCCACCGTGCTGCGCGAGGCCAAGCGGCTGCAGAGCCTCGTCGAGGATCTGATGTCGCTCTCGCGCATCGAGGCGGAAAAGCACGATCTCCCGCGCGAGCAGATCGACCTTGCGCAGCTTGCCGCAAGCATCGGCTGCGAGGTTGGCGCCACAGTGGGCGAGGACCGCATCACGGTCAGCGTGGCCGATGCGGTCGTCACCGGCGATCGCCAGCAGCTCGACCAAGTCATCCGCAACCTGATCGATAACGCGCTCAAGTACGGCGATCCGGCCCAGCCGGTGCGGGTCGAGGTGACGCGCGAAGGGACTGAGGCGGTACTCTCGGTGACCGACCGGGGCGAGGGCATCCATGCCGACCACATCCCCTACCTGACCCGGCGCTTCTACCGCACCGACCCCGGCCGCAGCCGGGCGGCAGGCGGCACCGGGCTTGGCCTTGCCATCGTAAAGCACATCGTCGAAAGACACCGCGGCAAGCTCGACATTTCAAGCCGTCTGGGCGAGGGCACCACCGTTACGGTGCGCCTCGCGCTGGTGGTGACAGCGCTGAAGGAAGTGTCATAGGCCTGTCACCGAGTGGTCGCATTGCCCGGGGGGCCGGGGATGTAGGGGAAACAGACAATGCCTGCGAATCGTTTCACTGCCGGATCGGTACTGGTGCTTGCCACGCTGGGCCTGGCCGCCTGCGGCGGACAGCAGAGCTCCACCCGCGATCAGGTGCGCGCAGTCGGCTCTTCAACCGTCTATCCCTTCGCCAAGGCGGTAGCGGAATCGCTCGCCAAGTCCGATGCCACGATCAAGGCCCCGATCATCGAATCGACGGGCACGGGCGCAGGCATGAAGCTGTTCTGCGCCGGCGTCGGCCCGCAGCACCCCGATATCGAAGATGCCTCGCGCCGGATGAAGAAATCCGAGTTCGACGAATGCGTGAAGAACGGGGTCAAGGAGATCGTCGAGGTCCAGGTCGGACTTGACGGCGTTGCCTTTGCCGAGGGCACCAATGGTCCCGGCATCGTGCTCACGCCGGAAGATGTTTACAAGGCGCTGGCCAAGACCCCCTTCGGCAAGCCCAATACCGCCGTCACCTGGAAGGACGTGAACCCCGCCCTCCCTGACGAGCGGATCCTGGTCTACGGCCCGCCCTCCACCTCGGGCACGCGCGATGCCTTCAAGGAACTCATCCTGGTCAAGGGCTGCGAGAGCGATCCCGCGATGAAGGCGCTCAAGGATACCGACAAGGACAAGCACGACGCCTTCTGCGGCGAAGTGCGCGAGGATGGCGCCTACGTCGATGCCGGCGAGAACGACAACCTTATCGTCCAGAAGATCGAGGCCAATCCCAAGGCCATCGGCATTTTCGGCTTCTCCTATCTCGAGGAAAACCGCGACCGGCTCAAGGGCCTGACGATGAGCGGGATCGCGCCTTCATACGACACGATCAGCAACTTCACCTATCCCGGTGCGCGGCCGCTCTACATCTATGTGAAGAAGGCCCACATCAAGGCGATCCCGGGCCTGCAGGCCTACGTGAACGAGTGGTCGAAGCTGTGGAGCAAGGGCGGCGTGCTCGCCAAGGCGGGCATGGTGGTCGCGCCCGACGACGTGCTGGCCGCGAGCGCCAAGGCGGCCAGCGAGCTGCCGGTGCTTGACGGCACGCAGCTGAAGTAAGGACCGGTCAGGGACCATGTCGCCGTCAATTCTGTTCTTTCTGGCCTTCGGGCTGGGGCTGGTCGGCTGGCTGGCAGGGCGCTCGCGGGCCTGGGCGTTCCGCCGCGCCGCGCCGGGCGGGCGCATACACTCGCTGCCCGATTTCCATGCCTGGTACGTTGGCCTCTGGGTCGCGGTGCCCGCGCTGCTGTTCGCGCTGCTGTGGGATGCGATCAGCCCCGCGCTCATCCTGCAGCACGTGCTTGCCGATCCCGCCGCCGCCGCGCTCCCCACGTTCGGCTTTGAGCGCGAGGCCCTGATGGGCGAAGCGCGCGCAGTGGCCTCGGGCGCGGCGCGCGCTGTGTTCAACAGCGAGGCCGAAGGGCTGGTCGAACCCTATCGCCTCGCGCTCACGCGCTACAACACGATCGGCCTTGTCGTAACGCTGGTAATCGCCTTTGCCGGCGGCGCCTTCGCCTTCCTGCGGCTGCGCCCCGATTTCACTGCACGCACCCGGGTCGAACGCGCGGTCATGTCGCTGCTGCTGATCGCCTCGCTCGTCGCGATCCTCACCACGGTGGGCATTGTCGTCAGCCTGGTGTTCGAGACGGTTCGCTTCTTCGGCATGGTCTCGCCGGTCGATTTCCTGCTCGGCACGCACTGGGCGCCTGATCCGATGAGCAGCGGCAAGGCCGATGGCAGCGCTTTCGGCGCGATCCCGCTGTTCTGGGGCACGATCTACATCGGCGCGATCATCGCCATGGCGGTTGCGATCCCGCTCGGGCTGATGAGCGCGGTCTACCTCACCCAGTATGCCGAACCGGGCGTGCGCCGCATCGTCAAGCCGCTGCTGGAGATACTCGCCGGCGTGCCGACCGTGGTCTACGGCTATTTCGCTGCGCTTACCGTGGCGCCGGCAGTGCGCGACGCGGCACAGGCGGTCGGCATCGCCAATGCCTCCACCGAAAGCGCCATGGCTGCCGGCCTCGTCATGGGCGTGATGATCATCCCCTTCGTCTCCTCGATGGCAGACGACAGCATTGCCGCGGTTCCGCAGGCCATGCGCGACGGCAGCCTCGCGATGGGCGCCACCCGGGCCGAAACGATCCGCAAGGTGCTCATCCCCGCCGCGCTGCCGGGCATTGTCGCGGGCATCATGCTCGCCATCAGCCGCGCGATCGGCGAGACCATGATCGTCGTCATGGCCGCAGGCGCCTCGGCCAACCTGACTGCCAATCCCTTCGCCTCGATGACCACGGTGACCTTCCAGATCGTCGCCATGCTGACCGGCGAGGGCAGTTTCGATCATCCCGCCACGCTGTCGGCGTTCGCGCTCGGCATGGTGCTGTTCCTGGTCACGCTCACGCTCAATTTCATCGCGCTGCGCGTGGTCAAGCGGTACCGCGAAGCCTATGAGTAACGCTATGATTGAGCTCGCAAGGTACAGGGCATGAGCCTCACCTCCGATCCGGCCGCGCTCGAGGAGCTGCGCGCGCGGCGCCTGGCGCGCATGCAGGCAGGCCTCGCGCGCCGCTACCGGGGGGACCGCCTGTTCCGCTGGCTCGGCTTTGGTGCGGTCAGCTTCTCGGCGCTGATCCTCGTGCTGCTGCTCGTCTCGATGGCCTCAAGCGGCTGGGCCGGGTTCCACCGCAGCGAGTTGCGCCTGACCGTGCCGCTGAGCGGGCGTATCCAGATCGATCCCGCACGCCTTGCCCAGCCCGATCCGCTCGGCGGGCTCGAAGTGGCAGGCCTGCCGGCGCTGGTCGATGCGGCCGCGAACCAGACCTTCGGCAAGGGTGGTGACGAACTGCTCGCAGACGGAGCCTGGCGTGAGATGGGCGCAAAACTCATCGCCGATCCTGCGCTGCTGACAAGCAAGGACATTGCCGTGTCGCTGCCCGCAAGCGACGATCTCGCCAATGCCACGCGCGGCGGCGGCGATCCGGCGCTGCAGCAGACCGCGACCGACCTTGCGCGCAAGGGTCAGCTGGTGCGCGCGTTCGATACCGGCTTCCTCGTCCGCGCCGATGCCACCAACCCGCAGAGCGTCGGTATCTGGGGCGCGCTCAAGGGCTCGATGATGACCATGCTGGTCACCCTGCTGCTCGCTTTCCCGGTGGGCGTGCTCTCGGCGCTCTACCTTGAGGAATACGCCGGGCGTAACCGCTGGACCGACCTGATCGAGATATCGATCAACAATCTTGCGGCGGTGCCCTCGATTATCTTCGGCCTGCTCGGGCTTGCCGTGTTCCTTGCGTTATTCCCGAACTACCGCTCCGCCCCGATCATCGGCGGTATGACGCTCGCGCTGATGACCATGCCGGTCATCGTCATTTCCGGGCGCAACGCGATCAAGGCGGTGCCGCCCTCGATCCGCGACGCCGCTTTGGCCATGGGCGCCAGTCCGGTGCAGGTCGTGTTCCACCACGTGCTGCCGCTTGCCCTTCCCGGCATTCTCACCGGCACGATCATCGGCATGGCCCGAGCCCTTGGCGAGACCGCACCGCTGCTGATGATCGGCATGCGCGCCTTCGTCGCCAGCCCGCCGAGCGATTTCACCTCGCCCGCCACGGTGCTGCCCGTGCAGATCTTCCTGTGGTCCGACGAGATCGACCGCGGCTTTGTCGAGCGCACCAGCGCCGCAATTGTCGTCCTGCTGATCTTCCTGCTCCTCATGAACGGTATCGCGATCTACTTGCGCAACCGCTTCGAGAAACGGTGGTAGTAACATGAACGCGCCCGTCCCTCCTGCCGACATGCCGGCCTCGCCGGTGTTCCCCGATCCGGTTGGTCCGTCCAAGATCAGTGCGCGCAGCGTTTCGGTCTTCTACGGCCAGAAGCGCGCGATCGACACTGTCTCGATCGAGATCCCGCAGAACTACGTGACCGCCTTCATCGGCCCTTCGGGCTGCGGCAAGTCCACGTTCCTGCGCAGCCTCAACCGCATGAACGACACCATCACCAATGCGCGCGTTGATGGAGAGATCCTGCTCGACGGGGTCGATATCTACCGTTCGGGCATGGATGTGGTCCAGCTGCGCGCGCGGGTTGGCATGGTCTTCCAGAAGCCCAATCCCTTCCCCAAGTCGATCTACGAAAACATCGCCTATGGCCCGCGCATCCACGGGATCACCGGCAGCAAGGGCGAGCTTGACGGGATCGTCGAGCAATCGCTCCAGCGCGCCGGCCTGTGGGACGAGGTCAAGGACCGGCTGACCGAAAGCGGCACCGCGCTGTCCGGCGGCCAGCAACAGCGCCTGTGCATCGCCCGCGCCATCGCGGTCGATCCCGAGGTCATCCTGATGGACGAACCCTGCTCCGCGCTCGATCCCATCGCCACCGCGCGCATCGAAGAACTGATCGACGAACTGCGCGGCCGCTATGCTATCGTCATCGTCACGCACTCGATGCAGCAGGCCGCCCGCGTTTCGCAGCGGACCGCGTTTTTCCACCTCGGAAAGATCGTCGAATACGGTACCACCTCGGATATCTTCACAAATCCGCGTGAGGAAAAGACCAAGGATTACATCACCGGCCGGTACGGCTAAGGATCATGATGACCGAACACACCGTCAAGGCCTTCGACGAGGACATCACCCGCTTGCGCGGCCTGGTCGCCGAGATGGGCGGCCTCGCCGAGCTTTCGGTGGCTGAGGCGATGGATGCTCTGGTCAGCGGCAATCAGGACATGGCCGACGGTGTGATCGCGCGCGACAAGCGCATCGACCATCTCGAGGCCGAAGTCGACCGACTCGCCGTCCGCGTGCTCGCGCTGCGCGCGCCGATGGCCGATGATCTGCGCGAAGTTATCGCCGCGCTCAAGATTGCCGGGGTGATCGAGCGCATCGGCGACTACGCCAAGAACATCGCCAAGCGCGTCGGCCATATCGAGGGGCGCAAGCGCTTCGAACCGCTTACGCTGCTGCCGGTGATGAATGAACTCGCAGGCGACATGGTACATGATGTTCTGACCGCCTATGCCGCGCGCGATCCCGTGGCGGCGGCCGAAATCGTCAAGCGCGATGCCAAGGTCGATGCCTTCTACGACAGCGTGTTCCGCAATTTCGTCTCCTACATGGTCGAAAACCCGGCCACGATCAGCTCGGTTGCGCAGCTCATGTTCGTCGCCCGCAATATCGAACGGATCGGCGACCACGCCACCAACATCGCCGAAATGGTGCACTACGCCGCGACCGGAACCTACCTGCCCGAGCGCGACGAAGTCATTCCGCCGGTCTGACCGGGCCCTACAAGGGCCAAGTCACAACGCGGTAACAAATGTCGTGTCTGCGCAACTTGACCGTCATGACTGTCACATCAGGGGTAATCGATGTCCGCGCCGAAACTGCTTCTGGTAGAGGATGATACGGCGCTGGCCGAACTGGTCGAGTACCGGTTCCGCGGCGAAGGGTACGATGTGCGTACCACCGACGACGGTGACGAGGCATTGCTGCTCGCCGCAGAGGATACGCCTGATCTCGTGCTGCTTGACTGGATGATCGGCGGCACCAGCGGAATCGAGGTCTGCCGCCGCCTGCGCCGCAGCAAGGCGACCGCGCATGTGCCGATCATCATCCTCACCGCACGCAGCGACGAGGACGACCGCGTGCGCGGGCTCGAAACCGGCGCCGACGACTATGTAACCAAGCCCTTCTCCCCGCGCGAGCTGATCGCCCGCGTCGGCGCGGTGCTGCGCCGCGTGCGCCCGGCGCTGGCCGGCGAGACGATCACTGTCGGCGATCTCTCGCTCGATCCCACCGCGCACCGCGTCACCCGCCGCGGCCAGTCGATCAAGATCGGGCCGACCGAATTCCGCCTTCTGCGCCACTTCATGGAGCATCCGGGCCGTGTGTTTTCGCGCGGGCAACTGCTCGATGCGGTGTGGGGCAGCGGCAGCGACATCGAGCTGCGCACGGTCGACGTCCATATCCGCCGCCTGCGCCAGGCCATCGCGCTTCCCGGCGCAGCCGACCCGGTACGCACGGTGCGATCTGCGGGATATGCGCTCGAAGGGGTCTGATATCCCTATCCACCCCACTACTGCTCACCCAGAGCCAGTCGAAGGTGGTTGCCTCAAATCCCCAGCAGGGGCGCGATATCGAGGTCCTCGATCGTGATCCAGCGGTTCACATAGTTGGCGTAATAGAGGCCGCACATCACGGCCGAAAGCAAGGTCGCGCGCAGCGCGACCCGGCGGGGGTTGAAGTTCGCCGGGGCACTCAGTGCCTGCCCCGGCACTTTCTCGACGCCCATTTCATCATGGGTCCGCACGCCAAACGGCATCACGAGGAACGCCGCCAGCACCCAGAACAGCGCATAGATCGCGATGATCGATGTCCACTTCACCGGCTCACTCCTCCCGCAGCAAGACCTGGACAACCGGCTTCTTGCCCGACCAGCGCTGCGCCGCGCGCCGCACCGTCAGGCGCACCGTCTCGGCAATAGCCGCCCGGTCGCGTGCCTTCTCACCCTTGAGGCTGCGCACCGCCTTTTCAACGTCGCCCTGCGCCTCGGCCACGAACTCGTCCATGTCCTCTTCGAGCGGCAGCCCCACCGCGGCGATGTTGACCGCCGAAATCAGTTTGCCCGCCGCCGTCACCGCGAGCGTCGCCACCACGACGCCGCTCTCCCCCAGCTTGCGCCGCTGCGCCATGGCCCCGCCATCGGCCGGCGCGATGATGTCGCCATCCAGCACCAGCCGCCCGGCGCGCACCGAGGTCACCTTGTGCGGACCGTCGGGAGCAAGGCGGACGACATCGCCGTTCTTCTGCACGATCGTCCGCTTGATCCCTTCGGCCTTCCCCAGCCGCGCCTGCTCGGCCATGTGGCGCATCTCGCCATGGACGGGGACCAGCATTTCGGGCTGGATCCACTTGTAGAGCGCGGCAAGTTCCGGCCGCCCGGGGTGGCCCGAAACGTGAATCATGCCCTGCCGGTCGGTCAGGATTTCCACGCCCTTCTCTGCCAGCATGTTCTGGATACGTCCGATGGCCAGTTCGTTGCCGGGTATCTGGCGGCTCGAAAAGATCACCGCATCGCCCTTCTCGAGCCGCACCGGATGCGTGTCCGAAGCGATGCGCGCCAGCGCCGCGCGCGCCTCGCCCTGGCCACCGGTCGCGAGCACAAGAACCTCGCCGCGCGGCAGGTCCATCGCCTCGTCCATGCTCACCGTTTCGGGAAAGTCCTTAAGGTAGCCGCTCGCCTTGGCAACGCCGATGATCCGATCGAGCGAGCGCCCTGCCACGCACAATTGCCGCCCGGTCGCCTCGGCGACTTGCGCGAGCGTTTGCAGCCGCGCCACGTTGGAGGCGAACGTTGTCACCACCACGCGCTTGCCCTTTAGCCCCGCCACCATCTCCATCAGCCCGTCGCGCACCGCGCCTTCCGAACCCGACGCCTTGGGATTGAACACATTGGTCGAATCGCACACCAGTGCGAGCACGCCCTCATCACCCAGCGCGGTCAATTCGGCTTCGGTCGCCGGCACGCCGATCAGCGGCTCGTCATCGAGCTTCCAGTCACCGGTGTGGAAAATCCGGCCATGCGGCGTGTCGATCACCAGTGCGTTGCCCTCGGCAATCGAGTGCGCGAGCGGCACATAGCGGATGTCGAAGGGCCCGATGCTCAGCGAGGAATCATTGGGCACCATCTTGAGATCGACTTGCTTGGCGATCCCCGCCTCGTTCAGCTTCTCCTGCACCAGCCGCGCGGTGAACGGTGTTGCATAAAGCGGCACCCCCAGATCGAGCGCGAAGTAGGGCACGGCGCCGATATGGTCCTCGTGCGCATGGGTCAGCACCACGCCGAGCAGGTCGTCCAGCCGTTCCTCGATGAACGAGAGGTCGGCAAACACCAGATCGACGCCCGGATAATACGGGTCGGCAAAAGTCATGCCGAGGTCGACCATCAGCCACTTGCCGTTGCAGCCATAGAGGTTGACGTTCATGCCGATCTCGCCCGATCCGCCGAGCGCGAGAAACAGCAATTCGTTACCGGGTTTCACAAGAATTTCCGTTCAATTTTAGGTTCTATCAGACACTTGCTCCCTCCCCTTGAGGGGAGAGACACGAAGGCTTGGCAGCGTTCTGCCCAGCCGGAGTTGAGAGGGAAAGGACCTGCTCAGGCCCTTCTCCCGGGCCAACTCCCATGAAAGGGAGAAGGCTTCGTCTCCGCAAACTCAATCAGCGCGCGGCAACGCGTTCCGCCAGAATGGCGATGCCATCCAGCGTCAGGTCGGTATCGACATGGTCGAAGATCGTGGTGTGCTGGTCGAAGAGCACGGCAAGGCCGCCAGTGGCGACGACCTTCACGGGGCGCCCGATTTCGGCGCGCAAACGGGATATCAGGCCTTCCATCATCGCCACATAGCCCCAAAACACCCCGATCTGCATCTGATCTTCGGTGTTACGGCCGATCACGCTGCGGTTGTTCCCCTGCGGCGGCGCAATGGCGATACGCGGCAGCTTGGCCGCGGCCGTGACCAGCGCGTCGAGCGAGAGATTGATGCCCGGCGCGATGATTCCGCCCTTGTAGGCCCCGTTCGCGTCCACAACGTCGAATGTCGTGGCAGTACCGAAATCGACCACGATCAGATCGCCGGCATACTTCTCGTGCGCGGCGACCGTGTTGACCGCGCGGTCCGCCCCCAGCGAGCGCGGCTGCTCGACATCGGCGATGAAGCCCCACTCAACCGGCGGCTGGCCAGCCACCAGCGGATCGATCGCGAAATACTTCTGCCCCAGCACCTGCAGGTTATGCAGCGCACGCGGCACCACGGTCGAAATCAGGATCTGCCGCACCGAGTCGGGCTCGAAGCCCTGAAGCTTCATGAGCTGCAGCAGCCATACTGCATATTCGTCCGCAGTTCGGCGCGGGTCCGTAGCCACGCGCCAGCGCGACTTGATCTCGCGCCCCTTGAACAGGGCGAAGACGACATTGGTGTTGCCCACGTCAACCGCGAGAAGCATCGTTTCCTCCTCCCGCCCCTGCTGAGCTTTGGCCGATCAGTTCGACATCCCCGGCGTGGATGGCACGGACCGCACCATCCGCCAAGCGCAGAAGCACTGCCCCATCGGGCTCGAGCCCGGCAAACCCGCCGATGACATGACCCTCCTCCGCCAGGTTTACGCCCAGCAGCGTGCCCCGGGGCAATGCGCGCGCCAGCCATGCCTCGCGCAGCATCGGCCAGCCGCCGGCATGCCACGCCGCCAGATCCTCGGCCCAGCAAGCGGCAAGTGCCGCAGCGAAGGCATCGCGGCCGATCGCATGGCCCAGCGCCGCCAGCGAGACCGTTTGCCGCCCCGGTACCTGGGGCGCTTCGGCCAGGTTGATGCCGATGCCGACGACCACAGCGTCGCTCTGCCGCTCGAGCAGGATGCCGCCGATCTTGGCCTCGCTTACCAGCAGGTCATTGGGCCACTTGAGCACGAGGCCCGCCAACTCAGGCACCACGCTAAGCAGCGCGCGGTGGGCAGCGACTCCCGCCACCAGCGCCAGCGTCTGCGGCAGCGCCTCGCCATCGCGCAGCGCCACGGCGGTCGACCCCATGAAATTGCCAAACCCGTCGGTCCACACACGCCCTGCGCGCCCGCGCCCGGCGGTCTGGCGGTCGGCCACCAGCCAGTGGCCTTCCGCCGCAACCTCACCCGCCGCCAGCCGCGTTAGCAGCGCCGCATTGGTCGAGCCGATCTCGGCGACGACCTTTATGAGCGGATCGGGAATCAGAGGATCACCCGAAGTGGAACAGCGCGGCGGCGGCATGCCCCGCCAGCACATCGAGCGCGCCGGTCAGGCGATAACCGAGCGGCGAGATCGCCACCACCGATACGAACAGCAGCACTCGCTGCGCCAGATCGCTCTTGCCGCGCACCACATTGGCCGCCTCGTCGAAGTACATCACTTTGACGACCTTGATGTAGTAGAACGCGCCAATCACCGAAGCAGCGATACCGATGGCCGCCAGCGACAGCAGGTTCGCTTCGACTGCCGCGCGGAACACGAGGAACTTGCCCCAGAACCCGAACAGCGGCGGAATGCCGGCAAGACTGAACATGACCGCCGCCAGCGCCAGCGCCAGCATCGGCCGCGTCGTCGAAAGCCCCGCCATCGCCGCGATCGATTCTACCGGTGCGCCGTCCTCGTCGCGCAGCATCAGCACCGCGACAAAGGCCGCGACCGACATCGCGACGTAGATCAGCAAATAGACCAGCATCGCCGACGCACCTGCCTGCGTCGTGCAGGCAAGGCCGATCAACATGAAGCCGACGTTGTTGATCGAGGAATAGGCAAGCAGGCGCTTGATGTTGTCCTGCCCGATCGCGCCCAG
Organism: Novosphingobium sp.; assembly: GCF_037133355.1. Taxonomy (GTDB): domain Bacteria; phylum Pseudomonadota; class Alphaproteobacteria; order Sphingomonadales; family Sphingomonadaceae; genus Novosphingobium. The sequence continues at coordinate 163,533 of NZ_JBAXOI010000007.1, read as the reverse complement.
CGCGCCGATCACGATCGAGAGAAGCGCAACGAAGATAACAATCTGCTGCCAAGCCCCCGGCTGCGTGCCGAAGGCATCGAGGCTGACGCGCATGAGCAGGCAAAGCGCCGCCACCTTTGGGGCGATGGCGAAGAAGGTCGTCACCGGGGTCGGCGCGCCCTCGTAGACGTCGGGCGTCCACATGTGAAATGGCGCCGCACTTACCTTGAAGGCAAGGCCCGCCAGCACGAATACCACGCCGAAGGTCGCGCCCATCGACAAGGGGCCGGAAAGCGCCTCGCGGATGCCGGCAAAGCTGGTGCTGCCGGTGAAGCCGTAAGTCAGGCTTACTCCGTAGAGCAGAATGCCCGAGGCAAGGCTGCCCAGTACGAAGTACTTGAGCCCCGCTTCAGCCGAACGCTCGTCGCTGCGCAGGAAAGCCGCCAGAACATAGGCGGCAAGGCTGTTGAGCTCGAGCCCGATATAGAGCGAGAGCATGTCGGTCGCAGACACCATCATGCCCATGCCCATCGAGGCGAAGAGCACGAGCAGCGGGAACTCGGCACGCATCGCGCCGGTGCGTTCGAAGAAGGCCGGAGCCACGATCAGCGTGACCGCCGCGCCCACGTAGATCAGCAGCTTGGCGAAGGCGGCAAAGGCATCGCCCTTGAACTGCCCGCCCCACGCGGCCGTCTCGGCCCCCATGGCGCCATGCCACAGCGCCGGCACGGTCAGCACGGCACAGACGGTGAGCACAGCCACCGCCGCGATCGAAATCACGCGGCTGGCCTTGTCACCGCCCCAGGCGGCGGCAAGAAGCAGGATCAGGCCGGATACGCTCAGGACTTCCTCGGTCCCGGTGATGGCCAGCGAACGCAAGAGGTCCATCAGCGTGCTCCCCCGTGCGCGGCTTCAGCCCCGTGTTCCATTGCTTCCCCATGTTCCTGTTCCGCGCCAGCGAGCGGGAGGGCGCCCGCCCGCCATTCGGCATCGCCCTTGGGCCGCGCCTGCGCCAGCCGCGCCTCGAGCCCGGCGATATCCTTGCGCATCGGCGCGAGGAAGGTTTCGGGATAGACGCCCATCCACAGCACCGCGAGGCCCAGCGGCACCATCATCGCCCATTCGCGCCTGTCGAGATCGGGCATGGCCGCAGCGTCAGCGTTCTTCTGCACACCGAACACGACGCGGCGATAGAGGTAGAGCATGTAGGCCGCGCCGAGGATGATGCCGGTCGTGCAGACCAGCGCGACCCAGCTCGACTGCGCGTAGATCCCCATGAGCGAGAGAAACTCGCCCACGAAACCGCTCGTGCCCGGCAGACCGACCGAAGCCATCGTGAAGAGCATGAAGAACAGTGCATAAGCCGGCATGTTGATCGCAAGCCCGCCGTAGCGGTCGATCTCGCGGGTGTGCAGCCGGTCGTAGATCACACCGACCGCAAGGAACAGCGCGCCCGAGACGATGCCGTGACTGAGCATCACGATCATCGAGCCTTCAAGGCCCTGCCGATTGAAGGCGAAAAGCCCCACCGTCACGATCGCCATGTGCGCGACCGAGGAATAGGCGATCAGCTTCTTCATATCGTGCTGCACCAGCGCGATCAGCGAAGTGATCACCACCGCCGCCATCGAGAGCCCGTAGATCAGCGGCGCGAACTGGGCGGAGGCCTCTGGAAACATCGGCAGCGAGAAGCGAATGAAGCCGTAGCCGCCCATCTTGAGCAGCACGCCCGCAAGGATCACCGAGCCCGCCGTAGGCGCCTGCACATGCGCATCGGGCAGCCAGGTGTGTGTCGGCCACATCGGCATCTTCACCGCAAAGCTGGCAAAGAAGGCCAGCCACAGCCACGTCTGCGCTTTCACCGGGAAGCTGTATTCCATCAGCGTCGGAATGTCGGTCGTGCCCGCCTCGTTCGCCATCCACATCATTGCGATGAGCATCAACACCGAGCCGAGCAGCGTGTAGAGGAAGAACTTGTAGCTCGCGTAGATGCGGTCCGCCCCGCCCCAGATGCCTATGATGAGGTACATCGGGATAAGGCCGGCCTCAAACATGATGTAGAACAGGAACAGATCCTGTGCGGAGAAGACGCCGATCATCAGCGTCTCCATCACGAGAAAGTTGGCGTAATACTCACCCGCGCGCTTCTCGATCGCGTTCCAGCTCGCACCGATGCAGATCGGCATGAGGAACACTGTCAGCGCGATCAGCAGCAGCGCGATCCCGTCAATGCCCAGCTTCCATTCGAAGCCGGAAAAGACTGCGGCATGTTCCTGGAACTGCCACTGCGGCCCTCCGATCTGGTAGTGCGACCAAAGCACCGCGCCCAGCACGAGATCGACCAGCGTCGCCGCCAGCGCAATCGCCCGCGCCTGTTCACGCCCGGCCATGAGGCACGCCACCGCGCCGATCAGCGGCACGAGCAGCATGAGGGAGAGAATGGGAACCCCGTTCATTTCGCAATCACCCAGCTGACCGCGCCGACAAGGCCGACGAGCATGACCAGCGCATAGCTGTTGAGATATCCGGACTGCAGGCGCACCGCGATCCGGCTGCTGCGGGCGACCACCCAGGCCGCGCCGTTGGGCCCGAAGCGGTCGATGATCCCGATGTCACCGATCTTCCAGAACACCCGGCCCAGCGCCATCGCGGGCTTCACGAACACTGCATTGTAAAGTTCGTCGAAGTACCACTTGTTCAGCACGAACCGGTAGAGCGGCCCGATGGCACCGGAGAAAGCGGCCGGAATGCCCGGCTTGGCGATGTAGGCTACATAGGCCGCAGCAAGGCCGGTGGCCATCACAGCAAACGGCGCCCACTTCACCCATTCCGGCACTTCGTGCATCGCGTGGATCAGGTGCTCGCTGAATGCGACGCTGCCCTTCCAGAACGCGCCCTCGCCGTCGCTGATGAAGGCGCCGTGGAACACAAAGCCCGCAAGCACCGCGCCGACCGACAGCAGCGCAAGCGGCAGCAGCATCGAAAGCGGGCTCTCGTGCGGGTGGTACCCGGCGGTGCCATCATGGCTGTGCGCATGCCCGTGGCCGTGATCATCATGCCCGTGCCCATGTGCATCGTGAACCGCATGCTGGATATGCTCGGACTGATCCCAGCGCGGCTTGCCCCAGAACGTCAGGAACATCAGGCGCCACGAATAGAAGCTCGTCAGCAGCGCCGCGGTGATGCCCATCCAGAAGCCGAAGTGCCCGCTTGCCGTGCCTGACCCATAGGCCGCCTCGAGGATCGAATCCTTCGAATAGAAACCCGCAAACCCGAACACGTCGACAATGCCGACGCCGGTGATCGCCAGCGTGCCCATCATCATCGCCCAGAACGTCAGCGGGATGTGCTTCCGAAGGCCGCCGTAGAACCGCATGTCCTGCTCGTGGTGCATGGCATGGATGACCGAGCCGGCGCCGAGGAACAGCAGCGCCTTGAAGAAAGCGTGCGTGAAGAGGTGGAACATGGCCGCCCCCGGCGCGCCGACGCCCGCCGCCACGAACATGTAGCCGAGTTGCGAGCAGGTCGAATAAGCGATGACGCGTTTGATATCCCACTGCGTCGTGCCGATCGTCGCCGCGAAAAACAGCGTCGCCGCGCCGACATAGGTCACCACATGCATCGCGGTCTCGCTCGCCTGGAACATCGGCGAAAGGCGGCAGACCATGAACACGCCCGCGGTCACCATGGTCGCCGCGTGGATCAGCGCCGAAACCGGGGTCGGGCCTTCCATCGCGTCGGGCAGCCAGGTGTGGAGCCCGAGCTGCGCCGATTTGCCCATCGCGCCGATGAACAGCAGGATGCACAGCACCGTCATCGTGTCGAAGCGGCTCCCGAGGAAACCGATTGTGCTGCCCGCCATGCCCGGCGCCGCCGCCAGGATCGCCGGGATCGAAACGGTGCCGAACACCAGGAACGTTCCGAAAATGCCCAGCATGAAGCCAAGGTCACCCACGCGGTTGACCACGAAAGCCTTCATCGCGGCGGCGTTGGCCGAGGGCTTGCGGAACCAGAACCCGATCAGGAGATAGGAGGCCAGGCCCACCCCTTCCCAGCCGAAGAACATCTGCACGAGGTTGTCCGCCGTCACCAGCATCAGCATCGCGAAAGTGAACAGCGAGAGGTAGGCGAAGAACCGCGGCTGATCCGGGTCCTCGTCCATGTAGCCCCAAGAGTACAGGTGGACGAGCGCCGAGACGCTGGTGATTACCACCAGCATGATCGCGGTCAGCGTATCGACGCGCAGCGCCCACGCAAAGTCGAGATCGCCCGAACGCACCCACTGCAGCACCGGCGTCACGCTTTCGTGGCCGCTGCCGGTCAGGAACGAAAGGAAGATCGGCCAGGACAGCGCGCACGAGGCAAACAGCGCCCCCGTCGTCACCACCTTGGCTGGCACCTTGCCGATCAGCCGGGCGCCCAGCCCTGCGACCAGCGCTGCCAGCAGCGGCAGGAATACGATCAACTGGATCGGATGCACGGTTCGATTACCCCTTCATCCGGTTGACGTCATCGACCGCGATCGTGCCGCGGCCGCGGAAGTAGATGACGAGAATGGCAAGGCCAATCGCCGCCTCACCCGCCGCCACGGTCAACACGAACATCGCGAAGATCTGGCCGACAAGGTCGTGCAGGAAGGCGCTGAACGCGACGAAGTTGAGGTTCACCGAGAGCAGGATCAGCTCGATCGCCATGAGGATGATGATCACGTTCTTGCGGTTGAGGAAAATCCCCAACACGCCGAGCACGAACAGGATCGCGCTCACGACGACATAGTGCTCGATGCCAATCACAGCGTAACCCCCTGGCCCACGGCGGGCTTCACATTCACTGTCGCCTCTTCCGGACGCCGCGCGACCTGCCGGCCCACGTTCTGCCCGCGCGTGTCGCGGCGCTGGCGGTGCGTCAGCACGATGGCGCCGATCATCGCGACAAGCAGGATGATCCCCGCCGCCTCGAACAGGAACAGGTAGCGCGTATAGAGCAGTGCGCCGATCGCGGCGGTGTTCGAAAGGCCCTCTGGCGTCGCCGATGCGCCGTTCGCGACGCCCAGCGGAAGCGCGCCGGTCTTCCAGGCGCCCACGCCCAGAACCAGTTCGCACAGCAGCACGAGCGCAATCATCAGCCCCAGCGGCGCGTTCTTGATGAAGCCTGCACGCATTTCCGAAAAGTCGATGTCGAGCATCATCACGACAAACAGGAACAGCACCGCGACCGCGCCGACGTAGACAATGACCAACAGCATCGCGATGAATTCCGCGCCCACCAGCACCATCAGCCCCGCCGCGTTGAAGAAAGCGAGGATCAGCCACAGCACCGAGTGCACCGGATTGCGGGCGAGAATGGTGATCGCGCCCGAGGCAATCACGAGGCTCGCAAAAAGGTAAAAGGCGAATGCCTGTATCATGTTGCGCGGCCCCTAGCGGTACGGTGCATCGGCTTCAAGGTTCGCGGCGAGCGCCCGCTCCCACTTGTCCCCGTTCGCGAGCAGCTTGGTCTTGTCGTAGAGCAGTTCCTCGCGCGTTTCGGTCGCGTATTCGAAGTTCGGCCCCTCGACGATGGCATCAACCGGGCAGGCTTCCTGGCAGAAGCCGCAGAAGATGCACTTGGTCATGTCGATATCATAGCGCGTGGTGCGGCGGCTGCCGTCCTCACGCGGTTCGGCCTCGATGGTGATCGCCTGCGCCGGGCACACCGCCTCGCACAGCTTGCACGCGATGCAGCGCTCCTCGCCGTTGGGATAGCGGCGCAGCGCATGCTCGCCGCGAAAGCGCGGGGAGAGCGGGTTCTTCTCGAACGGGTAGTTGATCGTCGCCTTGGGCTTGAAGAGGTACTTCAAGGTCAGCCAGTGCGCCTTGACGAACTCCCACAGCGTGAAGCTCTTGATGATCTGCGAGACGGTCATTCTATTGCTCCACCGGCTTGGCCGGTTCGGTCACGGACTGACACCCATATCCGGGCATCTGGAACAGAGATGGGTGCTTCATTGAAAGCCAGAAGAACGCCCCCTGACCGTCTGAATGAACATCGGAAAAGCAAGTAAAGGCAACGCGGCGCTTGGCACCTTCGGACCAGACGAGGCCATTGGACCTGCCCATGCAGCCAAACGACACCTCGGCCTGTGCTGCGGCCACGGTCCGGTTGTCCGGCCAAGTCAACGTCCAGCTCTTTCCGTCGCCATGTTCAACCAACGTCAGGTCTACGCGCGAAGCAGCCTTCTTGAGTTGGCCGGGGCTGGTGAAATACTGGCATGAGTAGATCTGGTCAGCGGCATAGGCGTTGGCAGGTGCCCACCCGGCACAAAGGGCAGCCGCCAGGCTCATGACCAAGGAGCGTGTGGAGGTAGCGTGCATCACGCGAAATGCCCCGTAGCCATCAGCCAACCGCTGATCACGACGACGAAAAACAGCGAGAGCGGCAGGAAGATCTTCCAGCCCAGCCGCATGAGCTGGTCATAGCGGTAGCGCGGCACTGTCGCCTTGACCCAGCTGAAGATGAAGAAGAAGCCGCAGATCTTGATCATCAGCCACACCACACCGGGCACGTAGTAGAGCACCGGAATGTCCAGCGGCGGCAGCCAGCCGCCCCAGAACAGCGTGGCGTTGAGCGCGCACATCAGCAGCACGTTGGCATATTCGCCCAGCCAGTAGAGCGCGAAGGCCATCGACGAGTATTCGGTCTGATAGCCCGCAACGAGCTCGCTTTCCGCCTCGGTCAGATCGAACGGCGCGCGTGCGGTTTCGGCCATGCCGGAGATCAGGAACATCACCCAGACCGGGAACAGCAGCGGGTTCGCAACGAAGCCGTTGATGATCCAGACGTGATTCTTCTGCGCCTTGACGATGTCGTTCAGATTGAACGAGCCTGCCCAGAGCACCACGCAGATAAGGATGAAGCCGATCGAGACTTCATAGGAAATCATCTGAGCGGACGCCCGCATCGCGCTGAAAAACGGGTATTTCGAGTTCGACGACCAGCCCGCGATCACCACCCCGTAAACCCCCAGCGACGAGATCGCGAGGACATAGAGCAGGCCGACATTGATATCCGCCAGCACCGCGCCCGAATTGAACGGGATCACCGCCCAGGCCATCAGCGCCACGGTAAAGGTGATGATCGGCGCGATCAGGAACAGGCCCTTGTTCGCCGCCGAGGGAATGATGGTTTCCTGCAGGAACACCTTGAGGCCGTCAGCAAACGACTGGAGGATGCCGAACGGCCCAACCACGTTGGGCCCGCGCCGCAGCGCCATCGAAGCCCAGATCTTGCGGTCCGCATAGATGACCAATGCCACCGCCAGCATCACCGGCAAGGCGATCAGCAGGATTTCCGCAATCGTCGAGACGGTCCACGCTGTCTCGAACGACAGGCCCCGCGCTTCAAAAAACGGGATCACAGCGCACCCCCTTCAACAACACTTATCGTCACCCCGGACTTGATCCGGGGTCCCGCTTGCCGCTCACGCCGCGCCTGAATGGCAGCGGGACCCCGGGTCAAGCCCGGGGTGACGGGATTGGTATGGGGAGATGCTGCGCCCATCATTCCGCGGCCTCCGCAAAGCTTTCCCCATGCAGCAGCTCCGCCGAACAACGCTGCAGCGTCGGGCTCGAACGCGCGATGGCATTCGTCAGGTAGTGATCCTTGATCGGATAACCCGCGATCACGCCCTCAGCCTTGGGCCCCGCAGGAGCCGCAGGCAGCGCGCCATATTCGGCCAAACCTTCCGAACCCAGCGCCGGCACTTCGGCAATCATCGCCGCGCGCAGCTGCTCGAAGCTGTCGAAGGCGACCGCAACGCCCAGCGCATCGGCCATCGCGCGCAGGATCGTCCAGTCCTCGCGCGCGTCGCCCGGCGCATAGACCGCGCGCTCCGAATACTGCACCCGGCCCTCGGTATTGACGTAAGTGCCGTCCTTCTCGGTGAAGGCCGCCGCCGGCAGGATCACATCGGCCGCATGCGCCGCCTTGTCGCCGTGATGGCCGATATGGACGATCATCGAGCCCGCGAACGTCGTGTAGTCCACCTCGTCCGCACCCAGCGAGATCACCATCTTCGGCTTCGCCGCGACCAGATCATTGAGGCCGCCCAGCTGCGCATAGCCCAGCATCAGCCCGCCCATACGGCTCGCCGCCATGTGGAGCACGTTGAAGCCGTTCCACTCATCGGTCACCAGCTTGAAACGCTCGGCAAACACCAGACCCGCTTCGAGCGCGCCCTTGGCCAGCCCAGCCCCGCCGATAATGATCGCAGGCTTCTTCGCGCCCTCGAACGCGGCGACAACTTCAGCCGGCACATCATTGAGAAGCCCCGCATCTTCGCCAAGGAACGTCGCCGGATACGTCGGGTCCCACGCCGCGCCGATCACGAAGACCTTCCCGCCCTTCTTGGCCGCCTTGCGCAGACGCGTGTTCACCAGCGGCGCTTCGTCGCGCACGTGGCTGCCCACGATCAGCACCGCATCGGCTTCCTCGATGCCGTTCAGCGTCGAATTGAACGCCACCGCCGCCATGTTGCTCGCGGTATAGGCCAGCCCCGTCTGACGGCCTTCAAGCAGGCTCGAACCCAGCGCGCGCGCCAGTGCCTTGGCGGCAAACATCGTCTCGCAATCGACCTGATCGCCTGAGATGACCGCCACCGAAGCGCCCGGGTTGATCGCCGCAACCGCGCTGAACGCCTCGGCCCAGGTCGCCGCCGTCAGCTTGCCATCCTTGCGCAGCCACGGCTTGTCCAGGCGGCGACGCGTCAGCCCGTCCACGACATAGCGCGCACGGTCCGACAGCCATTCCTCGTTCACGTCATCGTTCACGCGCGGCAGGATGCGCAGCACTTCGCGGCCCCGGCTGTCGATGCGGATGTTGGAGCCGACCGCGTCCGACACGTCGATGCCCAGCGTCTTCTTGAGCTCCCACGGCCGCGCTTCGAACGCATAGGGCCGCGAAGTCAGCGCGCCGACCGGGCACAGATCGATCACATTGGCCGAAAGCTCGTGCTTCGCCGCGCCCTCGAGGTACGTCGTGATCTGCATCCCCTCGCCGCGATAAAGCGCGCCGATCTCGTCCACGCCCGCGATCTCTTCCGAGAAGCGCACGCAGCGGGTGCAGTGGATGCAGCGGGTCATCACGGTCTTGATCAGCGGACCCATGTACTTTTCGGTGACCGCGCGCTTGTTCTCGTCATAGCGCGACTTGCCGCGGCCATAGGCGACCGACTGGTCCTGCAGATCGCATTCGCCGCCCTGATCGCAAATCGGGCAATCGAGCGGGTGGTTGATGAGGAGAAACTCCATCACCCCTTCGCGCGCCTTCTTGACCATCTCGCTGTCGGTGCGGATTTCCTGCCCCTCAGACGCGGGCAGCGCGCACGAAGCCTGCGGCTTGGGCGGCCCGGGCTTCACTTCGACCAGACACATGCGGCAATTGCCTGCAATGGACAGCCGCTCGTGATAGCAGAAGCGGGGGATTTCCTTGCCGGCCAGCTCGCACGCCTGCAGGACCGTCGCGCCTGCGGGGACTTCGAGCTCTACGCCGTCTACTTTGAGCTTAGGCATTCACCAGCCCCTCGAAAAAGATCATCGTCACCCCGGGCTTGACCCGGGGTCCCGCTTGCCGCCCGCACCGCGCCCGCAACGCAGCGGGACCCCGGGTCAGGCCCGGGGTGACAAAGGAAGGCAGTTGGAAGGTCAACGTCACTCTGCCGCCTCCCGCTGGTTCTCGGCAATCCGGCGCTCAATCTCAGGCCGGAAGTGCTTGATCAGCCCCTGGATCGGCCATGCCGCCGCGTCGCCCAGCGCGCAGATGGTGTGGCCTTCGACCTGCTTGGTCACCTGCTGAAGCATGTCGATTTCCTCGACCGCCGCATCGCCGGTGCGCAGGCGTTCCATCACGCGCCACATCCAGCCGGTGCCCTCGCGGCACGGGGTGCACTGGCCGCAGCTTTCGTGCTTGTAGAAGTAAGAGAGGCGGGCAATCGCTCGGACGATATCGGTGGACTTGTCCATCACGATCACCGCCGCCGTACCGAGGCCCGAGCCGACGGCCTTGAGCCCGTCGAAGTCCATCGGCGCGTCCCAGATCTCCGCCGCCGGCACCAAGGGCACCGAGGACCCGCCGGGGATCACCGCGAGCAGATTGTCGCGACCGCCGCGAATGCCGCCGCAGTGCTTCTCGATCAGCTCGCTGAACGGGATGCTCATCGCTTCCTCGACCACGCAGGGCTTTTCGACATGGCCGCTGATCTGGAAGAGCTTAGTGCCCTTGTTGTTGTCGCGCCCGAAGCTCGAAAACCACGCCGCACCTCGCCGCAGGATCGTCGGCGCGACCGCGATGCTCTCGACATTGTTCACCGTCGTCGGGCAGCCATAGAGGCCCGCGCCGGCCGGGAATGGCGGCTTGAGGCGCGGCTGGCCCTTCTTGCCCTCGAGGCTCTCGATCATCGCGGTCTCTTCGCCGCAGATGTAGGCGCCCGCGCCGCGGTGGACGAAGACGTCGAAATCATAGCCCGAACCGCAGGCGTTCTTGCCCAGCAGCCCCGCCTCGTAGGCTTCGGCGACCGCGGCAAACAGCGTCTCGGCCTCGCGGATATATTCGCCGCGAATGTAGATATAGGCCGCCCGCGCGCGCATCGCATAGCCTGCCACCAGCGCGCCCTCGACCAATTTGTGCGGATCGTGGCGGATGATCTCGCGGTCCTTGCACGAGCCCGGCTCGCTCTCGTCGGCATTGATGACGAGGAAGCTCGGACGCCCGTCCTTCGATTCCTTGGGCATGAACGACCACTTCATGCCGGTGGGGAACCCCGCCCCGCCGCGCCCGCGCAGGCCGCTCGCCTTGATCTCGTCGATGATCGCGTCCTGCCCGCGCTCCATCAGGGCCTTGGTGTTGTCCCAATCGCCGCGCGCCTGCGCCGCCTTCAGGTTCCACGGCTGGTAGCCGTAGAGGTTGGTGAAAATCCGGTCCTTGTCAGCCAGGCTCACAGAGCGCCTCCAGAAACACGCACCACACTCGTCATTGCGAGCGTAGCGAAGCAATCCAGGGCGGCAGTGCGCAGCGCTCTGGATTGCTTCGTCGCTTCGCTCCTCGCAAAGACGAGGCAACGCATTGCAGGAACTTCAGCGAGCATCGTTCGCTCCGTTCTTCTTCGGCGCATCGCCGCGCGTCGCAAAGGCGATCAGCACTGCGGCAACGGCAATCGCCCAGCTTCCCAGCGAGCCGTCACGCGCCAGATCGAGGAGCCCCAGCCCCATCAGCACCGCACCCACGGCAATCAGGATCTGATTGAGGGCCATCACCATTCCCCCCGGTAGTCGTGATTGGCCTCGGCCATCGCCGTCAGCGTGCTGAGCGCGCCCACCGGCTCGACCGTATGGCGCCCCGGCAGCTGTGTGCCCGTCTTGGGCTGCTTGCCCGCCGCCAGTTCATCGAGGATGCGCGTCATGTCTGCCGCGGTCAGGTCCTCGTAGTTGTCGTCGTTGATCTGGACCATCGGCGCAGAGGCGCAGTTGCCCATGCATTCCACTTCGGTCAGCGTGAACAGGCCGTCCTCGGTCGTGTGGCCCTTGTGAAGCCCGCGCGCCTTGCACGCCGCCATGATGTCGTCAGAGCCGCGCAGCATGCACGGCGTCGTCGCGCAGACCTGCACGTGGAACCGGCCGATCGGCGCGATGTTGTACATCGTGTAGAACGTCGCGACTTCGACCACGCGGATGATCGGCATGTCGAGCTCTTTGGCGACATACTCCATCACCGGAATCGGCAGCCAGCCTTGCGTGTTCTCTTCCGCGCCGACCTGACGCTGCGCCAGATCGAGCAGCGGCATCACCGCCGAGCGCTGCCGCCCCGCAGGATAGCGCGCGATGATGTCCTTGGCCTTCTCGGCGTTTTCCGCCGTCCAGGCAAAGCTGCCCCAACGCGCCCGGAGCTCGGGGGTATCAGGTTCGATATGACGGTCAGCCATCAGCGAATGAACTCCACGCGAGAGCACTTCTCGCCTTCGAAAGAATAGACCGCGACGACGTCGAACGGCTCGACCAGCGCCGAACCGTCGGCCGCAGGCCCGCGCGTCACGTGTTCGCGCATCAGCACGTAGTTGCCGATGGCCAGCGCGTGCGTGATCTCGGCATGGTTCTGCGGCCAGCGCGCAAACGCGGCGGCAAGGCCCGAACGCGTGCCCTCCTTGCCTTCGCGCACGACATCCCCGCGATAGTTCGCCTCGCAGGCATCGTCGGTCATGTACGAGACATACGTGTCCACATCCTGAGCATTGTACGCGGCGATCATGGCCGTGGCGGTGGCGAGTTTGCTCACCGGTCGCACTCCCCGAACACCACGTCGATCGCGCCCAGAATGGCGGTCGCGTCGGGCAGCATGTGGCCCTTCGACATGAAGTCCATCGCCTGCAGGTGGCTGAACGCCGTCGGGCGGATCTTGCAGCGATACGGCTTGTTCGAACCGTCCGAGACCAGATAGACGCCGAATTCGCCCTTGGGGCTTTCGGTGGCGACGTAGACTTCGCCCGTCGGCACGTGGAAGCCTTCGGTGTAGAGCTTGAAGTGATGGATCAGCGCTTCCATCGATTGCTTCATTTCGCCGCGCTTGGGCGGCACGACCTTGCGGTCGCTGCTGGAGATCGGGCCTTCCGGCATCTCGGCCAGGCACTGCTTCATGATCCGCGCAGACTGGCGCACTTCCTCGACGCGGACCATGAACCGGTCGTAGCAGTCCGAGCGCGTGCCCACCGGAATCTCGAAATCCATCCGGTCATAGACATCGTAGGGCTGGCTCTTGCGCAGGTCCCACGGAATGCCCGCCGCGCGGATCATCGGGCCGGAGAAGCCCCAGGCAATCGCGTCCTCGCGGCTCACAATCGCGATATCGACGTTGCGCTGCTTGAAGATGCGGTTGTCGACCACGAGGCTCATCGCGTCCTCGAACAGTTGCGGCAGGCGGGTATCCAGCCAGTCAGCAATGTCGGTCAGCAGCTTGAGCGGCACGTCCTGGTGCACGCCGCCGGGGCGGAACCACGCCGCATGCATCCGCGCGCCCGAAGCGCGTTCGAAGAAGTTGAGGCAATCCTCGCGGATCTCGAACATCCACAGGTTCGGCGTCATCGCGCCGACGTCCATGACGTGCGAACCAAGGTTCAGCATGTGGTTGCAGATGCGCGTCAGCTCGGCGAACAGCACGCGCAGATACTGGGCGCGCAGCGGCACCTCGATATTGAGCAGCTTCTCGATCGCCAGCACATAGGAGTGCTCCATCGCGAGCGGCGAGCAGTAGTCCAGCCGGTCAAAATAGGGCAGCGCCTGCAGATAGGTCTTGTGCTCGATCAGCTTCTCGGTGCCGCGATGCAGCAAGCCGACATGCGGATCGATCCGCTCGATGATCTCGCCGTCCAGCTCCATCACCATGCGCAGCACGCCGTGAGCCGCCGGGTGCTGGGGCCCGAAGTTGATCGTGTAGTTGCTGATGACCTCGTCGCCGGTGGTCGGCGACTGTTCAAGGCTCAGGCTCATGCTCGGTCCTCCCCGTTTTCGCGGAGCGCAAATGGGGAGGTGGCAGCACGAAGCGCTGACAGAGGGGTAAAGACCCCACCACCACCCACTGCGTGGGCGGTCCCCCTCCCCATTTGTCCTGCGGAAAAATGGGGAGGACAAAGAAGAGACACAGCGCTCACGCCTCGTCCTCCTTCTTCTTGCGAGTCCGCTTGGGCTTCTCGGCCGCAGCCTCACCCTCGGCGGGCGCAGCCTTCTTCGCGCGCGGTTTCTTGGCCGGTGCAGGTGCCTCGTCGGTCACGACCGGTGCCGGTTCATCCTTCACCGGTTCCGGCTCAGGCGCGGGCGGCGGAGGGGGTGGCGGCGGCGGAGGTGGCGGCGGCGGAGGAGGCGTCGCAGCCTTCTCGTCACCCGGCAGCACGTAGTCTGCGCCTTCCCACGGGCTCATGAAATCGAACTGCCGCAGGTCCTGCGCCAGCTCGACCTTCTCGTAGACGACGCGCTTGTCTTCTTCCGAATAGCGCAGCTCGACATAGCCGGTCAGCGGGAAGTCCTTGCGGAACGGGTGCCCCTGGAAGCCGTAGTCCGTCAGGATGCGGCGCAAGTCCGGGTGCCCGGCAAACAGCACGCCGTACATGTCGTAGACTTCGCGCTCGTACCAGTTAGCGTTCGGCCACAGCACCGTCGCGGTCGGTACCGGCGTCGCCTCGTCGGTCGAGACCTTGACGATCAGGCGGTGGTTCTTCGTGAGCGAAAGCAGACAGTAGACCACCTCGAAGCGCTCGGCGCGCGAGGGATAGTCCGCGCCCGCGATATCCATCAGCTGCTGATACTGATGCGTGTCCCGCAGCGCCTTGAGCGCCTCGATCACCCGCTCGCGCACGACATGGATCACGATCTCGCCATGCTGCTCGCGCGCGGAGACGACCATATCGCCCAGTGCGGCGGTCAGCGTCTCTAGCACTCCGTCGAATGGAGCGTAGCGGGGGGCGGAATGATGCACGGTCATCTCTGCAGGGCCCCTCAGCGCTCGATCGTTCCAACGCGGCGGATTTTCCGCTGCAGCTGCATCACGCCGTAGAGCAGCGCCTCGGCGGTTGGCGGGCAGCCCGGCACGTAGATATCGACCGGCACGATCCGATCGCAGCCGCGCACAACCGAATAGCTGTAGTGGTAATAGCCGCCGCCATTGGCGCAGCTGCCCATCGAGATGACGTACTTGGGGTCCGACATCTGGTCGTAGACCTTGCGCAGCGCAGGGGCCATCTTGTTGCACAGCGTGCCTGCCACGATCATCACGTCCGACTGGCGCGGGGAAGCGCGCGGGGCGACGCCGAAGCGCTCCATGTCATACCGCGGCATGTTGACGTGGATCATCTCGACCGCGCAGCAGGCGAGGCCGAAGGTCATCCACCACAGCGAGCCGGTGCGCGCCCACTGGAACAGCTCCTCGGTGCCGACGACAAGGAAACCCTTGTCCGAAACCTCGGCATTGAGGCCGTCAAAAAAAGCCTGATCCGGCGCGGTCGGCAGGCCTGCCGCAGTCGCCGGGATGATCGAAGAGTTGGCCGCAGAGGGTGACATTGTGCTCATTCCCAGTCCAACGCCCCTTTCTTCCACGCGTAGATGAAGCCGATGATCAGTTCGAACAGGAACAGCATCATCGTGCCCCAGCCAGCCCAGCCGCTTTCTTTCAGGCTCACCGCCCAGGGAAAGAGGAACGCCGCTTCAAGGTCGAAGATGATGAACAGGATCGCGACAAGGTAGAAGCGCACGTCGAACTGGCTGCGCGGGTCCTCGAACGCGGGGAAGCCGCATTCATACTCGCTCAGCTTCTCGGCGTTGGGGTTGTGCGCCCCAGTCAGCCGCGCGACGCCCATCGGAAGGAACACGAAGGCGCAAGAAAGCGCGAGCGCGATGCCGAGAAAGATGAGGATCGGCAGGTATTGCGAGAGATAGGGCAGTTGCTCGGCCAAGGGATTGACTCGCCTGTTTCCAATGCCCCGCGCCCTAGTCCCGGGCGGGATCATGTGCAAGTGCGGCATGACCCGATGAGGCTCAAAATCCAAGCTTTTGTCTGTGGATGGCTTGCTCTGCCCCGGTTTTCAGTGCCGTTCGGGGGTGCACGCGGATGATCAAGGCGTAATAATGATTTGCAATATCAAAGCCCCTGCCACAGGTACACCGGCCAAGCCGCTGCGGCCAGCAAGGTCCCCAGCGGCAGCATCGTGTCGGGCGCGATGCGCCGACCCACGCGGTGAAGCACGGCGGCGACCGCCAGCCCGCCAAGGCTCGCCACCAACAGCGTGTGGATCACCCCCAGCGGCCCCAGCCAGAGCCCGATCGCGCCGAGCAGCGGCGGATCGCCCCCGCCCAGCCCCTCGCGCCCGCGCCAGGCCAGATAGCCCTGCCCTAGCAGCCATAGCGTCGCAAAGCCGAAGACACCGCCTACCATGGACTGGACGAGGATCATGACGTCTCCGGTCCAAGAGGTCATCACGAGCGCGAACAGCGCACCGCTGGCTGCCAGCAGGGCGGATAGCTTGCGCGGCAGCCACATGTGGCCGAGGTCCAGCAGGGCGAGTAGCAGGAGTTGCCAGCCGAGCAGCATTGCCCAGACCGGAAAAGGGCTGAGGCCCATTGCCACGGCGCCGATCAGCGCACCGCCCAGCTCCGCCGCCAGCTGCCAGCGGTTGATGGCCGAGCCGCATGCCCGGCATTTGCCGCCCTGCACAACCCAGGAAACCACCGGGATCAGCTCGGCCGGCGTCAGCGCCTTGCCGCAGCCGTCGCAGGCCGAACGTCCGGTCAGCACCGACCGCCCTTCAGGCAGGCGCACCAGCGTCGCGCCGATGAAACTGCCGATCACGGCACCCAGCACCGCGGCGGCAAGGATCAGCATACCTGTCATGCCGCCAAGTCCCCGGCCCTTCCTCTCATCGACCGCGTCCCCGCGAATTGAATTCGTGCGCCCCGACGGCTACATGAAGGCAAGCCCCGGGACCGCACAGCGTCCCTAGCACAGGAATCGCCCCTATGGTCCAGTTCTCCGCCGCAGATCCCGTCGTCATCCTGTCGTTCGCGCGCACGCCGATGGGCGCCATGCAAGGCTCGCTCGCCGATGTCCCCGCGACCCAGCTTGGCGCCACCGCGGTGAAAGCCGCGGTCGAGCGCGCCGGCATCGCGGGAGACAAGGTCGAGCGGCTCTATATGGGCTGCGTTCTCCCCGCCGGTCTTGGCCAGGCCCCTGCGCGTCAGGCTGCGATCCACGCGGGCCTGCCGACTTCGGTGCAGGCCACCACAGTCAACAAGGTCTGCGGCTCGGGCATGCAGGCGCTGATCATGGGCGCCGAGGCGCTTGCCTCGGGCAGCATCGACATAGTTGTCGCGGGCGGCATGGAAAGCATGACCAACGCGCCCTACCTCCTCAAGAAGCACCGCTCGGGCGCACGCATCGGCCATGATACCGCCTATGATCACATGTTCCTCGATGGCCTTGAAGATGCCTACGAGCCCGGCCGCGCCATGGGCACCTTCGCGCAGGACACCGCCAACGAATACCAGCTGACGCGCGAGCAGCAGGATGCCTACGCGATCGAATCGCTCCGCCGCGCGCAGACCGCAATTGCCGAAGGCGCCTTCGTCGCCGAAATCGCACCGGTAAAGGTGGTCAGCCGCAGTGGTGAAACCGTGGTCGATACCGACGAGGCCCCCGGCAAGGGCAAGCCGGACAAGATTCCGGCCCTGAAGCCTGCCTTCGCCAAGGACGGCACGATCACCGCCGCCACGTCGTCCTCGATCTCGGACGGTGCCGCCGCGCTCGTCCTCACCCGCGCCAGCGTCGCCGAAGCCGATGGCCTGAAGCCCGTCGCCCGCGTCGTCGCCATGGCCGCACATGCACAGGCACCCAAGGACTTCACCACCGCCCCGGTCGGCGCGATCACCAAGCTGCTCGAGCGCGCGGGGTGGAGCGTGGCTGACGTCGATCTGTTCGAAGTGAACGAGGCGTTCGCCTGCGTCGCCATGTTCGCGATGCACGATCTTGGCATCCCGCATGAGAAGATCAACGTCCACGGCGGCGCCACCGCGCTCGGCCACCCGATCGGCGCTTCGGGCGCACGCATCGTCACCACGCTGATCGGTGCTCTCCAGCGCCACGGCAAGAAGCGCGGCGTCGCCAGCCTGTGCATCGGCGGCGGCGAGGCCACTGCGGTCGCAGTCGAACTGATGTGAACGGATAGAGGGGAAGATAGGGCCCAAATACCGGAACGGGCCCTATTCTTCCCTCAATCAGCGCCCCACACTGCGGCTTTCGCCACAAACCCGCGCCGCCCGTCGATATCGAACTTGCACCACGCCGGGCCGCAATCGCCCAGTTTGCCCGTAACGCCCGGCTCCGCACGCCACAGCAGCCGGCCCGTGCCATCGGCGTTCTCGCGGATTTCAGCCATGCCGCCTTTGACCGTCGCGCTGCGGGTGCGGACGAGAAACTGAGACAGCATCCAGCCCCGCGCGCCGTCGATATCCTCGACCAGTCGCCACCCGCCAATCGTGCGCAAGACTTTCATCGGCAGCCCGGCGCGCATGTAGACCCAGCTGATGCGGTATTCACGCCCCGGGCCCACGCGCAGGTTCGCCGGCTGGTTGCGCAGCGAGGCCCAATAAGGGGCATTGTCCTCGTCCGCCGCTTGCGCCGGAGCTGTCGCGAAAAGGCCGGGCACGGCCGCCAGTGCCAGAAGGAAAGCAAACGGGGTTACGGACCGGGGCACGACCAACCTTCCTCCATCAACACGGCCAAAACACATTGTTGCGATACAGCATTCGCAGCGCTCGGCAACCGGGTGCTTGACCGAGCGGCGATTGGCGGCATAGCGATAGTACATGCCCGCTGCCAACCAGAGCGACTATCGGCCCACGCGCCGGATCGAAGGCCGCCCCCGCGTCTTCGTCACTCGCCGCCTGCTGCCCGAGACCGAGGCACGCATGGCCGAACTGTTCGACGCCACGCTTAACCCTGACGATCGTCCGCTCTCGGCCGATGAGCTAAAGGCTGCAGTGCAGGACGCTCATGTCCTTGTTCCCACGGTGACGGACCGGATCGACGCTGAACTGATCGCCGCCTGCGGCCCACAGCTTGGCCTCATCGCCAGCTTCGGTGCGGGGACGGACCACATCGACCTTTCGGCGGCGCGTGCGCGGAAAATCCTCGTCACCAATACTCCCGGCGTCTTCACCGACGATACGGCGGACATGACGATGTCGCTGATCATCGCAGTCTCGCGCCGCCTGGCCGAAGGTGGCCGCGTGATCCGCTCGGGCGACTGGGCCGGCTGGGCGCCGTCCACGCTGCTTGGCCACCGCATCAGCGGCAAGCGGCTCGGCATCATCGGCATGGGCCGCATCGGCCAGGCAGTTGCGCACCGCGCGCGCGCGTTCGGGCTCGAAATCGTCTACAACAACCGCCAGCGCCTGCCCGAAGCGTTCGAGCGCATGGTCGGCGCGCGCTACGAGCCCGATCTCGACACCCTGGTGCGCGAGGCGGACATCGTCACGCTCCACTGCCCTTCTACACCCGAAACGCATTTCCTGATGGATGCGCGCCGCATCGCGTTGATGAAGCCCGAGGCCTATCTCGTGAACACCGCCCGCGGCGACGTCGTCGACGAGAACGCACTGATCGAGGCGCTGCAGGCAAACCGCATCGGCGGTGCCGGGCTCGATGTCTTCGCGCACGAACCGAAGATCGATCCACGCCTGCTCACGCTCGGCAATGTCTCGCTCTTGCCGCACATGGGCAGCGCCACGTTCGAAGGACGCACCGCCTCGGGCAGCAAGGTCATTGCCAATATCCGCTTCTGGGCCGACGGCCATCGTCCGCCCGATCAGGTACTTGAAGGCTGGGCATAACCGCAAAGAAGCCAGCCCGGGAGAGAGACAGAACAATGAAAAAGGCTTTTGCGATGGCCCTTGCGGCCAGCGCCCTCACTCTGCCCGGGCTGGCCCATGCCCAGGTGACCGAGGCACTTGATGTAGGCGACAGCGGCGATACCGCGTGGCTGCTCGCTTCGTCCGCGCTCGTCCTGCTGATGACGCTTCCGGGCCTCACGCTGTTCTATGGCGGACTGGTGCGCGCCAAGGGCTTCCTTGCCGTTGCGGTGCAGATCGGCGCCATTGCGGCAATGGCCTCGCTGCTCTGGATCGCGGTGGGCTACACGCTTGCGTTCGGCCCGGTCTCCAGCGGCTGGATCGGCGGCGGGTCAGCCTGGATGCTGCTCGTACTCGGCAATGTCCGCGAAGGCACTGCCGTCCCGGAAAGCGCGTTTGCGCTGTTCCACATGATGTTCGCCGCGATCACGCCCGCGCTCATGGTCGGCGCATGGGTCGACCGCGCGCGCTTCGGCTGGGTTATTGCCTTCACCGCGCTGTGGAGCCTTATTGTCTATGCCCCTGTCGCGCACTGGGTCTGGGGCGGCGGCTGGCTGGCGAGCCGCCTCGGCACCATCGATTTTGCCGGGGGCATAGTCGTCCACACCACCGCAGGCGTCTCGGCGCTGATTGCCGCCCTGCTGATCGGCAAGCGCACCGGCTTTCCCAAGATGCAGATGCTGCCCCATTCGCCCGCACTCACCATGGTCGGCGCAGCCATGCTCTGGGTCGGCTGGTTCGGTTTCAACGGCGGCTCGGCGCTTGCCGCTACCGATGATGCCGCCTCCGCCATCATCAACACGCACGCCGCCGCAGCCGCCGCAGCGCTCGCATGGCTGCTGATGGACAAGATCAGCATCGGCAAGCCGACCTCGGTGGGCTTTGCTACCGGCGCGGTCGCGGGCCTTGCCGCAGTTACGCCGGCGGCGGGCTATATCGCACCGGGCGCGGCCATCCTCTTCGGCCTTGGCGCCGCGGCGCTGTGCTACCCGATGATTCTCCTCGTCAAGCGCCGCCTCGAGATCGACGATTCGCTCGACGTCTTCGCGGTCCACGGTGTGGGCGGCATGTTCGGTGCGATATTGCTGGCGGTGTTCCTCGAGCCCTCGCTCGGCGGCACCGGCTATGGCGAGGGCATGAGCCTCTTGCGCCAGCTCTTCGCGCAAGGCGCAGGCGTTGGCATCGTGGCGGCATGGAGCGCACTTGGTACGGTCATCTGCGCGCTTGCGGTCTCGATGGTCATCCCGATGCGTGTAACCGAGGACGAGGAGCGCGAAGGGCTCGACTTCTCCAGCCACGGAGAACGCGCCTGGGAGTTCGAGTGAGGTGAGCGGGCGCAAGGCCAAACTCGCCGCCTTCATCGAGGCTGTGTGGAACCGGGGCGATGCCGCTGCCGTGCCTTGCTATCTCGCAGACGCCTACACCATCCACCACGATCCCGGCGATCCGTGGGAAGGCCGCACGCTCGACCCCGCCGCCTTCACCGAGCGCCTGCTGCAATCGCGCGCGCCTTTCCCCGACCAGCGCTTCACCGTGCTGCGCATGGCTGCGGACGCCGATTCGGTGATCATGACCTGGACCTGGGCCGCAACCCACCTCGGCGACTTTCCCGGCTTCCCCGCCACCGGCCAGACGATCCGCATGTCCGGCGCGACGGCCTACGGCTTCAATGCGGACGACCGCCTTACCGGCCACTGGCAAATCGCCGACCGCCTCGGCGTGTTCCAGCAATTGCAGGCGAACCGGGGCTGAGTTGGTCGGAGACTCGCGCAAAGGGCGGAGAGAGAGTCTGGCTCGCCAAAGGACGCGAAAATCCGGAAAGAAGGTTTCGCGGAGAGACCGCTGAGTTGTCCGACTTTCGGCGCAGCCGCTATGCGAGCCGTGCAGCGTTTCGATCATCTCGAGTGATTTCTTGGCGGTCCCTGCGATCACGGCACGAACGAGAAAAAAGGACCCGGCGCTACCCCAATTCCTCGCGCAAGATCCGCAAGATCTCCGCCACCGCCCCGCGCGCGCTTGCCAGTTCGAAGTGCTTGTAGGGCACCTCGATCACCCGGTCCGATTGCCCCGCCTCGCCCGCCGCGCAGTGCGGCGCCACGATCCCGTCACGCGCCGACCAGACCGCGACCGTGCGCACAGACGGCTTGGCGCCCGGGTCCTCCGCAAAAGGCGGCTCGTCTACCTTGTGGTTGTTGAGCGCTTCATAAAGCCGCCAGGCGTTGTTCGCGCGCCGGTCGCCGGAAAAGGGCGAGCCGAGCGTCAGCACCAGCCGACACGCTTCGGGATGGCGCTGTGCCAGCACCCGCGCAAAGAGCCCGCCAAGGCTCCAGCCGATCAGCACCACCGGCTCGCCCGAATGCGCCGCCAACTGGCAGAGCCGCTGTTCCAGCCGCGCGATCTCGGCAGGCCGGGCTCCGGTATTCATCCCTTCTTCCCAGCCATGCGCGTCGAAGCCGGCGGCCTTGAGCGAGGCGCGCAGCAACGCGGTTGCGCGGTCGGCCGACATCATGCCCGGTATCACGATCACCGGCCGACCCCGCCCGAATGGCGCAACACGCACCGGCGCGCGGAAAGGCGCGGCGTGGATCTTGGGCAGAGCGAGGAATTCCAGCGCCCAGCGCCAGCGCGGCGGAGCCCCGGTCATGGCAGCGCAGGGCCCATCCCCACAGGCTCAATCGCCCGTGAGAATGCGGTCCACCAGCTGCTTCACAGTGGGCGTGAAGTTGTTCGAATAGAACGGGTCCTGCTTGAAGCGGTAGGCCGCGTGTCCGGCGAACATCAGGTTCTGGTCGATCGGTCCGCCGTGCGCGATGTCCTGCAGCGTCTTCTGAATGCAGAAGCTGCGCGGATCGGCCAGCCGTCCGGTGGTATAGTCGTCGTGGTCCTTCCACGAGGAGAACCCGCAGTGCGAGAGGCAGCCCATGCAGTCCTTCTGGTCCTGCTGGATCTCCTCACGCTCCGCCGTTGTCACGAACACCACCGTATCGTCAGGCGTGCGCAGCGCATGGACAAAGCCCGCGCCGTGCCAGGTGCGCGCCCGGTCGCGGTCGGCAGGCGTGACCCAGAAGTTCTTGCCCTTGACGCCGACGTCGAGCTGCACCGTGTGCTCGCCCGCCGAAACCTTGGAATAGGGGACCTGCCGCTCCGAGCGTGCCTCCAGCGCGCGCAGATAGGGGTTGCGCACCGCAGAGGAATAGAAGCCGGTGGGCGAGAAGCGGTGCAGCAGCACGTCGCCCGGCTCGAGCGTGCGCAGATGCTCCTTCCACGCCAGCGGGATCGGGCTTTCCTCGGTCAGCAGCGGACGCGTGCCGAACTGGAAGGCGATGCCGCCGAGCTCGGGATTGTCGATCCAGTTTTCCCACTCGCGCAGGAACCAGACGCCGCCCGCCATCACGATCGGTACGCTGTCGGGCAAGCCCTCGGTGCGCATAACATCGCGCAGCGCTTTCACGCGCGGATAGGGGTCTTCGGGCTTCCTCGGATCCTCGGCATTGGAAAGGCCATTGTGCCCGCCGGCAAGCCACGGATCTTCATAAACCACCGCGCCGAGAAGATCCGGCACCTTGTGATAGGCCCGCTTCCACAGCGCCCGGAACGCGCGCCCTGAAGATACGATGGGCAGGTAGTTCACCCCGTACCGCGCCGCGATCTCGGAGAGCTTGTAGGGCATGCCCGCACCGCAGGTCAC
The DNA here is from genome assembly GCF_037133355.1 of Novosphingobium sp. Classification (GTDB taxonomy): domain Bacteria; phylum Pseudomonadota; class Alphaproteobacteria; order Sphingomonadales; family Sphingomonadaceae; genus Novosphingobium. The sequence continues at coordinate 140,451 of NZ_JBAXOI010000007.1, read as the reverse complement.
ACCGGCGACGAGGCCGCGAGTCTTCTCCAGCACGGCTTCGAGGATCGGCTGCGCGCCGCCCATTTCCCATAGCACGTTGATATTGATCGCGCCCTTGCCGCTGGCCAGATCATAGGCGCGGCGCACCTGCTCGACCGCGCCGTCGATGGCGTAACGGATGAGCTGCTCGTGGCGTTCCTTGCGGGTGAGCTGGGCATAGACCTGCGGGACGATCTTGCCCGTTGCGTCATAGCTGTCGGCATTGACCGCGCTGACCGTGCCGATGCCCCCGGCCGCAGCCCACGCGCCCGAGCTCATGTGGTTGGTCGCGGCCACACCCTTGCCGCCCTCGATAAGGGGCCACACTTCGCGGCCGCCATATACGATCGGCTTCAAACCCTTGAACGCAGACATTTTCTTCCCTTAGAGACCCCCGCCCTTATCCATGCCGGCACCGGTGCCCGCATGGCAGGATCGCATTCGGCTCGGCTCAGGCGGCCCGCTGCCTGCGGGTACGAACTGAGCGTAATAGCCTGACACGTGCGGCTTACGGCGAAACGCAGCCAAGCGAAAGCCCGCTGTCTCGAATTCGCAAAAAAGCAGCGCTGCGGGCGTGCCATGCTTGTCGGTCGGACGGTCGGCATCGATCACGATGACCGAACCACCCGGCTTGAGCGCGGGCCACAGCCGCCACAGGAATGGATAGGGCTCGGCGATCTCATGGTACATGTGGATCATGAAAACGCGGTCGAAGCTATTCGCCGGCAGCCGTGGATCATCGGGCGCGCCCTGCTTGATCGAGACAGTCGCAAGTTGCTCGCGCTCGATCCGCGCGCCCAGTCGCCGCAACGCGCCCGCGTCGATATCCTGCGCCAACACGCGCCCCTTGGGGCCGACTCGCGCAGCGAGGCGCACGGTGTAATAGCCCTCGCCCGCGCCGATATCGGCAACCGTCATGCCCGGGGCGACCTCGGCCTCGTCCATCACGCTCTGCGCCTCACCCTGCTTGTCGCGCTGCTCCTCTGGCGCCCACTGGGTCGAGACGACGCTCGCCACCGGCCGCTCGGGGCGCGGGAAGGCACGGTCTTGCGGCGCGCGGTCATCCGGCGCCGCGCCGCGGCACGCCGCCAGCATCGCCACCATGGCAAGGAGGGCGCCGCCCCGCCTCAATCGTCGTCTTCCACAGTCACCTTCTCGCCTGTCACCCGCTGGGCGAGCGCGGCGGCCATGAATGGATCAAGCGCGCCGTCGAGCACGTCGGTCGGGTTGGTGCTGACGACACCGGTGCGCAGGTCCTTCACCTGCTGATAGGGCTGCAGCACGTAGGAGCGGATCTGGTGACCCCAGCCGATCTCGGTCTTGGCGGCATATTCCCCGCTCGCCGCCGCCTCGCGCTTGGCCAGTTCCGCTTCGTAGAGCCGCGCCTTCAGCATGCCCATCGCGGTTGCGCGGTTCTTGTGCTGCGAGCGGTCGATCTGGCTCGCCACGACGATGCCCGAAGGCACGTGGGTAATGCGCACAGCCGAATCGGTGGTGTTGACGTGCTGCCCGCCCGCGCCGGATGCACGGTAAGTGTCGATCTTGAGGTCGGCGGGATTGATCTCGATGTCGATGTTGTCGTCGATTTCGGGATAGACCCAGACCGAACTGAACGAAGTGTGCCGCCGCGCCGAACTGTCATAGGGGCTGATCCGCACGAGCCGATGCACGCCGCTCTCGGTCTTCGCATAGCCGTAGGCGTTCTCGCCCTTGATCAGCAGCGTCGCGCTCTTGATGCCCGCAGCTTCGCCTGCATGATAATCGAGCAGGTCCACCTTGAACCCGTGCCGCTCGGCCCAGCGCGTGTACATGCGCTGCAGCATTTCGGCCCAGTCCTGGCTTTCGGTGCCGCCCGCACCCGCGTGGACTTCGAGGAACGCGTTGGAGCCATCCGCCTCGCCTGCCAGAAGCGCCTGGACCTTGTCCGCATCCGCCCGCTCGGCCAGCGCCGCAAGGCTTGCCAGCCCCTCGGCCACGGTCGCCTCGTCGTCTTCCATTTCGCCCAGTTCGACGAATTCGATCGCATCGGCCATTTCGGCGCTGATCTGGTTCACCGTGCCGATCGAGGCGTCCAGCCGCCGCCGCTCGCGCATCACCGCCTCGGCCGCCTTGGGATCGTCCCACAGCTTCGGGTCCTCGACCCGCGCGTTCAGCTCGTCGAGCCGCCGCACTGCGCGGTCCCAGTCAAGGAACTTGCGCACGAGCCGCAGCGCGGCTTCGATGCGGTCGATATGGGCCTGCCCTTCGGCACGCATGATGGGTCTCACTCCAGGTTCCGGGAGCCAAGCCGCTTAGCGAAGCGGCGCGCCTTGTAAAGCCCCGCGCGGAGCCCGGCGCGGCGTTCAGCCAGCCGTCTTGAGCTTCTGCACTGCCTCAAGCGTCAGCCGCACATGGTCGCGGTAGTCCATGTCCGAATGGACCATGACGATATGACCGTCCTTTGCGATCACATAGCTCGTGCGCTTGGTGAGGCCGCTCGGCACGCCGGCGATCTTGAGCGCCACGTCATAGGCCTTGATCACGGCCGGAGACGCGGCAGCCACGGTAAACTTGTCGCGGCATTCGGCGGTGGAAAACTTCTGCAGCGTCGGCAGATCGTCGTTCGACATGCCGATCACAGTCGCGCCGGCTGCAGCGAAATCACCGCTCGCCTCGGCAAATGCGTGCGCTTCCAGCGTGCAACCTTGGGTGAAGGCCTTGGGATAAAAATAGAGCACCACCGGCCCCTTCGCCAGCAGCGCCTTGAGGCTGACCGACAGCGGCTTGCCCGCCAGCGCGCCCTGCGTCGTGAAGTCGGGGGCCGTGGCTCCCTGATTGAGCTCGGCCATGGCTGAACCGGGGACGATGAGGGCGAGCGCTGCTGTGGCGGCGAGGAGGATCTTGTTCATGACTGCAAGACTATCAGCAAGAAGGCGGGGCGTGAACCGGCAATTGGTGCAGGCGGGCACGCCTAGTAGATCCCGCCCTTGTCCTCGACGAAATCACCTTCCTCGACCGGCACGTCCTCGCCGGCAGCGTCGCCCTGCGCGGCTCGCGCCTTGCGGATCGCCTCGAGCACCGCCTCCTTCAAGGTCTGGTCCTCGGGCCGGAAAGTGCGCGCCGGTTCGCTGTTGGGCTTGAACGCCTCCCAGATCACCGAGGCCTGGCGTACATAGTCCTGCGGCTCGCCGCCAAACACCTGCCGGCCGGTCACCCGGTCGATCTTCACCATGCGAATGCCCTCGGGCACGGTAAAGGGCGCGTCGCTCCAGCGCTTGCGGGTCAGTTCCACGAACTGCTTGAAGATCGGCGCGGCGATGCGCCCGCCCTGCGCATAGCCGCCCAGGCTGCGCGGCTGATCATAGCCGAGATAAAGCGAACCTACGATGTCTGGCGAACCGCCGGCGAACCACACGTTGGTCGGGCCCGAAGTCGTGCCCGTCTTGCCGAAAAGCGGCAGCTTGAGGTCCGCAAGTGTCAGCGCGGTGCCGCGCACCACCACGCCTTCCAGCATATGCACCACCTGGTAGGCAGTGCGCGGGTCCATCACCTGCTTGCCGGTCGGCGCGATCCGCGGCATCGGTCGCCCATCCCACTGCGCCATGTTGCACCCGGCGCAATCGCGCGTATCCGCCTTCCAGATCACCTTGCCGTCGCGGTTCTGGACGTAATCGACCAGCGTCTGCTCGTGCTGGCGGCCATGGTTTGCAAGTGCGGCATAAGCATTGGCCATGCGCGACGCGGTCGTATCGCCCGCGCCCAGCGCCATCGAGAGATAGGGCTGGTAGTTCCCGATGCCCACGCCCTTGATCGTGCGCACCACCTTGTCCATGCCAACGTCATTGGCGATGCGCACGGTCATCAGGTTGCGCGATTGCTCAAGACCCCAGCGCATGGTGTGGCTGCCCGAGCCGCCTTCGCCGCCGAAATTCCTGAAGCACTTCTGCCCCAGCGCCGCGCCCTGATAGACGCAGAACGTGCCGTCGAGCACCATCGAGGCGGGCGTCATCCCGTTGTCTAGCGCGGTCGCATAAACGAAAGGCTTGATCGTCGAACCGGGCTGACGCACCGCCTGCGTCGCGCGGTTGAACGAGCCCAGCCGCGAATCGAAGCCGCCCTGCATGGCGAGCACGCGCCCGCTCTGCGGCGCCTCGACCACCATGCCGCCCGAAACTTCCGGCACCACGCGCACCGCCCAGCCGCCACCCGAAGGCGCCGCAGCAATCACATCGCCCGGCTTCATCGCGCTCGGCATGGCCCAGAGTGGCCCCGTGCTGCCGTCGGAAAAACCGATCCGCCCATCGTTTCCGCGTCGCTCAAGCACCACGCCGATCCGCCAGTCGGCATAATGGATCGAAAGGTTGCTTGTAATGAGCTCGGTCTGCCAGTTGCCCGAAACATCGAGCTTCGCGATCGGTCCGCTCCAGGCCCGACCCGCGCTGAAGCGCAGCAGCCCTGCCCGCAGCGCCGTCTGGGCGCCGGTCTGCAGTTCGGTATCGAGCGACGTGCGCACCCAGAGGCCGCCCGCATAGACGCTGTTGGGCCCATTGTCGGCATTCTCGCCGAACTTGTCGATGAGCTGGCGGCGCACTTCCTCCAAGAAATAGCCCGCATCGGCCGTGTAATTCTCGGCCCGCCGCTGCACCAGGCCAAGCGGCTGCGCCTTGGCTTCAGCGGCTTCGGCCGGAGTGGCCCAGCGGTTCTTGACCATCTGGTCGAGCACATAGCTGCGCCGTTCGAGCGCCTTGTCGGCAAACTTTGCGCGGCCGTATGTCTCAGGCGCCTTGGGCAGGATCGCCAGGAACGCCACCTCATGCAGCTTGAGGTCGCCCACGTCCTTGTCGAAATAGGCCCGCGCCGCCGCCTGCACGCCGAAGCTCTGCCGCCCCAGCGGGATCTCGTTGAGGTAGAGTTCGAGGATCTGCTGCTTGTTCAGCACGCTTTCGATGCGCCGCGCGAGGATCATTTCCTTGAGCTTGCGCGTGACGGAGTATTCGTTGCCGATGAGGATGTTCTTGGCAACCTGCTGGGTAATGGTCGAGCCGCCGCGTGCCCGCTCGCCCGATCCGTACTTGGTCGCGTAGTCCACCATCGCGCCGACAAGCCCGGTGAAATCGACGCCGCCATGGCTGAAAAACGACTTGTCCTCGGCCGCGAGGAACGCATTGATCAGCGGCTCGGGAAAATCGACGAAGCGAAGCTGCACCCGCCGTTCGCGCGCATAGCTCGAGACGATCTCCCCGTCGTTGCCGCGCACCATGGTCGGCAGCGGCGGCTGGTAGGTCAACAGCTTGTCGGCCGATGGCAGCGTGCGGATTACCGCGACCCAAAGGATCAGGTACAATACCGCCAGCACGCCAAGCGCATAGCCCGCGCGCCGCACCCATACCTGCCCGCGCCACAAGTCACGCGCGCGGGAAAGCAGCCCCGCAGCGCCGCGCCGGATACGCCAGCGCGCCGAAGTGCCATCGGGCCCGGGAAGGGAAGGATCATTCGCCATCTGCGCCGCGCCTTAGCATGGCCTTTTGCCGCAAGGCCAGTGGGGAGCAACAGCCAAATTCCCCGGCCTTGCGCCGGTGCCCGGGAAGCCGGGCAGCCTAGCCCCCGCCATCCCCGGCAGTGGTGCGCGCAAGGTATATCTCGATTGCCTCGGCCACCGCTTTCGAGAAACCCTTGCGCCACGCCGCATTGCCCAATGCGCGCGCGTCGTCGGGGCTGCTGATATAGCCCGCCTCGATCAGCGCCGAAGGCAGATCGAGCGATTTCAGCACAACGAATGCTGCCTCGCGCTCGGGGTCGCTGTGAAAGCGCACCGAGGTGGCCCCCTCACGCAGCACCAGCGCGGCGAAGCGCTTCGAGCGCTCACGCATTTCGCGCTGCGAGAGATTGACGAGGATCGCGGCGACCGCATCGGATTTGCCGCCGAGTTCGACCCCGTTGACCATATCGGCGCGGTTCTCGCGCGTCGCCACCGCATCGGCCACCGCGTCCGATCCGCGGTCGGACAAGGTATAGACAGTCGCCCCGGTCGCATCCGGCGATTCCGAGGCATCGGCGTGGATCGAGACAAAGAGGTCCGCCCTCAGCCGCCGGGCAATGCCCGATCGCTCCTCGAGCGCGAGAAAGCGGTCGCCGTCGCGGGTCAGCGCCACGCGCACCCGTCCGCCTTCGAGCAGCGCATCGCGAAGGCCGAGCGCCAGCGCGAGCGTGATCGTTTTTTCCTTTTCGCCGCCCAAGCCGCTCGCACCGGGATCGTGCCCGCCGTGCCCCGCGTCGATCACCACCAGCGCACGGCTCGCATCGGCAGGGCCCTCGATCCGGGGCAAGCCGATTTGGGCGGTGCGCTCTGGCAGCACGATCCGCACGACGTAGTCGGGTACATAGTCGGGCGCGGCCGAGGCCAACGCGAACAGAATGCCAAGCGCGGCCAGCGCGGCCAACGGCACGCCAAGTCCCACGGCGATCAGGGCACCCCACTTCATGACGTCAGGCTATGCAATGCCGGGATCATGCCGGTCCAGCACCAATTGCGGCGGAAGCGGACCGGGCCGACATCCCACCGCAGCCATCCTGTCATGGTTTTAATTGCTGGTTGGCAAATGAGGTGCTAGCAGAGCCGATCTGGAACGAGCCCCGATCGGCCTCGGCTCCGCCCCAAATCCTGCGGCCCCGCGCTTTTCCGTTCGGTTTGTCGCTGCAGGTACAAGGCGTTGCCTCGGCGCGGATTATCTTGCCCGCTCCGGAAACGCACGCGTCAGGAACCGGCCACGAGCCATCCCTGTTCGCGCCAGAGGTTGATGTCTTGATGGAAAGCCGTGCACCGTTAGAGCCGAGGCCCCTTTACGGGGACCGTGCGGGCTTGGCGGTCATCGGTCCGTGCCAGTCGCCACGGACCGTCCACAAGGCAGACACGCACCAACCGCCGCCGGGCGGCGAGCGCACAAGGCCAGCAACTGTGGCCTTCCCCGCGCTCCGAACCGGCACATCCGCATTCGCGAAACGCCCCGCTCCGGCTCCGGCCCAGTGCAATTCTGGGTCCGGGCCCGGCCATGGCGGCTATCGCGCTTTCACATTGAACCGCGCCCAGTTCCCGGGTTCCGACCCGTGGCCGCGCGGCTGGAGACTTTATAATGACCACGCGCATGCTTATCGATGCGCGCCACCAGGAAGAAACCCGGGTGGCGGTGCTAAATGGCAACCGGATTGAGGAATTCGATTTTGAATCTGCCGATCACAAGCAGATCAAAGGCAACATTTACCTCGCCAAGGTAACTCGCGTCGAACCGTCGCTTCAGGCGGCCTTCGTCGATTTCGGCGGCAATCGCCATGGCTTCCTCGCATTCAGCGAGATCCATCCCGATTACTACATGATCCCCAAGGAAGACCGCGAGGCGCTCCTTGCCGAGGAAGCTGCCCACGCCGAGGAAGAAGCCGCGCTGCGCGCCGCCGACGAGGCCGAGCACGGTGATCTCGACGAAGAGGGCGGCGACGACCGCTACGACTACGATGGCTACGATGGCGACGAGGGTGTGACCGAGGTCGATACCTCGGAAAAGGACCAGGTCGCGACGATCGAAGGCGGCGTCGTTGAAAACGGCTTCGAGGACGAAGACGCCAACGGCAACGGCGATGACGGCGAGGATCGCGACGGCGAAGAGGACAATGATCGTCCCCGCCGCCCCCGCCGCCAGCGCGCACCCCGCGCCCAGGCGCGCGAGGCCGACGACTTGCGCGCCCGCCGAATGGCGCTGCGCCGCCGCTACAAGATCCAGGACGTGATCCAGCGCCGCCAGGTGCTGCTCGTCCAGGTCGTCAAGGAAGAGCGCGGCAACAAGGGCGCCGCCCTCACCACCTACCTCAGCCTTGCCGGCCGCTACTGCGTGCTCATGCCCAATTCGAGCCACGGCGGCGGCATCAGCCGCAAGATCAACTCGGCCGCAGACCGCAAGCGCCTGAAGTCGATCATGGCCGAGCTGGAACTGCCCCGCTCGATGAGCTGCATCGTGCGCACCGCAGGCCTCCAGCGCACCAAGCCGGAAATCAAGCGCGACTTCGACTACCTCGCCCGTCTGTGGGACGAGATCCGCGAACGCACCTTGAGGTCCTCGGCGCCCGCGCTGATCCATTCGGACAGCGACCTGATCAAGCGCGCGATCCGCGACATCTACAATCGCGACATCGAGGAAGTGGTGGTCGAGGGCGAGCACGGTTACCGCGCCGCCAAGGACTTCATGAAGCTCCTCATGCCAAGCCACGCCAAGCGGGTGAAGCAGTACGCCGATCCGGTGCCGCTGTTCCAGCGTTACGGTGCAGAGGATCAGCTCACCGCGATGTATGATCCGGTCGTGCAGCTCAAAAGCGGCGGCTACCTCGTGATCAACCCGACCGAGGCGCTTGTCTCGATCGACATCAACTCGGGCCGCTCGACCAAGGAGCACGGGATCGAGGCGACTGCGGTCAACACCAACCTCGAAGCTGCGCGCGAGATCGCCCGCCAGCTGCGCCTGCGCGACATGGCAGGCCTCGTCGTGATCGATTTCATCGACATGGAGTACGGCTCCAACGTCCGCAAGGTCGAGAAGGCGATGAAGGACGCGCTGCGCAATGACCGCGCGCGCATCCAGGTCGGCCGCATCTCGGGCTTCGGCCTTATGGAAATGAGCCGGCAGCGCCTGCGCACCGGCGTGCTCGAGGCCACCACCCGCGCCTGCCCGCATTGCGACGGTTCGGGCCTCGTGCGCACCGCTTCCTCGGCAGGTCTCTCGGCCCTTCGCATGATCGAGGACGAGGCTGCCAAGGGCAAGGGCACGATCATCACACTCTATGCCAGCCAGGAAGCGGCGATCTACGTGCTCAACGCCAAGCGCGCCGATCTTGCCGAGATCGAGATGCGCTACGGTGTCACCGTCGAAGTGATCCCCGAAGGCGAGAACGAGGGCGCCAAGATGCGCGTTGCCTCGCGCGGGCCCAAGCCTTCATTCGTGCCGCGCTTCGAACCGATCGTGGAGCCCGAAGAGGACAACCTCGACGAGGAAGAATACGCCGAGGACGACGAGGACGAGGAAGCCCAGGACGAAGGCCGCGGCGAGCGCCCGCAGGGCCGTGACCGCGAGGAGGGCGATGGCGATGGCGGTCGCCGCAAGCGCCGCAAGCGCCGGCGCGGCCGTGGCCGCGACCGCGAGGGCGGCGAGGCTGCTCCTGCCGGCGAGACCGGGAGCGATGCGGCGGACCTCGATGGCGATGACGACGAGGAAGGCAGCGAAGGCGCCCCCGAGAACGAGGAGCGGGGCGAAGAACGGGGCGGCGAGGAACGCGGTCCGCGCAAGCGCCGCCGTCGCGGTCGCCGTCGGCGCGGTGGCCGTGAAAACGGCGAAGGTCAGCCTGGCGACGCACAGGCTCAGGACGAGACCGGAGCCGAAGGCGATGATGGCGAGCCCGCCGAAGTCGCTGCCGAAGTGCCCGAAGCAGCGACTGAGCCCGCTGCCGAAGCACCTGCGAAGCCCAAGCGTACGCGCCGCAAGAAGGCCGATGCCGAAGCCGGCGAGGCCGAAGCTGCTGCGCCTGTCGCCGCGCCGGAGCCGGCAGTCGAGCCGGTGAGCGCCGAGGCCGAAGCCCCCGCCAAGCCCAAGCGTTCGCGCCGCAAGAAGGCCGATGCGCCTGAAAGCGAAGCGGTCGATGCACCGGCTGCCGAAGCCCCTTCGGCCGAGGTGCAGATCGAGGCACCGGCAGAAGCCGAAGCCCCGGCCAAGCCCAAGCGCACGCGCCGCAAGAAGGCTGATGCGCCCGAAAGCGAAGTGATCGCCGCCGAAGCACCGGCAGCGGCCGAGCCTGTCGCCGAGGCCGAACCGGCGCCGGCAACCGTGGCTGCAGAGCCTGCTCCGGCTGACGAGCCTGCCCCGGCTGATGAAAAGCCCGGCGAGCCGCGTCGCGGCTGGTGGCAGCGCACCTTCGGCGCCTGACATCAGGCAGCCTCAAGGCGAATCAGGCCCTCCCCGCTCAGCCCGAGCGGGGAGGGCCTTTTCTTTTCAGTCGGCCCGGGTCGCCACGCCCCATTCCATCCACGCCGCCCAGCGCGGATTGCCGGGCAGATAGCCCTTGCCCAGCGGCTCGACCGCAAAGCCGGCGTGGCGCACAGCGGCGGTGACCGGCCGGGTCAGATGGCAGCCGCCGGCGATCGGTTTCCAGAACGGTTCGATGCGGTCCTGCCAGCGCTGCACGTCGGCATCGGGCGCGCTGCCATGCTCGAGGAACAGCATCCGCCCGCCGGGTTTCAGGATGCGGCGCATTTCGGAAAGCACGCGCTGCGGGTCCGCGACGGAGCACAGCGTATAAGTGCACACCACAGTGTCGAAGCTCTCGCTGGCGAAGGGGATCGCCTCGCCCACGCCGGCGCGTATGTCGGCCGCCCAGCCCTTCTTCGCCGCTTCCGCACGGGCAAAGTCGAGCAGCTTGTCGGAGGGGTCGATCCCGGCAAAGGACGTTACCGCATCGCGGTCGTAGAACCGCTGGTTGTAGCCGCCGCCGCAGCCGATCTCGAACACCGCGCCCCTCGCACGGGGCACTACTTGCCCGCGCAGCTCCATGATCGCCTCGGCACCGCAACATGTGCGGATGAGGCGCGGCACCATGTGCCTGTCCCAGAAGGCCTTGAAACCCATTCCTGTATCCTTTTCCCACCGCTCTGCCGCTTATCCTGCACGGCCCGGCGCCACCACGCAAGCGGCTGGGCGGGCCGGATTCCCTGAGTCGTTTTTTGCTGCATCATGTCTTTTGCTCTTACCAATTCCCCTGAAGCATCCATCTAAATATCGGTTTTATTTATGAATATATCTTGTTTCAGAATTGACATGAGCGCCCGGGCGTTAGGGGATTCTTAGAAGGTTGTGCGTAGATAAGACCTTGCTCACCACGGAAGACACAGGGGGTGAGTGGCGCGTGGGGCGCCAACTCAGGAGATCGAACATGACGCTTTTCAAGAACCTGCTCGCTAACGAAGATGGTGCCACCGCGATCGAATACGGCCTGATCGCCGCTCTTATCGCTGTCGCCGCGATCACCGCCATGGGCGCGCTCGGCAACTCGCTGTCGAACACCTTCAACCTGGTTTCGACCTCGATGAACAACGCTTCGGACGGCAAGCTCTAAGAGCTAGTCGCAAGCGACAACGTTTGGGGGCGGGGAACGAAAGTTCCCCGCCCCTTTCGTTTGTGGAGAGCAAACACGCCGGCGCTTGCCCTGTCACCTTGGGCAGGGATTCAGGCCGTCCTGCCCCTTGCCCGGCGCGACGGTTTCGCTAAGGACTGTTCATTCGAATTTTCGAACCAGATCAGCGAACCAGCTTAGAGAGGGACGGCGCGATGGCGACCTTCACGCTTCCGAAGAATTCCAAGGTCAATGGCAAGTCGCGGCATTTCCCGGCGGCCACGCAAGGGAAGATCCAGAAGTTCAAGGTCTATCGCTACGATCCCGACAGCGGCGAGAACCCGCGCTACGATACGTTCGAGATCGATCTCGACCAGTGCGGACCGATGGTGCTCGATGCGCTGATCAAGATGAAGAGCGAGGCGGACCCGACGCTCACCTTCCGCCGTTCCTGCCGCGAGGGCATCTGCGGCTCGTGCGCGATGAACCTCAACGGCCGCAATGGCCTTGCCTGCACCACCGCGATTGCCGACCTCAAGGGCGAAATCCGCATCACCCCGCTGCCGCACATGGAAGTGATCAAGGACCTCGTCCCTGATTTCACGCACTTCTACGCGCAGTACGCTTCGATTCGCCCCTGGCTGCAGACCGTCTCGCCCACGCCTTCGGGCAAGGAGCGCCTGCAGAGCCCCGAACAGCGCGAGAAGCTCGACGGGCTCTACGAATGCATCCTTTGCGCCTGCTGCAGCACCTCGTGCCCCAGCTACTGGTGGAATTCCGACAAGTTCCTCGGCCCGGCGATCCTGCTTCAGGCTTACCGCTGGCTGGCCGACAGCCGCGACGAGATGACCGGCGAGCGGCTTGACGAGCTCGAAGATCCCTTCCGCCTCTATCGCTGCCACACGATCATGAACTGCGCCAACGTCTGCCCCAAGGGCCTCTCGCCAGCGCGGGCGATCGCGGAAATCAAGAAGATGCAGGTCGAACGCGCGCTCTGAGGCGAGCGACTTGCCGCTGCCTGCCATGCCCGTCGATAACGCCGCCTTCACCTATGGCCCCTCTGCGGACCATCCCGGCTGGTATACCTGGGACCTGAAGGATCAGGACCGGTTCAACGCCTATGTCATGGGCCCGTTGCTGGTCCGGCTCGAGGACCTGCCCAGTGGCGGCCCGGCGGTGCGTCTCCGGATGTTTCCGGAGCGTCGGCACAGCAACCTGCTCGATGCGGTCCACGGCGGGATCACGCTGTCGCTGATCGACGTTTCGCTGTTCGCCTGCATGCGCCACGCGATCGACGGCGATGCCGCGGGATCGGTCACGCTTGATCTCTCCACCCAGTTCATCGGCGCAGGCATTGTCGGCAAGCCGCTTGATGCAGTGGTCGAAGTCCTGCGCGAAACCCGCAGACTTCTGTTCTTGCGCGGCACGGTGGTCCAGGAAGACCACCTCGTAGCCGCCTTCAACGGAACCGTGCGCAAGCCCTCGGCGCGATGAGCGGACTTGCGGCCCGCTACGCCGCGCTTGTGGCAGCGGGCGAATTGAAGCCCGATCCCGAACAGGCCGCCGCTGCTGCCCGCCTCGATGCCCTCCAGCAGGAACTGGAGCGCCCGGCCCAAAAGCCCGGCTTCGTGAGCTGGTTGCTCGGCAGCAAGCCCGCGCCGCCGCCGCGCGGCCTCTACCTGTGGGGCGGCGTCGGGCGCGGCAAGTCGATGCTCATGGATCTGTTCCACGACACGCTGGAAGCAGGCCCCAAGCGCCGCGCGCACTTCCATGAGTTCATGCTCGACGTTCACGCGCGCCTGCGTGTCGAGCGCCAGAAGGAGCGCGGCGATCCCATTCCGCCGGTCGCCGCTGCGATCGCCGCCGAGGCACGCGTGCTCGCCTTCGACGAAATGGTGGTGAACAACAGCGCTGATGCCATGATCATGGGCCGCCTGTTTACCGCGCTGATCGCCGATCTCGGCGTTACCGTCGTCACCACGTCGAACCGGGCGCCAGGCGAACTCTATAAGGACGGGCTCAACCGCGAGCATTTCCTGCCCTTCATTGCCCTCATCCAAAGCCGACTCGATGTTGTCGCGCTTAATGGCCCCACCGACTACCGCATGGCCCGCATGCAGGGTGTGGGCACATGGCACGTACCCAACGGGCCGGAAGCCACCGAAGCAGTGCGAGAGGCGTTTTTCCGCCTCACCGATTATCCGCCAGAGGACAGTGTCCACGTGCCCACAGGCGCGCTCGATCTGGGTGGCGGGCGAGTGCTGCATGTGCCCAAGAGCCTCAAGGGCGTTGCGGTGTTCAGTTTCAAGCGCTTGTGCGGCGAAGCGCGCGGCGCGGCGGACTACCTCGCCATTGCGCGCAATTATCACACGGTCATCCTCGTCGGCATTCCGCGGCTCGGGCCTGACCAGCGCAACGAGGCGGCGCGCTTCGTCACGCTGATTGACGCGCTCTACGAGCACAAGGTCAACCTGATCGCTACCGCCGATGCCGAACCGGCAGAGCTCTATCCGGCTGGCGACGGACGCTTCGAGTTCGAACGAACCGTCAGCCGCCTGATCGAGATGCAGAGCCGCGATTACCTCGCGCTCGGCCACGGCGAGGATTGAGGATACGCGAGCGGAGGGGAACCCGCCCTTCCCGCATGACTACCGCCAAAATCGAAGCGATTCTTGATCGCCTTCCGGCCAGCCAACGCGCCCAAAACAGCGAATCACACCCTCAAAAACGAAGGCCCAAAGTTAACACCTTGGGCCCCTGATTCGCTTTTTGCTATTTGCGCCAGGTTCAAAACCACCCAAAACTGGGCGGTTTTGCCATGCTCACTTGTAGAACCAGTGCCAGAACATACGTGCCTCCTGAAGATCGGATGGCATCGAATTATCATTAATGGCCTTGGTTAACAACTCTTAAACAGACTGGCGCCTCCCCGAGAGGCTGGCGTCGTACTCTATCTCGAACTGCGCGTAAGGCAGCGGCTTGCCAAGATGATAGCCTTGCGCACTGTCGCAGCCCAGGTCCCGCAGCAGGCCAAGCGTGGCCGCATCTTCGATCCCCTCGGCCACTACAGATTGGCCAAGAGCATGAGCCAGAGTGATTGTGTTGGCCACGATCGTGCGGTCGCGCGAGCTAGAGGTGATCTTCGAGACAAACCGCCGGTCAATCTTCAGTTCGTCGCTGGGCAGATCGGCAAGGTAGGCAAGGCTGGCCTCGCCAGTTCCGAAGTCGTCGATGGAAAGCCGGAAGCCGAGTTCGCGCAGCCGGGTCAGGTTCTGGCAGGCCACGGGCCGATTGCGCACGCTGCAGGTTTCGGTGATCTCGACGGTCAGCAGCGAGGGTTCGATCCCGCGCCGACGCATGATCTCGGCAAAGTTCGCGACCAGGTCGGGCTTGTCCACCATCTGCGCCGATAGGTTGATACTCATCTGGAAGCGCGGCCCGCGGGCATTGAGCGCGATCGCGGCAGTGATCGCCAGATCGAGCACCCAATACGTCAGGGCATCGATGCGTCCGGCACGCTCGGCCTGGAGGATGAAGGCATCGGGTGCAATGGGGCCGCGCGTCGGATGGTTCCAGCGGATCAGCGCCTCGCCCCCGGAGATGCGGTTCTCGCGCAGATCCCATTGCGGCTGGAACGCGAGCCAGATCTCGCCGTTCCTGAGGCCCTCCTCGATCCGCGCATGAAGCGAAAGTTCCCACGGCGCTTCGGCCAGCCGGCTCGCCTCGAACAGCTCGATCGAACGTCCGCTCGCCATGGCCTGGTTGGCACTGGCAAGCGCCGAGTTGACCCGGGTCGGAACATCGAGCCCCTCGTTCCGGTCGAGGCCGAAATGAATATTGGTATCAAAGGTATGCGTACCGATCTGCAGGGGCGACGCAAACAGGGCCCTGAGGCCCTCCAGATGGTCGAGCTGCATGTCGAGCGGGCGCGCTTCCTCGCACCACGCGAATTGGCCGCCCTCGCCGTGGTAGATCGTATCCGCACCGGAACCGGCGGTAATGCGCCGCGCAATATGGCGGGCAAATTCGCCGTGCAGGTCACGCGGCAACGTGGCCAGCATTTCCTCATAGCGCGCGACAACCGCCACCACCATGTCAGAGCCGACGGGAATTAGGCCATTGGTCAAGGCGAGCAGGTTGGGCAGCCCCGAGGCGCTGGTCAGCTGAATGCGGCGCGCACGCTTTTGCCAAAGGCGGATGACACTGTAGATGACCATGAAGATCAGCGCGCAGTCGGGCGCGAATACGATGCCGTGCGTGCGCAGGATCACCGGCAGCACCAGCGCCGAGATCACCGCCAGGCTATAGTAGGCCAGCTTCAGCCGCCGCTTGGCGCGCCCACCGCGCGCCACGAGGAGTGCAGCCAGCAGGAGCATCGGGATCGAGCCGTACTTCGGCCCGAGCGAGAGCGAGAACGGCAAGGCGAGGCCCTCTGCGCCCGCGACATCGAGGGCGACTGCCGGGGCGAGCCGGTGGCCGAAGTAAAGCACGGGGGCCACCCGCTCGAACGAGCTGACGATCACCGTGCGCCCGGCAAGCTGCTCGGGAAGGGTCTTGCCCTGCAGCAGGTCCTGCGAGCGGACCTGCGGAATGGATTGTGGCGCAACCGAGAAGTCGGGATAATAGTCCGCTTCGAAGCCGTCATGGATTCCGGCAATCTCGGCACTCAGGGTCGGATAGTTGTGCCCGCGGATCGCGATCTCGAACGGTGCCGAGATAGCATAATAGACGAAGTTGCTGCGCCATGCCGACGCGACGATCTTCGTGCTCCGGACAATGTCGGCCGGTGGAAACGAAAAGGACTGATCGTCGAAGTCATCGACTTTCTCGGCCCGCGCTACGACCGCGATATCGGGTCCGAAGCTCTGGAAGGCTTGTGCCAGTGCGGCATCGCCGGTGCGGCTTTCGCCAGCTGGAATGGCGGCATCAAAGAACACCCGCCGCGGCATTTGGCGCCGAATCTTCTCGACCAGATCAGCCTGCTCAGCAGTCGTCCAGCCCCGGTGGTCGTCAACGGTGACGAGAACTGTCGACGCCGAAGCATTGCGCCGCACGCTTTTGAACACGACGTTCCAATAGCCATGCGCCAAAGGCTCACCGGCCGCAAACACTGCCAGAAGCAGCGATGCGAGCAGGGAGAACCCTAGTGTGGAACGCAAAAACTGCCGCATGGGCCGCCCAGAACGGTTGGTGACGATTGGGCCTAGTCCGAATTGGTTGAGATTGCTTTAACAATTTGCGCCCAGATTCACGTGTGTATGCAAATATCTTTTTGATTTCAAATGACTATTTGCAAACTGCGCTCCAGCATCAATAATTGCCAGATCAGCCGGCTGTGATCGCTCGTTCCAGCGATATGCGCCTCGGCCAGCTTGGCCAGACGCGCGGTGTCGAACCAGCCGGAGCGCGCCAGCGCTCCGCCCGATGCCACGCGGCGAGCTTCCCCGGCAAGCGGCCCGCGCAGCCATGCGGCGATCGGGGTGACAAAGCCCATCTTCGGCCGGAACAGGATATCCTCGGGCAGATAGCGGCGCATGGTCCGCTTCATCAGCCATTTGCCGGTCGCGCCGCGCACCCGCATGCTTTCGGGCAAGCTGGCCCCAAACTCGATCAGGCGGTGATCGAGCAGCGGTTCGCGCGCCTCCAGGCTGACAGCCATGCTAGTGCGGTCGACCTTGGTCAGGATGTCGCCCGGAAGGTAGAACTTGAGATCGGCATATTGCGCGCGATCGAGCCCGCTGCGCGCCGGGGCGCATCGCATCAGGTCGACAAACGGCTGCTCGGCCCGGTAATCGCCGCGCAGGCGGCGAAATTCGTCCGAATAGAGACTGGCGCGCAGTTCCGGCCCCGTCACCGCCAGCGCCCGGGCATAGCCTTCCTCCCCGCTTGCCGCGAGGCTCAGCAGCGTGGTCTTGGCGCGCAAGGGGCGCGGCGCCCAGTCGAGCTTGGGATAGAGCGCACCGAGCCCGCCCAGCAGCGGGCGGCGCAGGGCGGCAGGCAGGAACGCGCGGGCCTGCTCTTCACGGTGATGGAAGGTCTGGCGGCGATATCCGGCAAAGGCCTCGTCCGCCCCGTCGCCCGAAAGCGCCACGGTCACATGCTCGCGCGCCAACTGCGAGACGCGGTAGGTCGGCAGCGCCGAAGCATCAGCGAAGGGCTCGTCGAACATCGCGGCAAGCTTGTCCACGAGCACGAAGTCATCTGCACCGACGGTGCGCTGGTGATGTTCGGTGCCATATTGCTCGGCGATCCGGGAGGCATATTCGGTCTCGTCGAGCGCCTTGACGTCAAAACCGATCGTGCAGGTCTTGACCGGTTCGCGGCTCGCCTCGGCCATGAGCGCGACGACGCTCGAGCTGTCTACCCCGCCCGAAAGAAATGCGCCGAGCGGGACGTCCGCGACCATGCGCGAAGTCACCGCCTCGCGCAGATGGTGGAGAAGATGCGCGCCGAGATCGGCCTCGCTCCCGCGCTCGCGCTTTTCGAACGACACGTCCCACCACTGGACCGGCGGCGGCGGCGGCGCATCATGGCGCAGCAGGCGGTAATGCCCGGCCGGCAGCTTTTCGACGCCCTTCAGGATCGAACGGGTATCCGGCACGAAGCCCCAGGCGAGATAGTCCTCCACCGCCATGGGATCGAGCTCGCGCCGCAGCGAGGGATGCGCGAGGAGCTGCTTGAGTTCCGAACCGAAAATCACACTGCCATCGGCCAGAGTGGCCATGTGCAGCGGCTTTACCCCAAGCCGGTCGCGCGCCAGCAGCAGCGTGCGCTGCCTGAGGTCGTAGAGCGCGAAAGCGAACATGCCGTGGAGCCGCGGCAGGCAGTCCACGCCCCAGCGCTGCCATGCCGCGAGAATAACTTCGCTGTCGCCATCCGTACGGAAGGTCGCACCCTCTGCCTGCAGCTCGCGGCGCAGCTCGCGGAAGTTGTAGATCTCGCCGTTGAACACCAGCATCGCCGACCCGTCCGCCGAAGCCATCGGCTGGGGCGATCCGGCAAGGTCGATGATCGCAAGGCGCAAGTGGCCCAGCCCCAAACCAGGTGCGGTCCAGACCCCCTGCCCGTCCGGCCCGCGATGCGCCGCGACCGCGCACATCCGCGCGACCCGGTCCGGATCGACGGGCTTGAGGCCCTCGGTATGGAAGATCCCGGCAATGCCGCACATGGGCTCGCGCTTACCGGATGCGCGCCATGCGGTCCATCCATGGCGCGACCGGTCCGGTGGCGTCGAGGAAGGCTCGGATGGCTTCGTCGGACGAGGGGCCGGCCCCGGCCTCGGCGGATAGGATCAGCGTCATTGTCGGACGCGGGCGCAAGAGCAGACGGTCCTCCATATTGGCGAGCTTCAACCGGGTGTTGCTTCCGGTCAGGAGATCGCCCGAACGCAGCCACGTCACGGCAAGGCGGTGGACCGGCCCCGGCGCCTGTATCACGTCGCTCTTGGCATCGGCAAAGGCCGGGCCAGGCGCTTCCCAGGCCCAGTGGCTGCCAAGTGGCTGCGCACCCTCGCCAAAGCCGCCCGCTTCCTTGCCATCGCCTTGCGCCGCATAGAGCGCGAAGGAGAGATCGACGGTATGGCCCTTGCCATCTGCATAGCGAGCCTTCAGCCGGTGATCGGCGCCAGTGTGGAGCGGCGCCCATTCCGCCTTCGGACTGCCCGGATCGAGCTGCCAGCCAGGCACTTGCGGCAGCACGATAAAGTCGGGCATCGGTGCGGCAATCCGGCTTGCTGCCGCGCTCCAGGCAAGGCCGGCCAGCGCCAGCGCCGCGATCACGCCAAAGGCCGCCGGCGCCGGCAGCGCCATGCGTTCGAGCCGGCCGAGCAGCGGCGAGGCTGCGATGGCCGCGCCGTCGATCAGCGGCGCATCGACTTGCCGGTCAAAGAAACGCCAGCCTGCGGCCATGACCAAGCCCATGACCAGCGCGAAAAACACCCAGCCGTAGAACACGTGGTCGAAGCTTGCGGCAAACTCGATCCCGCGCCAGCGCGCGATGTAGATCGTTCCCCAAGCACGCACACCGTTCGCCAGCACCGGCACGAGGAGCGAAAGCACCATGAACGCGGCGCGCCGCCCCCAGCTGGCAAAGCACACGTTGCACACGAGGATGCCATAGGAGACCATGGCGATCAGGAACTTCACCCCCGAACAGGCCTCGGCCACCTCGAAATAGCCGAAACGAGTGGAGATGAACACGCCGTCGATGCTCGCGGGCACCTGGCTCAGTGCCAGCAGCACCATGGTCAGCTTGGCGGTTATCGTCTGGAGGAAGGGAATGAGCTCGTCGCCGAAGGGCACCAGCGTCAGCATGTAGCCCAATGGAAAGAGCTGCGCTGCCGCCACGCGGGGGCCCAGCAAGGCCAGCGCCGCGCCTTGCAGCATCACTACCACGCCGAGTTGTCGCGCGAGGTTGAGGCCCGAAAAGTCTCCCAGCACCCACAGGAACACCGCGCCGCCGAGTACAACCAGGCCGGGCCACCACGCCCGCGGGACAAGCAGCGCCGTCTCTGTCCCGCGCTGCATCGCCAGCCACACGAGGATCGGCGGAATCAGGAGGATATGGTTGTAGGTGGAGCTGTCCCACCACTGCCAGGCCATATCGCGCCAGTCGCCGAAGAACAGCACGACAAGCGCCGACCACGCCGCCGCCAGCTGCAGCAGCGGCGCGCGCCAGTGCATGGGCACGCGGGCCATGAAGGCCATCGGTGCCGCGGCCGGCATAACGGCGCTTTCAGGCGGCATTGCCGAGACTTTCCGGCGCGCCTTGCAGTAAAGTACGCAAGGGCGCGAGCACACGATCCCAACCGCATTCCGCAATGACATAGCGCCGGGCCGCCGCGCCCATGCTTTCGGCCGCCGCGCGGTCCGAAAGCAGCGCCAGCGCCTTTTCCGCCAACATGGCCGGCGCTTCGGCCAGCGCAAACTGCACGCCGTCCGCAGCGCCGATGCCGGTGGCTGCCGCAGGCGTGAGCAGCACCGGGCGCGCCATGGCCATGGCTTCGAGCACCTTGTTCTGCACGCCGCGCGCAATGAGGAGCGGAGCAGTCACCAGATCGGCGCCCGCCAGCCACGGCCGCACATCAGGCACCGCGCCGGTCACGACCGTGCCATGCAGCCCGCCCAGTGCCCGCACCGCCGCCGTCGGCGCGCGGCCCACCACGGCGAAGCGCGCCCCTGGATGAACATCGCGAATGCGCGGCATGACCTCGTGCGCGAACAGCTCCACGGCGGTCACGTTGGGCGGATAGTCCATCTGCCCGGTGAACACGATACCCGGCCCCTCACCCGCCAGTTCCGGCGCCGGGTTCACGGCAGCAGGGTCGAACAGCTCGGTGTCGATCCCATTGCCCAACGCGCGAACATCGGGCAGCGCCCCCTGCTCCAGCCGACTCTCGAACAGCGCGCGCTCCTCTGCGGTGATGAACAGGCTCGTCGTGACCCGCCGCGCGGTTGCCTCCTCGAAGCGCCGCAAGAGCCGCGCCTCGCGCGCATAAAGCAGGCGGCGTGGCAGCGCGCCGGTCTGGGCATAGGCCTCGAACTTGGCCGAATCGACATCGACAAAGTCCATCACCACCCGCCCGCGGAAGGCAGGCGGGACATATTGCGCCATCTGCCCCGAAAACACGAAGATCGCCGCGATGGGCCGCGTTTCCAGCACATGCGCCACCCAGCGCTTCAGCTTGGCCGAAGCAAATGCGGCAAGGCTCACCGGCACGCCCTGCCCCAGCGCCGCCAGCGCGGCGAGCGGCAGCGGCGCGGTGCGGCGAACGAGGCAGTGGCTCGCGGCAATCGCGGCCAGCTCATGCTCCTGCGCCATATCCGCCGCATCGTCGGCAAGCGCACCGACATGCACCGGCGCGATCGAGGCAATGCGCCGCAGCAAGTGGTTAGAGCGGATCTTGTCCCCCCGGTCAGGCGGGAACGGCACGCGGTGCGCGAGGAACAGGATCTCGCTCATGCAAGGCCTTGCGCGATCAGCGGCCCAATGCGGTTGGCAAGGCTGAGGGGCAGCTTCTGCCACAGCGCGATCTTCGCCTTGTAGCGGGGCGAGAGCGGATTGACGTCACGCGGCGCGGCGCCATCGGCGGTCCAGACCGCATAGCTGAGCGGCTGCGGCGCAAAGCCCCAGTTGCGCTTGAAGTGATAGGCGCCGGTATCGGTTTTCGAGCGGCCGAAATCGAACCTGTCGCACCCCCGCGCACGGGCATGGCACATCAGCGCGTAGTACATGACGTCGTTGGCGCGCAGACCTCGCGCCGCGTTCACGCCTCCGCCCCAGTAGGGCATGACCGCGCCGCGGTGATAGAGGCTGAGCACCGAAGCCACGGCGCGGCCTTCATGCAGCACCGTCAGGATATCGGCATCCTCGCCGAAGGCATCCAGAACCGCCTCGAACAGCGCGCGCGGGAACACCGGCGTGCCAAGATTGCGCACTGACTCGGCATAGACCGCGTAGTGCAGGTCCCGGTCTTCGGCCCCGCGCCCGGTGCGCACCGCCATCGCGTTTGCCAGGCCCTTGCGCACTTCGGCGCGCTGTTTGCGGGGAATCCAGGTGAGCTGCGCCTCGTCGTCGGCAGCAAGCGGCGCGACGAATCCGGCGTGGCTGTCCTGCTTGATATGCCAAGCGCCATCCTCGGGCATCACCCCGCCGCGCACCTCGAGCGTCGGGCAGCTGAGCCGCCGCGCCAGCTCGCACGCCGCAGCGAGGAGCGCAGGCGCCGCATCGGCATCCCCCAGCACGCCTCCGCCCACGGCAAACCCGCTTGAAACCAGCGCCCGGCCAAACAAGGGCGAATGCACCGCGTGGCACGGTAGCAGCGCAGACAGCGATCCGCCGCGCTCGGCCAGCAGCACATGCGCCGGATGGCCCGCTGCGCGCGTCACGGCCTCGAGCCACTCGGGCCGGTGAAACGGCGTTGCTCCCTCCGCCTCGGCCACAAAGCGCGCGATCGCGCCCCGGTCACCCGGATCGGCAAGGCGAACCTGCATCAGCGATGGGCGGAACGGCGCGTTCATGCCGCCACCCGCTCGGCATCGAGCCGTGCCGCTTCGGCCGCGACCACTTCATCCATGCGCCCCCATGCGAAGGCGCCGAGCAGGCGCTTGAGCTTGCCCGCCATGGCGGAAAGGTTGGTGTAGTGCCGCAGCCGCGAGCGCAGCGGCGCGTCGTTCCGGCGCGGCTGCCCGGGATCGACTTCCCAGGGATGGAAATAGAATGCCGCCGGCCGGCCATCGTGCCGGTTCACCCGCTCCACCGCCCAGTGCGAGACGCCATAAGGCAGCAGCCGGAAGAACCCGCCGCCTCCCGCTGCCATGCGCCGCCCGGCGAGTTCCACCGTCGTCACCGGCACTTCAACAAGGGCCGATCCCGCCACCGGGCGAAACGCAAAGCGCGGGGCCTCGCGCCAGCCGTAGTGATCGTGGACAATCGGCGCGACGCTGGAGGAATAGGCATAGCCCTGCCGCGCCAGCACTTCATGCGCCCAAGGCGTGCGCGCATCGATCGAGAAACTCGGCGCCCGGTAGCCGGTCACCGCACAGCCGCTGGTGTCTTCGAGCACCGCGCGGGCCCGGGCGATATCCTCCGCAAAGGCCGCCTCGCCCATCACGAACACGCGCTGGTGGTCCCAGCCGTGGCTGGCGATTTCGTGGCCGGCGGCAGCGATCCGGCGCATCATCGCCGGATGCCGCTCGGCCACCCAGCCCAGCGTGAAGAACGTCGCCTTGACCCCCGCTTCGTCGAAAAGCGCCAGCACCCGGTCGCAGTTCGCCTCGACGCGGCGTTCAAGACCGTCCCACTCACCGCGGGCGATCACGCGCTCGAACGCGCCGACCTGGAACCAGTCCTCGACGTCGACCGACATGCCGTTCAGCATGCCGCCTGCGGGGATTGATGGTAGCGGACCGGGACCGGACATTGCGGTATCAAACCTTTCAGTCTGCGCGGATCAGGCCGCGCGGCGCGGCGATTCGCTCTCGAGCCACTCGATCAGCATGGTCAGCACATGGCGGATCGCCTGCTCCTGCTCGGCGCCGCGCGCCTCGATCGCGACGATGCGCTGCTGCAGGGCACCCAGTGTATCGGCCAGCGCGTCGAGCCGGGCATCAACCACCAGACTGGTGCCGGATGCAGCGGGCATGTCGGCGAGTTCGAGTACGGCTTTCTGCAGCTCCACGATCTGCTCGGCATGCGCGGCGATCGCCTGCTGCAGCCCGGCGAGCCCGGCCAGCGCGGCTGCGGGCAGCACGGCCTGGGGTGCCGCAGACGGAACCGGCGCGGCCAGCGGCGCCGGAGCCGGTGCGGGCGCATCGGGATCCGACAGCGTGCCGTCTCGTTCGAGATCGGCGATCACTTCTGAAAGCATTGCCGGCTCGATCCGCGCCTTCTGCTCGACCGCGCCCATCAGCAGTAGACGGCCGACGACCTGGTTGATCCGGCGCGGCAGGCAGCCGGTCGCGCGGGCGAGATCGGCGAACACGCGGCTGTCAAACGCCGGGTTGCCGTTCCAGCCGACGCAGGCAAGCCGGTGCAGGACATAGGGACCGACCTCTTCGGGCTCCATCGCCTCGAGGTGGTGCGTCGCGATCACACGCTGGCGAAGCTGCTCGAGCCGCGGCGAGGTCTGGAGGAGGTCGCGGAACTCGGGCTGGCCGAGCAGCAGGATCTGCAGCAGGGGATGGGCACCGAGCTGGAAGTTGGAAAGCATCCGCAGCTCTTCCAGCGCCTCGACCGCAAGGTTCTGCGCCTCGTCCACCACCAGCAGGCAGCGCCGCCCTGCGCGCGCTTCCTCGTGGAGGAACGCCTCGATCAGCGCCAGCGCGCTGGCCTTGTCATGACCCGCGACACCAAGGCCAAAGGCCCGCGCGGCCATATGCACCAATTCCTGCCCGTCGAGCCGGCTCGTCACGATCTGCGCAGCGGTCAGGCGCTGGCGGTCGATCGTGGCAAGCAGATGCGCCGCAAGCGTCGACTTGCCCGCGCCCACCGCGCCGGTGATGACAATGAAGCCCTCTCCCTGCGCGAGGCCATAACCAAGGTAGGACAAGGCCTTGCGGTGCGTTCCGCTCTCGAAATAGAATTCGGGATCGGGGGTAAGCTGGAAGGGCCGCCCGGTCAGCTTGTAGTAGGTGTCATACATCTTGGGGCACGCCCTTCTTCAGAAATTGTAACGCAGACCGACCTGCCCGGTCGCAACCAGCTCGTCGGGCAGAACCTTGCGGTTGAGCGAGTCGAGCCCGACCGCCGCGCTGCCCACCAGCCGGTTGGTGAACTGGCGCGAGATGCCGCCATTGATGCCCGCCGTGTTGACGTCGGCGAGCGGCGAGACGCCCGAACGATACCAGCTGTCATAGACACCAATGGTAAAGCCGGTGAACCGGTCGATCGGGCCGGAGAGCGAGCCGTTGACGTAGATCGTCTCGTCCGTGCGGCCATTGGCGCCGGCGAGCACGGTGCCGCGCGCGCCGATGAACTTGCGGCGCATGTAACCCGCGCCAAGGCCCATGCGCAGGCGCCCGGCCATGTGGCTGTAGGAGGCCGAAACGCCGCGGCTGCGGAACGAGGACGAAGCGATAGACCCCAGCGCGCCGTTGACGCATCCGCCGCCCTGCGCGCCCGCCGCGCAGCCGGAGATATCGCCGCTGAACGGGTTGCGGTCGGTGGTGAAGTCGGTCGGCAGCCCGCGCACCGCGTTGCCCACGGTCGAACCGAAGCCGGAGACCCCGTCGAACACGTTGATGTTGAGCGAGCTGCGCTCGTTCGGGTTGTAGGCGAGCGAGCCGTAGTAGGTCATGCTGTCATAGCGGCGGCCGACAAAGGCGCCGAGCGAAGTGCGCCGGCTCGGGCGCCACATCACGCCAACATCCCAGGTCAGCCCGCTCACGTCGTAAGCGATCTGGCGCGGTTTGGACTTGTCGGTCACATAGCGCCCGTCGCTGCCGACCACCGGCACGCCGCCGGGGCCGCGCACCGCATCGCGCGAGGAAACCTTGACGTCTTGCCAGCCAACATCGCCCACCACCGCCAGTTCGGAATTGACCGGCAAAGTCGCCTGAACCCCGGCACGCAGTTCGCGCACGCGCTGGTCAAGGTTGGAGATATCTTCCTGGTTGTAGCCCGCGCTGGCGCTGAGGCCGACCGGCAGCACCGTGCCCGGCGCGAACCCGGCCGAGACTTGCGCCGACTGCGCCACCGAATGATCAAAGATGTCGCCCTGCGGCTGCGGCTGCCCCTGCGGCGCGCCCGTCGCCTTGAGGCGCGGCGTGTTCACCTTGGTATAGCCGAGCAGGTACGAACCCTTGAGCGCAACATCACCCACATGAGTCGAAACTGCGGGCCCGGCGTAGAGCGAATAGACCTGCGCCACCCGGTCGCCGGTTTCCACCGATGCGCCGAGGCTGGAGGCCCCGCTCGCTTCAAAGCGCGTACGCGTGGCAAGGCCGCCGGCCTCGATCGTCAACTGGCGCGGGATCAGGTCATGGCGCACTCGCGCCAGGCCCGAGATCGTGTCATTGCTGGGAACACTGCCGACACTGCCGGAATTGCGCGTTTCGGCAAACCGCCGCTCATAACGCACCGAGACCGAACCCTCGGTGCGCCGCCCCGCGAGCGACATGTCGACGCCCGCCGCCACGCTGCTGTAGGTCAGCACCTCGTGCGTCGGCTCGAGCCGCGCGAGCACGCTTTGGCTGATTTCGATGTAAGGCTGAATCCGCATCCGCGCGCCGCCGCTGGCAGTGCCGATGCTGCGACTGCCGCGTGCGCCGGATGCATCACCCCGCCCGCTATCGCCGCCGGAAACGGTGTCGCTGTCACCAGGATCGCCATAAGGCAGCGACTGGGCGTGAAGGTCTCCCGCCGCGAGGGCAAGAGCCAGTACGCCGGCCGCGAATGCATGGGTCGAGATGCGGACCATGGTCATTCCTTGTACCCGTAGTAGGTGCCGAAGCGGCGACCGGTGGGTGAGAAGCGGGTGCAGTTGAGCAGCAGCTTGATGTCATCGCAGCCCGACAGCATGCTCACCGCATCGCGCAGTGCGGCCTCGCCGGTCTGGTCAGCGCGCACCACCATCAGCGTCTGGCCGACATGATGTGCCAGTTCGGACGCGGGCGAGGCGGCCAGCACCGGCGGACTGTCGAAGATCACGATGCGGTTGGGCGCCTGGAAGGTCAGCCGGTCGAGCACCTGCACGGTATGCGCCGCGGCAAGGTATTCGGTGTCCGACCCGGTGGAATTGCCTGCGGGCAGCACGAACAACCCTGCTATGTCGGTGCCGATGATGCAGTCCTCGACTGCGACCGTCGGATCGGCCAGCGCGTCCATCAGCCCCGGGCCGCCCGGCAGACCGAGCGCCGAAAGCACGCTCGGCTTGGCAAAGTCGGCATCGACGAGAAGCACCTCGGTGTCCTTCTCCGCCGCCATCGAAAGCGCGAGATTGACCGCACAGAACGTCTTGCCCTCGCCCGGCAGCGCCGAGCAGACAAGAATGCGCTCGCCATGTGCCGCGCCGCGACCCGCGCGCGATTCCGCTGCGGTCAGCAGCAGCTGACGCTTGACGATGCGGAACTCCTCGAGAAGGCCGGTGACCCCGCCTTCCGGCTCGATCAGGCACTGTTC
The DNA here is from genome assembly GCF_037133355.1 of Novosphingobium sp. Lineage (GTDB taxonomy): Bacteria > Pseudomonadota > Alphaproteobacteria > Sphingomonadales > Sphingomonadaceae > Novosphingobium. Next base: position 113,694 of record NZ_JBAXOI010000007.1, on the reverse strand, counting down.
GCGCAAGTGCTTGCGATCGATCGGATGGAATGTGCCGCGAAACGACTGGCGCGCAGGCGTGCCCTCGAACGCGGGCGGGGCGAGCACCGGCCGGCTCGGAGCGGCCACCGGAGCTGCAAGCTGCGGCGCCGCGGGTACGGCGGTTTCGGGCAGCTTCGGAGCGGCGGGAGCCTGGAACCCGCGCAAGTCGAATGTCCCGGCGGCCCGCTCGATCAGCGAGGGCGCGGCGGGTGTCTTGCCGGGAACGGGGATCTTGGTCTGTTCGGTCATGTCCGTCTCGCGCTCCCTCAGGCGACCATGCCGCGTTTCATGAATTCAACCGCGAGCAACACCACGAGCACCAACACGAGGCTCGCCGTTCCGCCCGCAAACCACTTGAGGTGCCGCCAGTATTCGCCGCGCGCACGCCGGGTCAGCGTCAAGGTGACCGAGCCGATTACCGGCATGCCGGTGGCGCGTTCGAGCTGGCCGGTCGTGGCATAGGCCGAGCGCAGCTGGCCAACCGCGAAGGCGCTGCCGCAGCCTGCGGCGATGCCCACGATCAGCACGAGGAACAGCAGCATCGGCCGGTCGGGAGCCGAGGGACTGCGCGGAGTCGTCGGCGGATCGATCACTTCGAACTTCACCGCATTGCGTTCGGTCTCGACCTGCCCGCGCAACCGCAACTGTTCGCGGTCGCGCAGCAGTTTGTCGTACTGCTCCTTGAGCACGTCATAGTCGCGGTTGATGCGTGCCGCCTCGGCGGCCAGACCGGGCTCGCTGTACTGGCGGCCAGTCAGCTGGGCGAGCTCCTGCTGGAGCGAAGTCTTGCGTGATTGCAGCCCAACAAGGCTCGCCTCGCGGTCGGCCTTGATCGACTGGAGCGAGGACCAGGCCGGGTTTGGCGCGCCGCCGGGACCCGCCTCGCCCGCCGCGCTGCGCGAGAGGCTGACGATCTGCGCCTTGAGCGCGATCACGTCGGGATGGCTGTCGGTCAGGCCGCGCGCCCGCATCGCGCCAAGATCGGCCTGCGCCTGAGCCAGCGAACCGCGCGCGCCGCCTTGCGCGCCGGGCACCATGATTGTCGGTGGGGTACCGGAAAGCTGCCCACGGATCGATGCCAGAGCGCTTTGCGCCGCGAGCAGATCGGATTCGACTCCGCGCAGCTCGGCCCGCGCGCTTTCGATCTTGCTCGAAAGCGAACCGTTGCCGGGCATCATTTCGGCGTTCTTGGCCTCGAAGGCTTGGCGCTTCTGCTCCGCCGCCTCGAGATCCTTCTGCCGGTCGGCCAGCTGCTGGTCCATGAAGGCCAGCGTGTCGCTCATCTCGCCGCGCCCGCCGGCGAGGTTTTCCTCGCGAAAGATGTCAATCATCTTCTGCACGATGTCCTGTGCCAGCTTGGCGTTCTGGACGTCGCTGAAGGCCTTGCTGCCAGAGTAGGCGGTGATCTCGAACAGGTTGTCCTGCTGGCTGACGACCTTGATGTACTTGGCCAGCGAGGCGACCGCCGCCTCCATCTGCTTGTCGGAGGTGACCTTGTCGCCCAAACGCGTTGCGCGCACGACCTTCTCGAGATTGACCGAGCTCGTCAGCGTCTGGCGCACGCGTTCGATGTCGCGCTTGCGGTCACCGCCGATGCCAATCTGGTCGGACAGCACGTCGTCGATCTGAACGAAGATGCGCGCTTTCGATTCGTAGGTATTGGGCACAGTCGCCACGACCAGCCAGCCGAGCAGGCAGACAACCCAGGCCGCGCCCAGCGCCAGCCAGCGGCGGTGCCAGATGCCGTAGAGCGCGATGCGCACTTCTTCATAGATGCTGGTCATGCCGCGCGCCCCGCAGCAGTTTCGTGCGTCGCCCGCGCCATCAGAAGGTGCTTTCCGGAATGATGATGACGTCGCCGGGCATCAGCATGACGTTGGCGCGGGTATCCCCCTTGCGCAGCAGATCGCCGATGCGCACGCCGTATTCCTTCTGCTTGCCGGTCTGCTTGTCGAAGCGCACCAGCCGCGCCTTGTTGCCTGCGGCATATTCCGAGAGCCCGCCCACCGCGATCATCGCGTCGAGCAGGGTCATGTTGGCGCGGTAGGGGATCGAAGCCGGCTTGCCGGTCGCGCCCACGATGCGGACCTGCTGGCTGAAGGTGCCCGAGAACTTGTTGACAATGACCGAGACGATCGGTTCCTGGATATATTGCGAAAGCTGGAGCTTGATGTCTTCGGCAAGCATCGAGGGGGTCTTGCCCACCGCCGGCATGTCGGTGATCAGCGGCGTGGTGATGCGCCCGTCGGGCCGCACCTGCACCGATGCGCCCAGTTCGGGGTTGCGCCACACGAAAATGGTAAGGTCGTCGAGCGGCCCGATCACGTATTCCTCGCCCGGGCCTTCCTGCAGCGCCACGAAGGAAGCCGGCGGCAATTGCGCCGCGCCGCCGCCGCCCGCGCAGCCGCCAAGCAACAGGCTCACCGTGGCCGTGGTGGCCAGCAACCTGGTGAGACGCGAATATCGTGGCATTGACCGTCCTTTTGCGCGTTTCGAATGGGCTGCCCCGGTGTCCCGCACTGGGACCAAAGGGAACTGTCCATGTTTTCCGGGCTATCGCCAAAAAGGGTGAAGATACCGTTAGTCCTGATGCCTCAGGACGAAGCCCGGCAAGCGGGTTTCCGGCCCAGTCCCGAAAGGGGACGGCGCGGCGGCCATAGGTTAATGGCCCAAAATCAGTAGCTTGTATTCACCAGCCGTTCAGCTGCTGGGCCATGCCCCAGGAAGTGTACGGGGCTTGCGCTCGCCCCATAGGCACCGGCGCAGAACACGGCGACAAGGTCGCCCTCAACGGCACGCGGGAAGCCGCCCTTGTCGGCCAGCCGGTCGAGCGGAGTGCACAGGCAACCGACTATGCTGGCCTCTTCCTCCACCGGTGCGCCAAACATCGTGGCGATGGCGCTGGGGTAATTGCGCCGCACCACGGTGCCGAAATTGCCACTGGCGGCAAGCTGGTGATGCAGCCCGCCATCGGTAACCAGGAAGACTTCGCCGTGGCTTTCCTTGCGGTCGACGATCCGCGTCAGATAGACCCCCGCTTCGCCCACCAGATAGCGGCCGAGCTCGACGCAGAATGCGGTTTCGGCAAGTACCGCAGGCAGCGCATTCAACTGCTCGCCCAGCTCCGCGCCCACGGCCGCGAGATCGAGCGGGACGTCGCCGGGAAAATAGGGAATGCCGAAACCACCGCCCAGATTGCAGGCCGGCAGCGCCGCGCCGCTTTCCTGCGCAAGCCGCGCCGCCAAGGCAATGGTCGCCGCCTGCATCTCGGCAATCGCGGCGGCATCCAATGTCTGGCTTCCGGCGTAAATATGAAGGCCCCGCCACTCTGCGCCCGAAGCAATGATCCGCTTCGCCAGCGCCGGCACCGCCGCAGCATCCACGCCAAACGGCTTGGCTCCGCCGCCCATCTTCATCCCCGATCCCTTGAGATCGAAATCGGGATTGACTCGGATCGCGAGGCGCGGCGCGCGTCCCAGCTTTTCGCCGATCGCCAAGGCCCGCTCAGCCTCGCGCGCGGACTCAAGGTTCAGCGTCACCCCGCGTGCGATCGCCGCCTCAAGGTCCGCATCGCGCTTGCCCGGCCCGGCAAAGCTGATCTTCTCCGGCGGCACACCTGCCGCCTCGGCCATGACCAGTTCCCCGCCCGAGGCGATATCGAACCCGTCGACCAGCCCGGCCATATGCCGCAGGACCGGCGCAAACGGATTGGCCTTCATCGCATAGTGCAGCGCCAGCCGATCCGGCAGCGCAGCGCGAAGGGCCGCCACGCGCGCCGTGATCAAGGCCCCGTCATAGACGAACAATGGCGAACCCGCCTCGGCCACCAGGTCGGACGCCTTGCGCCCGCCGATGGCAAGCTCGCCATCGATCGCGGCAAATCCAGAAGGGATGGGGCCAAGCGGCTTCATGGATCAGCCCTGTGGCACGGCGGCCGATAATTCCTGGTAAAGACCGGTCCGGTCGAGCTTGCCGTTGGGGCTCAGCGGCATTTCCGCGCGCCAGTGGATGGCCCGCGGCACCATGAAGCCGGGCAAAGCCTGCGCCAGCGCGCCATGCAATTGCGCCCCTGCCACCGCCGCATCGCCCTTTGCGCGCACCACAAGATGGATCGCCTGCCCCAGCGCCGGATCGGGCAGCCCGAGCGCAACCGCTTCGGCCACCAGCCCCGTCGCGATCGCGGCTTCCTCCACTTCCTGCGGGCTGACCCGGTTGCCGCTCGTCTTGATCATCGCATCGCGCCGCCCGGCAAAGTGCAATAGCCCCAAGGCATCGCGCCGCACCCTGTCGCCGGACCACACCGCCATGCCACCCAGCTTCGAAAACGCCGGCGCGGGCTTGAACCGTTCCGCCGTCCGCACCGCATCCTGCCAATACCCTTGCGCCACCAGCGGCCCGGCATGGACAAGTTCGCCTTCCTCGTCCGGCCCAGCCTCGCGCCCGTCGTCGGTCACGACCATGACCTCGGCAAAAGGAATCGCCGTGCCCATCGACGTCGGGTGCGCATCGACCAGCGCGGGATCGAGATAGGTGGACCGAAACGCCTCGGTCAGCCCATACATCGGAAACAATCGCGCTGCGGGAAACCGCTTCCGCAGTGCCCGAACCAGCGGCTCGGTCAGCGCGCCTCCGCTGTTGGTCAGGCGCCTCAGCTTCGCTGCCACGGCTTCCGGCCAGTCCAGTTCGGCCAGGTGCAACCACAAGGGCGGCACCGCGGCAATGGTGGTGATATCATGCCGCTCCACCGCCTTCAGCACATCGCGCGGCGTCAGGTAATCAAGCGGCACCACGGCACCCCCGGCAAACCAGGTCGAGAGCAGCTGGTTCTGCCCATAGTCAAACGCCAGCGGCAACACCGCCAGCACCCTGTCCACCTCCGTCACGGCAAGATAATGCGCCACGCTCACCGCGCCGAGCCACAAGTTGGCATGGCTCAGCATCACCCCCTTGGGACGCCCGGTGGAACCGCTGGTATAGAGGATCGCTGCCAGATCGTCAGGCGCCGCCGAAGAAGGCCCAAGCGGCGCGCAGGTCTCCGCCTCCGCCCACACCGCGCCTTCCTCGTGTGGCCTCGCCCCGGCCAGATCCTCCGTCTCCAGCGTTTGCAAGCGCGCCGGATTGGCGATCAGCAGCCGCGCCCCGCTGTCGGACAGGATATGCCCCACTTGGGCGCGCTTGAGCAACGGATTGACCGGCACATGCACCAGTCCCGCGCGCACTGCCGCCAAGGGCATCAGGCATGCAAGCTCGCTCTTGGGCAGCCACGTCGCCACGCGCGACCCGGCTTGCGGCACCATCGCCTTCAGCCACGCCGCCAATTGTCCTAAACGCTGATTTAACGCCTCATAGCTAAGGCTGCGGTCCCGCAAGACCAGCGCCGGCGCATCACGGGCTCCTTTAAGGACCAGATGATCCAGCGGATGGACTGTTGGATCAGGCGCAGCGGTCAAGCGGCTCTCTCGCAGGCAAGGGCAGGAACGAAGACTTGGGTTGCACGGTCTATCACGCTGATTTGCAGGAAGCGCAAGCCGACCCGGCGCTCGCCGTGCTGCTTGGCCGCTCACCCACCAGCGCGCCGTTCGACCGTCTGGACTGGCTCGCGCTTCTTGCCGAGCATTGCCTTCCAGCCGCCGAATGCCGCATCGCCGTCGCGCGCGAGGACGATGCGATCGCGGTCCTCCCCTTCTGCCGTAAGCCTGAAGGCGCCGCCTCCCTCGGCACCTGGTACAGCTTCTTCGTCCGCCCGCTGGTCAGCGATCCGGCCCGCGCCCCGGCACTCCTTGCCGCGATCGCACGCAGCCTCGCCCCCGCAGGCGCTGCCCGCCTGGGCCCCATGCCCGAGGCCGAAGCGCTCGCCCTTGCAGCGGCATTTCGGGCCGCAGGCTGGATCGGCGTGACCGAGCCTTGCGACACCAACCATGTCCTCAAGCTTGCAGGCCGCAACTTCGACCAGTACTGGACTGCCCGCCCCGGCGCGCTGCGCGAAACCGTCCGCCGCAAGACCGCGCGCGGCAAAGTCTCCCTGCGGATCGAAACCGCATTCAGCGCACCCGACTGGGCCGCCTATGAGGCTATCTACGCCAGGAGCTGGAAGCCCGAAGAAGGCAACCCAGAGTTCCTCCGCGCCTTCGCACGGGGTGAAGCCGCAGCCGGTGCGCTGCGCATGGGCCTCGCCGAGATCGACGGCGAGCCGGTCGCCGCGCAGTTCTGGACGGTCGAGGGCGGCACCGCGTGGATCCACAAGCTCGCGCACGATGAAACCCACCGTGCCCATTCGCCCGGTACGCTCCTCACCGCCGCGCTCTTCCGCCACGTGATCGACATCGACCGCGTCCACACCGTCGACTTCGGCACTGGCGACAATCCCTACAAGCGCGACTGGATGGAGAGCCAGCGCCCACGCTATGCGCTCCAGTTCTACCGCCCCGCCGCTGTCGGCCATTGGCCGGCACTCGCCCGCCTCGCCGCCCGCCGCCTCCTCCGCCCGCGCGCGGCCGCTGCGCTTGTTTCGCCGCAGGCCGCTGGCTAAACCGCCCGACCGATCATCCAAAGGCACCCACTGTGACCCAGACCAGCGAAACCGACACCATGCTACGCACGCTCCTTAGCGATGTGCTGGGCCTCGGTTCGGCGCGCGCCACCGCGCTGACGGCAGAAAGCGGCCTGTTCGGCGCGCTGCCCGAACTGGATTCCATGGCCGTCGCCGGGCTCCTCACTGAAATCGAGGATCGTTTCGACATCGTGATCGACGACGACGAAGTCGATGGCGACATGCTCGGCACCTTCGGCGATCTCCTCGCCTTCATCCGCGCCAAGCGCGGCGAGGGCTGAACCTGCAGATGCCGGCAACCTGGCCCTGCCCCGGTCCCGCCGGCATTGGCGACGAACTCGCCGTCGTCTTCGACCGCGCCCGCGCGGTCCGCCTGCTGATCGTTCCGCCGCTGTTCGAGGAAATGAACCGCACGCGGCGCATGCTGATCGAAACCCAGCGCGGGCTTGACGGCCTCGGCGTGGATTCGATCCTCCCCGATCTCCCCGGCTGCAATGAAAGCCCGCAGGCCTTTTCCGCGCAAAGCCTTGGCAGCTGGCGCGATGGCATGGCAGCCGCCGCGCGCCATTTCGCAGCAACGCATGTTCTTGCCGTGCGCGGCGGTGCGCTCGTCTTCCCAACCCGCCTCCCCGGTTGGGTGCTTGAACCCGCAAAAGGCGCGGCGATCCTGCGCCAGCTCCTGCGCGCCCGCACCCTGTCGGCGCGCGAGGCCGGCCTTGAGGAAAACAGCGCCGACCTCCTCGAGGCGGGCCGCAACCACGGCCTTGAACTCGCCGGTTATCGCCTCTCGGCCGCGTTGGTCGCCGGGCTTGATGCCGCTGTGCCGCAGGACGAAGGCCAGCGCGTGATCCGCCAGTCCGAACTTGGCGGCAGCCCCCTCTGGCTGCGCAGCGAACCCGGCGAAGACCCAGCCCAGTCCGCCGCTCTCGCCCGCATAATCGCAGCCGAGGCAAGCGCCTGATGCGCCGCCACCTTGCCTTTCCCTGCGGCGCGGATACGCTCGTCGGCACGCTCGACATGGAAGCCGCCACCGGTCCCGCCGCAATTCTCCTCGTCTCCGGCGGCCGCGAGGTTCGCGCGGGAAGCTGGGGCGGACAAGCGCAGATCGCCGCCCGCCTCGCCGCCGCCGGTATCCCCGTCCTGCGCTACGACCGGCGCGGTATCGGCGAGAGCGAAGGCACCGATCCCAGCTTCCTGAACACACGCGATGATCTTGCTGCCGCGCTCTCCGCTTTGCGAACCACCGTGCCCACGCTGCGCCGCGTGATCGCTTTCGGCAATTGCGACGCCGCCGCTGCGCTGATGCTCCATGGCGCCGAACTGGCCCTCGACGGCCTCGTTCTCGCCAACCCATGGACGCTGGAAACGGATGAAGCGCAAGCCGCCCCGCCCGAGGCGCTCCGCCGCCGCTACCTCGCCAAACTTGCCAATCCGCGCGAGGTGCTGCGCCTCCTCACCGGCGGCGTAAACCTCGCCAAGCTGGCGCGCGGCCTCAAACAGGCCGCATCCAACGCACCCAAATCCTCGCTGGTCGAGGCGATGGCTGCCAATCTCGCCCGCTTCCCCGGCCCGGTCACGATCCTGCTAGCAAGCGGCGACCGCACCGCGCAGATGTTCGAAGCCGTCTGGCCCGCCGCCGATCCGCGCATCCAGCGCCACGCCAGTTCAGGGCACAGCTTTGCGGGAGAGGATGCCCAGGACTGGCTGTTCGAGCGTCTGCTGGAAGCTGTGCGCTGAAGGCGTGCCCGCCCCATCGGTTCACCCCCGCTAACCTCGTCATTGCTTCGCAGCACTCACAATGACGAGGCGCTTGCTTGTCGTTGACTTGGGGTGCCTACTCCGCCGCCACCTTCTGCGCCGCCGCGAAGGCATGCTCCGCCAGAAACCGCTCGGCATCCAGCGCCGCCATGCACCCGGTGCCCGCCGCCGTCACCGCCTGGCGATACGTGTGGTCCATCACGTCGCCGCAAGCGAACACGCCCGGGATCGCCGTCTTGGGTGTGCCCGGCTGCACGACGATGTAACCGCTCTCATCCAGTTCCAGCTTGCCTTTGAACAGTTCGGTCGCGGGCGCATGGCCGATTGCGACGAAGGCGCCGTCGGTCGCCAGCGAAGAGGCCTCGCCCGTCACCGTATCGACCAGTTCTACCGCCTGCAGCACCCCGCCCGGCGCACCGGTAAAGCGGGTGACCGCCTTGTTCCACAGCACGGAAATACGCGGATTGCTCATCAGCCGATCTTGCAGGATCTTCTCGGCGCGCAAGCTGTCGCGCCGGTGGATCAAGGTCACGTCGGGCGAATGGTTGGTGAGGTAGAGCGCTTCTTCTACCGCGGTGTTACCGCCGCCGATCACGACCACCTTCTTGCCGCGATAGAAAAACCCGTCGCAGGTTGCGCAGGCCGAAACGCCCTTGCCGCCAAACTCCTGCTCACCCGAAACGCCCAGCCAGCGCGCCTGCGCGCCGGTGGCGATCACCAGCACATCGCCCTCATAGACATCGCCGCTGTCACCCACCGCGCGGAACGGCGGACCTTCGACGCTCACCTCGGTGATCGTGTCCCACAGCATCCGCGTGCCGACATGCTCGGCCTGCGCCTGCATTTCCTGCATCAGCCAAGGCCCCTGGATCACATCGCGAAAGCCGGGATAGTTTTCGACGTCCGTGGTGATCGTCAGCTGCCCGCCGGGCTGCAAGCCCTGAACCACGATCGGCTCCATCCCCGCGCGCGCGCCATAGATGGCGGCGGACAGCCCGGCCGGGCCGGAACCGATGATCAGCATGCGGGTCTTGTGGGTCGTTGCCATGAAATCCTCCAATGGGGGCGGGAAATAGGGCGCACCCATGCGGAATACGAGTCCCGCATGGGGGCTATTCCCCGATTTAGCGCTCTCCGGCCGCGAACCCCGGCCCGCAGATGCCCCGCCAGCCCCTACTTCAGGTAGCGCTTGTACCAATCCACGATGCGCTCCAGCCGGTCGCGCTGGAAGCTGGGCCGCGCGATGCCGTGGTTCTCGTCGGGATAGCCCACCAGCCGTGTCGGCACGCCGGTGAGCTTGAGCGCCTGATAGAGCTGCTGTCCTCCGATCAGCGGTACGTTGTCATCCGCGATCCCGCCCATGAACAGCGTCGGCGTCTTGATCCGGTCGGCATGGAGCAGCGGCTCGGAAAGCCGCAACCAAAGCGCGGTGTCCTGCCATGGCCCACCCAGCTCCTGCGAATACTGCTGGACATACTGGTCCACGCCGAACAGCGCGAAGATATTCCCCTCACCCGCCCCGCTGAAACCGGCCTTGAAGCGGTTGTCGCGCACGATCAGGAAATCGGTAAGGATGCCGCCATAGCTCCAGCCGCCCACGGCAAGCCGGGCCGGATCGGCAATGCCCTGCGCCACCGCCCAGTCCGTCGCGGCATGCAGGTCGATCACTTCCTTGTTGCCCCAGTCGGCCGCAATCGAGGTGCCATAGGCATCGCCGCGCCCCGAACTGCCGCGATAGTTGACCGCAAGCACGGCATAGCCTTGCGCCGCGATCCACTGGCGGATCGTATCAATTTCATGCGAATCCTGCGCAGTCGGCCCGCCATGGATCCACAGCACCGTGGGATAGCGCTGGCCCTGCACATAGCCCGCAGGAAGCGTGAGCAGCCCGTGAACCTCGCTGCCGTCGCTTGTCTTTGCAGCAAAATCGCGCACCGGCGACCAGGCAATGCCTGCATTAAGCGTCCGGTTGTGCGAGGTCAAAGCGCGCATCGCGCCGCCTTCCAGCGCATAGACTTCGGGCATCACATCATCGCCGCTGGCGATCACCGCCCGCGGCGCCTTGGGGTCCTTGGCGCCGCACTGATCGGCAACGGCCAACTTGCCATCGCCCAGCCGCTGGATCGCACCCGAAGCCGGATCGATCACCGCCGCGATCTCGTGCCGGTCCTCGGCGAGTACCGCCCCGATGCGCCCGCCGCCCAGATCAACCAGCCGCTGCACATAAGTGTCCGCCGTCGAGGTCACCGTCCTCGTTTGCCCGCTCGCCACCACGGTCTCGGCCAGATGCGGCTGGTTGTACTGGTTGAGCTTGGGCTCATTGCCCACCAGATGCGTGATCTTCGTGCCATCGGCTGACCAGATCAGCGCCTGCCCCGAGGCACTTGGCAGCTTGGCCACTACGCGCGGTGCCGAGCCCGCTTTCGCTTCCACTACGGTCAGCCACTGGGTCGCGGGTGCCACCGGATCAAGCGCGTGATTGGCCAGATAGGCGATGGTCTTGCCATCAGGTGACCATTCTGCAGCGCCCGCATCAAACGAATCCGAAGCCGTCAGCCGCGCCTCGGTCTTCGTCGCCACGTCAAACTGCGCGAGATGCGCATGGTCCGTGGCCGTGAGGAATCCCGTCCCGTCCTCCTTGAACTTCATATCATCGACCACCACCGGCAGCGGCCGCTCCGGGTCATCCTTGGGCGGCTCGATCGCGGGATCGGTAATCGTCAGCAACAACGTTTTCGAATCGGGCGACCAGCGGAAATCCGCAATCGAGCCCTTCACGTCGGTAAGCTTCTGCGCCTCGCCCCCGCGCCGGTCGAGCAGCCAGATCTGCGCCTGCTTGTCCTTGCCCCGCTTGGACAGGAACGCGATCGTTCGGCCATCGGGGCTGAAAGCGGGCGCGCTCGCACTATCCTCGCTACTTGTAAGCTGCAGCGGCGCGGCGCCGCCCTTGGCCACCGCCAGATCAACCAGCCACAGCGCCTTGCGCCGCTTGTCGGCCTTGGTATCGGCCTCGTTCAACACATAGACCGCCTGCCGGCCGTCCGGCGCGCAAGTCAGGCCAGAAAGCGATCGCATGGCCTGGATGTCGTCGATGGTGATCGGATGCCGCGCCGGCGCCGCTGCGCCTTCGGCCGCCGCCAGCGGCAATCCGGTCAGCAGCGCGCCTGCAGCCACCCCGAACCCCAGACCCTTGCGCCAAGTCCTCGTCGCCATCGCTCGCTCCCCCTTTGAATCCCGGACAATTAGGGAGCCTAACCGGCCTGCCCGGCCACGGCAATCAGCACCTAAAGCCATGACAACCGCGCACGGTGGGTTAGGATGCCGGCATGGCAGGCCATCTCGAATTCAACACCACGATGAGCGACGCGCTGGTGGTCCTGGGCGCGGCGGGCGTGATCATCCCCGCCTTCGCCCGCGCCCGGATCACGCCGGTCATAGGCTTTATCCTCGTCGGCGTCCTCGTCGGCCCCTTCGGCCTCGGCCGCCTCGTCAGCCAGGTCCCCGCGCTCTACTACGTCACGATAACCCGCCCCGAAGCGATCGGCCCTTTTGCCGAACTCGGCGTGATCCTGCTGCTCTTCGAAATCGGCCTGGAACTCTCGTTCGCCCGCCTTTGGGAGATGCGCACGCAGGTCTTCGGCCTCGGCGCCGCCAAACTGGCACTCTCCGCCGCGCTTCTTGTCCTCGTGCTTCTGGCGATGGGGCAAGAAACCCCCGCCGCCGCCGGTCTCGGCATCGCGCTCGCGCTCTCCTCCACCGCGCTTGTCCTGCCCATTGCGGGCACGCGGAGCCCCGTCGGGCGCAAGGCGCTCGCCATGCTCCTGCTCGAGGATATCGCGCTCGTCCCCATCATCTTCGTGCTCGGCGCCTTCGGCCCAGGCGGGACCAGCAGCGCGCGCCTGATCGAGACGCTGTGGAGCGGCGGGCTGGTCGTGCTTGTCATGCTCACGCTTGGCCGCTTTCTCCTGCCGCGCCTTTTCGCCAGCGCCGCGCGCACCAAGAGCCCGGAGCTGTTCCTCGCTTTCAGCCTCCTTGTCGTCATCGCCGCCGCCCTCGCGACCGCAGGCGTCGGCCTGTCCCCGATCATGGGCGCGCTGCTCGCCGGCCTGCTCATCGCCGAAACCGACTACTCGCGCGAAGTCGAGGCGCTCACCGCCCCGTTCAAGGGCCTTGCGCTCGGTGTGTTCCTCATCACCGTCGGCATGGGTATCGATGTCACCGAAATCTGGCGCCAGCTTGGCGCCATCGCGCTGGGTGTAGCCGCGGTTCTCGCCGCGAAAGCCGTGGTCACCGCGCTGCTGCTTCGCCTTGGCGGCGCGAGCCGGGGCATGGCGGCAGAGGCTGGCCTGCTTCTCGCCTCACCGTCCGAGACCACGCTGATCGTCCTCGCCGCCGCGGCTGCTGCCGGGCTCGTCGGGCATGAAACCGCGCAGTTCTGGCAAATCGTCACCGCGCTTGGCCTCACGCTCACACCGCTGCTCGCCATGGCCGGTCGCCGCCTCGCCCGCCGCATCGACCGCCCGCAGGATAGCCCCGTGCAGGAGCTTCCCGCCGATGCCGAAGGCCAGGCGCTCGTCTTCGGTTATGGACGCGTCGGCCGCCTCGTCGGCGCCATGCTGGCCCGCCACGATGTGCCCTGGCTCGCGCTTGATGCCGATCCTGCGCTTGTCGCCGAGGCGCGCGCCGCCGGGCAGCCGGTGCTTTACGGCAATGTCGCCAACGCCGCGCTGCTCGAGAAGATCCACCTCGCCCGCGCCCGCGCCGTCATCGTCACGATGGACGAGCCAGTCCTCGTCAGCCGCACCGTGCGCCGCATCCGCGCCGCGCACCCCGACCTTCCCATCATCGTGCGCGCGCGCGACACCGCCCACGCCGCCGAACTCTACCGCGCCGGCGCCAGCGACGCGGTGCCCGAAACGCTCGAAAGCTCGCTCCAGCTCTCCGAAGCCGTGCTTGTCGACATGGGGGTTGCCATGGGCCCCGTCATCGCCTCGATCCACGAAATGCGCGACGAACTGCGCGAGACAATCATGCGAGAAGGGGGGCTTGAGGAGAAGCCGCGCCTGAAGGCAGCGGGACTGCGCGATCGCTAACCCGCGAGAACCGCCTTCGCCGCCGCAATCGCCTCCGCCGCCTTGGCGCCGTCCGGACCGCCGCCCTGCGCCATGTCTGGCCGGCCGCCGCCGCCCTTGCCGCCCAGCGCCTCGACGCCTGCCCGCACCAGATCGACCGCGCTGACCTTTCCGGCAAGATCCTCGGTCACCGCCGCAGCAATGCTCGCCTTGCCTTCGTTGACCGCAACGATGACCGCCACGCCCGAACCCATCCGCGCCTTCGCCTGATCCAGAAGCCCGCGCAGCTCCTTGGGGTCGAGCCCTTCGAGCACCTGGCCGGAGAAAGTCACATCGCCGACCTTCTCGTCCGCGCCTTCGGCCTTGGCCCCGCCGCCGCCAAGCGCCAGCGCCTTCTTCGCCTCGGCCAGTTCACGCTCAAGCTTGCGCCGCTCGTCGAGCAGCGCGCCGACCCGCGCTTCCACATCATCCGGCGTCGTGCGCAAGAGGCCCGCCGCGCGCTTCAGCGCTTCCTCGCGGCCGACGAGCCACGCACGCGCGCCCTCGCCCGTCAGCGCCTCAATGCGCCGCACGCCCGAGGAAACCGCGCCTTCGCCCACGATCCGCAGCACGCCGATATCACCCAGGGCGCGCACATGGGTGCCTCCGCACAGCTCGACCGAATAAGGCGCGTCTTTCCCGGTACCCATGCTCAGCACACGTACTTCATCGCCGTACTTCTCGCCGAACAGCGCCATCGCACCCGCCGCAATCGCGTCCTCGGGTGTCATCAGCCGTGTCGTTACCGGCGCATTGGCGCGGATTTCGGCGTTCACTTCGGCCTCGATCGCCGCGATGTCCTCAGGCGAGAGCGCGGTCGGCTGCGAAAAATCGAAGCGCAGCCGGTCAGCCGAAACCATCGAGCCCTTCTGCGTCACATGCGCGCCCAGCCGGTTGCGCAACGCCTGGTGCAGCAAGTGTGTCGCCGAATGGTTCGCGCGCGTGGCATCGCGCCGCGCAACGTCGATCGCCAGCACCACGGCATCGCCGACCTTGACCGACCCGGCCTCGACCGTGCCCACATGCGCATGCAGCCGCCCCAAGGGCTTGGCCGTATCGCTCACCGCAATGCGGAGGCCCTCGATGGTCGTTATCGTCCCGGCATCGCCCATCTGGCCGCCGCTTTCGCCGTAGAACGGCGTCTGGTTGGTCAGCACGGTGACTGCCTCGCCCGCACGGGCCTCGGCCAATTCCTTGCCGTCCTTTACCAGCGCGACAACCACGCCCTCGCCCACATTGGCGGTATAGCCGGTGAACTCGGTCGCGCCTTCGCGCTCGGCAATGTCGAACCACACTTCGCTGTCGGCAGTCTGGCCAGAGCCCTTCCACGCCGCGCGCGCCGCTGCCTTCTGCTGCGCCATCGCCGCCTCGAACCCGGCGCGGTCCACCGAAATACCGCGCGCCCTGAGCGCGTCCTCGGTCAAATCATAGGGGAAACCGAAGGTGTCATAGAGCTTGAACGCGGTCTCACCAGGCAGGCTGTCGCCCTCGCCCAGATCGCCGGCTTCTTCGTCAAGCAGGCGTAGGCCGTTGGCGAGTGTGCGGCGGAACTGCACTTCCTCGCGCAGCAGGGTTTCTTCGACCAGCGGCTGCGCCCGGCCAAGCTCCGGGAACGCCTGCCCCATTTCGGTGACGAGCGAGCCCACCAGCCGGTGCATCAGGGGCTCCTTCGCGCCCAGCAGATGCGCATGGCGCATCGCACGGCGCATGATCCGCCGCAGCACATAGCCGCGCCCTTCGTTGCTCGGCAGCACACCGTCCGCCAGCAGGAAGCTCGACGAGCGCAAATGGTCCGCAATCACGCGGTGGCTCGCGCGGCTCTCGCCCTCGGCCTTGGTGCCGGTCAGGCTCTCCGACGCCGCGATCAGCGCGCGGAAGGTATCGGTGTCATAGTTGTCGTGCTCGCCCTGCAGCACGGCGGCGATGCGCTCCAGCCCCATGCCGGTGTCGATGCTCGGGCTCGGCAGGTTCGTGCGGCTGCCGTCGGCGGCCTGCTCGAACTGCATGAACACCAGGTTCCAGATTTCGATGAAGCGGTCGCCGTCCTCGTCCGGCGATCCCGGCGGGCCGCCGAAGATATGCGCGCCGTGATCGTAGAAGATTTCCGAGCACGGCCCGCACGGGCCGGTATCGCCCATCGACCAGAAGTTGTCGGAAGTCGGAATGCGGATGATCCGGTCATCGCTCAGGCCGGCGATCTTCTGCCAAAGGCCGAACGCCTCGTCGTCGGTGTGATAGACCGTGACCAGCAGCTTGTCCTTGGGCAGCCCCCACTCGCGCGTCAGCAGGGTCCAGGCATGGGTGATCGCCTGTTCCTTGAAGTAATCGCCGAACGAGAAATTGCCGAGCATCTCGAAGAACGTGTGGTGGCGCGCGGTGTAGCCCACGTTGTCGAGATCGTTGTGCTTGCCGCCCGCCCGCACGCACTTCTGCGAAGATGTCGCGCGCTTGGTGGCCCGCGTTTCGAGCCCTGTGAACACGTTCTTGAACGGGACCATGCCCGCATTGGTGAACATGAGCGTCGGGTCGTTATACGGCACCAGCGGCGCGGAAGGCACGATCTCGTGCCCGGCGGCGCCGAAGTAGTCGAGAAAGGACCGGCGGATTTCGTTCGTCGAGGTCATGAAAAGCCGATTAGGCGAGGCCTCGGCCCGGAACAAGCACGTTTCGGCCCTTGCCGCCCGCTTGTCCCCATGAAGCCGCCAGTCAGGTGTTGTCTGCGGTCGCGCTTACCAGCCAGGCCGCCGCCGGAAAGCAGACCCGCCCGCCGACGTGGCGCGACTGGACGAGTTCGAGCAGCCCCCGCTCGAAAGCGGCACGTGCCTTGTCGGGCAAGGTACGGACAGCCGCTGCCGCCGGGCCGATCCGGCTGAAGAACGACAGCGCATCGGCCACCGGATTGACTCCGGATCCCGCGACATAGGCAAAGTCGAGCGGCTGGAAGGTGACATCGCGCCAGCCCCTCAGGCAGCCGCGCACGTGGTCAGGATCGGCAAAAGCGAAGGGTCCGGGAGGAAAATCAACCGGAGGCGCAGGCTGGCTCGGCGGCAGGAGCCGGGCAATCTCCGCCGCCCAGAGATTTTCGGACGGCGCACGGAAACACGAGAACACCATACGCGCGCTCGGCGCCGCTACGGCGGAAAGATGCGCGAAGGCCGCAGGCGGATTGCTGAAGAACATCACGCCATGGCGTGAGACATAGAGGTCGGGCGCCGCGCCATCTGCCTGCCAGCTGGAGGCATCGGCGACGGAAAACGCCAAGTTGGCCAGCCCATCGGTGCGGCTGCGTGCGGCCTCGACGAGCTCCGCGGAGATATCGACGCCGGTCACTTGCGCATCGGGCCGCGCGGTGGCCAGCGCAATGGAAAGCTCGCCCGCGCCGCAGCCGATGTCCAGCAGACGTTCGCCCGATTCCGCTGCGATGGCAGTGAGGAGGTGGGGAGTAAGCGCCGCAAAGCTGCGGTCGGTCCGCTCCCATTCGGTCGCCCAGTTCTGGCCGACCCTGCCCTGCCATTCTTGTGCGCTTGTCATGCGTCGCAGGCTATGCCCCGCAGCCTTACCCGGCAAGCGCTAATGCGCCCTCAGTTGCCGAAGTAAGGTCCGCCCTTGGCCAGCGCCGTCTGCCACGCCGGCCGCGCATGGATCGCCGCGACGAAGGCGGCGAGCTTCGGGTAGGCCGCACCCATGCCCTGCATCACCACCACTTCGGCGGGGAAGCTGAGCATGACGTCTGAACCGGTCCAATCATCGCCGATGAAGTGCCCCGATGGGCGCATAATCTGCTCGAGGTAGCCGAAATGCGCGGCAAGCTGCTCGTTGATCCGATCGTGCAGCGGCGCGCCCGCCTCGCCGAGGCGCGAGACGTAGAGGTTGAGCAGGATCGGCGTCATCGCCGAGCCTTCTGCGAAATGCATCAGTTCGTTGTGGCGCAGCGCGTCGTCGGAGCCGGCCTCGGGGAGCCATTTGCCGCCACCATGCACCTCGCACAGATACTGCACGATCGCGCCGGATTCCTCGATCACCCGGCCATCGACCTCGAGCAGCGGCGATTTGCCCAGCGGGTGGATCGCCTTCAATTCAGGCGGCGCGAGGTTGGTGACCGCATCGCGCTGGTGGAGCCGCAGTTCGTAGGGGACGCCAAGTTCCTCGAGCAGCCAGAGAATGCGCTGCGAGCGGCTGTTGTTGAGGTGGTGCAGAACGATCGACATGTGGCTTCCTTCCCGCTGGTCTTGTTTGAGGCCAAGCTAGGGCCTTTCGCGCAAGCAGGAAAGCGTCTGCGAAGCCAAATCGGGATGGTTCCGGTCAGAGCACCTTTGCCTCCCGGAGCATCGGCCAGACCCTGGCACGCGGATAGGCTCAAAGCTGGTGCTGAACATCCGGCGTGGGTTCGGAGTACTCCGCCCGCCCCGGCAAACCAAAACCGGCGCGCTCCGTCCGGGGAGCGCGCCGGTCTTTGGACTGACGACGAGGTGGGGGTTACCGCGCCGCCTGAAGGATCAGATGTCGTCGTCCGCGTCCGGACCCACCATCAGCCCTTCGGCGACCTTGTCGGTCTGGCCGCGGATCGCGGCTTCCAACTTGTCGCAGAGTTCACGATTTTCGCGCAGGTAGTTCTTGGCGTTCTCGCGGCCCTGGCCGATCCGGATCGAATCGTAGCTGAACCACGCGCCCGACTTTTCGACCACGCCTGCCTTGACGCCGAGATCGAGGATCTCGCCGATCTTCGAAATGCCCTCGCCGTACATGATGTCGAATTCGACCTGCTTGAACGGCGGCGCCACCTTGTTCTTCACGACCTTGACGCGGGTGGTGTTGCCCACGATCTCGTCGCGGTCCTTGATCTGGCCGGTGCGGCGGATGTCGAGGCGGACCGAGGCGTAGAACTTGAGCGCGTTGCCGCCCGTCGTCGTCTCCGGGTTGCCGTACATCACACCGATCTTCATGCGCAGCTGGTTGATGAAGATCACCATGCAGCGCGAGCGGCTGATCGAACCGGTCAGCTTGCGCAAGCTCTGCGACATGAGGCGTGCCTGGAGGCCAACGTGGCTGTCACCCATCTCGCCCTCGATCTCGGCGCGGGGGACCAGCGCGGCGACCGAATCGACCACCAGCACGTCGATCGCGTTCGAACGCACCAGGGTATCGACAATCTCCAGCGCCTGCTCACCCGTATCGGGCTGCGAGACGATCAACTCGTCGATGTTGACGCCCAGCTTCTTGGCATAGACCGGATCGAGCGCGTGCTCTGCGTCCACAAAGGCCGCGGTGCCGCCGCCCTTCTGCGCCTCGGCGATCACGTGGAGCGCAAGCGTGGTCTTGCCCGAGCTTTCAGGCCCATAGACCTCGATCACCCGGCCGCGCGGCAGTCCGCCGACACCAAGCGCGATATCGAGCCCGAGCGAGCCGGTGGAAATTGCCTCGACCTGCATCGTCTCCTTCGAGCCCAGCCGCATTGCCGAGCCCTTGCCGAACGCCTTGTCGATCTGCGCGAGCGCTGCATCGAGCGCTTTCTGACGGTCCATGTCCTTGTCTTTGCCTTCCTGGATAAGCTTCAACTGCGCCGCCATGGCTTGTTTCCCCTTGCTAGTAATGGCTGACCCGAACCGTCAACACCAGCCTTGTACCCAGTTTGTTCTTATGGAACAAGGGGGGAACAATATTTCCGGCCAAATTGGTGAGAAGTTGCATCAAACATCAGAAATAAAGGGCTTTTTTCCAGCCTCACACCGCCCCGGTACGCCGCTTGCCTGAAAATGCCACCAGTCCCGAACCATTTTTCCGGGGACGAACGTATCTCGCCTGCCATCGCACCCGCCCCGTCCGGCACGATTGACAGCCCCGCAGCCGCTTCGTAGCCCTGCTGCACCGCACAAAAGGCGCCCCGCGCCAAGGAGTCCGTGATGAAGCCCCAGCTGCCCCCGGCGCTTGCCGCACTGGCTCTCCTCCTCGCTCCGGGCGCCGCTTACGCGCAAGACCGCACCGTGCGCGCGTTGCCGATCAACGACCACCTCACCGCATTCTATCAGGGCCGGCCCGACGAGGCTTCGGTCAAGCCCGGCCCCAAGCAGTGGCCCGACCTCGGCGCGATCTTCGTCGGTGTCGCGACTTACGCGATCCGCGACGGCGACACCGCGCTTGTCTATGACAGCTTCACCGATACGGCCTCCGCACAGTGGGTGCGCGATTGGCTCGCCAAGGCGGGCGTGCGCCGGTTTGTCCTCGTCACCAGCCACTGGCATCTCGATCACATCGGGGGGAACGCGGTCTATGCGGACAGCCTGCGCATCGCGACCGAGGCGACGCGCGCCAAGCTTTCCGCCAAGCGCGAGGCAATCGAGGCCGGGACCGAAGAAGGCCCGCCGGTGATCAAGCCGCTTGCCCTGCCCGATCTCGGCATCACCGCGGATACCGTGATGATGATCGGCAAGGTGCGCGTCGTGCTGCATCCCGTCGCGATCCATTCGGCCGATGGCCTCGTCATCGAACTGCCGGACGACAAGATCCTGCTGGCCGGAGACACGCTGGAAGACACCGCGACCTTCGTGGCCGAGCCGCAATCGATCCCGCAGCAATACGCGGCGCTGGGCGCGATGCGGCAGTGGGGCTTCACCAGGATCCTGCCCAACCACGGCAATCCCGCTGTCATCGCCAAGGGCGGCTACAGCCTTGGCCTGATCGATACGACGCGCGCCTATATCCGCCGCCTTGTCGAGCATGCCAAGGATGCCGATTTCCAGAAGCAGCCGCTTGAAAACTTCGTGGGCGATGCGATCGCGCGCGGCGATGTCAGCCTGTGGTGGGCCTACCGCGAGGCCCATGCCAACAATCTCGCAGTGGTCGCCAAGGCGTGGAAGGACCAGCCGGCGCCTGCCTTCGATACCGCCCCCTGATCCGGCTTACCGCGCCTTCAGCACATCCTCGACCGCAGTGCAGATCTGCGCGACGCTGAAGGGCTTGGCGAGGAAATACATGCCCGGAATATCGATCTCGCGCCGCAGCTGCTCCTCGGCATAGCCCGACATGAACAGCACCGGGAGTTCGGGCCGGATCCCCCGGATCTCGCGCACCATGGCGGGGCCATCCATGCTTGGCATGACAACGTCCGAGACGACGAGATCGAATTCGCCGCCCGCCCCGATCGCGCGGCCCAGCGCCTCGAGCCCTTCCTCGCCGTCAGCCGCGGTGGTCACTTCATAGCCCTGACGCACCAGCGCCCGCTCGGCCACCGCGCGCACGGTGTCCTCGTCCTCCACCAGCAGCACGCGCCCGCCGCCGGACCACTGCTTGCGCCGCGCGGGCACGCGGGCCGCCGCGATGGCCGCCGCCGCCTCTGCCGCTTCGGCCGGATCAGGCACATGCACCGGAAAATAGATCGAAAAGCGCGTGCCCTTGCCCACTTCGCTCTCGGCAAAGATGAACCCGCCCGATTGCTTGACGATGCCGTAGACCGTCGAAAGCCCGAGGCCGGTGCCCTTGCCCTTCTCCTTGGTGGTGAAGAACGGTTCGAAAATCTTGCCGATCTGCGAAGGACTGATGCCGTGGCCCGAGTCCTCGACAATCAGCGCGGTATAATCGCCGATCGGCAGAATCTCGCTCTTCATCGCGCGCACGTCGGCCGCGGTCACGCGTTTGGTCTTGAGCCGCAGCACCCCGCCCGACTTGCTCGGCGGAATGCCGCCCGGCGCACCGTTGCCGGTCATCGCATCGCGCGCGTTGACGGCAAGGTTGAGCAAGACCTGCTCCAGCTGCACCGGGTCGGCGCGGACAAGCCCGAGGCCCCGGTCATGCGTCACCTCGAGCTGGATCTTCTCGCCCAGGAGGCGCTTGAGCAAGGTCGAGACCTCGGCCACGACATCGGGCAGTTGCAGCACTTCGGGGCGCAGGGTTTGCTGGCGCGAGAAGGCCAGAAGCTGGCGCGTCAGGCTCGCGGCGCGGTTCGAATTGGCGCGAATCTGCTGGATATCGTCGTAGTCGCTGTCGCCCGGTGTGTGGCGCATCAGCATGAGATCGCAGTAGCCGATGATGGCGGTCAGCACGTTGTTGAAATCGTGCGCCACCCCGCCCGCCAGCTGGCCCACCGCCTGCATCTTGGTCGCCTGCGCGATTTCGCGTTTCAAGCGGGTTTCCTCGGACGAATCCTTGAGGCTCAGGATCACCGCGCCCTCGCCCAGCCCGCGCACACCCGCAAGGCTGAGCGAAACCGGATCCTCGGGCGCAGTGCGCAGCCGCACCGCGACATCGCCCGCCCCGCTGGCGCCTTGCGCAAAGCGGCGCACCGCATCGGCAAGCGCGCCCTTGTCCTCGCGGATCACGAGATCAGAGGGGTAGGGCGGCGGCCCGGTCTCGTCGTGCCCGGCGGCGCGAAGGAAGGCCTTGTTGGCAAACAGGAAACGCCCGTCGCGGTCAGTCATGGCAAGACCAAGCGGCAGGCGCGCGAGCAGCGCCTCGATCTGCGGCAGGCCGGTGCGCGAATCGCCCACGCCGCCCTGATTGTCGATCAGGAAAAACAGCGAGGCGGTCTGCGCCGGATCGGCCGCAGCCGAACTTGTCGCGACTTCCTCGGGATCGGCGACCGGCACATGCAGCATGCGCACCGAAGGCCCCCGCGTGCCCTCGCGCCCATAGAAGATGCGCTCTTGCTCGTCGGCGCTGAAATAGCCGACAAAGTCGCTGCCGTCGACATCAGCCTCGGCATCGCCCGTGGCGCGGGCGGCAAACAGTGCGTTGGCGGCGTGGATGCGCCCATCAGGGGCGACCGCTACCGCCTGGATGCCCTCGCGCGCCAAAGCCTTGCCCACTTTGCCACGGATGTGGTCGACGACATCGGTCAGCGGATCGCGGCGCACCACCGGGGCAAAACGCCAGATCAGGAAATCCTGGCCGCGCCCGGCGCGGTCGATCTCGAGCCGCCATTCACGCCCCCCGGCCATGACCGGCTCGAGCGCCGCATGCCCGTCGCGCCATGCAGCGCGGGCAGCGCCCTCCACCGCCTCGTTCGCAGCGCCATCAAGCCCCAGCCGGGGCGGCGCCGCGGCGGTGCCGAAGCATTCGACGAAACGAGCATTGGCGCAGGCAAGCCGTCCAGCGCGGTCGATGATCGCAGTCGCCTCCTCGCCCCGATCGATCGCGGCATGAGTTACCGACCAGTCGGGCGCGGCAAACTCGGCGGGCTCGCTCGTCCCCTGGCGGCGCAGTGCGAAGGTCAGTGCGGCGGCAAGGCAGGCCACGCCGAAAGCATAGGCCGCCGCCGCGACGGGCTGGCCCAGCGCAAGCCACAGCACCATCGCGCTCGCCGCAACACCCCCCGCCACCAGCAGCCATTCGCGCCAGCGTGTTCCGGGGTCGGTCTCGGCCTGGGTTGAGGCGGCGAAATCGCTCATGCCAGGCGCTGCGCCTCAGCCGCCCGGGAAAGGCGTGTGCGGCGCCGACGCGCCGTCCACCAGCGCCACAGCACCACCGCAGCGACATAGCCGACCACCGCCGACACCACCGAAATTGCCAGCAGCCCCAGCACCATCGCGGGCGCCGCAGACGACAGGAGCCATGTGGCCCACTCGCCAAGGCCCGCCCCCCGGTCGATCAGCGACTGAAAGGTTGCAAGGTCGGCATCGAGGCCAAGGAAGCTGCCCAGCCACAGTGCGGCGAGCAGGATAAACGGTGTCGTCGCCGGATTGGACAGCAAGGTCGCGCCCGCCGCCAGCGGCACATTGCCGCGAAAGGGCACGCATAGCAGCGCCGCGCCAACGATCTGGACGCCCGGGATCATCGCGAAGATGCCCACGAAGAGGCCTACAGCAATCCCGCGCGGCACCGAGCGGCGGTTGTATCGCCACAGTTCGGGGCGGGCGGCCAACGGGCGGACGAAGCGGCTCTTGAGCAGCGCCTCGCGCGTTGGCACCATGCGCTGTAGCAGCCCTGAAATTCGCGCCATCATGCCGCTGCCATGTCCTCCGGCTCGAAGGCTCCCACCTGCTCCATCAGCCATGTTCGCGCATGATGCGCGCCTTGTCACGCTGCCAGTCGCGGTCCTTGATTGTCGCGCGCTTGTCGGCGTTGTTCTTGCCCTTGGCGAGCGCGAGTTCGACCTTGGCGCGGCCGCGGCCGTTGAAATAGACCGAAAGTGGCACGAGCGTCATGCCCTTGCGCTCCACCGCGCCGTGGAAGCGGGCGATCTCGCGCTCTTTCAGCAGCAGCTTGCGCGGGCGCTTGGGCTCGTGGTTGTAGCGGTTGCCGTGGCTGAATTCGGGCACGTTGGAATTGACCAGCCAGACCTCGCCGTCCTTCACTTCGGCATAGCTCTCCGCGATCGAGCCTTCGCCGAAGCGCAGCGATTTCACCTCGGTGCCCGTCAGCGCGATGCCTGCCTCGTAGACGTCCTCGATGAAATACTCGAAGCGCGCGCGGCGGTTTTCGGCGACGATCTTCTTCTTGTCGAATGCGGGCGGGGTGGGACGGGCCATGGTCTTGGCCATGTAGGCCCCTCATGGCTGAAAGAAAAGGGAGGCCCCGCGAATGAAAGGGGCCCCTGCGCCGATCCGCCCTTGCCAAGCGCTCGCTGCGGTGCACAAAGAGGCGCGGGGGGACACCGCGCCGAGGGCGCAATCAGGGCGTCATCTTGGCGCCGCAAAGGATCGAGCGGCATGGCCGGCAAGCAGACCCCTCCCACCCCAGCAGCCACAGGCGAGGCCAATGTGCTTGTGCTCCAGGGCGGGGGAGCGCTCGGTGCCTATCAGGCCGGTGTGTTCGAAGCGCTGGCGGCTGCAAACCATGAGCCCGCATGGGTGGCCGGCATTTCGATTGGCGCCGTCAACGCCGCACTGATCGCCGGCAATCCGCCCGAACAGCGCCTCATGGCCCTGCGCACCTTCTGGGACCGCGCTTCCTCGCGCGTGCCCTTCCCCGCGCCGTTTGCTGATGGCTGGGGCCGCCGGATCTTCAACGAAACTGCTGCGGGGATTGTCGCACTCACCGGCATTCCCGGCTTCTTCACGCCGCGAGTCACCCCGCCGTGGCTCGCCCTGCCCGGCACGCCCGAAGCTACCAGCCTTTATGACACCGCACCCTTGCGTGAGACCCTGCTGGAGCTTGTCGACTTCGACTTGCTCAACTCCGGCCCCATGCGCTTCAGTGTTGGTGCGGTGAACGTGCTCTCGGGCAACTTCACTTATTTCGACAATCGCGAACGCCTGATCGGGCCGGAACACATCATGGCAAGCGGCGCGCTCCCGCCGGGCTTTCCGGCGGTGATGATCGATGGCGAGCCCTATTGGGACGGCGGCATCGTCTCCAACACCCCGCTGCAATATGTGCTGGATGAACGCGTGGGCGATACGCCGCTGCTGGTGTTTCAGGTCGATCTGTTCAGCGCGCGCGGGATGATGCCGCGTTCTGTGGCCGAAGCGGTCCAGCGCGAGAAGGACATCCGCTTTTCCAGCCGCACCCGGCTCGGCACCGATATGCAGAAGCGGCTCGAGGCTATGGCGAGCGCCGCGACGCGCCTTGCCGAACGGCTGCCCGATAGCCTGAAGGACGATCCCGATCTCGTCGCCCTGCTCGGCGAGGCCAGCGATTCGCCCGTGACCATCCTCCACCTCATCAACCGGGGTGAGGACTACGAATCGCAGGGCAAGGACTACGAATTTTCGCGTGCGACCATCAATGACCACTGGGCCAGCGGCCGCCGCGATGTTGAACGCTCTTTCGCCAGCCCGCGCTGGAAGCAGCGGAACCTACCCGATTGCGGGATCGTTACCCTCGATCTCGCCTGAGCTACAAACAAGGAGCCTCCCCCCCATGGACCTCGCCAACAAGATCGCCATCGTCACCGGCGCCGCCAGCGGCATCGGCCTTGCCATTGCCCACCGCTATGCCGCCACCGGCGCCAAAGTCGCCATCGCCGACCTGAAGTTCGAAGCTGCGCAGGCTGCTGCCGACGCGATCAATGCCGAACACGCGGGCGCAGCGATGGCCGTCGCGATGGACGTGACCAGCGAGGATCAGGTGAACGCGGGCGTTGCCGCCGTTGTCGCGGCGTGGGGCACGGTCGATGTGCTGGTTTCCAACGCGGGCATCCAGATCGTAAACCCCATCAAAGCTTTCGCCTTTGCCGACTGGAAGAAGATGCTCGCGATCCACCTCGACGGCGCGTTCCTCACCAGCAAGGCGGTGATCCCGCATATGTACAAGCAGGGCTCGGGCGCGATCCTGTTCATGGGCTCGGTCCATTCGAAGGAAGCGAGCCCCCTGAAAAGCGCCTACGTCACCGCCAAGCACGGCCTCCTTGGCCTGTGCCGCACGATCGCCAAGGAAGGCGGCCCCAAGGGCGTGCGCACCAACGTGATCTGCCCCGGCTTCGTGCGTACGCCGCTGGTGGACAAGCAGATCCCCGAACAGGCCAAGGAATTGGGCATCAGCGAGGACGAGGTCGTGAAAAAGGTCATGCTCGGTCAGACGGTCGATGGCGAGTTCACCACCGTGGAGGATATCGCTGAGCTGGCGCTGTTCTTTGCGGCGTTCCCGAGCAACGCGCTGACGGGGCAGTCGCTGGTGGCGAGCCATGGGTGGTCGATGAGCTAACGGGATGCGCTCAATGATTGACCGCCATTGAGGAACTTTGAGATGATAGCGGTTCGCGGAAACTTTGCCGACTGCCGCAGGACGCGAACGTCGGACCCTTAGACAAGGCGGTCAATCCATCCGGGAAACTCGAAGGTCCTTCATTTCCAGAGCCCGACTGTCGAGGCTGATGCCGGCAGGACACATGGACGTCGCAGGCGGCTGGCGGCCTCGCGTTTAATCGCTCGCCGATGCCAAGCATGCGTTTGATCGAGCTTCGGCAGCCGCTATACCACGGCACATCCACTGCCGCGCGGAGTGTGCTCTGCGTTCGACTTTTCGGAAGGACAGGCCATGCTCAGACCGCATTTCGCCCTAGCGATCGCCTTGCTCATCGGCACTTGCGCAGTTGCACTGGCCGCCGCAGAACCCGCGGGTACCGGCAACCCGGGCCTGGATCTGGCCAAGATGGACTCGTCGGTCATTCCAGGCGATGCGTTCTACGACTATGCCAATGGAGCTTGGCAAAAGAGCGCCGAAATCCCCGCCGACCGGACCAGCATTGGCGCCAGCTATGATGCCTCGCTTGAAACCGAGCGCCGGCAACAAGCGCTGATCGCCGATCTGATGGCCGCACCGCAAACACCGGGCAGCGAGGCGAGCAAGATCCGCGCCTACTATCAGGCCTATCTGGATACGGCCAAGATCGACGCCGCCGGCCTGGCGCCGTTGCAGGGCGATTTCGCACGCTATGCCGCGATCAAGTCGAAGTCGGCGCTGATTGTCGTGCTAGGCGAGCAGACCGAGAGCGACCTCGACCTGTTCAACGACAACAACGACATGGCCACCGAGAACCTGTTCGGGCTGTTCATCACCAAGGCGCTGAAGAGCAACCAGGTTGTGCCATATGTGTTCCAGGGTGGTCTCGGCCTGCCCGATCGCGAGTACTACCTTTCCGACAATGCCAAGCTTGTCGCTCAGCGCGCTGCCTACAAGGTCTACATCGGCCAGTTGCTCGCCGCCGCCGGAATTGACCAGCCCGAGGCGCGGGCCGAGCGGATCTTCGCGCTGGAAACGAAAATCGCCAAGGCGCACCTGCCCAAGGCCGATACCGCTGATTTCACCACTGGTGGCACCCTGTGGACCCGCGCCGATTTCGCGAAGAAGGCGCCCGGGATCGACTGGAACGCCTATTTTGCCGCAGCGCGGATGCCGCGCCAGAAAGTGTTCGATGCCTACAGCCCCGCCGCGATAACCGGACTCGCCGCGCTGGTGGCCTCCGAGCCGTTGCAGGCCTGGAAGGACTGGCTCGTTTTCCACCGCATCAACGCCCAGACGGATGTTCTGCCTGGCAAGTTCGATGCTCTGCACTTCGCTTTTTATGGCACCCAGCTCTCCGGCGTAACCGAGCAGCGCCCCCGCGAGAAGCGTGCGATCGGCGCGATCAACACCGATCTTGGGTTCGCCTTTGGACATATCTACGTGGCGAAGTACTTTCCGGCCTCGTCCAAGGCGCTGATCGAGGACATGGCGGTCCACATCAAGCGCGCGTTTGCCAAGCGGATCGAGGCGCTCGACTGGATGGCGCCGGCCACGAAGAGACAGGCTCTCGCCAAGCTTGAGACGACAACGGTGACAGTGGGATACCCGAACCGCTGGCCGAGCTATGCAATGGTGCGAACGGCGCCTGGCACCGCCTATGCAAACCGAATGGCGGCGGTCCGCGGGCAAACCTTGCGCCAGCTAGCAAAGCTGGGCAAGCCGCAGGATCCGGCCGAGTGGTGGATGGTGCCGCAAGTGTTCAACGCAGTGAATTTGCCTGTGCAGAACGCGATCAACTTGCCCGCCGGCATCCTGCAGCCGCCTTCGTTCGACGCCGCGGCCGATGCAGCCTACAATTACGGCGCGATCGGCGCGATCATCGGCCACGAGGTGAGCCATAGTTTCGACTCAAGCGGCGCCATGGTCGACGCCAAAGGCATCCTTCGCAACTGGTGGACGCCGAGCGATCTTGCCCACTACAACGGCCAGAGCCAAGCGCTCGTCGAGCAGTACAACGCCTATGCGCCCTATCCGGACCTCCACCTCAACGGCAAGCTAGAGCTGGGCGAGAACGGCGCCGATGTGGCCGGGCTGGCAGCCGCCTGGGATGCATATCGCGAGTCGCTGGGCGGCCGAGAGTTGCCGGTTATCGCCGGACTTACCGGCGACCAGCGCTTTTTTCTTGCCTTTGCCCAATCCTGGCGCAGTAAAACCCGCGAGGCGGCCGAGCGGCGCCAGATCATCAGCAATGCCCATGCGCCGAGCCAGTATCGCGCGCTGACCGTTCGCAACCTCGATTCGTGGTATAAAGCGTTTGGAGTGCAACCGGGGCAGATGTTGTTCTTGTCGCCGGAGCAGCGTGTAAAGCTCTGGTAGGAATGGCCGTCGCGCCAGTGCCACCCCGATAGCCCCCACCCGCCCCAAACCCACATCCCGCCACAAAGTTGCACAGAGCGATCCGTTAGGTCACCTTACATTGACCGCACGGCTGGGTTACAGCATCCGGGAATCCAAACCCGGCCGCTCCGGCCACAAGCAAGTGCAGGCAAGCCCAACCATGACCAACCCGACCGCAGCCGACCTCCTCCGCATTTTCGAGCACCAGCAGGCGAACCAGTGGAACGTGAAGGCCTCCAGCGCAGAAGTGCGCAAGGCCAAGCTGGCGGGGCTGAAGGCCGCAGTCGAGGCCCATGCCGATGCCATCGTCGCTGCCGTGCTCGAAGATACGCGCAAGCCCGAGGGTGAGATCCGCGTCACCGAAGTGCTGAACGTCACCGCGAATATCCAGCGCAATATCGACAATCTCGATGCGTGGATGGCGCCCACCGAAGTCACCCCCTCGCTCAACCCCGCCGACCGCGCGCAGATCCGTTATGAAGCGCGCGGGGTCTGCCTGATCCTCGGGCCGTGGAACTTCCCGCTCGGCCTCGCGCTCGGGCCGCTGGCCGCTGCCGTCGCGGCGGGTAACACAGCCATCGTGAAGCTCACCGACCTCTGCCCCGCCACCGCCAAGGTCGCCGCCAAGATCATCGCCGAAGCGTTCGATGAAAGCGAAGTCGCGCTCGTCGAAGGCGATGTCAGCGTCGCCACCGCGCTGCTCGAGCTGCCGTTCAGCCATATCTTCTTCACCGGCAGCACCCGCGTCGGCAAGATCGTCATGGCTGCCGCCGCTAAGCACCTCGCCAGCGTGACGCTCGAACTCGGCGGCAAGTCGCCCGTCATTCTCGATTCGGGCGCGGATATCGACAAGGTCGCGGCGCAGCTTGCCGGGGCCAAGCAGTTCAACGGCGGGCAGGCCTGCATCAGCCCGGACTACGTCTTCGTGCGCGAGGAACAACAAGCCCAGCTGGTCGAAGGCTTCAAGACCAATGTCACGAAGAACCTCTATGACGAGACCGGGGCGATCAAGAAGGAAAGCATCGCCCAGATCGTCAATCAGGCGAACTTCAACCGCGTGAAGGCGTTGTTCGATGATGCCGTGGCCCAGGGCGCGACTGTGGCCGTCGGCGGCACGATGGACGAGAGCGACCTCACCATCCACCCCACCCTGCTGACGGGCGTCACCCCGCAGATGAAGATCCTGCAGGAGGAAATCTTCGCGCCTGTGTTGCCGGTGATGAACTACGAGACGATCGATCAGGCGATCGACTACATCGCCGCGCGCGACAAGCCGCTGGCGCTCTATGTCTACTCGGACGACGAGGCGAATATCGAGAAGGTGATCAGCCGCACCTCATCGGGCGGCATGACGATCAACGGCGTGTTCTCGCACTACCTTGAAAACCACCTGCCCTTCGGCGGCGTGAACGCCAGCGGTTCGGGCAGCTATCACGGCTACTTCGGGTTCAAGGCCTTCAGCCACGAGCGGGCGATCTATCGGCATATGTGAGCGGGGGGTCTATAGACCAAGGGCGGCGAGCGGGCGTCCGACAAGCCCCGAGACCATCGCCGCCTGGAGCTTCGTCAACGCCGGGATCCGCGACAACGGTGCAACCAACCGGTCGCGAAAGAACGGGATGACGCGGCTGTCTGACTGATAAACCGGAGTGAAAAACCACGTAAGCGCCTGATAAACAAGTACGTGATGCCTGCGCAGGCTGACTGCCCTCGCCAGAGCTTCGTCAACTGTATGGGACTGCTCCAGCGCCACCGACAAGGCGAAGGCATCAAGCAAGGCCATGTTGGCGCCCTGCCCAAGCTGGGGGCTGGCACAATGCCAGGCGTCGCCAAGATGGATCATGCGCTTCGCGGCTGGCACCTTGACCGTCCGGTGCGCATAGCGGGCAAAGGTCAGCTGCGCGGGGTCGGAAATCTGTGCGAGCAGCACAGCCGTCTCCGGCCAGAGCCGCTCGACCTCCAGCTTCCAGGGACCGAGCCCCCCGCGCTGCCAAGCATCAAACCGGTCGCCGCGCAGCGACCAGAAGAATGCGAGCTGGCGGCCGGTGCCCTCCCCGGTGCCGGTCGGCAGAACCCCCACCATCTTGCTGGCGCGCTCATATCGCTGCGCCAGCACAGCGGGCGCAAAGGGCCCATCCTGCGGCCATTCGAGCGTCGCCCAGAGCGCTCCGAAACCGAGGGGCCGGTGCGGCTGGTCCACCAGCGGGGACCAGGTACCCAGCGCATCGACCACCAGATCGAAACCGTCGCTGCGCGTGCCGTTACCAAACAGGAGATGGCGCTGCTCCCCCGCAAGCGAACTGCCGGTGACCGCCTTGCCGGTGTGGAGCGCGATCGGCCGCGCCTGCACTTGCTTGTAAAGCAGGGAAAACAGGCTCGAGCGATGAATGCCAATACCGAACCGTTCGGGGCGACCAAGCGCCGCATAGGGCACATCCAGAACGGTGCGTCCGCCCGCAGTACCATGCAGCCGGTCAACCCGCGCGCCCAGCGCCAGTACCGCATCGGCAAGGCCCAGCTTGCGCAGAACTGCAAGGCCGGTGGGCTGGATCATCAATCCGGACCCGATCGGCTGGGGTTCGGCGAAACGCTCGAACAGGGTGACGCTGTGGCCCTGTCGTTCCAGCAGCAGCGCCGCCGCCAGCCCGCATGGTCCGCATCCTGCGATGGCGATGGACAGCGGCCGCACGGGTCTGGCCCCGCCTAGGCTAGATCAGCCCCGCGTGCTTGAGCGCCGCGTCCACTTCGGCCCGCGCCTTGTCGCTGCAGGGCACCAGCGGGAGGCGCAATTCTTCGGTCAGCCAGTCGTGCACGCGGCTCAGCGCATACTTGACCGGGCCCGGGGAGGCGTCCTCGAACATCGCGTAGTGCAGCGGGTAGAGCTTGTCGTTGAGCTCGCGCGCCTTTTCGAAATCGTTCGCGGCGCAAGCGGCCTGGAAATCGGCGCACAGGCGCGGGGCGACGTTGGCGGTGACGGAAATGCACCCCACTGCGCCCGCTGCATTGGCCGGCAGCGCCAGTTCGTCGTCGCCTGAAAGCTGGCAGAACGACTTGCCGATGCCCATGCGGTGGTCGGTCACACGGCTGAGATCGCCGCTCGCGTCCTTGATCCCGACGATCCTGTCCGGATAGCGGCGCGCCAGTTCGCACACCGTTTCGGGCAGAATATCGGTCACAGTGCGGCCGGGCACGTTGTAGAGGATGATCGGCAGCTCGTTATGTTCGGCGAGATAGCCGAAATGCGCGAGCAGCCCCGCCTGGCTCGGACGGTTGTAATAAGGCGCGACGCAGAGCGCGGCCTTGGCGCCGCTCTTGCGCGAGAAGGTCATGTGAAGGTGCGCGTTCATCGTGTCGTTGCTGCCGCAACCCGCAATCACCGGCACGCGCCCTGCCGCCTGCTCGACGCAGACTTCGATCACGCGGTGGTGCTCGGCGTTCGAGAGCGTCGAGGCCTCACCCGTCGTGCCGCAGGGCACCAGCGCCGAGGACCCGTTCTCGATCTGCCAGTCTACCAGCCGGCGAAACGCCTTCTCATCGAACACGCCGCCGCGAAAAGGTGTCACCAGAGCCGGAATGGAGCCGGAAAACATGGACTTTGCCCTTCGATTTGCGCCACATGGCAACCACGCGGCGCGCCGATCCCTGCCGGAACGCTGCGGTAACACGCGCCTGATAGGAAGACGAAACCCGGAATGTCCAGCATGGAGATGAGCATGGGCGCCAGAAAGCTATGTCGAAAGCTGCTGCTGAGCGCTGCCTTGCTGCCTTTGCTCGCGGCGCCGGCGGCTTGCCACGCCAACGATACCGAAGCGGGCGCCAACGCCTGGGATGCCGCGCGCGCGCGCCTTATCGCGCAAAGCCAGGGCCCGATGGCACAGGCGATCAGCCGCTGGCAGATGCTCAACAGTTCGGATCGTTACGCGTTTGGTGACTATGCCAGCTTCATCCTGAGCTATCGCGGTTTCCCCGAAGAGGAGAAGCTGCGCCGCTCCGCCGAAACCGCGCTCGATCGCGAATCGGCGGAGGCAAGCAGCGTCGCCGCTTATTTCGACCGCGTCCCCCCGCTAACCAACCCGGCGCGCGCGCAGTATGCCCTCGCGCTCAAAGCCATCGGCCGGCCGGACGCCGATGCGCAGGCCCGCGTTGCCTGGCGCGGCGGCCCCATGAGCGAGGCGGCCGAAGCAGCCATACTCGCCGCTTGGGGCAGCACGTTCACGCCAGACGACGAGGACGCGCGGATGGACGCGCTGCTCTGGGCGGGCAATCCTTCCCCCGCCGCGCGCCAGACCGCCCGCGTCAGCCCCGCGCGCCGGGGCCTGTTCGCCGCGCGCCTCTCCGCGCTCCTCGGCCTCGATCCCTATGCCGCTGCGGATGGCACCAGCGGCGAAGTGCTCAATACCGATCCCGGCTTTGTCTACGTCCGTGCGCGCCAGCTGCGCCGGCAAGGCAATGGCGCGGCGGCGCAGGCACTGATCGCCAACCGCCCGCTGCTCGCCCGCGCGCCGCTGCTGCGCGACAGGTGGGTAGATGAACTCCTTGCCAATGCACGTGCCGCCGCTGCTGCGGGCGACGCGCGGACCGCCTATCGCATAGCCGCCGGGATCGACGATGCTTTCGCAGCGGGCGAAGACGTCAGCCAGATGGCCTACGGCCTGCGCGACGATTACACTTCGCTGATGTGGCTCGGCGGCAACCAGTCGCTGCGCCAGCTGGGCAACGGCGCCGATGCCGCGCCGCTGTTCTGGCGCTATGGCTCGGCCGCGCGCACGCCCGGCACGCGTTCAAAAGGCTTCTACTGGGCCGGCCTTGCCGCCGCGCAGGGCGGACAGGCGAAAGAGGCGCAGCGCTATTTCGAAATGGCCGCCGCCTATGGCGACCAGTTCTATGGCCTCCTTGCATTGGAGCGGCTCGGCCGCCCGGTCCCGCGATTCGCCGCCGAGGCCGATGTCCAGCCAACGGCGGAAGAGCGCGCCCGGTTCAACGCCTCCCTCCTCACCCAGGCGGTGCGCGAGGCGGCGCGCGATGCCGACTGGCGCACTACCGTGCGCTTCTTCCGCGAAATCAGCGACCAGCAGCAAAGCAAGAGCCAGCACGTGCTCGTCGCCGATCTCGCGCGCGATCTCGGTCGCCGCGATCTTGGCGTCATTGTCGGGCAGGCGGCAGCGGCACGCGGCTATCTCGATTTCCAGCACATCGCCTTCCCGCTGATTTCGGTACCGCAGGGTTACGAGCACGCCTGGACCATGATCCACGCCATCGCCCGCCAGGAAAGCCAGTTCGCGCAGAATGCCGTAAGCCATGCCGGAGCGCGCGGCCTGATGCAGCTGATGCCGGCGACGGCGGGCGAACAGGCGGGCAAGCTAGGCCTTGCCTATTCCTCCAGCGCGCTGATCGAGGATGCCGGTTTCAATCTCCAGGTCGGCGGCGCCTATTTCCAGCGGCTGCTCGGTTACTATGGCGGCAGCTACCCGCTCGCCGTCGCCGCCTACAATGCGGGTGCCGGAAATGTGAACAAGTGGCTGCGCGCCAACGGCGATCCGCGCAGCGGGGCGGTCGACTGGATCGACTGGATCGAGCGCATCCCGCTCTCCGAAACGCGCAACTACGTCCAGCGCGTGCTCGAAAACGCAGTGGTTTATGAGGCGATGTATCCGGACAAGGCCAGCTACAACGGCGCCAATCCGCTCAGCCACTTCCTGGGCAAGCAAACGCCGGGCTGATTTGCCTGGCTGCGCCGGGCCCGCCCCTAACCCCTCCCGCAAGCGGGAGGGGGGCGCCTCAGGCGTCCGGCAGCATCGCCTGCAAACGGGTCATCAGCTTCTGGATGTTGACCGCAGCTTCCTTGAACGTCTCGACATCCTCACGCGCATTGTTGCCGCGTGCTTCCTTGGCCGCCTCGATATAGCCCTCAAGGTCGGCCTCAAGCGCATCCACGAGGATTTCGAGTTCTTCTTCGGTCAGCGTCAGCGCAATGGTCTTGGACATGATATCCTCGTCGGAGCAGGGTTGGCCGCAGCCCTAGGCGGTGCAGACCAGCGGAGCAACCTTCCCCGCGGGCCCATCCCCGGCTAGACCGCAAACAATGCAACCCGATGGCAATCCGATCACTCCCGCCGGCATGACCGCATTGCGCGCACGCTACGACCACCTGCTCGGCACCGAGCGCCCGGCGATCGTCGAGATTGTGAGCTGGGCCGCGGGTAACGGCGACCGTTCGGAAAACGGCGACTACCTCTACGGCCGCAAGCGCATGCGCGAGATCGACCGCGAGCTCAATTTCCTCGCAAAGCGCATGAAGGCCGCGCGCGTGATCGACCCGGCAGGCCAGCCGGACCAGACCCGCGTGCTGTTCGGCGCGACGGTCGAGATCGCCGACGAGGACGACAACCGCATGTCCCTCACGCTCGTCGGCGATGACGAGCAGGACGCCACCGCTCGCCGCATCGGCTGGAGCGCTCCCATCGCCCGCGCCCTGCGCGGCGCGCGGGTGGGAGACTTGCGCAAGGTCACGCTCCCCGGCGGCGAAAAGGAATGGGAAGTGATCGCGATCACCTACCCGGCGCGCTGATCCTCACGAACCCTCGGTGAACACATAGACGTGCTGTCCGTCGCGCACGGTCAGCGTGCGCTTGCCGTCCGCCACGCCGAGAACCATATCGCCGCCATCGCCAATCCAGCCCGGATCGATCGAAACGAGCGAAACCGTGCCGTCCTGGTTGCGCCGCGTCGTCATCAACGAATTCCACGCCTGGGTGAAGCCGCGCACCTGGCCCTTTTCCGGCACCAGCCGCAAGGTGCCCAGATCCGGCGAGACATACTTCGCGGCCAAGGCGCCGATCACCTTGGCATCGGCGGGCAGCTGAATCTTCGAACGGTACTCGGCCAGTTCCGCCGCGATGCGCTTCACAATCGCATCGGCATCGCCCTGCGCCTCGGGCTGGCCATCGTAGAGCACTTCGAGCAGCCGCCGCTGGAACACCCGGCGCAAATAGGGCCCGTTCTCCCCATTGGTCAGGATCACTGCCGCCACGCCCGCTGAAGGAATGGCAAACATCTCGCTGTGATAGCCCATGAGATCGCCGCCGTGGTGAATCACCGAAACGCCCGCGCTCGCGTCCTCCATCAGCCCCATGCCATACCAGTGGTCTTCGGCCACCGGCACGCCCCGCGCCCGCCGCGCCAGCAGCGCCTCTGCGGAAAGCAGCCGCCCACCCTTCGGTAGAGCGCCCTCGTCCAGCTCGTTTTTCATGTAGAGGATCATGTCGTGCGGCGATGACCACGCCCCGCCCGCGGGCCGGAACGGCGCAATCGTGCGGTTGAGGTCCTGCGGCTCTATCGCAGTTTTGCCGGACAGGTCGTCCCCGTGCGGCGATGCGTGATCCGCCGCCAGTGCTTCATCCATCGTCATGGTTGAATCAGCCATGCCCAGCGGCTGCCAGACATGCTCCTTCACAGCCCAGTCAAACGCCGCGCCGAGTTCCATGTCCGGATAGTAGATGTGACCGGCAATATACCCGGCCGCCGATGCCATCAGGTTGTTGTACTGAAATGCCTCGCCGAACTTGCTGGTCGGCTCGGTCAGCGCAAGCTGCCGGAAGGTGTCCGAAGCGGGTGTCTGCGCGGTGGTGGTGAAGATCCATTCCAGATCCTTGCGCGGCAAGCCGGTGCACGCGCAGACGAGGTGCCGGATCTGCACCGATTTCGTCGTCGCATCGCTGCCCAGCCGGAACGCCGGATAGACCTCGGTCACCGGCTGGTCCCAGCGCAGGCGCCCCTCGCTCACCAGTTCGGCCAGCAACAGCGTGGCCATGCTCTTGGTGTTGGAGGCGATCATGAAGCGGGTATGCGGCCCCACCGGATCGGGCTTCCCTATTTCCTTCACGCCCACGCCGCCTTCGTAGACGATCTTGCCACCCGCATAGAACGCCAGCCCCACGCCGGGGATATGCATGGCATCGGCATTGCGCTTCACGAAATCGAGCAGCCCCTGCACCCGCGCCGCATCGAGCGGGTTCGCGGTCTTGCCGGCAAAGCTCTCCCGCGCGTAGCCCGCCGGTCGCAGGCTTGGCACGATCTGGCCGACCGCACCGGCGCGCTTCTCGAACGTCGCCTCGCTGCCGTCGATGATCAGCACAGTCCACGCAGTCCCCCGCCGGCGTGCGATCGCGGTTTGTGCCAGATGCTCGCCGGGGGAGGTTTCGTAATCGATCACCCCCGTCTCGTCCCAGCCGTTGCGCGGGGGACGCGTGGTCAGCAGCTTGAAGGAATGCACGCGCGCGGGCGCATAGGCCGCCCAGGCCGCCGCAGCCGCCGCCTTGGCATCGGCCGCCGCGCCGACATCGACGATCACGAGGCGGAAATCGGGCTCGGGCGGGCTCAGCGTGAGCACCTTACCCGCCGTATCCGCGCGCCATCCCGCCGGCAGGATGAACGTGCTGCCGCCCGGACCGGTCGCGGCCATGTCGGTGGAAGCCGCCACGGCAGGCGCGGCCGGTGCGGCCTGTGCCATGGCCACCGGCGAAATCCCCGCCAGTGCCGCGATCAGAATCCATTTGCGCATAAGCTCTCCCTCGCCCGCCCAGGTCTCATGGACCAAGTCTGAAGGGTATGCCGCTCACCGCACGGCTTGAAAAGAGCCGGAAGCAACCGATCCGGCGTCCAGCCCGGCCTTAGCCAAACGGCCGGTTAAGCCTCACGATTGCCCAGTTGAGCCAGGCAGCAAAGCTAACCCACAGCAGATAGGGCACGATCAGCTTCGCGGCGAAGGGCGAGATCGGCCAGAGGCCAACGACCAGCGCCACCAGCGAGGCCCAGAGGAACGGGACCTCGATCAAGGCCCAGTCCGGCCGCCGAAGCTTGAAGAACAGCGGGCTCCACAGGAGATGAAACAGCGCATTGGTGGCGAACAGGATCACGACACTCATGCGCGCCGCATCATCAACCGCCGCGTCCCACGCCGTCGCCGCAGACCACGCCGCCAGCCCCAGGATCACCGTCCATGCCGGCCCGAACAGCCAGTTCGGCGGCTGGAGCCCCGGCTTGCGCAAATTCGCATACCAGGGCCCGATCGGCGTCATCAGCCCGCCCACCACGGCGAGCGTTATCGCGCCGCCGGCTGCGACAAGGACAGGGATTGATAGCATGGGGAGGGGCCGATCGTGCGGGAGGGGCAATTTCCGGCACCGTGCCAGATTAGCGGTCGACGGGACAGGGGTATTCGGTTTCGCCGGGAATTCGACCTCAGGGCGTCTTCAAAACCACCCACGAAGGCTTGGAAGGATCGACATCGGCGCTCGTCAGCGGGCCTTCGCCGATGATCTGCACGATTACTGTCTCGTCGCTGTTTGAACCGTCCCAGTGCACGCCGCCGGCCGGGTGATACATGAAGCTGCCCGGCCCCAGCCGCAGGGCCTTTGCCGGATCGAAATCGGGTCCGGTTCCCGCGTACCAGTGGCCTTGCAGTACGGTCACATAGCGGTCGCGGCTGTGGCTGTGCGGGCGGTCCATCACGTGCGGCGGGAACTTGACCCGGATCACATAGGTCCCCGGCTGCGAGGGATTGCCCGCAATCAGCGCGCTTTCCACCCCGGGGGTGTCCGGCAAGGCCACCCAATGCACCTCTTCGGCCGGTACGATCCGGAAATCCGGCGGTGCGGCGCCGATCAGGAGGCCTGCAAGCGCGGTAAGGGCAAAAACACGCATCATGTCTGGTTCCTCGCTGGCCTGCGGCGATGGACGATCGCGGCAATGCCTCTCTGATGACACCGAACCGCCCCGCGACAAACCCTGTTTCGCCCTCGGCGTGCTGCCATTCTACCGGGGGGTTGGAAGCGCCAGGCGATACCCCACCGCCGGTTCGTTGACGATCAGGCCCTGCACCAAGGCTTCATGGATGACGTCGCCATTCCGCGCGATCTCGCCGCGGTGCCGCGCAGGCCGACATGATGTTCGAACCGCAC
This sequence comes from Novosphingobium sp., assembly GCF_037133355.1. Lineage (GTDB taxonomy): Bacteria > Pseudomonadota > Alphaproteobacteria > Sphingomonadales > Sphingomonadaceae > Novosphingobium. The sequence continues at coordinate 75,301 of NZ_JBAXOI010000007.1, read as the reverse complement.
CCAGCGCCATGAATACGCGCCCTCACCCCTCGCCTTTGGCGCCCGGTCAGGCTATCACGCGCACCATGGCCAGCCCTCGTTTCTTCATCATGCGCCACGGCGAGACGGTCTACAACGCCGCCCGCCGTCTCCAGGCGAACCACATCCACACGCCCCTTACCGCATTGGGGGTCGAGCAGGCGCTGGCGATGGGCCGGGCGCTGCGCGCGGAGCTTGGCCCCTCGCCTGCTGTCAGCTTGCACGTTTCGGAAACGGGCCGCGCGCTGCAGACCGCGGCGATGATCGCGCATGAGCTGGAGATCGACTGGTTCTCCGCCAAGCGCACCCATGATCTCAAGGAGATCGACATGGGTTCGTGGTGCGGCCGGCTTTACGATGATGTCGAGGCCGAAGTCGGCCCCATCGTCATCGCCGATCATCTCCTGCGCCCCGCGCCCGACGGTGAAGACTACCCGATGATCGCCGCGCGACTTGCGAACTGGCTTGCCGAAGTGGGCGATGCAGGCGGCGATCACGTCGTCGTCATGCACGGCATTTCCAGCCGTGTGCTGCGCGGGATAATGGCGGGCCACCCGATGCATCCCGAACTCGGCGCGCCCATTGCCCCCTCGCTGGTGCAGGGCTCGATCACGCTGGTCGAAGATGGCCGCGAAACGGTGCTGTTTGGCGCCGAGCGGGGCAGCGAGCACGCCTGATGGGCGAAGTCGTCAACCTGCGCCTCGCCCGCAAGGCCGCCGCGCGAAAGGCCAGGGAGGCAGAGGCCGCGACCAACCGCGCCGCGCATGGCCGCACGAGGGCCGAGCGGGAGGCAACCGGTGCGGAGGCCGCCCGCGCCGCTCGCCTGCTCGACGGCGCCCGGCGGGAACGGGAAGACTGATGCGCACGGTCAGCGAAAGCGTCAGCGTTCGGCTCTATCACCTCAGCGACGGCCCCGAAGGCGGCGCGGCTGAAACGCTGCTCTACGGCACTCTCGCCGACGCGCTCCACCTCGCCGCGCAGCAGGACGAGGATATCCAGGCCGGCCTGTTCATTGCGACCGACAACGACGTGGTCGCTTATCTCGATCTGGTCGATCCATGAAGCGGACCCTGATGGCAGCCGCGCTGCTTTGCGCCGCCCCCGCCGCCATGGCGCGCGACAGCCTCGGCATCTGGAACTCCTGGGGCGCCTTCGCCGATGCCGGGGTGCCGCGCTGCTACGCCATCGCCATGGCCGACAAGGTCGAGGGGCGCGAGAACGAGTTCCAGCCCTACTTCACTGTCGGCAACTGGCCACGGCGCGGCATGCGCGGCGAAGTCCACGTGCGCCTCTCGCGCCGCCTTGGCCCGGGCAGTGCGGTCACGCTATCGGTCGGAGGGCAACGCTTCGCGCTCGTCGCCGGTGCGGCCGATGCCTGGGCGGCGGACCGGCGGATGGATGCCGCCATCGTCGCCGCGATGCGCTCGGCCAGCACCATGACCGTCACCGCCCGCAGCGCCGCCGGCCGCGTGTTCAGCGATACCTACGTTCTCGCCGGAGCCGCCTCGGCCATGGACGCTGCACTCCTTGGCTGCGCCCAGAACTAGAAGAACCTAGAACCGCAGGCCGACTCCGCCGAGGAATTGCTGTCCGCGTACCGTCCGACCGTAGTCGGAATAGCGGTATTCAACGCGCACGAAAACGCGCTGCGTCACATCAAGCTCGCCGCCTCCACCCAACGTCCAGCCGCTGCCGTGGAAGGCGCGGCCTGTGTCATAAGTCACCTCGTGATAGGCATATCCGCCGCGCACGAAGCCGCGCAGACTGCTGGTCACCGGCACCGCAATTCGCACGGCGGCCGAGGCGAACACGCCCTGGTCGGCCTGGCGCGAACCGACAAGCTGCGAGGCGCTCGAGCCGCCAAGGTCACCCTCGACGCCCACGATCACCGGACCGAGCCGCCAGTCGTAGCCGAGCTGCCCGCCAAGGTAGAGCCCATCGCTCGCCCCGCTGCCTGGTGCGGCATCGGTGCGCTCGACACCGGCAAGCGCAGTGGTGCGCAGTCCTGTGGGATCGGCAAGCGCGGGCGACGCACCGGCGAGAAAGAGGACGGCAGCGGCAAGGGCGGTGCGGAACATGAAACAGGAACCTTGGCAAAATGGAACTGCTGCCTTGTTCGCCCCGACCACGCCGCGCGTTACACCGCCACAGTTTCGCCCCTGTTTGCGCAGGCGCCCGCTTGGCCCTATATGCGCGCGATGCAGATAGTGCCGATGCCGATCCCGGGACACATCGATCCCGTGCCCGTCCCTCGTGACGTGACCCCGCGTGCCGACGGGCGGGTGGACCTCATCGGGCTCGGTCGCGCACAGATTGGCGCGCTGCTGGGCGAAGCGGGACTCGATGCCAAGGCTGCCAAGCTGCGCGCCAAGCAGGTGTTCCACTGGCTGTATCATCGCGGCGTGACCGAATTCGAAGCGATGACCGATATCGCCAAGACCATGCGCCCCTGGCTGGCGGAGCGCTTCGTGATTGGCCGGCCCGATGTGGTCGAGGCGCAGGTTTCGAATGACGGCACGCGCAAATGGCTGCTGCGAACCGCCGATGGCCACGATTTCGAGATGGTGTTCATCCCTGATGCCACGCGCGGCACGCTCTGCGTCTCGAGCCAGGTTGGCTGCACTCTGAACTGCCGTTTCTGCCACACCGGCACGATGCGCCTCGTGCGCAATCTGACGCCGGGCGAGATCGTCGGCCAGGTCATGCTCGCCCGCGACGTGCTGGGCGAATGGCCGCGCGGCTCGATGGCCGGGCTAGATTTCGATGACGGGGATGACGAGGAAGCGACCGATTACACCCCCGACGGGCGCCTCCTCACCAACATCGTCATGATGGGCATGGGTGAGCCGCTCTACAATTTCGACCACGTCCGCGATGCACTCAAGGTGGTGATGGACGGCGACGGGCTCGCGCTCTCGAAGCGCCGCATCACGCTTTCGACCAGCGGCGTGGTGCCGATGATGGCCCGCGCGGGCGAGGAGATCGGCGTCAATCTTGCCGTGTCGCTCCATGCCGTGACCAAGGACGTGCGCGACGAGATCGTGCCGATCAATCGCAAGTACGGGATCGAGGAACTGCTGCAGGCCTGCGCGGACTATCCCGGCGCTTCGAACGCAAGGCGCATCACATTCGAGTACGTGATGCTGAAGGACAAGAACGACCGGGACAGCGACGCGCACGAGCTTGTCCGCTTGCTGCGCCAGTTTGATCTGCCCGCCAAGGTGAACCTCATCCCGTTCAATCCCTGGCCCGGTGCGCCCTATGAATGCTCCACGCCGGAGCGGATCAAGCGATTTGCCAAGATCGTGTTCGATGCGGGGATTTCCGCGCCCGTCCGCACCCCGCGCGGCCGGGATATCGATGCCGCCTGCGGACAGCTCAAGACCGCGGCCGAACGCAAGAGCCGCGCCGAACTCGACCGGCTTGCCGAGGAAAAGCAGGCTGCTCTCGGCTAGAGACCTCAGGGTTTCCGCCGGAACGCCGCGTTTCATCGCACCCTCACGACGTCCTGTCGCCTTTGCGGCCGCGTTCATGCTGGGTTGGGCCTGCACCTTGCAGCGTTGTCCGGCACATGCAGCCGACCCGGCTGCAAACCCGAAAGGATCCCCGCCCATGAACAAGTTCATCATGGCAGCCGCCCTCTCCGCAGCCGCGCTTGGCGCAGCGCCTGCCCTCGCCGATCCGCCCTCATGGGCGCCCGCCCATGGCCGCCGTGCCCACAACGCACAGTACGACCAGCAAGGCCGCTATGTGCAGCCCCGCCCGATCTCACAGAACGACCGGGTCTGGCGTGGCCGCGACGGGCGCTACTACTGCAAGCGCAGCAACGGTACGACCGGCCTCGTCATCGGCGCGGTCGGCGGGGCGCTGGTCGGCCGAACGATCGACACGCGCGGCGACCGCACAGCCGGGACGCTCCTTGGCGCCGTCGGCGGCGCGCTGCTCGGCCGCGAAATCGACCGCAGCAGCTCGCGTTGCCGCTGAAGCATGGGTCTTATGCGGCGCGTGGCTTGCCCGCGCCGCAACAGCGCGCCATAGCCCTGTACAGAGATCAACCGGTCAACGAGGTCCTGTCCATGTCCATGGTTCTGCTCGATGCCGCTCTGCGCCGCCTGGTCAAGCAGGGTACCCTCATTCTCACGGAGGCCTCCGGGCGCCAACGCCGTTATGGCACGGCGACCCCGGGCTGGCCCGATCTGGGCCTGCGCCTCCACGATGCGCGCGTTCCCGGCGCAATCGCCCGCAATCCCAGCCTGGGCATGGCCGAATGCTTCATGGATGGCCGCGTCACGATCGAGAACGGCGACATCATGGATTTCGTCGGCTTCATCCGCCGCAACAATCCGTGGGACAAGGGCGGAGACCTCGACAACCTCAATCTGTTCGACAAGGCGCGAGTGGCGATCACCGGCCGGCTCGACCAGATCAACCAGCGCCGCTCCTCGAAGCGCAATGTAGCGCACCACTACGATCTCGATGACCGGCTCTACGATCTCTTCCTCGATCCCGCGCGCCAGTATTCCTGCGCCTATTGGGACGAAGGCATCACGACGCTGGAAGAGGCGCAGCTCGCCAAGATGGACCACATCGCGGCCAAGCTCGATCTGAAGCCCGGCATGCGTGTGCTTGATATCGGCTGCGGCTGGGGCGGGCTTGCGCTTCATCTCCACAAGATCTCGGGCGCGGCGATCCACGGCATTTCGCTCAGCAAGGAGCAGATCGGCTATGCCAAGGCCTGGGCGGAGCGCGAGGGCGTGGCCGACAAGGTGACCTTCAGCCTGACTGACTACCGCGACGAAGCCGGTCCCTATGACCGCATCGTCTCGGTCGGCATGTTCGAGCATGTCGGTGTGCCCAATTACGAAACCTTCTTCCGCAAGTGCCATGATCTGCTCAGCGAAGACGGGGTCATGCTGCTCCACACCATCGGCCGCGCCGGGCCGCCCAACATCACCGACGACTTCACCCGCAAGTACATTTTCCCCGGCGGCTACATCCCCTCATTGAGCGAGACGATGCGCGGGATCGAGCCGTGCAAGCTCATGCTGACCGACTGCGAGATCCTTCGCCGCCACTATTCGCTCACCCTGCGCGAATGGTACAAGCGCTGCGCCGAGCAGGAAGAGACCATCACCCGCATCTACGACGCGCGCTTCTTCCGCATGTGGCAGTTCTATCTGGCCGGCGCGGCGACGGGCTTCGAGCATGCCGATCTGGTGAACTTCCAGCTGCAGATCGTGCGCAATCGCGATGCTCTGCCGCTGACGCGCAACTACATCAACGCGGCCGAACTCGGCTACCGCTCGGCACGGCAGAGCTAGGTAGGCCTCGCCGGTCAAGCGGTGGTGCGGGTTTCGTCCCCTTGCGGGACCTTTCCCGGAATTGCCGCGCACGGAGATAGCCCGCCTGTCGCAAGGTGAGACATCTCCGCGCGCCGCGCCTCGAACAGATTGTTGCAATCGGCCGCGCTGGCACCAACGATCCCGCGCATTGCTTCGCCATGAAAGATTGACCGATGCCCCGCTCGTCGTCCGTTGCCGTTCCGCATCGTGTTCTTGCCGCCGCAGCCCTGACTGGTCCTGTTCACGTCGCGCCCGGCATCGATTACCGGCTCGGCCGAAACGCCACCGATCTTGTCGTCACCGACGGCGACGCCGCTGGGCGCCGCGCCATGCTCACCGGCAATGCGCTTGGCAACACGATCACCGGCAGCCTCACGGATGAGACGATCCGCGGGCTCGACGGCAACGATACGCTGGTCGGCAATGGAGGCCGTGATATCCTGATTGGCGGCCGAGGCAACGATACTCTGGTCGGCGGCGACGCGGCTGACCGGCTTTCAGGCGGCGACGGCAATGATGTGCTCGTCGGCGGGAATGGCAACGACGTGCTGTCCGGCGGCGATGGCAACGACGTGCTGGCAGGCGGCGCGGGCCGCAACCGTCTGGACGGCGGTGCCGGCAACGATGACTTCTCCTCGGATGGCCCTGCGCGCGTCACCGGCGGCGGCGGGATCGATCATTTCCAGAATGGCACCGCCGGAAGCTGGCGGTTCATCTATACGTCGGCAGCGGATTCGACGCCCGGTGCGCTCGATGTCTACGACAACTTCCGCGCCTATGACCCTGCCCACCCGCGCGGGCACGACCTGATCGATCTGTCCGCCGTCGATGCAGACAGCACGAAGGCCGGTACCCAGCACTTCACGCTCGTCGCGGGTCCCACCGGCGAGGCCGGCGAGCTCTGGCTTCTGCGCGGCTTCATCGGCGCCGGGGAAGACGGCTACGCGTTCAGCTGGATCAGTGGTGATGTGAACGGCGACGGCGTGGCCGATCTGGAGATCCGCGTCCCCACCATCATCGGGCTCGAAAACCTGATCCTCTGAGCTTGGGGCGCTTCAAGGCCAGCCGGGCGGTTGCGCGCGCGCGGCGGCCCTGCTAGCCGCCGCGGCAATCCTTGCACCTGACCACGGGAAGTGCCGCCATGTCCGATATCAAGCGCGTCGTCCTCGCCTACTCGGGCGGTCTCGATACCAGCGTCATCCTCAAGTGGCTGCAGGTGACCTATGGCTGCGAGGTGGTGACCTTCACCGCCGATCTCGGCCAGGGCGAAGAACTCGCCCCTGCCCGCGCCAAGGCCGAGCTGATGGGCGTGAAGCCCGAGCACATATACATCGACGACCTGCGCGAGGAATTCGTGCGCGATTTCGTGTTCCCGATGATGCGCGCCAATGCCCGCTATGAAGGCGATTACCTCCTCGGCACCTCGATCGCCCGCCCACTCATTTCCAAGCGCCTGATCGAGATTGCCCGCGAAACCGGCGCCGACGCCGTCGCGCACGGCGCCACCGGCAAGGGCAACGACCAGGTGCGCTTCGAGCTTTCGGCCTATGCGCTGGAGCCGGGCATCAAGGTGATCGCCCCGTGGCGCGAATGGGACCTCACAAGCCGCACCGCGCTCATCGCCTGGGCGGAAGAGCACCAGATCCCGGTGCCCAAGGACAAGCGCGGCGAAAGCCCGTTCTCGACGGACGCGAACCTCCTCCACACCTCGTCCGAGGGCAAGGTGCTCGAGGATCCGTGGCAGGAGACGCCGGACTACGTTTACAGCCGCACCGTCAATCCCGAGGACGCGCCGGACGAGCCCGAATACATCACCATCGACTTCGAGAAGGGCGACGGCACCGCGCTCAATGGCGAGGCGATGTCGCCCGCCACGCTGCTTGCCGCGCTCAACGAGCTGGGCCGCAAGCATGGTATCGGCCGGCTCGATCTCGTCGAAAACCGCTTCGTCGGCATGAAGAGCAGGGGCATGTACGAAACCCCGGGCGGCGAGATCTATGCCCGCGCGCACCGCGGCATCGAAAGCATCACGCTTGATCGCGGCGCGGCGCACCTCAAGGACGAGCTGATGCCCAAGTACGCCGAGCTCATCTACAACGGCTTCTGGTTCAGCCCGGAGCGCGAGATGCTGCAGGCCGCGATCGACCACAGCCAGGCGCGGGTGAACGGCACCGTGCGCCTCAAGCTCTACAAGGGCCAGGCCTCGGTCGTCGGCCGCAAGTCGGCGGACAGCCTCTATTCCGAGCGCCACGTGACCTTCGAGGACGACGCCGGCGCCTACGATCAGAAGGACGCTGCGGGCTTTATCAAGCTCAACGCGCTCCGGCTGCGGTTGCTGGCGCAGCGGGGGCGGTAAGAGGAAGAGGGTTCTCGCAGAGACGCAGAGGAAGCAGAGACCGCAGAGAGTAGCGCCGCAGGCCCCCACAAGGGCGGCCGCTGTCGGCCATTGAAGCGGAAAATCCGGCACACCCTCTTTGCGCCCTCTGCTTCCTCTGCGCCTCTGCGAGAACCCCTTCCCCCGCTCAAACCGAATCGTCACAAATCTAAAACAAAGCCAATTCCGCAGCTTGCGAAGTTGTCCACCAGCAAGTGTGCTGCCTGTGGATAACTTCGCATTTTACTGCTTGTGCGACTCACCTCCGAAGCGCAGCATCTGTCTTGTCGAGAGGGAAACGAAGCCTGAGAAAAGCGCCGCAAGGCACTGATTTAAGGGCGGAAATTTCTCGATCGGATCGGAACGGAAAGTTTGCGATGAAACCATTTCCAGCGTGCTGAGGCGCGCTCTGGAAGAGGCGAAATGCAAGCCGGAAGGACCGGTTCCGGATGCCGGAACGGCGTCCCGAAGCAAGGCTGATGCGGCAAGGCCGATGGTCGCAAGACCGGGGGCGAAGCCGGCAGAGGCGGACGCGAGGGGCAGCACGCCGAGACGCGCGGAAGGGCCCTTTTTCCCCTTGGGGGATCCGTCCGAAGGCAAGGCGCGAAAGCGAGGAGCCAGAGGGAGCGGTGCCCGAAGGAGCGCAAGAAGGCAACACGCCAGCAGCAGCGGCAAACGCGGCAACGCGGGAGCGGCGGCAACGGCACCAGCGACTGCCAGGCCCATGCGGTCAGGAACTGCGGACGCCGCAGTACCAGGCGCCCGGACAGGAACGGCAAGCCCGCCCAGCGGGACGGCCGGGAATGAAAGGCAGACCGGACGAACCCTTCCCGCAAGGTGGGGGCTCTGAAGGGCAGGGAACGGCGGATGGACGCGGTGAGCTCAGGCGCTGGAAAGCCAGAGTGCCAGCAGCGGCGACAGTGGGGGCCGGCAGCAATGCCGGCCCCCATTTGGTTTTGGGGCCCAGGCTGGCGGCGCGGAGTTGTCGCGGCGGCGGGGGGTTGACACGGTTGACACGGTCCAGAGGACAAAATGTCAGCCCCCGCGTGGCCCCTGCGGCCCTGCCGAGGCGGGGCGCGGAATGGCGGATTTGCGTTGGATTCGCGGGGCATGCGGGCCTCATGCCGCAAGGTGGTGGTTGTAGGACAGCGGTTTATAAATAACAGACGTGTCTGTTATTTATGGGGCGGGGTGTGGCGGTATGGGGGTCGACCAATTTTGGGACTTTGCGGCCGCTTCCAACCGTCATTTCGATCGGCAGATCCTGCCAGATGCCGACATTGAGCAGATGCCAAGCACTTTTGATTGACGGTCGCCTTCAAGGCAATTGCATGATCGTCCCACCGCCCGCGCTGTAATCCCGCACCCAGCCCGGCGTATCGACATCGCCTGCCGGCAAGTGGACGACCGATTGCGCTCCAGCAAAAGTCACCCGCACACGCGCGGCTGTCAACGATCCGGCCACTTTCACGCGGCCGATTCCTGCACCGGACACAATCGAGACGCCCGTACCTGCCACTGTCGGATAGACATGGCCGGTCCCATCAGGCTCGACCGCCAGCGATGCACCTTCGTCAACCCCCACACCGATCAGCGGCGGGGCATCTGCCGGGCGGCTCGCCTGGGCCTTGGCGATGAAGGCAAAGAGGCGGCCGAGCCGGTTACGCTCGGTGAAGTGGCTGTCGGTGATCACGCCTTTGAGCAGATCGAGGTGGAGGAAATCCGTCTCGATCGTGGTGCGCTTGCCATAGGGATCGGCAAGGCCCTCGGGTCCGGTCAGGCTATGTCCGTCCATGCAGCCATAAAGATATTCGCCCAGCATCGCGAGGCCGGCGCTCGTCCCTGCCAGCGGCTTGCCCGCGCGGACATGGGCGTCGAGCGCTTCGGCAATCGGCGTGCCCCGCCAGCGCCGTACATAGCGGGCCTGGTCGCCGCCCGCGATGAACACGCCGTCTGCCTTGCGCAGAGCCTCCAGCAAGCGCTTGTTGTAGGAGGCTGAGCGGCGATGCGTGACGAACGTCTCGGCCGAGAGCACGCCACCGAGTTCGCTGTAGAACTCGGTGCTGGCCTCGCCGTGGAGCGAGGCGCGCAGGATCACGATATGGCCGTGCCCCGCCTTGGCGATAAACCAGCGCATCGCGTCTATATCATGATCGCCGCCGCCCATCAGCAGCAGACCGCCCGAAACCGGCGCGGGGGCGGAGCCGGTTGGATCGCCTTCGAGATAGACCTCGAGCACCTTCGCGCGCGCCGAGTCTGCGGGGGCAAGCACAATGCCCGACAAGGCCATCGCCGCGATCCATAGTCCCTTGTCCACGATATCCCCCCTCAATCCCTCGCGCATCCCCCTCGCGGCATAGAGCGGCATGCCCGCCAAAGCCACCCGTCGGCAAGGCGCTTTTCGGGGTTGAGCCGGGCGTGGAAGACGCTACCAAGGGTTAGGGAGCGTCAAACAGGGGGGATAGCATGACTGGATTTCACGGGCGGAGGCTTGCCCTCGCGCTTTGTTTTGCCACCACGGCCATGGCCCTGCCGGACCTTGCACGGGCGCAGCAGGTCACCCCTGCGCCGGATGCCGCCACAACCGGCAATCTATCCGCCAATCCTGCCAGCGAGATCATCGTCACCGGTTCCCGCATACCGCGCATCGCCAAGGAAGGCCCCGCACCGGTCACCGTGTTCACCGCGCAGTCGATCCGCGACAGCGGCTATGCCACTGTGCCCGATATCCTGCGCGCGCTCACATCGAATGGCGGCGAAACGCAGAGCCAGCAATCCTTCAGCGGCGCCAGCTTCACCCCCGGCGCGCAGCAGGTCGATCTGCGCGGCCTCGGCCCTAATCACACACTGGTGCTCGTCAACGGCCGCCGCATCGCCGATTTCCCGCTGCCCTATCAGGGCCGCAGCAACTTCACCGATATCTCAAACCTCCCGGTCGGCCTGATCGACCAGATCGAGGTCCTCAGCGGCAGCGCCTCGGCGATCTACGGGTCGGACGCGATCGCCGGCGTGATCAACTTCAAACTGGCAAAGTCGGTAGACGGTATCACGCTCGATTACCGCTATGGCAATACCGAGCATGGCGGCGGCGCATCACACCGCTTCACCGCGAGTGGAGGCGTAACCTCGGGCGATTTCCACCTCGTCGGCGGGGTCGAATATCAGAAGCAGCTGCCGCTCTGGGCCTATCAGCGCAGCATTCAGGACAGCACGGCCGACAACCCCACCACCGCCCAGCCGCTCGCCCGGCGCGTGTTCCTGCGCTACAATCCCGATGCCGACGAATACGTCGATCCCGGCAAGGCCACGTGCGACCGGCTCTCCGGTCTGAACGGTGGCTCGACATACTACGCCTCGCGCCCGCGCTACGGCGCCTATGACGATGCACTGGGCGATTATGGCCCCGGCTATTTCTGCGGCAGCAACACCTCGATCGGCTATGGCACGATCATCTCGCGGCGCGAGGGTTTCAACACCTTCCTTTCGGCCGGGCTCGATCTGTCGGAGAAAGCCAACCTCTTCCTCGATGCGCAGTTCGGCGTCAGCCGGGTCGAACTCATGCCCGACGTCCAGAAGTGGTCCTATCAGGACGCTGCCGGCAGCAACGATTCCACGTTCTACAACGCCTTCAGCAGTGGGCTCGATGATTGGTCGCGCCAGTTCACGCCCGAGGAATCGGGCGGCTTTGCCCGCACCATGACGAAGAACCGCCAGCAGACCTTCAGCATCACCCCCGGCATTCGCGGCAAGCTCAAGGGCTGGGACTACGAACTCGCTTTCAACCACAGCGAATACAAATCCGTGGTTGAATTCCCGGAGGTCATCGCCACCAAGGCCAACGCGCTGTTCCTAGGCAAGCAGATCGGCGTGGATGCAGATAGCGGCTATCCGATCTTCAATGCCGATCCGGCCCGGCTCTACCGTCCGCTGACGCGCGCCGAGTATGACAGCATCGCGGTCTACAGCGTCTACAACCCGCGCAGCTACAACGACAATTTCTCGGTTACGCTGACCAACGGGGCGCTGTTCCACCTCCCCGCAGGCCCCGTCGGCGTGGCGCTGATCGGCGAGGCGGGCAAGCAGGGCTACGATCTCAAGCCCGATCCCAAAGCGCTCACCACCTATTACTACGGCCTCAAGGACAGCGACGGCAAGGGCACCCGCACGCACTGGGCGCTGGGGGGCGAGGTGCGCGTTCCGGTGGCGAAGTTCCTCGAGCTTTCGGGCGCCGGACGCTACGACCGGTTCGCCTTTGCCGGCAGCCGCATCGGCAAGTTCACCTGGAACGCGGGCGCAGAGCTCAGACCGATGCAGTCGCTGCTGCTGCGCGCCGCCTATGGCACCGGCTTCCGCGCCCCTGACCTGCACTATGTGTTTACCGGCCCCGGCAACACCCACCCTTCGGCCAACGACTACTACCTCTGCCGCACCGAGGAGCCCGATACCGATATCGGCGATTGCAGCTATGCCGATACCGGCATCGTCGCCAACCGCAATGGCAACCGCGCGCTGCAGCCGGAAACCAGCAAGTCGCTGAACGCCGGTGTGGTCTTCGCGCCGGTGCGCAACATCGACATTTCGGTCGATTACTTCCGCGTGCAGCTCGACAACCAGGTACAGGATCTCAGCATTGATACCCTGCTGCGCACCGAAGCGGATTGCCGCATCGGCACCACGCAATCGGGCAAGCCGGTCGATGCCACATCGCCCACCTGCCTCGATGCCATCGCGCGCATCAAACGCTTTTCGGGCGGCGCGCTCACCGGGCAGATCGATTCCGTCGCGATCAATCCCGTCAACGTCGCGCGCGAGCGCACCAGCGGCATCGATATCGCGCTACACGCCCGCCTGCCCACCGAACGCTTCGGCACTTTCGCGTTGTCAGCCTCGCACACCCACGTGTTCGATCACACTTTCATCCAGTATCCGGGCGATCCCACCATCAACAAGTTCGCCTTCGACAGCGGCTACGACATCCCGCGCGACAAGAGCACCGCGAGCATCGCATGGACCTACGAGAAGGCCAAGTGGACGATCGAGGGCCGCCGCCTCGGCAAGCTGCCCAACTATGACGAGGACGCCTACATCCGCGCGAGCTATCTGTTCAACACCACGTTCCAGTATGATTTCACCGATCACGTGCGCGCCTCGTTCACCATGACCAATCTGTTCGACCAGATGCCGGTGCGCGATCCGACGTATGCCAGCTATCCCTATTACGACATCAGCTGGTTCGACAGCACGGGGCGCAGTTTCTACCTCCAGCTCACATGGAAGCTCGGTGGTAAGGCGCTGTAGGACGATGCCATCAGCCCCCGCGGGCTCAACGCACATGTCTTGCGCCATAGGGCCACGACGCCAGTGATCGCGGTCAGCCGTAAAAGCGGTACAGGACAGTTCAGTTGGCGCCGGTTATGGGCTGCTGATCATTCGGCGGCTTCCGTCAGAAGTGGACATCCAAGGTGGCTAGTCCAAATGGCCGATTGTGGTCGCAAGCCGCCATACCCCTCCGACCCGCTTCGCGGGCCACCTCCCCATTTGTGCTTCGCAAAAATGGAGAGGGATTTTGGGGTGCGAGGGCGGTGGCCCTTGCCCGCCGGAGGCTCTTGTTCTGGTTGGTTTTCTTCCGATGGTTTGGCTTTCGCGGAACGCCACCACCCCCAACCCCCTCCTCTGAAGAGGAGGGGGCTTGAGGCCCCCCCTATTTCGCCGCCGGCTCCTTCAGCATCCCGTGGCGGCGCAGCACATCGCGCAGTTGGTCGTGCGGGAGGGCGGAGACGGTCCAGTAGTCGGCGCCGGTCATCGTCTTGGCGGCGATCATGGCGTTTACGACTGATTCTTCGACGCCCTGGATGGTGGCTTCGAACAGGGGGTTGAGCGCGGCGCTGCGCAGGCGCTCGATGGGTGCGGGTTTTTCGGTGCCTTCGGCCCAGTTGCCGTCGTCGGCGCCGGGGTTGGCGGTGGAGAAGGCGATGAAGATATCGCCCGAGCCGTCGGATTCGATGGCGCCGAGGCGGCCGAGGCCGACCGAGGCGCGGCGGGCGAGGCGTTTGAGTTGTTCGGCGGTGAGCGGGGCGTCGGTGGCGATCACGATGATGATCGAGCCGCGGTGCTCTTCGGTGGGGGCATCGGCGATGGCGACGCGCTTGGGATCGCAGAGTTTGGCGGTCATGCCGAACAGCTGTTGCGGGGGCGAGGTGAGCTTGGTGACGCAGCGCGGCTGCAGCGTCATCTCGCGCGCGACGGGGATGCCGGCGACGCGCAGGCCGTTGGCAGAGCCGTAGTTGCACTGGACGAGGACGCCGACCGTGTAGCCGCCCTCCGCTGCCGCGAGCTTGCGCGAGGCGGTGCCGGTGCCGCCCTTGAAGCCGTTGCAGACCATGCCGGTGCCGCCGCCGACATTGCCTTCGGCGATGGGGCCGGATCTGGCGCTGTCCAGCGCGTCGAGCGTATCCTGCGCGGTGACGTGCTGGCCGGCCATGTCGTTGAGCGGGACATCGGCGGTTTCGGCGGAGACGGGATACCAGAAGAAGCCTTTGCGGTGCTGCGCGAGCCAGGCGAAGGTGGCATCGCGCACCACGCCGACGCTGCCGGTGCCGGTGATCGTGATCGGCGTTTCGAGCACGCCGCTTTCCTCGATCCAGTGCGTGCCGGTCATGTCGCCATTGCCGTTGCCCGCGAAGTAGCCGGCGAAGACGGCGCGGCCATCGGCCTTGCCGCGCGGCAGGATCGCGGTGACGCCGGTGCGGACGGGGCCCTTGCCTTTGACGAGCGGGCCATCACCGGAAATCAGCGTCTTCATGCCGACTTCGACGCCGGCGACATCGGTGATGGCGTTGAGCGGCCCGGGGGTGCCGTCGAAGGGAACGCCCAGATCGCGCGCGCGGGGCGATGGGTCTTCGGCCAAGGCAGGCATGGCGCCGAGCCCGAGTGCGAGTGCGAGAGCCGCGAAACCTGCCTTCATGCTTGTTCCCTTCGAGCGGGTAGCCTCACCCCTTGGTCAACTGTCCGCGCACCGCGCCGCCGGGGAAGTCTGCGGTGTGGATGTTCACGTAGAAGCCCGCAGGGTTGGCAACGATGGGCTTCAGCTTGTCGGGTTCGACCGCGATGCACATGTCGCTGCCCTTGCCGGTGACGTCCATGGTGATGACGGGGCCGCCGTTTGTGCCGGCGGCGCCGGTGTGCACGTGCGCCATGGTGGGGGCGGCAATCTTCTCGCCGTAGAGCGTGTAGCAGAAGTCGCCGGTTTCGGTGTTGATCTCGACGCGGAAGGCACCGTTGCCATCAGGGGCGCCGCCGCCGACTTCGTTGGCGCCGGAGAGGTTGGCGGTGAGCACCACCGTCTCTGCCGCGGCGGCGACGGGGGCGAGCGCGAGGGCGGCGGCGCTTGCGGTGAGGATCAGGGATCTGGTCATGGCATCATCTCCTGTGATGGCGCGCTCTCGGCGGCGTTTGACTCGGCGCCGGGCTTTGCCTGTGGGGCGATCCTACGCCTCGCTGGCGGGGGTGCAAGATAAAGGGGTTTCTCGCAGAGACGCAGAGGAAGCAGAGGGCCCAGAGAGGTTGCTCCTTGCGGCGCAGCCGCGCGTGATTTTCAACCAGCTGGCAAGAAAGCTGGCTGGCGCGGCGCCTTTGCGCTCTCTGCTTCCTTTGCGCCTCTGCGAGAAACCAATTCAGAAGCTCTTGGGCAGGCCGAGCACGTGGGTGGCGACGTGGCTGAGGATCAGGTTCGAGGAGATCGGAGCGACCTGATAGAGGCGGGTTTCGCGGAACTTGCGTTCGATGTCGTATTCCTCGGCAAAGCCGAAGCCGCCGTGGGTCTGGACGCACATGTCTGCCGCGAACCATGAGGCTTCGGAGGCGAGGAGCTTGGCCATGTTGGCCTCGGTGCCGGCGCCCTCGCCCGCATCAAAGCGTGCGGCGGCATCGGCGACCATCTGGGCGGCGGCGGTGGTCTGGATATAGGCGCGGGCGATGGGGAACTGGACGCCCTGGTTCTGGCCGATGGGGCGGCCGAAGACGGAGCGCTCCTTGGCGTAGGCGGTGGCGCGGTCGATGAAGAAGCGGGCGTCGCCGATGCATTCGGAAGCGATGAGGATGCGTTCGGCGTTCATGCCGGAGAGGATGTAGCGGAAGCCCTCGCCTTCCTTGCCGATGAGGTTTTCCGCAGGGACCGAGAGATCATCGAAGAACAGTTCGGTCGTGGCGTGGTTGAGCATGGTGCGGATCGGGCGGATGGTGAGGCCATTGCCCAAGGCCTCGCGCATGTCGACGAGGAGGACGCTCATGCCCTCGGTCGGCCTCGCGCAGTCGTCGCGCGGCGTGGTGCGCACGAGGAGGACCATGAGATCGGAATGTTCGGCGCGGCTGATCCAGATCTTCTGGCCGTTGACGATGTAGCGATCGCCGTCGCGGCGGGCGAAAGTGGTGAGCCGGGTGGTATCGGTGCCGCTGGTGGGTTCGGTGACGCCGAAGGCCTGGAGGCGCAGATCGCCGCGCGCGATGGCGGGGAGGTAGCGGTCCTTCTGGGCCTGCGAGCCGTGGCGCAGGAGGGTGCCCATGGTGTACATCTGCGCGTGGGCGGCGCCGCCGTTGCACCCCGAACGGTGGACTTCCTCGAGCACGGCGGTCGCCGCCGAGAGGCCGAGGCCGGAGCCGCCGTAGCTTTCGGGAATCAGGACGGAGAGCCAGCCTTCCTCGGCCAGCGTGGTCACGAATTCGGTGGGGTACTTGCGGTCCCGGTCGAGCGCTTGCCAGTAGCTGCCGGGAAAGCGCGCGCAAAGCTTGCGCACCGCTTCGCGCAGGTCTGCAAAGGTTTCGTCTTCGGCCATCGCTCAGCTCTCCCGCAAACGCTTGTGGGGCATGGCTATTGCCTGCCTTTCAGGCGCCGTAAAGCGGGTCCTGAGGTGCAAATGTGCTAGTGGCAGGGACTCTCTTCGTCACCCCGGGCTTGACCCGGGGTCCCGCTTTTGGCCCCGCGCCGGCGAAACGAAGCGGCGCCCCGGATCAAGTCCGGGGTGACGAGATGGTGAGGCGTGTCCTTTAGTGCCCGCCGAGGCGGCTGCGTTCGCGGCGGAGATAGACGTAGAGCATGATGAACACGGGCACGATCACCATGGCGGCGAACAGATCGTGCTCCACGTGCACGCCGAAGAGGGACAGGCCGCCGCTGAGATAGGCAAGGAGCGAGACGGCGTAGTAGGTGATGGCGACCGTCGAGAAGCCTTCAACGAGATGCTGGAGGCGAAGCTGCGTGCGCGTGGCGCTTTCCAGGGACTTCAGAAGCTGCGCGTTCTGATCCTCGATCCGCGTCTCGATCCGGGTGCGCAGCAGCGAAGTTAGCTGGGCGGAGCGCTCGGCGAGTTCCTGCTGGCGGCGCACCACCGTCTCGCAGGTGCGGATCGCGGGGTGGAAGCGGCGCTGGGTGAAATCGGCGAGGCTGGCGAAACCGGGGATCGCGACAGGCGCGAGAGTTGCGAGGCGTTCGTCGACCAGCCGGGCATAGGCGGCGGTTGCGCTCAGACGGTAGCGCGAATCGCTGGCGATGGCGCCGAGCTCCAAGGACATCGCGCAGAGCGCATCGAGCAGTTCGTTGTCGGATGTATCCGCCGAATCGAGCCGGCGGCCGAACGCGCGCAGCTCCTCCTCGGCGGCATCGAGCTTGCCCCAGCACTGGCGCGCGACCGGCAGGCCGAGCAGCGCCATGTTGCGATAGTTGCCCAGTTCCTGAAGCGATTGCACAGCGCGGGCAAGATCGACCGGGCCCAATTGGCCCGCCGCGACGACCAGCCGGCCATAGCCTTCGTCCTTGATCCGGAAGTCGGAGCTGAGCCGTGCGCCGCCGCCGAAATCGCAGCAGACGAGTTCCGCCGGATCGACTTCGAATTGGGCCATGCGTGCCGCCGCCGCCGCCGCATCGGCCTCGATATCAATGAGCGTTGCGCGCAGCACTTCGCCCGGCGCGCTTTCCGCCCAAGCGCGGGCTTCGCCGAGCAATGGCGCATCGGGGCGGGCGAAGACCGTCAGCGTGGTCGCTTCGCTGTGCCGCTCCCACGTGAAAAGCAGGCCGTCCGCCAGAATGCCCTGCATATGGCGCTGGCCGGGTTCAGCGGCAAAAGCAGGGCCGTCGCGAAAGGGTGGCAGGCCTTCAGACGCACCGAGCCGCAGGATCTGGACAATCGTCATCGGCGGGGAAATCGGCGGCCAGCGGCGCAAATGCATTTCGCCGACGATCTCGCGCCGGAGTTTGTGCTCGTTCAACATGACTTCAAGCACTCCCTTCCGGCCGCGAGCGGTGTGGGCATAGTCTTTCACAGCACACTTGCTGTTACAAGGCGCATAGTCCAGATTGCTTGACACTATGAACCGCTTCCCCTTCTCCGCCATCGTCGCGCAAGACGAAATGAAGCAGGCCCTGCTGCTGGCCGCTGTCGATCCCGCCATCGGAGGCGTGATGGTCTTCGGCGACCGTGGGACCGGAAAATCGACGGCGGCGCGCGCGCTTGCCGCGATCCTGCCGCCAATCACCGCAGTGGAGGGCTGCCGCTTCGGCTGCGCCCCGCAGGATGCGGGCACTTGTCCAGATCCCTGTACATCGAAGCGCACGGCAAAGCGCGCGGTGCCGTTCGTCGATCTGCCGCTGGGCGCGACGGAGGACCGGGTGATCGGTGCGCTCGATCTCGAGCGCGCGCTGCGTTCGGGCGAAAAGCGCTTCGAGCCGGGGCTGCTCGCGAAGGCGCACCGGGGCTTTCTCTATATCGACGAGATCAATCTGCTCGAGGATCACCTCGTCGATCTGCTGCTCGATGTTGCCGCCTCGGGCGAGAATCTGGTGGAGCGCGAGGGGCTTTCGGTGCGGCACAAGGCGAAGTTCGTGCTGATCGGCAGCGGCAATCCGGAAGAGGGCGAGCTCAGGCCGCAGCTGCTCGACCGGTTCGGCCTTTCGGTCGAGGTGCGCACGCCGCAGACGCTTGATGCCCGCGTCGAGATCATGCGCCGATGCGCTTCGCACGAGCGCGATGCGGCGGCCTTTTGCGAAGAGTGGGCCCCGGCGGATGCCAAGATCGTGCGGCGCATCGCGCGCGGGCGCGCCCGGCTGCCCGAAGTCGAGACGCCGGACGAGGTGCTCTATGATGCCTCGCGCCTGTGCATGGCCTGCCGCGCCGATGGCTTGCGCGGGGAGCTCACGCTGATGCGCGCAGCGCGCGCCCTGGCTGCGCTTGAGGGCGCCAAGACGGTGCAGCGCAAGCACGTGATCGCGGTCGCCCCGATGGCGCTGCGCCACCGCCTGCGCCGCGATGTGCTGGATGAGACCGGATCGACCACCCGGATCGAACGCGCGGTGGTCGAGGTCTTCGGATGACAGCTCCGCCCGCGCCGCCCGCCGCAGAAGATGCGGCGCTGGCGCTGCGCGCCTTTGCACTCTGGCCGGCGGGCTTCGGCGGGCTCTGGCTGCGCGGCCCCGGCCCGGCGCGCGATGCTCTGGTCGAGCGTCTGGGAAGCGCTGTGCGGCTGAGGCGCATGCCCGCACATATCGACAGCGAGCGACTCCATGGCGGGATCGACCTTGCCTCCAGCCTCGCCGCCGGACGCAGCGTGGCGCGCACCGGCTTTCTCGACGAGGCGCGCGGCAGCGTCGTGGTCGCGCCGCTGGCGGAGCGGATCACTCCGGCGCTGGCAGGCAGTGTGGCGCAGGCGCTGGATCAGGCGGAACCTGCTGCACGCTTTGGCCTTGTGCTGCTCGACGATGCGGCGGAGCGCGACGAAGCGCCGCCACCCAGCCTGACGGAACGGCTCGCGTTCGCCTGCGATCTTGGCGAGGCCTCGCCCGCAGGCTTCACCCAGGCGGACCTCCCCGAGCCGATCACGTCGCCCGCCGAGATACCGGCGTGCAGCGCCGAAGGGCTGGAGGCACTTGCCATGGTCTCGCTCGCGCTGGGCGTCGATTCGGGGCGCGCGCTGCGCTTTGCCGCGCTGACGGCGGGTGCCAGCGCGCATCTGGCGGGACGCAAGGTGGTGAACGAGAGCGACCTTGCCGTTGCCGCCCGCCTGGTCCTTGCCCCGCGCGCGACGCGGCTGCCTCCGCCTCCGCCCGACAGTGAGGAAGCGCCGCCTCCTCCCCCTCCCCCGCCGCCGCCTGAGGGCGAGCCCGACAATCCGGGTGACGAGAACCGCGAGGACAGCGGCACGCCCGATCCCGACCAGCTGATCGAAGCCGCCGCCGCCGCGATTCCGCCCGGCCTGCTCGAGGCCATCGCAGCCGGACGCACCCGGCGCGGCTCGGGCAGTGGCGGCGGCGCGCGCCACCTTTCGCCCTTGCGCGGCCGCCCGCTCGCCGCCCGGCAGGGCCTGCCGCGCGGCGGGGCCCGGCTGGCGCTGATTGATACCTTGCGTGCGGCCGTTCCCTGGCAGGCCTTGCGGCGCGAGCCGGGTGTGACGCGCAGCGGCCTAAGGATCATGAAGGACGATGTGCGGGTGCGCCGGTATGAGGCTCGCAGCGCATCGGTCACGATCTTTGCCGTCGATGCCTCGGGCTCGGCGGCGTTCGCGCGGCTGGCGGAAGCGAAGGGCGCGGTCGAACTGCTGCTGGCGCAGGCCTATGTGAAGCGCACCGAAGTCGCTCTGGTTGCGTTCCGGGGCAGTGAAGCGCAACTGCTCCTGCCGCCGACGCGCTCGCTCACCCGCGCACGGCGCGCGCTGACCGAATTGCCCGGCGGAGGCGGAACCCCGCTTGCCTCGGGGCTCTCGCTCGTCTGCACGCTCGGCACCGGGCTGCTGCGCCGGGGGTATACGCCGCTGCTCGTGGTCCTCACCGACGGGCGCGGCAATATCGCGCTGGATGGCAGCACCAACCGCGCCGCCGCCACCGAAGATGCTGCCAAGGCCGCGCGCGCGATCGCTGCGGCCCGGCTTTCCGGCGTGGTGATCGACATTTCACCCCGCCCCCGCCCCGAAGCCGCCGCCATCGCCGCCGCGATGCAGGCACGCTACCTGCCCTTGCCGCAAGCGAGCGCCAAAACGCTCAGCAAGGTGATCGGAGCCCTGACGTGAGCACCCGGCCATGAGCCCGCCGCTCAAATGGGAAACCGACGGGCGCGATTGGCCGCATCGCGCGGCGAGTCGCTTCGTAGAGGCAGGCGGCCTGACCTGGCATGTGCAGGAAATGGGCGAAGGCCCGCCGGTCGTGCTGCTCCATGGCACGGGGGCCGCCACGCACAGCTGGCGGCACCTGATGCCGCTCCTCGCGCGGGATCACCGTGTGATTGCGATGGACCTGCCGGGCCACGGCTTTACTCGTGGGCGCCCGGCCGGCGGCCTGACCCTTCCCGGAATGGCCGCCGCTGTCACTGCACTTCTAGGCGCGCTTGGCATAAATCCCGTTCAGCTGATCGGCCATTCCGCCGGTGCGGCCATTGCGCTCAGAATGGTGCGCGGCGGGCTTGATGTGCCCGAGGTGATCGGCCTCAATCCCGCGCTGATGCCCTTTCCCGGTGTTTTCGCACCCCTGTTTCAGGGTTTGGCGCGCGCGCTCGTGCTCAATCCGCTGGTGCCGCGCCTGTTTGCCGCCAGCACGCGCGGTGCCGGCGATACCGAGCGCTTCCTGATAGGCTCGACCGGCTCGGCCATCGATGCCGAGGGCCTGCGCTTCTATGGCCGCCTGCTGGGCAATTCGCACCACTGCCGGGGCGCGCTCGAAATGATGGCCGGCTGGGACCTCGCCAGCCTTCAGCGTGAACTGCCCAAAGTGGAAGCCCGCGTCCGCCTGATCCACGGCGCCAAGGATGCCGCCGTGCCCACCAGCGCGGCCCAGCAAGCGGCCCGGCTGATACCGAAGGCCGAACTCAACGTGCTTGCGGGTCTTGGCCACCTGGCGCACGAAGAGCGCGCGGATCTTGTCGCCGAGGCCATAGCGGCCCCCGCGCCGGTGCATGCTTGAGAGGGAGGGGCAACGTGGCTCAGAACTTCGGATGGATCGAAATGGTCGTCTTCGGCGGGATCGCGCTGAGTGTCGGCGTGTGGCAGCTCGTCTCGGTCAACCGCGAGATCGCGCGCGACAAGGCCAAGAAGGACGCCGCGCCCAAGGACTGAGCGCTGGCGCCGGACGACGTTGGCGAAACCCTAGCGCGCCCTCGGCATCCGGTGGGGGATCAGCTGCTGGACGACAGGCGAGCAGAACCGGTCGAGCGAGAGGGTCTCCTGCATCGCCACCACGGGTTCGCCGTAAAGCCGGGCATGCACCGTGGAGCGCGTGTAGAAGGGCGAATCCTCCCAGGTCCGCCGCACCCGCGCAATCCCGCGATCGGACCGCGTGCGCCGCTCCATCTGCCACCAAGTGTCCGCCAGCGGTGCGGCGGGGGGCAGCTCGGCCTCCTGCGGAACGCCCGCACGGTCAAACCGCAAGGCACTGGCGAAGTGCGATCCATCGCGCCGGCTGCCCTCGTAGAACACCGCAACATCGCGCCCGAGATGCGCGCGCGACCAGTGCCACACGCGAAAGCCCTCCTCGAGCGACTCGGACCCGCGGTTGGAATCGATGTAGGCGCTGCCCTTCCAGCTGAGCTCGGGCGCCTGCATCTCGACAGAGATCCGTGCGCGCGGGGCGATGCAGTGCCACAGGTGCTTTCCGGCGGGATCAAGCGCGAAGGCCTCGGTGTTGAGCATCTCGGGCCAGACCTTGATCTGGCCCGCCACACGCCGCCTGAACGGGTTCATGATGCGCTTGTCGCGCTCCTCGATATCGATGACCAGGCAATCGCCCGCCCAGCGCACCGAACTTGGCCCGATCGCGAACTGGTCAGCCTCGGGCCGCACCGCGTGCTCGGGGCGCTCGGTCATCGTCCAGCGCGCCTTCGGCCCATAGAGCGCGATATTGAGCGCGCAGTGATCGAGTGGATTGCCCCGGCCCGACCGCTTGAAATACGGGGAAAAAACGCTCCCGATGAAGGCAATGAGCGTTAGGCCGTGGCGCCCGTCGTCGCTCAGCGCATCGACATACCACCAGCTGTAGCCGCCGGGCGGGACCGGCGCGTCGAAGCGGGGATGAGCATCGCTGTCGCGCCCGCCGTGCGCCCGCACGAGGGGTTCGTCGGGGCCCGGATGCAGCAGCGCCCAAGGATCCGGCGCGGCCAGCGCGGGAGGCGGCAGCGCGCCGCTCATCCGGGCAAGGCCGGTCCATAGCGGGCTCCACTCGCTGTCCGGAAAGTCGCTGCCTGGTCCTGTCTGTCCGCCGGACCATACGTCGCCGTCCTGGGCCCGCATCACGCCGTCAGCACGGGTTTGTCCTCGCCACATGCTTCATCTCCCGCACGTCGCCCATCGCGGCGACTGCGGCAATGATTGACGTATTGCCTGCAAATGTCCAATGTAATTGACATATGGATATGTCCACTCAACTGGAACCGCCCCAAAGCGACAGCCTCAGGCTGCGCTGGATCAGCTGGCGCAACCGCATGCTCACCAGCCCGCGCTTCCAGCAGTGGGCTGCTGCCTTCCCCCTCACCCGGCCGATCGTCAGGGCCCGCGCGCGGCGGGCATTCGATCTGGTGGCAGGCTTTGCCTATGCGCAGGTGCTGGCGGCCTGCGTCGAGGCCGGACTGCTCGACCTGCTGGCCGAAGGGGTCTGCGATACGGCGACCGCCGCCAACCGGGCGCGGCTTGGCCTGCCCGCCACCGAACGCCTGCTGCGCGCCGCCGCGTCGCTGGGGATTGCCGAGTCGCTGCCCGGCGGGCGCTGGACGTTGGGGATGGACGGGGCAGCGCTCCAGTGCAATCCGGGCGCCCTCGCGATGATCCGCCACCATGCGCTGCTCTACCGCGACCTTGCGGATCCGCTCGCGCTGCTGCGCGCCGACCGGCAGGAGCCCACCGCGCTTTCGGATTTCTGGACATACGCGCGCGCCAGCGCCACCGGCGCCGTACCGCCCGGGAAGCAGGGCGCTGCAGACAACGAGCCCGCCGCCGCGGCCTATTCCGCGCTTATGGCCGCTTCGCAGGCCATGGTCAGCGAGCAGCTGATCGCCGCCTACCGCTTCGGTCGCCACAAGGCGATGCTCGATGTCGGCGGCGGCACCGGGGCTTTCCTGCGCGCGGTCGGCATGGCTGCACCGCAGGTGCGGCTCGGCCTGTTCGATCTGCCCGATGTGGTGGCGGGGGCCGAAACCACGCTGGCCCGCGACGCGCTGATCGCCCCTCGCCTGACCCTCCACAAGGGCAGCTTCCTGCATGACCCCCTGCCTGAGGGCCACGATCTCATCACGCTCGTGCGCATTCTCCACGATCATGACGACGAGCCGGCGCTGCGCATTCTGCGTGCGGTGCGTGCGGCGCTGCCGCCCGGCGGGACCTTGCTGATCGGCGAGCCGATGGCCGGCGCGCCCGGCGGCGCGGCGATGGGGGATGCCTATTTCGGCCTTTATCTCTGGGCGATGGGATCGGGCCGCCCGCGCCGCCCGGCCGAGCTTGGCGCGATGCTGCGCGGCGCCGGATTTGCCAGCTGGAAAGAACTTCCGACCCACTTGCCACTGGTCTGCGGCGCGATCGTCGCCCGTGTCTGACCTCTCACCCCAAAACGACCCGTCGGCGCTGCCGCACGGCTCATCGCACCACCAACCCTCACAAAGGTGTAGTGTTGAGTTGACACTTTTTAATGACAATGTAAGCTGACACTCGGAAAGGCCCCTAATCCGAACGGCATGCCGTTCGGTTCCGGGCTGAGGGGAAACGTGGTCGTGGAAGCATTAGCGCTCATCATGGAGGCCCCGGAGCAATTGGCTCTCCGCCCCCTCGCGCTTGATGCGCCGACCGGCACCGACGTGGTTGTCGAAGTCCGCTGGAGCGGCATCAGCACCGGCACCGAAAAGCTTCTCTGGACGGGCAAAATGCCCATGTTTCCGGGCATGGGCTATCCGCTCGTGCCGGGTTACGAATCGGTTGGCCGCGTGATCGATGCCGGCCGGGATGCCTGGGCGCGAATCGGTGACTGGGTGTTTGTCCCCGGCGCCAGCTGCTTCCGCGATGCGCGCGGCCTGTTCGGCGGCTCGGCTCGCCGCCTTGTCCTTCCAGCGGCCCGTGCCCTTGAGATCGACGAGTCGCTGCAGGCTGACGGTGTGCTGTTCGCCCTTGCCGCAACCGCGCTGCACGCCCTGGATGGCGGTGCGCTGCCCGACCTGATCGTCGGCCACGGCGTGCTTGGCCGTCTGCTCGCCCGCATCACCATGGCGCTCGGCGCACCGGCGCCAACCGTCTGGGAAACCGATCCGCTCCGCACGGCAGGTGCTGTTGGCTACATGGTGCTTGCGCCCGATGCCGATCCGCGCCGCGACTACCGCTCGATCTGCGATGCCAGCGGCGATTCGAACATTCTCGATGCGCTGCTCTCGCGGCTCGCGCGCGGCGGGGAGATCAATCTGGCCGGCTTCTATGCCGACCGGCTGAACTTCGCCTTCCCGGTCGCCTTCCGTGCCGAGGCGCGGATCCGCGTCGCGGCCGAATGGAGCCCGGGCGACCTGGTCCGGACTCGCGACCTCGTGCGCTCCGGCAAACTCGATCTCAGCGGCCTCGTCACCGACGTGCGGCCTGCGGCGGAAGCCGCCGACGCGTACCCGGCGGCCTTTACCGACCGCAACTGCCTCAAAATGGTTCTCGATTGGAGTGAATGCGCATGACGACGGTTCTATCCGGGCATGAAACCTCCGACCGCGTGGCTGCGCTGCGCGCCGAGGCGGCAATTGAGCCCGATGCAATCGTGCCGACCGAAGTGACCAAGGAAACGCAGATCATCGCGATCTACGGCAAGGGCGGATCGGGCAAGAGCTTTGCGCTTTCCAACCTCAGCTACATGATGGCGCAGCAAGGCAAGCGCGTGCTGCTGATCGGCTGCGATCCCAAGTCCGATACCACCTCGCTGCTGTTTGGCGGCAAGAGCTGCCCGACAATCATCGAGACTTCTGCCGCCAAGAAGCTGGCGGGCGAGGAAGTGAAGATCGAAGACGTGTGCTTCCAGCGCGACGGCGTCTTCGCGATGGAACTCGGCGGCCCCGAGGTCGGCCGCGGCTGCGGCGGGCGCGGCATCATCCACGGTTTCGAACTGCTCGAGAAGCTTGGCTTCCATGAGTGGGGCTTCGACTACGTGCTGCTCGACTTCCTCGGCGACGTGGTCTGCGGCGGCTTCGGCCTGCCGATCGCGCGCGACATGTGCCAGAAGGTCATCGTCGTCGGCTCGAACGACCTCCAGTCGCTCTACGTCGCGAACAATGTCTGCAAGGCGGTCGAGTATTTCCGCTCGATGGGCGGCAACGTCGGCGTCGCGGGCATGATCGTCAACAAGGACGACGGCACCGGCGAGGCCAAGGCCTTTGCGGCGGCGGTCGATATCCCGGTGCTCTGCGCGATCCCGGCGGACGAGGACATCCGCCGCAAGTCCGCCAATTACCAGATCATCGGCCGGCCCGACACGCAGTGGGGTAGCCTGTTCGAGGAACTGGCGGAGAACGTCGCCACCGCCCCGCCGCGCCGGCCCAAGCCGCTCGATCAGGACGGCCTGCTCGGCCTGTTCTCGCCCGAGGACACCGGCGGCAGCGTGACGCTGGTGCCCGCCACTCAGGCCGACATGCGCGGCGGCACGTTCGAAGCCAAGGCTTCGCTGGAGGTCATCTACGATGACATCTGACAGCCGCCCTGCTCCTGACCGCATCGACGCAACACCGGACGCGCTCGTCCCGGCGGGCGAAGGCGGCGGCTGCCACGGCGGCAAGGACCGCATGCGCGAGGCCGCGCGCAGCGCAGGCAAGAGCGAAGTGCTCGACCGTTACGCCGCCGATTATCCGATGGGGCCGCACGACCAGCCGCAATCGATGTGCCCCGCCTTCGGCTCGCTTCGCGTGGGCCTTCGGATGCGGCGCACGGCGAGCGTGCTCTCGGGCTCGGCCTGCTGCGTCTATGGCCTCACCTTCACCTCGCACTTCTATGGCGCGCGGCGCAGTGTCGGCTACGTGCCGTTCAGTTCCGAAACGCTTGTCACCGGCAAGCTGTTCGAGGACATCAAGGAAGCGGTCGAGAACCTCGCCGATCCCGAGCATTACGACGCGATCGTGGTCACCAATCTGTGCGTGCCCACCGCCAGCGGCGTTCCGCTGCGTCTGCTCGGCAAGGAAATCAACGGCGTCCGCATCATCGGCATCGATGTGCCTGGTTTCGGCATTCCGACGCATGCCGAAGCCAAGGACGTGCTCGCCGGCGCCATGCTCGCCTATGCCCGCAGCGAGGCTGAAGCTGGCCCGGTGAGTGCCCCCGCCAACCGGGCCGACCGGCCGACCATCACCCTGCTCGGCGAGATGTTCCCGGTCGATCCCG
Organism: Novosphingobium sp.; assembly: GCF_037133355.1. Classification (GTDB taxonomy): domain Bacteria; phylum Pseudomonadota; class Alphaproteobacteria; order Sphingomonadales; family Sphingomonadaceae; genus Novosphingobium. Next base: position 48,217 of record NZ_JBAXOI010000007.1, on the reverse strand, counting down.
TCGGCATCGGCCAGATGCTGGAGCCGATGGGCCTTGCCGCAGGGCCGGTCGTGCCGACGCGCGAGTGGCGTGAGCTCTATGCCGCGCTCGATTGCGCCGCCGTTGCCGCGATCCATCCCTTCTATACGGCCAGCGTACGCGAGTTCGAGGCAGCCGGCCGCACGGTCGTCGGCTCGGCTCCGGTCGGACGCGACGGCACCGCCGCCTGGCTTGCCGCAATCGGTCAGGCCTGCGGCATCAGCGCCGACGCGGTCGCCGCCGCACAGAACCGCTTCCTCCCTGCGATCACCGCCGCGCTCGCCGCGCGGCCGATCAAGGGCCGGATCACGGTCTCGGGCTACGAAGGCTCCGAATTGCTCGTGGCCCGCCTGCTCATCGAAAGCGGCGCGGATGTGCGCTATGTCGGCACCGCCTGCCCGCGCACCGTCTGGTCCGATCCCGACCGCGAATGGCTTCAGGCGCGCGGCGTGAAGGTGCAATACCGCGCCAGCCTCGAGCAGGATATCGCCGCAGTCGAGGAATTCCGCCCGGATCTCGCCATCGGCACGACCCCGGTGGTGCAGCATGCCAAGCAGCTCGCGATCCCGGCGCTCTACTTCACCAACCTCATCTCGGCACGGCCGCTGATGGGCCCGGCAGGCGCCGGCAGCCTCGCCATGGTGGTCAACACCGCCATTGCCGGCAAGGACCGGTTCGACCGGATGTCTGCCTTCTTCGAGGGCGTCGGCACCGGCCACGCGACAGGCGTGTGGGAAGATACCCCGCAGGACCGCCCGAACTTCAAGAAGAAGTACGCCGCGCTCAACGAGGCTGCCCGCAAGGCGGCCGAGGCGGTGGGCTCATGATCCTGTTCATTTCCTTTGGCGATAAGCGCCTTGCCATCACGGTCCAGCCGTCGCGCCAACCGTCCGTCCAGCCATCGAGCCCGCCCTCCGACCAGACGTCGGTGCTGCTGTTCGGCCATAGCTTGGGCAAAGCCCTGAGTCAGACCTTCGGAGCGCAAGCATGACGCTCATCATCGATCATGATCGCGCGGGCGGCTATTGGGGCGCGGTCTACGTCTTCACCGCGGTCAAGGGCCTGCAGGTGATCATCGACGGCCCGGTGGGCTGCGAGAACCTGCCGGTCACCTCTGTGCTCCACTACACCGACGGCCTGCCGCCGCACGAGCTGCCCATCGTGGTGACCGGGCTTGGCGAAGAGGAGCTCGGCAAGACAGGCACCGAAGCGGCCATGCGCCGCGCCTGGAAAACGCTCGACCCCGATCTTCCGGCAGTCGTCGTCACCGGCTCGATCGCCGAAATGATCGGCGGCGGCGTCACCCCCGGTGGCACCAACATCAAGCGCTTCCTGCCGCGCACGATCGACGAGGATCAGTGGCAATCGGCCGACCGCGCCCTCAGCTGGCTCTGGACCGAGTTCGGCCCCAAGGCGATGCCCGCACCCAAGGCGCGCAAGGAAGGCGAGAAGCCGCGCGTAAACATCATCGGCCCGGCTTACGGCATGTTCAACATGGCCTCGGACCTCGCCGAGATTCGCCGCCTGATTGAAGGCATCGGCGCCGAGGTCAATGTGGTGTTCCCGCTGGGCTGCCACCTCGCCGACATTCGCCGCCTGGCCGATGCCGACGCGAACGTGTGCCTCTACCGCGAGTTCGGCCGCAACTTGTGCGAGCTGCTCGAGCGGCCCTACTTCCAGGCGCCGGTCGGCCTCACCTCGACCACCCGCTTCCTTGAAGCGCTGGGTGCCTCGCTGGGTCTCGATCCGGAGCCCTTCATCACGCGCGAGAAGCACACCACGATCAAGCCGCTGTGGGATCTGTGGCGCTCGGTTACGCAGGACTTTTTCGGCACAGCCAGCTTCGGCATCGTGGCGAACGAGACCTACACGCGTGGGATCCGACACTTCCTCGAGGAGGACATGGGCCTCCCTTGCGCCTTCGCCTATTCGCGCAGCGCGGGCGTGAAGCCCAAGAACGAGGACGTGCGCGATTCGATCCGGGCCGGCGCGCCCATGGTCGTCTTTGGCAGCTACAACGAGCGGATGTACCTCGCCGAATGCGGCGCGCGCAGCATCTACATCCCGGCAAGCTTCCCGGGCGCGGCGATCCGTCGCCACACCGGTACGCCCTTCATGGGCTATTCGGGCGCGACCTATCTGATCCAGGAAGTGTGCAACGCGCTGTTCGACGCATTGTTCCATATCCTGCCGCTGGCGACACAGCTCGATGCCGTGCCCGCCACTCCGACCCGCCACCACCGCGAGTTGCAGTGGAGCGACGAGGCCAAGGCCCGGCTCGACGAACTGGTCGAGGCGCAGCCCGTCCTCATCCGTATCTCCTTTGCCAAGCGCCTGCGCGACGCTGCGGAAGCAGCCGCACGCCGCGAGGGCGAAAGCACCGTCAGCGCCGACAGGCTTGCCGATGCGCTGCTTGGTTCATCCGCGCCATGACCGGCGCGAACAGAATGCCCCGCACTGCGGGCACCATCATTCCCTCGGTTTCGGCCGGCGGAATATCGCCGGGGGGCGATCGCCGCCTCTCGCCTTGCACGTCAATACTGGAGATGCAGATATGAGCGATGATCGCCTTGGGCTCAGGACCTACCTGACACCCGAAGAAGCCAAGGAATTCCATAAGCTGTTCATGAGCAGCTTCCTCGGCTTCACCACTGTGGCCGTGGTTGCCCACTTCCTGGTGTGGAGCTGGCGTCCCTGGATTTCGTAAGAAATCCACCGACACTTCAATCACGTTTGGCCACAACGGCCACCCGGCCTTCTGGCCGAACTGAACGATCGCGCCCAAGTGGCGCATTCACAAGGACAATGACCATGTGGAGAGTCTGGCTTATTTTCGACCCGCGCAGGGCCCTCGTGGCTATGGCTGCGTTCCTTTTTGTGCTGGCAATTGTGATTCACTTCATTCTGCTCAGCACGCCTCGCTACAACTGGCTCGACGGCCCGCACACAGCGGCTCAGGCAGCCCCGGCTGCAGCCGCAGCAAAGCCCTGACCACCTGCAAGGCAAGAGGCGGCATCCCACCGATCTGAAATGGTGGACCATGCCGCCTCCGGCACTGCCGGGGGGAACCGGTTGTTTTTGACCATGTACTTGTGCCCGCCAGGCTTGGGCGGGGGAGGATAGAGCTATGGCGCTCCTCAGTTTCGAGCGAAAGTATCGCGTGCGCGGAGGCACGTTGATCGGCGGGGACCTTTTCGACTTCTGGGTCGGCCCGTTTTACGTCGGCTTTTTCGGAGTGATCACAGCGATTTTCGCCTCACTCGGAACAGCCTTGATCCTCTACTGTGCCTCGCAAGGGGGCACGTGGAACCCGTGGCTGATCTCGATCGCCCCACCTGATCTCAAATATGGCCTTGGCTTTGCCCCGCTTCGCGAAGGCGGCTTCTGGCAGGTGATCACGGTCTGCGCGATCGTGTCGTTCGTATCCTGGGCTCTGCGCGAGGTCGAGATTTGCCGCAAGCTGGGCATGGGTTACCATGTGCCAATCGCCTTCGGCTTCGCCATCTTCGCCTATGTTTCACTGGTGGTGATCCGTCCGGTGCTGCTCGGTGCCTGGCACTTCGGCTTCCCTTACGGGATTTTCAGCCACCTCGACTGGGTGTCGAACACCGGCTACCAGTACCTGCACTTCCACTACAATCCGGCGCACATGCTGGCGGTGTCGTTCTTCTTCACCACCTGCCTCGCGCTCGCATTGCACGGCGCGCTGGTTCTGTCCGCGGTGAACCCGGCCGAAGGCGAGACCGTCAAGACGCCGGAGTATGAAGACACCTTCTTCCGCGATCTGATCGGTTACTCGATCGGCACCCTGGGCATCCACCGCCTGGGCCTGCTGCTGGCGCTCAATGCCGGCTTCTGGAGCGCGATCTGCATCATCATCAGCGGTCCGCTCTGGACCCGCGGTTGGCCCGAATGGTGGAACTGGTGGCTCAACCTGCCGATCTGGTCGTGAAGGAGGACCAAGCCATGGCTACCTACCAGAATATCTTCACCCAGGTCCAACTCGCGCACGCCCCCGAAATGGGCATAGCGATGAAGCCCGGCAGTGATCCGCGCACCGAAATGACGGGTTTCAACCACCTGTTCGGCCGCTTCGGCCAGGCCCAGCTCGGCCCGATCTACCTTGGCTGGACGGGCATTGCCTCGCTCATGTTCGGGTTCATCGCGTTCGAGATCATCGGGCTCAACATGATGGCCTCGGTGAACTGGAACCCGATCCAGTTCGTCCGCATGCTGCCCTGGCTCAGCCTCGAGCCGCCGGGACCGGAATACGGCTTCTCGCCGATCGTGCCGCTCGCCAAGGGCGGCTGGTGGATCCTCGCCGGCATGTTCCTCACCGCTTCGGTGCTGCTCTGGACCATCCGTACCTACCGGCGGGCGAAGGCCCTCGGCATGGGCACGCATGTCGCCTGGGCCTTCCTTTCGGCGATCTGGCTGTTCCTCGTGCTCGGCTTCATCCGGCCCGCCTTCATGGGCAGCTGGTCCGAAGCGGTGCCCTTCGGCATCTTCCCGCATCTCGATTGGACCGCCGCGTTCTCGATCCGCTATGGCAACCTGTTCTACAACCCGTTCCACGCCCTCTCGATCGCCTTCCTTTATGGCTCGACCCTGCTCTTCGCGATGCACGGTGCGACCATTCTGGCTGTCGGCCGGTACGGCGGCGAGCGCGAGATCGAACAGATCACCGATCGCGGCACCGCATCGGAGCGCGCCGCCCTGTTCTGGCGCTGGACGATGGGTTTCAACGCCACGATGGAATCGATTCACCGCTGGGCCTGGTGGTTCGCCGTGCTGACCACGCTGACCGGGGGCATCGGCATCCTCCTCACCGGCACCGTTGTCGACAACTGGTACCTGTGGGCACAACAGCACCACTACGCGCCGGCTTACCCCTCCACCGGGGTCGTCGATCCGGCATTGGGGAGCACGGGACAATGAAAAGCACCATGCTGCTGCGCCTGGGCGCAGTCCTGGCCGGCGCGGCGCTGCTGGGCGCCTGCCAACTGGAAACCAAGTCGGTCGCGCAGAACGGCTATCGGGGCACGGGCATGGATCAGATCCATCTCGTCTCCGACAAGAAGAAGGTCGGCGAGGTTCCCCCGCCGCCCTACGACCCGCCGAAGCCCGGTGGCCGTCCTGCGAAGGAAGCCTATCAGAACGTGCAGGTTCTGGGTGACATCTCGGAAGACGAGTTCAGCTACACGATGGCCGCGATCACGCAGTGGATCGCACCGGAGCAAGGCTGCAACTATTGCCACAACCCGGCCAACCTGGCGTCCGACGAGCTCTACACCAAAAAGGTCGCGCGGCGGATGCTGCAGATGACCCGGAAGATCAACACGGGCTGGACACAGCACGTCAAGCAAACCGGCGTTACCTGCTACACCTGCCATCGCGGTCAGGCTGTGCCGACCGAGAACTGGGCGCTGCCGGAGAAGGGCAACCCGGATTCGATCCTCGGCAACAAGCACGGCCAGAATGTGCCGTTGGTCACCACGGCCTATTCGTCGCTGCCCAACACGGCCTTTGCCAAGTACCTGCTCGATGCCAATTCGTCGCCGATCCGGGTGCAGTCGACCTACAGCCATCCCTCGAAGTATGCTGCGACGGCCAACAAGACCACGACGATGGAGACCGAGGGCACCTACAGCCTGATGATGCACACCTCGACGGCGCTCGGCGTGAACTGCACGTTCTGCCACAACGCCGGCTCGTTCCAGGCCTGGAACATGAGCACGCCCAAGCGAGTCGGCGCCTGGTATGGCTATCGCATGGTGCGTGACATCAACGGTGAATACATCGGCTCGCTTGCCAGTGTGTTCCCCAAGCACCGCCTCGGGCCCATGGGCGATCCGCTCAAGGTCAACTGTGCGACCTGCCACCGCGGCGTGAACAAGCCCTTGGGCGGCGTCTCGATGGTCAAGGACTACCCGGCCCTGCGGCCGACCGGTCCGATGGTCACCGCAGCTGCCGCCCCGGCTCCGGCTGCGGCACCGACCAAGATGCCCTGACCCCGGTCAGGCCAACGAACACCCCCGCGCACGCAACCGGCGCGGAATACCTGGCCCCTGCGATCCCACACGGATCGCGGGGGTTTTCTTTTGTGCCGCAGGTTTGCCGCACGCCGCGCGCATCGAGGGTTACACCGGGTGACAGGGTGTCACCCTCGATCTGGCGGCATTTGCCATTTTAAAACAAAGACTTGGGCTTCGGCGGACAGGGTGACATCCTCGCCGCCGCGCATGGATCGATCAACAGTGTCAAAGAACGCTGGCGAGGAGCATGGCGGCGATCCGCGATGTAGGAAAATGAAAATGCGCACGGGTTGCATGGGCGGCCAGGATCGGGACGGTCTGTGGCCTGGAGGTGCGGGTGCTTGCGGCGTGCCCACCCCAAACCCCTCCCGCAAGCGGGAGGGGCTTTCTGCTGCTGATGTCAGGAAATGTTGTTGTCTATCGAAGCAGCTTTTCAGGTGCTGCCGTCCTCATTCTCTTCGGGAGCGGTGCTGCCTGCGCGGCTCGATTGGCCAAGTCGCGCTCGGCGTCGTTCGATATGGCGCATCGGCCAATCTAGTGCGTTGTCACGCATGACCCTGAGCAACACCAAAGTGATGACGAGCAGCAGCACGAGCGTGGTTTCGCCTGTGGTCGCCCCGGCGGACCAACCGCCGGCATAGAACAGGGGGATTGCCCAGACGGCAAGGCTCACCAGCGCGACCGACCGCCGAGGCTCGCGTGTGGCAAACCAGACAAACCAAGCGAGGGACAAAACAACAGCGGCCACGAGAATGCCCGCAAGCAGAGGGCGGTTCATAGACGGCAATCCCATTTATGAAATCAACATTTCCAATCCGCGATCACTGACTTCCCACCGGGTGTTCCCTCAGGTCTCACCTCCCCCGCCGCAGCAGATCCGCCAGATGTACCGGAAACGAGGCCGCCAGCGGGAGCGCGATCCATGGCCAGCTGGCACCGACGAGCGCGGCACGCAAGGCGAGCATCATGCAGGCGCCGGGGAGCAGCAGGAGGGCGACATCGATGGCGGGGCGGCCTCCCCTGAGCAGGATCAGCGCCTCGATTGCCAGCACCGCAAGCACGAGATCGGCGGCGTGGCCGCTGGCGAACAAGGTGGCGAGATCTGGCACTCAGCCTTCGGTTCCGGCTCGGCCCTGTGGCACCGCGGTGCCAGCACCCTTCGACAAGCTCCGGGTGAGCGGGCGTAGTGCGAGGTCCATAGTGGTTGTCAGAACGGCCCGTTGAGCTGGATCACCTGCCAGTTGAGCGCACCGGCGACCGAGACCCATGCCAGATAGGGCAGAAGCAGCAGCGCCGCGCCGCGCGAATGGCGGGCACAGGCTACGATCAGGACCGCGATCGACAGCCACAGCACCGCAAGCTCGACGATCGCCCAATCGGGGCGGCGCAACTGGAAGAACAGCACAGTCCAGCTCACGTTGAGCGCACCATTGATCGCGAAAAGGCCGATCAGCGTATCGGAGGTGCGGCTGTCCGGCGCGGCACGCCAGGCAGTCACGCCCGAGGCGGCGATCAGGGTGAACACCACCGTCCAGATCAGCCCGAAGGCCTGGGGTGGCGGGTTCCAGCTCGGCAGGCGAAGGCTCTCGTACCAGCCGGTCGTATCGGTCATCGTGCCGCCGACCCCGGCAACCACGACCGCCGCGATGGCGGCTATGGCAATCGGCAGTCCCCAGGGCCGGTTACCCAACGGGCTGTTCAAGGGTGCGCCGCCCGGAGACCAAGGAGATGCGCGGTATCCTTGAGGAAGATGCGCAAGTGCGCCATCGGATCGGCGCGGACCAGCTTCTTGTTCATGTAGGCCTGCCAGGTGAGCTTCTGCACATCGGGATCCGCGCACATCGCCACGAACCGCTCGCGGCGCTTGTCGCTCGAATACCAGAAATACTGCATGATACCCAGAATCCAGAACACGCGCCCATGCTCGCGAAGGAACGTGCGCCGGGCGGCTTTGAGCGCGCTGGGCTTGCCGGTCATGAGGAACTGGTGCGCTGCATTGGCAGCGTGGCGCCCGCAGGTCATCGCGTAGTAGATGCCCTCGCCCGAGGCCGGTGCGACCACGCCGGCCGCGTCGCCCGAGACAAGGACATCGCGCCCGTTGTCCCAACGCTTCAGGGGCTTCAGGGGAATGGGCGCGCCTTCGCTGCGCACGGTTTCGCAATCGGCAAGGCCCATTTCCTGGCGCATCGTGGCGACCGAGCCGCGCAGCGAGAAGCCCTTGTTGGCGCTGCCGACGCCGATGCTGGAGGTTTCGCCGTGCGGGAAGACCCAGCCGTAGAAATCCGGCGAGACGCGGCCCTGGTAGATCACGTCGCAGCGAGCGGGATCGAACCCGTGTTCGTTCGCGGGCGGTGACTTGATGATCTCGTGATAGGCGAAGACGCACTTGACGTTCTCGCTGCCGGGCAGGCTGTCGCGCGCGACGCCCGACCGCGCGCCGTCGGCGCCGATGATCAGGCGCGCACGAACGCGGTGCTCTGGCCCGCCGCGCGTTTCGCGGTAGACGACCACGGCGCCTTCAGCGCCGTCGCGCTCGATCCGCTCGAACGTGCCGGTGCGGCGCTCGGCCCCGACTTGCGCCGCGCGATTGCGCAGCCATTCGTCGAACACATCGCGGTCAACCATGCCGACATAGCCGATCTCGCCCACCGGCATATCGACCGCACGGTCGGACGGGGCGACCATGCGAGCCGACCGGGCGCGCGCCACAAGCAGGCTTTCGGGAATGGCGAACTCTTCCATCAGGCGCGGCGGGACCGCGCCGCCGCAGGGCTTGATCCGCCCGGCCCGGTCGAGCAGCATCACGGTATGGCCGATGCGCGCCAGATCAGCCGCAGCTGTGGCTCCGGATGGGCCGCCGCCCACGACGATGACATCGAATTCAGGTCCGCTCATGCTTCTGCCTCCCGCAAATTGATCGTCGCGCCGCCACCGGCCATGCGCGCCGCCATCACTGCCGCAGCCATGAACAGCATGGCTTCGATCGCAAAGATTGTCTGAAATGCGCGCCCGTCGCTCTCCGCATGGCGGGCCAGATCGACACCGACCGCGCCGGCTAGGCCGCCAAGGCCGAAGGCGACGCCCTGCGCCGCGCCCCATACGCCCATGCGCACACCGGTATCGGGCCGGCCGCCGGCTGCGCTGGCCGCGCCGGCAAGGCTCATCATCGCGCCGATGGCCGAGACCGCAAAGACGCCGTTGGCAAAGCCAAGCGCAGCGATATTGCCCGCCAGCGGCCAGCCGGGGCCGACCCCGGCGCCCACGGCAAGGCCCGCGAGCGCGAGCGCGGAGCCGACACAGCCTGCCGCGATCCAGCCCCGCAGCTCTCCCGCCATGCGGCCGCCAAACGCGCTGCCGCCGACACCCGCAACGATCATGCCCACAAGCACACCGCTGTGCTGGACCGCCGAGAGCGAAGTGGACTGCGCCGGGCTCATGCCGAAGACAAGGCCGGCGAACGGTTCGAGGATGAGATCCTGCATCGAATACGCAAGCATCGAGAGAAACACGAAGACCGTGAAGCGCCGTGCAGCCGGTTCGGCAAAGACGGCGCGCAGCGCGTCACCGAGGCTAAGCGCGGTTTCGGTTTCAAGCGCGGGCGCCAGCGGCGCGGCGCGATCGAGGCGGAAGGTGGCGGCGATGGTAAGCACGAGCGCGGCAAGGGCAATTCCGCCCGAAACCGTTACCAGGCGTCCCCAGGTGAAGGGTTCGAGCAGTGCCCCCGCCACGCCTGCCGACAGCACGATGCCCATCACCATCATGATCCAGGTGACAGCGGCTGCGGCTGCGCGGCGCTGCGGCGCGACACCGGCAGCGAGAAGCGCGAGGAGCGAGGTACCTGCTGCGCCCACGCCGCCGCCGATGAGCACGAACCCGGCGAGCGCCATGGCATTGGCAAGGAGCGGCTGCCCCGCGCCCAGCGGAAGGCTCAGGACCGCGAGCATCGCCCCGCCGCCCAGCACCGCGACGCCGCCGATGATCCACGGGGTGCGGGCATGGCCCCGATCCGAACCGTGGCCCCAGACGGGGCGCGCCAGCTGCACCGCATAGTGGACCGCCACGAGCCCGGCGGGGACGGCAGCGGCCATGCCGTATTCGACCACCATGACCCGGTTGAGCAGCGAGGTGGCGAGCATGACAATCGCGCCGATCGAAGCCTGCACCAGTCCGAGCCGGACGATCGCAAGCCAGCCGAAACCGGAAGGGCTGACCGGGCGCGCCATCACCAATGGCCGCCGAGGCCGCCGGCCGCAGCCAGCATCCCCAGAACATAGAGACTGACGCCCGTTGCCCCGTACCAGGGTGCGCGGGCGGCGGGATCAGCCAGCAAGCGCGGCATAAGCGCGAATTGCGCCGCAAGCACCAGCGCGACAATCACGGCAGAGAGCATCAGGCCGAGCTGCACGAGATAGATCGCGACGATCACTTGTGCCAGCGCCATGACCCCGCAGGCGAGGAGCGCCGCATTTCGCACGCCGAGCGTTACAGGGAGCGAGCGCACGCCGGTCTGCCGGTCGCCTTCCACCGCCTTGAAATCATTGAGCGTCATGATGCCGTGCGCGCCGATGCTGTAGAGCACGAGGACCACGAGCACCGGCGTGGGCGGCAGGGCATTGGCCATGACTGCGGCGCCGGTGAACCAGCTGAGGCCCTCATAGGTCAGGCCGACCAGCGCGGGGCCCCACCAGCCGCTCGCCTTGAGGCGGAAGGGCGGCGCGCTGTAGGCCCAGGCGGCGGCGAGCCCGACCACGGTTGCGACCACGACCCAAATGCCCAGCGCCGCCCCGACCGCCAGCGAGACGAGCGATCCGACGCATGCGATATAGAGACCCCAGCGGCCCGGGATGCGGCCCGAGGGAATCGGGCGGTTCGGTTCGTTGATCGCATCGACGTGGCGGTCGAACCAGTCGTTGATCGCCTGGCTGTTGCCGCAGACCAGTGGCCCTGCCAGCATGCCGCCCAGCACAATCGCGAACCAGTGCCCCGCAGCGGGTTGGCCCGACGAGACCACGCCGCACATGAAGGCCCAGATCGGCGGAAACCAAGTGATCGGCTTGAGCAGCTCCAGCACGTCGCGCAGGGCGGGACGGCGGATGGTCGAGACCATTGGCGGGGCCGAAGTGGCGGGCTGCGTCATGCCCGAAACGTATGGTTGACACTAGCAAGTGTCAATGGATTCTTACACTTGGTGCGGGAAGCTAGTCGCCCTCGCCAACCAGGTTGCCAAGGCCGTAGCGGTGGAGCTTCGAATAGAGGCTCTGGCGGCTGAGGCCGAGGATTTCGGCCGCAGAAGCGCGGTTGTCCGAGGTGTAGGCAAGGGCCGCCTCGATGCAGAGGCGCTCGATCAGGTCGGTGCTTTCGCGCACGATTTCCTTGAGCGAGGCGCGGCCGACGAGTTCGGTCAGCTGCTCGACCGAACGTGGCAGATCGAGCGGCGTGGGCGGCAGATCGCGCAGGCGGCGCCCGATCTCGCGGATGGCAAAGCCATAGCAGGGCGAGTCGCCCGAAGTGCGCACAGCCGAAAGCTCGACCGGCTCTTCCAGTTCGGACCCTTGCGCGCGCACCACGGTGCTGACGTTGCGGGCAAGGCCGTATTTGGTGAGCTGGCCCTCGATCAGATCGAGGTCGATGCCCGGGCGGCCGACGAACTCACCAAGCGGACGGCCGCGGATCTGATCGAGCGAGGCGGCGCGGGCGAGTTCGAGGAAAGCGATGTTGGCCGCGATGATGCGCATGCGCGCATCGGCGACGACGAAGGCATCGGGCATGCGCTCGACAATATCGAGCAGCGTGGCGGCGCCTTCGGGCGTGCGCGCGGTCGCGGTGCCGAGGCGGACGAGCAGGTAACGTCCACCGAGCTGGCGGAAGCCCGTCGCCGTGATCGTGAGCTGCTGGCGCGCCCGCTCGAGCTCGACCGCGAGCGGCGAGACTTCGGACGTGGTGAGCACCGCGCCGAGATAGGCGATCAGCGCATCGCGCGAGCTGCGGGCGACGAGCCCGGTGAGCTTGGCGCCAACCAGGCTGCCGGGGCGCGCTTCCAGCAGGGCATGCGCGGCGGGATTGGCTTCCTGGATGCGGTGGCTGTCCGCCTCGACAAGCAGCACCGGCTCGGTCGAAAGATCGAACAGCAGGCGGTAGCGTGTCTCGATCTGGCGCAGGCGCATGTAGTCGCGTTCGAGCGACTGCTGGGCCTGGAGCAGGCGCTGCTGCAGCACCACGGCATGGCGCATGTCGCGCCCGACCGCGATGAGGCGCTGGCCTCCGTCGAGGCTGATCACGAGATAGCGCACCGGAATGTCGCCGGCCGGGCTGGTGTGATTGATCTGGCGCCAGCGGCTACTTGCCCCGCCCACCTCGACCAGCAGCATGTCCCTGACCTTGCTGCGGCTTTCGACGGTTACCGCGGCTTCGAACGGGTGGCCGATCCAGCTGTCACAGCCGGGAAAATCCTGCCGGTTGGCCGCCACATCGAGAATACGGCCATCAGGATCGAGGGAAAGGGTGACATCGCCGGCGGCCAGCACAAGACGCAAGGCGTCTGCCGGCCCAAGCGACTCGAACGCGGCTTCTCGTCGGGTAAAAAGCGTCTTGTCCGCAAGGGCGCGTTCGGGCTCTACCACCGTGGAACCGGCCCTAGCCGGCGTTCACGATCTGGCGCCCGACCGCGCCGACCAACCGGTTGGCGAGAGCAAGCGCTCCGGGGGCATCCATTGCGGACCCATCGGCTCCGGCTTCGATCGCAAGTGCCGGATTGGCATTAACTGCTTGTCCACCGACCAGAATACTAACATCTTGGCACATGGACACGCTTCGGATCGCCTTGATGGTTCTTGCGAGGGATTCGGTAGTCACATCGCAAGATACGGTCAAGCCGACGAGATCATAAGCCTTGTTGGCAACTTTAGCGATCAGCTGCCGCATTTCCGGGGCAACCAGAACCTCGCTGTCCCAAGCGGCGCGAACGAACACTTCGTGTACCATTGTGGCACCAAAGCTGTGCTGTTCTCCGGGCATCGGGGCGAACAGGGCGCGGCGCGGTGCGCTGAGCGGGCCGGTGATGATCGGGCTGCCCCAGGCGATTTCGCGCATCACTTCCTGCAACCGCCAGAGACCGATCGTGACGTCGAGGAAGTCGCACGCGTCCTCTTCCCACAGTTCACCCAGACGGCGCGCTGCGGGCGCGAGAAGATCTACAAAGACGGCATCGATGCCGATCCCACGGTCGAGATACTGCTCGACATGGACGAGCAGTTCATCAGCTTGAAGCACAAGCGGCAGCGCCGCGAATGTGGCGAGGTCGTCCGGGGTAATCACCCCGCCGCCCGCGACAGGCAGGCGGCCCGGGCGCAAACGGTGCGCAACAAGCAACTGCGGAATGATCTCACCCTCGATCAGGGTGCTGAGCGCCGCGATGGACCTGCCGCGCTGGCGCCTTGGGGCGTTGGACCGACCACCGCCGGAACCGTCACCCTTGCGGCGATCGCTCACCTGCTTGGCGCCGACCTGTTTGGCATTGGCATGCTTGATTGCGTGTTCATCATGCGAGGCGGGCTGCTCCGCAGTTCGGGGCCCTGGCCCACTCTTACCTACCGCCAAGTCCATGTCAGACTCTCCCGCCTGCCGCGGCACAAACGACCGCTCGGGGATAGGGGTAAACGACACTCCGACTCTGTCCCGTCCCCAAGACGTAACTCCAATCGGGGGCCTTGGCAAACCCTATGATGTCAATTTTTCTTGTCGTCCAAATTTATTGACAGTCCGTTGGAACGAGTCGTAAGCTGCTGGTTGCGAAGAGGATGGGGCACACCAGAATGTCGGAAGGTCGTATGCAGGCGCTGCGCGGAACTGGGTCCGGATCGGACCACCGGCAGAATGCTCGCGAACCGCTCCAGACGGGGCCTTCCCTCTATACGCCCGAAGAGCAGCGGCGCCGCGACGAAACCGTCTGGACGCTGGTGCAAGGCCTGCTGGCACCCTTCCAGTTCGTGGTGTTTCTGGTCAGCCTGGTGCTGGTGCTGCGCTGCCTCTTTACCGGTGAAGGCGCCTTTGCCGCCGATCTCTCGGTCATCGCCAAGACGCTCACCCTCTACACGATCATGGTCACCGGCTCGATCTGGGAGAAGGTGGTCTTCGGCAAATGGCTCTTTGCCCCCGCGTTCTTCTGGGAGGACGTGGTCTCGATGCTCGTGATTGCGCTGCACACGGTCTATCTCGTGATGCTGCTGGGCAAGATCGGCACGGTCGAGGCCCGCCTTACCGTCGCGCTCGCGGCCTACCTCACCTACGTCGTCAACGCCGTGCAGTTCGTGCTGAAGCTGCGGGCCGCGCGGCTGCAGGCGAGGGCCACGGCGCTGCCCGGCCAGATCGCGGGGATCGCCGCATGAGCCCCGCCCAGGCCCTGGCCGCAGCCGAGAACCCGCGCGATGGCGGCCTTTCCGTACTGCGCGAGCGCGGCCAGCGCGAAGTGTTCTGCGGGCTGACCGGGATCGTCTGGCTGCATCGCAAGATGCAGGACGCCTTCTTCCTTGTCGTCGGCTCACGCACTTGCGCCCACCTGCTGCAATCGGCGGCGGGCGTGATGATCTTTGCAGAGCCGCGCTTTGCGACAGCAATCATCGAAGAGCGCGATCTCGCGGGCCTTGCCGATTGCCACGCCGAGCTCGACCGCGTGGTCGACCGGCTGCTGGCCCGCCGGCCTGAAATCCGCACGCTGTTCCTCGTCGGCTCGTGCCCCAGCGAAGTGATCAAGCTCGATCTGGGCAATGCCGCGCAGCGCCTCGGCGGCAAGCACATGCGCAGCGAGACCAGCGAGGGCGTGCGCATCCTCGCTTATTCCGGCAGCGGGATCGAGACGACCTTCACCGAGGGCGAGGACGCCTGCCTGACTGCGCTTGTGCCGGAAATGCCCGAAGCGGCCCCGGATGCGGCGCCCGCGCTGGTGCTCGTCGGCGCGCTGCCCGATATCGTCGAGGACCAGTTCCTGCGCCTCTTCGCCGAGCTGGGCATTGCCCGCGTCGGCGTGCTGCCCGCGCGCCGCGCCGGGCAGCTTCCGGCAGTCGGACCGAACACCCGCTACCTCCTCGCGCAGCCCTTCCTTGGTGAAACCGCCCGTGCGCTGGAAGACCGGGGCGCGGTGCGGATCGATGCGCCCTTCCCCTTCGGCGCCGACGGCACTGCAGCGTGGCTTTCAGCCGCCGCCGCCGCCTTCGGCATAGACGAGATGCACGTCAACCGCGTGATCGCTCCGGGCCGTGAACGCGCCAAGCGTTCGCTGGAGCGCTATCGCCCCCTGCTTGAGGGCAAGCGCATCACCTTTCTGCCGGATTCGCAGCTGGAAATCCCGCTTGCCCGGTTCCTCGCCACCGAACTGGGCATGATCCCGGTTGAAGTCGGCACGCCCTACCTGCACCGCGCGCACCTTGCCGCAGACCTTGCCGGCCTGCCCGAGGGGACGCGGATCAGCGAGGGCCAGGACGTCGAGCGCCAGCTCGACCGCGTCCGCGCCGACCGGCCCGACCTCACCGTCTGCGGGCTGGGCCTTGCCAATCCGCTCGAGGCCGAGGGCCTTGCCACCAAGTGGTCGATCGAACTGGTGTTCTCACCGGTTCACGGCTTCGATCAGGCGGGTGACCTCGCCGAACTGTTCGCCCGGCCGCTGCGCCGCCGCGACGTGCTGAGGATCTAGGCCCATGCAACTCGCCGTCTGGACCTATGAAGGACCGCCGCATGTCGGCGCCATGCGGGTCGCAACGGCGATGCGCGGCGTGCACTATCTGCTCCATGCGCCGCAGGGCGATACTTACGCGGACCTTCTTTTCACGATGATCGAGCGGCGCAGTGCCCGCCCGCCCGTGACCTACACCACGTTCCAGGCCCGAGATTTGGGCAAGGATACCGCAAGCCTGTTCCAGGACGCGGCGCGCGATGCGGTCGAGCGGTTCAAGCCCGAAGCACTGCTGGTCGGCGCCTCGTGCACGGCCGAACTGATCCAGGACGATCCGGCCGGCCTTGCCTTCAACATGGGCCTGTCCTGCCCGGTGATCCCGCTCGAACTGCCCAGCTACCAGCGCAAGGAAAACTGGGGCGCTGCTGAAACGTTCTACCAGATCGTGCGCAGCCTTGCCGATACCTCGGTGCGCCCCGCCCCGCGCGAAGGCCGCCGCCCGCGCGTCAATCTGCTTGGCCCCGCCGCTCTGGGCTTCCGCCACCGCGACGATGTGCGCGAAATCCGGCGCATTCTCGACCTTCTCGGCATCGACGTACACCTGGTCGCTCCGCTTGGCGCCTCACCGAGCGATATCAAGACCATCGGCGCGGCCGATTTCAACATCGTGCTCTATCCCGAGATCGGGGACGAGGCGGCGCGCTGGCTCGACAAGACCTTCGCCCAGCCGGCGATCCGCACCGTGCCGATCGGTGTCGGCGCAACGCGCGCCTTCATCGCCGAGGTCGCCGCGCTCGCCGGGGTCGATCCGGCGCCCGCACTCGATGACCCCTCCTCGCGCATGCCGTGGTGGAGCCGCTCGGTCGATTCGACCTACCTGACGGCCAAGCGCGTCTTCATCTTCGGCGATGCCACTCATGCCGTCGCCGCCGCGCGCATCGCGCATGAAGAGCTTGGTTTCACGGTCTGCGGCCTCGGTTGCTACAACCGCGAATTCGCCCGCGACATTCGCAATGCTGCCAAGGAATACGGGGTCGAACCGCTGATCACCGACGATCACCTCGTCGTCGAGGAAGCGATTGCCGCCGCCGCGCCCGAGCTCGTGCTCGGCACGCAGATGGAACGGCATATCGCAAAGCGTCTCGGCGTGCCCTGCGCGGTGATTTCCGCGCCGGTCCACGTGCAGGATTTCCCCGCGCGCTTCAGCCCGCAGATGGGTTTCGAAGGCGCCAACGTGATCTTCGACACCTGGGTGCATCCGTTGGTCATGGGGCTGGAGGAGCACCTCCTCACCATGTTCCGCGACGACTTCGAGTTCAGCGACAGTGCCGGGCCCTCGCACCTGCACGGCTCGGCTCCGGCGACCCGCGAGACCGCGGCGGCTGCGGCACCGGCGGGCGATATCCTTCTGGCAGAGCCGGTCGCAGCGGCTCAGGCCGAAGACGGCGAGCCGGGCTGGACCGACGAGGCGACGCGCGAACTGCGCAAGATTCCGTTCTTCGTGCGCGGCAAGGCCAAGCGCAACACCGAGAAGTACGCGAACGATATGGGCCTGGCGGCTATCACGCTCGACACGCTCTACGAGGCAAAAGCCCACTATGCGCGGTAAGGCTCCCCTCACCACCCCGGATACACCGGTCCGTGTGGTCGTCATCACGCTCGACAACCACCTCTCGGGCGCGTTCCAGCGCGCGCAGGGGCAGTTCGCGCGGGCCGGGACGGGCGTCTCGATCGGCTTCCACGCCGCAGCCGACTGGGAAGAGAAGCCCGGCACGCTCGATGCCGCGCGCGAGGACATTGCCCAGGCCGACATCATCCTGTGCACGATGCTCTTCCTCGAGGACCATATCCGCGCGGTGATGCCTGCGCTCGAGGCCCGGCGCGAGCATTGCGACGCCATCGTCGGCCTCATGTCTGCGGGCGAAGTGGTCAAGCTCACCCGCATGGGCGACTACCGCATGGACAAGCCCGCCACGGGCATGATGGCGCTGCTCAAGAAGCTGCGCGGCTCGGGCAAGCCGGGTGCAAGCTCGGGCAAGGGCCAGATGGCCATGCTGCGCCGCCTGCCCAAGCTCTTGAAATACGTGCCCGGCACCGCGCAGGACGTGCGCGCCTACTTCCTGACGCTGCAATACTGGCTGGCGGGCAGCGACGACAACGTGGTGGACATGATCCGCGCGCTGATCGACCGCTATGCTTGCGGCGAGCGCGCTGCCCTGCGCGGCGCGATGAAGGCCGAAGCGCCGCGCGAATATCCCGAAGTCGGGGTCTATCACCCGGCGATGACCCCGCGCATGTCGGCGACGGCGGCGGCGCTGCCCAAGGCGACTGGCACGCGCGGCACGGTGGGCCTGCTCATGCTGCGCTCCTACGTGCTGGCAAAGGATGCGCGCCATTATGACGGCGTGATCGCGGCGATGGAGGCCAAGGGTCTCAACGTGATCCCGGCCTTTGCGGGCGGGCTCGACGGGCGCCCTGCGATCGAGCAGCTGTTCATGAAGGACGGCAAGGCCACGGTCGATGCGGTGGTCAACCTCACCGGATTCAGCCTCGTCGGCGGCCCGGCCTACAACGACACGGCTGCGGCCGAGGCCATTCTGGCGAAGCTGGACCGCCCCTATATCGCCGCGCATCCGGTCGAGTTCCAGACGCTGCAGGCCTGGGGCGCGAACCCGCAGGGGCTGTTGCCGCTGGAATCGACGATGATGATCGCGATCCCCGAGCTTGACGGCGCGGTGCAGCCGATGGTCTTCGGCGGCCGTTCGGACGGCAGCGGCGAGGCCTGCACCGGCTGCACGCGTGGCTGCACCTTTGCCGGCGCCGAAACAACCGGCGTGCGGCAGATGGAAAGCTGCGCCGAACGCGCCGAGACACTCGCCGCGCGCGTGGTCAAGCAGATCGATCTCGCCCGCGCGGCGGCAGACGAACGGCGCGTGGCCGTGGTCCTGTTCAACTTCCCTCCGGGTGCGGGCGCGGCCGGCACGGCGCAGTTCCTCAGCGTGTTCGAATCGCTCCACGCGACGCTGCAGCGGCTGGCGGCGGAAGGTTACCGCGTCGAAGTGCCGGAGAGCGTCGACGCGTTGCGCGAGGCGATCCTTGGCGGCAATGCCGCGCGCTATGGCACCGAGGCCAATGTCCATGCCCGCGTCACCGCCGACTCGATCGTGTCGCGCGAGACCTGGCTTGCCGAAATCGAGGCTTCGTGGGGCCCCGCCCCGGGCAAGCTGCAATCGGATGGCAGCGCGGTGCAGATCCTTGGCGCGCAGTTCGGCAATGTCTTCGTCGGCATCCAGCCCGCCATCGGCATCGAAGGCGATCCGATGCGCCTGCTGTTCGAGGGCCGGTTCGCCCCGAGCCACGCCTTCGCCGCGTTCTACCGCTGGCTGCGCGAGGATTTCCAGGCCCATGCAGTGCTGCACTTCGGCACGCATGGCAGCCTTGAATTCATGCCCGGCAAGCAGACCGGCCTTACCGCTGAATGCTGGCCGGATCGCATGATCGGCGATCTGCCCAATATCTACCTCTACGCCGCCAACAACCCTTCCGAAGGCGTGCTGGCCAAGCGCCGCTCGGGCGCGACGCTGGTGAGCTATCTCACCCCCGCCCTCACCCGCTCGGGCGTCTACAAGGGCCTCGCCGACCTCAAGGCCTCGGTCGAGCGCTGGCGCTCGCTGCCCCCGGGCGACGAGCAGGCCGGGCTTCTGGCCGAACTGATCGCCGAACAGGCCGGAACGCTCGATCTTGATGGCAGCGACGTGCCCGCCCTTGCCGCCCGGCTCTACGAGATCGAGCGTGAACTGATCCCGCAGGGGCTCCACGTGGCGGGGCTGGCCGCGAGCCGCGAGGAGCGCATCGACATGGTCCGCGCCTCCGCCGAGGCCCGCGGACACCCTCTTTCGCCCGAAACGGCCGAAGCGCTGGTCGACGGCAAGCTGCGGCTCGACAGCCCGCTGCTGAAGGAAATGGCCGCGCTCAACACCGCGCTTTCCTCCAACCACGAACTCGACGGCATTGTCCGCGCCCTCGCCGGCCGGTTCATCCGCCCCGTCTCGGGCGGCGACGTGCTGCGCGCGCCGGAAATTCTGCCCACGGGTCGCAACATCCACGGCTTCGATCCGTTCCGCCTGCCTTCGGCCTTTGCGGTAAAGGACGGCGCGGAGCAGGCGAAGAAGCTGCTCGAGCGCAGCATGGCCGATTCCGGCCACCTGCCCGAAACCGTCGCGATGGTGCTGTGGGGCACCGACAACCTCAAGAGCGAAGGCGCGCAGATCGCGCAGGTCCTCGCGCTGCTCGGTGCGCGGCCCCGTTTTGACAGCTACAGCCGCCTTGCCGGTGCGGAGCTCGTGCCGCTGGAAGAACTCGGCCGCCCGCGGATCGACGTGATCGCGACGCTTTCGGGCGTGTTCCGCGACTTGCTGCCGCTGCAGACGCGCATGCTCGCCGAAGCTGCGCTGCTTGCCGCGAGTGCTGACGAGCCGCTGGAACTCAACTTCGTGCGGGCCCACGCCATCGCCCACCAGAACGAGCATCAGTGCGATTTCGAGACCGCTGCGCTGCGCGTGTTCTCGAATGCGCAGGGGGCCTATGGCGCCAACGTCAACCTGATGATCGACAATGGCGCCTGGACCGATCCGGACGAACTGGCCGACAGCTTCGAACGCCAGAAGGGCTATGCCTACGGGGTCAAGGGCGTGCCCGTGCGGCAGGCCGCAATCCTTGCGTCGGCGCTCAAGACGGTCGATTGCGCTTACCAGAACCTCGAAAGCGTCGAGCTCGGCATCACCTCGATCGACCAGTATGTCGATGCGCTGGGCGGCATCAGCCGCGCCGTGACCCGCGCCAAGGGCGGCGAGACCGCGCCGGTCTATATCGGCGACCAGACCCAGGGCGCGGGCAAGGTGCGCAGCCTGCAGGAACAGGTCGCGCTCGAAACCCGCACCCGCATCCTCAATCCCGTCTGGACCGAAAGCCTGCTGCGCCACGGCTATGAAGGCGTGCGGGCGATCGAGGGTCATGTCACCACCACGATGGGCTGGTCGGCCACCACCGGCGAAGTCGATCCCTGGGTCTACCAGCGTATCAGCGAAACCTATGTCCTCGATCCGGCGATGCGCGAACGCATGGCCGCGCTCAATCCGCGTGCCTCGGCCCGCGTTGCGAACCGCCTGATCGAAGCTGTCGAGCGCCAGTACTGGGCGCCCGACGAAGCCACTCTCGCAGCCCTCCACGCCGCAAGCGACGAACTCGAGGACCGCCTGGAAGGCGTCATCCCCGAGGGTGTCGTGGCCGTCGCGGCATAAAGGAAAACACACATGGCGCTTCTCGATCCCCCCGTCAGAAAGCCCGATGGCGACGGTTCCGTGCAGGTCCGGCTCGATCCTGCAGACCGCATCGGCAATGCCAAGGTCTTTGCCGTCTACGGCAAGGGCGGCATCGGCAAGTCGACCACCTCGTCGAACCTTTCCGCCGCCTTCTCGATGCTCGGACACCGCGTGCTGCAGATCGGCTGCGATCCCAAGCACGATTCGACCTTCACGCTCACCAAGAAGCTGATGCCGACGGTGATCGACGTGCTCGAAACCGTGGAATTCCACGCCGAGGAACTGCGGCCCGAGGACTACATGTTCGAAGGCTTCAACGGGGTGATGTGCGTCGAGGCAGGCGGTCCGCCGGCGGGCACCGGCTGCGGCGGCTATGTCGTGGGACAGACGGTGAAGCTCCTCAAGCAGCATCACCTCCTGGAAGACACTGACGTCGTGATCTTCGACGTGCTGGGCGACGTGGTCTGTGGCGGGTTTGCCGCCCCGCTCCAGCATGCCGAACGCGCGATCATCGTGACGGCGAACGACTTCGACAGCATCTTCGCGATGAACCGCATCGTCGCGGCCATCAACGCCAAGTCCAAGAACTATGACGTGCGGCTTGCCGGCGTCGTAGCCAACCGTTCGGCCAATACCGACGAGATCGACCGCTTCAACACCGCCACCGGACTGAAGCGCCTCGCGCACTTCCAGGATCTCGATGCGATCCGCCGCTCGCGGCTCAAGAAGTGCACGCTGTTCGAAATGCCCGACAGCCCGGACGTTATCGCCGCGCGCGAGGAATACCTCAATCTTGCCCGCGCGCTCTGGGCCGGAGCTCCTGCCCTTGATGCGCAGGCGATGAAGGACCGCGACATCTTCGACTTCCTGGGGTTCGAATAATGGCGACGCGCGCACCTTCCGGCTTCGATCACCACGGCAAGCGCTTCGAGCAGCAGCGCGACAAGCTGACGACGTATTTCGACAGCACTGCGCGCAAGGCGTGGATCGACCTGACGTCGGACGCCAAGGTCAGCGGCATCCGTGCCACAGTGCGCGCGGGCCGCGATTCGATGCGCGATGTGCTGCTGAGCTGGCTGCCGCATGACCTGCGCCGCACCCGCGTGCTCGATGCCGGCTGCGGAACCGGCGCGCTCAGCGTGCTGGCCGCGCGCCGCGGCGCCGAAGTGGTCGGCGTCGATGTGGCAGGCGGCCTCGTCGCCATTGCCAAGGAGCGCCAGCCCTCGTTTCTCGGTCACGGCCGCATCCACTGGCGCGTGGGGGACATGCTTGATCCCGCACACGGCCGCTTCGACCATGTCGTCGCGATGGACTCGCTGATCCACTACCGGCCGGAAGACATTGTCGCGACGCTGGTCTCGCTGGCAGAGCGCTGCGATCACTCGATCGTGTTCACCCATGCGCCGGCCACCCCGATGCTGCGGGCCATGCACACCATGGGCCTGCTCTTCCCGCGCAGCGACCGCGCGCCGGCGATCGTGCCCGTCAGCGAACCGCACCTCGTGCGCCTGATCGGCGCCGCGCTGCCAGGCTGGCGCGTGGCGCGCCGCCAGCGGATCGGCCGCGGCTTCTACATTTCCAACGCTCTTGAACTGGTGCGCGACTGACAATGAGCGGCAGCCCCGCCCTTGTTGAAACGCCCGGACAGGGCCGCATGGCGCGCATTGCGGGCCAGTGGACGCGCGTTGCATTGACCTGGCTGCCCTTCTCCGATGCCGCGACTGCGGAATTGCCGCTCTCGCGTCTGCTGCGGCTTGCGCTGTTTCAGGTGAGCGTGGGCATGGCGACGGTGCTGCTGAACGGCACGCTCAACCGCGTGATGATTGTCGAGCTGCACACCCCGGCCTGGCTCGTTTCAATGCTCATCGCGATGCCGCTTCTCTTCGCGCCGCTGCGCGCGCTGATCGGCCACAAGTCCGACACCCACCGCTCGGTGCTCGGCTGGCGGCGCGTGCCCTATATCTGGTTCGGCACGCTGATGCAGTGGGGCGGTCTGGCGATCATGCCGTTCGCGCTGTTGCTCATGAGCGAAGCGCGCACGTTCTATACCGGCCTCATCGGCGGCGCGCTTGCCTTTGTGTTCACGGGCGCGGGGCTTCACGTCACACAGACTGCGGGCCTTGCCCTCGCCACCGATCTTGCCCGGCCCGACAAGCGCCCTCGTGCGGTCGCCCTCCTCTACGTCATGCTGCTCATCGGCATGATGGTCTCGGCCTTCGTGATCGGCGGCCTGCTCGTTCCGTTCAGCCCCACCCGGCTCGTTCAGGTGATCCAGGGCGCGGCGGTGATCACTCTGGTGCTCAATATCGTCGCGCTGTGGAAGCAGGAGGGCCGCAACCCGGGTGCCACCGCACATGACCGCGAGAAGCCTGCCTTCAGCGATGTGTGGCGCAGCTTCGTGGCCGAGCAATACACCGTGCGTCTGCTCTGTGCGATCGGGCTTGGCGCGGCGGCATTTGCCATGCAGGACGCGCTGCTCGAGCCTTATGGCGCGGAAGTTCTGGGCCTGACCGTAGGCGCGACGACCATGCTCACCGGCTCCTGGGCGATGGGGGCAATCCTCGGCTTCTCGATCTCGACGCGGGTGCTGGAGCGCGGCTTTGATCCGCTGCGCCTCGCCGGTGGCGGGCTTGTGTGCGGCATCTGCGCCTTCATGCTCGTGCTGCTGGCCGCCCCGCTGGTCGCGCCGCAGTTGCTGGCGATCGGGGCCGGCGCGATCGGCTTTGGCATCGGCCTGTTCTCGGTCGGCACGCTGATCGCGGCCATGTCGCTTGCAGAGCGCGGCGATTCCGGTGTGGCGCTTGGCGCTTGGGGCGCGGTGCAGGCCACTGCGGCGGGCACGGCCCTCGCGGTCGGGGGCATCCTGCGCGATACCGTAGCGTTGCTCGGCGGTGGCGCTGGCGGCCGCGCGGCGGGCTATGCCACGGTCTACAGCCTTGAAATTCTGATGCTTATTGCCGCGCTGGTGGTCCTTGGGCCGCTGGCGGGCAAACGCATCGGCATCGGCGGAGAACTGCCCAGCGGGCAGATGGTGCTGCCCGAGTTTCCGACATGATTGAGTTTCGCGTGAAGAGTTTGGTGGCGGTGGGGAATGCGGCCTCCGGGGCCCTGATCCGGGAAAGGAAAGTTCGATGAAAAGCGCATATATTGTTGGCTCGATTGACGTGGCGGAGCTTACGCTCGCAGCGTTTTTCCTTTTCTTCGTGGCCTTGATCTTCTGGCTGCGCCGGGAAGACCGGCGCGAGGGATATCCGCTCGAGCACGAAATCAGCGGCATTATCGAAAGCGTCGGCGGTCCGCTGTCGACCGCGCTGCCAAAGCGCTTCCTGCTGCCCTTTGATCGCGGAACCGTAGTCGCACCCGTCGGCCGCGCCGAAGGCCGCGAGCCGGTGGACATCGCGGCCAAGCGCTTCGAGAACTTCCCCGGGGCGCCCTATGTACCCACCGGCAATCCGCTGGCCGACGGCGTGGGCCCCGCAGCCTACGCCAACCGCGCCAAGTGGCCCGATCAGGACGCACATGGCCGTCCGCGCATCGTGCCGCTTTCGAGTGAGCCCCACATCTCGGTGTGGAGCGGCAGCCACGATCCGCGCGGCATGCAGGTCATTGCGGCTGACGGCAAGGTTGCCGGTACCGTCACCGAACTGTGGGTCGATCGCGCCGAGCACCAGATCCGCTACCTTGCGGTCGAAACACCGGGTGGCAAGACCGTTCTCGCCCCGATGGCCATGGCCAGCGTGAGCGCGCGCGGCGTCAGCATCACGGCGATCAACGCGGCCGACTACGAAGGCGTGCCGCAACTCGAAACCGCAGGCGAGATCACCCGCTACGAGGAAGAGCGCGTGATCGGTTACTTCGGCGGCGGCTATCTCTATGCCAACGCCGGCCGTCAGGAGCCGATCCTGTGAGGGAGCACGAAATCGAGCCAATCCGCGGCCTGCCGGGTGATCTGCCTCCAGGTGAGGCGATCCTCTGGCAGGGCACACCGGATGCCATGGTGTTCGCTCGCAGCGCGCTCAAGACACGCTGGATCGGTGCGTACTTCACCGTGCTCGTGGCCTGGGCGCTGGTCAGCGGTACACCGCTCGGCGCGCTGATTACGGCCGGCTTCGGGCTGCTCACAGTCGGCCTCGCCTATGGCTTCGCCCTGCTCGTGGCGCGCAGCACGGTCTATACGATCACCAATCGCCGGGTTGTGCTGCGTATCGGCGTCGCGCTCAGCAAATGCATCAACCTGCCGCTGACCAAGCTGGCCTCGGCCGACTTGCGTGGGCTCGGCGGCAAGACCGGCGATATCGCGCTGGTTCCGCTGGGGCCGAGCATGCTTGGCTACGCGATGCTCTGGCCGCATGCCCGGCCGCTGCGCTTCGCCGCACCCCAGCCCATGCTGCGTGCGCTCCCCGATGCAGCCGAAGCGGCCGGCATTCTCGCGCGGGCAGCCGCCGCGATCGTGCCGGTGCAGCAGCGCAGCGAAGCGGTCCCTGCCGCAGCAGCGCCGCGGCCCGTACTCGGCGCAAGAGAGGCAGCAGCATGAGCCTGGCTCACGATCACGAACAGACAATCCCCAAGCACGCCGTGGCTTCGGCTGCAATCCTCGTGCTGACCGCGATCGCGCTCACCGCGCTGGTCAAGGTCGGGGTGCTGAACCGCGAGGCAGTACCAGCCGCCGCGAGGACCGAGGCGCATGTCGCCCCGACCGAGGTGCGGATGCTGTCCTTCACCGACCGCGGTGACGGCGCCGTCGTGGTACGCGACACTTCGACCGGCGAGATCGTGCGCGTGCTACTCGACGGCGTTCCCGGCAACGGCTTCGTGCGCGGCGTGATGCGCGGCATGGCGCGCGAGCGGCACATGCGCGGGGTCGGCATGGCCCCGCCCTTCACCCTGACGCTGTGGCGCAACGGCACGCTCAGCCTTGAAGACAAGGCAACCGGCCGCTCGATCGAGCTCGGCTCGTTCGGACCCGATAATCGCGAGGCCTTTTCCGTGATGCTCAAGGGAGCGGCACGCTGATGGGTTCGAGCCGCTTCGATACTCCCTGCCGGATCGAGATCGAGCAGACTGCCGAGCAGTTCCATGCGCATGTGCGCCTGGCCGGCGATATCGAGCTCCAGCCCGGTGACCGCGTGATGGTTCATGGCGCGCCGATCCGCGTTGACTTCGGTCAAAGCCTTGCGATCGACCGGATGGCAACCGTCACGCGGGCAGGTCCGCTTGTCAGGCTCTGGATCAAGCTTGCCGCCTATCTCGACCTTACCGAACTCTATGAAGTCAGCTTCACGCCCGGGAGACTGTCATGAACGCCCCTACCAGGATCGACCCGAACTCGTCCGAGCACGAGGAGTTCAGCCGCGCGGCAGCGGCAGCCGGCCTCGACATCGACAACGGCAGCAGCGCCAAGCTTGACACGATGGCCATGGCGCGCGCCGAAACGGTGCTGAGCCCCCGTTTCTACACCACCGACTTTACCGCGCTCGATGCGATCGACGTTTCACCGGTGCGCGCCGAGTGGGATGACCTGATCGCCGAGATGCAGGCGGACCGCAACAAGCTGCACTTCAAGCGCACGGAGAGCTTCGAGGGGATCATCGAAGGGCTCGAGCCCGCCCTGCGCGAGGAGTTCACCGACTTTCTCGTCAGCTCGATGACCTCTGAGTTTTCCGGCTGCGTGCTCTATTCCGAAATGGCGCGGCGCACGCGCAATCCGGATATGAAGATGCTGTTCAAGCTGCTCGCACGCGATGAAAGCCGCCATGCCGGGTTCATCAACGAGACGCTGAAGGATGCCGGGATCGGCGTCGACCTCGGCTTTCTGACGAAATCGAAGAAGTACACCTACTTCAAGCCGAAGTTCATCTGGTACGCGGTATATCTCTCTGAAAAGATTGGCTATGCCCGGTACATCACGATCTACCGGCACCTTGCGAAGCACCCGGAGTACCGCTTCCACCCGATCTTCTCGTGGTTCGAGGAATGGTGCAACGACGAGTTCCGCCACGGCGAGGCGTTTGCCCTGCTCATGCGCGCAGACCCCAAGCTGCTGACCGGCCTAAACCGGCTGTGGATCCGCTTCTTCCTGCTTTCGGTCTACGCCACGATGTATGTGCGCGATCATGCCCGGCCGGTGTTCCATGCCGCGTTGGGGGTCGATCCGACCGAGTATGACTACAAGGTCTTCTCGGTCTGCACTGCGATCACCCGCCAGGTGTTCCCGATCGAGCTGGAAACCGATGATCCGGCCTTCCGCCGCCGCATGGATGACCTGCTGCAGGCCAGCAATCGCATCGCCGCCGGCAAGGCGCGCGGCGGGGTGGTCGGCGCGTTCCAGCGCTACACCGGCGTCGCCGCTGCCGGGCTCGCGTTTGCACGGATGTACTTCCATCGCACCCGGGAAAACGCGCTGCCTGCTTCGGTGAGGATGCAGCCTTCGTGGTAAGCTTTTCCGGCCACGCCGTGCCCATGGTGGTTACGCTGCTCGTGTGGTTTTTCGCCACCGGGTTGATCGCGTGGCTGGACAACCGCGACCGGGCAACGTTTCCGCGCAGCCTCGCGCTGGCCGGAGCCGGCGGCGTTGCCGGGCTGATCGCGGTCGTGGTGGGCTCGGTCATGCCGACTATGGCCGGGGCCTATATCGGCTTCGTCGGCGCGCTGATGGTGTGGTCTTGGCATGAGGCGAGCTTCCTGATGGGCGCGGTTGCCGGCCCCCGGCGCGAGCCGAGCAACCCTGCCGCGCGCGGCTGGGACCGCTTCATCGATGCAGGGTCCACGCTGATCTACCACGAGATCGCACTTGCGCTCACCGCGCTCATGCTGCTCTCGCTGGGCTGGAATTCGCCCAACCCCACGGGCGCAGAGATCTTCGTGCTGCTTTTCGCGCTGCGCCTCACCAGCAAGCTCACGCTGTTTGCCGGGGTGCCGAACAAGATCGGCGACCTGCTGCCGCCGCACCTCGAATATCTGTGCAGCTATTTCGGCCCGCGCCACTTCTCGGCTGTGCTGGGCTGCGCGCTGGTCGCCACCACCGGGCTTGCCTGGGCGCTGGGCGCATCGGCGCTCGCCGCGCCGGCCGGCAGCCCGGAGGCGGTGCGCGCCAGCCTGCTTTTCGCGTTTGCCGCCCTGGGCGCCATCGAACACGTGTTTCTCGCCTTGCCGTTTCGCGACGGTGCCTTGTGGAAGTGGGCGCTGCCCCGCCGACACGATCATTTGGGTGCCTGAGCGTTCGGGCCGGAATTATAAAGGGAAGGGGTATCTTGGCCATGGATTATGAGGCCTTTTTTGCAGGGGAACTCGAGGGCATCCGGGGCGAGGGGCGCTACCGCGTCTTCGCCGAACTGGAGCGCCATCGCGGCTCCTTCCCCAAGGCGACACGCCATGTGGACGGCGGCACGCAGGAAGTGACCGTCTGGTGTTCGAACGACTACCTCGGCATGGGCCAGCATCCCAAGGTGCTTGAGGCGATGCACACCGTGATCGACGAATGCGGCGCAGGGGCCGGCGGCACGCGCAACATTTCGGGCACAAACCGCCACCACGCGCTGCTCGAAGCCGAACTCGCCGATCTGCACGGCAAGGAAAACGCGCTGCTGTTCACATCGGGCTATGTCTCGAACTGGGCGGCGCTGGGCACGCTCGCCGCGCGTCTGCCGGATTGCGTCGTGTTCTCGGACGCGGGCAACCATGCCTCGATGATCGAGGGCATCCGCCACAGCAAGGCCGAGCGCGTGATCTGGAATCACAACGACTGGCGCGACCTTGACCGCAAGCTGTCGCAGGTCGCCCCCGGCCGCGCCAAGCTGGTCGCGTTCGAGAGCGTCTATTCGATGGACGGCGACATCGCCCCGATCCGCGAGATCGTCGAAGTGTGCGAGGCGCATGGCGCGCTGTCCTACATCGACGAAGTTCACGGCGTCGGCCTCTATGGCCCGCGCGGCGGCGGCGTGGCCGAGCGCGATGGCCTCATGGACCGGATCGACGTGATCGAGGGCACGCTGGGCAAGGCCTTCGGCGTGATGGGCGGCTATATCGCGGCCTCGACGGCGCTGTGCGACTATGTCCGCAGCTTCGCCTCGGGCTTCATCTTCACCACCGCCCTGCCCCCGGCGCTCGCCGCCGGCGCCTGCGCCAGCATCAAGCACCTCAAGGTGAGCGGCTACGAACGCGCCCGCCACCGCGACCGCGTGAGCAACGTGCGCCGCAAGCTGAACGCGCTGGGCATCCCGCACCTCGACAACCCGAGCCACATCATCCCGGTGATGGTAGGCGACGCGCGCAAGTGCAAGATGATCAGCGACTGGCTGCTCGACAACCACGGCATCTACGTCCAGCCGATCAACTATCCCACCGTGCCGCGCGGCACCGAGCGCCTGCGCATCACGCCCTCACCCGTCCACACCGACGGCGATATCGACCGGTTGCTGGAAGCGCTGAGCGACATCTGGTCGCAGTGCGAGCTGGCGCGGCGCAGCCACGCGGCTTGAGGTGAGCTGAAAGAATGAGCCCGGCTCCCCGCAGGCGCGGGGGGCCGGGTTTCTTGTTTGCGGATCGTTTGAGTGTGATCGCAAGGCAGGGTGGCTGGCGTCTGGACTTACCAGTCATTCCCTCGTGGTGCGTTCTACGGCAGCTTCTTTGCCAATCGCCGTCACCCAGCTTTTGCCCGACCAGCTTCGCACCGCGAGTGCAACTCGGCCAGTGGCCGTATCAGTGCCGTGGTAGCTGAGATCAGCCAAAGCCGAGTTTTCGTGGTCAGAGGTTGCGGATCAGAAACGAGCGATTCACAAATTTAATTGACGTAATGCCATTTTTGATATTACGTCAATTTATGACTCTTTCTACCGCACGTTTGCACGGCTCCAAACGAGCCAGAACGCGAGACCAACTGCTCGTGGCGGCGCAGTCGCTCTTGATGACGCAGACGGCGGCGGCGCTCGGCATTCGCCAGATCACCGATCATGCCGGGGTCGTGCATGCGACGTTCTACAATTATTATCAGGATATCACTGCCCTGATTGCCGATCTTGGGGAACTTCTGGGCGCCAGCCATGCGGTGACAATGGCTGGGTTGACCCCGGATCTGGCTGATCCGGCGCTGCGCTTCGCGCGGATCACACGGCAGACGCTGCGGATGGTGGCAACCGAGCCGGGCCTCGGCCGCCTGATTTATGACGTTGGACTTCCTGCTGGCAGTCTCATTACGGAATTGCGGCTGCGACTGGCGCTCGATCTTGCAGAAGGCCAGGAGCTTGGCCGGTTTGCTTTTGCCGACCTCGACCTGACAACGAGCATGGTGTCGGGCGCGATCAGCGGCCTCGCGCTCGATCTGCATCGCGAAACTTTGGCAATCTCCGACATCGAACCGGCAACGACCCGCTTGCTCGAATGGCTCGGGCTTGATCCAGCCGCCGCGGCGGCGCTGGGCCATGAGGCGGTTGCGTTTGGCCCTGCCCCCGCGTTGCCGCTGCGCTGGCTGGCGCTTCCGCCAGCTCGGCTTCCCGAGGGGAAATCACTATGAAGCGAGGCGGGAATACAGGCCGGACCATCGCGAAGGGCGAGGCGGGCTTTGACGCGGCGCTGCTCGGCACCAGCTTCAACGCGCAAGATCCGGGCCGCCGCCCGACGCTCATCGTTCAGGCCAATGACGACGCTGACGTGGTGGACGCAGTGCGGCAAGCCCGGGATCAGGGCCTGACCATCGGCATCTGTTCAGGCGGGCACAGCTGGGCGCAAAACCACATTCGCGACGGCGGCATGCTGATCGATCTCTCGCGCCTCGACAGCATTGTGATCGATCCTGCGCAGCGCACGGCAACGATCGGCCCCGGCTGTCTGGCCGGCAAACTCAATGCAGCGCTGGTGAAGCACAAACTCTTCTTCCCGGTAGCCCATGCCTACACAGTCGGCATGGGCGGGTTCCTGCTGCAGGGCGGCTTTGGCTGGAACAGCCGGGCCTCGGGGCTAGCGTGCCAGAGCGTGATCGGCATCGATGTCGTTCTGGCCGACGGCAACCTGGTCCATGCCAGCGAAACCGAAAACCCCGAGTTGCTCTGGGCAGCACGCGGTTCCGGCCCTGGCTTTTTCGGCGTCGTCGTGCGCTTTTACCTGAGGCTTCAGCCGCGCCCCAAATTTGTAGGGATGAAGATCCAGGTCTTCCGCATCCGCCACCTCGAAGCCGTCATGGCATGGGCGGATCAGGTTGGCCCTTCGGTCGCCCCCTTTGCCGAGTTCCAGCTCGTCTTCGACCGCAAGGCCATGGGGATCTTCGCGCATGGCCTCCAGGTGTTGACACCGGTGCTCGCTGATAGCTGGCGCGAGGCGCGCGCGGCCGTCGCGTTCATCGACGAGAGCCCGATCCGCAAGCTTGCGAGCTTTACCCTTCCGCTGCTGCCGGTCTCGCTGGGCATGATGATGAAAGGCGGTGAACGCACTCTGTTCCTGCCGAACACCCGCTGGACGGCCGACAGCATGTGGATGAACACGCCAATCGAGCCGCTGCTTCCGGCCCTGCGGCGTATCGCCGACACCCAGCCAGCCGCTCCCAGCCATGCGCTGTGGCTCAACTGGAACGGCCCGGCAGACCGCCCCGACATGGCCTTTTCGCTCGAGGCAAGAACCTATCTTGCGCTTTATGGCGGGCTGCGCGGCAGCACAGTGGCCAATCCCGCTGATGAAAGCTGGGCGACCGACCACATGCGCGCGTTGCAGGAACACAGCATCGGCATCCAGTTGGCCGATGAAAACCTTGGGCGCCGACCGGCACCGTTCATGGCGCCCGCCAATCTCGCCCGGCTCGACGCACTGCGCTTGCGATACGACCCGGACGGCCTGTTCAATCCTTACATGGGGCGCGTGGCATGAAGAGCAGCAAACCCATTGCCGGGCGCTATCTGGGATATCACGCCGCCGATGCGACCCAGCCGTTCGCGCGCTTCTTCAATCCCCTGATGGCTCCGGTGGCACCTCATGTCAGTGCGGCGCTGGATCGGGGCGGCGTGCCGGCACCACTCCTGCCGGGGTTTGAGGACGCATCGGAAAATCTGTTTGGCGGTGCAGCAGTGCTGGAGGATGGCTTTGTCCTCACGCCGGATGGCGGAATGCGCGTCAGCGTCCGCACCGAAATGCCCGGCGTGACCCCCGCCATGGTCGACTGGT
Organism: Novosphingobium sp.; assembly: GCF_037133355.1. Classification (GTDB taxonomy): domain Bacteria; phylum Pseudomonadota; class Alphaproteobacteria; order Sphingomonadales; family Sphingomonadaceae; genus Novosphingobium. The sequence continues at coordinate 16,034 of NZ_JBAXOI010000007.1, read as the reverse complement.
GGTTCGGGTGGCACGGCGATACCCCGGCCAAATACAAGCTCTGGCATCCGCAGGCGCACGTCCATGTCGGGTGGCGCGAAACGCCGCCGGCAGGCACCAGCGGCCGCGCGCTCTACATCGGCCAGACCTCGATCGTTGACGAATACATCGGCAGCACCCTGATCCGCGGCGCGATCCACTTTGTGCCGCCCGCGTCGCTTGGTTTTACCGACCGCAGTCTGGATGACGATTCCCGGGCTACCATCGTCTGCGCCCGCATCGGGCTGGGCGATGCGCCGATCGATATCGGCTATCTGGCCCATCATGTCCGCGCAGTAGCCGGGGGGAGCGAGATGCGCTCTCGCTTCTGGATGGGCGGTCGGCACGTCGGCGGGCGCAATCTGATTGGCAGCCTGGCGGCACCGATTGCGAAGTTGGTGCAGCGCCTCGGCGAGGGTGACGCAAGAGCGTTGCTGGTCCACTGTGCCGAAGAAATGCCGCACCTGGCTAGGCTTCTGCCCGCGCTACATGCCGAGTTTTCTGGCAGCAGCAACGCCTCTGCGACCCGATAGGCCCAGACATGCGCATACTTTCCATGGCAACCATCGCGTTGATTACGGTCGGCGCTGCAGCGGGTTTCGTCGGGTCTAGACCGCAACCAGTGCGCGTTCCGCCGCGACCCGCCCCGACAACGCCCTTGCGCGCAACAATTGCTATCGCGCCGCCTGACCGAGCGCTCACGTTCGCCCGATCGGGTGCAGGTGCCGACGCACAGACCATAGCCGTCACCCGCTACCGTGATGGCGTGGTGACCGGTATCGATCTGACACCGCTGCTTCGTCCCGGCGAAGATGCCATCGCGGCGTACAAACGCCTCGGTTATGAGGCGATCGCCGGATTTATCGCAGCAGCCAGAAGAAGCGTCAGCCACGATGCCGCAACCCTCGCCGTGCCAGTCGATCTACGCGCCGTTCACGCGGCCGTCGCCACCAACTATCCCGAGCATGCCGATGAAGCCAAAGTCAAAAGCGGCCCCTTCATGTTCGCCAAGGTCGCCCAGCCGACAGCATCACGCGCCGCGATCCCGGCCAGCAAAGGCCTGCTCGATTATGAAGTCGAGCTGTGCTTCGTTACGCTGGGGCCGTTGCAGGCCAATGCAGGTGCAAAGGGCGGGCTGATCCTGTGCAACGATGTTACCGATCGGGCCGCCTTGCTGCGCGGGGTGGATACAAGCGACACCTCATCGGGCAAGGGCTTTACCGATGGCAAGAGCGGCGCCGGTTTCCTGCCCGTTGGCGACCTGTTCGTGGTGCCGCGAGATATGAAGGCCTTTGTCGAACCGCTGGAGCTTCACCTTGCCGTGAATGGCGAGGAACGGCAGCACACCCGTGTAACCAAGTGGATATGGGACCTTGACCGCTTGCTGGTCGAAACGGCCAAACGGGCTGGTGTCGTCTGGAAATGGCGCGATGGCAGCGCAAGTCTGCCGGTCAGCCGCGCAGGTATCCTGCCCGATCGTACGCTGGTTCTGGCAGGGACGCCTGCCGGGACAATCTTCCAGGGTCCGGGGCCTGCGACGTTTGTGCGCGGCACCTTTGACTGGGTGGCAAAATTCGGCCGTAGCGGCCCGATCAAGGCGATCATCGAGCGGACTATCGCTGATGACCGCGCCTCTGGCGGCTATTTGCAGCCGGGCGATGTCGTTACCATCCGGGCCGAGCAACTGGGCACGCTCGAGAATCGCATCCAGTGACGAACCGATCACTTCCATGACCGGAGTGAGCATGCTTCAATTCAGGGGAAATACGGCGGCTTATCTAAGTGGTGCGTCCTCAATTTGACTTTCAGCAGAGTCCCCAATTCCCGCCGATAAAGCGCCAACAACCGAACGTCGGCATGCGTGTGATTTGCGGTTGCACCCCAATGTCCGAAAGGTGGCGCATTGCCGAACGACCGCTTCTAAGTGCCTTATCGGCATCTTCTGTCTGGACCGGCTGTTTGCAGTAGGAGACAGAAACGACCGGGTCTGGTCGCAAGCCGAAGCAACGCATCGGCTGTCCGATATTCCACTGCGACCGCTGTCCATCTGCCCAACCGTAATGTCTGCAAAAGCTGCCCAAAAAAATCAGCCCGCCCCCACGCAAGGCGGGGACGGGCCAAAGTGGCGTTCCGGTGGTTGAGAACGCTAGGGGTAACCGTAAAATCGCATCAGCCGATCGCGCAGGCCTTCAGCACCGCCGCGCCCAGATCGCCCAGGCCCACTTCGCGCGCTGCCGCGTCCAGTTCGATGGCGGCGGTGGGGGCTTCGGGGACCATCGCGGTCGCGCGGTCCTGCACCAGGGTGTCGAGCCCGGCGTCGCGCATCAGCCTGAGGCCGCGGGCGCCGTCGTTGCCCATGCCGGTCAGTACCGTGCCCACCGCCGGCACCGCGCCACGCGCGATCGAGCCGAACAGGAGGTTGGCGGACGGCCGCGCGCCATCGACGGGATCGCGCTGCATCAGGCGGATTTTCGCGGGCTGGCCGGGCTCGACCACCACATGCCGCTCCGGGTCCGCCGCGATGTGGATCGTGCCCGGCGACAGGCTCGCGCCGTCCTTCGCGGCGCGCACGTTGCATTTGAGGTCGGTGTCGAGCCGCTTGATGAAGGTTTCCACCACCATCGGCTCGGCTTGCAGGCACACCACAGTTGGCGGGCAATTGGAGGGAAAGCTGCCGAGGATCGTCGTCAGTGCGTCAATCCCGCCCATCGAGGCGCTGAACGCCGCGATGCGCCCGTTCCATTCGAAGGCGACGTCCGCCGCGCCCTTGGCCTCGCTGCGCGCCTTGCGGTCGTGCACATTGCTGTTGGCGGCGGCGAGCACGATCTTGCCGAGCTTGCCCACCGTCTTGCTGAACTGCTCGGGCGTCGCCTTGAGCGGCTTGGGGAAGCACTCCACCGCGCCCAGTTCGTAGGCCTTGAGCGAGGTTTCCGTCCCCGCCTGGGTGAGGCTCGAAAGCATCACCACCGGCAGCGGATTGGTCTCCATGATCTCGGCGAGGAACTCGATCCCGCTCATCCCAGGCATCTCCACGTCGAGCGTGATGACGTTGGGCTTCAATTCGGCGATCTGTTCGCGCGCGACGCCTGCATTGGCGGCAACACCCACGACGCGGACATTCTTCGCCTCGTCGAGAATGTCGGAAAAGAGCGCGCGCATCGCGGCGGAATCGTCGACCACGAGAACCCGGGCTTCGTGCATGAGGAGGCTGACCTTCCTGTTAAGGGCCTGTTGAGCGCGCCCGCTTGCCGGCGCCGTTGCAGGCACAGCTAGCCCCAGCAGCACCAGCAAATCCTCCTCACGGACCTACGTATCTCACCATAAGTCCGGGGCAAGCCGCCCTTTGCTGCTCCCGGTCTAAGCCATCGGGGAGAATGAGCCCCTTTGGCGGGGCCAGCGAGGGAACCTGCCTCTATGCCGACGATCACCCTGCCCGCCCGGTGCGACCGAGCCGCCACCGAGGCACTGCTGCCCGAGATGGTCGCGGGCCTCGGTTCGGGCGTGCTGCATATCAATGCGCGCGATTGCACCCAGATCGGGCAGGCCATGCTCCAGCTTCTCATCAGCGCGCGCCGCACCGGCGATGGCGCGGTGATCGATCCGTCCGACGCCTTGCGCGAGACGGCACGCCAGCTTGGGCTCGAAGCCGAACTCTTTGATGGCACGGCCCGGATTGGAGTTGGCGCATGAACGCCGAGGAAATCCAGGCCATCTTCTTCGCCGAATGCGAGGAATCGCTGGGCGCGGCTGAAAGCGGGCTCGCCGCGTGCAAGGCCGGCACGCAGGATACCGATACCGTCAACGCAGTGTTCCGCGCGGTCCATTCGATCAAAGGCGGTGCGGGCGCGTTCGGCTACGTCGCGCTTCAGGCCTTCACCCACACCTTTGAAACGCTGCTCTCCGATGTACGCGAAGGCACCGTGCTGCTGAGCGAGCCGCTGGTGGACCTGCTCCTGCGCGCGCTCGATACACTCAGCGACCACGTCTCCGCCGCGCGCGGGCAAGGCGATGTGCCCGATGACGCAGGCCTGCTGGCCGAGCTGACGGCTGCGCAGGCCGCCAATGCCGGAGCGCCGGTACCTCCTCCTGCCCCCGAACCTGCGCCCGCCGCCAGCGCGTCCGATCCGGACGAGAGCGGCGATCCCTTCGATCTCGACGCCATGCTCGACGATATCGCCGGCGCGATGGACGCGCCCGATCCGTCGCCAGCATGGCTCCTCAAGGTCCGCCCGCACGCAGGCGCCATGCGCAACGGCGGCGAACCACTGCTCCTGCTGCGCAAGCTTGCCGCGCTTGGCGCGCGCTGCATCGAATGCGATTGCGGCGCGGTCCCCCCACTCGATACGCTTGATCCCGGGACCGGCTATCTTGGCTGGACATTCGCGCTCGATGCCGATGTCAGCGAGGCTGCGGCCCGCGATATCTTCGAATTCGTTGGCGACGATTGCGGACTTGCCACGGGCAGCGATGCGCCGATGCCGCCCGTGCGCCACGCCCCGCCGTCTGCACCGGCTGCCGCGCCTGCAACCCCTGCCACGGCGGCGCCGACAACGCCTGTCAGCGGCGCCGCGCCAGTGCCCGCTGCAGCCCCGCCCGCGCCGCCTGCGCTCGGCCAGTCGATCCGCATCGAGTTGGGCAAGCTCGACAAGCTGATCGACGCTGTCGGCGAACTCGTCATCGCACAGGCGATGATGGCGCAGCGCCTCGCGGGCGATGGTCTCGCGGTGAAGGAAGAGCTGACGATCCTTGAAGGGCTCACCCGCGATATCCAGGAATCGGCGATGTCGATCCGGGCCCAGCCGATCGGCTCGGTGTTCAGCCGCGTGCCGCGCATCCTGCGCGAACTAACCACCTCGACCGGCAAGCACGTCCGCCTCGAAGTTTCGGGCGAAAGCACCGAGCTCGACAAAACCGTCATCGAACGCCTCGGCGAGCCGCTCACGCACCTCATCCGCAACGCAGTCGATCACGGCATCGAAAGCGCGGAAGTTCGCATCGCCGCCGGCAAGCCCGCCGAAGGCACGCTCACCCTCTCTGCCGAGCACCGCTCGGGCCGCATCCTCATCCGCATTGCCGATGATGGCGCGGGCATCAACCGCGAGCGCGTGTTTGCCAAGGCAGTCGAAAAGGGCCTCATCGCCCCCGATGCCCAGCTCTCGAAGGAAGAGATCGACCACCTGATCTTCGCCCCGGGCTTCTCCACCGCGGCCACGATCACCAATGTCTCGGGCCGCGGCGTGGGCATGGACGTGGTCCGCCAGAACGTGAAGGAACTCGGCGGGCGCATCACCATCGACAGCGAGCCCGGCAGCGGCACCACTTTCACGCTCACATTGCCGCTCACACTTGCGATTTCGGACGGCATGGTCGTCAATGTCGGCGACCAGACGCTTGTCGTGCCGCTTGCCAACGTGGTCGAGAGCCTGCGACCGACCCAAACCGAAGTGCAAGGCCTTGGCGCCCACCGCGCGATGATCAACGTGCGCGGCAAGTTCATCCCGGTGCTGCCGCTCCACGCTGCGGTCGGCGCTTAGGGCGCGATCGAGCAGGCGCATGAAGGCGTGCTGATCGTCGTCGAAACCGAGGGCGCAGGCCGCGCCGCGCTCCTCGTCGATGCGATCTGCGATCAGCGCCAGGTCGTGATCAAGAGCCTCGACACGCACTACCGCTCGGTCGAGGGCGTCTCGGGCGCCACCATCCTCGGCGATGGCATGGTTGCTCTCATCGTCGATGTCGACAGCCTGGTTGCACGCAGCCTTTCGGGCGCCGGCATGGCGGAGGCGGCATGAGCACCGCAGTCGCCGCCCCCGAAACGCTGCCCGGCATCAGCCCCGGCGTCTACAGCGCGGAAGACTTCGCCGCAGTGAGCGAGATCGCACACCGCGAGGCGGGGATCGTGCTGGCCGAGGGCAAGGCCATGCTGGTCTATTCGCGCCTCGCGCCGCTGGTGCGCGATTCAGGCTGCGCCACGTTCGGCTCCTACATCCTGCGCCTGCGCGAGGATGCAGCCGAGCGGGGCCGCGCGATCATGGCGCTCACCACGAACCACACCTTCTTCTACCGCGAGGCGCACCACTTCGCGCATTTCGCCGATCACGTGCGCCCCGGCATGATCGCCCGGCTGGGGCGCGGCGAGAAGGCGCGGCTGTGGTCCGCCGGTTGTTCGAGCGGAGAGGAAACCTGGTCGCTGCTGATGACCCTGCTCGGTCCCGACCGCATCGCCGGGGAGCGCATCTCGCGCGGCGACCTGCGGCTGCTCGCCAGCGATCTGGCCGAGCATGCGCTGCACAAGGCGGAAGCCGCACGCTACCGCGCCGAGGAACTCAAGGCCGTGCCCGAGCCGCTCACGCGCGCCTGGACCGTGCCGTCCGGCAATGACCTGGAAATCGCGCCTCCCGTGCGCGCGCTCGCAAGGTTCCGCACGCTGAACCTGCTTGGCCGCTGGCCGATGCAGGGCAAGTTCGACGTGATCTTCTGCCGCAACGTCATGATCTATTTTGACAATCCCACCAAGGAGCGCCTCGTCGCCCGCTTTGCCGAGGCGTTGGTGCCAGGCGGCTGGCTCTATGTCGGCCACAGCGAGCGCGTGACCGGCCCGGCGCTCGACCTGCTCGCCTCGGCGGGCCCCACCATCTATCGTCGGAGCGAGGCATGAGCCGTCCGTCAAAGCCCATCCGCGTCGTTATCGTCGAGGATTCGCCGACGATGCGCGCCATTCTTCTGGCACGTTTCGAGCGCGAGGCGGACATCGTCGTCGTTGGTGCCGCCGCCAATGCGCAGGAAGGCCGCCAGATGATCCGCGAACTCGATCCCGACGTCGTCACGCTCGATGTCGAGATGCCGGGCATGAACGGGCTCGACTTCCTCGAGAAGATCATGGCGCTGCGCCCCACGCCCGTGATCGTGGTCTCAGGCTCGACCAGCGAAGGTACCGAGACCACCGCCCGCGCGCTCGCGCTCGGCGCGGTCGGCTGCTACGCCAAGGGCGAAGGTGCGAACGGCTATTCGTTCGATGACGATGGCAAGCTGGCCGATCTCATCCGCGATGCCGCAAAGGTGCGCTTCGTCACGCGCGCCGCGCCGCCGCCGGTACCGCCGCGTCCCACCGCCGCCGCACTGCGGACCCCGGCGCCGACCGAACGGCCGCGTCTCATCGCCATCGGCTCATCCACCGGCGGGGTCGAGGCGCTGCAGGTTCTGCTCGGCGGCTTCCCCGCCGATTGCCCGCCGACCCTCGTTGTCCAGCACATCTCCTCGCGCTTTGCCCCCGCGGTCGCGCGTACGCTCGACCAGTCGTGCCCGCCGCGCATCGTCGTCGCCGAGCCCGACATGCCGCTGCGCGATGGTCACGTCTATATCGCGCCGGGCGATGAGCGGCACCTGACCGTGGCCGGCCGCAGCGGCGCGCTCCACCAGCGCCTGCGCCGGGGCGAACCGGTATCCGGCCACCTGCCGAGCGTCGACGTGCTGTTCCACTCGGTTGCGGAAGTCGTCGGGTCGGGCGCCGTGGGCATCCTTCTCACCGGCATGGGCAGCGACGGCGCCGAAGGTCTTCTCGCGCTCGCCCGGGCCGGCGCGCGCACCATCGCACAGGACGAGGCGACCTGCACCGTGTTCGGCATGCCCCGTGCGGCCATCGCGCTCGGCGCGGCAAGCGTTGTCGCCCCGATCGGCACCATCGCCCGCCACGCTTTCAGCAAGGCGGCCTGAGCCATGTTCGATCGCCGCATCCCCGGCGCCACGGAACGCCCGATCGAGCGCGTCACCGTGATGCAGGGCCAGGCCCTCGTCAGCAAGGAGTCGCACCTCGAATTCTCGACCGTGCTCGGCAGCTGCGTTGCCTCATGCCTCTATGATCCCGAGGCGCGGGTCGGCGGCATGAACCACTTTCTGCTGGCCGAGCCGCCCCCCGGTCTTGCCGCGACCACCGCGATCGACGAGCATTACGGCGTCTATCTCATGGAGCTGCTGGTCAACCAGATGCTCGGGATGGGCGCGCGCAAGGCCCGCCTGCGCGCCCATCTCTATGGCGGGGCCAACGTCAACCGCAACATGATGCGCATCGGCACTGCCAACGCCGAATTTGCGCAAGACTTCCTGCAGCGCGAAGGCATTGCCGTGATGCGCGAGGATCTGGGCGGCGTAAATGCCCGGCGGGTCGATTTCCGCCCGGCGTCGGGCCAGATCCGCTGCCGCACCGTCGAGGACCGCCTCGCACCGCCCGTCACCCCCACCGCCCGGCCGGAACGCGCGTCCGGCGATGTCGAACTCTTCTGATTGCAACAAGCGAGCCCGAGCATGACCCAAACCACCCGAATCCTGACTGTAGATGACAGCCCCAGCATGCGGGCGCTGCTCAACCACGCCCTCTCGACGCAAGGCTTCGAAGTGGCACAGGCCGAAGACGGCCTCGCCGCGCTCGACTGGCTTGCGCTCAACGAGGTCGATGTCGTGATCACCGATATCAACATGCCCCGGCTCGACGGCTTCGGCCTTATCGAGCGCCTTCGCGAAGGCAGCCGTCACCGCGACCGGCCGATCCTGGTGCTCACCACCGAAAGTTCGGACGAGAAGAAGGCCCGCGCGCGGGAGGCCGGGGCGACCGGCTGGATCGTCAAGCCCTTCGATGCCGCCAAGCTCGTCGCCGCGGTCCGCCGCGTCGCGCACTGACCCGACCCATCCGCCAGCCCAAGGAAACCCCGCGATGATCCGCGAACTTATCACTTTCGAGGTCGAGGGCCAGGTCTTCGGGCTCGACATCATGTCGATCCGCGAAATCCGCGCCTGGACACCCACCACCCGCCTGCCGCGCGTGCCGCACTATGTCGCGGGCGTAGTCAACCTGCGCGGCACGGTGCTGCCGGTGGTCGATCTTGCCGCCCGCCTCGGGTGGCGCGCCACAGAACCGACCCCGCGCCACGCGATCATCGTCACCCAGCTGGGCGCACAAGTGGGCGGCTGGATCGTCGATTCGGTAAGCGACATCGTCACGGTTCCCGACCAGACGCTGCAACCCCCGCCGCCGGGCGTGGGCAACGACAGCGTGGTCCCGTTCCTCGAAGGCCTTGCCGCGATCGAGGACAAGATGGTCATGGTGCTGAACCTCTTCGCGCTGAGCGACGGGGCCCAGCTTGCCACAGCCGCCTGAAGCCGGGAGCACGCCGATGGCCCAGACGGCCCCACCCAAACATGACACGCCCGATCTCGCCACGCCCAATCTCGCCACACACCGCCAGATCGCGCTCGTGCTCGAGGAGCTGTCGCAGGAAGTCGAAGCGCTCGGCGCCTCGCTTTGCGGCGATATGGATGTGGCGATGCGGCATATGGACAGCCTGCAGGCAATCGACCTGATCGCACAGAAGCAGCGCAGCCTCGCCAGGCTGCTCCACGCCGATTGCCTCGAAACCGAAGTCGAGCGCATCGGGCTCGACATCCTGCGTGAACGCATGCGCATGTTGCGCTGAAGAAAGCAGGGACAAAAACAGGGACAGTCCGCATTCTCCGATAGTTATCATAGTCCCTCATCGGGACTCGCCTTTAGCCCCGCGCGGTTGCACTTTGCGCAAGCTTGTCCGAAATGGAGCGAATTCGGGAGTTTCACGCGCGGAGCAGGGCTGCGGTTTGCATGGCGGTCATTGGGGTCTACAGCGTCAAGGGCGGAGTGGGGAAGACAACCCTCGCGGTCGACATGGCCTGGCGGTCGGCTGTGCTCTCGCGCCACCCGACGTTGCTGTGGGACCTTGATCCGCAAGGAGGCGCCGGATGGCTGCTCGGCCTGCCCGATCGGGCCGGCAACCGTGCCTCCTCGGTGTTCCACCGCGAAGGCCGACCCACCGACCTTATCAGCACCAGCCGCTATCCCAACCTTGCAGTGCTCCAGGCCGATGAGTCGATGCGCGCGCTGCCTGTAACGCTCGCCCGCATCGGCAAGAGCAAGCGCCTTGCCCGCACCGCCGCGTTTCTCACCGCCGATTATCCGCGCATCATCATCGATTGCCCGCCGGTGATCAACGAGATCAGCGACCAGGTCTTTGCCGCAGCCGATCTGCTGATCGTGCCGCTGCCACCCTCGCCGCTGTCTGCCCGCGCGCTGCCGATGATCCGCGAGGAGATTCTCGCGCGCCACCCGCGCCACCCGCCGATTCTGCCGGTTCTCTCGATGTACGACGTGCGCCGCAAACTGCACCGCGAAGTCCACACCGGTTTCGCCGCCGGCTGGCCGGTGATCCCGATGGCGAGCGCGATGGAGCAAGTTGCGGCGCGCCGCGCGCCCATCGGCACCTTCGCAGCCTGGACCGAGGTCAACGCCCGCCTTCAGCGTCTGTGGGACGGGATCGAGGCCAAGCTCGCGATGCGCGCGGCGCTTGGCCAGGCCGCAGAGTGAACCTCAGGCGGTAAAGGCCTCAAGCGCCTCGCCCGCCGCGATCCATTTCGCTTCGGCTGCAGCCAGCTCGTCCGCCACCGCTCGCCGCCGCTTGCCCAGTTCGGCCATGGTCAGCCCGGCAAGCTCCGCTGCCGGCTTGTTCGTGCCCCCCAAAGCGGCATCGATCGCCGCAAGCCGGGCCTCGGCCTTGCCGACCGCTGCCTCCGCCTCGCTCACCGCCTTCTGCAGTGTTTTCATCTCCTCGCGGCTTTTCGCTCCGCCCTTGGGCTTTCCACCCGCCGCGCCTTTGCCGCCATCGCCCTTCGGCTGGTTCCGGCCGAGCACAAAGTCGATGTAGTCCTCGATGCTGCCCGGATAATCCTTCGCCGTCCCGCCATCGACCAGCACGAGCCGGTCTGCGGTCAGCTCGACCATGTGCCGATCGTGGCTGATCAGGATAACCGCACCGGAAAAATCGTTGAGCGCCTGCACCAGAGCCTCGCGCGCATCGACATCGAGGTGGTTGGTCGGCTCGTCGAGGATCAGCAGATGCGGCGCCTCGCGCGTCACCAGCGCCAGCGCGAGCCGCGCCCGCTCTCCGCCCGAAAGCGTCGCGGTGCGCGCCTCGGCGCGCGGCCCTGAAAAGCCGAAGCGCCCCAGCTGCGCGCGCACTGCCGCCGGAGTCTTGCCGGCCATGGTCCGCGTCATCAGCTCGAGCGGAGTCGAATCCGCGGGTAGTTCCTCCACCTGATACTGGGTAAAGTAGCCGATCTTCAGCTTGCCCGAAGCGGTCATCCCGCCCTCGCTCGTTGCCAGCTGCCCCGCGAGCAGCCGCGCCAACGTGGTCTTGCCGTTGCCGTTGCGCCCCAGCATCGCAATCCGATCGTCGGGATCGATGCGCAGGTTGAGCCGCCGCAGGATCGGCTTCTCCGCGACATAGCCCGTCGCCGCCAGATCAAGCGTGATCAGCGGCGGACGCAGTTCGTCGGGATCGGGAAAGTCGAAGCTGAGCGAAGGGTCTTCCAGCATCGCCGTCACCGGCTGCATCTTCGCCAGCATCTTGGCGCGCGACTGCGCCTGCTTCGCTGTCGAAGCCCGCGCCGAATTGCGCGCGACATAGTCCGCCAGCTTCTTGCGCTGCGCATCCTGCGCGGCCCTCGCGGCGGCAATCTGCGCTGCCCGCTCCGCCCGCTGCCGCTCGAACGCATCATAGCCGCCGGCATAGAGTGCAATCTTGCCGCCCTGGAGATGCAGGATCGTATCGACCACATTGTTGAGCAGATCGCGCTCGTGGCTGATCACCACCATGGTGCCGGGATAGCTCTGGAGGAAACTCTCGAGCCACAGTGTCGCTTCGAGATCGAGGTGGTTCGAAGGCTCGTCGAGCAGCAACAGATCGGGCGCGGAAAAAAGCAGCGCCGCCAGCGCCACGCGCATCTTCCAGCCGCCCGAAAAGCTGTCGAGCGGCATGGCCTGCATCGCCTCGTCGAAGCCGAGCCCGATGAGAATGCGCGCCGCCCGCGCGTCGGCGGTATAGGCATCGATCGCAATCAGCCGGTCGTAAAGCGTCGCCAGCCGGTCCGGGTCCTCGCAGGTCTCCGCCTCGGCCATCAGCGCCGCGCGCTCGGTATCGGCGGCGAGCACCGTCTCGAACGGCGTCGCAGAACCCGCCGGCGCGGACTGCGCGATATAGCCCAGCCGCATGCGCTTGGGCATTTCGATCCCGCCATCGTCGGGTTCCAGCTCGCCGATGATCGCCTTCATCAGGGTCGATTTGCCCGCGCCGTTCCGACCGATCAGCCCCACCTTGGCCCCCGGCTGGATCGTCGCGCTGGCGCGGTCAAGAATGGTGCGCCCGCCCAGTCGCACGGTGAGGCCCTGAATTGTCAGCATGGACGCGCCCCTAGCAGGCACCGACGCTGTGCGAAACCCGGCGAAAGAGAAGATGAAGGTGTTTCGCGCAAAGGCGCAGAGGCCCGGAGACGTTGTGATCGCGGCGAAGCCGTTTTTCCTTCCGCCTTTTGGTCTTGCGGCGCCGGGCGGTTCGAGAGCGACTTCGCCGCAGCCACGACACCTCTGCGTCTCTTCGCGAAACACCCTCTGCTTCCAGCACCCTCAACAATCCGCCGAGAAATCCACCCCATAGCACCCGCCCGCACTGGACTTCGCGCCGCCCCCTCGTCCATGGGAGGGGATCATGTGGCAGATTTATCAATTCCCGCTGTGCCCGTTCAGCCGCAAGGTGCGTCTGCTCCTCGCTGAAAAGGGCGTGGCCTACGATCTCATCCGGGAAAACCCTTGGGAGCAGCGCGAGGCGTTCCAGAACCTCAATCCCGCCGGCCGCACGCCGGTGCTGCACAACCCCGAAAAGCAGATCACGCTCGTCGATAGCCGCGCGATCTGCGAATATTTCGAGGAAACGGTCGACAAGGCTCCGATGATCAACGGCACCGCCACCGGCCGTGCCGAGATCCGCCGCCTCGTCGCAATGTTCGATGAAAACTTCTACGCCGCCGTCACCCAGCCCCTGCTGGAGGAGCGGATGAAGAAACGCCTTGTCTACCGCCAATCCCCGGATTCGCGCGTGCTGCGAGAAGCGATGCGCCTCGCCAACGATCACCTCTACTATATCGACTACCTGATCGATAACCGCCCCTGGCTGGCCGGCTCGACCATGAGCCTCGCCGACCTTGCCGCCGCCGCGCAGATTTCGGTCGCGGATTATCTCGGCGGTATCGACTGGTCGCTCCACGAGCAGGCTGCCAGCTGGTACTCGGTGTTCAAGAGCCGCCCCAGCTTCCGCCCACTGCTGACCGAACGCATGGATGTGATCCAGCCGCCGTCACACTATGCGGATGTTAACGCGTAACGGGCGCATCCCGGTTCCGAGCCTCCCCATTGCAAAAGGAGAGGTTGCCCGGTGCGGCGCGCCCCTCAGGCTGACTTTACCCGAACCCCGAATCGGCCATGCTTGCGGAACCGCACCATCCACCGATCGAGAAACAGGCCAAGCGGCCGCGCCTGGACGCCAAGCTCGGCAAGGCCGGGAAGCGTGGCGCTCGCGACATTGCCCTGACGCAGCAGCACCCACTGGTCGCGGCTCATCGGGGCGCCGGGCAGCCAGCCGGTGAGCGAGGCGAAGGCGGCGGAAATGCCGTCCGGCAGCTCGAGAAACACCGGGCTGCGCCCAGCCGCCTGTGCGATGCGGCGATTGAGATCCCCGATGGTGATCACCTCAGGCCCGCCCAGTTCAAACGTTTTGCCAGCAAAGCCCGCAGGCGCGGCGATCGCATTGGCAATCGCGTCGGCTACATCGTCCACGAACACCGGCTGGAACCGCGAATCCGCTGCGAACACCGGCATGACCGGCGCGCTGGCAATGAGCCCCGCAAAGAGATTGATGAAGGCGTCGTCCTCGCCAAATACGACCGAAGGGCGCAGCACCACCGCATCGGGAAATGCGGCCAGCACAGCGGCCTCGCCAGCCGCCTTGGTGCTCGCATAGGCTACGGACGAGCCCGCATCCGCCCCGATCGCCGAGACATGGACGAAGGCCTTCACCTCCTTGGCCCGCGCAATTGCGGCAAGCTGCCCCGCGCCCGAGCCCTGCACCGCATCGAGCTTGCCCTTGAAGGCGCCGACGAGGTTCACCACCGCGTCGCAACCCGTGAGCGCGACCTCGAGTGTATGCGGCTTGGTCACGTCGACCGCGACGAGTTGCACTTTGCCCAGCCCGCCCAGCGTCTTGACCTGGAACGCACGTTCAGGATGGCGGCTGCACACCCGCAGCCGCGCGCCGCGTGCCAGCAGTGCCTGCGCCACATGGGTGCCGATGAAGCCGCTGCCGCCTACCAGCGCAACCACCTGTCCCTCGAGATCGCGCGCCATGTCCTTGCTCATGCGTCAAAATCCATTTCCAGTGTCCGCGCGCCCTTGCCACATCCGCGCCCCTCGGTTCAATGGCTTACGACGTCGCAGCGGTGCAAATGCAAACCCGCAGTTGACTCGCGCAAGACCGTGCCTTATCGGCCCCCTCCTACCCGGCGGCAGGCCCACAGCCTATCGCTCCCGTGCCCAGATGGCGGAATTGGTAGACGCACCAGCTTCAGGTGCTGGCGCTCGCAAGGGCGTGGAGGTTCGAGTCCTCTTCTGGGCACCATTTTTCCGTGTCAGGGCATCCCGCACGGGTCGACAAACCGGCGGAAAACTGCCATTTTCAAGCCTCACCAATCCCGGATTGTTCCAAGCGATATCAGGCAATCCGGGGCCATGAGGTGCCACGGTTGGGTCGATATGGCCCCAGTCAAAAATCGATGGCCCCATGCCCCTGGAACTGCCCTCGCTGGTCCTCTCCCGGACCCGTTGAGGAGATTCGACCGTGGCGCTGAAAGAGCTGCAAATCCGGAACATCCGTCCGACTGATAAAGTGAGCCAATGCACCGATGAGCGGGGCCTCTATCTGGAGGTTCATCCGAACGGGTCCAAGCTGTGGCGATACAAGTACCGCTACATGGGCAAGCAGAAGCGGCTGGCCCTTGGCCGCTATCCCGATGTCGGCCTTGCTGAGGCGCGGAAACGTCGCGATGATGCTCGCAGGCAGCTGGAAACCGGAGCCGACCCGCTGGCCGAACGCAAGCACGAGAAACTCGTCGCTGTGTTCAAGGCCGCCAACACCTTCGGCGAGATCGCCAAGGAGTATATCGACAAGCAGGTGGCGCAGGGTCAGGCCGATGCCACCACGCAGAAGGCCAACTGGCTGCTGGAGCAACTGGAGCCCATCGCCGCCCGCCCAGTGGCCGACCTCAAGCCGATCGACGTTCTGGCCGCGCTCAAGCGTATCGAGGCCAAGGGGAAGTATGAAACGGCGCGGCGGTGCCGATCCTTTGCCAGTCGCGTGTTCCGCTATGCCGTCGCCACTGGGCGCGGCGAGAGCGATCCCAGTTCGATCCTGCGTGGCGCGCTGGTCGTTCCAAAGGTGAAGCATCACGCGGCGATCCTTGATCCCAAGCAGATGGGCGAACTGCTGCGCGCGATTGACGTCTACACCGGCCATGCAATCACCCGCCTCGCTATGCAGGTGTCGCCGCACGTGATGGCGCGCCCCGGCGAACTGCGCATGGCGGAATGGTCCGAGTTCGACCTCCAAAACGCCGTTTGGAAAATCCCCGCTGAGCGCATGAAAATGCGCCGCCCCCACGAAGTTCCCCTTTCCCGGCAGGTGCTGGCCTACTTGGACGAATTGTTCACGCTGACCGGGCCGGATGGCTACGTCTTCCCCGCGTTCCATACGTCGCGGCGACCGCTCAGCGAGAACACCGTCAATCAGTGCTTCCGGCGCATGGGCTATGCCGTTGGAGAAGTGACCGCACACGGATTGCGGACCACCGCCTCGACCTTGCTAAACGAGAGCGGGAAATGGTCTCCGGATGCCATCGAGCGGTCGCTCGCCCATGCCGATGCCAACAGCATTCGCGGTGTTTACAACCGGGGCCGTTACTGGGCGGAGCGCGTTGCGATGCACCAGTGGTGGAGCGATTACCTGGACGAGATGCGCGCCGCCGCGCCGATCAGCCAACCAGAACAGATCAGGGCGCGCGCACTGTAAGGTTGACGATCTAGCGGGACATCTGGTGCGTGAGATTATAGGCGTTCG
>NZ_JBAXOI010000006.1:0-231676 GCF_037133355.1 Novosphingobium sp. | reverse complement strand
TCCATAGGCCGGACTCTAATCATTCCTGGATGGAAATCAGGGGGTCACGTCAGCTATGGCCGAGCAACTCGCGGATGGTGTTGAGATCGACGCCGCCCATTGCAAGGCGAGATGCAAAGTGGTGGCGCATGTCGTGCCAGCGAAAGTCCGTGATCTGTGCTTGCTTGAGCAAACGCCGCCATGACGAATTGGCGCGATCAAACCGGTCACCCTGCTCGTTGACGAACACGAGCCCCGTAGTGTCTTCGCTCTGTGCGCGCCAGTTGAGCAATGCCGATGTTGCCTCCCGATTGAGCGGAATATGACGCGTCCGCCTCGACTTGGCGGTTGCGCCGGTCACCGTCAGAATGCGCCGGTCCAGATTGACGTTTGACCAGGTCAGGTCGAACAGCTCACCTCTGCGACATCCCGTATTGATCGAGAGCAGGATCAGGGGTTTGACATGGTCAGTGAAGACCACATCCCGCAGGCTGGGCAATAACGGGTATCCGCGCTGCGCCCGCCACTGGTTGGCGTTGTCGCGCTCAGCGCGGCGGCGTTCTTCCCGATCCTCTATCGCGCTGCGCAGCCGTGCTTCTTCCTCTGCGCTGAGATAGCGAACCTTGAGGCAATCATCGACCCGCGCCTTCTTCACCTTGGCAAGGGGGTTCGTGGGAAGGATCTCCCAATCGACCGCACGATTGAAGCAGGCCTTGATCGAGGCAATGTCCCGGTTGATCGTCTGGTTGCTGAGGCCCCGATCGACTTCCTTGGCGCGCCAGCGCTCGACATCGAGTGCGGTGATCTTGTCGAGCGGCTTCTTGAGCAGTGCCTTGAATGCAGTCTTGAGCCGCTTGACGTTCTGCTCATGGGCCTTTTGGCTGGCCTTCGCCCAGGCGGCATAGTCGCCTTCGATATACGCCCCGAAGGTCGGCATCTCTGCCTTCGGCTTGCGCGCTTCGATCGGATCGATCCCCTGGAAGACTTCAGCCAGAATGCCGCGGGCGCTCTCGCGCGCATCGCTCAAGCTGAGGACATCCGCTCGCCCCAACCAGACGCGCTTCCCCCGTGCGAATTCGCAATACCACGACTTCGCACCGCCCGGCGTCACCCGCAAGACCAGCCCCTTGAGCCGCGTGTCACGATGCTCCACGGGCCGCGGTTTCGGCGTGATCTTGTCAACAACCAGTTGGGTCAATGCAGAACGCATCGGGCGGCCTCACCTGTCTAGCAGAACTCAAAATCCCGTGGTGCTGTGGTGGTGCAAATTGATGAAACAAGGCGGAACAAAACAGGAAAATCTGCACCACCACAGCACCACCGAGGTACTCGATAAGGCCCAAAAAATCAAGGTTTTTTGTTTAAAATCGGTGCTTTAGAGGCCACTCAAATTAGCGGCTGGGGGTGTGGGGGTCGGAGGTTCGAATCCTCTCGTCCCGACCAATTTATTCCCGCCCCTGAAACAACGCCGCAAACTGGCGTCGAAGGTCTGCCTTCAGCACCTTGCCCATGGCATTGCGCGGGAATTCCGGCACGATCCGGATCGCCTTGGGCTGCTTGAAGCGGGCGAGCTTCTCGCGGGCCACCGCCTCGATCGCGGCGGGATCAAGGTCCGCCCGCTCCGCCGTCACCACCGCCACCACCGCCTCGCCAAAATCGGGATGCGGAACGCCGATGATCGCAACATCGGCGACGCCGTCCACTTCGGCCAGCACCATTTCCAGCTCCGCCGGATAGATGTTGAACCCGCCTGAAATGATCAGGTCCTTCGAGCGGCCCGCAATCGTCACGCGCCCGTCCGCATCGCGATATCCGGTATCGCCGGTCACGAAGAATCCGTCCGGCCCGATCGCCTCCGCAGTTGCCTCCGCCCGCCGCCAGTATCCGGCGCACAGGTTCGGCCCCCGGATCTCGATCTCGCCCGTCTCGCCCGGCGGCAGCTCCGCGCGGCCCTCGCCGCCGACAACGCGCAGTTCCACGCCCGGCAACGGATAGCCCACCGTGCCCGCAATCCTCCCCTCGGGCGCATAGGGGTTCGAGGTGATCATCACCGCCTCGGTCATGCCGTAGCGTTCCAGAATGCGCTGCCCGGTGCGCGCCTCGAACGCGGAAAAGACCGAAGGCAGCAGCGGCGCCGAGCCGGAAATGAATAGGCGGATCGCGGCGGTCGCCTCGCGGGTGAAATCCTCTCGCTCCAGCAGCCGGGTGTAGAACGTCGGCACTCCCATGAACACGCTGACAGAGGGCAGCAGCGCCACCACCTTGGCCGCATCGAACTTGCCCAGCAGATGCACTGTCGCCGCGCTGTAGAGCCCCAGATGAAGCGCCACGAACAGGCCATGTGCATGGAACAGCGGCAAGCTGTGCAGGATCGAATCCGCATCCGAAAAGCGCCAGGTCTCGTAAAGCGCCGCGACATTGGAGGAGAGGTTGCGGTGCATCAGCATCGCCCCCTTGGGCCGCCCGGTGGTGCCCGAGGTAAAGAGGATCGCGGCAAGATCGGTTTCGGCCATCTCCTCCACCGCCAGATCGGGTTCAAGCCCCGCCGTCAGCTCGGCAAGCGTGCCCGAGCCGTCAGGCTCCAACGTCAGCCGTTTGGGGCGATCGCCCTCCGGCACTGCGGTCGCAGAGCCATGCACCAGCAGTACGGGCTCGGCATCCTCGATCAGCAACGCAACCTCGGAGGCGGTATAGGCCGGGTTCACCGGCACCGCGATCGCCCCCGAGGCCAGCACGGCCAGATAGGTCAGCGCAAAGCCCGGCGAATTCTCCGCCTTGATCATCACCCGCGCACCGCGCGTGACGCCAAGCTGCGCCAGCGCCGCCCGATAGCGACCGATCATGGCCGGCAGTTCGCCGAATGTGCAGACCGCCTCGCCTTGCCAGATCAGCGCGGGCTTCGCCTCATGTCCCGCGTGGCGAGCCAGGAACACGGCAACAAGGTTGGCATTCATCGGGCAGGCTCCAACAGCGCTTTGCCGATCCTTAGAACCCTGGCCGGGCGCCTGTCACCACCCAGCCGCTGTGCTCTCCACGAACCGAACGTCTTCGGCTTCCTTCACCGCTCGCCCAGCGAACGCGCAATCAGCGCTTCCATGCGCGGCACATCGACCGAGATCACGACATCCGCCCGCCCCTCGTCGAGCCCTGGCCTATAGGCATCATGCCAGGTCAGCATGTCGCCATAGCCGGGCCCGAACTGCACATCGAAATCATACCACAGCCGCTCGGACTTCGTGACCAGCGAGGGATCGAGCCAGACGGCGGCTGCGATCTCGTCCCACATGGGAAAGCCCGGTTCCATGCGCCGGATCATCGCCGCGACCGGAGGCCGCGACGCCTTGGCCAGTCGCACCACCAGCGCCGGGACAAGCTGCGTCGCGGTCGAGGGGTCAGCGGGAATGATCGTCACCTTGGGCCAGGGCGCATGCGCCGTCATGCTGGCGGCTTCGGGATCAAAACGGATATTGAACTCGCGGCGCGGCGTATTGACGAACTCGCGCGCGAAGTCGGCAGCAGAGCGATTGTCCAGTGCCTGCCTGGGAGCAAGGCTACCGCCCATGATCACCAGTTCCTTGACCAGTCCGGCAAATTCCGGATCCAGCCTCTGCGCCAGCGCCAGATTGGTAAGCGGCCCGCAGGCCACGATCGTCACACCATGCGGATGCGCGCGCACCGTTCGGATCAGGAACAGCGCTGCCGCCTCGGGCAAGGGTTTCAGCTTGGGATTGCCCCAGGGCAGGTCCACCGGATCGAAGGGCCCGTGATGTTCGGGCGCAGACTGCGCGGTGGGCTCGGCCCACTGCTTCATGAACGCGCCCTTCCAAACCAGCTTGCCGTACAGCGCCTCCCAGCGCTCGGTGCGCGCTTCGGAGTTGAGCAGCGGAAAGGTCGCCCCCTCAGCCACCGGCACCCCCTCGTGCCCCATCAGCTCCAGCCCGCGCAGCACCATCGCGGTGGCGCGGTTCGCCCAGACATTGCCCGAAACCGTGGTGATCCCCAGCACTTCGACGCGCGGGTCCTCCAGCAGCATGAGATGCATGAGAGCAAAGCCCTCGTCATCGATCACGACTTGCCGCCTGGGCTCGGCGGCATGGGCGCCGGATAGCCCCGCGAATGCCAGCACCAGCGCAAGGAGGAAGCGCCTCACACCCATGCCTTAAGGCTTCTTGCCCGCGTCGGTGCGATAGCGCTCGAACCACGCCAGGATCGCCGCAGCCTTCGCCGCCGATTGCGAGGGCCGCGCGGTAAATCCGCCGTGGCTCGCGCCCGGCACCTTGACCAGCGCGGTCGGCACGCCCCGGATCTGCAGCGCGGCGTAGTACTGTTCGGACTCGCTCACCGGCGTACGGTAGTCCTCGCTTCCCACCACCACCAGCGTCGGCGTCTTCACATTGCCGACCAGCGAAAGCGGCGAGCGGATCCAGTAGCTCATCGGATCTTCCCACGGCTGCTTGCGGAACCAGTAACGTCCGGCGAAGCCTGTGGAGTCGGTTGTCAGTGCCCAGCTGGCCCAGTTGATCACCGGCTTCTGCGTTGCCGCCGCCTTGAACCGGTCGGTCTTGCCCACGATCCAGCTTGTCAGCACCCCGCCGCCCGACCCGCCCGTCACGAAGAGGTTGCCGGGATCGGCCACGCCCTTGGCGATCGCCGCATCCACTGCGCTCATCAGGTCAGTGTAGTCGTCGCTCGGGTAATTCTTGTCGATCAGGTTGGCAAAGTCGCCGCCGTAGGACGTGCTGCCGCGCGGATTGGTGTAGAGCACCGCGTAGCCTCGCGCGGCATAGAGCTGGTCGTCGCTCGAAAACACCGCGCCATAGGCGCTGTGCGGCCCGCCGTGGATCTCGAGGATCAGCGGCACGCGCTTGCCCGGCTGGTAGCCCGGCGGCAAAACCAGCCACGCGCCGATCTTGCGCCCGTCGCTCGCCGTCACATCCAGCGGTTCGACCCGGCCCATGGTCCTGTCGGCCAAAAGCGTCTCGTTGAGCCTGGTGACCTGTCGCTTGCCGACGAAGATATCCGCCGGGCGCAGGCCGCCGCTGGCGTCCCCGGTCCAGGCCAGGCTTCCGGTCTTCGAGACGCTGAACTCGCCGCCGGTGTAAGGCCGGTCGAGCCCCCCGCCGGCCAGCCCTTCGGCCACGACCGTCAGCTTGCCGGCAAGGTCGATCCGCGCCACCTTGCGCACCGCATTGTCATCGTAGGACGCATAAACCGAGCGGCCGTCCGCCGCCCAATGCACATCCTCGATATTGCGATCGAGCCCGGCGGTGAGCGCCTTCACGTTCGAACCGTCGCGGTCCATCACGTAGAGCCCGTCGGGCTGATAGCTCTTGTAGGCGTCGTCGTAGCCGAGAAACGCAATCCGGCTGCCATCGGGCGAAAGCACCCCGCCGTGGTCCGGGCCATAGCGCTTTGTCAGCTGCGTCAGCGCCCCGCTGGCCACATCGAGCGCATAGACCTCGCTGTCATTGGGCTCGCGCTCCCAGTCCGCCCGGCGATTTGACGAGAGCACCAGCGTCCGCCCGTCAGGCGAAAACGAGAGCGGCCCCGAAACATCGAACTTGCCGAAGGTCAGCTGGCGCGGCGCCCCGCCATCGGCAGCGACCACGAAGACCTGTCCGAAGCCGGGCTTGAGATAACCTTCGCCATCGGCGCGGTACGTCACCCGGTCGATCACTTCGAGCGGCTCGGCCCACTTTGCGCCTTCAGGCCTCTGCGGCAGCTCGCCCAACCGGGCAGGCTCGCCGGGCACGTGCATAACATAGGCGATCTGCTTCCCATCGGGCGACCATGCCACGCTGGAAGGCGAATCCGGCTGCCCAGTGATCCGGGTTGCCGCGCCGCTGTCCATCCAGCGCACAAAGAGCTGCGGCGCGCCGCCCTCTTCTGCCGCGACATAGGCGAGCCGCTTGCCATCGGGCGACCAGGCCGGCGCCATCTGCGATCCCGCCGAACCCGTCAGCGGCACCTGCTCGCCCGACTTCACGTCTACCAGCCAGATCGCCGAGCGCATCTTGTCGGTCATGATGTCGCCGGAGCGGCGGACATAGGCAATGCGCGTACCATCAGGGCTGATCTGCGGATCGCTCGCCATTTCAAGGCCGAACAGGTCAGCCCCGGTGAAGAGCCGCGAGGGCTGATCGGCCGCGGCCGGTGCGGGTGCGGGCGCCGTTTGGGCCTGGGCGGGCGCGCAAACCGTTAGCAGCAGGATGGCAAGCGTCTGGCGCAGCATGGAAATCTCCGGGTGCATGATTGGCCTGTCTGGACATTGGCCCGCGCGCCCCTGCAGGCGCAAGCCCCGATTGCTAGCCACCCGCAAAAGCATCGATTGCCGCCAGATGCCGCGCCACCGCCTCTGGCGGGAGGAATGATCCGGCAAAACTGTTCCTCGCCAGCGTGACGAGATCGCCGCGCGAAAGACCCCGCGCTTTGGCCACCGCGCGGTAATTTTCAGCCACATAGCCTCCGAAATAGGCCGGATCGTCCGAATTGACCGTGGCCTTGATGCCAAGAGCCAGCATCCGATCAATCGGATGCATCGCAAGATCGTCCACCACGCAAAGCTTGAGGTTGGACAGCGGACACACCGTCAGCGTCATCCCCTCGCCCGCCAGCCGCGCCACCAGCGCCGCATCCTCCAGCGCGCGGTTGCCATGGTCGATCCGGTCCACGCCCAGCAGATCGAGCGCTTCATGGACATACGCCGGCGGCCCTTCCTCCCCGGCATGTGCGGTGAGCTTCAGCCCCTTGGCCCGCGCGGCCGCGAAAACCCGCGCAAACTTCGCCGGCGGATGACCCACCTCGCTCGAATCGAGCCCTACCGCCGCGATCCGGTCGAGCCAGGGCTCCGCCATCGCCAAGGTTTCGAACGCTGCCTCCTCGGTGAGGTGACGCAGAAAGCTCATGATCAGCACCGAAGTGATCCCCAGCCGCGCTTCCGCCTCGGCCATCGCCGCCAGCAGCCCTTCCATTACCGTGCCGAACGCAATTCCCCGGTCGGTATGCGTCTGCGGGTCGAACATGATCTCGGCATGGACCACGCCATCTGCGGCCGCCCGCTCGAAATAGGCCATGGCAAGATCACGGAAATCCGCCTCGGTCTGCAACACGCCGGCGCCCGCGTAGTAGATGTCGAGAAAGTCCTGCAGGTTGGAAAAGGCATAGGCCGCGCGCACAGCTTCCACGCTTGCAAAGGGAATCGCGATCCCGTTGCGTTCGGCCAGCGCGAACATCAGCTCGGGCTCCAGGCTGCCTTCGATATGGAGGTGCAGTTCCGCCTTGGGCAGACCGCGAATGAAGCTGTCGATATCGGTCATTCCTGCACTCCATCGCGGTCCCACAGGCAGCGGCCCATCACGTAAGTCCGCCGCACCGCCCGATCATCGCCCAGCACCTGCAGCGCAAACAGCCGCTCGGCCAGCGACGCCCCAGCCGTGCGCCGCGCCATCACCGGGGTCGCCTTGTCATCAAGCACCACAAAGTCCGCCTCCTGCCCCTCGGCCAGCATGCCCACTTCGTGATCGATATGGAGCAGCCGGGCCGATCCGCCCGTCGCCAGCCACAGCGCGCGGAACGGGTCGAGCGCATGGCCGCGCGCGAGGCCCGCCTGATAGGCAAGGCCCGCATTGTGAAGCAGCGAGAGCGTGGTCCCCGCCCCGATATCCGAACCCAGCCCCAACCGAACCCCGTGGCGCTCTGCCTGCTCGAAATCGAACATGCCCGAACCAAGAAAGAAGTTAGAACTCGGGCACACCGCGATCCCCGCCCCGCTTTCGGCCAGCCGTGCGCAGGAACGCTCCGGGAGATGCACTCCGTGCGCAAAGACCGATCGCTCCGTCACCAGCCCGAAGCGATCATAGACATCGAGATAGTCCGCCGCATCGGTAAACCGCGCCGCCACTTCGGCAATCTCGCGCGTGTTCTCGGCCAGGTGGGTGTGGAGCAGTACGCCGGGAAAGGCCGCCATCAGCGCGCCTGCTGCCGCCAGCTGCGCGTCGCTCGAGGTCAGCGCAAAGCGCGGCGTCACCGCATAAGTCAGCCGTGCGCGCCCGTGCCAGCGGCGGATCAGCTCCGCGCTCTCGCGCCGCGCTTCCTCCGGGCTGTCGCGCAGACCTTCGGGGCCGAGGTCCATCAGCACCTTGCCGCAAGCCATGCGCAGGCCCCGCGCCTCGGCTGCGGCAAAGAACGCGTCGACCGAGGCGGCATGGACGGTACCGAACACCAGCGCGCTCGTCGTCCCATGGCGCAGCAGTTCGTCGAGAAACGCCTCCGCCACGCCCGCCGCATGCCCGGCATCGGCAAAAGCCTTCTCCGCCGGGAAGATATGCCGCTCCAGCCAGTCGAGCAGTTGCGCTCCATGGCTCGCGATCCGGCCAAGCTGCGGATAGTGCACATGCGCATCGATCAGGCCGGGGACGATCAGCCCCTCCAGTCGCTCCACCGCAAGGCCCGGAAAGCACGGCGCCAATTCGGCATAGGCCCCGCGCGCCAGCACCCGGCCCTCCTCCACCACGAGCAGCCCGTCCGCCAAATGCCGCAGCGCATCCGGCCCCTCGGCCGGATCGTGCGCAAGGCTGAGGATTTCCCCGCGATAGCCGGCCCGCGTCATGCCGCCACGGCCTGCACCGCGCTCGCAGCGGGCAATTGCAGCAGCTGCGCCAACAGCGCGATGGCGATCACGTCGGGCTCCTTGCCGGTCACGCCGGGCAGGCCAATCGGGCAGGTCAGCCGCGCACGCGCCTCGGCCGATACCCCCTCGCGCTCCAGCCGCGAAAGGAACCGCGCGCGCTTGGTCTGCGATCCGATCAGCCCGGTGAACGCCAGCGGCGCCCGCGTCAGTGCGGCAAGAGTGAGCCGGTAATCGAGCCCATGGTCATGCGTCAGGATCACCAGCGCCGCCTCGTCCGGCGCTTCGGCAACGCACTGCCCCGCCGCGCCTTCGGGCACCACCGTGACGCCCGCTATAGTCTCGAACACCGGACGCGTATCAAACCACGCCAGCCGGATCGGTAGCCCCGCAACATGCCGCGCAATCGCCTGCCCGACATGCCCCGCGCCGAACAGGTAGAGCGGCCGGCGGAAGCCCCCGATGACCTCGGCCAGCCGCGCGCCCTCGCGGGGCCGGTCCCCCCGCGCCGAAAGCCCCGCCGCCGGCCCGTCATTGACATATCGCTCGATCCGTCCGGGCCGCAGCGTGCTCACCAGAACGCGCCCCTCGGCAGCCTCGGCCAGCCAACCCAGCGCCCGCGCGTCGATATGCTCCACCAGCAGCCGCACCCGCCCGCCGCAGCACTGGCCGAGCAGCGGCCCCAGCGGATAATCCTGCACCCGCCACGTCCCGGCCGCATGCGCCAGAACCGCGCGCGCCTGCTCCACGGCGCGAAACTCAAGCGCTCCGCCGCCGATCGTGCCGAACTCGGCTTCCGACGTCACCAGCATCCGCGTCCCCGCCCCGCGAGGCGCAGAGCCTTCGGTCGCCAGCACGCTGATCATCGCGACCGGCCCGCGCGCCGCCAGCCTGGGGAGCTGATCCAGCCAGTCCATCACGCCGACCGCAGCCCGGCAATCGCCCGCAGAACCGCCTCGGGTGTCGCCGGGGCATCGAGCGGCGGCAAGACACGCGCCTCGGGCGCCGTTGCAGCAATCGCGGCGCTGATGGCGCAGAACACCGAATTAGCCAGCATCAGCGGCGGCTCGCCCACCGCCTTGGAGCGGTGGATCGTGGGCTTGGCATTCTCCCCGTCCCACAAGTCGATCCGCAGCCGCTTCGGCCGATCCGAAGCCGTCGGTACCTTGTAGGTCGCGGGCGAATGGTTCAGCAGCCGCCCCTTGGCATCCCACTCGACCACCTCGGTCGTCAGCCAGCCCTGCCCCTGCACAAAGCCGCCCTCGATCTGCCCCCGGTCGATCGCCGGATTGAGCGAGCGCCCCACGTCATGCAGGATATCGACCGCCAGCACCTTGTGCTCGCCGGTCAGCGTATCGACCACCACCTCTGAAACCGCCGCGCCATAGGCAAAGTAATAGAACGGCCGCCCCTTGTGCGACGCGCGGTCGTACTGGATCTCCGGCGTGGCGTAGAACCCTGTGGCGGACAGGGAGATCCGCCCAAGCCATGCCTTGCGCGCAGCCTCTGCAAAGCTCAGCAGCGCTGTGCCCGCCACGACGCCTTCGGGCGTGAACCGCACATCCTCCGCCGCGCAGCCACAAGCCCCGGCGAGAAAATCCGCCATGCGCCCGGCGATCGCCGTGGCGGCTCGGTGCGCCGCCATGCCGTTGAGGTCCGCACCCGAAGAGGCTGCTGTCGCGGACGTGTTTGGCACCTTGTCAGTCCGCGTCGCCGTGATCCGCACTTGCCCGACGGGCACGCCAAACACGTCCGCCACGATCTGGGCGACCTTGATATAGAGCCCCTGCCCCATCTCGGTCCCGCCATGGTTCACCTGGATCGAACCGTCCGAATAGACGTGAACCAGCGCGCCCGCCTGATTGAGGTGCGTGGTGGTAAAGCTGATCCCGAACTTCACCGGGGTCAGCGCGATGCCCCTCTTGAGCACCGGACTGCTTGCATTGAAGGCGGCAATCGCCTCGCGCCGCGCATCATAGGCCGAGGTCTCGCGCAGCCGAGCGACGATCTGCGGCGCGATATTGTCCTCCAGCTGCATGCCGTACGGCGTCACATCGCGTCCCGGCCCATAGAGATTGCGCTCCCGCACCGTCAGCGGATCAAGCCCCAGCGACGCCGCGACGTGATCGCACACCCGCTCGATCGCCAGCATCCCCTGCGGCCCCCCGAAACCCCGGAACGCCGTTGCCGAAACGGTGTTGGTCTTCAGCCGTTCGGACAGAATCTCGACGTCGGGCAGGAAATAGCAGTTGTCCGCATGGAACATTGTCCGGTCGTTGATGCCCGGCGAGAGGTCCATCGTCGCCCCGCAGCGCCCGCCAAACCGCAATCTGACCGCGCCAAGCCGCCCTTCGGCATCGTGGCCGACTTCATAGTCCACCTCGAAGTCGTGCCGCTTGCCGGTCACGATCATGTCGTCATCACGGTCGCAGCGGAACTTGGCGGGGCGACCCGTATGGTGCGTGACCAGCGCAGCGGCGGCGGCAAACAGCGCAGCCTGGCTTTCCTTGCCGCCGAACGCCCCGCCCATGCGCCGCACTTCCACGGTCACATCCGCGCTGGGCCTCCCCAGCAGATGCGCCACCAGATGCTGAACCTCGCTGGGATGCTGGCTCGAGGAGACGACATGGATCTGCCCGTCTTCCCCGGGACGGGCATGGGCGATCTGTCCTTCAAGATAGAAGTGATCCTGCGCGCCAATCCAGAGCGATCCCGAAAGCCGATGCTCCGCCGCCGCGAGCGCCCCGTCCGCATCGCCTCGCGCCATGCGCTGGTCCGCCTCGATCCGCGAACCCGCCGCCCGCGCCTGTTCGACTGTGATGGCCGGTTCCAACGGCGCGTAAGTCACCTTGCCCAGCCGCGCCGCCTTGCGCGCCGCAAGCCGCGTCTCCGCAGCCACCAGGAACACCGGCTGGCCGTGACTGATGACGTCACCGTCCGCCAGAACCCGGTCATCGTGCGCGATCGGCCCGACGTTGTTCTCACCCGGTATATCCGTAGCCGTGTAGACCGCGACCACCCCCGGAAACGCCCGCACAGCGTCCAGATCGACCGCGACAATCCGCGCCCGCGCCTCGCTTGAGAGCCCGAAAGCCAGATGCAGCGTGCCCGGCAGTTCCGGCTCATCGTCGACGTAACGCGCAAGCCCCGCAACATGCAGATGCGCGCTGTCGTGCGGGTTGGCCGGCTTGATCTCGGCGGGCCAAAGCGGATCGGTATCAGCCACGGTCAGGCCTCCACGTCCAGCACCGAGACCGCCGCGCCTTGCTCCCGGTGCCACAAGCGCCGCAGCAGCGCCGAGGCCGCCTCGATCCGATAGGCGGATGAACCGCGCACATCGCTCAGCGGGCTGAAGTCCCCCTTCAGTGCCTCTGCCGCCGCCGCGATCGTTGCCTCGCTGAACGGCTGGCCGAGAAGCGCCGCCTCGCAAGCCCCGGCACGCCGAGGCGTTGCCGCCATGCCGCCAAACGCCGCCCGTGCCGCCGTGATCGTGCCGGCCTCCACAGTCAGCGCGAAAGCTCCCAGAACTGCAGAGATATCGCTGTCAAATCGCCGCGATAGCTTGGAAACATGGACTATAGCGCCCGCCGAAGGACGCGGCACAAACACGCTCTCGACAAATTCCCCAGGCCGCCGGTCCTGCTTCCCGTAATCGAGGAAGTAGCCCTCAAGCGGCATTGTCCGCCGCCCTGCTGCCGAGCGCAAGGTCAGCTCCGCCCCCAGCGCAATCAGCGCCGGCGGACCATCCCCGATAGGCGAACCATTGGCGATATTCCCGCAGACCGTGGCGGAGGAGCGCACCTGCAAGCCTCCGATCCGGCGCACTAGCTCGCCCAGATCAGGATGCAACCGCGCCAGCGCCCCATGAGCCTCGGCATAGCGGACCCCGGCGCCCATGCGGACCCCTTCGGGCGTTTCGTCGATGGCCTTGAGGTCCGCGACGTCGCCGATGAACACCAGGCAATCGAGATCGCGCAGCCCCTTGGTCACCCACAGGCCGACATCGGTCGCCCCGGCAACAATCCGCGCCTCGGGATGCGCGGCCAGCACAGCGGCAAGCTCATCCGAGGAACGCGGTACAAACCATTGCCGTCCCTCGAAAGTCCCGCTCGCCATCCCGGCTTCGGTCAGCGCCGGCAACGCCGCTGCCACGCCGCTGTCATCCTGCTCAAGCCGGCTCACCGCCTGCCCCGCTTCCAGGATCGGCCCATACCCCGTGCAGCGGCAAAGGTTCCCTGCAATCGCATCGGCCACTGGCAGCTCGCTCCCCAGTGCACCGATTGCCCGCCCATGCAGCGACATCACGAACCCGGGCGTGCAGAACCCGCACTGCGAGCTGCCATTGGCTGCCATGCATGCCTGCAACGGATTGAGCCTGCCTTGCGGCGCGAGGCTCTCCACCGTCATCACCGCCTTGCCGTGGACCATCGGCAGAAACAGGATGCAGGCATTGACCGCCCGCCACCGCACCGCACCGTCCGATAGCTCGCCCACCAGCACCGTGCAGGCCCCGCAATCGCCTTCCGCACAGCCTTCCTTGGTGCCCGTGCGCCGCAAGGGCCCGCGCAAGGTCTCGAGCAGCGTGCCGGTCGGATCGGGATCGGCGATTTCGATCACCTCGCCATCCAGCAGGAAGCGCACCCCCACCGCTCAGCTCCCCCGATAGGTCGAATAGGCAAAGGGCGAGACGAGCAGCGGCACGTGATAGTGCCCGCCATCGGCGACTCCGAACGCGATCCGCACATCCCCCAAAAACGGCGGATCGGGCAGCGCCACGCCCGCTGCGGCGAAGTATTCGGCCACCACAAAGGTCAGTGCATAGCGGCCCGGCGCCAGTTCCGGCATGCCGGGGCAGCGCCCATCGGCATTGGTCTCGCCCGCGAATAGCGTATCGCCGCCCGCATCCTCCAGCCACAACTGCATGCCCGCCGCCGGCCGGCCATGCATGGTATCGAGCACATGCGTTGAAAGCGTCGTCATTGCGGGGCTCCTGCGGCGATCCAGCGGCCCAGCGCGTCGCGTTCGGCGCGGGTCATTCCGGTCGTGTTGCCAAGCGGCATGATCTCGGCATCGACCGCGACTTTCTGTACGCGCGGGGCGAACTGGCGGGCATGGTCGTAGCTTTCGAGCATCACGCCCAGCGGCGGCGCGGCAACCAGGTCGCTGGTCGGCTTCTCGGCATGGCAGGCGGTGCAGTGCTTCGCGAAGATGGGCTGCACGCTTGCCCAATCCGCCGGCCCAGCCACGCCGCCGGTGCTTTTTGGCGGCAGTGTGGACTTCTCGGCCGAAACATAAGTCACGCTGACCAGTGCCAGCACGCCCGCCACCGCCATGGCCCGCCCGGTCGGCTGGGCGCGATGCCTGAGGTTGAAAACATGCCGCACCGCCACGCCCGTCAGCCCCAGCAGCGCCAGCACCAGCCATGGCCGCCCCGCGCCGAACGTCATCGCGTAGTGGTGACTGATCATGATGAACAGCACCGGCAGGGTCATGTAGTTGTTGTGCAGCGAGCGCGCCTTGGCCGCCTTGCCCAGCGCCGGATCGGGCACTTCGCCCGCCACCAGCGCGGCCACCACCTTGCGCTGGTTCGGAATGATCACGAAGAACACGTTGCCGACCATCGCCGTACCGATGATCGCGCCGACATGCAGATAGGCCCCGCGCGCGCTGAAAACATGGTCGAGCCCGAATGCCGCCGCGACCAGCACACCGTACCACACCGCACCCAGCACTCGGTTATCGCGCCCGAGCGGCGAGCGGCATAGCCCGTCGTAGACCAGCCAACCGGCGACCAGCGAAGCGGCGCCGATACCCACCGCAGCGCCTTGCGAAAGCCGGGCCTTGGCCGGATCGATCAGGAAGCTTGCCGCCCCCACCCAGTAGATCAGCACCAGCAGCAAAAAGCCGGTTATCCAGGTGGTATAGGCTTCCCACATGAACCAGTGGAGGTCCTGAGGCATCTCGCGCGGTGCGACCTGATACTTCTGCTTGTGGTAGAACCCGCCGCCGTGGACCGACCAGACCTCCCCCGATGCCTCACCCGCTTTGGGCGGCACAAGATGGTTGTCGAGCCATACGAAGTAGAACGACGAGCCGATCCACGCGATCCCGGCGGTCAGGTGAAACCAGCGGATGGCGAGATTGAGCCACTCGGCCCAGTCAATGGTCATCGCGCGTCCTCCAGCCCCATATCCCTCAGGCGGAGGCGCACAATCTCGCCGATCTGAGCAATGGCGGCCGCGATCTCGGTCTCCCGATCGTTCGCCAACCTCGCCTCCATCGCGGCCAGAATTCCTGCCTTGTCGGTCAGCCGCACGCAGATGATGAAGGGAAACCCGAACCGCTCTCGGTAGGCGGCATTCAGCGCATGGAACCGCGCAAACTCGGCCTCGCTCAGTCGGTCGAGGCCCGCGCTCGCCTGCTCCGCCGCCGAAGCCTCGGTCAAGGTCCGGTCAATCGCCGCCTTGCCTGCAAGCTCCGGATGCGCGCGGATCAGCGCCAATTGCTCCTCTGCGCTCGCAGCATGGACAACTGCCATAAGGTCCGCGTGCCGGTCCCCGCTCGAACTCGCCGCGTCAGCCCGCGCCTCGACCCACGGACTATGCTCGAACAGCGCCGTCATGATCCCGCCCCTTCAAGGCTCACGTGCGCGGAGACGACTTTCCAGCCATCCTCAAACTTCACCCAAGCCTGGCTCTGCCGCCCGCGCCGCTCGCTGCTTTCGCGGAAGAACTCGGCATCGGCGGTCGCGAAGCTGTCGCCATATACCGTGATCGCGACATGCCCCAACCGCCGCTGCGGCGACCCGCCGCGCCCTTTGCGAAACGCGCGGATGGCCTCGATCCCCCACAGCACCTCGCCCACGCCAAAGCGGTTGGTGGTCGGTGCGTCGTGAAACAACGCGTCCATCGCCGGCAGATCATCCGCCATCAGCGCACGCTCGTATGCCTCGAACGCGGCGGTCATTTCGGCCAGCAGCACCGGATCGTTCACCTTCATGCCGGGTGCACCTCCAGCCAATGCCGCGCGATATCGATGCGCCGCGCAATCCAGGCATCCCCGCTCCCAATCACATGATCGACAAACCGCGCGACCGCCCGCGACCGCGCCGGGCGCCCGGCAATCCGCCCATGGAGCCCGACCGACATCATCCGGCCGCCTTCCTCGCGCAATTGCTCAAACGTATCGCGCAAGTACCGGAAAAACTGCTCGCCCTCGGTAAAGCCGTTGAGCGCCACCATCTTCATGTCGTTGGCATCGAGCGAATAGGGCACGATCAGTTGCGGGCGCCCATGCCGCCGGTCCCAATAAGGCAGATCATCGGCATAGCTGTCCGCATCGTAGAGAAAGCCGCCCTCTTCCACCACCAGCCGCGCCGTGTTGGGCGAGGTCCGCCCCTGATACCAGCCCAGCGGCCGCGCCCCCGTCAGCTCGGTGTGGAGCGCAATGGCCTTGGCGATATGCTCGCGCTCTAACTCCTCGGCGACATACTGGTAATCGATCCAGCGGTACCCGTGGCTCGCGATCTCCCATTCAGCCGCAAGCATCGCCTCGACCGCCGCCGGGTTCATCGCCATGGCCGCCGCGACACCGAACACTGTCACCGGCACACCGCGCTCCGCAAACAAGCGGTGCAGCCGCCAGAACCCGGCGCGGCTGCCATATTCGTAGAGGCTCTCCATCGCCATGGCCCGCGCCGGATGGCTCGCCGCCCCCACCATATCCGAAAGGAACGCCTCCGAACCCTTGTCGCCATTGACGACCGAGTTCTCCGCGCCTTCCTCGTAATTGATCACGAACTGCACGGCGACCTTCGCCCCGCCCGGCCAGCGGGCTTCGGGTGGCGTCGCCCCGTATCCAACCAGATCGCGCGCGGACGTCATGCCGTCTCGTCCCACGCTTTCAGCGCCGCCGGCACCGCCGCACCAAGCGGCACCGGATGCCCCGCCGCCGCCAGACACGCCTCCAGCGCGCCCAGCGTGAGCAAGACCTTGTGCTTCATCGCGTTGTACCCCATCGCGCCCAGCCGCCAGATCCTGCCTACGAGCGGCCCGAACGCGGTGCCGATCTCGATCTCGAAATGCTCGCGCATCGCGGTGCGGATTGCCTCGCCGTCCACGCCTTCGGGGATGTAGACGCCGGTCACATTGGTCATGCGGTGCGCGTCATCGCCGAACACTGTCAGGCCCATGGCGCGCAGGCCCGCCGTCATCGCCGCGCCCGCCTTGCGGTGGCGCAGGAACCGCGCCTCCAGCCCCTCGCCAAGCGCCACCCGCGCACATTCGCGCGCGGCGTAGAGCATCGAGGTCGCTTCGGTGTGGTGGTTGAGCCGCTTCTCGGACCAGTAGTCCATGATCATGGCAAGATCGAAGTAGTTGGAGCCGATGCGCGGCCCCGCCCCATCGCTGATATCCGCCCGGCGAATGCCCTGCTCGACATGCCGCCGCGCAAAGATCCGCTCCGCCGCGCGGTCCGAAATTGTGATCGGCGCAGAGCCCGAAGGCCCGCCGAGGCACTTCTGCAGGCCCCCCGTCACCACATCGACACCCCAGCGGTCGGTCGCGATTTCCATGCCGCCAAGGGTCGCCGTAGCATCGACGTAGGCATAAGCCCCCGCCGCCTTGCACAGCGCGCCGAGCCCCTCGAGCGGCTGCGCCATCGTGGTCGAGGTATCGCCATGCACCGTCGCCACGACCTTGGGCCCACAGCGCTCGATTGCCTCGGCAATCGCGGCTATCGGCACGATCTCGCCCCAGGGCGCGCTCACTTGCTCCACCGCCGCGCCGATGCGCCCCAAAATCTCGGTCAGCAGCAGGCCAAAGCGCCCGAAATTCACCACCAGCACGGTATCGCCGGGCTCGACCAGGCTCACCAGCGAAGCCTCGATCGCCGCGCGCGCGGTGCCGTCGATCAGCATGGTCCAGTGGTTCTCGGTAGCAAAAACCGGGCGGTAGAGCGCCATGACCTGATTCATGAATCCGGTCATTTCCGGATCGAACTGGCCGAGCAGGTCAGCCGCCATCGCGCGCAGCACGCGCGGATGCGCATTGACCGGCCCCGGCCCCATCAGCAAGCGCTGCGGCGGATCGATATCGCCGAAGAATGTCGGATCAAGCGGGTTCAACGGTCGCTCCCAGGCGTTGGATAAAGCCGGACATCACCGCCAGCGCCGCCTCGGCGTCTGCTGGCTCGACATGTTCGGCCGGGTTGTGACTCACGCCGCCCCGGCAGCGCACAAACAGCATGGCGGTCGGGCAGAGCGCGGCCATGTTCATGGCATCGTGCCCCGCACCCGAAACGAGGCGGAAAGGCCGGTGACCCGCCGCCTGTGCCGCTTCATCGAGCAGCGCGATCAGCCGAGGATCGCAGGGGCTGGCGGGCAGATCATGCCCCTTGCGCACGGAAAGCCCGAGATCGCGCGTATTGGCTATCTCGCGGAAGCGGCGCAGGATCTCCTCTGCCGCCGCATCGCGCGAGGGCACACTAGCCGCCCGCACATCGAGCGAGAAGGCGCATTTGCCCGCAATCACATTGGGCGCGCCCGAAGGCACCTGCACCACGCCGACAGTCGCCACGAGGTCCGGCGGCCCAGCCCGCGCCACGGATTCGGCGGCCAGCACCATCTCGGCCATCCCCGCGACCGCATCGCGCCTGAGGCCCATTGCCGTCGTCCCCGCATGGCCTGCGGTGCCGCCCACCTCGATCTCGAAGCGCAGTTGCGCGGCAATGCCGATCACCGTGCCCACCGCCAGCCCCTCGGCCTCCAGCACAGGTCCTTGCTCGATATGTGCCTCGAGGTAGGCCAAAACCTCCCCGGGCGCGCGCGCGGCGGAGGGATAGGCCGCCAGATCGACCAGATCCGCCAGCCGCACCCCGTCCCGGTCAGCCACCTCGAGCGCCGCCGGATCAAGCGTCCCCGCCGCCGCCCGGCTGGTCAGCATCGCGGCGGGAAAGCGCGATCCTTCCTCGTCGCCGAAAGCATAGACCTCGACCGCAAACGGCATTCGCACACCGCCCGACGAAAGCGCCGCAACCGCCTCAATTCCCAGCATGATCCCAAGCGGCCCATCATAAGCCCCGGCATTCCTCACGCTGTCGATATGACTGCCAATCACCAGCGCCGCAGCACCTGGCTCGCGGCCCCCGTAACGCCCGATCAGGTTCATTGCGGCATCGCATCGCACCGCCATGCCTGCCTCGGCCATCCATTCGGCAAGCTTGTCCTGCGCGGCATGATAGGCGGGCGATAGATAAGTCCGGGTCAGCCCCACTGCGCTGTCGCTGAACGGCGGCACCCCCAGCGAATCGCACCGCAAGACAGCCCGTGCACCGCCACTCACCATGCCGCCACCCCGCCATCGCTGCGCGGATCGGTTGCGCCGTCGAGATGCCCGTCCTTGTGCCGCACGATCGCACCGGCATGGCCCATCGTGGCGGTCAGCGGCCCGACGCGCTCGACCGCATGTCCTGCCGCTTCCAGTGCCGCATAGATCGCCGGGTCTAACCCGTCCTCCAGCTTGAGCGTGGTCGATTGGTCCCCCCAGGTCCGCCCCAGCAACCAGCGCGGCGCGCTGATCGCTTCCTGCAAGTCCGCGCCGAACCGCGCATAGCGCGAGAACAGCGCCGCCTGCGTCTGAGGCTGCCCCTCGCCGCCCATCGTGCCATAGGCCATGACCCGCCCGTCATCGAACCGCGCCAGCGCCGGATTGAGTGTGTGGAACGGCTTGCGATAGGGCTTCAGCGCATTCCACCCGCCCTCCGCCAGCCGGAAGCTGCTCCCCCGGTTCTGCCAGGTGATGCCCGTATTCGGCAGCACCAGCCCCGAACCGAACTCGAAATAGGTCGACTGGATCGCACTCACCACGCGCCCCTCGCCGTCCGCCGCGCCGAACCAGCAGGTATCGCCCCACTGCGGCGGCTGCGGCCAGGGGAGCGCCTTGGCGGGATCGATCCGCGCCGCCAGCGCATCCAGCGCCGCCCCATCATTCAGCAGCGCTTGCCAGTCGAACCCGTCGAAAACCGGATCGCCCATATGCTTGTCGCGCAGCATGAACGCCTGCTTGGTCGCTTCGACCAGCCCATGGACATGGTCGAACCCGTCTGCCGTGCCCGCCGCCAACCGATCAAACAGGGCCAGGATCAGCAGCGAAGCCGCCCCCTGCGTCGGCGGCGCGCTGTTCCACAACTGCGCGCCTCCAATCCGCACCGTCAGCGGCTCGGGCCGATAGACGACATGCGTCGCCAGGTCCGCCGCCGAAACCGGGCTCCCCAGCAAGGCCAGATCCGCCGCAATGTCTGCCGCCAAAGCGCCGGTGTAAAAGGTTTCCAGCCCCTCCGCGCAAAGCCGCTGCAAAGTTTCCGCCAGCACCGGCTGGCGCAGCACATCGCCTGCGCTGAGGGGCCGCCCATCCGGCTCGAACGTCGCGGCATAAGCCCCCGGCAGCCCGCGCAGTTCGCCGCCCTTGGCCTTGGCAATCGCCGCCTGCCCAGCGGTCACCACGACGCCTGCTTGGGCATGGCCGATCGCATCGCGCAAGAGCCGCGCCAGCGGCAGCGAACCGCCCGCCGTTTCCAGCGCAGCCGTCCAGCCCGAAATCGTCCCCGCCACCGTATTCGCCGCCAAGGGTCCGCGAAACGGCACCGCATCCAGCCCGGCATAAAGATCGAGCGAAGCCGCCCCCGCCGCCCCGCCGCAGCCGTGAATCCCATGCACCGCGCCATCGGGCTCGTGGATCACCCAGAAGCCATCCCCGCCGATCCCGGTCATATGCGGATAGACCACCGCGAGGCATGCCGCGACCGCGACAGTCGCCTCCACAGCGTTGCCACCGTCCTGCAAGACGGACAGGCCTGCCTCCGCCGCCAGCCGATGCGGCGCAGTCACCATGCCCTTGCGGCTCGAGACGGTCGTGAGCCCCATCAGTCGGGCAATGCCGCTACAAACGCGCGCACGACATGCGCCGAATTGGCCGAGGCGAGATGCTCGAAGGTGTACTCCATGTTCTTGTGCTGGTCTCCACCGGCAAGGTCCGAGAGGCTGCGGAACACGATCGCGGGTACGCTGTTGCTCATCGCCACCTGCATTACTGCCGCGCTCTCCATATCGAGCACCCGCGCCTTCCAAGCGCGCTGGAGGTAGATGCGGAACGCGGCATTGTCGGCATAGATGCCCGCCGTCACTCCCGTCCCGCCGACCACGACCTTGGGCGTGCGCGGCAGGCACAGCGCCGATCCGGGGCGCATCTTGTCAGACGGCTGCACGCAGCGTTCCAATGCAATGGTCGGCACCACCTTTCTCGCCAGCGCCAGAAGGTCCGCATCGACCGGAATGCGGTACACGCGCTGCATCTTCGCCGCCGCGCTGGTGATCAACGTCCCGCGCGGGAAGATGAAGTTCCAGTTCGCGGGGGATTCCGGATGGCCCTGATCCGGCGGCATCCACCCGCGCTTCGTTTTTCGCGCAAACGAGCCTTCCAGATACTGGCCCCAGTTCTCCGCCACCACCACATCGCCGATCGACAGCGACGGATCGACACCGCCCGCGATCCCGGAAAACACGATGCGCTTCACGTTGAACCGGTCGAGTACGATCTGCGTGCTCATCGCGGCATTCACCACGCTGACCCCGCTTTGCAGCAGCACGACGGGCTTGCCTTCCAGCGTACCCGTCAGGAAGGTGCTGCCGTTGATCGTGTGTTCTTTCGCATCCCTGATCGTGGGCACCAGCGAATGCCACTCGGGATAGAACGCCGTCATCACCACCGTGCGCGGCGTTTCATCCAGCCGCTGGGCGCACGCCGGCACCGCGAAAGCCGCCGCCAGTGCGGCCAGAGCAATGGTAATCCTGCGGATCATGCTGCCGCCATCCAGGCAAAGCGCGCCACGAACAGCGCGGCGAGTGTGTACAGGAACCAGTCCTTGAAGCTCGCCTCGCCCTTGATCAGCTTGAGCAAGGCATGCGCGGTAATCCCGAAGGCGAGGCCATTGGCGATCGAGAACGTCAGCGGGATCATCGCCACCGTCAGGAACGCCGGGATCGCCGCCATCGGGTCCTCCCAGTCAACCTCGGTCAAGGGCAGCAGCATCAGTCCCCCCACCACGACCAGAGCCGGCGCGGTTGCCGCCAGTGGCACGAGCTGCGCGTAGGGCGCCACGAACATGGTCGCGAAGAACAGCAGCCCGCAGACCACTGCCGTGAGCCCTGTGCGCCCGCCCGCCTGCACGCCCGCCGCGCTTTCGACATAGCTGGTGACGGTCGAGGTGCCCGCTACTGCGCCCACCATGGTCGCCACGGCATCGGTCATCAGAATGCGATTGAGGCCCGGGATCTTGCCTGCTGCATCCATCAGCCCGGCGCGCTTGGTCACCGCGACCAAGGTGCCGATGTTGTCGAACAGATCGACGAACAGGAACACGAAGAGGATTTCAAGCAGCCCCAGCCCCGCCTTGCCGGAAAGCCCGAACACGCCGGGAATATCGAGCTTGAACGCCGTCGCGGTCAGCGCCGAAAGGCTGTAGGGCTCGCTCGGCGCATGGACCTGCCCCATGGCCCACCCGGCCAGGGTCGTCAGCACAATCCCGATCAACATGGCCGCGCGCACATTCCAAACCGAGAGCGCGCCGATCACCACAAGGCCGAACAGCGCGAGCGCCGGCCCCGGCTGCGTCACGCTGCCGAGCGCCACGAAGGTCGCCGGATTGGCCACGACGATCCCGGCATCCTTGAGGCCAATGAAACCGATGAAGAGGCCAATGCCCCCCGCGACTGCCGCAAAGAGATGCTGCGGGATCACCGAGACGATCAGTTGCCGCACCCCCGTCAGCGTCAGGATCAGGAATGCCACGCCCGAAATGAACACGCAGCCCAGCGCCACCGGCCAAGGCACGCCCATCTGCTGCACCACGGTGAAGCTGAAATAGGCATTGAGCCCCATGCCCGGCGCCAGCGCCAGCGGGGTATTCGCGACCATGCCCATCAGGATCGAGGCGAACGCGGCAGCAAAGCACGTTGCCGCCGCGACCGATGCCACCGGCAGCCCCGCCTGGCCCAGGATCGCCGGGTTGACCAGCACGATATAGGCCATCGTCAGGAAAGTGGTGAACCCCGCCAGCACCTCGGTGCGCGCGGTGGTCCCACGTTCGCTCAGCCTGAACTGGCGTTCGAGCAGGCCTTGGCCTTGTTCCGCCGCTACCGCAGTCATGTCATTTCCCCCGCCAATACGCTTTCCGGCATGGTCACGCCGGTGATACCTCTGTCTTCAAGCTCCGCCGCCAGCCGCAGCAGCGCGCCCTCGCCGCCCGGCTTGCCAATCAGCTGCAAGCCAAGCGGCAATTGCCCCGGCCGCCTCAGCGGAACCGCCAGCACCGGCAGGCCCGTGAACGTGATCGGCTGGGTATGGATGCCAAGGTCCGCGCGCGCCGGGCTCAGGGCCCCGTCGATCATGATCTGCGGTTCGGCGATCAGGGGCGCCGCGCAAGGCGCGGACGGTGCCAGCAGCACGTCGAAGCCTGCCACCAGCGCCTCGATCCGCGCGCGGTAGTCCGCCCGGAACGCCTGCGCCTTTTCGTAAAGCGCGTCGGGCAGCAAGGCCCCGGCGATCAGCCGGTCGCGTACCGCCGGATCATAGGCCATCGGGTGCCTGGCGAGCGCGTCCCTGTGCAAATGCCCGCCTTCGTAGGCGGTAATGACGAAGGCCGCGCTGCGGGCCCGCCTGATATCGGGCAGCTCGACCAGCGGTGCACCCGGCACAATCATGTCGATCGCGGCCAGCTGCGCCGGATCGGCATTCTCGCGGAACCGCCCGCCCAGCCGGGCCACGCGCGGCGCATCCTCTGAAGGCGAAACCGCCTCCCCGCGCAGCACGCCCCACGCCAGCACGAGGTCGTCGAGGCTCGCCGCAAACGGCCCTATCTCGTCAAAACTCTCGGCAAAGGGAAAGGTCCCTGCAAGCGGCAGCTCGCCCCGCGCCGGCCGCAGCCCATATAGCCCGCAAAGGCTGGCAGGCACGCGCACCGAACCATTCGTGTCCGATCCCAGCGCCAAAGGCACCAGCCCCGCCGCCACCGCCGCCGCCGATCCACCGGATGAGCCGCCCGCCAGCCGCGCCGTATCATGCGGATTGCGCGTGGTGCCGAAGGCCGCGTTTACCGTGGCAAAGCCATACGCAAACTCATCCATGTTGAGCGTGCCGCACAGCACCGCACCCGCCGCGTTGAGCCGCCGGATCGCTGCGGCATCGGCCCGTGCCGGCGCGGCGCCGGTGCGCGAAGCAGAACCGGCAGTTGTCGGCAGCCCCGCGACATCGAACAGGTCCTTCACCGCATAGGGCACGCCCGCCAGCGGCCCCGGGTCCTCCCCGCGCGCAAGTCTGGCATCCACTGCTGCTGCTTCGGCCATGGCGCGCTCGGCCAGCACACGGGTCACCGCCACATGCCGGTCCGCCGCCAAGGCCGCAAGCGCGCGCTCGGCAACCTGCGCCGCCGTCACTTGCCCTGCGCGCACGGCGGCGGCGATATCCCGCGCCGTCCTCACGCCTTGCCCCCGTCAAGTACGGTCCGCGCGTGGCGGGTGAGCAGCGCGAGGTTGGCAGTCACACCGGCCCGGCATTCCTCAGGCACCGGCAGACCGATCTCCCCGGCCCGCGCCAGCGCCGCCGCCTCGCCCTGCGGCGGCAGAAGCGCCGCCTCGGCCTCGGCCGCCGCCAACGCCTCACCCTCGCGCCGCCAGCGCCCCGCAAGCCAGGCACACACGAAAAGCTGCAGCTGGTGGAAGATCATCAGCGGCAATATCACGATGCCCACTTGCGCCGGGGCAAACAAGGCGCCCGCCATCGGCACGCCCGAAACCAGGCTTTTCTTCGAACCGCAGAACAGGAGGACAATCGCATCCTCGCGTGCGAGCCCCGCTGCCCGCGCGGCCACGCCGTTGATGGCGATCACCACCGCCAGCATGGCCGCCGAAGCCGCGAGCAACACGCCAAGGTCAAACGGCCCCACACGCAGCCACACCCCGTTCACCACCGCCGCGCTGAACGCGGAATAGACCACCAGCAGCACCGAGGACCGGTCCACCGGCTGCAGCAGCTTCTTGTGCGTATCGATCCACTTGCCGATCAGCGGGCGCAGCAAATGCCCCACGACGAAGGGCAGCAGCAGCTGGCCTGCGATCTTTTCCACCGAAGCGAGCCCGTCCATCCCGCCGCCCACGCTTCCGCTCGAATGGATGAACACCGCCACCAGCAGCGGGGTAAGCACCACGCCGATGAGGTTGGAAAGCGAGGCGCTGCACACCGCCGCCGCAACGTTGCCGCCCGCCATTGCGGTCATCGCAATCGAGCTTTGCACCGTGGAGGGCAGCAGCGCGAGGAACAGGAGACCCATCGCCAATGTCGGGTCGATAAACCGCCCCGTCACCGCCTGCGCGGCAAGGCCCAGCACCGGAAACAGGATATACGTGAAAGCCAGCGTCATCAGATGCAGCCGCCAGTGCCCGATCCCGGCCAGCACCGCCTCCCGCGAAAGCTTGGCGCCGTGGAGGAAGAACAGCAGCACGATCGCGGCATTGGCGGCAAAGTCGAACCCCGCCAGCACCACCCCGCGCGCAGGCAGCACGCTTGCCGCCACGACGCAGCCGACCAGCCACATCAGGAACGGATCGACCGAGGGTAATTTGATGCGCGCTGCCATGGTCCCGCCCCTATGCCGCGCCGACCCCTACCGATCCAACGCAATGAACCGGACGGATTGTTGCAAAAAAGAGCGCGCTCGTCACTACCCCGTCACTCCGCTGCTCGCGGGGCTCGCGCTCGTTGCTTCCTCGTCCGCTGTCTCGGCCGGCAGCACAAGGTTGAGCACGATAGCCAGAACCGCCGCCGGCAGCACACCCGAAGTCGCGAGGATGCGCGCCGTCTCGGGCAGATAAGTCACTGCCGCCGGTTCCAGCTGCAAGCCCAGCGCCAGCGACAGCGGCACGCCGAAGACCAGCATGTTGCGCTGGTTCCACGTAACTCCCGCCAGCATCGACAGCGCCGCCGAAGCGACCATGCCGAACATCACGATCACGCCGCCGCCCAGCACTTCGATGGGGATCGTGGTGATCACCGCACCGATCTTGGGCACGAGGCCGCATACAATGAGGAACACCGCGCCAAGCGTCACGACGTGGCGGCTCATCATGCCGGTGATCGCGATCAGGCCCACGTTCTGGCTGAAGGTGGTGTTGGGCATCGCGCCGAACACGGCGGCAAGCGCAGTCCCCACCCCGTCCGCCGCGACCGCGCCCTTGAGTTCGGCATCGGTCGCTGGCCGACCCGCCGTGCCCTCGCAGATCGCCTCGACATCACCGATCGATTCGATCGAGGAAACAAAGCCCGTCAGCACAAAGCCGAGGATCGCCGAGGCCGAGAATGCGATGCCGAAATGGAACGGCTGCGGCACCATGGCGAGCGGTGCGTCGGCGACCGCGGCAAAGGAAATCCGCCCCATTGCCAGCGCCGCGAGATA
This sequence comes from Novosphingobium sp., assembly GCF_037133355.1. Taxonomy (GTDB): domain Bacteria; phylum Pseudomonadota; class Alphaproteobacteria; order Sphingomonadales; family Sphingomonadaceae; genus Novosphingobium. Next base: position 205,569 of record NZ_JBAXOI010000006.1, on the reverse strand, counting down.
GCCCGCCGCCAGCCCAAGCAGCACCGAGGCGGTCGACCAGATGCCGCGCGCGAAGAATTTGAGCCCCAGCGTCGCGAAAACGACCACGCTTGCCAGCAGCCAGCTCGCCCCCGCGCCATAGGCCGGCGTGCCGATGGCGGGCACCCCGCCGGCCGAATACTGCACCCCGATGCGCATCAGCGAGAGGCCGATCATCAGCACGACAAGGCCGGTGATCAGCGGCGGCAAGGCAAAGCGCACGCGGCCCACGAACACGCTCAAGGCCCCGTGCACCAGCCCGCCGATCAGCGCCGCCGTGGTCAGCGCGGCCATGGCCCCCACGCCCTTGCCCGCCACGATCGGGATCATCACCGGGATATAGGCAAAGCTCGTCCCCTGCACGAGCGGCAGCCGCGCGCCGATGGGACCAAGGCCGACCGTCTGCATGAGCGTGGCGATCCCGGCGAACAGCATCGCCATCTGGATCATATAGATGAGCTCTGATGGATCAGGGGAGCCGAAACCGAAACCCGCCGCGCCTGCGATGATGATCGGCGGCGTCAGGTTGGAGACGAACATCGCCAGCACGTGCTGGATGCCAAGCGGCAAGGCGAGCCCCAGCCCCGGGAAGTAGTCCGGGTTGCGGGCGGATTCGCGGCTTACCGAAGCGGGCAATGGCACGGCGGGCGGTCTCCTAGTCTCTAGGCCATGAGGCGATTGAGCGAGCTGCGCGCGGCCTTGAGCACGGCGGCGCGCGGCGTGCGCACAAGATCGCCGCCGCGTACCACTGGCCGCCCCTCGACGAACAAGTCGCGCACCCCCGCTGGCGGCGCCAGCACGAGGCCTGCGACCAGATCCCACGCGCCCATGGAAGCCACATCGGCCATGTCCCACACTGCAACATCGGCGCGCTTGCCCGCTGCAAGCTGGCCCAGATCAGGCCGCCCCAGCACCGCCGCCCCGCCGCGCGTCGCAAGGCGCAGCGCCTCGCGCGCCGCAAAAGCCGTCGCGCCATGAGTCACACGCTGGAGCAACATGGCCTGCCGCGCCTCGCCCAGCAGGTTTGCCGTATCGTTAGAGGCGGAACCATCGACGCCGAGCCCCACCGGCACCCCCGCATCAACCATCGCCCGCACCGGCGCCACGCCCGAACCCAGACGGCAATTCGAACCAGGACAATGCGCCACACCCGTGCGCGTGCGGGCGAAGAGATCTATCTCGCTGTGGTCGAGGTGGACGCAATGCGCATGCCACACATCGGGCCCGGTCCAGCCCAGCTCTTCGGCATATTGCCCCGGCCGGCAACCGAAGCGCTCGAGGCTGAACGCCACGTCGTCGGCATCCTCGGCGAGGTGCGTGTGCAGCATCACGCCCTTGTCGCGGGCCAGCAGCGCGGCGTCGCGCATCAGCTCGCGGCTCACCGAAAAGGGCGAGCACGGCGCCACACCCACGCGCACCATCGCGCCCTCCGCGCCGTCGTGAAAGCGGTCGATCACGCGGATGCAGTCGGCCAGGATCGCATCCTCGCGCTCGACCAGACTGTCCGGCGGCAAGCCCCCGGCACTTTCCCCGACGCTCATCGCGCCGCGAGTTGCATGAAAACGCAGTCCGATGCCCTCGGCGGCATGGATCGTGTCATCCAAGGTGACGCCGTTCGGGAACAGATAGAGGTGGTCCGAACTCAGCGAACAGCCCGAAAGCGCCAGCTCCGCCAGCCCCAGCTGCGTCGCCGCGAAGACGTCCTCCGGCGTATAGCGCGCCCAGACCGGATAAAGCCGCTTCAGCCAGCCGAACAGCGAAGCCTCGGTCGCGCCGGGCACCGCGCGGGTCAGCGTCTGGTACAAGTGGTGGTGCGTGTTGATCAGCCCCGGAGTTACCACGCAGCCTGCTGCCTCGACGATCACATCGGCATGGCCTGCAAGCGGCGCCAGTTCGGCGGTCGTCCCCACCGCCAGCACGACCCCGTCGCGCAGAGCAACCGCGCCGCCGGCAATCTCGGTTCCCGCGTCGTCCATCACCGCAACGACCGCGGCGTTCCGGATGAGCGTCAGTGCCATGTCAGCAGCGACCTGTCATTTCGGAGGGGCCTTCTCATAGCGGTCCCAGTGGGTCACGATTTCGTCCACCACCTTGCCGCCGACGCGGTAGAGGCTCTCCAGCGCCGCAGTCATACCGGCGTAGCCCTGGTTTTCGCTGAGGAGGTAGGTCGCCGCATCAGTCCCCGGCGGCGGCATCGTGAAATTGCTACCCGCACGCAGCACCAGAACGCGGTCCCTGTCCGCCCTGCCGACTTTGGTGAGGTACTCGATCGACTGGAAAGTTCCCGTCTCCTCCATCGCGGAGGTCACGAACGCGCCCTTCCCGCGCGTCCAGAACGAGGTCCAGTCGTTGGCCCACGCGGTCATCTTGGCGCCGTGCCAGAAGGTCATCGCTGCAAGGTTGTCGCCCTTGAGCACGAACGGCGGCTTCTGCGCATTGGGATAGCCCTTGAACGCCATGCGGGCCGCGGCAATGCGCGGATCATCCGGCAGCGCCATGTCCTTTGTCAGCGCATAGGCCCAGTCCTGCAGCGCCGGATTGAGCTCGAACATCTCGCCGTTTACCGGGTCCAGCGGCGTAGGGTCCATCGGCCCCTTGCTGTGCAGAGCGAAGTAGCCGCTCTTCCAGTCTTTGGGGATTTCGCGCGCATCTATCTCGTGCGCGATGTCGCCGTCGATCAGATAGTGCGCCCAGGCCGCCGAGCCGACCGAGGCATCCTCAGGGTCGATCCCCGCAATCCCCGCGACCAGCCAGTAGGCCCTAGAAAGATCGAGCCGCTCATCCAGCCCCAGCGCCAGCGCCGCAGTGGCAGACTTGATCGAGCCCATGCCGGTCACGATGGCCAGCACGCCGGTTTCGGGATCATAGGCAAGGTTGTGCCACCCTTGCGGGAACGGCAGCGTTTCGGTGAGGTGGCGGCGCTCTTTCCAGAGCTGGAATTCGCCAGGCTTGTCGCCGGTATCCTTGCCGATCTCGAACATGGTGACGACCACCACGCGCACCGGCAGCTTCGCCGTGCAAGGCCGCGCAGGCGCACAGGCCCTGACCGCGGCGAGCGTTGCATAATCCGCCACAGGGGCCGCCAGCGCAGGCGCGGCGCCAACCAGAAGTGCTGCGGCAAGGGTCGCAAGGCGCGCGAAAGCAGGCATGGTCGGAGCCGCCTTGAACAGAAACGAAAAATCAGGGGAAGCCAGGGGCAGCGCATACAGCGCCGCCCCCGCTCCATTCATTCAGGTCATCAGAACTTGTAGACGACCGAGGCCTGCCAGCTGCGCGGACGCTCGGGCAGCGCGATCGTGCTGCCGAAGAGTTCGGTGAAGTTGGCGCGGAAGTACTTGGCATTCGTGATGTTCTTGCCCACCACGCGGAACAGCCACGGCCCCGTCGCAAAGGACACACTGCCATCGACCAGCGTATAGGCCGGCAGACGGACCGACTGCGCCTGACCCGAGAACACCGACGGCACATGGCTGATGCTGCCGGCAAAGGCGAGGCCGTTGTCGAACGAGTAGGTTGCGGTGGCCGAGTAGAGGTCCTTCGGAATACCCGCGCGGCGTGCCTGGTCCTTGTTCGCGATCGGCAGCAGGCCGAACAGCTGGCCGCCGAGGTGCAGCGAGGGATCCTTGATCCCCTTCAGATCCTCGATGCCGAAGAAGCTGAACAGCACACCGTCGTTGAGCGCGGTCAGGTTGTAGACGTTGGTCTTGGTATAGGCGCCCGTCACGAGGAAGTGCTTGTCCACCGACCAGCGCACTTCGGCTTCAAGGCCCTTGGTCTCGACCGCCTGGTTGACGGTGATCGACTGCGCGTTGAAGTCGACGCGGGTCTGCTTGTAGACCGAAACCGCCGCATAGAGCCGGTTGTTGAGGAACGAGCCCTTGATGCCGCCTTCATAGAGCTTCGAAGCGCTGATCCAGGTGCCGCCCTTGAGGTTGCCCGGATCGAGCTCCGCGCCCTGCCCGGCAATGACCACCGACTGGCGCGCGATCGTGCCATAGGGGACAAGACCAAACGGCAGCTTGTAGTTGGCGCTGACCGACCACGACCACGCACCCTTGGTGTCTTCGCCCACCGAGCCGTCCTTCGAGCGGGTGCGCGTGGCATCGCTCGTCGATTTGCCCTTGATGTTGTCGTAGCGGACGCCGCCCGTCACATCGAGGCCGAAGTTGAAATCGAGATCGACGAGGCCAGCCAGACCGAAGTCGGTATAATAGCCGGTCACGTAGGTCGAATAATCCTTGCCCGATACGGTCGAAAGTAACCGCGACGAGCGCGCGTCATAGCCCTTGCTCAGATCGACGCGGTGGAAGTATTCGTAGTCGAAGTCATCACCATGCTTGAAGTTCGTGTACCGGACCGAGGGCGAGAATTGGACCGAGAACTTTCCGAGATCGTTGGTGAACTTCTTCGCAACCACGATCTTGTCCTCGATCACATAGGAATCGTGGAACTGCGAGAAGCCGTAAGCGTTCTCGTTGAGGTTGGTGTAGCCGTCATAGAACAGCTGGTTCTTGATCTCGAGGTCGTTGCCGGCATCGAAGATCAGGTCCATGTAGGCGGTCTTGGCCTTGTTCCACAGCTTGTCCTCAGGACCCGTCAGCGTGTTGCGGCGGCTGAGCTTGGTCGTGCCGACATTGGTCAGCGCGAGCTTGGGGAAGTTCGCCTTGACGCAGGCATCGGTCCACGCACCCGCGAAAGGACCGCCGCCGCAGGCAAAGGCGCCGAACACACCGAACGAGCCGGCCGCATCGAACTCGTTCGGCGAGAGCTTGCCGTCACCGCTCGTGTCGAGCGGCTGGGCCGAACCGGTGATGTAGGTGCCGTTGTCGACAAGGTCCTGCGTCAGGCGGTTCCAGCCGCCGTTCTGCTGGCCCTTGTAGTCGTGGTACATGCCGCCGAATTCAAGCCGCAGGTTGGGCGCCAGATCGGTGTCGAACGCCGCCTGCAGAATGGTCTGCTTGGTGTTCATATTGCGGTAGTAGCTGCCCGAATCCTCGACCTCGGCGTAGAGGCTGTAGCCGAATTCCTGTCCGCCGATCTTGCCCGGGCCGCGCAGGTCCGCGCTGAGCACGCTCTTGCTCCAGCTGCCGGTGGTGTAGGAAAGCTGGCCGGCCGGGCTGTCCATGTACTTGCCCTTGGCCACGCGGGCCGACTTGGGCACGAAGTTCATGTAGCCGCCGGTCTTCGACGGGCCGTAGATCGGCGAGGCGGGGCCGCGCACGATATCGATGCGGTCCGAAGCGCCGATCGGGGTCGGGTAGTTGCCCGGGTTGTCGAGACGGCGCACACCGCGGAAATAGACTTCGCCGGGGGTGCCGCGGATGTCGAGCGCGCCGCCGACGCCGAAGAACGAGTTGGTGAACGTGCCCGGAGCCTGCGCCACGAGATCGTAGATCTCGCTCACGCCGAAGCGCTCAAGCTGCTCCTTCGAGATCGTCGAGGCCGAGCGCGGCGTTTCGACAAGGTTCTTGTCAAAGCCGAAGATCGAGCCGACGTCCTTGACCGGCAGCGCGCCCAGCGAGCCCACGACGACGATTTCGTCCTTGGCAGGCGCCTCGTCCGCCGGTGCTTCCTGCGCGAAGGCGGGTACCGTCAGCGCGGTGCAACCGAGAAGCAGCGCAAGACCTTTCACAAGGCTGCGGGGCGCAGCAAGCTGCGCAGGTTTGTTCGGGTAGAGCATTGAGTTAACCCCCTGGGACGCAAATGGCGCACCGCCCCCACCTGCCGTGAGGGCCGAAATGCGCGTGGTTGAACCGCGCCTCTCCCGCAAACCACCGAGCGTCTTCCCCGCCGTCATGCCGCAATGCGGCATCCCCGAAGCTGGGCGCACCCGTTTCTTATAATGCCACCGCAGCGGCAATTCGTATTACTCTCTTAAGACACCTTTCCAACACGCGCCAGACGCTCCGTCTCAAAAGCAGCAAAACGCTGTTCAAGATCCATCTGCAGGCGGGCCTTCTCGTTTCCTGCCAGATACTTGCCGCACGAGGGTGTGGCAAAATCAGCACAGACCGCCACCGGCACCGGCGTGACCGGATCGGTCCAGAGCGCCGCGCCCGGCACAAAAGAATAGTGCAGTGCAGCGCGGGCAACCTGCTTCAGGTCCTTGTAGCCCAGCCCCTGCTCGGTGACCGCGCGGACATACTCATTGGTCATATCACTACGCAGCACACCCTGATCGTCTGTCGACAGCACCACCGGCACACCGTGCTTGCGGTAGAGAGCAAGCGGATGGTCGCGGCCCCTGACGCCAAGGATCACGGCATTGCTGGTGAGATTGATCTCGACCGCAATGCCGTCCCGCGCCATGCGCACCATGGTGTCTTCGGCCTTGTCCTCGAAGGCGATGCCTGTGCCGTGGCCGATGCGCTTGGCGCCCACCGCCACTGCCTGCGCGATATGATCCTTGAGATCCTGCGGCGGCACCTGCCCCAGCGTGACTTCACCGGCATGAAGCGTCAGCGAAACCTTGGGATACTTCGCGGCGAGGAAGCGGATCATCGCCATATGCAGGCCATAGTCGCGCCGCGCCAGCCAGGCGTCCTCGGGCATCACGATATTGACGCCGACAAAGCGCGGATCGGCATCGGCCATCATGAAGCCCAGGATCAGCGAGCGGTAGACCTGCCACGGCGGCAACGCGCGCAGGGCCTGGAACAAATAATGCAACGCCACCTTGCACCCTGGCTCGGCCGCCGGCGTGGCGCAGGACATGTCCCTTGCCGACGCCGCCTCGTCGGCATCGAGTTCGGCCCGCGCCTTGGGAATGAGCGACGCGAAGGCCTTGGCTTCGCCGGCGTAGACCGCCGCAAGATCGGCCTCGCCCATCGGTTCGTCGCCCGCCGCGCGCACCACCGATACCAGTGCCAGTGTGTTGTGATCCAGTTCAAGGTACGAGAGGTTGTCTCCCGCCGCGATGCGCCGCGTGGCTGTCAGCATCTTCGCGGTCTCGCCGCCCATCTTGCCGAAGCGCTCGAACGAGCGGAAGAACTGGGTGTGGCCGGACACATCGTTCTGCCCGACCCCGCGCTGGAACCCGCGCGTCGACATCGCGTCGATCAGCCGGTCCATACCGAATTCGTTGGTCGCCGCGAACCGCTCGATCCCGCGCTCGGCCGGGCACGGCGGCGGTTCTACGCCAAGCCCGGTCGCATCGACGCAGAAACCCTTTGCACCGGCCCAGGTCAGGAAATCCTCGGCATAGATCGCGCCGCCGAGGTGATTGTGGAGATCGCCGCCCTTGGGCATGGAACGCAGCAGCACGCGCAGCGCCGGCGGGCTGTCTTTCGCGGCCTCGACTAGTGTGGCCACCGCCGCCTCGCGCGCCGGATCGACCAGTGGCACCGGTCCGGCAAGGGCTGGAAGCGGGAGCGAAACGAGCAGCGCCGCGACAAGCGCGCGCCATCCCGTTGCCCCTTTGCTCCCTGCCATTCCTTGTGCGCTCCGACCCGATTTGTGCTGTGCAGCGTGATTATGGTCTTGACCTGTTACGCGCAACTGCAATGAATCGGGCGCGACGTTGCAAAAATTAGGTAGGGTCACGCAAGGTAGGTCTGGTGCCGGCATTCTCCCGCTTCCTCCGCTACTTCATGGCTGTCGGCCGCCTCGGCTCGATCCGCAAGGCGGCGGACGAGCTCAACGTCTCGGCCTCCGCGATCGATCGCCAGATCCTCAATGTCGAGGCCGAGATCGGCATGCCGCTGTTCGAGCGCCTGCCCACCGGCCTGAGGCTGACCGCCGCCGGCGAAATCCTGATGGCGGCGGGCGGGCGCTGGCAGAAGAACCTCGGTGAAGTTCGCGCGCAGATCGAGGATTTGCGCGGGCTGAAACGCGGCCATGTCGAGATCGCAGTGATCGATGCGCTGGCCAAAGGCGTGATCCCGGCCGCTATCCAGTCGCTGCAGAGCCGCTACCCCGGCATCACCATCGAGGTGAAGGTCGCCGGCAACGACCAGGTGCGGCGCATGATCGCCAGCAACGAGGTCGATTTCGGCGTGTTCTTCGGCCCCGAATCCTACAGAGAGATCACCGTACGCGCCTTTGTCGACGTGCACCTCGGCTTCATCACGCCCGCCGGCCACCCCTTCGGCGAGCAGGGCGAGGCGCGCTTTTCCGCCTGCATCGGCTCGCCCGTGGTCGTGCCCTCCAGCCCGTTGGCCGTTCAGCAGCAGATCGCCGTGCTTGAAGGCACAACCCGCGCCGTGCTCGACCGCAAGGCCACCAGCGACAATATCCAGATGATCACCAGCCTCGTGCTGCAGGGAGTGGGCATCGGCATTCTCACCTCGCTCGACGTGATCACCGAAGTGAAGGCGGGCCTCCTGTCCTTCACTCGCATTTCCGATCCCGTGCTGCGCCCGATGACCCTGGCGCTGTGCACCGCCGCCGCCCGCCCGCCGAGCTATGCGGCCGATATCGTGCTGGGTGAAATCCAGAGCGCGTTCGGCGAGCTCGCATGGCCCGCACCGCCCGTTCCGCCAACCTGAGCGCAATTCCGGTTGAAAACGGACCCTGCGTGCAATTGCGGTGCGGTTCGGGAATCGGTAACCGCTCTTCTTTGCCGACCGACGAACGGATCCGACCGGACATGACCGCCAGCCCTGCCCCCGTCCTGAACTACATTCCCTACGAGGATTTCCTGAGCAATGTGCGCAAGCTGTCAAAGCTGCTGGCGGCGGACAGCTGGAAGGCCGATTTCATCATCGGCATTGGCCGTGGCGGACTGGTTCCCGCAGTCTACATCAGCCATGAGCTGCAAGTGCCGATGCTCTCGATCGACCACTCCTCCAAGGTTCCGGGCTTTGCCGACGAGCTGCTACGCAAGGTGGCCGACAAGTCCGCCACCGGCACGCGCCTGCTCTTCGTCGACGATATCAACGACAGCGGCGGCACCATTGTCTACATCCGCAATCTCCTTGCGGACAACGGCTGCACGCCTGAAAACCTGCGCTTTGCCGTGCTCATGGACAACTGCCGCTCGAAGGCCCGGGTCGACTACGCCGCCGAGGAACTCGACCGGGCCGAGGACAAGCGCTGGTTCGTGTTCCCGTGGGAAGCGGTGATGACGGCCGAAACACTGACCGAAGAAGCCCAGGCCGTGCCGGAGCGCCTGTCGTGACATTGGGCCATGGTGCCGTTACATTGAACGGAATTGTTTTCGTCACCCCATGAAGGCGGGTGCCCAGTTGCCGAAGGTGCGGCCAACGGGGCTGTTAGCGCGTTGTTCCCGCCATCGCGGGAACGACGAAAGTGACGAAATCACTGCAACATCAGCCGAACCGGAAGCCCGTCATCACCGCCCAGGTCAGCGCGCCCACACCCGCAATCCCCGCCAGCGCCATGACCGGCGACCACTTCACGTCCACCGTCGTCTCACCTTTGCCGCGGCTGCGCTTGCCGGTGATCATTGGCCCGATCAGGTCATGCGCATTGAGCACCTGATAATAGCCGATCGCGAGGATATGCAGGCCGATCACCGCCAGCGCCGCCTTGAACACGGTCTCGTGCCATTCTGCCGCCACGCGGCCCGAATCGAAGCTCACCCAGTCTGCCAGCGGCCCGGATTCGATCCCGTCGACATCGACCGCGAACAGCCCCGCCAGCGTGATCGTCAGAATCACAGCCAGCAGCACAGCCACACTCCAGCCGCCGAGCGGATTGTGCCCGTCAGAAGGCGTCTCGCCGTCATGGGTCCTGAGGTAAGCCATGACCCCGCCCGGCCCCTTGAGGAACTGGGCAAAGCGCGCGGTGCGCGATCCGGCAAAGCCCCAGAACAGGCGGAACACCACCAGCGCGAAAATGGCGTAGCCCGCCTGCCGGTGGCGCTCCATGTCCTGATTCTCACCCGACCACCAGGCGATCCCGAACAGTGTGATCAGGCTCCAGTGGAACACCCTGACGAAGGGGTCCCACACCTTGACGGTTTCCTCTCCGGTGCTCATCGCGGGCTCAGTCCTCGGCGCGGAACTGCTTGTGGCAGGCAGCGCATGCCCCGCCGACGGCCTTGAACTGCGCCAGCACGGCGGCGGCATTGCCGGACCCTGCTATCCCGGCGAGCTTGTCCGCCTCGGTCACCAGCTTTGCGGCGGCGGCATCGAATGCCGGCTTTTGCGCCCAGATCGCGGGCAGCGCATCGGTCTTGACGCCCGAAGAAGGGCCGGTACCGGCGGGGAAGAGGCCGCCCTGCAGCTTTGCGGTTGCCGCCAGCGTGCGCGCTGCGGCAAGCAGCTTGGCCTTGTCTGCACCACCGGCCAGTTCTTCCTTGAGCGCCTTCATCGCCCCGCCCATCTTCTTGAAATTGGCCTGCCGCGCCGCAATCGTGTCGGCGGGCGAGGCAGCGGCGGCAATGGCACCACCCGCCAGCAAGGCGGCAAGTGCGGCAGTGAGAAGCATCGGTCTTGCTCGGGTCATTGGCAGTGGTCCTTCTGCATCAAAGATCAATGAGAGAGCGCTAGGCTGGCCTTCGCGGCGGGAAACACTTCATGAAACGCCGCCTGCACTGTTGCAAGCCCGTCGCTCAGCACTTGCAGGGCGGTCTTGCCCCGCGCGTTGGCAAGGTCGGTCCGCGCACCGTGTGCCGCCAGTACGCGCAGCATGGCGGGCAGCTCGGGGAAATATGGCCCGCCCGCCAGCATGTGCAGCGCGGTGGTCTTGTCCTTGTCGGCAACGTTGGCATCGCCTGCCAGATCGAGCGCCAGCCCCAGCCCCGCCGAGCTGCGCCCTTGCGCGGCGGCGAGCACGAGATTGACACCTGCGCCATCGACATAATGCTCGTTGGCCCCGGCGCGCACCAGTTGCCACATCACGTCCGCTTGCCCGGCGCGCGCGGCCGTCATCAGCGCGGTCGTGGGCTGCACCGGCGGCGGTGGCAGGCCGAAGTTTGCCTCGGTCACCCAGGTGATCCGGGAAGGGCCCGAGAGCGCATCGGGCTCCGCCCCCCGATCCAACAGAGCCGCGACCAGCGCGCCCTGCCCCGCTGCTGCCGCAACATGCAAGGGGCGCCGACCCTCGCGATCGAGTTCGGAGACATCCCCCCCGCCTTGCCGGACCAGCTCTTCCGCCGCGTCCCAGTTCTTCTGGTAGAGCGCCATTTGCAGGGCGCTCGTCCCCTCCGGCCCGCGATGCTTGACGTCCGCCCCCGCCGCGATCAGCGCCGAGACCACGTCCGCATTGCCGCTCGCCAACGCGAAGAACAGCGGCGTAAAGCCCCCCGTCGTCACAAGGTTGACCCGGGCGCCGGCTCCCACCAGCACCTGCACTGCGGCCAACCGTCCGGTCGAAGCCGCCCACATCAGCGGCGTCTGCCCGCGCGTATCGGCTGCCTCGATATCCGCGCCCTTCGCCACCAGCGCGCGCACCGCATCAGCATCTGAAAAACGAGCGCACATCGCCAGCGGGCTCACCCCGTCTGGCCCCGCCAATCGCGCGTCTGCCCCAGCCGTGAGCAGCGCGCCGACGATCGCGCCATTGCCCCGCTCGCAGGCAAGCAGCAGCGGCGTCACCCCGAGCGCATCGACCCGATCCGGCTTGGCTCCGGCACCCAGCAGAGCCTGCACCAGCGCCGGGTCCTGCGTCTCGACCGCGCGCGCCAGCGGGCTTTCGCTGTAGTCCAGCACCGCATTGGCGTCCGCCCCGGCGGCCAGCGCGGCAGCCAGCGCCCCCGCATCGTCATCGGCAATCGCGCGCGACAGCGCTTCCACGCCTTGCGCCAGAGCAGGCGTCGGCAGCAGCGCGAAGCAAAGCGCCAGCAGCCTACGCACCGGCCAGTCCCGCCAGCGGCGCGGTGCTATCGCCAAAGGCCTTGGCCGGCACATCGAGCAGGTTGAGCCCCGCCAGCAGCAGGTTCGACATGGTCGTGCCCTTGTCGAAGGCCAGATGCCGTCCGCCCTTCACCAGCCCGCCAGCTACAATCACCGGCAGATCCATGAAATCATGCTCGTTCGAATCGCCGAAGGCCGAGCCCCGGATCACCAGCGTCGTATCGAGCAGCGACCCCGCGCCGTCGCGCGTCTCCTTCAGCCGCTTCAGCGCATAGGCGAAGAAGTCCATATGGTAGCGGTTGATCACCGCCAGCTTGGCCATCTTGTCGGCATTCTTGCCGTGGTGGCTCAGCATATGGTGCGAATCCGGCACGCCGATTTCGGGATAGGTCCGGTTCGATATCTCACGCCCCAACATGAAAGTGCAGACCCGCGTGAGGTCCGCCTGCATGGCAAGCACCTGAAGGTCGATCATCAGCCGCACATGTTCGCCAAAATCGGCCGGAATGCCCGCCGGCTGGGCAAAGCTCCCCGCCTCCGCCACCGGCCCTGATGCCGCCCGCTGGATGCGCTTCTCGAGCGCGCGCGTTGCATCGAGATATTCGTCGAGCTTGCGTTTGTCCTCTGCCCCCAGCCGGCCTGAAAGCCGCGCCGCATCCTCGCGCACATAATCGAGGATCGAGGCCCGCCGCCGCGCCTGTGCCAGCCTGCTGGCCGGATCGAGCGCCTCGCCATCCCCGAAGAGCCGCTCGAACACATCGCGCGGATTGGCGATGACGGGCAGCGGCACGGTCGGCGTCAGCCAGGAAATGCCATTGGTGTAGGCGCAGGAATAATTGATATCGCAGCTGCCCAGAAGGCTCGCCTGATCGATCCCCAGTTCCAGCGAAGGGATCGTCGTCGTCTCCCCGAGATGCGCTGCAAAGACCTGATCCATCGACACGCCGCAGCGAATGTCGGGCCCCTCGGTCTGCCGGGCATGCGCGCCGGTGAGGAACGCCGGGCACGAGCGCCCATGCCCCGCCGGCCGGTCGCCCATCGCCGCAGCCTGCGGGTGCCCCAGCCCGCTCACCACCACCATGTCGCTGCGAAACGGCTCCAGCGGCGCCAAGGTCGGCGGAAGAACATAGTCCCCGCCCGTTGTCGCCGGCCGATAGGCGTCCATCGTCATGCCGTTGGGCGTATAGAACACCGAAAGCCGCTTCGGCCGCTGGCCGATATCCGCGGCGCGTGCTGCAGGCATCATCGCCTCGAGAAACGGCAGCGCCAGAGTGGTGCCCAGCCCGCGGAGCACGGTGCGGCGGCCGAGGGCGGCACGTTTCACGATCATCGCCCCGCTCCCGAACTGCTGTCCGCGCGCGCCAGGCTTGCCGGAACCGGCACCCGCCGCATTGTGAAACCCGGGCTCGTGATTATCCCCCGGATAATCGTGCGCACCCGCCAGTCGTCCTTTGCCGCATCGCGCGCAATGCTGCGCACCGCCGGCATGTCCTGCGGCCCGAGCCCGCGTCCCAGTGCATAGGTCATCAGCCGCTCGGTAAAGGCCCGCGCAAATTCCTCGCGCCGGTCGAGCAGGATTTGCTGCAGCCCCGCAAATCCGCTGAACGCCGTGCCATCGGCCAAGACAGCGCCTGCATCGATCACCTGCCCCGCGTCCTGCGTGCGCCACGCGCCCACTCCGTCAAAGTTCTCGAGCGCAAAGCCAAGCGGGTCCATCCGCTGGTGGCACGAAGCACAGGCCGGATTGGCGCGGTGCAATTCCAGCTGCTCGCGCGCGGTCAGCTTCTTTCCGTCATGCTCGGCCTTGAGCGCGGGCACGTCGGCAGGAGGCGGAGGCGGGGGCGAGGCGAGCAGATTGTCGAGGATCCACTTGCCACGCTTCACCACGGAGGTGCGGTTGCCATAGCTCGTCACTGTCAGGATGCTGGCCTGCCCGAGCAGCCCGCCGCGCGGCGTCCCTTGCGGCAGCGAAACCTTGCGGAACGCGGGCCCGCGCACGCCCTCGATCCCGTAATGCCGCGCCAGCCGTTCGTTGAGGAACGTGTAGTCAGCGCGGATAAAGTCGGTCACCGGCCGGTTCGCGGAAAGCACATGGGCGAAGAACATCCGCGTCTCGGTCGCCATGGCCGCGCGCAGCGGCACGTCGAACTGCGGGAACTCGGTGATGTCCGGCCGCTGCTGGTCGAGATTGCGCAGATAGAGCCACTGCCCGGCAAAGTTCTCGGTCAGCGCCTCGGCGCGCCGGTCGGCCAGCATGCGCGCGATCTCCGCGTCCAGCACCACCGGCAGGTGGAGCTTGCCCTGCTGCGCCAGCCGCAACAGCCCGTCATCCGGAATCGAGCTCCACAGGAACAGCGCCAGGCGCCCCGCAAGATCAAGGTCGGAGACGCGATAGGCTCCGCCCGAGAGCCCCGCAGGCGGCGGCGTCTCGACCACAAACAGGAAACGCGGCGAAACCAGAAGCGCCTCGATTGCGGCTGCCACGCCGCTGTCAAAACCCCCGCCCACGCGCTCGTCGGCATAGATCTTCAGGAGCGGTGCAAGCTCCGCATCGCGCACCGGCCCGCGCCATGCCCGCCGCGCAAGGCTGGCGATGATCCTGCGTGCGCAGGCCATTTCCTCCGCCGCGCGCCTGGGCTGGCAGGTAAAGACCGCCGGCCGCGCCTGCCCGCCCGGATCGAAAGGTCCCGCCACATCAAGCTGCAAGACATCGCGCGGGAAATTGTGCTGCGAATAGCGGGGATGCACCCGGAAGGCAGGCACCGTCAGCGTCCCGGCCCGCGCGCCATCGACCCACACATCAAGCGGCAGGTCCGCCGGCTTTTCCAGCGGCAGCGGTACATAGTCGGTCGTATTGCGCACCACCTGCACCATCTCGTCAGGCCAGGTCTGCCGCCGCAGCGAGACAGCCACGCGGTGCACCCCTGCCTTCATCGGTATGCGCAACGAAAAGCGGTCTTCCGGCAGCCGGTCGCTCTCGTTGTTGGTATTGGAATTGAGCCAGACCGCGATGTCAAAGACCCCATCCCAGCGCGCGACATAACGCACCGCCGTCCCGCCGCGCGAGGCCAGCGGCAGTTCCGGCCCGGCCCGATCGTTGAATGCAGGGATGCCCGAGTTCATTACCGAGCCATCCTTGGCCACTTGCCATGTGGTCACGAAATCGCGCTTGGGCACAAGGCCGGTCGCCATGCGGGCGGCCTTGCCCGCCACTGCGACATAGCGTTCCACAAGGGTTGGCGAAACGCTGAGCACATCAGCGATATTGTCGAAGCCGAAGCCTGAATTGTCCGGCGGCAGCGCAGCGGCGAAATCGCCCTCGACGCCCAGCAGATCGCGCACCGCATTGGCATATTCACGCCGGTTCAACCGCCGCACGGGCGCCGCGCCCGGATCGGGATGCGCCGTCACGAACTGCGCGCGGCCCTCGTCCAGCCAGTTCACGAAATCAGCGCGCAGCGCAGGATCGGGCTGCTTCTTCGAATGCGGCGGCATTTCGCCCGCAGCAACGCGTCGCAGGATCTTCTCCCAGCTTTCCGCGTTGCGCCCCGCCGCAATGTCGCTCGCTTTGAGATCAGCGACCGACAGCCCCGCGACCTTGTCAAAATCGTTATGGCAGCGCGAGCAATAGTCCTCGAGCATCGGTTCGATCAGTGCGGCGCGCTGTTCGTCAACCGCACGCACCGCATGGGGCACGGCATCCTGGCCCGCAGCCAACACGCACGAGGCCGAGACGAGCGCCGCCAGCGCCAGCACGCTGCGCCCGAAAGGAACCCGCCGCCCCGCGTTCACCAAATCTCCGACCCTCCGGTCCGCCGCGCAAATCCCGGCGCACCCTGTTTTACACCAGCATGACAGCAAGGCTATTCCCCTATCTGCCGCACTGCAGCACGTCCATTGCCATAAACCGGACGGGGGATCACGAATTTGCGCGCACCCTTTAAGCCGCCGCAGTTCTGCACGCGGCCAAGCGGTTTTCATACCCAGACGGTTTTTCTACCCAAACGGTTTTCCTACATCGCCATTTGCCGCTATCTGGACCGGCGTCCCCCACCCACCGAAAGGACGCCTATGCCCCCGCGCCCAGTTTCCTCGCCCAGCGCCCGTTATACCGCGCTGGCCCGGCCCACGTTTCTTTATGTCATGTATGCGGTGATCCTCTGGGCGATTCCGCTCGGCCTCATCGCTGCCGTCCGCCCCGCCGCCGCCAGGGCGATGACCGAGGCAATGACCGCCTACTTCGCCGGCCTGCCCGAACCGCTCTACGCGCTCTTCGCCGCCGCCTATCTGGGCTACACGGCGGCGCGCCAGTGGGGCAAGGCGAAGGGCACCGACCGCTGAAGTGCCTCCTTGGTTAGTTTCGGGTAACCTTTAGCTGTTATGACGATCGGCAGCATGGACGCACACCACTCCTTCGCCGCCCGATCGCGCCGCCGCGCAGCGCGCCGACTTGCCCTCGCGAGCGCCGCCGCCGGGCTCGCCTTCGTGCTGTCCGGCTGCGACGTCGACCGGGTCGGCGCGCTCGAGGAGCGGGTCACAGCGGTCGAGGCCAAAGCCGACGCTGCCGAGAAGCGCGCCAAGGCCGCCGAATCGCTCGCTGCCACCAACCAGCCGCAGGCCGTCTCGCAGCCCGATCCCGTGCCGCAGAACGACATCGACCCCGGCGGCGACGATCCGGCTGCATCGATCGATGATGGCGGCGATCCTCCGCCCCCGCCGCCCATGGCCGACAACGGCAAGGGTTAGCGGGTAGGGCTAAAGCCTCCTCAAGCACTTGCGCGCCTCCGGCCACGCTCTATCAGGGCTGACCGGAACGACCCTGCCGCGCGGAGCCCCAAATGTCCGAGACCGTTTTCGTCCTCAACGGACCCAATCTCAATCTGCTCGGAACCCGCGAGCCCGAGATTTACGGCTCGGCCACGCTCGACGACATCGCCGGCATGCTGGAAGACCGCGCGCGCGAACTCGGCCTTGAAATCGAGATGCGCCAGTCGAACCATGAGGGCCACCTCGTCGACTGGTTGCACGAGGCGCAAGCTGTTGGCGCAAAAGCGGTCCTGCTCAATGCAGGCGCGTTCACCCACACTTCCGTGGCACTCCACGATGCGATCAAGGCGATCCGCACGCCGGTGATCGAGGTGCACTTGTCGAACCCCCACACCCGCGAGGCGTTCCGCCACAAATCCTATGTCGGCATGGCGGCCAAGGCGACAATCGCGGGATTTGGTGCGACCAGCTATCTCCTTGCTCTTGAAGGCGCGCACCGGCTCTGAGCCCCGCCCTTGGGGGTTATTCCAAGCAGTCCCTACGGGTTTTTCTTGCCACTGGGCGACGCGGCGGGCATGGAACGCGCTTTCTATGGGACCACCCGCGAGGACACAATAATGGGGCAAGACCGCGGCGACGAGGGCGCCAATTCCGCCATGGCCATTGATCGCGCGCTTGTGCGCGAGCTGGCTGAACTGCTTTCCGACACTGGCCTGACCGAGATCGAGGTCGAGGACGGCACGCGCAAGATCCGCGTCGCCCGCACCATCACCGCGGCACCGACCATGACTTATGCGCCCGCTCCCGCCGCAGCCCCTGCGCCTGCCGCAGCACCGGCCGCCGAAGCTCCTGCCGCGCCCGCGCCGGATGCCAACGCCAACGCGCTGCGTTCGCCGATGGTCGGCACTGTGTACCTCTTCCCCGAACCGGGCGCCGCGCCGTTCATCACTGTCGGGCAGACGGTCAAGGCGGGTGACACGCTCCTTATTGTCGAGGCAATGAAGGTGATGAACCCGATCACCGCGCCAACCGGCGGCAAGATCACCGCGATCCTGGTCGAAAACGCGCAGCCGGTCGAATTTGACCAGCCGCTCGTCGTCATCGCCTGAGCGCGCCAGACCCATGGCCATTTCCCGCCTGCTGATCGCCAACCGCGGCGAAATCGCTCTGCGCATCCACCGCGCCGCGCATGAAATGGGGATCGAGACGGTCGCGGTGCACTCCACCGCCGATGCCGACGCGATGCACGTGCGCCTTGCCGACCACGCGGTCTGCATCGGGCCGCCCGCGGCGAAGGACAGCTATCTCAACATGGCCGCGATCATCTCCGCGGCCGAGATCACCCATGCCGATGCGATCCACCCCGGCTACGGCTTCCTTTCGGAAAACGCCAAGTTCGCCGATATCGTCGAAGCGCACGGCATCACGTGGATCGGGCCCAAGCCTGAACACATCCGCACCATGGGCGACAAGATCGAGGCCAAGCGCACCGCCGGCGCGCTCGGACTGCCGCTTGTTCCGGGGTCTGACGGCGCTGTTTCCGACATCAAGGAAGCCAAGGAAATCGCCGAGGCCGCCGGCTATCCGGTGATCATCAAGGCCGCCTCGGGCGGCGGCGGTCGCGGCATGAAGGTGTGCAACGGCCCTGACGAGCTCGAAACGCTCATCCAGCAGGCCGGCAGCGAGGCCAAGGCCGCGTTCGGCGATGCCACCGTCTATATCGAGAAGTACCTCGGCAATCCGCGCCACATCGAATTCCAGATCTTCGGCGACGGCAACGGCAACGCCATCCATCTCGGCGAGCGCGATTGCTCGCTCCAGCGCCGCCACCAGAAGGTGCTGGAAGAGGCTCCCTCTCCCGTCATCTCCGCCGCCGAGCGCGACCGTATGGGCGGCATCGTTTCCAAAGCCATGGCCGACATGGGCTATCGCGGCGCGGGTACGATCGAGTTCCTGTGGGAAGGCGGCGAGTTCTACTTCATCGAGATGAACACCCGCCTGCAGGTGGAACATCCCGTCACCGAGGCGATCACCGGCGTCGACCTCGTGCGCGAGCAGATCCGCATTGCCGATGGCAAGCCTCTCTCGGTCAAGCAGGAAGAGATCGAGTTCAAGGGCCACGCGATCGAGTGCCGCATCAACGCGGAAGACCCGTTCACCTTCGCCCCCTCGCCCGGCCTCGTCACCAGCTACCACGCCGCGGGCGGCATGCACGTGCGCGTCGATTCTGGCCTCTACGCCGGTTACCGCATTCCGCCCTATTACGATTCGATGATCGCCAAGCTCATCGTCTCGGGCCGCACCCGTGAAGGCTGCATTATGCGCCTCAAGCGCGCGCTCGAGGAAATGGTGATCGGCGGGGTCAAGACCTCGATTCCCCTGCACCAGAAGCTGCTGACCGATCCGAAATTCCTCGATGGGGACTATTCGATCAAGTACCTGGAGCAGTGGCTCTCCGAAGCGGGCTGAACCCAAAGGCCCTCCCCATTTTTGCGAAGCACAAATGGGGAGTCGGCCCGCGAAGCGGGTCGGAGGGGTAAATGCGGCAGCGGAAGAACCCCTCCGTCAGCCCTGCGGGCTTCCACCTCCCCGTTTGCACTTCGTGCAAACAGGGAGGATGAAGACTAAACCCGCCCCTCGATCGCATCCCAGATCATCCCCGCGGTATCGGTCCCGTTGAACCGATCAATCGCCACGATTCCCGTCGGCGAAGTAACGTTGATCTCGGTGAGCCACTTGCCGCCGATCACGTCGATGCCGACGAAGATCAGCCCCAGCCGCTTCAGTTCCGGCCCAAGCGCGGCGCAGATTTCCTGCTCCTGCGGCGTCAGTGCGGTCTTCTCGGCATAGCCGCCCACAGCAAGGTTCGAGCGGAACTCGCCCTCGCCGGGCTTCCGGTTGATCGCGCCCGCGACCTCGCCGTCCACCAGCACGATGCGCTTGTCGCCCTCGCTCACTTCGGGGAGGAAGGCCTGCACCATATGCGGCTCGGGCCAGGTCTGGTTGAACACTTCGAGCAGCGCGCCGAGGTTTTCGCCCTCTTCGGAAACGCGGAAGATCGCCTTGCCGCCGTTGCCGTGGATCGGCTTCACCACCACCGCGCCGTGGCGCTTCTGGAAATCGCGGACCTCCTCCACCGAACGCGTCACCAGCGTCGGCGGCATGAAGCGCCGGTAATCGAGCACCATCACCTTCTCGGGCGCGTTCCTCACGCTGCGCGGGTTGTTCACCACCAGCGTCTCGCTCTCGATCCGCTCCAAGAGGTGCGTCGCGGTGATATAGCCCATGTGGAACGGCGGATCCTGCCGCATCAGCACCACATCGATATCGCGCCCCAGATCGAGCCGCCGCGCCTCGCCCGCCTTGTAGTGATCGCCGGCCACGTGCTGCACCGTCACCGGAACAGCGCGCGCCGTCAGCCGGTCGTTCTCGTCGAGCGAGAGCGCGCCGACGTCGTAATGATAGAGCTCATGCCCCCGCGCTTGTGCCGCCAGCATCAGCGCGAACGAGGAATCCCCGTTGATATTGATCGAATGCAGCGGGTCCATCTGGACGGCAACGCGAAGTGTCATTCAACTATCCCTGTGCCATGTGTCTCGACTTCGCTCGACACGAACGGGTTGGTTCCTCACTTCCCGTTCGTGTCGAGCGAAGTCGAGACACCGGGCGCTAAGGCTGCCAGACGTTGGCCATGTGGCGCGGCAAATGGCCTGGCGCAAGGAGGATCACGTCGATCCGAACATCATCGCCGGGCTTTGCAAAACGCGGGACCAGCGCCTCGGCCGCCCGTGCCACGCGCTTCAGACGCCGCGCATCGATCGCGTGGTCCAGCGCCGCGCGGCTGGCGCGCCACTTCACCTCGATAAACGCGACCGTGCGCCCCTTGCGTGCCACAAGGTCCACCTCGCCCGCGCCTACCCTTTGCCGCTTGGCCAGAATTCGCCAGCCCATGAGCCACAAATACCAGGCCGCAAGGCTCTCCCCACGCCGCCCCTGCTGCTCGGCCCGCTGCCGGCTCATCCTTTCAATTCCATCGCCCGCGCATAAAGCGCCTTGCGGTCGAGCCCGTGCTTCTTCGCCACCAGCGCCGCCGCCTTGGACACCGGCAGGTCAACCAGTGCCGCCAGTAGCTCGGCGTCGACATCCGCCTCGCCCGGCTTCTCCGCCGCGCCGGGAGGCCCCGCAAGCAGCACGATCTCCCCTTTTGGCGGATGCGCGGTGTAATGCGCCGCCAGTTCTGCAGCTGTCCCGGTGCGGCATTCCTCGTGCAGCTTGGTCAGCTCCCGCGCCACCGCAATCTCGCGCCCCGGCATGATCCGCGCCATGGCCTCGAGCGAAGCGACGAGGCGCGGCCCCGTCTCATAGAACACCAGCGTCGCCGGTATCGCCGCCATCTGCGTCAGCACATCGCCGCGCGCCTTGTCCTTGCTGGGCAGGAAGCCGGCGAACATGAACCGGTCGGTCGGCAACCCCGCCAAAGTCAGCGCCGCGATCAATGCGCTGGCCCCCGGCACGGTCGTCACCGCAATTCCGCGCGCCCGCGCCTCGCGCACCAGCCGGTAGCCGGGGTCGGAAATCAGCGGCGTCCCTGCGTCCGAAACCAGCGCCACCGGCACCCGCGTCATCTCCCCCAGCAGTGCCTCGCGCGCGGCGTCGCTCGCGTGGTCGTCGTAGCGCCGGAGCGGCCGTTTGATCCCGAGGTGGTGGAGCAGCTTTCCCGTCACCCGCGTATCCTCGCAGGCGACAACTGCACATCCCGAAAGCACCGTGATCGCCCGGCGACTGACGTCACCGAGATTGCCAATCGGGGTCGCAACTATATAGAGACCGGCTTCAAGCAACTGCGTATCCATACTGAGACCAATGGACCGGCGACCAGGGAGCGGCAAGCCAATGATGATCGCAATCGGGGGGACTGCAGGTGCGCGCCTGCGGCGTGTGGTATTGGCAGGGGCGCTTGCGCTGCTGGCGGGCTGCACCGTCATTCCCAAGCCCGTCGCGCCGCCGCCGCCACCGCCGCCCGTCGAGGTGGCGCCCGATGCCAATGTTCTGCCCACCGATGCCGACCGGCACCGCGTCGCACTGCTCGTGCCGATGAGCGGCGCCAACGCCGCCGTCGGCCAGGCCATCGCCAATGCCGCGACCATGGCGCTGCTGGATACCAATGCCGACAATATCCGCATCACGACCTACGATACTGCCGCCGGCGCGGGCCTGGCCGCCAACAAGGCGATCCTTGATGGCAACCGCCTGATCCTCGGCCCCTTGCTCGCGGACGAAGTCGTCGCCGTGGCCAGCGTGGCGCGGCCCGCCAAGGTGCCGATGATCACGTATTCGAACGATGCCACAGTGGCAGACCGCGATGTCTTCGTGCTCGGCCAGGTGCCGGCGCAGGCCATCGCCCGGGTTGTCGATTTCGCGCAAGACAAGGGCGTGAAGTCGATCGGCGCGATCATCCCCTCCGGTGCCTATGGCCAGCGCGTTTCCGCCGCCCTCAATGTCGCGGCACGCTCGCGCGGGCTCTCTGTGACCGCCATCGAGGCTTATGACCGGTCCAACACCTCGGTCACCAGCGCCGTGCGCCGCGTGCTCGCCAAGGGCCCGGTCGATGCGCTGCTGATCGGTGACAACGGCCGCATTGCGGTGATGGCCGCGCCCGCTGCGGCCGGACGGCGCCTGCTCGGCACCGAACTGTGGAACGGGGACGCCGCCATCGCCAAAAGCCCGGCCATGCGCGGGGCCTGGTTTGCCACGGTGTCCGACAACCGCCTTGCCCGCTTCGAGCAATCCTACCGCGCCCGCTTCGCCGCCGCGCCTTCGCGGCTGGCGACGCTGGGCTACGATTCGGTGCTGCTCACGCTGAAGGTCGCGCGCACATGGACGCCCGGCACCCTGTTCCCCACCGCCAAGCTTTATGCGCCCGACGGCTTCATCGGGATCGACGGCGTGTTCCGCTTCGAGCCGACCGGCGTGGCCAAGCGCGCGATGGAAGTGCGCGAAGTCGGCGCCGGCACCTTCACCACCGCAAGCCCTGCGCCGACCAAGCTCGATCCTTGAGCACGGAGCCGCAATTCGGGGGATAGTCGCGGATAAGCACCCTCCCCCCATTGCCGCGCGATTCCCGCGCGTTCTATAACCGTTCCCATGTCTGATGACCTGTTTGACAAGCTGCCCGCGCGCAGCGCCGAGGAAAGTTACGACGGCAGCGCCATCGAGGTGCTTGAAGGGCTCGAACCCGTGCGCCGGCGCCCCGGCATGTATATCGGCGGGATCGACGAGCGCGCGCTCCACCACCTCGCCGCCGAAGTGCTCGACAACGCGATGGACGAGGCGGTCGCCGGCCACGCCAACCGCATCGAAGTCACGCTCGAGGAAGGCCCTCCCGGCACCGCAGGCAAGATCACGATCAGCGACAACGGTCGGGGCATCCCGGTCGACGAACACCCGAAGTATCCCGGCAAGTCCGCGCTCGAGGTGATCCTCACTACGCTCCATTCGGGCGGCAAGTTCTCCGGCAAGGCCTACGCCACCTCGGGCGGCCTGCACGGCGTCGGCATCTCGGTGGTCAACGCGCTTTCGGTACTCACCCGTGTCGAAGTCGCGCGCGGCAAGGAGCTCTTTGCCCAGGAATTTTCGCGCGGCGTCGCCACCGGGGCGCTCCAGCGCATCGGCGCCGCCCCCAACCGCCGCGGCACGCAGGTCACCTTTGTGCCCGACAGCGAAATCTTCGGCGAGGACGCGAGGTTCAAGCCTGCGCGCCTGTTCCGCCTCGTGCGCTCGAAGGCCTACCTCTTCGCCGGGGTCGAGATTCGCTGGAAATGCGCCGCCGCGCTCGCTGCCGCCTCCGATGTGCCGCCGGAAGCCGTGTTCCAGTTCCCCGGCGGGCTTGCAGATCACCTTGCCGAACAGGTTGCGGGCCGCGAATGCGTGACTTCGGTCCCCTTCGCCGGTTCACAGGACTTTCCCGCCGGCCCGAATGGCGAGGCCATGGGCCGCGCCGAATGGGCGATCGCCTGGCCCTTGTGGTCGGACGGGTCGTACAGCTGGTACTGCAACACCATCCCCACCCCCGATGGCGGCACCCACGAAGCGGGCTTGCGCGCCGCGCTGACCAAGGGCATCCGCGCCTTCGGCGAACTCGTCGGCCAGAAGAAGGCCAAGGAGATCGCGCCCGAGGACATGCTGACGGGCAGCGAGATCATGCTCTCGGTGTTCATCCGCGATCCCCAGTTCCAGAGCCAGACCAAGGACCGCCTGACCAGCCCTGAAGCTGCGCGCATGGTCGAGGCCGCGATGCGCGACCATTTCGACCATTTCCTCACTGACAATATGGAGCGCGGCAAGGCCCTGCTCGGTTCGGTGATGGAGCGCATGGACGAGCGCCTGCGCCGCAAGGCGGAGCGCGAAGTCAAGCGCAAGACCGCGACAAACGCGCGCAAGCTGCGCCTACCCGGCAAGCTCACCGATTGCAGCGGCGAAGGTAGCGGCGAAACCGAACTGTTCATCGTAGAAGGCGATTCTGCAGGCGGCAGCGCCAAGCACGCGCGTGATCGCAAGACGCAGGCGATCCTGCCGATCCGCGGCAAGATCCTCAACGTCGCCAGCGCCAGCGCCGACAAGATCCGCGCCAATGCCGAAATCGCCGATCTCGCGCTCGCGCTCGGCTGCGGCATGCGCAAGGACTGCAACGCCGATGCACTGCGCTACGACCGCATCATCATCATGACCGACGCCGACGTCGACGGCGCGCATATCGCCACCTTGCTGATGACGTTTTTCTTCCAGGAAATGCCCGAAATCGTGCGGCGCGGGCACCTCTACCTCGCCCAGCCCCCGCTCTACCGCCTCACCAGCGGCGCCACTTCGGTCTACGCCAAGGACGACGCGCACCGCGCCGAACTGGAAGCCACCAGGTTCAAGGGCAAGAAGGTGGAAGTCGGCCGCTTCAAGGGTCTTGGCGAGATGAATCCGATCCAGTTGCGCGAGACCACGATGAACCCCGCCTCGCGCAGCCTCATCCGCATCACCCTGCCGCCCGAGTATGAAGGCCGCGCCGCGGTGAAAGACCTGGTCGACCGCCTCATGGGCCGCGACCCCGCCCAGCGCTTCATGTTCATCCAGAACCGAGCGGGCGAGCTTGATCCGGAACTGATCGACGCCTGAGGCGCCACGGTCAGATCGGTCGGATCAGGCCGTGGGTCTCGTGCGTCATGACCGCAAGATAAAGCGCCAGGCCAAGGTAGAGCGCGCCGTATTCAAGCTTGGTTTCCAGCGACACGCCGTAATAGCGCGCGAGTTCGGGATCGGCGGGATCGTAGTTCCACGCCTTGATCAGTGCCGGGACCGCTGCAATGCCGATCACCACCAGCAGAGGGCTAGGCGTGTAGAAAAACGCGGCCACCAGCAGCGGAACCCCAAGGAACCAGACACGCGGCGAAAGAATCGCGGTGATCCGCCCGCCGTCGAGCGGCGAGAGCGGGATGAGGTTGAAGAAATTGAGGAAAAAGCCGCTGTAGGCGATCGCCAGCAAGGTCTGGTCCTGCGCTTCCCGGCCGAGGAAATAGCAGGCGCATGCCCCCAGCGTGCCGACAAACGGGCCAGCCATGCCGACATAGGCCTCGGTCTCGACATCCATCGGCGCTTCGCGCAGCTCGATCCAGGCGCCGACGAAGGGGATGAAGGTCGGCGCGCCGACATTGAGCCCCCGCTGCCGCGCCGCGACATAGTGGCCCATTTCGTGCAGCATCAGCAGACCGATGAACCCCGCCGCATACCGCCAGCCAAACGCCGCCGCATAGAGCGCAAGCGATAGCAGCATCGTGATCAGCGTGCCGCCCACTTTGCCCAGCTTGAACAGCTTGAGCCCGACCAGCGCGAGCTTGATCATCGTCAGTCCTGCGGCGTGTGCTCGCCGGGGCCAGCTTCGCCGGCACTGTCCGGCGCAGGCAACACCTCCGGCTCGGTCGCGGCCTCGGGCTCGGCGGGCGCTTCATGATAGCTGATCTCATCCGGTTCGGCCGCCGGCTTGCGGCCAAACAGGCCGCCAAAGAAACGCCGCACTGCCGCAAAGCCCCCGACCGCGATCAGCAGAGCGATCTTCCACGCCTTGAGCAGGAACACCCCGATGAGTGCCAGCAGCCCCAGCTTCTTGACCGCGACCGCCCCCACCAGCGCCGCGATGCCATAGGCAGCGACCTTGTCGGTCGAATCGTTGAAATCGGCGTAGCGCTTGCCCTCGTCATAGCGCAGCGCGGCCAGGAGCTGGCGCGCCACCTGCTTGTCCGCCGCGATCGTGTCTGAACCCGTGATCAGGTCGAGGCTGAAATACCCTTCGCGGCCAAGTGCATAGGTGTTGTAGTTCACCGTCTGCGGCACACCCGCCGCATCGCCCGGCGTGCGCGACGAGAGCGACCAGATCAGCCGGTTTGACGCCTTGTCATACGTCGGCGGCTCGACCCAGCCGACGATCTCGACCGGAGGAATGCCGCGCGCGACGCGGTCCTTGTTCTGCTCCTCGGTGCCGTCCTTGAGGCTTTGCAGCATGGCATCGGCCTGCCAGTCGGCCGCATCGCCATCGCGCACATAGCCCTCGCCGATCCAGGTGACATCGACCAGCCAGGGCGCCTTGGGATCGCGCGGCACGACCAGCCCGGCCCGTTCTGGCAGCACCGTATTGCCAAGCGCCTTCATGACGCGGTTGGCCGCAGCTTGCGGGATGAACGCGCTGTCGGCGGGCAGCGCAAGCTTCGCCTGCCCGTTGAGCGGCACTTCGGCCGGCCCCATGATCGCGGCCTTGCCCGCCTCGTCCCACGCCGCCTGCAGTTCGGCCTTGAGCGCTTCCTGCTGCTTTGAATCCGCCGGCTGAGCGGAGACCGGTGCGACAAGCGCAAACAGCGCGGCTGCGAGCGCGATACGAAGAGCTTTCACCATGCTATCCCCCGCCTGGCTTCGATACTGTGGTTGTCACCGGCTTTGCAAAACTTGGCAAACACAATCAGGACCTGATCGGTCCTATCGGCCGCCTTGCTTGATATGCACGCAGTCCGCAATGGACCAAAACGTCGACGATTCTCCGTGACTTGGGCCTGCTACATGCTAGGCTTTCCAACGGCTGCTTGCGGAACTTGGTGATGCGGATGAAACGGTTGGCAAAGAACTTCGGCAAGGTATTTGGCGCCGCACTTCTGCTCCTGTTGGCAAGCTGCTCTGAAAAAGCGCCCGAGGCCTCGAGCGAGGCACCCGATATTTCGCCCAGTTCGGCTCCCGGCGTAGCTTTCACCTACTATTACGATTTCCTCGTGCCCAACGGCGTGGTTGCCTCCGTGCAGGAACAGCACGCCGCCGCCTGCGAAAAACTTGGGCCAGCACGCTGCCGGATCAAGGGTCTGCGCTTCAATGTCGGGCGCGGCACCGACACCAGCGCCAGCCTCGATCTGCTGCTAGACCGCGATCTTGCGCGCAGCTTTGGCAAGGACAGCGTCGCAGGTGTGGTCAAGTCCGGCGGCCAGCTTTCGAGCGAGGAGATCGTTGGCGAGGATCTCGCCCCGCGGCTCGCCCAGGCTGCCCGCGCCGCTGCCGATGCCGAAGCCCGGCTCAAGGAGATCGACGCGCGGCTCGCGCAGCCCGGCCTCGGGGACCGCGAGCGGACCGCGCTGCAGGAGGAAGCCTCGAGCTTGCGCAAGGACCGGTCCGGCGCGCGGGCCGATCAGGGCGATGCGCAAGTCCAGCTTGCCAGCACGCCGATGCACTTCCGCTACCAGGGCATCGCCGCCATCGCGATCAGCGACAATCCCCTCGCCGGTGCGACGGAGGCCATGCTGTCGAGCGGGCAGGCGATGATCTGGACCGTGCTCGTCGGGCTCGGCACTGCGCTGCCTTGGCTCGCGCTGCTCATCGCGTGCCTGCTCGTCTGGCGCCTTCCCGTGATGCGCCGATTGGTCGCGCTGATCGTAGGCAAGTCCGCCAAGGCTTCGGCACCGGACAAGCCGGAATAGGCCACCCGGCTCTTCGGCCAATCAGGACAAACCCATGACCAACCACGGTTCCTATTCCCTCGGCCAGTTCACGGTGAACCGCATGGGCTACGGCGCGATGCAGCTGGCCGGGCCCGGCGTCTACGGCCCCCCGCGCGATCCTGCCGAATGCCTTTCCGTGCTGCGCGAGGCGGTGGCAAGCGGAGTGAACCATATCGACACGAGCGATTTCTATGGCCCCGAAGTCACCAACAAGCTGATCCGCGAAGCGCTCTCGCCTTACCCGCAAGGCCTCGTCCTCGTCACCAAGGTCGGCGCGCGGCGTGGCAGCGATGCCTCGTGGATCATGACGCCTGAACCCGCCGAACTGGTCGAGCAGGTCCATGGAAACCTGCGCAACCTCGGCGTCGAGGCGCTCGATATTGTCAATCTGCGTATCGGCCATGCGTTCAGCACCGATAAGACCAGCCTTGCGGAACGCTTCGGCGCGCTCTTGGACCTTCAGCAGCAGGGCAAGATCCGCCACATCGGCCTCAGCAACGTGACCGCAGACCAGATCGCCGAGGCCTGCGCCATTGGCGAGGTCGCCTGCGTGCAGAACGCCTACAACCTCGTCCAGCGCAGCGACGACGCGCTGATCGACGCGCTCGCGGTTCAGGGCATTCCTTATGTCCCCTTCTTCCCGCTTGGCGGCTTCTCGCCGCTGCAATCGGCCGCGCTCGATGCGCTGGCCGCGCGGCTGGGGGCTAGTCCGATGCAGCTCGCGCTTGCCTGGCTGCTTTACCGCGCGCCGAATGTGCTGCTCATACCCGGCACGTCCTCGCGCCTGCATCTGCGCGAGAATCTCGCCGCCGCCAAGATCACGCTCGGCCCCGAAGAGCTTGCCGCGCTTGATGCGATCGGCGCCCCGCCTCCGGCCTGATCGCCCCAACACTCCCACGCGCCAAGTCTTCAGCCGGATTTAACCACCGCCCCCGGGTTTCACCCTAGGGCGGGCAAAACGCCCTTGCAGCCCGGGCAGTCGTAGACCGTCCCGGAAGCCGGCGCGCATTCCGCCCGCCGCAACATGGGCTCATTCGGCATGGATTACCTCAAGAACGCTCCCATCGGGCGCAAGCTCGCGGTGATGTTCGCGGTGCTCTCGCTGGTCATTGTCGCCGCGATCGGCACGATGGTCTGGCGCATGGGCGCCATGCGCGCATCGGAAATCGAAGTCGCGGAAGATCACGTGCCGCAGGCGCTCTCGGCCGACAAGATCAATATCGCCATGGCAGAGTACGAGAACGCGCTGCGCGCACATCTCCTCGCCGCCGACGAGTACGAGCGCTCCTCGGCAGAAGCCGCGATAACCTCGAACCAGAAGGTGATCAGCGTCGAGACCGCCGCCTTCGAGGCGACCGATCTCGACGACAAGGAACGGGGCTATCTCAAGGCGTTCAAGTCCGGCTGGCAGCAAATGAGCCAGGACACCTCGCAGATCGTCCAGCTTTCCTCCGAAGGCCGGACCGCCGAAGCGCTGGCACGCCTTTCCACCTCGTCCGAACCGGTCGAGGCGACGACCAAGGCGCTGGCGGACCTTGCGACCTACCAGAAGCATCATATCGACGTCGCCGGCCACCATGCCTCTGAGGCCTATTCGCTGGCGGTGTGGACCGGCGTGATCGCGGCGATCGCGCTGCTCGGCACGCTGGGCGGAATCTATCTCGTCATGGTCCGTCTGGTTGCGCGCCCCATCGGCAATGTCACCCGCGCCATCCAGGATCTTGCCGAGGGGCACCTTGAAGGCGCACTCCAGATCGCCGACACGCGTGACGAAGTCGGCGCGCTCGGCCGCGCGATGCGCGCTCTGCAGGATCAGCTTGCCCGCGCTGAAAAGAGCAAGGCCGAACAAGTCCAGCTGATCGTCAACACCCTCGGAACCGCGCTGGCGCGCTTCAAGGAAGGCGATCTCGGCGCGCGCGTCACCGCCGCGCTGGAGGGGCCATTCGCCCGGCTCAAGACCGACTTCAACGACATGGCAAGCGAGCTTGAGCAGGTCATCGGTTCGGTCGCGAGCACAGCAAGCGGCGTCCAGACCGGTTCGACCGAGATCCGCGCTGCCTCCGACGACCTTGCTTCACGCACTGAACAGCAGGCCGCCAGCCTCGAATCCGCCGCCAACGCAATGCGCGAAGTCACCTCGAAGGTCGAACAGAGCGCCCACAACGCGGGCGCCGTGCGCGAGACCATCGTGCGCGCCACCGACCGCGCCAACGACGGCGGCGATGTCGTCAAGCGGGCGGTCGGCGCGATGGACTCGATCGTCGAAAGCTCGAAGACCATCACCCAGATCATCGACCTAATCGACGGCATCGCCTTCCAGACCAACCTCCTCGCCTTGAATGCCGGGGTCGAGGCGGCCCGCGCCGGCGAGGCGGGCCGAGGCTTCGCGGTCGTCGCCAACGAAGTGCGTGCGCTCGCCCAGCGTTCGGCCGAAGCCGCGCGGGACATCAAGGGCCTGATCAGCGGCAGCGCGCAGCATGTGGAGCTTGGCGTGCGGCTCGTCTCGGAAACCGGCGAGGCTCTTGATGCAATCATCACCCAGGTCGCGGAGATCGGCGCGCTGGTCGAAGGCATCGCCACTGCTGCGGTCGATCAGGCAACCAGCATTTCCAAGGTCAACGTGACGATGGGCGAGCTTGACCGCATGACCCAGCAAAACGCAGCGATGGTCGAGGAAAGTGCCGCGGCCTCGCGCAATCTCTCGGGCCAGGCCGCCAATCTCGCCAATCTGGTCACGCGCTTCCGCAGTGAGGGCGTCGCTGCGGCCGCCAGCGCGGCCCCTGCGGAATACCGCCCCGCATCAGCGCGCCCGGCCGCGATTACCCCCCGCCCGATTGCTGCCGCTGCCCCACCCCCGGTCCACGGCAACCTCGCGCTCGAACTCGACGAGGACAACTGGTCCGAATTCTGACCGCTTTGCCCCTCGCCTTGCGCCGGCGAGGGGCCTTGGACGGCGACCTACGCTACCCATCGCCCCCGGGCACATCCTCGCCCTTCGCAGCCTTGGCGGCCTTGAAATCGAACCGGATACGCACCCAGGCTCCGACCTGCGCCTTGCCGTCAACGCGCGGCGGTCGCACCAGAAACTGCCACGCCGCCTGCCGCAAGGCGCGCGCAAGGCCCGATCCACGCGGAGCCTCGTCCACCTCGCGGCAATCCTCGACATGAAACCGCTCGACTGTGCGGCACATGATCATCGCCCAATCGCCCGTCGATGCTCCCCGCGCCGAACGCATATAGGGTGAGAGCTCGGCATTGCTGGGTTCGCGGTACCATTCGGCATTGTAGACCCGCGCGCCGCCCGGCCCTTCGCCGGTGCCCTCGGCATTGCCGCTCCCGCCAGCCGATGCGCCGGTCGAACCGCCCCCACCGGCCGGCTTGATCTTGCTGATGTCCGCCTTGGCCAGATCCTCGCGGCTCATCTTGATAAAGCCCGGCGGCCATTCGACCTGGTTCTTGGTCGGGATCTCGACGCGCGGCGGCAGCTTGGGAGGCGGCGTGGTCACCGTCTGCACCTGCTCCCGCTTCACGTCCTGTTTGGGCGCGGCCTTTTGCTTTTCCTTTTCGGCCGATGGCGGCGCGATATTGATCGCAACAAGCTGCCCGCCCTCCTCACTGCCGTCACCGACAATGCCGGTCATCGTAACCAGCACGAAGACAAGGAACACGGCGACCAGCACCGCCAGCACAAACGATACGACCCGGTCGCGGCGCGACGGAGCGTAGCGCGCGGCGCTGGCGGCGGGAGCGGATGGCATGGCGCTTCGCCTACACGCGCGGGGACGGGGCGGCAACGGGGGCCCCTGTAACAGAGTGTCGCTTTCCCCGCGCGCGCAGGCCGGTTCACCCCACTTGCCAGTCCGCACGTCTCCGCTTATCGGTTAAGCAACCGGTTAAGAACAGGACAGGACGCCCTATGCGCTTTGAAGGCACCAGCAACTACGTCGCCACCGATGATCTCAAGGTGGCGGTCAACGCCGCGGTGCTGCTGCGCCGCCCCTTGCTGGTGAAGGGTGAGCCCGGCACCGGCAAGACCGTGCTGGCGCATGAAATCGCGAAAGCTGTCGGCGCGCCGCTGATCGAGTGGAACATCAAGTCCACCACCAAGGCGCAGCAGGGCCTCTATGAATACGACGCGGTCGCCCGCCTGCGCGACGGCCAGCTCGGCGACGAGCGCGTGCACGACATTTCGAACTACATCCGCAAGGGCAAGCTCTGGGAAGCCTTCACCGCGCCCAAGCTGCCTGTCCTTCTCATCGACGAGATCGACAAGGCTGACATCGAGTTCCCGAACGATCTCCTCCAGGAACTCGACCGGATGAGCTTCGACGTTTACGAAACGCACGAAACGATTGCCGCCAAGGAGCGCCCGATCGTCGTGATCACCTCTAACAACGAGAAGGAACTGCCCGACGCGTTCCTGCGCCGCTGCTTCTTCCACTACATCAAGTTCCCCGACCGGGCGACGATGCAGTCGATCATCGACGTCCACTTCCCGAACATCCAGAAGACCCTCGTCAGCAAGGCGATGGACATCTTCTACGAAGTGCGTGAAGTCCCCGGCCTCAAGAAGAAGCCGAGCACCTCGGAACTGCTCGACTGGCTCAAGCTGCTCCTCAACGAGGACATGCCGCTCGACGTTCTCCAGAACCGCGACCCCACCAAAGCGATCCCGCCGCTGCATGGGGCGCTGCTCAAGAACGAGCAGGACGTGATGCTGTTCGAACGGTTGGCGTTCATGGCGCGGCGGCCTTCGAACTAAAGGTTCACCGCCGCCACCTCCCGTTCGTGTCGAGCGAAGTCGAGACACCGGGCGCAGTGCTCGGTGTCTCGGCTTCGCTCGACACGAACGGATGTTGAGATAAACTCCCTGGAAGACCAGCAAAGGGCGATACACCAATGACCCACCCCGGCGGCTGCCTCTGCGGCGCGGTGCGCTACACCATCAGCGCTGATCCTGTCGGCGCACGCATGTGCTGGTGCCGCGATTGCCAGCGTATCGCCAGCGGTTCGGCCACGGTCAACGTGCTGTTCCCGGAGGAGGCGGTTGCGATCACCGGCGATCTCGGCCTTTTCACGATGATCGCCGACAGCGGGAACACGGTGGAGCGCGGGTTCTGCAAGGTTTGCGGCAGCCAGATCTACAGCCGCACCGTCACGCCCAAGGGCCTGCCGATGCGGGTGCGCGCGGGCACGCTCGACGACCCCGAACTCTGCGCGCCGACGGCTGCGATCTGGACCGAAAGCGCCCCCAGCTGGGCGCCGATCCCCGATCACTTCACCCGCCACCCCAAGGGTCCGCCGCCGGTTTGAGAAAAGAAGGTTTCCACGCGGAGGCGCGGAGGCGCGGAGAAGAAAAGAGGTTTCGCATAGAGCTTGCAGAGGGGGTCAGTCTCTGCGGCGAAGCCGCCTTAATTCGAAAGCCGCGATAGAAAAATGCCTGCGGCGCTCACACCGTCTCTGGTCTCCATGCGCGAGAACCCTTTTCTTCTCCGCGCCTCCGCGTCTCCGCGTGAAAAATTCAATCTCTTGGCCCCAGTTTCTCCAGCTCAACCTCCGCAAACATCACCTTGACCGCCGGCCGCGCGTTGATCTGCTCGATCCAGCGCACCAGCCCCGGCGTCGCTTCCTTGTTGACGAGTTCGGCAAACCCGAACTGCATCCCGTTGGCGATCGCGAAGTTGCAGATATCCGCGAGGGTATACTGCCCCGGCACCAGCCATTCGTACTCGCGCAGATGCGCATCCAGCCGCTCCACCGAGTAAGCGATCTTGCGCATTTCCTCGTCCAGCATGTCCTGAGGAAAGCCCTCGCGCGCACGCCGCCACTTCACTTGCTGCTCGACCACTGGGATCGCGGCAACCTTCTCCTCGAACTCCGCGTCCGAAAGGCCCTTCACCATATTGCCGACATAGCGATGCCAGCCGATGGTCGAGACGCACCAGCAGAAATACTCGTCCACCCACTTGGTCCACACCCGCATCGCCGCCTTGCCCGCAGACGTCGCGGGCCGCAGCGAAACTTCGGTCGGGTACTCGTCCTCGAGATACTCGCAGATCACCGTGCTTTCGGTGATCACATGGTCGCCGTCCACCAGCGCAGGGACCTGCCCGCGCGGGTTGATCGCCTTGAACCAGTCGGTATGATGTTCGAACTTTGCCGGATCGAGCCGGTTCTTCTCGAAATCCAGCCCCTTCTCATACAAGGTGAGCAGCGGCTTCATCGAGTTGGCAGCAGGGCCGAAACTGTAGAGCTTGAGCATGGTTCTGGGTGTCCTCTCCGGTTGCCCGCAGCCTACAAATTGTAAGCAACACTAACAATACCCAATCGGAGGAAACACCCATGGCCTATACCGGAAGCTGCGCCTGCGGGGCCGTCACCGCCGAGATCACCGCCGATGCGCCCATTGCGGTGCGTCAGTGCTGGTGCCGCCAATGTCAGCAGCTCGCAGGCGGATCGCACAGCACCAACGCCATGTTCCTGACCGACGACGTCACCATCACCGGCACGCTCGGCGCCCATGCCTACACCGCTGCCAGCGGCAACACGCTCACCCAGTCGTTCTGCCCCGCCTGCGGAACGCCGGTGATGGCCCAGGTCTCTGCCCGCCCCCAGTTCCGCACGATGCGCGTGGGCTTTATCCAGCCGCCGCACGACCTCGCCCCGCAAATGGTGATCTGGACTGACGATGCGCCGGCATGGGCCGCCATCCCCGACGGCCTCGAACGCCACGCCAAGCAGCCGCCCCCGCCGCCCGCGAAGTCCTGACTCTGACCCAGTCCGCCCCCTCGCATACCCGCTTTGTCGCCATCCGCGCGCGGCTGGAGGCTTATGAGCCCCGGTCCGGCTGGCAGACGTGGGTCTATGAATTCCTGCTGTTCGGCTTCAAGCAAGGCTGGGCCTGCCTGTTCGGCGGCCTCATGCTCGGCCTGCTGCTCACGACGCATCTTTTCTATCCAGTGGGCGCCCCGCTTTCGCGCTACGATTTCCTGACCATCGCGGCGCTCGGCATCCAGCTCGCCATGCTCGTCTTCCGGCTCGAAACCATGGACGAGGCGCGCGTGATCCTCGCCTTTCACGTGGTTGGCACGGTGATGGAGTTGTTCAAGACCAGCGTCGGCTCGTGGGCATATCCGGAAGGCGGCCTGCTCCATATCGGCGCGGTCCCGCTCTTCTCTGGGTTCATGTATGCCGCCGTCGGCAGCTATATCGCGCGCGTCTGGCGCATCTTCGATTTCCGTTACACCGGCTACCCGCGTCAGAGCCTTGCGGCGGCCCTCGCCATGCTCATCTACATCAATTTCTTCGCGCACCACTGGCTGCCCGATGTGCGCCTTGCGCTCTTCGCCGCGCTCGGCCTGCTTTTCGCCCGCACGCGTATCTATTTCCGGGTTTGGCGCGCGGACCGGTGGATGCCCTTGCTGCTTGGCTGGTTCCTCGTCGCGCTGTTCATCTGGTTTGCCGAAAACATCGCGACCTTCAGCAACGCCTGGCTCTATCCCAACCAGCGCTCCGGCTGGACGGCGGTCCACCCCGGCAAGCTCGGCGCATGGTATCTCCTCATGTATATCTCCTTCGTGCTCGTTGCATGGGTCCATCGCCCGCAAGCACGCGAAGCCCTTGCCCCCGCGCCCCATTCCCCTTAATCATCCGGTTAAGACGCGAGCGAGGCCCCACGACCCATGTTCTTCAACTTCATCGACGAGCTGCGCGCCGCCGGCATCAAGGCCAGCTTCAAGGAGCACCTCACTCTTCTAGAAGCGCTCGACAAGGACGTGATCGATCAGACGCCGGAGGCCTTCTACTACCTCTCCCGCGCCACCTTCGTGAAGGACGAGGGCCTGCTCGACCGCTTCGATCAGGTCTTCAACAAGGTCTTCAAGGGCCTGCTCACCGATTACGGCCAGCGCCCGGTCGACATTCCCGAGGACTGGCTGCGCGCCGTCGCCGAGAAGTTCCTCAGCGAAGAGGAAATGGAGAAGATCAAGGCGCTCGGCTCGTGGGACGAGATCATGGAGACGCTCAAGAAGCGGCTCGAGGAGCAGAAAGAGCGCCACGAAGGCGGCAGCAAGTGGATCGGCACCGGCGGCACCAGCCCGTTCGGCCACGGCGGCTACAACCCTGAAGGCGTGCGCATCGGCGGCGAGGGCAAGCACGGCCGCGCGATCAAGGTCTGGGAAAAGCGCGAGTTCGCCAATCTCGATAACACCAAGGAACTCGGCACCCGCAACATCAAGATCGCGCTGCGCCGCCTGCGCCGTTTCGCGCGCGAAGGCCATGCCGACGAGCTTGATCTGCCCGGCACGATCGAAGGCACCGCCAAGCAGGGCTGGCTCGATATCCGCATGCGGCCCGAACGGCGCAACGCGGTCAAGCTTCTCTTGTTCCTCGATGTCGGCGGCTCGATGGACCCGTTCATCAAGCTGGTGGAGGAGCTGTTCAGCGCCGCCACCGCCGAGTTCAAGAACATGGAGTTCTTCTATTTCCACAACTGCCTCTACGAAGGCGTGTGGAAGGACAACAAGCGCCGCTGGTCCGAACGGACGAACACCTGGGACATTCTCCACAAGTACGGCCACGACTACAAGATCGTGTTCGTGGGCGATGCGGCGATGAGCCCCTACGAGATCAGCCACCCCGGCGGCTCGGTCGAGCATTTCAACGAGGAGGCCGGCGCCGTCTGGGTCCACCGCGTCGCTCAGACCTACCCCGCCACCGTCTGGCTCAATCCGGTGCCGGAAAAGCAGTGGGGCTATTCGCAGTCGACCAAGATGATCAAGGATCTCGTGGGCGGCTCGATGTTCAGCCTGACTCTCGAAGGCCTTGATGGGGCGATGCGGGAATTGACGCGCAAGAAGCACTGACAAGAACCCCTCCGACCTGCCTGCGGCAGGCCACCTCCCCATTTGCCCTGCGGGAAAATGGGGAGGGCAAGGACGGTCCTCCCCATTTTTGCGCAGCACAAATGGGGAGGTGGCATCGGCGACGCCGATGACGGAGGGGTAATCTGCCGGACTTGATCCCCGCCCCCACAGGCGTACAATCGCACAAGCCAAGGAGAGGGCGCACCATGTCCGACAACGAAATCCTGGAAGTCCGCCGCACCGGCAGCCGCGTCGATCTCACGCTCAACCGCCCGCAGCAATACAACGCGCTGAGCGAAGACCTCCTTGCGGCCTTGAAGGCAGAGCTGGACCGCCTTGCAGCTGATCCCACCATCGCTTGCGTCGTGCTCTCAGGCGCCGGCAAGGCTTTCTGCGCCGGGCATGACCTCAGGCAAATGCACGGGGCCCGCCGCCTCGACTATTACCGCACCCTCTTCGCCGCCTGCGCCGAAGTCATGGAAGCCATTGTCGCGCTACCCGTCCCCGTCATCGCCCGTGTCCACGGCATCGCCACGGCTGCCGGTTGCCAGCTTGTGGGCGCGTGCGACTTGGCCATCGCGTCCGAAGACGCCCGCTTTGCCGTCTCGGGCATCAATGTCGGCCTGTTCTGCTCCACGCCTGCGGTCGAGCTGACGCGCAACGTGCCCGCCAAGCCAGCGTTCGAAATGCTGGTGACCGGCGAATTCATCAGCGCCCACACCGCCGAAACCTGGGGCCTCATCAACCACGCCGTCCCTGCCGCCGAGCTCGACAGCGCGATCGACACGCTCGCCGCCACGATCGCTGCCAAGAGCCCCGACGCGATCCGCCGCGGCAAGGCGCTGTTCTATGCCCAGCGCGAAGTGCACCGTGCCGAAGCCTACGCGCTGGCCGCAGAAGTCATGGCGCAGAACATGATGGACGAGAACACGGCGGAGGGCATCGAAGCGTTTCTGGAGAAGCGCGTTCCGGTTTGGCGGTAAACCCCTCCGTCAGCGCTTCGCGCTGCCACCTTCCCATTTGCACCTCGTGAAAATGGAGAGGAGCCTTCTTGGTCCTCCCCATTTTTGCGCAGCACAAATGGGGAGGTGGCCTGCCGAAGGCAGGTCGGAGGGGTATTTTCAACTTACCCCACCGTCACCCCCCGCCAGAACGCCACCCGCCCCTTGATCGCCGCGGCCTTCTCCTTCGGCTCGGCATAGAACCACGCCGCATCCCGGTTCTCAGCGCCATCAACCACCAGCGTGTAGTACTCCGCCGTCCCCTTCCAGGGGCACATGCTCGTCGTCGCGCTGGGTTTCAGCACCGCCGCATCCACCGCCTCAAGCGGAAAATAGTGGTTGCCCTCAACCACGACCGTATCGTCGCTGCGCGCAATTACCGCGCCGTTCCATCTTGCCTCGACCATGCCAGTCTCCTCTGGAACCAAAAGTCGGGCGTCTGCCCAAGATAGTCAACCCGCCAGCAGGGCAATCACCCCGCCTTGCGCGCCGTCACATAGATCCAGTCGCCCTGCCCGATCAGCGGCCCTACCGCTGCCAGCGGCGCAAACAGGCCGGCATAGGCGAGCCGCTTCGGCATCTTGAGCAGGGTCTGTACTTGTCCAAAGGTATAGGCGAGATCGATGGCGAAGTTGCGCGTCTCGCTTACCGCAAAGCCCGCCTTCTTCAGCATCGCTCCCAGCGTCTTCGCCGAGAACTGATAGAGGTGATACGGCGGCTCCGGATGCGGCCAATAGTCCAGCTTTTTCGCCAGCGGCAGCGAGAGCTTCGGAAACAGCCCGTCGATGTTGGGCGTTGAAAGCACGATCTTGCCCCCCGGCGCCAGCAGATCATAAGCCTTGCGCAGATCGCCCAGCGGATCGGGCACATGCTCGATCACGTCGAACATCGTCAACACATCGAGCGAGCCCGCCTCCTGCGGCGCTTCGTGGATCGTACCCTCTGCAACCTCGAGCCCATAGTGGCCCCGCGCGAAATCCGCGCTGGATTCGTTCATTTCCAGCCCCGTCGCGGCAAACCCGGCCGCTTTCGCCCGCGCCGCAAACTGGCCGATCGAGCATCCGACATCGAGCAGCCGCCCGCCCTTCGCGCCCCTCAGCGTTTCAGCAAGGTGCCGCACCGCAATCCGGTCCTGCGTCGCAAAAGTCTCGCTCGAAGGATCGCACAGCGCCGCATGATAGGAAGCTCCGGCCGAATAAAGCACCTTGAGTTCCTCCGCGCCCGGCGGATTGGCAATATAGGCAAGGCCGCATCCGGTGCAGCGCACCAGATCATAGCCCTTGGCCCGGAACAGATGCTCCGCGCCGGCAGTTCCACAGTTGTTGCAGGTCACGCAGGTCATCCAGATTGTCGATCAGGTGGAAATCCCTAAAGCAAAAGCCTTAACGTGACGCTGCCTTGAGAAATCCCTTCTTGTCCTCCTCCGTTTGGTGGAAGCCGGACGGGGTATCCGAAGAACGCCGGACAAGGCCTGCGCCTCGTCCAGGCGAATTCGATCGCAAGCATCGGGGTGCCACTTGCGCCCTGCTGCGATATCCAGACCCCATGCAAACCCTCACCAAAACCATTGCCTCGCTCGATTGGACCACACTGGCCCAAAGCCTTGACGACTTGGGCTACGCCCTCACCTCGCGCCTGCTGGACGCCGAAACCTGCGCCGCGCTTGCCGCCGGATACCACGACGACAGCCTCTTTCGCGCGACCATCACCATGGCCCGCCACGGCTTCGGCAAGGGCGAGTACCGCTACTTCGCCTATCCCCTGGCAGATGTGGTGACCGCCCTGCGCACCGCGCTCTATCCCCCGCTCGCCGCTATCGCGAACACATGGTCAGAACGCCTCGGCCAAAGCGACATATGGCCAGGCACCCACGAAGCGCTCCTCGCCCGCTGCCACGCCTTCGGCCAGCCGCGCCCCACCCCGCTCTTGCTGCGCTACCGCGCAGGCGACTACAATTGTCTGCACCAGGACCTGTACGGCCCGATCCATTTCCCCCTGCAGGTCGTGATCATGCTGAGCCCGGACGACAGCTTCACCGGCGGCGCGCTGACCCTCGTCGAAAACCGCCCCCGCCTGCAAAGCCGCGTCGAAGTCGTGCCGATCCGGCAGGGCCAGATCGCGATCATCCCCGTCCGCGACAAGCCCCGCCTCGCCTCCACCGGCTGGTCCAAATCCGCGATGCGGCACGGGGTGAGCACTGTGCTTTCAGGCGAACGGCAGACCTCGGGGATCATCTTTCATGATGCGAGTTAGGGGCGCTCAATAAAGCAAGAAGCGCGCCCGCGATTTCACCCATGCCGCCTCGTCGGGCCCCGCCAGCGCGTCCAGATCGGCCGGCGTGCTTGCCGGATTGTCCACCCATTCGCGCAAACCCGGCCCGCCGTTGATCACATCGATCGCCAGCTTGTCGGTGACATACTCATACGGAAAATCGCGCCACAGCGGATAGTCCGGATAGAACCGCCGCACCGCCTTGAAGGCGAGGGCCTGCAGCCGCCACGGCCGGAACGCGTGGTGATCGTAGAACGCGCCCTCGGCATGGATCATCAGCGCGTTGCAGAGCTTGCCGGCATGCTTGTGGAAAGTCGGCTCGAACCAGCATTCGCGCAATTTGCAGCCCACCAGCCACTCCGGCGCGAAGGCCCTCATCTCGGCCAGCACGGCCTTGGCATCCACGTCCGGTGCGCCGAACAGCACTTCCAGCGGCCGCGTCGATCCGCGCCCTTCCGAAAGCGTGGCGCCTTCGATCATCACCGTGCCGGCATAGGCCCGTGCCATGTTGAGGCTCGCGGCATTGGGAGAGGGATTGATCCAGATGCGGTCCTGCGGCCAGCCGAAGCCGGGCCCTTCCGGCTCCCAGCCCTCCATCGCCACCACGCGGTAGTCCACGTCAAGCTTGAAGTGGTCCACGAACCAGCGGGCTATCTCGCCAAGCGTCAGCCCGTGCCGCATTGGCATCGGCCCCGCGCCGACGAAGCTCTCCCAGCCGGGCAGCAAGGTGGTGCCTTCAACCGGCCGCCCCGCCGGATTGGGCCGGTCGAGCACCCACACCGCCTTGCCCGTCCCGCTCGCGGCCTCGAGCAGATAGAGCAGCGTCGTCACGAAGGTGTAGATCCGGCAGCCGAGGTCCTGCAGGTCGAACAGGAAGACATCGGCGCTGTCCATCATCCGCGCCGTCGGCCGCCGCACCTCGCCGTAGAGGCTGAACACGGGCACACCAAGCGCCGGATCGATGAAGTCCTCGGTCTCGACCATGTTGTCCTGCTTGTCACCGCGCAGGCCATGCTGCGGCCCGAACGCGGCGGTCATCGTGATCCCGGGGCAAGCTGCAAGCGCATCGAGTGAATGGACCAGCCCCTCGGTCACCGAGGCAGGGTGGGCAACAAGGGCGACGCGGCGCCCTTCAAGCGGCGCACGCAGCGCCGGGTCGGCGAGCAGGCGATCGATACCGAACTTCATGCCCTCTCCGCTGCCGCAAGCCGCCCTGCCATGCAAGCCGGATCGTGGAAGTCGGGCTTTTCCGGCGGGTGCGCCATCGCCCAGTAGGACTTGATGCCGCCCTGCTCCTCGAGCACTGCGGTAAAGCCATAGACCCAGGGCAGCGCCGGCAGCGCGCCAGCCGGGATCGCCGCATCGAAGATCAGCACCGAACTGCCCCGCCGCGGCGTACACACCGGCGCACGCGGCACATCACGCTCGGCCACACCCGCCCGGTACCCCGCAAAATCATAAGCCGCCCAGCGTTCGGAGGGTGACAAGTTGAACTCAGCGTACCCTTCCCCGCCCGGCACCTTCACGAAGAGCTCGAAACAGGTCGTCTGCCACAAGCCATCCGTTCGCGCGCGGCCAGCAAACGGCGGCAAGACCAACGCCTGCGCCCCGTCCACCTTCCAGCGCAGGGTGAGCCAATTCGGATCGATCGAAAGAATGCGCGAAGCAACCCCGGTAACGCCGCGCGGCGGATGCGCAGGGTGCGCAATAAGGTCGAACGTTTCCAAGCCGCGTTCTTTCGTGCTAGGCGCGCCCACGTCATGACGCAGTACACCTCTTCGCTCCTCCGCCTGCTCGGCGACCGTGGCTATATCCACCAGATCACCGATGCCGAGGGCCTCGATGCGCTCGCCGCCAAGCAGATCGTGCCGGGCTATATCGGCTTCGACGCGACCGCGCCATCGCTCCACGTCGGCAGCCTGGTCCAGATCATGATGCTGCGGCGGCTTCAGCAGGCTGGCCACAAGCCGATCGTGCTGATGGGCGGAGGCACCACCAAGGTGGGCGACCCCTCCGGCAAGGACGAGAGCCGCAAGATGCTGACGAGCGATGATATCGCCGCCAACATCGCCTCGATCCGCACCGTGTTCGAAAAGCTGCTGACCTTCGGCGACGGCCCGACCGACGCGATCATGGTCGACAACGACACCTGGCTCAGCGCGCTCGGCTATGTCGAACTGCTGCGCACCGTCGGCCCGCATTTCACGATCAATCGCATGATGACTTTCGATTCGGTCAAGCTGCGGCTCGAACGCGAGCAGCCGCTGACGTTCCTCGAATTCAACTACATGATCCTGCAGGCTTACGATTTCCGCGAACTCGCGCTCACCGCCGGGTGCCGGCTGCAGATGGGCGGTTCGGACCAGTGGGGCAACATCGTCAACGGCATCGAGCTGACCCGGCGCATGGAAAGCACCGAAGTCTTCGGCCTCACCACCCCGCTGCTCACCACGGCAGACGGCGCCAAGATGGGCAAGACGGCAGCCGGCGCGGTCTGGCTCAACGAAGATGCGCTGCCCGCCTGGGACTTCTGGCAGTACTGGCGCAATGTCGATGACCGCGACGTCGGCCGCTTCCTGCGCCTGTTCACCGACCTCCCACTGGACGAGATCGCCCGCCTCGAATCGCTCGGCGGCAGCGAGATCAACGCGGCAAAGGTCGTCCTTGCCAACGAAGTGACCACCCTGGTGCGCGGGGCCGAAGCGGCGTCGGCGGCTGAGGCGACTGCAGCGGCGACCTTTGCAGGAGGCGGAGTTGGGCAAGACCTGCCATCGCTAGCCTGCCCCGAAGGCGGCATCGCGCTGATCGATGCGCTCATTGGCCTTGGTTTTGCGGCGAGCCGGGGCGAGGCCAAGCGGCTGATTGCAGGCGGCGGGGCGCGCGTCGAAGGTGAGACTGTGACCGACGAGACCCACATGGTCGCGCTGGATGGCCGGGA
This sequence comes from Novosphingobium sp., assembly GCF_037133355.1. GTDB lineage: Bacteria > Pseudomonadota > Alphaproteobacteria > Sphingomonadales > Sphingomonadaceae > Novosphingobium. The sequence goes on along the minus strand of NZ_JBAXOI010000006.1, from coordinate 162,936 downwards.
AATCCGCGTGTCCTCGGGCAAGAAAAAGCATGGCGTGTTGCGCCCCGCCTGACGGCAAACTCCTGCCAGAATGGCGGCAATTCCTTTCCGGCAACCGGCAAGACTGTGCCGGTCCTTTACGAAATATCAGCCAATTCCCGCCAGAACCACTCGTGCTTGACCATCACGAGGAGCGACAATGGCCAGCGGCGCCCAGCTTTCTGTCACCGATCAGCGGCTTTCCAACCGCCACCCGGTCGACCTTCCCCTGATCGGCGAGCATCGTCGGCTCGGTGACGTGATGATGCACGTTATCAACGTCTCGACCACCGGCTTCATGGTCAAGGGTGAACTCAACCTCCAGCGAGGCGAGCGCATCACCATTCGCCTCCAGCACATCGGCCGAATCGAGGCTTTCCTCGTCTGGAGCGACGGCTTGCGGGCCGGGTTCCAGTTCGAACGCATTCTCCGGAACGATGATTTCCTGATGATGATCAAGGCGATGCAGCCCAACCCGCGGCTTCAGCGCAACCGCTGACGGGGGCGCTTCGACGCAGGTCCGGCACATCAGGTACACATTTCGCCATCTGGCTATTGATATATTATATCATCACGCTATTGCGCCTCCCGATCGACTATTTCGGGTGCCATGAATGTCAATGCCTTCCCTGCTTTCCAGCACCGCGCTCGGTGCGCTTCTCCTCGTTTGCGCCTCGCCCGCCCTTGCGACTCCGGAAACTGCCCCGCCTGCGGGAGCGCTCCCCGCCGCCGCCCCACCCCCGCAGGGCGGCCAGATCAATACAGCACAGCCCGACGAGGCAGGCCACCCGCCGATCGTCGTCACCGGCCGCCTGATCTCGGGTGACCGCGACGCGATCGTCGCGCCGGTGGTGATCGGCGGCGAGGATCTGGCCCGCCGCGCCGCTGCACAGATCGGCAACGTACTCGCCCACGTTCCCGGCGTCTCGACCAGCGGCTTTGCCCCTGGCGCCTCCCGACCAGTCCTGCGCGGCTTCGACGGTCCGCGCGTCCAGGTCCTCACCGACGGGCTCGGCTCGCTTGATGCGTCCTCGGTCTCGGCCGATCACGGCGTGGCCATCGATACGCTCAATGTCGAACAGATCGACGTGCTGCATGGGCCCGAGGTCCTGCTCTATGCCGCCGATCCGGCGGGCGGCGCGGTCAATGCGCTTGACCGGCGCATCCCCCGCCGCGTGCCTGACAAGCCGGTCGCGGTGAACGCGCTTGCGGCCTACGGAACTGCAGCCGATGCGGTGAACCTCGGCGGCGCGGTCGATCTTGCGCTGGCCCCCCGGCTGGCCGCGCATTTCGACGCATCCTACAACCGCGCCGGCGATGTCCGCATCGGCGGCGACGTCGTGTCCGATCCCTTGCGCGCGCGGCTGCGGGCCGAAGCGGAGATGCTGACGGCCGATGGCGATGCTGCGGGTGCGGCAAACCTCACCGCCGGGCTCGACGCTCGCGGGCGCCTCACCAATTCGTGGGCGCGCGGCACCTCGCTGGGCGCAGGCCTTGCCTTCATCGACAGTGGCGGCACGCTCGGCCTTTCCGTCCAGCGGCTGACCAGCGATTACGGGATTCCGCCCCGCCCCTCGCCCGAAGCTCCCGAGTCGGTATCACTCTCGGTGCGCCAGACACGCTTTGATCTGCGCGGCGGGCTCAATCTCGGCGGTTTCCTCGAGCGGATCGAGGCGCGCGTCGCTTATGGCGATTACACCCATGCCGAGATTCATGACGGGGAGGCTGGCACGCGCTTCTTCAATTCCGCCATCGAATCGCGCCTAGTGCTGACCCAGGCACGGCATGGCGGGTGGCGCGGCGAAAGCGGCTTGCAGTTCAGCACCCGCAATTTCCGAATTGTGGGTGAGCCGCTCCTGCCCAACTCGATCACCGACCGCATCGCCGGTTTCACTCGCCAGCAGCTTTCGCTCGGCCCGGTCGATCTGGAAGGCAGCGCGCGGCTCGAACATGTCGCGGTCCAGCCCAAAGGCCTTGCGGCGCGCAGCTTCAACTTGCTCGCCGCAGGCGCGGGTCTTGCCTGGCACCCGGTCGAAAGCGTGACGCTGAGCCTGTCTGCCACGCATGGCGAGCGTGCGCCGACCGCCGAGGAGCTGTTTATCGACGGCCTGCACGATGCGACGCAGTCCTACGAACGCGGCAATCCGGCTTTCCGCATCGAGCGCAGCAACACGGTCGAGGCTGGCCTGCGCTTTCACAGCGACCGCCTCGCCGGGGCCTTCACAGCCTATGCGACCGACTTCAGCAACTTCATCGCCCCCGTGCCCACCGGCACACGGATCGAGGGTGCACCAGTCTATCAGTATATCCAGCTGCCGGCGAAGTTCCGCGGGTTCGAGGCGGAAGGATCGTGGAAGGCGCTTGCCTGGGACGATGGCCGCTCGCTCTCGCTGGAAGGCGCGGTGGACTATGTGCACGCCGAACTTACCGGCTTCGGCCCAGCCCCGCGCATCCCGCCCTTGCGCGTACGCGGTGGGATCACCTTCGAATCCGATCGCTTCGGTGCAAATGCCGAGGCGATCGTCCACGCCCGGCAGGACCGCGTCACGACATACGAGACCCGGGTGGATGGCTACACACTCGTCAACGCCAATCTCACCTGGCGGCCGTTTGGCAAGAACGGGGCTCTGACACTGATCCTTTCGGGCGAGAACCTGCTCGACACGGTCGGCCGCCTCGCGACCTCGGAAACGCGCGACTTCGTGCCCATCGCCGGGCGCGATGTTCGACTTACGGCGACGCTCAAAATCTAGGGACCCTCGAAGATTTGGGGCGCGCGCTAGTTTTGCTTGCTTGGCAAGCAGGCGCGGCGCTGCCATGCCCGGCGGCGTGAACACGACCGCAGACGAACCGCGCTCGCCGCTGGATATTCCGGATTATCGCCGCTTCTGGCTGGCCCGGTTCCTTTCGGTTTTCGCGACGACAGGCATGGTCGTGGTGCTGGGCTATCAGCTCTACGACGTCGCGCGTAGCCAATATGGCATGAGCATCGGCGCGGCTGCGTTCCAGCTGGGCCTGCTTGGCCTTGCGCAGTTCCTGCCGGTGCTGCTGCTTACCCCTGTCGCGGGGCTCGTGGCGGACCGGTTCGACCGGCGGCTAGTAGCGGGCCTGGCCAACGCCATCGACATGGTCGTGGCGCTTGTTCTGATGGCGGCGACACAGGCGGGCCATCTCAATCTGCCGCTGCTGTTCGCGCTCGGCGCGCTGCATGGCACGGCGCGCGTGTTCATCGGCCCCGCCATGGCCTCGATCGCGCCCAATGTCGTGCCCGTCCGGCTGATGCCGCGCGCGGTGGCAATCAATTCCATGGCCTGGCAAACCGGCTCGGTCGGCGGCCCTGCGATTGCGGGCCTGCTCTTCGCGCAAGCCCCGGCGCTGCCCTACGGCATTTCCGCCGTGCTGCTCGGTCTCGCGACGCTCTTAGTCTTCCGCATCCGTCCCCTGCCCCCTCCGGCCGAGAACAAGCGCGCGCATCCCTTCTCGCAACTTGTCGGCGGACTCAGCTTCGTGTGGCACGACCGCTTCCTGTTCGGCTGCGTCACGCTCGATCTCTTCGCCGTGCTGCTTGGCGGCGCGACTGCACTGCTGCCGGTTTATGCGCGCGATATCCTCATGGTCGGCGGGCATCCGGTAGGCGCGAACGGGCTTGGCCTGATGCGCGCGGCGCCCGGCGCAGGCGCAGTGCTCGTCGCGCTGCTCCTGGCGCGCAAACCCATCGAGAGCGGGGTTGGTGCCAAGATGCTGATCGCAGTGGCGATCTACGGCGTGGCAACCATCGGTTTCGGCTTCAGCCGCGACTATGCGCTCTCACTGCTGATGCTCGCCGCGCTGGGTGCGGCGGACATGGTCTCGGTGTTTATCCGCAACACGCTGGTCCAGTTGCACACGCCCGATGCGGTGCGCGGGCGCGTTTCGGCGATTTCGGGCCTTGCCATTTCGGCCTCGAATGAACTGGGCGAAATGCAGTCAGGCGTTGCCGCGGCGCTGCTCGGGGCCACCGGCGCGGTTGTATTCGGCGGCGTCGGTGCGATAATCGTAACCGCGCTGTGGGCGGTCTGGTTCCCCGAACTCAGGCTCGTGCGCACATTTGCAGACAAGACACTTCACCAGAAGGAAGCGACATGAAAGCGGCCAATATCCTCGCCACCATCGGCAATACCCCGCACATTCGCCTCTCCCGCCTGTTTCCCGACCACGAGGTATGGGTGAAGAGCGAACGGACCAATCCCGGCGGCTCGATCAAGGACCGCATCGCGCTGGCCATGATAGAGACGGCGGAAGCCGACGGCAGCCTCCAGCCCGGCGGCACCATCGTCGAGCCGACTTCGGGCAACACCGGCATCGGCCTTGCCATGGTGGCGGCGGTCAAAGGCTACAAGCTCGTGCTCGTCATGCCCGAATCGATGTCGCTCGAGCGGCGGCGGCTGATGCTGGCCTATGGGGCGACGTTCGACCTTACGCCCCGCGAGAAGGGAATGAAGGGCGCCATTGCCCGCGCGCTCGAGATCGTGGAGCAGACCCCGGGTGCATGGATGCCCGCGCAGTTCGACAATCCGGCCAACGTCGCCGTCCACGTGCGGACCACCGCTGCGGAAATCCTTGCAGACTTCGCCGATGCGCCGATCGACGCGCTGATCACCGGCGTCGGCACCGGCGGGCACCTGACGGGCTGCGCCGAGATGCTGAAAGGCCACTGGCCCGCAATGAAGGCCTGGGCGGTCGAACCCACGCTATCGCCGGTCATCTCAGGTGGCCAGCCCGCACCGCACCCGATCCAGGGCATCGGCGCCGGGTTCATCCCGGGCAACCTCCACACCCAGGCCATCGACGGCGCAATCCAGGTCGATCCGGCCGATGCCAAGGAATGGGCCCGCCGCGCCGCGCGTGAGGAAGGCATGCTCGTCGGCATCAGTTCGGGCGCTACGCTCGCCGCCATCGCCCAGAAACTGCCGGAACTGCCTGCTGGCAGCCGCGTGCTCGGCTTCAACTACGACACCGGCGAGCGCTATCTCTCGGTGCCGGACTTCCTGCCGGAGTAAGCGGGGACGGCAGGAGTCGAGGCAATGAAGCGCGGGGGCGGCTCGGCGCAGAGCCGGTTTGCGGCGGGGCTTGCATTGCATCGGTCGGGACGCCTTCCAGAGGCGCTTTCCGCCTATGATGAAGCGCTGCGCGCCGACCCCAAGCTTGTCGGCGCGCACAACAACCGGGGCATTGCTCTCTCGCAAATCGGCCGCACGCAGGACGCGCTGACGAGCTTCGAGCGGGCCATTGCACTTGACCCTCGACATGCCGATGCCCTTGCCAACCGCGGGCTTGCACTCGGCCAACTCGCCCGGTTTGCCGATGCGCTGGCGAGCTTCGATACCGCGCTGGCTATCCAGCCCGGCCATGCTCTCGCCTCGGCCTACCGCATGCAGGCGGCCGAGAGCCTCTTCGCCCAGGCCGAAGAACTGGCCGGTGCCGGTCGTCACGGCGAGGCTCTGGCAGCATTCACCGCGCTTGCGGCGCATGATCCGGCACGCGCTCAGGCGCATTACGGTGCAGGCGCAATGCATTGGCAGCTCGGCGATGCGGCAGCCGCGCTGGCCTGCTGCGAGCGCGCGCTCGGGCTCGCGCCGGAACTCGGCCCGGCGCACAACTTGCGGGGGCGGGCGCTGCAACAACTCGGGCGCGGTGATGAGTCGCTGGCGGCGTTCGACCGCGCGCTCGTCTGCAATCCGAGCGACGCACTCGCCCATCTGAACCGGGGCTGGCAACTGCGCCACACCGGGCGACTCGAGGAGGCGCTGGCGGCATTCCTGCAAACGCAGATACTCGATCCGACCTTACCTTATGTGGAAAGCCAGATTCTCGAACTGCGGCTGCGCTTCAATGACTGGAAGGGTTTCGCCGCCGCGCGGGATGCCGTGGTCAGCGGGGTGACGGCTGGAACCACGGACGTCGTGCCCTTTGTGCTCCTGCCTCTGACTGACGAACCCGCCGTGCAGCGCGCGGCTGCGGCGCGTTTCCTTGCGCAGACCTACCCGCGCGTTTCGGCACGGCCGGCACCGCATCCCCCCGGCAAACGGCTGCGCGTGGCTTACCTTTCCGCGGACTTCCATGATCACGCGACAATGTATCTCCTCGCCGACGTGCTGGATTGCCACGATGCCGGGCATGTCGAGCTGACCGCGATGAGTTATGGCGTGCCGGCCGGCGATGTCTGGCGCGAGCGGGCGGCGGCCGCGTGCGCACGCTTCATCGACGTGCGCGAACACTCAGACAGCGCGATTGCCGAGCTTGTCCGTTCGCTGCAGATCGACGTCGCGGTGGACCTCAAAGGGCTTACGGCCGGCGGGCGACCGGGGATCTTTGCAGCACGCGCGGCCCCTGTGCAGGCCAGCTATCTTGGCTATCCGGGAACCCTGCCCGCACCGTTCATGGACTATTTCATCGGCGACCCGGTCACGAACCCGCCAGTGGAGCGTGACGCATTTGCCGAGGCCCTCGCGCTGCTTCCACCAAGCTATCAGGCCAATTGCCGCCTTGCCGAGCCTGCCGCACCGCAAGGATCGCGCGCCGATCACAATCTGCCCGAGACCGGGGCCATTCTTTGCTGCTTCAATGCCAACTACAAGATCACGCCCGAAGTGTTCGCGCTCTGGCTGGAGATCATGGCCGCTGTGCCGGACAGCGTCCTGTGGCTATGGGTTGACCAGCAGCGTGCGCGCGAAAATCTTGTGCAGGAGGCAGCCGCACACGGCATCCCGCGCGAACGGTTGGTCTTTGCAGACTTCCTCGGGCGCGCGGCGCATCTGGCCCGGCTCGCGCATGCCGACCTGTTTCTCGACACGTTTCCTTGCGGCGCCCACACGACCGCAAGCGACGCGTTGCGTGCAGGGTTGCCGCTGATCACGCTGCCAGGGCGGACGTTCGCCAGCAGGGTCGGCGCCAGCCTGCTGACGGCTTCGGGGCTGGGAGAGCTGATCGCGCTGTCTCCAGCGCAGTACAAGGCGCTGGCCATCGAACTCGCCAGCGACCCGGCCCGGCGCGCCGCGCTACGCGCACGGCTGCGCGAGGCAGTGCCGGGATCGCGGCTGTTCGACCCCCGGCGGCAGGCCCGCAACCTCGAACGCGCCTATGCCGAAATGGACGCCCGCGCCCGGCGAGGCGAGGCCCCGGCCGATTTTGCGGTGCGCGAGGATTGAGCAAGTCGGCTCAGGCGGCGAACTGCTCCGCCGTCAGCCCCATTACCGTCTCCGCGCCCGCTTCGACTTCATAGCGCAGCGAACCTGCCTGCGGGGCAAAGCGCAGCGCCCAATGCTTGGCGCAGAGCAGCTTGGCCTCGTAGAAGGCGTTGTCCGCACCCTCGGCACCCAGCGCCTTGGCCGCAACCTTGGCGATGCGCAGCCACATCAGGCCAAGCGAGACCACGCCGGTCAGCGTCATGTAGGCATAGGCGCCGGCGCCGATCGCGTTGCGGTCGGCCATACCGTGCTGCATGAACCACATGGTTGCCGCCTTGAGGTGCGCGGCTGCCTTGGCGAGCCGTTCAGCGACCAGCGTCACGGTCTGGTCTGCGCTTTCCTCGGCGCATTCGGCATCAATGATCGCGAAGAGCCGCTGGATCGCGCGGCCGCCATTAAGCGCGAGCTTGCGGCCGACAAGGTCCATCGCCTGCACGCCGTTGGCACCCTCATAGATCATCGCGATCCGCGCATCGCGCACGAACTGGTCCATGCCGTTCTCGGCGATATAGCCGTGTCCGCCCCAGACTTGCTGCATGTCGGTCGCGGTCTTGTAGCCCATGTCGGTGCCGTAGCCCTTGATCACGGGGGTGAGCAGGCTGATGAGGTCGTCGGCTTCCTGCCGCTCTTCCTCGGTCGCGGCCTTGTGCGAGAGATCGACTTGCAGCGCGCCCCAGAGGCACAGCGCGCGCATGCCGCCGATGAACATCTTGGCATCCATCAGCATGCGCCGCACGTCGGGGTGCACGAGCAGCGGATCGGCCTTTTGTCCGGGCTCCGCCGGGCCCGTCAGCGCGCGGCCTTGGCGGCGCTCCTGCGCATAAAGCACCGCGTTCTGGTATGAAGCTTCCGCCTGCGCGAGGCCCTGGATGCCGACGCCGAGGCGCGCCGCGTTCATCATGATGAACATCGCGGCGAGGCCCTTGTTCTCCTCGCCGACGAGCCAGCCCTTGGCGCCGTCATAGTTCATCACGCAGGTCGCGTTGCCGTGAATACCCATCTTGTGCTCGATCGCGCCGACCGAGACGGCATTGCGCTCACCCAGCGAGCCATCCGCGTTGACGATGAACTTGGGCGCAATGAAGAGCGAGATGCCCTTGCTCGATTCCGGCGCACCCGGAGTCTTGGCCAGCACGAGATGGATGATGTTCTCGCACAGGTCATGATCGCCTGCCGAGATGAAGATCTTGGTGCCTGTGATGCTATAGGACCCGTCCGCCTGCGGCTCAGCGCGGGTGCGGATCAGGCCGAGATCGGTGCCGCAATGCGGCTCGGTCAGGTTCATGGTGCCGAGCCATTCGCCGCTCACCATCTTGGGCAGATACTTGGCCTGCTGCTCGGGCGAGCCCTTCGACACGAGCGCCGAAATCGCGCCGTTGGCCAGACCGGGATACATCGCGAAGGCCTGGTTGGCGCTGGCGAGGTACTCCTCCATCACAAAGCCCATCACATGCGGCAGCCCCTGCCCGCCCAGCGCCTCGGGCGCAGCGAGCGTGCCCCAACCCGCCTCGATGTAACGGGCATAGGCCTCCTTGAAGCCCTTGGGTGTGGTCACGCTGCCGTCGGGATGGCGGGTGCAGCCCTCGCGGTCGCCCGAGAGGTTGAGCGGGGCGACAACCTCGTTCACGAAGCGCCCGGCTTCTTCGATCACGCTGTCCGTCAGATCGCGGGTTGCTGCCGCAAAGCCCGGCAGATGGCCATAGCTTTCGAGATCGAGCAGTTCGTTGACGACGAAGCGGGTGTCGCGCGTCGGGGCCTGAAACACGGGCATGGGCTGTTCCTCTCGGGGATTATTCCGGATCTACGCTGCGGCCTTCAAGCTTCTCACGCTCGATCAGCAGCGCGACGAAACTGGTCAGCTCAGCAATCGTCGCATTGATATCGGCCTGCTGGCGCTTGAGGTTGCCGATCCGCTCGCGGCACTTGTCGATCGTGACGCGGCGCTGCTTCGCCCGGCCGTCGCCCAGATCGTACAAGTCGATCATGTCGCGGATTTCGGACAGACTGAAACCGACGTTCTTGGCGCGCATGATCCAGGCCAAGCGCGCCCGGTCGCGCTTGGAATAGATCCGCGACAGGCCCGAGCGTGTCGGCGATATCAGCCCCTCGTCCTCATAGAAACGCAGCGCCCGCGCGGTGACACCGAACTCGGTCGAAAGATCGGAGATCGTGAACTGCTCGCGGGCCAGCGCATCGGGCTGATGCAAGTGGCCGGTGTGATCGCCGCTGCTGCCTGGGCGCGCCCGGCGCATCGGCGCGGGCGTCGCATGGTCCGGACTCGTGGAAAGAGGACGCGAGGACATGTTTCGCGAACTAACTACCCTTTACGTAAGCGTCAACCTTCGATCCGCTCCAACGCGCCCGAAGCATCGAGCCTGCGGTAGAAGCAGCTTGGTGCCAGAGTGTGGCAGGCCGGCCCCGCCGGCTCGACCCTGAGCTCCAGCGCGTCCTGATCACAATCGACACGGATCTCGATCACCTTGAGCACATGGCCCGAGGTCTCGCCCTTCATCCACAGCCGCCCTCGCGAGCGCGAGTGGAAATGCGCAAGGCCCGTCCGGCGCGTCGCCGCGATCGCCTCGGCATCCATATGCGCCAGCATCAGCAGACGGCCGCTGGCATGATCGACCGCAACGGCAGTGACGAGGCCGGCAGAATCGAAGCGCGGCATGAACACCGCGCCCTGCTCGCGCATATCAGTTTCGGCATCGGTTGCGGGAGATTGCGTGGAAATGAGACGGGCCTTTCGCTTGATGATGCCGCACAGTGTCGTTTTGTTGCACGATAACCACATGCACCGGTCAAAATCCATGGGGGCCACACATGGGCCTTCCCCCTTGCCCCGCAATCGCCGAAGAAACACTTGCGGCTTGAGGGAGCTGCAATTGCACCGGGCGTCAGTTCGGGCAAAGGCTTAATGGCCAGAGTTCAGGGTTGTTTTTGAGGGTATTCATGGGGCCCGATGGCGGCGCCGCTTCCGGTGAAAAACCGAAGGGCACTGCGATCCGGGAAACCCGAAAGTTCCGGCGTGGAGACGCCATCCGCCGCAAAAGGTCATCAGGGGTGGCCGCGGCAGGAATGGACACTTGCCGATCAGGGATCGTCACGGGCACGCCCGGAGCGCAAGCTCCGGGCGTTTCCGTTTGAGTTCCCGGTTCCGTTTGCCCTCCCTCAGGCAGCCAGCGAGCGGTCATCCGGCCCCGCGTGATCGAGCGCTTCGTCCAGGACCCGCGCAAAGCAGGCGATCCGCACCTCGGCTGCGCCTGCCTTGCGCAGCGCGGCAAGGCAGGCATCGGTCGTCGCCCCGCTGGTCATGACATCGTCTACCAGCAGCACTTTCGCCCCCTTGAGCCGCGCCGCGCGAGAGCCATGCGCCGCAATCGCGCCGCGCAGCGCCTCGGCCCGCGCGCGCCGGCCCAGCCCGCCAAGCGAGGGCGTGCGCCGGGTGCGCTCCAGCGCGTCGACCACGAGCGGCTGCCCGATGGCTTGCGCAATGCGCGCGGCGAGCAGCGCCGACTGGTTGAACCCGCGCTCCCACAGCCGCCAGCGATGGAGCGGCACCGGCACGACCAGCCATTCGCCCTCAAGCACCGGCAGGCTCCGCACCATGAGCCGCGAAAGCAGGTCTGCCAGCGCGATTCGCTTGCCGCGCTTGAACGCCAGAACCAACTCGCGCGAGGCTTCGTTGTAAAGCGTTGCCGCCGCGATCCCGGCGTGGCGCGGCGGGCTTGCCATGCAGGGCGCGCAAAGCACTTCGCCATCGCGAACCATGCTGTCTGGCAGCGGACGCTGGCATGCACTGCAGGCGGGCTCGCCGGGCACGGCCAGCTTGTTCCAGCATGTGGCACACAGGCCGCCCTGCTGCGCCAGCGCATCGCCGCAAAGCGGGCAGCGCGGGGGGAAGACCAGATCGATCAGGGGGGCCAGAAATGCGGGCTTTGCCATGGCGCGAAGTTTCGCCCGGCGCGCCGCGATTGGCAAGGGGCGCTTGGGGGCTTGGCAAGGCGCGCGCCGCGCGGCAGGGGCGGAGGCGATGGCCAGTGCTTCTCCCCCGACGATCTTTGCGCCAACCCGTCGCCGTGCCCAGCGGCAACGGATGCGCGCGCTTGAACGCCGGCCGGATGCACCGCGCTTCCTGGCCGAGGATATGGCCGAGGATGTGCTCGACCGGCTCGCCTTCCTGCGCCACGAACCGGTGCGCGCGCTGGTCGTCGGCGATACGACTGGCCGCCTCGCCGAGGCACTCGCCGCGCGTGGCTGCACCGTGGTGCGCGCCGATCCCGCGCTCCTCGCGGACGAGGTCCCCATCGACGAGGAGCAGCCCTTTCCCGAACAGGGCTTCGACCTCATCGCCCAGCTTGGCACGCTCGGCACAGTCAACGATCTGCCGGGCGCCATGCTCCATATCCGCCGTGCGCTGGCGCCGGGCGGCCTGGCGGTGATGAGCTTGTGCGGCGCGGGCACCGTCCCTGCCCTGCGCGCCATCATGACCGAAACCGATGGCGATCGCCCCGCCGCGCGGCTCCACCCCCAGGTCGATGTGCGTGCCGGCGGCGATCTTCTCCAGCGCTGCGGCTTTGCCGAGCCGATGAGCGACAGCCGGATGCTCAACGTACGCTACGGGAGCCTTCGCCGCCTCGTCGCCGATCTGAGGGCACAGGGCCTTGGCAATTGCCTCGCGCGGCCCGGGCCGCCTCTGGGCAAGGCTGGTCTGGCAAGAGCCGAAGCGGCATTTGCCGGCATGGCCGATGCCGACGGGCGCGTCACCGAGCGGTTTGCGATCCTTACGCTCAGCGGCTGGGCCAAGGCGGTACGCCCGCCAAAGTTCTGAAAATAGGGACAGTCCCCATTTTCCTTGCCCAATAGCCCGATTTGGGCGCGCAGCCCCGATTACCCCAAAGCCGCCTGCGCTGCCGCGAGCCGCGCGATGGGCACGCGGTAAGGGCTGGCCGAAACGTAATCGAGCCCGACTTTCTCGCAGAACGCGATCGAGGCGGGATCGCCGCCATGTTCGCCGCAGATGCCAAGTTTGATGTCGGGCCGGGTCTCGCGCCCACGCACTGCGGCCATTTCGACCAGCTGGCCGACGCCTTCGATATCAAGGCTGACGAAGGGATCGCGCGGGTAGATGCCCTGTTCGACGTAGGGCCCGAGGAAGCGAGCGGCATCGTCGCGGCTTACGCCGAGCGTGGTCTGGGTGAGATCGTTGGTGCCGAAGGAGAAGAACTTGGCCTCCTCGGCAATCTCGCCCGCCATGAGCGCCGCGCGCGGCAATTCGATCATGGTGCCGACAAGGTATTCGAGGCGGCGGCCCTTTTCAGCAAAGACGGCTTCGGCGGCACGATCCACCAGCGCGCGCAGGATCTGGAGCTCGCGCTTGGTGGCGACCAGCGGGATCATCACTTCCGGAACAACTGCCTCGCCCGACTTTTCCGCGACATCACAGGCCGCCTCGAAGATCGCACGGGCCTGCATTTCGTAGATTTCGGGGAACGTGATGCCGAGACGGCAGCCGCGGTGGCCGAGCATCGGGTTGAATTCGTGGAGCTCGCCCGCGCGGCGCTTCAAGTGATCGACGCCAAGGCCGGTCGCTTCGGAAAGCTCGGCAAACTCGGCCTCGCCGTGGGGGAGAAACTCGTGCAGCGGGGGATCGAGGAGGCGGATAGTGACCGGCAGCCCGGCCATGACCTCGAAAATCGCGGTAAAATCGGCGCGCTGCTCGGGGAGGAGCGAATCGAGCGCGCGGCGGCGGGTGGCTTCGTCCTCGGCCAGAATCATCTGGCGCACCAGGGAGATACGACCCGCATCGAAGAACATGTGTTCGGTGCGGCAAAGGCCCACGCCCTCGGCGCCGAACTGGCGCGCGACCTGGCAATCGAGCGGGGTTTCGGCATTGGCGCGCACTCTCATGCGGCGGTGCTGATCGGCCCATTCCATCAGGATCGCGAAATCGCCGACCAGTTCGGGTTCGACCATTGGCACGGTGCCGAGCATCACGTCACCGTTCGAACCGTCGAGTGTGATGACATCGCCTTCCTTCACCTCGCGCGTGCCCATGCGCGCGGTGCGGGTCGCCATGTCGATCGAAAGGCCCGAGGCGCCCGAGACGCAAGGGCGGCCCATGCCGCGCGCGACAACGGCGGCGTGGCTGGTCATGCCGCCGCGCGCGGTGAGCACGCCCTTGGCGGCGTGCATGCCGTGAATGTCTTCGGGGCTGGTTTCGATGCGCACGAGGATCACGTCCTCGCCCATCTGCGCCCGGTGCTCGGCGCTGTCGGCATCGAACACGACGATGCCGGTTGCCGCGCCCGGCGAGGCCGGAAGGCCGCGCGTGAGCACTTCGCGCGGCGCGGAAGGATCAAGCGTGGGGTGGAGCAGCTGATCAAGCGCCATGGGATCGACGCGCTTCACCGCCGTGGCCTCGTCAATCAGGCCCTCGTTCGCCATGTCGACCGCCATCTTGAGCGCGGCCTTGGCAGTGCGCTTGCCTGAGCGGGTCTGCAGCATCCACAGCTTGCCCTGCTCGACGGTGAACTCGATGTCTTGCATGTCCTTGTAGTGAAGTTCGAGCAGATCGAACACGCGGGCGAGCTCGGCATAGGCCTCGGGCATCGCCTCTTCCATCGAGAGCGGCTTGGCCCCGGCCCGCTCGCGCGCGGCCTTGGTCAGATACTGCGGCGTGCGGATGCCGGCGACGACGTCCTCGCCTTGCGCATTGACCAGCCATTCGCCGTAGTAGGCGCGTTCGCCGGTTGCGGGATCGCGGGTGAAGGCAACGCCTGTGGCCGAAGTCTCGCCCATATTGCCGAAGACCATGGCCTGGACGTTGACCGCGGTGCCCCAGTCATGCGGGATCGCGTTGAGGCGGCGATAGACCTTGGCCCGGTCTGATTCCCACGAATCGAATACCGCGCCGATCGCGCCCCAGAGCTGTTCGTGCACGTCCTGCGGGAACGGACGGCCGAGTTCCTCCGCAACGATCGCCTTGTATTCGGCGACGAGGCCCTGCCAATGCTCGGCTCCCATCTCGACATCGGCGAAGAAGCCGTTGTCTTCCTTGGCGATCTCGAGCGCATCTTCGAAGCGGTGATGATCGAGGCCGAGCACCACGTCAGAATACATCTGGATGAACCGGCGGTAGCTGTCCCACGCGAAGCGCGCGTCGCCAGAGCCGGTGGCGAGGCCTTCGACCGTCGTATCGTTGAGGCCCAGGTTGAGCACGGTGTCCATCATGCCCGGCATCGAGACGCGCGCGCCCGAGCGGACCGAGACGAGCAGCGGGTTGGCGGGGTCGCCGAACACGCGGCCGGTGGCCTTCTCGATATGCGCAACGCCATTGGCGACACCGGCACGCAAGTCGTCGTCGAACGCCTTGCCTGCGGCGTTGTAGGCCGTGCAGACTTCGGTGCTGATCGTGAAGCCGGGGGGCACTGGAAGACCGATGCCGGCCATTTCCGCGAGGTTTGCACCCTTGCCGCCGGTGATGGTCTTGTCGCGCGAGCGGGCGTCTGCGTTCGTGGCGCCGCCACCGAAATGGAATACGTATGCGCTCATGCCGCCAACGAGGCTCCCTGCGTCTGTCGTTCTTGCCCGGTTCGGCCCGGATTCGCTCCCGGCCTTAGCCTTCGATGCGAGAAAAGTCCGCTACTTTGTGCACTGCAGCACGGAACCGGTCAAGCAGGCCTAGCCGTGCTGCCCGTTTGGCCGGGTCGGCATCGTTTACTGTCACGCTCTCGAAGAAGGTGTCGATGGGCGCGCGCAAAATGGCGAGCGCGGCCATGGCGGCGGTGAAATCTTCGGCGGCAACAGCGGCTTCGGCACGGGGTTCGGCGGCATCGAGCGCGGCGATCAGCGCGGCTTCTGCGGGTTCGCGGGCGTAATCGGCCTCGGCAGGCGTGTATTCCTCCTTCTTGAGGATATTCGCGGCGCGCTTGTAGCCGGCATGGAGGTTCACGCCGTCCTCGGTCGTGACGAAGGCCTGGAGGGCCTGGACGCGGGCCAGCAGGCGAACGAGGTCGTCCTCACCGCCGAGTGCGAAGACAGCGTCGATCAGATCATGGCGCACACCGGCTTCGCGCTGCTGGACCTTGAGGCGGTCGGCGAAGAAGCCGAGGAGCAGGTCCGGCGTCTTGCCCATGACCACCGGTGCGGAGCGCAGAAATTCAAGCGCGAGCTCCGAGTAGGGCTCGAGCATGATCTCAAAATCGCCGAGTTCGGCGGCGAAGTGTTCCATCCGCGCCGCGAACTCTGTCGCCGGGAGGGAGGGATGCGGCTGCACCTTCCAGATTTTCTCGATGTAGATGGCAAAGTTCTGGTCACCCGCAACCGCGCGTTCGAGGACCGAACGAAACACGCTGGCGATCGCATTGCTGAATGCAGGCACCAGATTGCAGCGGACTTGCGCGGCAAGCAGGATCTGGATCACGCCGAGCGCAGAGCGGCGCAGCGCAAACGGGTCCTTGGAACCGGTCGGACGCTCGTCGATGGCAAAGAAGCCTGCGAGCGTATCGAGCTTGTCCGCCAGCGCCACGGCCACCGTCACAGGCGCGGTGGGCACATCATCGCCCTGCCCGACCGGCTTGTAGTGATCGCGGATGGCATCGGCGACGGCATCAGGCAGGCCCTCGGCGCGGGCGTAGTAACCGCCCATCAGGCCCTGCAGTTCGGGGAACTCGCCGACCATTTCGGTAACGAGATCGGCCTTGCAGAGGCGCGCGGCGAGTTCGGCTTGCTCTGCCAACTCTTCTTTCGTCACTCCCGCGAAGGCGGGAGTCCAGTCTGGCGCGGCGTCTGACGCTGGATTCCCGCCTTCGCGGGAATGACGAAGGTTGGAGGCGTCGGAATGACGAGGGTCCGGCATGACGATGCCCTCTTCCACCAGCCAGCGGGCGAGCTTGGCGACGCGTTCGACCTTGTCGGCCAACGTGCCCAGCTTCTCATGGAAGGTGATCCGCGCAAGCTTCTCCGCATGCACCGAAAGCGGCGTCTTGCGGTCCTGCTCCCAGAAGAAGCGCGCATCGGATAGCCGCGCGGCGAGAACCTTGCGGTTACCGGCGACGATCACTGCGCCGCCATCGTTGGCGGCGATGTTGGCGGTGCAGACGAAGGCGTTGGCGAGTTTGCCCGCGGCGTCGCGGCAGATGAAGTACTTCTGGTTCACGCGCGCAGTGAGCTGAATGACTTCGGGGGGCACTTCGAGGAACGCCTCGTCGAAGCGGCCCAGCAAGGGCACCGGCCATTCGGTCAGGCCGGCGTTTTCGATGACAAGGCCTTCGTCCTCGACCAGCACGAGGCCCGCGTCGTCGGCGGCCTTCTGCGCGCCTTCGCGGACGAGTGCCTCACGTTCGGCGTGATCGACGATGACGTGGGCGGCACGCAGTTTCATCGCGTAGTCGGCGGCATTGCCGATGGTAATGTCGCCGTGATGGTGGAAGCGGTGGCCCAGCGTGACGGTGCCCGAGCGGATGCCGCCGATCTCGCAATCGATCAGATCGTCACCCAAAAGCGCGACGATCCCCGAAAGCGGGCGCACCCAGCGCAGCGAATCCGGCTGGTGGCTCGCGGCGCCCCAGCGCTGCGACTTGGGCCAGAGGAACGCGCGAATGATCGCGGGGATCGCGGCGGCCAGCACATCTGCGGCGGCACGGCCCGGCTTTTCGACGACGGCGAACCACACGCCGTCGCGCTCGGTGAGCTGGTCCTTCGCAAGGCCCGTCTTGCGAAGGAAGCCTTCGAGCGCCTGTTCGGGGGCGGAGGTGCGAGGGCCCTTGGTTTCCTCGTGCACGGCTTCGGTCGCGAGCGGGAGCGCCTTGGCGATCAGCGTCAGGCGGCGCGGGGTGGACCAGACGGTGACATCACCCACGGCGAGGCCTGCGGCCTGCATCTCGCGGCGGAACAGCTTTTCCAGATCGGCACGCGCGCCGGCCTGCATCCGCGCGGGGATTTCTTCCGAGCGCAGTTCGAGGAGAAAATCAGCGGTGCTCATGCCGTCCACCCCGGGAACTGTGCTTCCCATTCAGGACGGAACCTTTCTATGTAACCCTCGCACGAACCACGCGCGAGATCGCGCACCCGGCCCATGTAGCTCGCGCGTTCCTGCACCGAGATTACGCCGCGCGCCTGCAGCAGGTTGAACAGATGGCTCGCCTCGATCGCCTGCTCATAGGCGGCGATGGGAACCTTTGCCTCCAGCGCCTTGTGGCATTCGGCCTCGGCGCGGCGGAAGCCTTCGAACAGGGTGTCGGTATCCGCCACCTCGAAGTTCCACTTCGACATCTGCTTCTCGTTCTCAAGGAAGACCTCACCGTAGCTGACGCCAGCTGCATTGAACTTCAGGTCGTAAACGTTGTCGACGCCCTGGATATACATCGCAAGGCGTTCGAGGCCGTACGTCAGCTCGCCCGAGACCGGCTTGCAATCGAAGCCGCCCATTTGCTGGAAGTAGGTGAACTGCGAGACTTCCATACCGTCGCACCAGACTTCCCAGCCCAGCCCCCATGCGCCGAGCGTGGGCGATTCCCAGTCATCCTCCACGAAGCGGATATCGTGGAGCAGCGGATCGATGCCGATGGCGAAGAGACTTCCCAGATAAAGCGCCTGAAAGTCCGCCGGGCTCGGCTTCATGATCACCTGATACTGGTAGTAGTGCTGCAGCCGATTGGGGTTCTCGCCATAGCGGCCATCGGTCGGCCGGCGGCTCGGCTGGACATAAGCGGCGTTCCAGCTCTGCGGCCCCAGAGCGCGCAGGGTGGTGGCGGGGTGGAAGGTGCCCGCGCCCATGCGCATGTCATAGGGCTGAAGGATCAGACAGCCCTTTGCGCTCCAATAGGCGTGGAGCGTGAGGATCATATCCTGCACGCTGAGCGGAGCGGCTGCGGGAGCAGTGGAAGCGGGTTGGGCCATGGCCCGCGCGCTTTGGCCGATTGGGCCGTTCAAATCAACCTGGGGCAAATCAATCGGTAGCATTCAAGGGCGCGGCGGTCCTTGCCTCGCCGCGCGGCTTGGTCCATCCCCGCAGGCATGATGCAGCGCTCGACGCCCCCCCTTTCCCGGCTCGCGCGGTTGCTGGCGGCTTGCCTGGCCATCACCCTCGCCTCTTGCGGCGCGGCCAAGCCGCCGCCCGCACCTGCGCCCCAGGTCGCGCTCTGGGCCATTTCGGACAGCACAGGCGTGCATGGCTGGCTGATCGGCACGGTCCACGCGCTGCCCAAGGGCACGAAATGGCGGCGCGGCGTGATCGATGCCGCGATGGCCGGGGCCGACAGGCTGGTGCTCGAAATCGGTGAGCCGCTCGATTCCAATGTCGCTGGCGAGGCGCTCGGCCGCCTGGCCTTCACGCCCGGCCTGCCGCCGCCCAGTGCGCGGGTTGGCCCCCGCTTCCGCGCCGATCTCGCGCAGGTTTACAAGGACCTCTCGCTGAACGACGCGCAGTTCAAGGATCAGGAAAGCTGGGCTGTCGCGCTGCAAATCGCCGCGATCGGCGGCCTCAAGCAGGGCATGGACCCGAGCAATGGAGTAGAGCCCGAGTTGCGGACAGCAATCGGCGCGCGGCCGATCTCGGGTCTGGAGACGATCGACAGCCAGTTCGGCATCTTCGACGCGCTGCCGCCGCGCGCGCAGACAGTGCTGCTCGAGCAGGTGGCGCACGAAGCGGCAGACAAGCGCGACGATGACAAGGACATGCTCGCGCTGTGGCTGCGCGGAGACGAACTGGGCATCGCGCGCGAGGCGCAGTCGGGTTTTCTCGCTGATCCCGACCTCAGGAACGCGCTGCTGACCCGGCGCAACCTCGCCTGGGCCGACCAGATCGACGCGATGCTCAAAGGCGGCGCGCGGCCCCTGATCGCGGTCGGCGCGGCGCATGTCGCGGGGGTCGACGGCCTCCCCCGACTGCTGGAGGCGCGCGGCTGGCGGGTGAAACGGGTGATGTAGGGGCGCTCCGGGATTGTCGCAGAGATCGCCGAGAAACAGGATGAGCGCAAAGATGCGGGGCTTGGCCGCCCGCAGAACTTTCCCATACACCGATTGAACAGAACACGGGTTCGCTGCTTGCGCTGCCCCTTCGCGCTCTCTGTTTCCTTCCAGATCTCTGCGAGAAACTGCTCCCGGAAACCCCGCTGCCCAGCGCGCGCTTGCTTTTTCTGCCGTACCCGCTAAGGCCCGCCGCTTCGCCGTGCATGGTCATCCCTGGAGGCGTGGCGGCGAAAATCGGTTCAACAATCATACGTGAAGGTACGGGTACATGAGCGAAACGCTGCATCTGCCGGCCGAGACACGCGAACGGGCTGGCAAGGGAGCCTCCCGTGCGCTGCGTCGCGAAGGCCGCACTCCCGCCGTGATATACGGCGGCAATCAGGATCCCATCGCGATCCACGTCGAGGAAAAGGAACTGCGCCGCCAGCTTGGCACCGGCCACTTCTTCAACTCGATCGTCGAGCTCACGCTTGGCGGCGAAACCGTGCGCACGCTGCCCAAGGACGTTGCCTTCCACCCGGTTTCGGAGCGCCCGCTCCATGCCGACTTCCTGCGCGTTTCGGCTGACCGCGCGGTCGAAGTCCTGGTGCCCGTGGTCTTCATCAACGAAGCCAAGTCGCCCGGCCTCAAGAAGGGCGGCGTGCTGAACATCGTGCGCCACGAACTGGACCTGATCTGCGAAGCGGACAAGATCCCCGACGACATCGCTGTCGACGTGTCGGGCGTGGACATCGGCGAATCGATCCACATCAGCAGCGTCACGCTCCCGGCCGGTTCGCGTTCGGCGATCACCGACCGCGACTTCACCATCGCCACGATCGTTGCCCCGTCCGCGCTCAAGAGCGCCGAGGGCGATAACGAGACCTCGGCGGCCTGATCGCCGCCCGCGTATGGATGCCCGGTCCCTTCCCTTGGCGGAAGGGACCGGCACCAACGCCCCCTCCCCCCGCCTGATATAGGGAGACCCTCGCCGTGCAGCTTTGGGTCGGCCTCGGCAATCCCGGACCACAATACGCGCTCCACCGGCACAATGTCGGATTCATGGCGCTCGATACTATCGCGGAAGTCCACGACTTCGGCCCGGTCCAGAAGAAGTTCCAGGGCTGGGTGCAGGACGGCCGCATCGGCGGCACTCGCGTCATCCTGCTCAAACCCGCCACCTTCATGAACGAGAGCGGCCGCGCAGTGAGCGAGGCCCTGCGCTTCTACAAGCTAGGCACCGACGCGCTCACCGTGTTCCACGACGAGCTTGATCTCGCCCCTTTCAAGGTGAAGGTGAAGCAGGGCGGCGGCACCGCCGGGCACAACGGGCTGCGCTCGATCGACCAGCATCTCGGGCCCGATTTCCAGCGTGTACGGCTCGGCATCGGACACCCCGGGCACAAGGACCGCGTCACTGGCCACGTACTCGGCAACTTCGCCAAGGCCGAGCAGGACGACCTCGTCACCATGCTCGGCGCCCTTGCCGCTGAAGCACCCCGCCTTGCCGCGGGCGATGCCGTGCGCTTCATGAGCGATGTTGCACTGCGCCAGCAGGACACCTGAATTCCCCGAAAATTCGTCGGTCCATCTTACACCTTTGTAACGTTACAAAGGCCGTTAACCAGCGAAACTGGCAGAAATCCGGAATTGGCATCAAGTTTGCTACTTAAGGGTTTAACCAAGCAATCTGCAAGGGGGACTGACCATGAAGCGCATTCTTCTCACTTCCGCTGCCCTGCTGGGCACTGCCATGATCACCACTCCGGCTTCGGCCTGGGTCAAGCACACGCACTACTGCAACTGCGGCCACACCGCAGGCTCGGGCATGTGCGGCAGCTCGAGCTCGAGCTCGACCACCACGGGCGGCACGACCACGACCGGCGGCACCACGACCTCGTCGACCACTGGCGGCACCACCACAACGGGCGGCACCACCACCACCGGCGGCACCACCACGACCGGCGGCACCACCACGTCGTCCACCTCGGGCGGCACCTCGGTCCCCGAGCCGGGCATGCTCGGCATGATGGGCCTCGGCTTCGTCGGCCTCGCTCTGGCGCGCCGCCGCCGACGCTGAACGAACAACCGGGATCCCTTTCCCCACCCATCCTCCGGGCCGCCGCATCAGGCGGACCGGAGGATCGGAAAGGGGGGACAGGATCAGATCACAATTGACGAAGGCGGCGGCTATCCCGCAGCCACAAGACCTCAGCCGGCCGCAGCCACCGCACGCGCCAGATCGGCGCGGAACAGACGGTTGGCTGGATCAAGGTGGCTGGCCTCACGCATCAGGCGCAGCATCTGCTCGCGATCGCGGCCCGCTTCGAGCCGCACCAGCGCCGCTGTATGCAGCATGTCAGCATTGCGCGGCGCCATTGCGAGTGCCCGGTCGGCATATCCGATCGCCGCATCGGTATCGCCGGTGCGCACGGCTGCCGCGGCCATGCGGCGCAGCACTTCGGCATCGTTCTCATGGCCCGGGATCTGGCCATAGGCGGCGAGCGCCGCCTTCCAGTCCTGCCGGTTGAACGCCGCCTGCCCCGTGGCCGCAAACTGCTGGTTGAGCTTGAGCTGCGGCGATTGCAGCCGCGCCGCAATCGTTGCCGCCATCGGATCACCCGCGGCCTTTGCCGCCCGAAGTGCAAGGTCAAGCTCGCGCGGGCCCGCCAGCACACTGTCGGACAGCGGCCGCACCGTGCGCAGCGCGCTGGCCGCATCACCCACGGCCAGCTGTGCCTCGGCCAGCATCAGCCGTGCATAGGGGTTCTGCGGCGAAAGCAACAGCGCCTGCGCAAACATCGCCCGCGCCTGTTCGGGATGCCCCAGCCGCAGCAGCGCCTCGGCATACGTCATGCCATTGCCCGAGCGTGGATCGAGCGAGGTCTCCTGGCCAACCAGCGTCTTTCGAACGGTTTCCCAGTCGCCCTTTTCGGAGGCGAGCTGCACGGTGAGCTCGATGACCTCGAGGTGGGCGGGCGCGATCTTGGCCGCGCGCGCAACAAGCGCGAGGGCGGCATCGACCTGCCCAGACATGTCGGCAAGGCTGGCCAGCGCGGTCAACGGCTCGACCCGCGCAGGGAATGCATCGGCGGCCGCGCTGAACTCTCGCTTGGCATCCTCGAGCCGGCCTTGCCGGGTGGCAAGCGAGCCTGCGATCATCAACGTGTCGAGCCGCTTGGGTCCGAGCGCCTTCAGGGTCTGCAGCGTAACGCCCGCACCCTCAAAGTCCTGCGCCGCGATCAGGAACGCGGCATAGTCATGGACCAGGTCATAGTTCTGCCCGCCCACTGCCATACCCCGGCGAAGCGCTTCGAGTGCAGCTGGCGCGTCATCGAGCGCGCCATGTGCCGCGGCGCGAAGACGCCAGGCCTCGGCATCGCCGCCCTGGCCGAGCAGGGTGAGCGCGGCCTCCGGCTGGCCGCGCAGGATCGCAGCCTCAGCCTTGAGCCGCATGAGCTCGGGCGTGTGCACCCCAGCATCCTCGAGCCGCGAGAGCGTGCTCTGCGCACCGTCGCCATCGCCGAGGCGCAATTGGGTTCGCGCGAGGAGCAGCAGCATTTCGCGATTGTCGCTATCGGCATCGAGAGCGGCCAGAACGTCGCTGCGCGCGGCGGCATAGTCTTCGGCGGCGAAAGCGTGCTGCGCGGCGGCGAGCTGCGCGGCCGGATCGGCGCGCGAGCAGGCCGCGGTCGCAAGCAGGGCAGCGATGGTGAGAGCCCGTTTCATGGCAGGATAGCTAGCACGCGACCCCTGAAATTTCGGTGAAGGGGGCAGGTCCTCTGGGCCGGCGATATCGGCAACCGTCGGGAACCCTTACAGACGCTCGGTCGTTAACCATTCTTAACGCCGTGTTTTCGGCGATGGCATGGTCTTTGCGTTGTACTGGAGCGAACATCCCTTAACTAATGAAGGCAAGGCCATGCAACATTTCGGAAAAATCGCTTCACTCGCCTTGCTTGCCTCGCTCGCGGCTGCGCCTGCGGCCCACGCGGATTCCATGCTGTTCAACGCGGCCGACATCGGCAAGTCGATCACGCTCGACTACGATGGCTATTCGGGCAGCGGCGGCAGCGCGATCAGCGGCCTGACCGGCCAGACGACTTTCACCCTCACCGGCGTCAGCGGCAACGACTACTCGTTCGACTATGCGGTCGCGAACACCAGCTCGGCGCCGGTCACCGATTCGCGCATCTCGAGCTTTGCCTTCAACACCGACCCGACAATCTCGGGCGCGGCGTCCACCGGCGACTACGCCTTCACCCAGCTCAATTCCAACTATCCGAACGGGATCGGCAACGTCGACGTTTGCTTCAAGGATGCATCGACCGGCGCTTGCGCCGGCGGCGGCAGCGGCGGGCTCACCATCGGCCAGAGCGGCGCAGGCACCTTCACGCTGAGCTTCGCCTCGCCGGTCTCGGCGCTGACGCTGAGCGATTTCTATGTGCGTTACCAGTCGATCGCCGGCGTCCCCGGCATCAGTTCGGCCAGCGGTGCAGGCACGATCACCAGCAGTACGAGCGGCGGCAGCACCACCACAGGCGGTACCACCACCTCGGGCGGCACCACTACCTCTGGCGGCACCACGACCGGTGGCACGCCGGTTCCGGAGCCGGGCATGCTCGGCCTGTTCGGCGCGGGTCTGGTCGGCCTTGCGATGTCGCGTCGTCGCCGTCCGGCGCTCAAGCTTCAGCGCGCTGCGGCCTGATCCACGAAGCCTGGATTGCATGAAAAGGGCTCCGACCAGCCGGTCGGGGCCCTTTTTGCGCTGCGTCAGCCGCGCTGCGCCTCGGCAAAGTGGGAGCGGATGGTGGCGTTCTGCGGGGCCTTCTGAGCAGCGCGGCGAAGGAGATCGAGCGCACGGGTGCGGTTGCCGCCGGTTTCGTGGAGCAGCCAGCCCAGCGTATCCATCACGGAGGGATCTTCGGGCGCGACCGCAATCGCGCGCTGGGCGAAGGCCAGAGCCTGTTCCTTGTTGCCCACCTGGCTCTGCGCCCAGGCCATGTTGTTGAGAACCAATGCGCTGCGGCCGTCGGTCAGAGCGAGGATCTGTTCATAGGCCTTGATGGCATTGCCCCAGTTGCCCGCCTTCATCGCCGCATCGGCCGCACCAAGCGCCTGACCCAGCGATTGCGGCGAGGGATAGCGGGCGCGCGCGGCGAAGAACGCCGCTTCGGGATCGCCGGCAGCCTCGGCTGCGTTGGCCAGCAGGCGCAAGTCCTCGACACTGGCGGTCTTGCTGCGCGCGAAAGGCAGCAGCGTCTGGACCGCGCCCGCGGCATCCTTGCCGGCAAGCTGGGCCTTGGCCAGTTCACGGCGCAGCAGCAGACTTTCGGGATGGCGCGACAGCATCGGGACCAGCCGCGAGCGCGCCTGTTCGGGTTGTCCCAGCTGGGTCAGCGCCTGCGCGTAAAGCACGTTGGCATCGTCGCGGTCCTTGAGCTTGTCCTCATTCGCCTGGAGGATGTCGCGCGTGCCGCTCCAGTCACCCTTGGCCGATGCCGCGCGGGCCTTGAGATAGGCGAGCGTGCCATCGGTGGTCCTGCCCTGAAAACCCGCCAGCAGGGCGGTCAGTTCGTCGGTCCGGCCAAGATCACCAAGGATGCCCGCCTGCCCGGTGAGCGCGGCGAGGTTGCCAGGATAGGCCTTGGCCGCGCGGGCATAGGCCGCCAGCGCCTGACCAAGCCGGCCCTCGGCGGTGGCGACCTGGCCATCGACCAGCATGGCATCGAGCAGATCACGTTCGGCCGCGAGGGCGCGGTCGGCAAGGCCGCGCGCCTCGGGCGTATTGCCGCCCATCAGCTTCAAACGGGCGAGGCTGGCAAGGAGTGGCGCATGGTTCGGCTCAGCGGCAAGTCCGGCATTGAAGGCCTCTAGCGCGCCCGGCTCGTTGCCCTGCGCCAGCAGCACCAGCCCGCGCAGTCGAAGGCCGGGGGCGGACTTGTCCGCACCCAGCGCGGCGAGCGCATCCTGCGCCTGGCCGCGCAGCAGCGCGGCTTCGGCAAGAAGGCGGCCATAGTCAGCCGGGCGGCGCAGCTGGCCCAGCCTGTCGAGGCTGGCGCCGGCGGCTATGCCATCGCCCATGGCAAGCGCATTGCGCGCGTGGAGTTCCAGCAGCGCGGGATCATCTGGCATGGCGGCCATCGCCGCAGCGAGGTCCGTCTGCGCCGCAAGGTAATCGTGCGCGGCAAATTCCTTGCGGGCATTCGCGGCATGGGTCTTGGGATCGGCACCGCAGCCGCCAAGCATAAGCGCAAGGGCAAGCGGCGAGAGCGCAAGTACCGGGAAAGTCAGCCGTTTCATCATGTCCGGTTCCATCGCGTCCGCGCGTGCGGCGGCGCGTTCGTATCCGGACCGGATCTAGGGCCTAACCCTTGAAGTTTCGGTGAAGAACCCTAGCCCACCCAGCCCGCGATACGGCCTGCTGCAATGCCCTGCCCCAGCGTGAAGCTGGAGCCGACGGCTGCAACGACGGCGGTGCGCCGATCAAGCCCGAGCAATTCGCGCAGGCGCACCGTTGCCTCGATCCCGGTGCAATGCGCGGCAAGCAGGAAGGAAAGGCCCTTCAGCCGCGCGGCGGTTTCGACCAGTACCCTGTCGGGGCTGGCGAAGAGGTGAATGCCGCCGATCACCGCGAGCAGCCGGGAATCGCCCGTGATCGCCCCCGCTGCATCGGCGATGTTCATAATCCCGGCGTGGCCGCAGCCCGCGACGATCACCGCACCGCCTGCGGTTGCGATCACGAGCGAGGTATCGTCATGGACAGGATCGGCGATGAGTTTGCCGTCGACCTTGACGCGGATGCCATCGCCGTAATTGGTTTCATTGTGGATGCGCGCGACGGGCCCTGTCAGCCATGCGCCCGGCGCAATCTCGGCGGGCCCGGAAAGCTCGGTAATCTTGCCGCCGGTCGCGCGATAGGCCGCAGCGACCGTGTTGAAATCATAGTCCGTTTCAGGCGCACCGGTGCGCGTGAAGCGCGGCTCGAAAATCCCGGCGCCGACGTAGACTTGCGAGAGCGCGGCGGGATTTTTCGCCATCATCGCCTTGCGCAAGGTGATCAGTCCGCCGGTGTGGTCGCCGTGAAAATGCGAGATGACCACATCCTCGACATTCGAGAGGTCGATCTTCAGCGCTTCTGCATTGCGCAGCACGATATCGGGATTGGCGCCGGTGTCGAACAGGATGCGCTTCCCATCGACCTCGACCAGCGCGGCATAGCCCCATTCGCCAAGGCCATCGAGGTCCGACAGCATGGTCGAGAGCGTCGTCACCTTGACCGCCTTTGCCTGATGCACTCCGCCGTCGGCAGCCTGCACCGCGCTGCCCCCCAGCGCCGCCAGTATGATCAATAGCCACGCTATCCAATGCTTCATCGTCATCCGCCCCCTTGACCTTGTCGTCAGGGGATACCATCGGGCCCGCTAGAACATCGGACAAGGCTTTTTGCGTCCGATCTGACGAACAAGGATCAGGTCATGGGTTTTCGCTGCGGGATTGTCGGGCTGCCGAACGTGGGCAAGTCGACGCTGTTCAACGCGCTGACCGAGACGCAGGCGGCGCAGGCGGCCAACTATCCCTTCTGCACGATCGAGCCGAATATCGGCAACGTCGGCGTGCCCGATCCGCGCCTTGACGAACTCGCCCGTATCGCGAGCAGCCAGAAGATCATCCCGACGCAGCTGGGCTTCGTCGATATCGCGGGCCTCGTGCGCGGGGCTTCGAAGGGAGAAGGGCTCGGCAACCAGTTCCTGGGCAATATCCGCGAGGTGGACGCGATCGTCCATGTGCTGCGCTGCTTCGAGAACGTCGATATCCAGCATGTCGACAACAAGATCGATCCGATCTCTGATGCCGAGACGGTCGAGACCGAGTTGATGCTCTCTGACCTTGAGAGCCTCGAGAAACGAGTGCCTGCCGCGCAGAAGAAGGCGGCGCAAGGCGACAAGGAAGCGAAGATCACCGCCTCGGTGCTCGGCCAGGCGCTGGAACTGCTGCGCGAGGGCAAGCCCGCGCGGCTGACGGTGCCCAAGGACGAGGAAGAGGCTCGCGTGCTGGCGCAGGCGCAGCTGCTTACGGCCAAACCCGTACTCTATGTCTGCAATGTCGAGGAAGAGAGCGCCGCCACCGGCAATGCCTTTTCCGCCCGCGTGTTCGAGAAGGCCAAAGTCGAGGGCGCCAATGCCGTGGTCGTCTCCGCGGCGATCGAGGCCGATATCGTGACCATGCCGGTGGAGGACCGGGGCGAATTCCTCAGCGCGCTGGGGCTGGAGGAAGCGGGCCTCGCAAAGATCATCCGCGCCGGATACGATCTCCTTCACCTCCTGACCTTCTTCACCGTCGGTCCCAAGGAAGCGCGCGCCTGGACAGTCCATGCCGGAGCCAAGGCGCCCGAGGCAGCGGGCGAGATCCATTCCGACATGCAGCGCGGCTTCATCCGTGCCGAAACCATCGCCTACGACGATTTCGTCACGCTCGGCGGCGAAGCGGCGGCGCGCGATGCGGGCAAGCTCAGGCAGGAAGGCAAGGAATACGTTGTGCGCGACGGCGACGTGATGCACTTCAAGTTCAACGTCTAGGGGGGCGGCGATGCAGCATTATGAAGATCTCGTCGTTGGAGCCGTCACCAAGTACGGCCATTATGACGTGACCCGCGAAGAAGTGCTCGAGTTCGCCCGAAAGTACGATCCGCAGGCCTTCCACCTCGATGACGACGCTGCTGCCGCGACGCACTTTGGCCGCCTCTCGGCCAGCGGCTGGCACACCGCGGCGATGACCATGTCGATGACCGTGGCGAACCTGCTGAACAACAAGCAGGCCGGGCTCGGCTCGCCCGGCGTGGACGAGCTGCGCTGGATAAAGCCCGTCTACCCCGGCGATACGCTCCGCTGCGAGAACACGCTGCTCGAGAAGCGCCGCAGCAAGACGCGGCCGGAGATGGGCATCATCCGCGGCGAAACCCGCGTCTACAATCAGCACGACGAACTTGTGATGAGCTTGAAGGCGCTGGGCATGATCGCGACGCGCGATCCGGCGGGGACGGACTGAGCGCAGGCTTCAGGCCGTCATATCGGCTTGCTCTACAACGGCTTACACTGAACCTGGCCCTTTGCGAAGAACTGGATCCTGCCCTGCGGATCGAGGATCGTAAGGCTCGTCCCCATGGTCTGGATCACGCCGCTCTCGATGGGCTTGGCGCCGGGCAGCGGGGCGATGATCAGGATATGGTCGGGGCCCAGATAGCGGGTGCGCGCGGTCTCGGGGAGGATCTGGCTCTTCTTGTCGGCAGGGATGCGCACGATCTTGCCCTTGAGCTTGATGATCGCTTCCTTTTCCTGGGCCAATGCGATCGCGGACATGCCGCCATCCACGGCGACGAAGTTGCAGCCCGCGCCGTAGAGTTCGTTTTCCTTGATCGCGAAATAGTCGATCGGCTCAGGCTGGATGGTGCTCAACGGCGGCGGCGGCGGCGGCGCGCCCGGGCCGCAAGCGGCCAGGAGAAGCACCAATCCCGAAACACTACGCCGCATCATTTCCTCCCGAACAGCTTCTCGATATCACCGTGAGCCAGCTTGATCCACGTCGGGCGACCATGATTGCACTGGCCCGAGCGCGGCGTCACCTCCATTTCGCGCAGCAGGGCGTTCATTTCCGCGACCGAAAGCACCCGCCCTGCCCGCACCGAGCCATGGCAGGCCATTGTGGCCAGCACGAGATCCCGGCGTTCGGCCAAAAGCAGCGCAGCGCCGTTTTTCGCAAGATCATCAGCCACATCGCGCACCAGCGCCTGCACATCGCCGCCCCGCAGCACCGCCGGCACGCTGCGCACCAACATGGCAGCGGGGCCGAAGCGCTCGAGCGAGAGGCCATAAGTGGCAAGCTCCGCGGCGGCTTCCTCCAGCCGGTCGCAGGCCGGCTCGTCGAGTTCGACCACTTCGGGCAGCAGCAGGGCCTGCGACGGCGCGGCTCCCTCCCCCGCCCCGGCCGCGCGCAGGCGTTCCAGCACCAGCCGTTCATGGGCGGCGTGCTGGTCGACAAGGACGAGCCCGTCCTCAGCCTCGGCGACGATATAGGTCGCCGCAACCTGCCCGCGCGCGACCCCGAGGGGATGGCTGGCAGCGGGCACCGGCTCGGCCGCCGGTTCGGCGCGCGCGGCGGGCGGCGCCATGACGGCAGCCTCATACCCGCGCCAGACCTGCCCGGCTTCGGAGACGCGGGACGGCTGGCCTTGCCAGAACAGGCTCGATTGCGGCGCAGCGGCAGGCGCCTGCGGCTCAGAAGCCCAAGCGCGCATCGCGGCGGCATCGGGCGCCTGCGCCGAGCGGCGATCGCCGGTCATCAGGGCTTGCCTGAGACCCGAGACGATCATGCCTCGCACCAGAGCGGGATCGCGGAAGCGCACTTCGGTCTTGGCCGGATGGACGTTGACATCCACTTCCTCGGGCGGAACCTCGAGGAACAGCGCGAGCACCGCGTGCCGGTCGCGTGCCAGCATGTCGGCATAAGCGCCGCGCACCGCACCGATCAGGAGCCTGTCCTTCACCGGGCGGCCATTGACAAAGAGGTACTGGTGATCGGCCACGCCGCGATTGTACGTCGGCAGCCCCGCCACACCCATAAGCCCATAGGTGCCGCGTACGAGATCGACTGCGACCGCGTTGTCGGCCAGTTCACGCGCGACGATCTGCGCGGTGCGCGCCGCCAGTGTATCGCCCGGCTGCACCGAGAGCGCTCGGCGGCCGTCGTGCTCCAGCGTGAAGCCGATGTCCGGCCGGGCCAGCGCGAGGCGGCGCACGACATCGAGGCTGGCGGCCCATTCGGCGCGTGCACTTCGCAGGAACTTGCGGCGGGCCGGGACCTTGCCGAACAGGTCCTCGACCCGCACCCGCGTTCCCGGCGGCAGCGCGGCGGGGCCATCGGAGACAAGCGCACCGTGGTCGACCACCCGAGCCCATGCCTCGCCCTGCGTCCCGGCGCGGCTTTCGATCGTCACGCGTGCGACCGAGGCGATCGAGGGCAGCGCCTCGCCCCGGAAGCCGAGCGTGGCGACCTGTTCGATCGCCTCGTCCGGCAGCTTGGAGGTGGCGTGCCGCTCCAACGCCAGCGCGATCTCGTCGGCGCGCATGCCGCAGCCGTCGTCGGTCACCTCGATAAGGGCAAGGCCGCCCTCGGCGAGACGCACTGAAATCTGCTCTGCGCCTGCGTCGATCGCGTTCTCGACGAGCTCTTTGAGCGCGCTCGCCGGGCGCTCGACCACCTCGCCCGCAGCGATGCGGTTGACGAGGTTTTCCGGCAGACGACGTATGGTTCGGACGGGATGCGACATGAGCAAAGCCACGCTAGCGACGGTTGCGTTTTTTTTCGAGACAGACGGCATGACTTATCCCGCATGGCGGCGCACAAAATATTGGGTTTTGCCCGCTGCGCCTGCTAATGCGCCGACTTCGCCCGACTTTCTCCGACCCCATGGGCAGCCCGTCACAGCGGGCCAAACCGCAGATTCATACGGATTTCCTGATGGCCTCGATGCTTTCCCGATTCTTCAAGTTCGGTTCCCAGAACATCGCAATCGATCTCGGCACCGCCAATACGCTGGTCTACGTTCAGGACCGCGGCATCGTGCTCAACGAACCCTCGGTCGTGGCGATCGAGACGATCAACGGCATCAAGCGCGTCAAGGCCGTGGGCGACGATGCCAAGATGATGATGGGCAAAACGCCCGACAACATCGAGGCGATCCGCCCGCTTCGCGACGGTGTCATCGCCGACATCGAAGTCGCCGAGGCGATGATCAAGCACTTCATCCAGAAAGTGAACGGTTCCAAGAGCTTGCTGCGCTATCCCGAGATCGTGATCTGTGTGCCCTCGGGCTCCACCTCGGTCGAGCGCCGCGCCATCCGCGACGCGGCAAGCAACGCGGGTGCAAGCCAGGTGTTCCTGATTCTCGAGCCGATGGCCGCCGCGATCGGCGCCGACATGCCCGTGACCGAGCCGGTCGGCTCGATGGTCGTCGATATCGGCGGCGGCACCACCGAGGTCGCGGTGCTTTCGCTGCGCGGTCTGGCCTATACCACCTCGGTGCGCGTGGGCGGGGACAAGATGGACGAGGCGATCGTTTCCTACGTCCGCCGCCATCACAACCTGCTGATCGGCGAATCGACCGCCGAGCGGATCAAGAAGGATTTTGGCATCGCCATCGTGCCGACTGACGGCGTGGGCGAGACGATCCACATCAAGGGCCGCGATCTGGTGAACGGCGTGCCCAAGGAAATCACCATCACGCAGGCCAATGTCGCCGAAGCGCTGTCCGAACCGATCGGCGCGATTGTCGAGGGCGTGCGCATTGCGCTGGAGAACACTGCGCCAGAACTCGCGGCGGATATCGTCGACCAGGGCATCGTGCTGACGGGTGGTGGCGCCCTGATCCGCGGTCTCGACGAGCATCTGCGCGACGAGACCGGCCTGCCGGTGAGCGTGGCCGAAGACCCGCTCTCGTGCGTGGCGCTGGGCACGGGCCGCGCGATGGAGGATCCGATCTACCGCGGCGTGCTGATGACGGCGTAATGCCGCAGCGGTTTCCTCGCCATAGGTCAAAGAAGCGGTTCGCATAAGGAAGGGTGGCATGGCGCGGTTGCAGGACCGGCGCCCGGGCTTTTCACGCAGGGCGCAATACGGGATCTTCACCGGCTACGTCATCGCCGTGGCAGGCCTTGTCGCGGGCGCGGCGCTGCTGGTGGTCAGCCTCGTCAATCCCGGCGCCTTCGCATCGCTGCGCGGCATGGCCGGCGAAATAGCCCGGCCGGCAGGCGAGGCGAGCGCCGAAAGCCGCGCGACCGGCCAGAGCCTGTTTTCGGCGGTCGGCGCCTACTTCCAGGCAGGGCAGCAGAACGCCGCGCTGCGCCGCGAAGTGGCGGCCGCACGCGCGAATGCCCTTACCCTGCAGGCGCTGCAGAACGAGAACCGCCGACTCAAGGCGCTGCTGGGCATTGTCGATCCCGAAGTGCATCCCGTTACCGCCGCACGGCTGATCGGCTCGACCGCAGCGAGTACGCGGCGCTATGCCGTGCTTTCGGCCGGCTCCGCGCAAGGGGTGCGGCCCGGCCAGCCGGTGCGTTCGGCGGCCGGCCTCATTGGCCGGGTGATCGAGACCGGCCCCGGAACCGCGCGCGTCTTGTTGGTGACGGACCCGGAAAACGTCGTGCCGGTGCGCCGCGCGCGCGATGGGCTGCCCGCCTTTGTCGAGGGCAAATCCGACGGGCGCATTGCAATCCGCCTCATCAACATGGGGGTCAATCCGCTCAAGGCCGGAGACGTCTTCGTCACCTCGGGTTCGGGTGGGCTCTATCCGCCGGGTATTCCGGTCGCGGTCGTAACCGAGGTGCTGCACGATGGCGGCATTGGCCATCTCGCCAGCGATCCCGCCGATGCCGATTTCGTCATGGTGCTGCCGGTGTTCCAGCCTGCCGCGGTCGCCGCACTCGGCGCCAGCCAGCAGGCGGCCGGCCCCGCACCTGATGCCAGCGCGGATGGGGGGGGCAACTGATGCCGCTTCCGCGCATTCCCCTACCCGAGGACTTTGTTCCCCAGCGCATCAACCGCGCGCCCTCGCCGCTGCTGGCCGCAGGGCTGCCGTGGGTCTCGGTCATGCTCGCCTCGCTCGCCGCGTTCTCGCCGGTAGTGGCCTCGGCGCCAGTCTTTCCGCCGCTAGCCTTCATGATCTTCCTCGTCTGGCGCATGCTGCGCCCCAGCCTGTTGCCGATCTGGGCCGGTCTGCCATTGGGCGCGTTCGACGATCTCTACAGCGGCCAGCCGTTCGGCGCGGGGATCGTGCTGTGGTCAGCGGCGATGCTGGCGATGGACGCAATCGACAACCGCGTGTTGTGGCGCAGCTTCCTGCAGGACTGGGCTGTCGCCGGCTTGCTCCTCGCCGCCTATCTCGCGCTCGGAGCAGGGATCGCCGGGCTCGCCGCCGGATACCCCTTGCCGCTGGTGATCTGCCCGCAGCTGCTCGTCACACTCGCGCTCTATCCTATCGTGACGCGGCTCGTTGCGCTGCTCGACCGGATCCGCCTCCTCCCCCTGCGTGCGGTCTGACGCGCGTGCGCCTGCCCTGGTCAAAGCCGACAAAGCCGCTTCCGGTCACGGGGGCAATGCTCGCCCACAGCTTCGAGCGCCGCACTTTCGTGCTCGGCCTCGCGCAGGCCGGCGTCGGCATGCTGCTGGCGGGGCGGCTGACCTGGCTTGCGGTCGCGGAAAACGCCAAGTACCGCGCGGCCTCCGAAAGCAACCGGGTCAACCTGACGCTGATTCCACCCCGGCGCGGCTGGGTGATCGATCGCACCGGCGCGGCGCTGGCCGCCAACCGCGCCGATTTCCGCGTCGACCTCGTGCCGGACCGGGTCGTCGATGCCGATGCGACGCTAAAGGTGCTCGCGGACCTGCTCGGCCTTGCTGCCGACCGGGTGAGCGACATCAAGGACAAGCTCGAGAAGGCGCGCGGGTTCCAGCCTGTCGAAGTCGCCTCGAACCTCGATTGGGACAAGTTCGCCGCGGTCAGCGTGCGCCTGCCCGAACTGCCCGGCGTGATCCCGCAGCGCGGCTTCTCGCGCTACTATCCCACCGGGGCGGCAGTCGGCCACCTCGTCGGCTATGTCGGCCCGGCTTCGGCGGAGGATTACGAGAAAGAGCGCAATCCGCTGCTCATCACCCCCGGCTTCAAGATCGGCAAGGACGGGCTTGAAAAGCATTTCGAGGAACGCCTGCGCGGCGTGCCCGGCGCGCGGCGCGTGGAAGCGACCGCCGGCGGGCGGGTGGTGCGCGATCTGGGCACGCGCGAGGATGTGCCGGGCAAGCCCATTCAGCTCACCATCGATGCTGCCTTGCAGGACTATGCCGCGCGCCGAGTAGGGCTTGAATCGGGGTCCGTGGTGGTGATGGACTGCCAGACCGGCGACGTGCTCGCCATGGTCTCGATGCCCAGCTTCGATCCCAACAGCTTTGCCGACGGCATCGGCCGCATAGAATGGAAGATGCTGGCGGAAGACGACCACGTGCCCCTTCGCAACAAGGTGCTGCGCGGGCTCTATCCGCCGGGCTCGACGGTCAAGCCCATGGTCGCGCTCTCGTTCCTCGAAGCCGGGCTCGATCCCGAAGCGAGCGTCGGCTGCGCGGGCGGCCTGCGCGTCGGCAACCGCGTGTTCCACTGCTGGAACCACCGCGGCCACGGCACGACCAACATGATGAAGGGCATCTACCAGTCCTGCGACGTCTACTTCTACCACTTCGCGCAGCAGATCGGGATGGACAAGATCGCGGCGATGGCCAAGCGGCTGGGGCTCGGTCAGGAGTTTCCCATGCCCTATCCCGGGCAGTCCTACGGCACGGTGCCCGATCCTGCATGGAAGCAGCGCAAGTACGGCAAGGAATGGGCGATCTATGATACGGTGAACGCCACGATCGGCCAGGGCTACATGCTGATCAATCCGCTGCAGCAAGCCGTGATGGCCTCGCGCCTCGCTTCCGGGCTCCAGCTCACCCCGCGCCTGCTGATGAACCGCAATGCGCCCGCCGCGCCCTCGCTCGGTGTGCGGCAGGACCACCTCGACCTGATCCACGCGGCGATGAACGAGGTGGTCAATGGGCGCGGCACGGCGGGAAAGGCGCGCTTGCCTGTGCCCAACGTGCAGATGGCCGGCAAGACCGGCACCGCGCAGGTCGTCGGGCTCAATGTGGGCAACGGCAAGGGCGGCCTGTGGAAACACCGCGACCATGGCCACTTCATCTGCTTCGCCCCCTTTGACAAGCCCCGCTATGCCTGCGCCGTGGTGGTCGAGCATGGTGGCGGATCGGGCGCTGCCTACCCCATCGCGCGCGATGTCATGACCTTCCTGTTCGACCGCGCCAAGGCCATGGAAGTGCTCGAAGGCTACGAAAAGGAATGGGGTGGCAACGTCGAGCAGCGCATGGCCGCGCGCTATAATGCCTATGCCGCCAAATTCGGCGCGAGCGCGCCCGAGGCGCCCGACGATACCCAGGCGGCCGAAGAGGTGGCGGCGGACAATACCCCTGTCACCGAACCCATCGCCGCACAGACCGACGCTGCCCCTCCCGCGCCCGAACCAGAAGCAACACCGGAGGCTGCGCCCTCGCCTGCCGCCGGCGCTGCGCCCGCCCCGGCGCCTTCCCCGGCCGCTGCGCCGGCCGTGCCGACACCGCCGGCGGGAACCTAGGCATGCAGCGCGCCTACATCCCCGGCTTCATCACGCGCCAGCCATGGGGGGTGATCCTGCCACTCATGGCACTCGTCACCTTCGGCGGCGCTGTCCTCTATTCAGCAGCGGGCGGCCATTTCCAGCCATGGGCCTTCATGCATGTCGCGCGCTTCTTCGTATTCCTTGGCATGGCCATGCTGATCGGGCGCATCCCGTCGACCTGGTTCAAGACTGCGGCGCTTCCCTCCTACGCGATCCTGTGCGTGCTCCTCGTGCTGGTCGAACTGATCGGCCGGGTCAGCGGCGGCAGCCAGCGCTGGCTCAATCTCGGCTTTATGCAGCTCCAGCCATCCGAGCTGATGAAGCCGTGCATCGTGCTGGTACTCGCCTGGTTCTACAGCGTTCTCCCACCGTCCGAGATCAAGACCTGGCGCGCGATCGTGCCGGCGGCGGTACTGCTCGGCCTTCCGGCGGGGCTGGTCATGCTCCAGCCCGATTTGGGCACCGGTCTTGCCATCAGCTTCGGCGCGGTCGTTATCATGTTCCTCGCCGGGCTCCCCTTGCGCCTGTTCATCGGCGGCGTTGCGGCGGTCTCGGTCGCCGCGCCGCTCGCTTTCTTCACCGTGCTGCACGACTACCAGAGGAAGCGCGTGCTCGTGTTCCTCGATCCCGAGAGCGATCCGCTTGGCTCGGGCTATCACATCACCCAGTCCAAGATCGCGATCGGTTCGGGCGGCCTGTTCGGCAAGGGCTTCGGCCAAGGCTCGCAGAGCCACCTCGACTACCTGCCCGAGGCGCACACCGATTTCGTGTTCGCGACGATGGCGGAGGAATGGGGCATGCTCGGCGGGCTCTTCGTGCTCCTCGTCTTCGCGGTGGTGCTGCGCTGGGGCCTGAACGTCGCCCTGCGTGCGCCTGACCGCTTCTCGCGCCTGCTTTCCGCAGGGATGGTGACGACGATCTTCTTCTATGTCTGCATCAACCTGATGATGGTCATGGGCCTTGCGCCGGTCGTTGGCATTCCTTTGCCCTTCGTCAGCCACGGCGGCTCTTCGATGATGACCAACATGCTGTGCATCGGCACGCTGATGGCAGTCGACCGCTGGTCACGCCCGCAGCAGGACGGCTTGCGCTGAAAAGACAAAAATGGGGCTTGGCAGACCGCCAAAAATCGCTAATGGGGCCACTCCCGGTCGCCGGAGACGGTACGGTGTGGACGCATAGCTCAGTTGGTAGAGCAGCTGACTCTTAATCAGCGGGTCCTAGGTTCGAGCCCTAGTGCGTCCACCAAAATATCCTTTTTGTTCAATGACCTAGAGCTCAGTGAGCAAGGCATCATCGGCCATGGTTTTCGTCTAGGTAGCTTTCTAGGTAGCTCAGCGCAGAGCTCATAATTCAGATCTGTCGGCCGGACGTGTATGGGAATCGCATTGGGTTGATGGTCCGATATCGGCTCGAGCCTAAGGTCGGCTGGCTCGCTGCCAAGTTACCAATCCCAAGACCAGCTATTTGTTCATCGTTGCCAACGGGTAATGGCGAATGACCGATGTTGGGCGATTGTGTTGAAAAACTCGGCCTTGCAGTAACTGCGCAGTCCTGATTCACTGGATCTGTCGTTGGGAGACAGGCTGATGATGGGCAATCGGACGGTCATGCAGGAGGCGCTGTTTTACAGCTTCAGCCTGGAGGACCATGTGCCGCAAAACCACTTGTTGCGGGCAGTTGACCGATTTGTGGACTTGAACGGCATCCGGGAGAACCTCCGACCATTTTACAGCGGGACGGGCCGCCCTTCAATCGATCCCGAGCTCATGATCCGGATGCTGCTCATTGGCTATTGCCTGGGCATCCGGTCAGAGCGGCGCCTCTGCGAGGAAGTGCACCTTAACCTGGCCTATCGCTGGTTCTGTCGCCTCGGTCTTGACGGAGCGGTGCCGGATCATTCGACCTTCTCCAAGAACCGCCACGGCCGCTTCCGGGATAGTGACCTGCTGCGGGACCTGTTCGAGATGACCGTCACTCGCTGTATCGAGGAGGGATTGGTCGGTGGCGAGGGCTTTGCCGTCGACGCCAGTCTGATCAAAGCCGACGCGAACCGCCAGCGAGGTGTGCCCGGCGAGGAAGGCTTGCCCCCGGACATCGTCAACCATGCTGCCCGGGAGTACCTGGAGGTACTTGATGCAGCAGCGTTCGGCGCAGCATCGCCCGTCACGCCCAAATCTCTGTCGCCTGCCGATCCTGCAGCGCGCTGGACAAGCGCACATGGCGGGCAAGCCTTCTTCGCTTACAGCACCAATTATCTCATCGATTTGGCAAACGCCGTGATTGTTGATGTCGAAGCCACCACGGCCATCCGCCCAGCTGAGGTGACAGCGCAGCGAATTATGATCGACAGGACGCAGGAGCGCTTTGGCATCTGGCCGCAGCGTCTGGCCGCCGATACCGGCTATGGCGATGCCGCCAATATTGCCTGGCTCGTCCATGAGCGAGGTATCGAACCGCACATTCCCATCTTCGATCACGTGGGTCGCCGGACTGGAAGTTTCCAACGCACCGAGTTCCGCTACGACCATCACAATGATCTCTACGTATGTCCTGGCGGCAAAAACCTCGTCCAGCACCGCAGGGACTATGCGATCCCACGGCCCGGCGTCGATAAGGACGGCTTCATCCGTTACCGCGCCAGTAAACATGACTGCGACGCCTGCGTCCTCAAGCCGCAATGTTGCCCCGGTCAGCCCAGCCGCAAAGTGGCCCGATCTCTCCACGAAGGCGCACGTGACTTGGCAAGGGATCTGTCCAGAACCGACGCCTATGTCACATCCCGCCGCGAGCGAAAAAAGGTAGAGATGCTGTTCGCGCACCTCAAGCGCATCCTGAGGCTGGACCGCCTGCGCCTGCGAGGTCCAAACGGCGCAAGAGACGAATTCCTCCTAGCCGCCACCGCTCAAAACCTCCGCAAGATGGCTAAGCTGATCCCGATGCCCGCCGCCCCAGCACCCGCATAACCGGGGACGAGCCCTCCAGACCGTGCCTAAGCTGGCACTAGCCTCGATCTCAGCGGCGAGTTTTTCAACACAATCGGGCCTTTGCAGACGTTGGCTGTCGTAGGGTGCGCGCTCCAAAGGCGACGTTCGATTCGGCAGATGTCGTAAAAAAAGCGGTCGTTGAGGCCCGAAGACGGTAGCGCCGGTAACTGCCCCCCGTTATGATTATCAAGTCGCTCTGAGTGACTCATCGCGAGACCTTTGTCGTTCCTCCGCTCCGGAACGAGATGCGCATGTTTTGGGCAAAGCAGCTGGTAGCTGACCGGCCCCCGCTGAGTGGTCCGTGTTGATTGTTAGTGCATTGTCACCTCCATCGCCAGTGTCGCCCGGAGGTGGAGCGAAGCGGAACCGGAGGGCGGCACTGGCGATGGGACGGCCTCCGGGGCCGGTGGGCGGTAGCCCAGGCTGCTGTGCGGGCGGACCGTATTGTAATGACGCCGCCACGCTTCGATCAGCACCCGGGCCTCGGCGAGGCTATAGAAGATTTCGCCATTGAGGAGTTCGTCGCGCAGCGACCCGTTGAAGCTCTCGTTATAGCCGTTCTCCCATGGCGACCCCGGCGCAATATAGAGGGTCGTGACGCCGATCTGAGCGAGCCATTTCTGGACCGCCGTCGCGATAAATTCGCTGCCATTGTCAGACCTGATATTCGCCGGCGGACCGCGCGCGATGAACAGATCGGCAAGAGCTGCCAGCACATCCTCGTGTTTGAGCTGACGCGCGACGATCAACGCTAGGCATTCCCGGCTGGCCTCGTCGATGATCGTCAGGATGCGGAACTTGCGACCATCATGGGTGCGACCTTCTACAAAGTCGTAGGCCCAGACATGGCCCGGATACTCCGGACGCAGCCGGATACATGACCCATCGTTCAGCCAGAGCCGACCGCGCTTGGGCTGCTTTTGCGGTACTTTCAGACCCTCACGCCGCCAGATGCGCTCCATGCGCTTGCGGTTCACCGCCCATCCCGCCGAACGCAGCAGTGCCGTCACCCGGCGATAGCCATAGCGACCATATTGCTTGGCCAAGGCGATGATGTCCTCGGTCAACGCCTGTTCGTCGTCCGCCCCACGCGGCACCTTGCGCTGCGTCGATCGATGTTGTCCGAGCACGCGGCATATCCGCCGCTCGGACACCGGCAGCACCTGCCGTACATGATCGATACACCGACGCCGTCGCGCGGGGCTCAGAAGTTTCCCCGTGCTGCCTCCTGCAGGATCAGCTTGTCGAGCGTCAGATCCGAGACCGCGCGCCTGAGCCGGAGGTTCTCCTTCTCCAGATCCTTCATCCGCCGCGCCTGGTCGGTCTTCAGTCCTCCATACTCCTTGCGCCACCGGTAATAGGTCTGCTCGCTGACAGCGATCCGGCGACACGCCTCAGCGGTCGAGGCACCCTGCGCCAGCACGATCTCCGCCTCACGCAGCTTGCCGATGATCTCTTCCGGCCTGTGCTTCTTGAACGGCATTCCCAGTCTCCTTCATGATCCAAAATAACAGATATTTTGGACCACTCAGAAGGGGGCAGATCAGCCTCAACAATTTGTTTATACGGTCGTAAACGTCCGACGAGGCCCATCATGTGGCAAGCCGCCGTTCCGCTTCCGCTCCAAAGCGGTCGTGCTGCTTTCCACCCGTTCGAGCCTTTCCGCTGCCCGATGTCGCCAGCGATTACGTGAAACCGGACGTGGCAATCTGAGGAAAAGCCGACAGGCCATTTTCGAACCCCCAGTGACACAAAGCACCGGGGGCTTCAATTAACGCAAGCGAAGGGTGGGACGGCAGCGCTTGCACCAATAAACCGGTGCTGCGCTGTTGCGCGGAGATTTCGCAAGGTCATTCGAACGTATCTTTTGTCGAACCATATAACAGACCGTTAAAAAAAGGTGTTAAAAATAACTGATAATTTTGCCATAACTCAACTGAACGGTCATGGATCGGCTCGCGCACTTGGGCAGCGCTGTGGGTCGATGAGGCAGCAGCGTTTTCGTGAGGGCGCAAGCAGGCTGCATCCCAATCGAGCGCGCAATGCGCGATCAGACGGCGCGTCTCGGCCTCGGGTTGGGTCACCAGCCGCTCGTAACGCACGACGGCTAGGCGATCGCCCAACACCCGCTCCCAATGGTCCGACAATGCCTCGAATGCCGCGACATAGCAGCCAAGTTCGTGCAGATCGTAAGAGAAGGGGTACCCTTGATTGAACAATGTTTTGAACATCGCGTACCCTGCAGCGCTGGGTTCACGTCGCAGCAGGACGAGATGGGCTTCCGGTAGGGTAGCGGCGATCAGGCCGGCGTATAGATAGTTGAGCGGCAGCTTGTCGACGAACGCCGTCGCGCGTCCCGCCAGCGGCCGGGTTCGATCGCGATAGAATGCTGCGATTGAGGCAAGATCGGCTTTGGCAGCCGCCGCGACAAAGCCCATCGTTGCCGCATCGGCGGTCTGGCGCAACCGTTCGACGGCGACGGGAAAATCGTTCAGTTCGCCAAGCGAGACGACCTGCGAATGGCTCGAGATGATACGCTCGACCAACGTCGTTCCCGATCGCGGCAATCCCATCACGAACACCGGCCTCGCGCCGCAGGGAGGGGCCGGCATCATTCGTCGTTCAAGCCATTGCGCGTCAAACGTTGCGATGATCTGGCCGATCCTGTCGATGTCGCGGCTGACGACATAATCGAATTGCCCACGCCGCAGTTTCGCGCCGCGGCTGAGTTCGGCAAAGCTTTCTTCCCACGCGCCCAAATCCTCCAATTCCTTGGCAAGCGCGTAGCGAAGCTGCACTTCGGCGGTCACATCGCGTAGCGGCTCGGCGAGACGTCGACGCAGGTCGGGCACATGATTGCGTGCGAGCGTCTGGCGGCGAAGCTGGGACCGCAGGCCGATTGCCTCCCAATCGCCGGGGCGCAGCACAATAACCCGATCGAGCAACGCTTCGGCTTCCTCAAGATCGCCGAGAAAGCGCCGGAGCACCGCTAAATTGAACAGGTAGCGCGGATCACCATCCAAGGCGGCCCCGGCATCCAGCATCACATCGAGCGCACAGGCATGTTCGTCAACCAGGATCAGGATATTGCCGAGCTCATGCTGCAACAAGGGGTAAGGCGCGCAGGACGGCCGGACGTCAAACAAGACATGTCGCGCTTCGGCGATCTGACCTAAAGCATGCAACACCCGGGCCTGGTGCAGGCGCAGCGCGGGATTGCCCGGGGCGATTGCCAGCCCGGCGTCGATTGCATCCAGCGCCTGTGCCGCGCGGCCGGATGTCAGCAGAAAGGTGCTGGCGGTCAACCAGCCGGGTGCAAAATCAGGATGGCGGGTGGTGAGTTCGGCTGTCGCCGCAGCGGCCGCCTTGCCGTCGCGCGCGGCTATCGCAATGCGGGCGCGACGATCGAGCGCGATTGCGGCGAGGGTTTCACCGTCCGCCACGGCGCCCTCCGCGATCAGATCGGAAATGAACCGCTTCCTCGAGCCAGACATGAAAGTCGCGCGAAAGGCTGCGGGCAACGCCGATCCCGAACCCGGCTTCCTCGCCCCTCAGCCGCCACACCAACAGATCGTACGGCCCTGCCGCGGTGATCGCGCAGGCAGTGCTGCCAAAGGCATCGGGTGCAAGGTCGATCGCGACCAGCGATGCCAGCACCTCGGGGGCTGCGGCACCACGTAAAGCGTAATATTGCCATACCGATTCGATCGCGCTCACCAGTGCCCGGTCGCCACACGCCTCCTGCAAAGCGCTGCGTTCGGGCAGCGTCGTTCCCAAGATGAACCAGCGGCTGGGCGCCACCCCCATAACGGTCACGACATCATGCGAGATCAATGCACAAGGCGGCGGCAGTCTGAACTCGAGCACCTTACGCAAATCCAGCGCTCGCTCCTTGGGACGGGCAGTAATCGCATAGCCTTGCAAGGCCAGGGGTTCGATCCGGACCCTATTTGCAGGATCAACCACGCGCGCGCTCGCCGGCGGGATCGTAGAATATCGGATCGACGACCACGACGGCTACTTTCTCGCCTTGCAAACCGTTCCACGCGACGAGTTCCTCGCCGTGACGCTCGGGTCCATGCTCCAGCAGCCCGATACCGATCCAGTCGGCCACGGCGGGCGAATAAGCAATCGAACTGACCCATCCCTGCGGGCGGCCAACATCGTCCGCGACAACGAGCTGCGCGCCCGCCGTCATCGGCACATCGGGGCGGAGCGAGCGCAACCCTACCAGCCGCGGCCGTGCCGACTCGTTCAGGGCCGGGCGCTCCGCCATTCGCCGGCCGATGAAATCCTTTTTCTTGGACAGCATCTTGCCGAGCCCGAGGTCGAAAGCGGTGTTGCGCCCGTCGATCTCGGCACCGGTTACATGGCCCTTTTCAAGCCGAAGGATGTTGAGCGCCTCAAGTCCATAGGGTGTCCCGCCGAGCGCCTCGAGCTCGGCCGCGAGGCGATTGCCCTGCTGCCCCGGCACCGCGAGTTCGAACGCCATCTCGCCGCTGAACGACAGGCGGAACAGGCGCGCCTCGGTCCCGCCCAGGACGGTGAGATTACGCGCCGACATGTGCGGGAAGACATCGCCGGCGGTCGACGACGGATCATCGACGATCTGTTGCAGAAGTGCGCGGGACTGCGGCCCGGCAATTGCGACCTGCGCCCATTGTTCAGTCACCGGTACGATCACCACATCAAGCTCGGGCCATAATATCTGGCGGCAATATTCAAGATTGCGCCCGACCGACTCGGCCATGGCGGAGCTGGTCGTCATCACATAATGATGCTCGGCAAGGCGCGCGGTGGTGCCGTCGTCATACGCGATGCCGTCCTCACGCAGCATGATGCCATAACGCGCCTTGCCCACCGCCAAGCTGCTGAACATATTGGCATAGACGCGATCCAGCAGCGTCCCGGCATCGGGCCCGAAAAGCTCATATTTGCCGAGTGTCGACACGTCGCAAAACCCGACGCCCTCGCGCACCGCCCGTGCCTCACGAACTGCGGATTCGAGCCAGCCAGTCTCGCTACCACGTGGAAAATAACTGGCGCGGCGCCATAGCCCGGTATTGGTGAACGCGGCACCGCGCTGTTCAGCCCATTGGTCGGTCGGGGTCCGGCGCAACGGCCTGAACGCAGCCTCGCGGTGATGCCCTGCCAGCGCGCCGATCGCGACGGGCACTGCCGGCCAGCGCGCCTGGGTTGGCTGAAGCGTGCCCTGCGACCGGCCGGCTCGCTTCGACAGCAGGGCAAGCCCGTTGGCGCTGGAGGTACGCCCCTGATCGGTCGCCATGCCCAGCGTAGTGTAACGCTTCAGATGTTCGGGGTGCGAAAACCCCTCGTTTGCCGCGGCGCGGATGTCGGCCGCGGTGACGTCGTTCTGGAAATCGACGAACGCCTTGGCATCGATCGTATCGATCGGCCAGTCCGGCGCCGCCCCGTCACTTTGCGCCGCGCCCCCGACCGCGACCATGGCCGTGCCGCCCGGTCCGGCGCGATAGAGGCTTCGTTCGGGCAGCGATCGCC
Source organism: Novosphingobium sp. (assembly GCF_037133355.1). Classification (GTDB taxonomy): domain Bacteria; phylum Pseudomonadota; class Alphaproteobacteria; order Sphingomonadales; family Sphingomonadaceae; genus Novosphingobium. Next base: position 118,980 of record NZ_JBAXOI010000006.1, on the reverse strand, counting down.
CCGCCATGATCAACAGGTCGCAATCGAGCCGCCGGCTGGTTCCGTCGGCGCCGCGCACCGTCACTGATTTGAGCTGTTCGCCGCCGCGCGTATCGGCAATGCAGCCGCGAACCACCATGACGCCGTCCGCGCCCACGGGTGGGTCCGCCGCGTCGCGCGCATCGACGATGCAGGCAAGATCGATACCGCCGCGTTTCAGCGCTTCGACGGTCAGCGCGATATCCGGCTGGTCGGTGTAGATCGCCGCGCGAGTGCCGGGCCGCACCGCGAAGCGATCGATGTAGGTACGTACTGCCCCTGCCAGCATGATCCCGGGCCGATCATTGTTGCGAAAGACGAGCGGCTGCTCGCGGGCGCCCGTCGCCAGGATCGCGCGCCCGGCAACGATGCGCAACAGCCGTTGCCGGGGCGATGGCCCTTGCCCGTCGGAGACGATCTTTTCGACCGCCGAGTATATGCCGCCGTCATGCGCGCCGAGAACATGCGTGCGTGTCAGGATCGTTAATGAACCAGCATCGACCAGCGCGACAGCGCGGTGCTGCAGATCGGCGAGTTCGGCGGCACGATCCGGATGGCTCAACCACGATCCACCCGTCTCGAAATCGCGCTCGCACGCCAGCACCCGTGCCCCCGCCGCGACGGCGTCAATCGCGGCGGCAAGGCCGGCAGGGCCGCAGCCGATGATCAGGGCATCGCAGTGCAGCGTCGCCTTTTCGTACACATCCGGATCGGGCGCGGTGGCTGCGCGCCCCAGGCCAGCAGCGCGCCGGATCACCGGCTCGTACAGTCGCTCCCAGAAGGACGAGGGCCACATGAAGGTCTTGTAATAAAAGCCCGCCCCCAGGATCGGCGCGGCCAGTCCATTAAAGGCCAGCAAATCGTGGCGCAGCGAACCGAGTCGGTTCTGGCTGGAAGCGATCAGCCCGTCGGCCAGTTCGCATTCAGGCATCTTGATATTGGGTTCGCGCCGCGCACCGATGCCGATTTCGGCCAGCCCGTTGGGCTCGCTATCGTCCGCCGTCAGGAAACCGCGCGGTCGATGATATTTGAATGATCGGCCGACCAGCCGCACACCATTTGCGAGCAGGGCGGACGCTAGCGTGTCGCCCTGGAACCCTTGATAGTGACGGCCGTCGAACCGGAAACGCAGCGGCACTGTTCGGTCGATCCGGCCTCCGTTAGGCAATCGGAAAGCGTTCATCGCGCCGTGCCTTCCGCTGGCGATACGGAATGGATCGCGTGGGTGACGGTATCGCGCTCGATCTTCAGCCAGGTTCGGCAGCCAACGCCATGGAACCAGTATTCGGTATGCGCACCGGCGGGATTGTCGCGCAGGTAGACATAGTCGACCCAGGTCTCGATCGGCGCATCGGCGTCCGGCCGGCGCCGGGTCGCATCGCCGTAAAGGAAGAACTCTTCCAGCATACGCGGGCCGCAGATCGGGCAGTCGATCCGCATCTCAATGCGCTCCCGGAAGGGGGCCGGTGGCCTCTTCATCGAGCAGACGGCCGGTCGCAAAGCGATCGAGCCGATAGGCGGCGGCGAGCGGATGCGATCCGCCGGTGGCAATCAGGTGCGCCAGGCAAACTCCTGCCGCCGGTGTCGCCTTGAAACCGCCATAGCACCAGCCGGCGTTGAGCAGCAGCCCCGGCACCGGCGTTTTGTCGATGATCGGCGAACCGTCCATCGACATGTCCATCCGCCCCCCCCAGGCGCGCAAGATGCGCAGGCGACCGGCCGCGGGCATCAACGCCATTGCGCATTCGGCGACGCGCTCGACGATCGGCATGCCGCCGCGTTGCGCATAGCTGTTATACCCATCGAGATCGCCGCCGAATACCAGCCCGCCCTTGTCGGACTGGCTGATGTAAAAATGCCCGGCACCGAAGCTGACCACGGTATCGAGAAATGGCTTGATCCCTTCGGTAACGAAAGCCTGCAGCACATGCGTTTCGATCGGCAGCCGCAACCCGGCCAGCGCAGCGACGCGCGAGCTGTTACCGGCACAGGACAAAGCGATGACCGGCGCATCGATGGCGCCGCGAGATGTATCGACCCCCGTTACGTCACCTGCATTTGATCGGCGGATCGCGGTGACATCGCATTCCTGGATGATGTCGACGCCGAGACGGTCGGCGGCGCGGGCATAGCCCCAGGCGACGGCATCGTGGCGCACCGTTCCGGCGCGCGGCTGCACCAGCGCGCCGAGAATAGGAAAGCGCGCCGCATCGAAATTGAGGATCGGAATCCTGCGGCGCAACTGCGCCGCATTCCACAATTCGGAATCGATGTCGCGGGCGCGCAGGGCATTGCCGCGGCGTATTGCGGCATCGCGCTGCCCGTCGTCATGAAACAAGTTCACGATCCCGCGCTGGCTGACCATTACATTGTAGTTGAGTTCGCGCTCGAGCCCTTCCCACAATTTGAGGCTATATTCATAAAACGCGATATTGGCGGGGAGCAGATAGTTGGATCGCACCACCGTCGTGTTGCGGCCGACATTGCCGCCGCCGATCCACCCGCGCTCGAGCACCGCGACGTTGTTGATGCCATGCGTCTTCGCCAGATAATAAGCGGTGGCGAGACCGTGCCCGCCGCCGCCGACAATGATCGCATCGTAGCGCTTGCGCGGTTCGGGCGCGCGCCAGGCCGGGCGCCAGCCGGTATGGCCGCGCAGCGCCTCGCGGAGCAACGCGGCAACCGAATAGCGATCCGTCGGAGCCGGTGACCGCGCCAGACTCATCGATGTGCAGGGACTTGCTGGGTCAGACAGTGGATTGCCCCGCCCTGGACGAACCCGGCACGAAACGGAATGGGCACGACCTGCCGGCCAGGCAGATGACGACCAATCAGTTCCAGCGCAGTCTTGTCGAGATCGGGATCGGCCTCGCAGACCGGGACGATCACTGCGCCGTTACAGATATAGAAATTGAGATACGGCGCTTCGGCGAAGCGAACCTCGCTGGAGAAACCCGAAATATAGGGAAAGTCGAACACTTCGATGCCAGCGCCGCGCAACAAGCCGCGCGATATTTCGAGATGCTCGTAATCCTCATGCCCCGGCTCGACCTTGAACATCAGGGCCTTGTTCGGACCGACGAAATCGAAAAACAGATCGATATGGCCGTCGGTCCCCCAGACACGGTCGAGATCGAACTGTAGACCTTGCGGCAGGACGATTACCTGACGGGCGCCAAGCGCCTCGCGCAGCCGTTGGGTCGCCTGCTCGAGTGAGAGGTGCCAATTGCGCAGCGGATGCATCAGCACCGTCTCTGTCGTCACCACCGTGCCGCTATCATCCCATGCGATGCCACCGCCCTCGAGCACGAGATCGATCTGGCGCACGGGATCGCCCAAGGCTTCGGCGACAGATTTGCCCAGTGCAGCATCGCGGTCACGGTGTGCGTGGCGTTCCGCCCAGCCATTGAAGCGGAAGCTCACCGCTGTACGCCGCCCGTCTGCAAACACGTAGGTCGGGCCGTTGTCACGCACCCACGCGCCGTCCATCGGAATGACGATCGTTTCCACCGCCTGCGACACAAGCGCGCGGGCTGCAGCCTCGTCTTCAGCGGTCGCGCAGATCAGCGTAACGGGCTCAAACGCAGCGATGGCGTTCGCCACGGCAGCGAATTCGCGCCGGCCGGCGTCGTACATCGTGCCCCAGCTTGACGGCCGGCAGGGAAAGCCGATCAGCGTGCGCTCGTGCGGCTCCCATTCCGCAGGCAGGCTGATCTCAGAGGAGGACATGCGCTTTCTCCTTGCGCTCGAAGAATTTGAGTACGAGGTCGCGGGTCAGTCCGAGGTGCTGGCGGAGTTCAGCCACGGCGCCATCAGCATCGCGTGCCAGCGCCAAATCCGCCAGCCGCTGATGCTCGTTGCTGACCTCGCGGACCGGCTCTTCCATCGGCATGGACCAGCGCCGGTACACTTCGGCGGAGTCGCGCAGCAGATCGGCGAAATGCTTCAACCGCTGGGTCGAGGCGCCGCTGAGCAGTGCCATGTGAAAGGCGTGATGAGCTCTGCTCCACTCATCGGTCACCACCGCAGCACTGGCAGGATCGACCTTTTGCGTCCGCTCGAGCCGATGAAGCGCAGCTACGATTCCCGATTCCCACTCCAGCGAACCGTTCGTGACGGCATCGCGCAGCACTAGCCCCTCGATCACGCAGCGGCTTTCAGTCAAATCGATCAGATCCTCGGCGGAGATTTGCATGACGCGAAAGCCACGCTGTTCCTCGCTGACCACCAGCCGCTCGGCCGACAAGCGCATCAGCGCCTCGCGGATCACGCCCATGCTCACGCCATAGCCGGTGCGCAACTGTGCGAATTGCAGCGCTTGCCCCGGCGCCAAATTGCCGGCGAGAATGTCGGTCCGGATCAACTGATAGACCTGACCGTTTCTGGTTTCGCTCAGGCCTGTGTCGACAGAAGCAGCCATCCAAATCTCCTATGGTTTCGATATTCTCGATATTATCGAAACGGTGTGCGCTCCGGGGAATAGGACTGTCAAGCACATCCCCTCAATCCCACTTTGGGCAGCCCGGTGCAACAATTTTCGATAGACGGGATAAATGTCGAAATTGATTGACAGGAGCAGTCGTCGTATCGATGTTGATTAGGCAGAAGGACGTGGCAATGGCGACGCAGACCAATCTTTCGATCGACCCCCGCCGGCTGTGGGACAGCATACAGGACACCGCTCGGTTCGGCGGTACACCCAAGGGCGGGGTGCGCAGGCTTGCCTGTACCGGCGAGGACAAGCTGGTGCGGGATTGGTTTCGCGCAGAATGTGAAGCGATCGGCTGCAGCGTCGCGATCGACCGATGCGGTAACATGTTCGCGACATTTCCTGGGCGCAACCCTGCTTTGCCGCCGATCGCCACTGGATCTCATCTCGATACGCAGCCGACCGGCGGCAAATATGACGGAATTTTGGGCGTGCTCGCCGGGCTCGAGGTGATCCGCACGCTTGCCGAAACCGGCTACCAGACCAATGCGCCGTTGATGGTGGTCAACTGGACCAACGAGGAAGGCTCGCGCTTTCCGCCGGCTATGCAATGTTCGGGCGTTTATGCTGGCGCTTTCGCACTCGACGATGCGCTTGCCACGCCTGATCGCGAGGGCGTCACGCTGGGGCAGGCGCTCGATCTGATCGGTTATGCAGGCGATGAGCCCATCCGCGCCGATCGCTTCCAGGCGATGTTCGAGCTTCATATCGAGCAAGGCCCGATCCTCGAAGCAGAGCAAATGACGATCGGCGCCGTCCTGGGCGTGCAGGGCATTCGCTGGCACGAGGTCACGCTGTACGGCCAGGATGCGCATACTGGCGCGACGCCGATGAATTTGCGGCGCGATGCTTTATGCGGCATGGCCGCGGTGGTGACGGCGTTGCAGGATATCGGCCGGCAGCATGCCCCCGGCGTGGCCAGCGTCGGGCTGGTCGAAAATCGCCCCAATAGCCGCAACGTCGTGCCCGGCGAGGTGTTCTTCACCGTCGACCTGCGCCACCCCGATGAGGCGATGCTCGACAAGATGGAAGCGGCATTCCTGGCGCGACTGGCGGCGGCGGCACAGGCAAACAGCCTGGAGGTGGCACAGCGGCGGATCTGGGAGTCGCCGGCTGTCGCGTTCGACCCGATCATGATCGCATGCGTCAAGGCGGGGGCGGAGAAAGCCGGGCTGGCAACGCGCGACATGATTTCCGGAGCAGGCCACGATGCCGCCTATATCGCCGCCCTGGTGCCGACGACGATGATCTTCGTGCCGTGTGAAAAAGGGATTTCCCACAACGAGAGCGAGGCCGCGACGCTGGAGGATTGCGCCGCAGGTGCACAGGTGCTGCTCAACGCGATCCTTGAATATGACACTCGGCTGAGCTGACTCTGACGCCTGACACTCAGCCCATCATGCGGTTTGTACCGTGCCTGCCGCAAAGGCGCGATGCGAGCGGTACACCCACAGGATGAGGACCATGCTGACGATCGCGGTGACCGCAGCCATGGCGTACATCAGGCTGAAATTGGCACCCACGATCAAGATGCCGCCTAGCGCCGGCCCGAGCGTGCCGCCGACCGCTTGCGCCGCGGGAAGCTGCGACGAGTAGGCTCCGTCGACATCGACCTTGGCGATCGCCTCCATTTGATAAGGAACGACGAAATTCCACGCCGAGGATTGCACCATCAGCGCAAGACCGAACGCGGTGATCGAATGGCCATGCGCCAGGAGCCACATCGAGGCCACGAACGCGGCGCTACCGACGATCAGTGGCAAGGCAACGCCCAATCGGTCCCCGATCAGGCTTGGCAACAGTGCGGCGAACCCGCTGGCGACGAGGACAATGGCGATCACTTGCCCGACCGCGATGTCCGACACACCATTTGACGCGCCAATGCGCGACAGGAATGCCCAGAATCCGGTTTGACCGATGAAATAGACCAATACGCCCAGCAATCCGATCATCGGCGCGAGCCGCAGCCTTCGGCGCGGCGCGCTCGCGAGGGGCATGTCGGCGACCGTCCCGGCCGGCGGGGTATGGAAAGCTACGACGGCGGGATAAGCAAGGAGCAACAGCGCGGCCACCGCCCAATAGAGCCCGGCCGCGCCAAACCGCGGCATTATTTCCACGGTCGTTGCATAGACCATCAGTCCGGACAGCGTGGTATGCGCGACGATCGCGGCACCATAGAGCCGCTTGGGGTCGTGCGACCGTCCAATTGCGCAAAACAGACACGTGAACAGCGCCCCGCACGCCCCACCGATGATGAAATAGGCGGCCGCGCTGACGCCGTAACCGGCGTGCATCACGAAGATCAGCGCCAGCGCCTTGACCGCAATCGCGATGCCCAGCACGAGCTTCCAGGATACGCGATTGAGCCACGCCAAGCCGCCCAAGTTGAACAGCATCTGGCCTGCCAGATAAGTCGATCCCAAATATCCGACCTGCGCTTCGCTAAGCTTGAGCCGAACCGCGCTTTCGTTGAGAAAGACCGGCAGCATGTTGTAGAACAGGTTCGCAACCGCCATCAGCACACACACGGTGATGAATTCCCGCGTGAATACGCGCTGCTGCCAGCTGCCCTGCGCGAGTGCCATCCGTCGTCCTACCTTGAACCGCCGGCCAGCATCGCTGGCCGGCTTACATCACGTCGCCGGGACGTCGGGCACCAACCGGTGACCGCGCCGCTCATTTAATGCCGGATCGAGACCGTCACACCGACCGTGCGCGGCGTACTGACGAATTCGACCGGGTCATAGGTCTGCGCCAGCGCTTCGCCCGCCGGATCGGCGAACCGGTTATAGTAGCGCGAATAGGCGCTCACGCCCTTTTCGTTGAGGATGTTCCGCGCAAAGACCTTGAAGGTGATCTTGTCGGTCGCGTCATAAGAGAGAAATCCGTTGACCATCCCATAGCCGCTCAAGCGCCGGTATGCCGCGGTGTTCGTGACGATCTGGTTGTTGAAGCTGGACCGATAATTGCCGTCGAGGTGGACATTGATGGCATGCCCGTTGCCGATCGGCACAGGCAAATCCGCTCCTAAACTAAGCTGGTGTTTGGAAACGCCCGGCAGGCTGGTGCCCTTGACGCCATCGAACCCGCCCGGCCGCGTGAAGCTGTCGGTCAGCACTGAATCGGTATAGGCATAGCCGCCGTTCAGGTTGAGCTGTCCGATCCGGACGCCTGCTTCCAGCTCGAACCCCTGCGAGCGGGCTCCCTCGCCATTGACGATGATCGGTGTGCCTGCCGCCGAGCTGACGCTCAACTGGATGTCGGTCCAGTCGATCTTGTACACCGCGGTCGAGTAATGAAAGCTGCCGATTTTGCCCTTCACGCCGAGCTCGTAATTATTCGCACGATCCGACTTGTATGGAATGAGATCGGCTGAATCGCACAGGCCACAGGTGCCGACCGGAAATGCGTTTGCCCCGCCTGCCCGGAAGCCCTGGCTGAAGGTGAAATACGCCAATTGGTCGGGCGCGAAATCCCAGCTGGCGTTGGCTTTAAAGATATGATCGCTAAACGATCGCGCACCCTGGCCCGTCGACGTACCAAGCGAATCGGACCCGAAAGTGGTGCCGGCATAATAATAATGCTGTACCGTATCCTGCCGGAATTTTTGCCAGAACTGGCGGAACCCGCCGGTGATTTTCACGGCAGGGGTGATCTTGTAGCTCAGCTCGCCAAAGGCGGCGACGTCCCGGAAGCGAACGTTGCGGCTGAAATCGAACGCCGTGTCGATCGGCCGGTTAGGCACAGTGCCGGGCGGCGTACCGCCGAAAAACGCCGGTACGTCATCGACGAAGCGGCCGCCCGCATCGCCCGAGCCGGGCAGGTTGGCCCAGGACGTAATCCCAGGGATTATGTCGTACTGGAAGACGGAACTCTTGCGGTATTGATAGTAACCGCCAAGAACATAATTGAACCGGCCATCACCCGGCGAGACGATGCGCACTTCTTCCGTAAACGCCCGGTCCTTATAGGCATTGTAATCGATATCCGACAGTCGGGGGAACCCACCATAATAATAGGGCAGGTTCTCCACGATGCCGCTATTGTCATACTGACCATCGGTATCGACCTGATAATAGCTCGACGACGAGGTCAACGAGGCGAAGCCGAGCTCGACGATCGCGGTTGCGGAATAAAGATCGGTTTCGGTGGTGCTCGGTTCCACGCCGACATGGCGCAGCAACTGATAGTCCGACCCTGGATATTCGTAGTTGAACCCGTTGCTGTCGTCGCGCTGATGCTGATAGGCGAGTTCGAGATCGATCGGGTCGATCGGGCGCCAGCGCAAGGCCGCACGGACGCTCCAGCTTTTGCCCGCATTAACATCTCTCAATGACCGGGTAGTAAAACCGCTCGTGACGGGGTTGGCCGGATCGGCGAGCACAGGCTGCGGCGAATTGGCTCCCGCCCCCGGCGTGTACACCACCGCTTGGGTTGCGTCGATAAAGCCCGCGGCCCGCTCGTAACTGCCCGACACGCGAAGCGCGAGTGTTTCGCCGAACGGCACGTTGACGGTTGCGTTGAAGTTGTAGTTCGGCTCATGCGCGTTTTGCGTGCCGGAGACACCGCCTTCGGCATTATAGTCGAAGCTCTTGAAATCGGGCCGATTATGGATCGTCCGGATGGTCCCTCCGACCGAACCGGCACCGAACAACGTGCCTTGCGGCCCTCGCAATACCTCGACGCGATTGACGTCGATCAGCTTCAGATTCACGAATAGCGGCGTTTCATCGATATAGCTCGAAACCGCCGAACCGCCGAGATTGGGAAAGCTGCTCGACAAGCTGTTTAGTGACGACGTGTTGACGCCGCGAATGATAAAGCTGTTGTTGATGCTGTTACCCCGCTGCCCGTAATCGGGGCCCGCGAGACCCGGGACCAGCGCGCGGATCTGGTTGATGTCGGTGATTCCGGATCGCGCCAGCGTGTCCGCGCCAACGGCCGATATATTGTACGGGACGCGCAGCGTGCTTTCAGCGCGCCGTGTTGCCGTCACGATGATGTCGCCGGTATCGACCGGCGCGGCATCGGCCTGGCTTGCGTCGGTCGGCGGTGCTGGAGCCTCCTGGGCCGCGGCGATTGAGGAATATGACGCCAGGATCGTTCCCAGGGCCGTTCCGAGTAAGAGCTGTTTCATAACCTCCCCTTTGTCGAACTCATGATCTCATCTTGAGCCCCGCCGGATCATAGGCCGGTGCTTTGCGCACTCTGGCCGGACGGTTGTCGCCCAGTATTTCCACCTGCAAATCGTCTTCGGTGCCGGCGTCGGCATCGAGATAGCCAAGCGCCACGCAGTGGCCGACACGGTGCCCGAAGGCAGCCGATGTAATGAAGCCGACCACGGCATCGCCGCTCACCACCGGCTCGCCGCCCCAGGGCTCGGCATTGTCGGTGTCGATATCGAACATCGTATAGTGGCGGCGCGGCGCGGTATCGCGCGCAGCCAGCGCGGCCGCTCGTCCGACGAATTCGCCTTTGTCAAACTTCAACAACCGGGACATGCCCGCCTCGACTGGATCATAATCAGGCGAATATTCCAGCCACCATGCGCCGTAACCCTTCTCGATCCGCATCGCGTCGAGCGCACGAACCCCGGCCAGCGTGAGCCCAAGATCCGCCCCGGCGGCAAGCAACGCGTCGAGCAACGGGCGGTGGCCTGTGCCGGGCAGCAGGATTTCGAACCCGAGCTCGCCGGTATAGGCGAGACGCATCAGAATCGCCTCGGCGGTCGGGCCAATCGCGATGCGGCGCACCTTCGCATAAGGCAGCGTTTCCGCCGAGACGTCCTCATCGGTCAGCCGGCCAAGCAGCGCGCGCGCATTGGGGCCCGAGATCGAGAAGCCGGTATGCGAGGCGGTGAGACTGTGCACCTCGACCCCCGACGCAGGGAGATAATCCTGCCAATAACGGTGGTGGAAGCGATCAGCCGAGCCCGATCCGGTTAGGATGAACTCGTCAGCCGCAAGCCGAGCGACGGAGAATTCTCCGAGCAGCCGCCCTCTGGGGCTGAGCATCGGCGTGAGCGCGATCTGGCCGTCCTTCGCGGGCATGCGATTGGCCATCATCCGCTCGAGCCAGCCGAGCGCGCCCGAACCGGCCACGCGGTGCTTGCCGTAGGTTGAAATGTCGATCAGCCCAACACCGGCTGCCGTACCGCGGCACTCCGCGCCCACCGGCGCAAACCAATTGGGCCGCCGATACGTCAGCGAATCACGCGCCTCCACGTCCTTGGGGGCGTACCACAAAGGGAATTCGAGGCCGTCGCTGGCACCGGAAACGGCACCCTTTGCCTGCAGAGTCTCATAGGCGTTGGTCGTCCTGACCGGACGGCCGGCCTCGCGCGCCTCATAAGGGTAAACGGTCTTGAAGCGCGTGGCGTACATGTCGCCGGTGCGCGCCCTGACATAGTCCTTGCCGGCCCAGCGACCGTAGCGCGCGACATCCCACATGAAGACGTCCATCGGCGGCTCGCGCTCGGTCATCCATGCCGCCAGCACCATGCCGATCGCCGCCGATTGCGAAAAGCCGCTCATCACACCGCAGGCGGTCCAGTAATTGGCCTTGCCGGGATAGGGCCCGATTAGCGGCGCCAGATCGGGCGAGAAGATCATCGGCCCATTAATGACGCGCTTGATCCCCGCCCGGCCCAGGCAAGGCACGCTCTCGACCGCCTGCATCAGGTTGCTCTCGATGCGCTCGACGGCGTTGGGCAACAATTCGTGGCCGAAATCGAGCGGCGTCGATCGCTCGGCCCAGTGCGTGCAGGGGCTTTCATACACCCCCAGCAGCAGACCCTTCATTTCCTGCCGCATATAATATTCGGCATCGGCATCCGTAATCAGCGGCAGTTCGAAGCCGAGCGCCTCGATCTCGGGAATGCTTTCGGTGACCAGATAATGATGCTCGACCGGCATCAGCGGCAGATAGACGCCCGCCAGCTGCGCCACTTCGCGCGCCCACAAACCCGCCGCGTTGACGATCCTCTGGGCATGGATCGTGCCTTGCGGGGTGACCACGTCCCAGCTCAGATCGGGCCGTTGATTGGTCTCCAGGACCGGCGTCTGCAGCACGATCTGCGCACCAGCGGCACGCGCGCCGGCGGCAAAAGCGTAAGTCACGCCTGAGGGATCGACATGGCCATAGGAGGGCTCGAACAAGGCTGCCTTGACCGTCGCCGGGTCCATCACCGGCGCCTTTTCGAGCAATTGTTCGGCCGTCAGCCAATGCGTTTCGACACCGTTGCGCTTGGCCAGCACATGGTGGAGCTTCATTTCCTCGACCCGCTCGTCGGTGCGACCGATGGAGATTTCGCCGACATGATGGAAGCCGCAGGATTGCCCCGTTTCGGCTTCCAGCTTGGGATACATCTCGAAACTATATTTGTGCAGGAACGTGGCGTTGGCGCTGCCGCCAAAGGCACCCGTGCCGCCCGCCGCGTGCCAGGTCGAACCCGCAGTCAGCTGGGTGCGCTCGAGCAGAACCACGTCCTTGATGCCCGCCCGGGCGAGATGATAGGCGATGCTGCACCCGGTGACGCCACCGCCGATGATCACCACGTCGGCGGTCGTCTTCATCAATAGGCCTCTTGCACGGTATTGCGGATCATGCCGAGGCGTTCGATCTCGACTTCGACAACATGGCCGGCGCGCAACCAGCGCGGCGGGGTGTGCGCCTTAGCGACGCCCGCCGGCGTACCGGTGGCGATGATGTCGCCGGGCTTCAACGTCATGATCCGGGACAGAAAGGCGATGATGTCCGCCACGCCGAAGATCATCGACGCAGTGTTACCATTTTGCAGAACTTCGCCGTCGACGCGGGTCTGGACGCGCAGATTCTGGATATCGTCGATTTCATCCATCGTCACGACCGCCGGACCGCACGGCGCGAAGGTGTCGATTGCCTTGCCGCCGGTCCATAACTGGTTGGCAAGCTGCAGGTCGCGGGCCGACACATCGTTGAACACCATCGCACCGGCGACGTGCGACAGCGCATCGGCGCGATCGATGTAGCGGCCCGCGGTACCGATCACGATCGCCAATTCGGCCTCGTAATCGACTTCGTTGGTGTCGCGCGGCGGCACGATGTCATCGGCGGCCCCGCCAAGCGAATTGGCGTATTTGGCAAAGAAGATCGGGGCGGGCGGCGGTGTAGCACCGACCTCCTCGGCGTGATCATGATAGTTCAGCCCGATGCAGACGATTTTCTCCGGGTCGGGGATCGGCGGCCCGAGGCGGAGCGACCCCAGTGCATGGACATTGCCGGACGCCTGCATTTGGCTCAGCTCCGACGCGCTGACTTGTCCGAGGGTGCCGATTTTCGCGCCGAGCGCGCCGATCAGCCGTCGGTTGCTCGATGCGTCGACGTCGAGGCCTCGCGAGGCCAGCAGTGCCTGGGTATCGACCACTTGGTCCCCAATCAGCAGGCCCGGATGCCATGCGCCGGCAAATTCGAACGAAACCAGCCGCGCCATCAGACAAACTCCAGATTGATTGTGCCGAGCACGCCAAAAGTCGCGGTAAGGCGAGAGCCCTTTTGCACGGCAACCGAGCGGACCGGCGAGCCGGTAATGACGATGTCGCCGGCCGCAAGTTCTCCGCCCAGGCCACTGAGCTCGGGCAGCTTGTTTGCCAGCCATGCGAGCGGCGCGGCGGGATGCCCCATCACATCGGCCGCCGGTGCCGCGCCATGCTCGCCGTCGACGCTCTGCGTGATCTCGATCGCGGCGTAATCGATTGTCCCAGGATCGAGCGCAATGTCGCCCAGCACCACATAGCCCGCCCCGGCATTGTCAGCGAGTGAGTCGGTCGCCTTGGCGCGCATCGCGCCGACGCGGCTGTCGATCACCTCGATCGCGGCATAGACTTTCGAGCATGCTGCAATCGCCTGCTCGACCGTCACGCCCGGGCCCTTGAGCGGGCGGGCCAGCTCGAAGGCAAGCTCCGGCTCAGCCCGCGTGTTGGCCTTGCCGGTCACCATCACCGGCTTGTTTGCGGGGAGGAACATGGTGTCGAGCAGGATTCCGAAATCGGGGCCGGTCATGCCGTACATTTCCTGCATCGCCGTCGAGGTGAAGCCGATCTTGTGGCCGCGCGGCTTTCCCCCGTCGGCAATCAGCCGATCGACCAGCTTCCGGCGAACCCTGTAAGCGTCCTCGAAGCCATAATCGGTCGTTTCGCTGGGCGGATCGATCCCGACGCCCGCTTTCACCGCGGCAAACAGACGATCGGCAAGCGCCTCGTGCTGCGCGTCGCTCAGCTTCATTATCGCGCTCACAGCGCCTCGACCCAATGCCGATATTGGTCGATCCGGCCGTGAACCGTCTCAGCAAAGATTTCCTGCAAGCGGCTTCCGATCGGCCCCGGAAAACCGACCTCGCGGTCATCGACCGACGCCACCGAGGCGACTTCGGATGCGGTTCCGCACACGAAAATCTCATCGGCGATATAGAGATCGGCCCGTGAGAGATTGGCAACGCGGACATCCAGACCGAGATCCTCGGCCATCGTTCGGATGGTGTTGTGCGTCAGCCCTTCCAACGCCCCGGCCGATACCGGCGGAGTGAAGATCACGCCGTCGCGCACGACAAAGATATTTTCCGCCGTGCACTCCGCGACCAGCCCTTGCGGGTTGAGCATGATGCAGTCGTCATAGCCGGCCTTACGCGCTTCGGCCTTGCCGAGCGAGGAATTGACGTAATTGCCGATCGTCTTGGCCTCGGGCGGCATGATATTATGGTCATGGCGCCGCCACGACGAAACCTTCATCCGCAGGCCGCGCTTGTTGGTGCTGTCCCCGCGTACCGAAGCCCACGGCCAGCACATCACCGCGATATCCACCTCGCAATTGACGGTATCGAGACCGAGTTCGCCATAACCATAATAGGCCAGCGGCCGGACATAGCAGCTCGACAGCCCCGATGCCGCGACCACGTCGCGGCAAGCCCGCACGATCTCGGCGACCGAATAGGTCATTGGCATGCCCAGAATATGGCCCGAGCGATACAGCCGTTTGATGTGATCGGTCAGGCGGAAAAAACCGGGGCCCTGTGCGGTTTCATAGACGCGGATGCCCTCGAACGTGCCGGTGCCATAATGCAAGGTATGCGTGGCAATATGGACGGTCGCGTTGGCCCAATCGACCATTTCACCGTTCATCCAGATTTTTTTGGTCGGCGTGAGCGGCATTTACCCCCCCTTTCTTTGAACATCCTCTGTTTTTATATTCGACATGTCAAGTAAATTTCGACATATTGTGCGAAACTGCGGTTTGGCGACGTGCCGGTTACCGCAAACATGAGGAGCGCCGGGTGGCTAAAGCGACAAACCGCGAGACACAGGCTTTGTCCTACCTCCAAAATGGTCCCGCGCCGGGGTCATTGGTGCTGATGGTGCAATGCCCCGATGTGAAGGGGGTCGTCGCTGCGGTCGCGGGATATCTTGCCGCGCAGGACTGTTCGATCAGTGAGTCACATCAGTTCAATGATGCAGGCTCGGGTCAATTCTTCATGCGCGTCGCCTTTCGACCGGGTGCGGCAGCCCCTTCCATCGATCATCTCGAAGCGAGCTTCACTCCCATCGCAGCGCAATACGGCATGGAATGGTCGCTGCATGACATCGGCAGTCGGCCAAGGGTGGTGATTGCGGTGTCGAAATTCGGTCATTGTCTCTTCGACCTTCTTCACCGATGGCGCACCGGTCTGCTCAAGGTCGATATTGTCGCCGTCATTTCCAATCATGACGATATGCGATCCTTCACCGAATGGTGCGGCCTGCCCTATATCCACCTGCCGGTCGATCCGGCCGACAAGACGGCACAGCAGACGCGCTTTATTGAGGTTGTCGAGGAATGCCGCGCCGATGTCGTCATCCTGGCGCGCTACATGCAGATCCTTTCTCCCCAGATGTGCGAGGCACTGCTGGGCAAATGCATCAATATCCATCATTCTTTTTTGCCCAGCTTCAAGGGTGCCAGGCCCTATCATCAGGCCCATGGCCGGGGTGTGAAAATCATCGGCGCGACCGCCCATTATGTGACCACGGATCTCGACGAGGGCCCGATCATCGAACAGGGGGTAGAGCGCGTGTCGCACGCGCTTGGCCCCGAGGCGCTGGTCAATACCGGGCGGGACATCGAATGCGCGGTCCTCGCGCGAGCGGTGACTTGGCATTTGGAGCGGCGCGTCATGCTCAACGGCAATCGTACGGTCGTATTCGCCTGACCGGGCCGTGATGGTTCCCACCTGAAATCCGACATAGCAATGAGGTTTCCATGAACACGCCCGATTTCGACGCCTGGTGGATGCCCTTCACGGCCAATCGCCAGTTCAAAGCGCAGCCGCGGCTGCTTACTGAAGCGCGTGGCATGTTCTACCGCTCGGCGGATGATCGCGAGATCCTCGACGGGACGGCCGGCTTGTGGTGCGTGAATGCCGGGCATGGCCGCGAAGAGATTGCCGATGCGGTGTCCCGCCAGATCCGCACGATGGATTTCGCCCCGGCTTTTCAGATGGGGCATCCCATCGCGTTCGACTTTGCGGCCCGGCTGGCCGAAATCGCCCCCGCGGAGATGGACCGGATTTTCTTCACCGGATCGGGCTCGGAATCGGTCGACACCGCGCTGAAGATCGCGCTCGCCTATCAGCGCGCGATCGGACAGGGCACGCGCACGCGCTTCATCGGACGCGAACGCGGCTATCATGGTGTCGGGTTCGGCGGGGTTTCGGTCGGTGGCATCGTCAACAACCGGCGCGTATTCACCAGCCTGCCCGGTGTCGATCACCTGCGCCATACCCATGATCTCGCGCGCAATGCGTTCAGCGCCGATGTGCCGGAACATGGCGCCGAACTGGCCGACGATCTCGAACGTCTCGTCCAGCTGCACGGTGCCGAGACGATCGCGGCGGTGATCGTCGAACCCGTCGCCGGCTCGACCGGCGTGCTGCTGCCGCCAAGCGGCTATCTCGAGCGATTGCGAGAGATCGCGACCCGACACGGCATCTTGTTGATCTTCGATGAAGTCATCACCGGGTTCGGACGGCTCGGTACGCCGTTCGCGGTCGATTATTTCGGGGTGAAGGCGGACCTGATCACCACTGCCAAGGGCCTCACCAACGGCACCATCCCGATGGGCGCGGTGCTGTGCAGCCGAGCCGTCCATGACGGGATCGTCGCGGGGCCGGAAAATGCCATCGAACTATTCCACGGATATACCTATTCGGGCCACCCCGTAGCCTGCGCCGCCGGTCTGGCGACACTCGATATCTATCGACAGGAAGCGTTGCTGACACGCGGGGCCGGGCTTGCCGCGGCTTGGCGCGACCAGCTGCTCGGCTTGCGGGGCGCGCCGCATGTGATCGACGTTCGCACGATTGGTCTGGTCGCCGGGGTCGAGCTCGCGCCGCGCGGCGGGGCACCGGGTACGCGCGCGTACGATGTGTTCGTCGATTGCTTCCGCTCAGGTCTGCTGGTGCGCACAACGAGCGACATCATCGCACTGTCGCCGCCGCTAATCATCGAGCTCGACCAGATCGGCCGCATCGTCGAGACGTTGAGGGCGGCATTGAACAAAGTAGGTTGACCTAAAGCGCAAAGCCGCTGCAGGCAAATGGAGCCAGCGGTGAGGCACGGAGCCGCCATGGCGAACCGCTGCAAAGCCTCGGCGTGCGCCACCTGCGCGCGCCTAAGCAAACCGGCCGTTTTTCAACCAAGTCACCTTGGGATCCTAAATCGCGTTATTGCCATACTATCCGTTTCAAGGTGAGGATCGTTCGACGGTGAGCGGCAAGGACCAATGGGAACACCCGCCATATTGCGGCGACCATCCCCGCTCTTTGAGGCGCTAGTCCTTTCCGGCCTGCGGCCTTCCACGATCAACCCGCAAGGGGTCCGCTATGCAAGCATGCGGCCGCTTGTCGCTGCGCTCTGTCGCGGTGACCGCGGCCGCTGGCCGGATGCGTCGGCGCCTGTCGAGCGGGGATGGCCCCCGCTCCTCGAACGACAGGAGCCAATCATGTCTCTCGATGCCGCCCAGCGCTACGCCTGGAACCTCGCCTGCACCCTCAAGGTAATCATCATCCTGATCGCCACCGACCAGGGATATAAGGTGATGACCAGCGACGACTATGACGGCGACGTCGAGAGGATCGTCCGGGAATACGATCCGTGGAGCGCGTAATCGCCTCCACCAACTTCATTGATTTGGTCGGCGCCGGATTTCCTCCGGCGCTCATTTTTGCTATGATCGATCCCGCGCTGTGGTGGCAGGTGGAGGCGCGTCCGATCATCCATGCGAAGGACGCGACACCATGTTCATCACCTTGCCCCTGGCGCTGATCGGCGTCGGTTTCATGATCTACCTGCTGATCTGCCCCCTTCTGAGTGGTCCAAAATCTCTGTTATTTTGGATCATGAAGGAGTTTGGAAATGGGCAAGAGGCACAAGCCGGAAGAGATCATCGGCAAGCTGCGTGAGGCGGAGATCGTGCTGGCGCAGGGCGGGACGACCGCGGATGCGTGTCGGCGGATCGCCGTTACCGAGCAGACCTATTATCGCTGGCGCAAGGAATATGGTGGTCTGAAGACCGACCAGGCGCGGCGGATGAAGGATCTGGAGAAGGAGAACCTGCGGCTTCGGCGGGCGATTTCTGACCTGACGCTCGACAAGCTGATCCTGCAGGAGGCGGCGCGGGGAAACTTCTAAGCCCCGCGCGCCGACGGCGCTGCATCGATCATGTTCGTAGCACCCTGGCGGTATCCGAACGACGGGTCTGCCGGGTGCTCGGCCAGCATCGATCGACGCAGCGCAAGGTGCCGCGCGGGGCAGATGACGAGGCAGCTCTCACCGATGATATCATTGCCCTGGCGCGGCAATATGGTCGCTATGGCTATCGCCGGGTGACGGCTTTGCTGCGCGACGCGGGCTGGACGGTCAACCGCAAGCGGGTCGAGCGTATCTGGCGACGCGAGGGCCTGAAGGTGCCGCAAAAACAGCCCAAGCGGGGCCGGCTGTGGCTGAACGATGGCTCATGCATCCGGTTGCGGCCCGAGTATCCGGGACACGTCTGGGCATACGACTTCGTCGAGGGGCGTACCCATGATGGCCGCAAGTTCCGCATCCTGACGATTATCGATGAGGCCAGCCGCGAATGCCTCGCCCTGATCGTGGCGCGGCAGCTCAAACACGAAGATGTGCTGGCGGCCCTGGCCGACTTGTTCATCGCTCGCGGGCCACCGGCCAATATCAGGTCCGATAATGGCAGCGAATTTATCGCGACGGCGGTCCAGAAATGGCTCGGACGGATCGGCGTCACGACGCTCTACATCACCCCGGCGTCGCCATGGGAGAACGGCTACAACGAGAGCTTCAACGGCTCGCTTCGCGACGAGCTGCTCAATGGCGAGATCTTCTACAGTCTCGCCGAAGCAAAGGTACTGATCGAAGCCTGGCGGCGGCATTACAACACGATCCGCCCCCACAGCAGCCTAGGCTACCGACCGCCGGCCCCGGAAACGGCTTCTCCGCCATTGCCACCTTCCGGTTCCGCTTCGCTCCACCTCCAGGCGGCAATGGCAACGGCGGCGACAATGCACTAACAATCAACACGGGCCACTCAGTGGGGGCCGGTCAGACGGAGAGGCGCTGATTGCGACGATAGAGCGTCACCTGCCGCTTCCTGCCGCGCAGCGCAGCGTCCTCGCCCCCCGATTCGTCGCTGTCGTCCCCGCGAAAATCAAGGGGAGCGTGATCTTCGCTGTTCTTCAGGGGTTGGTCGGCGGCCTTGTTTTCTGGTTCCTCGGGATCGCCGGCGCGCTGTTGTGGGGC
This sequence comes from Novosphingobium sp., assembly GCF_037133355.1. Taxonomy (GTDB): domain Bacteria; phylum Pseudomonadota; class Alphaproteobacteria; order Sphingomonadales; family Sphingomonadaceae; genus Novosphingobium. The sequence goes on along the minus strand of NZ_JBAXOI010000006.1, from coordinate 99,654 downwards.
GTGCCGGTGGACATATCTTCGCTGTTCCTGGTGATCGGCACTGGGCTGATCTGGTTGCCCGTTACCATTTATCTGGCCGCCATGGGAGGTATCTGGCGCGCTGCTGGTCGAGATTCACTTTAAAACAAGTGGTCAGCAAATCGCCCGTAGAGTCGGACTGTAGTCATCATTCAAAAGACTGCCGACTAGCGACAGCCGAGTGTCCGCCTTCGCAACAGCGCTCCGCCGTTCGCAATACCCTAAACTTCCGGCATCGGCCAAATTTTTCCGTCCGCGTTCCACGTTCAGCACCTGAATGTATGGCAGGTCTTGATGGGCACGATTCAAGCCGTGAACGGCGACCTTTTTTGACGAAGGCGGAGTGGCAGCTTCAGATACGACGGTAGTCTCCAGACTCTTACCACGGGAGCTGACAATCGACGATTGCTCCCCTGCCCTGCCCTGCCCTACCCTGGACTGGACCGGACCGGACCGGACCAAAACGGACAAACCTGGACGCATACGGACGCAAACCCTCTTAATCAGCGGGTCCTAGGTTCGAGCCCTAGTGCGTCCACCAAAATATCCTTTTTGTTCAATGACCTAGAGCTCAGTGAGCAAGGCATCATCGGCCATGGTTTTCGTCTAGGTAGCTTTCTAGGTAGCTCAGCGCAGAGCTCATAATTCAGATCTGTCGGCCGGACGTGTATGGGAATCGCATTGGGTTGATGGTCCGATATCGGCTCGAGCCTAAGGTCGGCTGGCTCGCTGCCAAGTTACCAATCCCAAGACCAGCTATTTGTTCATCGTTGCCAACGGGTAATGGCGAATGACCGATGTTGGGCGATTGTGTTGAAAAACTCGGCCTTGCAGTAACTGCGCAGTCCTGATTCACTGGATCTGTCGTTGGGAGACAGGCTGATGATGGGCAATCGGACGGTCATGCAGGAGGCGCTGTTTTACAGCTTCAGCCTGGAGGACCATGTGCCGCAAAACCACTTGTTGCGGGCAGTTGACCGATTTGTGGACTTGAACGGCATCCGGGAGAACCTCCGACCATTTTACAGCGGGACGGGCCGCCCTTCAATCGATCCCGAGCTCATGATCCGGATGCTGCTCATTGGCTATTGCCTGGGCATCCGGTCAGAGCGGCGCCTCTGCGAGGAAGTGCACCTTAACCTGGCCTATCGCTGGTTCTGTCGCCTCGGTCTTGACGGAGCGGTGCCGGATCATTCGACCTTCTCCAAGAACCGCCACGGCCGCTTCCGGGATAGTGACCTGCTGCGGGACCTGTTCGAGATGACCGTCACTCGCTGTATCGAGGAGGGATTGGTCGGTGGCGAGGGCTTTGCCGTCGACGCCAGTCTGATCAAAGCCGACGCGAACCGCCAGCGAGGTGTGCCCGGCGAGGAAGGCTTGCCCCCGGACATCGTCAACCATGCTGCCCGGGAGTACCTGGAGGTACTTGATGCAGCAGCGTTCGGCGCAGCATCGCCCGTCACGCCCAAATCTCTGTCGCCTGCCGATCCTGCAGCGCGCTGGACAAGCGCACATGGCGGGCAAGCCTTCTTCGCTTACAGCACCAATTATCTCATCGATTTGGCAAACGCCGTGATTGTTGATGTCGAAGCCACCACGGCCATCCGCCCAGCTGAGGTGACAGCGCAGCGAATTATGATCGACAGGACGCAGGAGCGCTTTGGCATCTGGCCGCAGCGTCTGGCCGCCGATACCGGCTATGGCGATGCCGCCAATATTGCCTGGCTCGTCCATGAGCGAGGTATCGAACCGCACATTCCCATCTTCGATCACGTGGGTCGCCGGACTGGAAGTTTCCAACGCACCGAGTTCCGCTACGACCATCACAATGATCTCTACGTATGTCCTGGCGGCAAAAACCTCGTCCAGCACCGCAGGGACTATGCGATCCCACGGCCCGGCGTCGATAAGGACGGCTTCATCCGTTACCGCGCCAGTAAACATGACTGCGACGCCTGCGTCCTCAAGCCGCAATGTTGCCCCGGTCAGCCCAGCCGCAAAGTGGCCCGATCTCTCCACGAAGGCGCACGTGACTTGGCAAGGGATCTGTCCAGAACCGACGCCTATGTCACATCCCGCCGCGAGCGAAAAAAGGTAGAGATGCTGTTCGCGCACCTCAAGCGCATCCTGAGGCTGGACCGCCTGCGCCTGCGAGGTCCAAACGGCGCAAGAGACGAATTCCTCCTAGCCGCCACCGCTCAAAACCTCCGCAAGATGGCTAAGCTGATCCCGATGCCCGCCGCCCCAGCACCCGCATAACCGGGGACGAGCCCTCCAGACCGTGCCTAAGCTGGCACTAGCCTCGATCTCAGCGGCGAGTTTTTCAACACAATCGGGCCTTTGCAGACGTTGGCTGTCGTAGGGTGCGCGCTCCAAAGGCGACGTTCGATTCGGCAGATGTCGTAAAAAAAGCGGTCGTTGAGGCCCGAAGACGGTAGCGCCGGTAACTGCCCCCCGTTATGATTATCAAGTCGCTCTGAGTGACTCATCGCGAGACCTTTGTCGTTCCTCCGCTCCGGAACGAGATGCGCATGTTTTGGGCAAAGCAGCTGGTAGCTGACCGGCCCCCGCTGAGTGGTCCGTGTTGATTGTTAGTGCATTGTCACCTCCATCGCCAGTGTCGCCCGGAGGTGGAGCGAAGCGGAACCGGAGGGCGGCACTGGCGATGGGACGGCCTCCGGGGCCGGTGGGCGGTAGCCCAGGCTGCTGTGCGGGCGGACCGTATTGTAATGACGCCGCCACGCTTCGATCAGCACCCGGGCCTCGGCGAGGCTATAGAAGATTTCGCCATTGAGGAGTTCGTCGCGCAGCGACCCGTTGAAGCTCTCGTTATAGCCGTTCTCCCATGGCGACCCCGGCGCAATATAGAGGGTCGTGACGCCGATCTGAGCGAGCCATTTCTGGACCGCCGTCGCGATAAATTCGCTGCCATTGTCAGACCTGATATTCGCCGGCGGACCGCGCGCGATGAACAGATCGGCAAGAGCTGCCAGCACATCCTCGTGTTTGAGCTGACGCGCGACGATCAACGCTAGGCATTCCCGGCTGGCCTCGTCGATGATCGTCAGGATGCGGAACTTGCGACCATCATGGGTGCGACCTTCTACAAAGTCGTAGGCCCAGACATGGCCCGGATACTCCGGACGCAGCCGGATACATGACCCATCGTTCAGCCAGAGCCGACCGCGCTTGGGCTGCTTTTGCGGTACTTTCAGACCCTCACGCCGCCAGATGCGCTCCATGCGCTTGCGGTTCACCGCCCATCCCGCCGAACGCAGCAGTGCCGTCACCCGGCGATAGCCATAGCGACCATATTGCTTGGCCAAGGCGATGATGTCCTCGGTCAACGCCTGTTCGTCGTCCGCCCCACGCGGCACCTTGCGCTGCGTCGATCGATGTTGTCCGAGCACGCGGCATATCCGCCGCTCGGACACCGGCAGCACCTGCCGTACATGATCGATACACCGACGCCGTCGCGCGGGGCTCAGAAGTTTCCCCGTGCTGCCTCCTGCAGGATCAGCTTGTCGAGCGTCAGATCCGAGACCGCGCGCCTGAGCCGGAGGTTCTCCTTCTCCAGATCCTTCATCCGCCGCGCCTGGTCGGTCTTCAGTCCTCCATACTCCTTGCGCCACCGGTAATAGGTCTGCTCGCTGACAGCGATCCGGCGACACGCCTCAGCGGTCGAGGCACCCTGCGCCAGCACGATCTCCGCCTCACGCAGCTTGCCGATGATCTCTTCCGGCCTGTGCTTCTTGAACGGCATTCCCAGTCTCCTTCATGATCCAAAATAACAGATATTTTGGACCACTCAGAAGGGGGCAGATCAGCCTCAACAATTTGTTTATACGGTCGTAAACGTCCGACGAGGCCCATCATGTGGCAAGCCGCCGTTCCGCTTCCGCTCCAAAGCGGTCGTGCTGCTTTCCACCCGTTCGAGCCTTTCCGCTGCCCGATGTCGCCAGCGATTACGTGAAACCGGACGTGGCAATCTGAGGAAAAGCCGACAGGCCATTTTCGAACCCCCAGTGACACAAAGCACCGGGGGCTTCAATTAACGCAAGCGAAGGGTGGGACGGCAGCGCTTGCACCAATAAACCGGTGCTGCGCTGTTGCGCGGAGATTTCGCAAGGTCATTCGAACGTATCTTTTGTCGAACCATATAACAGACCGTTAAAAAAAGGTGTTAAAAATAACTGATAATTTTGCCATAACTCAACTGAACGGTCATGGATCGGCTCGCGCACTTGGGCAGCGCTGTGGGTCGATGAGGCAGCAGCGTTTTCGTGAGGGCGCAAGCAGGCTGCATCCCAATCGAGCGCGCAATGCGCGATCAGACGGCGCGTCTCGGCCTCGGGTTGGGTCACCAGCCGCTCGTAACGCACGACGGCTAGGCGATCGCCCAACACCCGCTCCCAATGGTCCGACAATGCCTCGAATGCCGCGACATAGCAGCCAAGTTCGTGCAGATCGTAAGAGAAGGGGTACCCTTGATTGAACAATGTTTTGAACATCGCGTACCCTGCAGCGCTGGGTTCACGTCGCAGCAGGACGAGATGGGCTTCCGGTAGGGTAGCGGCGATCAGGCCGGCGTATAGATAGTTGAGCGGCAGCTTGTCGACGAACGCCGTCGCGCGTCCCGCCAGCGGCCGGGTTCGATCGCGATAGAATGCTGCGATTGAGGCAAGATCGGCTTTGGCAGCCGCCGCGACAAAGCCCATCGTTGCCGCATCGGCGGTCTGGCGCAACCGTTCGACGGCGACGGGAAAATCGTTCAGTTCGCCAAGCGAGACGACCTGCGAATGGCTCGAGATGATACGCTCGACCAACGTCGTTCCCGATCGCGGCAATCCCATCACGAACACCGGCCTCGCGCCGCAGGGAGGGGCCGGCATCATTCGTCGTTCAAGCCATTGCGCGTCAAACGTTGCGATGATCTGGCCGATCCTGTCGATGTCGCGGCTGACGACATAATCGAATTGCCCACGCCGCAGTTTCGCGCCGCGGCTGAGTTCGGCAAAGCTTTCTTCCCACGCGCCCAAATCCTCCAATTCCTTGGCAAGCGCGTAGCGAAGCTGCACTTCGGCGGTCACATCGCGTAGCGGCTCGGCGAGACGTCGACGCAGGTCGGGCACATGATTGCGTGCGAGCGTCTGGCGGCGAAGCTGGGACCGCAGGCCGATTGCCTCCCAATCGCCGGGGCGCAGCACAATAACCCGATCGAGCAACGCTTCGGCTTCCTCAAGATCGCCGAGAAAGCGCCGGAGCACCGCTAAATTGAACAGGTAGCGCGGATCACCATCCAAGGCGGCCCCGGCATCCAGCATCACATCGAGCGCACAGGCATGTTCGTCAACCAGGATCAGGATATTGCCGAGCTCATGCTGCAACAAGGGGTAAGGCGCGCAGGACGGCCGGACGTCAAACAAGACATGTCGCGCTTCGGCGATCTGACCTAAAGCATGCAACACCCGGGCCTGGTGCAGGCGCAGCGCGGGATTGCCCGGGGCGATTGCCAGCCCGGCGTCGATTGCATCCAGCGCCTGTGCCGCGCGGCCGGATGTCAGCAGAAAGGTGCTGGCGGTCAACCAGCCGGGTGCAAAATCAGGATGGCGGGTGGTGAGTTCGGCTGTCGCCGCAGCGGCCGCCTTGCCGTCGCGCGCGGCTATCGCAATGCGGGCGCGACGATCGAGCGCGATTGCGGCGAGGGTTTCACCGTCCGCCACGGCGCCCTCCGCGATCAGATCGGAAATGAACCGCTTCCTCGAGCCAGACATGAAAGTCGCGCGAAAGGCTGCGGGCAACGCCGATCCCGAACCCGGCTTCCTCGCCCCTCAGCCGCCACACCAACAGATCGTACGGCCCTGCCGCGGTGATCGCGCAGGCAGTGCTGCCAAAGGCATCGGGTGCAAGGTCGATCGCGACCAGCGATGCCAGCACCTCGGGGGCTGCGGCACCACGTAAAGCGTAATATTGCCATACCGATTCGATCGCGCTCACCAGTGCCCGGTCGCCACACGCCTCCTGCAAAGCGCTGCGTTCGGGCAGCGTCGTTCCCAAGATGAACCAGCGGCTGGGCGCCACCCCCATAACGGTCACGACATCATGCGAGATCAATGCACAAGGCGGCGGCAGTCTGAACTCGAGCACCTTACGCAAATCCAGCGCTCGCTCCTTGGGACGGGCAGTAATCGCATAGCCTTGCAAGGCCAGGGGTTCGATCCGGACCCTATTTGCAGGATCAACCACGCGCGCGCTCGCCGGCGGGATCGTAGAATATCGGATCGACGACCACGACGGCTACTTTCTCGCCTTGCAAACCGTTCCACGCGACGAGTTCCTCGCCGTGACGCTCGGGTCCATGCTCCAGCAGCCCGATACCGATCCAGTCGGCCACGGCGGGCGAATAAGCAATCGAACTGACCCATCCCTGCGGGCGGCCAACATCGTCCGCGACAACGAGCTGCGCGCCCGCCGTCATCGGCACATCGGGGCGGAGCGAGCGCAACCCTACCAGCCGCGGCCGTGCCGACTCGTTCAGGGCCGGGCGCTCCGCCATTCGCCGGCCGATGAAATCCTTTTTCTTGGACAGCATCTTGCCGAGCCCGAGGTCGAAAGCGGTGTTGCGCCCGTCGATCTCGGCACCGGTTACATGGCCCTTTTCAAGCCGAAGGATGTTGAGCGCCTCAAGTCCATAGGGTGTCCCGCCGAGCGCCTCGAGCTCGGCCGCGAGGCGATTGCCCTGCTGCCCCGGCACCGCGAGTTCGAACGCCATCTCGCCGCTGAACGACAGGCGGAACAGGCGCGCCTCGGTCCCGCCCAGGACGGTGAGATTACGCGCCGACATGTGCGGGAAGACATCGCCGGCGGTCGACGACGGATCATCGACGATCTGTTGCAGAAGTGCGCGGGACTGCGGCCCGGCAATTGCGACCTGCGCCCATTGTTCAGTCACCGGTACGATCACCACATCAAGCTCGGGCCATAATATCTGGCGGCAATATTCAAGATTGCGCCCGACCGACTCGGCCATGGCGGAGCTGGTCGTCATCACATAATGATGCTCGGCAAGGCGCGCGGTGGTGCCGTCGTCATACGCGATGCCGTCCTCACGCAGCATGATGCCATAACGCGCCTTGCCCACCGCCAAGCTGCTGAACATATTGGCATAGACGCGATCCAGCAGCGTCCCGGCATCGGGCCCGAAAAGCTCATATTTGCCGAGTGTCGACACGTCGCAAAACCCGACGCCCTCGCGCACCGCCCGTGCCTCACGAACTGCGGATTCGAGCCAGCCAGTCTCGCTACCACGTGGAAAATAACTGGCGCGGCGCCATAGCCCGGTATTGGTGAACGCGGCACCGCGCTGTTCAGCCCATTGGTCGGTCGGGGTCCGGCGCAACGGCCTGAACGCAGCCTCGCGGTGATGCCCTGCCAGCGCGCCGATCGCGACGGGCACTGCCGGCCAGCGCGCCTGGGTTGGCTGAAGCGTGCCCTGCGACCGGCCGGCTCGCTTCGACAGCAGGGCAAGCCCGTTGGCGCTGGAGGTACGCCCCTGATCGGTCGCCATGCCCAGCGTAGTGTAACGCTTCAGATGTTCGGGGTGCGAAAACCCCTCGTTTGCCGCGGCGCGGATGTCGGCCGCGGTGACGTCGTTCTGGAAATCGACGAACGCCTTGGCATCGATCGTATCGATCGGCCAGTCCGGCGCCGCCCCGTCACTTTGCGCCGCGCCCCCGACCGCGACCATGGCCGTGCCGCCCGGTCCGGCGCGATAGAGGCTTCGTTCGGGCAGCGATCGCCCCGCCATGATCAACAGGTCGCAATCGAGCCGCCGGCTGGTTCCGTCGGCGCCGCGCACCGTCACTGATTTGAGCTGTTCGCCGCCGCGCGTATCGGCAATGCAGCCGCGAACCACCATGACGCCGTCCGCGCCCACGGGTGGGTCCGCCGCGTCGCGCGCATCGACGATGCAGGCAAGATCGATACCGCCGCGTTTCAGCGCTTCGACGGTCAGCGCGATATCCGGCTGGTCGGTGTAGATCGCCGCGCGAGTGCCGGGCCGCACCGCGAAGCGATCGATGTAGGTACGTACTGCCCCTGCCAGCATGATCCCGGGCCGATCATTGTTGCGAAAGACGAGCGGCTGCTCGCGGGCGCCCGTCGCCAGGATCGCGCGCCCGGCAACGATGCGCAACAGCCGTTGCCGGGGCGATGGCCCTTGCCCGTCGGAGACGATCTTTTCGACCGCCGAGTATATGCCGCCGTCATGCGCGCCGAGAACATGCGTGCGTGTCAGGATCGTTAATGAACCAGCATCGACCAGCGCGACAGCGCGGTGCTGCAGATCGGCGAGTTCGGCGGCACGATCCGGATGGCTCAACCACGATCCACCCGTCTCGAAATCGCGCTCGCACGCCAGCACCCGTGCCCCCGCCGCGACGGCGTCAATCGCGGCGGCAAGGCCGGCAGGGCCGCAGCCGATGATCAGGGCATCGCAGTGCAGCGTCGCCTTTTCGTACACATCCGGATCGGGCGCGGTGGCTGCGCGCCCCAGGCCAGCAGCGCGCCGGATCACCGGCTCGTACAGTCGCTCCCAGAAGGACGAGGGCCACATGAAGGTCTTGTAATAAAAGCCCGCCCCCAGGATCGGCGCGGCCAGTCCATTAAAGGCCAGCAAATCGTGGCGCAGCGAACCGAGTCGGTTCTGGCTGGAAGCGATCAGCCCGTCGGCCAGTTCGCATTCAGGCATCTTGATATTGGGTTCGCGCCGCGCACCGATGCCGATTTCGGCCAGCCCGTTGGGCTCGCTATCGTCCGCCGTCAGGAAACCGCGCGGTCGATGATATTTGAATGATCGGCCGACCAGCCGCACACCATTTGCGAGCAGGGCGGACGCTAGCGTGTCGCCCTGGAACCCTTGATAGTGACGGCCGTCGAACCGGAAACGCAGCGGCACTGTTCGGTCGATCCGGCCTCCGTTAGGCAATCGGAAAGCGTTCATCGCGCCGTGCCTTCCGCTGGCGATACGGAATGGATCGCGTGGGTGACGGTATCGCGCTCGATCTTCAGCCAGGTTCGGCAGCCAACGCCATGGAACCAGTATTCGGTATGCGCACCGGCGGGATTGTCGCGCAGGTAGACATAGTCGACCCAGGTCTCGATCGGCGCATCGGCGTCCGGCCGGCGCCGGGTCGCATCGCCGTAAAGGAAGAACTCTTCCAGCATACGCGGGCCGCAGATCGGGCAGTCGATCCGCATCTCAATGCGCTCCCGGAAGGGGGCCGGTGGCCTCTTCATCGAGCAGACGGCCGGTCGCAAAGCGATCGAGCCGATAGGCGGCGGCGAGCGGATGCGATCCGCCGGTGGCAATCAGGTGCGCCAGGCAAACTCCTGCCGCCGGTGTCGCCTTGAAACCGCCATAGCACCAGCCGGCGTTGAGCAGCAGCCCCGGCACCGGCGTTTTGTCGATGATCGGCGAACCGTCCATCGACATGTCCATCCGCCCCCCCCAGGCGCGCAAGATGCGCAGGCGACCGGCCGCGGGCATCAACGCCATTGCGCATTCGGCGACGCGCTCGACGATCGGCATGCCGCCGCGTTGCGCATAGCTGTTATACCCATCGAGATCGCCGCCGAATACCAGCCCGCCCTTGTCGGACTGGCTGATGTAAAAATGCCCGGCACCGAAGCTGACCACGGTATCGAGAAATGGCTTGATCCCTTCGGTAACGAAAGCCTGCAGCACATGCGTTTCGATCGGCAGCCGCAACCCGGCCAGCGCAGCGACGCGCGAGCTGTTACCGGCACAGGACAAAGCGATGACCGGCGCATCGATGGCGCCGCGAGATGTATCGACCCCCGTTACGTCACCTGCATTTGATCGGCGGATCGCGGTGACATCGCATTCCTGGATGATGTCGACGCCGAGACGGTCGGCGGCGCGGGCATAGCCCCAGGCGACGGCATCGTGGCGCACCGTTCCGGCGCGCGGCTGCACCAGCGCGCCGAGAATAGGAAAGCGCGCCGCATCGAAATTGAGGATCGGAATCCTGCGGCGCAACTGCGCCGCATTCCACAATTCGGAATCGATGTCGCGGGCGCGCAGGGCATTGCCGCGGCGTATTGCGGCATCGCGCTGCCCGTCGTCATGAAACAAGTTCACGATCCCGCGCTGGCTGACCATTACATTGTAGTTGAGTTCGCGCTCGAGCCCTTCCCACAATTTGAGGCTATATTCATAAAACGCGATATTGGCGGGGAGCAGATAGTTGGATCGCACCACCGTCGTGTTGCGGCCGACATTGCCGCCGCCGATCCACCCGCGCTCGAGCACCGCGACGTTGTTGATGCCATGCGTCTTCGCCAGATAATAAGCGGTGGCGAGACCGTGCCCGCCGCCGCCGACAATGATCGCATCGTAGCGCTTGCGCGGTTCGGGCGCGCGCCAGGCCGGGCGCCAGCCGGTATGGCCGCGCAGCGCCTCGCGGAGCAACGCGGCAACCGAATAGCGATCCGTCGGAGCCGGTGACCGCGCCAGACTCATCGATGTGCAGGGACTTGCTGGGTCAGACAGTGGATTGCCCCGCCCTGGACGAACCCGGCACGAAACGGAATGGGCACGACCTGCCGGCCAGGCAGATGACGACCAATCAGTTCCAGCGCAGTCTTGTCGAGATCGGGATCGGCCTCGCAGACCGGGACGATCACTGCGCCGTTACAGATATAGAAATTGAGATACGGCGCTTCGGCGAAGCGAACCTCGCTGGAGAAACCCGAAATATAGGGAAAGTCGAACACTTCGATGCCAGCGCCGCGCAACAAGCCGCGCGATATTTCGAGATGCTCGTAATCCTCATGCCCCGGCTCGACCTTGAACATCAGGGCCTTGTTCGGACCGACGAAATCGAAAAACAGATCGATATGGCCGTCGGTCCCCCAGACACGGTCGAGATCGAACTGTAGACCTTGCGGCAGGACGATTACCTGACGGGCGCCAAGCGCCTCGCGCAGCCGTTGGGTCGCCTGCTCGAGTGAGAGGTGCCAATTGCGCAGCGGATGCATCAGCACCGTCTCTGTCGTCACCACCGTGCCGCTATCATCCCATGCGATGCCACCGCCCTCGAGCACGAGATCGATCTGGCGCACGGGATCGCCCAAGGCTTCGGCGACAGATTTGCCCAGTGCAGCATCGCGGTCACGGTGTGCGTGGCGTTCCGCCCAGCCATTGAAGCGGAAGCTCACCGCTGTACGCCGCCCGTCTGCAAACACGTAGGTCGGGCCGTTGTCACGCACCCACGCGCCGTCCATCGGAATGACGATCGTTTCCACCGCCTGCGACACAAGCGCGCGGGCTGCAGCCTCGTCTTCAGCGGTCGCGCAGATCAGCGTAACGGGCTCAAACGCAGCGATGGCGTTCGCCACGGCAGCGAATTCGCGCCGGCCGGCGTCGTACATCGTGCCCCAGCTTGACGGCCGGCAGGGAAAGCCGATCAGCGTGCGCTCGTGCGGCTCCCATTCCGCAGGCAGGCTGATCTCAGAGGAGGACATGCGCTTTCTCCTTGCGCTCGAAGAATTTGAGTACGAGGTCGCGGGTCAGTCCGAGGTGCTGGCGGAGTTCAGCCACGGCGCCATCAGCATCGCGTGCCAGCGCCAAATCCGCCAGCCGCTGATGCTCGTTGCTGACCTCGCGGACCGGCTCTTCCATCGGCATGGACCAGCGCCGGTACACTTCGGCGGAGTCGCGCAGCAGATCGGCGAAATGCTTCAACCGCTGGGTCGAGGCGCCGCTGAGCAGTGCCATGTGAAAGGCGTGATGAGCTCTGCTCCACTCATCGGTCACCACCGCAGCACTGGCAGGATCGACCTTTTGCGTCCGCTCGAGCCGATGAAGCGCAGCTACGATTCCCGATTCCCACTCCAGCGAACCGTTCGTGACGGCATCGCGCAGCACTAGCCCCTCGATCACGCAGCGGCTTTCAGTCAAATCGATCAGATCCTCGGCGGAGATTTGCATGACGCGAAAGCCACGCTGTTCCTCGCTGACCACCAGCCGCTCGGCCGACAAGCGCATCAGCGCCTCGCGGATCACGCCCATGCTCACGCCATAGCCGGTGCGCAACTGTGCGAATTGCAGCGCTTGCCCCGGCGCCAAATTGCCGGCGAGAATGTCGGTCCGGATCAACTGATAGACCTGACCGTTTCTGGTTTCGCTCAGGCCTGTGTCGACAGAAGCAGCCATCCAAATCTCCTATGGTTTCGATATTCTCGATATTATCGAAACGGTGTGCGCTCCGGGGAATAGGACTGTCAAGCACATCCCCTCAATCCCACTTTGGGCAGCCCGGTGCAACAATTTTCGATAGACGGGATAAATGTCGAAATTGATTGACAGGAGCAGTCGTCGTATCGATGTTGATTAGGCAGAAGGACGTGGCAATGGCGACGCAGACCAATCTTTCGATCGACCCCCGCCGGCTGTGGGACAGCATACAGGACACCGCTCGGTTCGGCGGTACACCCAAGGGCGGGGTGCGCAGGCTTGCCTGTACCGGCGAGGACAAGCTGGTGCGGGATTGGTTTCGCGCAGAATGTGAAGCGATCGGCTGCAGCGTCGCGATCGACCGATGCGGTAACATGTTCGCGACATTTCCTGGGCGCAACCCTGCTTTGCCGCCGATCGCCACTGGATCTCATCTCGATACGCAGCCGACCGGCGGCAAATATGACGGAATTTTGGGCGTGCTCGCCGGGCTCGAGGTGATCCGCACGCTTGCCGAAACCGGCTACCAGACCAATGCGCCGTTGATGGTGGTCAACTGGACCAACGAGGAAGGCTCGCGCTTTCCGCCGGCTATGCAATGTTCGGGCGTTTATGCTGGCGCTTTCGCACTCGACGATGCGCTTGCCACGCCTGATCGCGAGGGCGTCACGCTGGGGCAGGCGCTCGATCTGATCGGTTATGCAGGCGATGAGCCCATCCGCGCCGATCGCTTCCAGGCGATGTTCGAGCTTCATATCGAGCAAGGCCCGATCCTCGAAGCAGAGCAAATGACGATCGGCGCCGTCCTGGGCGTGCAGGGCATTCGCTGGCACGAGGTCACGCTGTACGGCCAGGATGCGCATACTGGCGCGACGCCGATGAATTTGCGGCGCGATGCTTTATGCGGCATGGCCGCGGTGGTGACGGCGTTGCAGGATATCGGCCGGCAGCATGCCCCCGGCGTGGCCAGCGTCGGGCTGGTCGAAAATCGCCCCAATAGCCGCAACGTCGTGCCCGGCGAGGTGTTCTTCACCGTCGACCTGCGCCACCCCGATGAGGCGATGCTCGACAAGATGGAAGCGGCATTCCTGGCGCGACTGGCGGCGGCGGCACAGGCAAACAGCCTGGAGGTGGCACAGCGGCGGATCTGGGAGTCGCCGGCTGTCGCGTTCGACCCGATCATGATCGCATGCGTCAAGGCGGGGGCGGAGAAAGCCGGGCTGGCAACGCGCGACATGATTTCCGGAGCAGGCCACGATGCCGCCTATATCGCCGCCCTGGTGCCGACGACGATGATCTTCGTGCCGTGTGAAAAAGGGATTTCCCACAACGAGAGCGAGGCCGCGACGCTGGAGGATTGCGCCGCAGGTGCACAGGTGCTGCTCAACGCGATCCTTGAATATGACACTCGGCTGAGCTGACTCTGACGCCTGACACTCAGCCCATCATGCGGTTTGTACCGTGCCTGCCGCAAAGGCGCGATGCGAGCGGTACACCCACAGGATGAGGACCATGCTGACGATCGCGGTGACCGCAGCCATGGCGTACATCAGGCTGAAATTGGCACCCACGATCAAGATGCCGCCTAGCGCCGGCCCGAGCGTGCCGCCGACCGCTTGCGCCGCGGGAAGCTGCGACGAGTAGGCTCCGTCGACATCGACCTTGGCGATCGCCTCCATTTGATAAGGAACGACGAAATTCCACGCCGAGGATTGCACCATCAGCGCAAGACCGAACGCGGTGATCGAATGGCCATGCGCCAGGAGCCACATCGAGGCCACGAACGCGGCGCTACCGACGATCAGTGGCAAGGCAACGCCCAATCGGTCCCCGATCAGGCTTGGCAACAGTGCGGCGAACCCGCTGGCGACGAGGACAATGGCGATCACTTGCCCGACCGCGATGTCCGACACACCATTTGACGCGCCAATGCGCGACAGGAATGCCCAGAATCCGGTTTGACCGATGAAATAGACCAATACGCCCAGCAATCCGATCATCGGCGCGAGCCGCAGCCTTCGGCGCGGCGCGCTCGCGAGGGGCATGTCGGCGACCGTCCCGGCCGGCGGGGTATGGAAAGCTACGACGGCGGGATAAGCAAGGAGCAACAGCGCGGCCACCGCCCAATAGAGCCCGGCCGCGCCAAACCGCGGCATTATTTCCACGGTCGTTGCATAGACCATCAGTCCGGACAGCGTGGTATGCGCGACGATCGCGGCACCATAGAGCCGCTTGGGGTCGTGCGACCGTCCAATTGCGCAAAACAGACACGTGAACAGCGCCCCGCACGCCCCACCGATGATGAAATAGGCGGCCGCGCTGACGCCGTAACCGGCGTGCATCACGAAGATCAGCGCCAGCGCCTTGACCGCAATCGCGATGCCCAGCACGAGCTTCCAGGATACGCGATTGAGCCACGCCAAGCCGCCCAAGTTGAACAGCATCTGGCCTGCCAGATAAGTCGATCCCAAATATCCGACCTGCGCTTCGCTAAGCTTGAGCCGAACCGCGCTTTCGTTGAGAAAGACCGGCAGCATGTTGTAGAACAGGTTCGCAACCGCCATCAGCACACACACGGTGATGAATTCCCGCGTGAATACGCGCTGCTGCCAGCTGCCCTGCGCGAGTGCCATCCGTCGTCCTACCTTGAACCGCCGGCCAGCATCGCTGGCCGGCTTACATCACGTCGCCGGGACGTCGGGCACCAACCGGTGACCGCGCCGCTCATTTAATGCCGGATCGAGACCGTCACACCGACCGTGCGCGGCGTACTGACGAATTCGACCGGGTCATAGGTCTGCGCCAGCGCTTCGCCCGCCGGATCGGCGAACCGGTTATAGTAGCGCGAATAGGCGCTCACGCCCTTTTCGTTGAGGATGTTCCGCGCAAAGACCTTGAAGGTGATCTTGTCGGTCGCGTCATAAGAGAGAAATCCGTTGACCATCCCATAGCCGCTCAAGCGCCGGTATGCCGCGGTGTTCGTGACGATCTGGTTGTTGAAGCTGGACCGATAATTGCCGTCGAGGTGGACATTGATGGCATGCCCGTTGCCGATCGGCACAGGCAAATCCGCTCCTAAACTAAGCTGGTGTTTGGAAACGCCCGGCAGGCTGGTGCCCTTGACGCCATCGAACCCGCCCGGCCGCGTGAAGCTGTCGGTCAGCACTGAATCGGTATAGGCATAGCCGCCGTTCAGGTTGAGCTGTCCGATCCGGACGCCTGCTTCCAGCTCGAACCCCTGCGAGCGGGCTCCCTCGCCATTGACGATGATCGGTGTGCCTGCCGCCGAGCTGACGCTCAACTGGATGTCGGTCCAGTCGATCTTGTACACCGCGGTCGAGTAATGAAAGCTGCCGATTTTGCCCTTCACGCCGAGCTCGTAATTATTCGCACGATCCGACTTGTATGGAATGAGATCGGCTGAATCGCACAGGCCACAGGTGCCGACCGGAAATGCGTTTGCCCCGCCTGCCCGGAAGCCCTGGCTGAAGGTGAAATACGCCAATTGGTCGGGCGCGAAATCCCAGCTGGCGTTGGCTTTAAAGATATGATCGCTAAACGATCGCGCACCCTGGCCCGTCGACGTACCAAGCGAATCGGACCCGAAAGTGGTGCCGGCATAATAATAATGCTGTACCGTATCCTGCCGGAATTTTTGCCAGAACTGGCGGAACCCGCCGGTGATTTTCACGGCAGGGGTGATCTTGTAGCTCAGCTCGCCAAAGGCGGCGACGTCCCGGAAGCGAACGTTGCGGCTGAAATCGAACGCCGTGTCGATCGGCCGGTTAGGCACAGTGCCGGGCGGCGTACCGCCGAAAAACGCCGGTACGTCATCGACGAAGCGGCCGCCCGCATCGCCCGAGCCGGGCAGGTTGGCCCAGGACGTAATCCCAGGGATTATGTCGTACTGGAAGACGGAACTCTTGCGGTATTGATAGTAACCGCCAAGAACATAATTGAACCGGCCATCACCCGGCGAGACGATGCGCACTTCTTCCGTAAACGCCCGGTCCTTATAGGCATTGTAATCGATATCCGACAGTCGGGGGAACCCACCATAATAATAGGGCAGGTTCTCCACGATGCCGCTATTGTCATACTGACCATCGGTATCGACCTGATAATAGCTCGACGACGAGGTCAACGAGGCGAAGCCGAGCTCGACGATCGCGGTTGCGGAATAAAGATCGGTTTCGGTGGTGCTCGGTTCCACGCCGACATGGCGCAGCAACTGATAGTCCGACCCTGGATATTCGTAGTTGAACCCGTTGCTGTCGTCGCGCTGATGCTGATAGGCGAGTTCGAGATCGATCGGGTCGATCGGGCGCCAGCGCAAGGCCGCACGGACGCTCCAGCTTTTGCCCGCATTAACATCTCTCAATGACCGGGTAGTAAAACCGCTCGTGACGGGGTTGGCCGGATCGGCGAGCACAGGCTGCGGCGAATTGGCTCCCGCCCCCGGCGTGTACACCACCGCTTGGGTTGCGTCGATAAAGCCCGCGGCCCGCTCGTAACTGCCCGACACGCGAAGCGCGAGTGTTTCGCCGAACGGCACGTTGACGGTTGCGTTGAAGTTGTAGTTCGGCTCATGCGCGTTTTGCGTGCCGGAGACACCGCCTTCGGCATTATAGTCGAAGCTCTTGAAATCGGGCCGATTATGGATCGTCCGGATGGTCCCTCCGACCGAACCGGCACCGAACAACGTGCCTTGCGGCCCTCGCAATACCTCGACGCGATTGACGTCGATCAGCTTCAGATTCACGAATAGCGGCGTTTCATCGATATAGCTCGAAACCGCCGAACCGCCGAGATTGGGAAAGCTGCTCGACAAGCTGTTTAGTGACGACGTGTTGACGCCGCGAATGATAAAGCTGTTGTTGATGCTGTTACCCCGCTGCCCGTAATCGGGGCCCGCGAGACCCGGGACCAGCGCGCGGATCTGGTTGATGTCGGTGATTCCGGATCGCGCCAGCGTGTCCGCGCCAACGGCCGATATATTGTACGGGACGCGCAGCGTGCTTTCAGCGCGCCGTGTTGCCGTCACGATGATGTCGCCGGTATCGACCGGCGCGGCATCGGCCTGGCTTGCGTCGGTCGGCGGTGCTGGAGCCTCCTGGGCCGCGGCGATTGAGGAATATGACGCCAGGATCGTTCCCAGGGCCGTTCCGAGTAAGAGCTGTTTCATAACCTCCCCTTTGTCGAACTCATGATCTCATCTTGAGCCCCGCCGGATCATAGGCCGGTGCTTTGCGCACTCTGGCCGGACGGTTGTCGCCCAGTATTTCCACCTGCAAATCGTCTTCGGTGCCGGCGTCGGCATCGAGATAGCCAAGCGCCACGCAGTGGCCGACACGGTGCCCGAAGGCAGCCGATGTAATGAAGCCGACCACGGCATCGCCGCTCACCACCGGCTCGCCGCCCCAGGGCTCGGCATTGTCGGTGTCGATATCGAACATCGTATAGTGGCGGCGCGGCGCGGTATCGCGCGCAGCCAGCGCGGCCGCTCGTCCGACGAATTCGCCTTTGTCAAACTTCAACAACCGGGACATGCCCGCCTCGACTGGATCATAATCAGGCGAATATTCCAGCCACCATGCGCCGTAACCCTTCTCGATCCGCATCGCGTCGAGCGCACGAACCCCGGCCAGCGTGAGCCCAAGATCCGCCCCGGCGGCAAGCAACGCGTCGAGCAACGGGCGGTGGCCTGTGCCGGGCAGCAGGATTTCGAACCCGAGCTCGCCGGTATAGGCGAGACGCATCAGAATCGCCTCGGCGGTCGGGCCAATCGCGATGCGGCGCACCTTCGCATAAGGCAGCGTTTCCGCCGAGACGTCCTCATCGGTCAGCCGGCCAAGCAGCGCGCGCGCATTGGGGCCCGAGATCGAGAAGCCGGTATGCGAGGCGGTGAGACTGTGCACCTCGACCCCCGACGCAGGGAGATAATCCTGCCAATAACGGTGGTGGAAGCGATCAGCCGAGCCCGATCCGGTTAGGATGAACTCGTCAGCCGCAAGCCGAGCGACGGAGAATTCTCCGAGCAGCCGCCCTCTGGGGCTGAGCATCGGCGTGAGCGCGATCTGGCCGTCCTTCGCGGGCATGCGATTGGCCATCATCCGCTCGAGCCAGCCGAGCGCGCCCGAACCGGCCACGCGGTGCTTGCCGTAGGTTGAAATGTCGATCAGCCCAACACCGGCTGCCGTACCGCGGCACTCCGCGCCCACCGGCGCAAACCAATTGGGCCGCCGATACGTCAGCGAATCACGCGCCTCCACGTCCTTGGGGGCGTACCACAAAGGGAATTCGAGGCCGTCGCTGGCACCGGAAACGGCACCCTTTGCCTGCAGAGTCTCATAGGCGTTGGTCGTCCTGACCGGACGGCCGGCCTCGCGCGCCTCATAAGGGTAAACGGTCTTGAAGCGCGTGGCGTACATGTCGCCGGTGCGCGCCCTGACATAGTCCTTGCCGGCCCAGCGACCGTAGCGCGCGACATCCCACATGAAGACGTCCATCGGCGGCTCGCGCTCGGTCATCCATGCCGCCAGCACCATGCCGATCGCCGCCGATTGCGAAAAGCCGCTCATCACACCGCAGGCGGTCCAGTAATTGGCCTTGCCGGGATAGGGCCCGATTAGCGGCGCCAGATCGGGCGAGAAGATCATCGGCCCATTAATGACGCGCTTGATCCCCGCCCGGCCCAGGCAAGGCACGCTCTCGACCGCCTGCATCAGGTTGCTCTCGATGCGCTCGACGGCGTTGGGCAACAATTCGTGGCCGAAATCGAGCGGCGTCGATCGCTCGGCCCAGTGCGTGCAGGGGCTTTCATACACCCCCAGCAGCAGACCCTTCATTTCCTGCCGCATATAATATTCGGCATCGGCATCCGTAATCAGCGGCAGTTCGAAGCCGAGCGCCTCGATCTCGGGAATGCTTTCGGTGACCAGATAATGATGCTCGACCGGCATCAGCGGCAGATAGACGCCCGCCAGCTGCGCCACTTCGCGCGCCCACAAACCCGCCGCGTTGACGATCCTCTGGGCATGGATCGTGCCTTGCGGGGTGACCACGTCCCAGCTCAGATCGGGCCGTTGATTGGTCTCCAGGACCGGCGTCTGCAGCACGATCTGCGCACCAGCGGCACGCGCGCCGGCGGCAAAAGCGTAAGTCACGCCTGAGGGATCGACATGGCCATAGGAGGGCTCGAACAAGGCTGCCTTGACCGTCGCCGGGTCCATCACCGGCGCCTTTTCGAGCAATTGTTCGGCCGTCAGCCAATGCGTTTCGACACCGTTGCGCTTGGCCAGCACATGGTGGAGCTTCATTTCCTCGACCCGCTCGTCGGTGCGACCGATGGAGATTTCGCCGACATGATGGAAGCCGCAGGATTGCCCCGTTTCGGCTTCCAGCTTGGGATACATCTCGAAACTATATTTGTGCAGGAACGTGGCGTTGGCGCTGCCGCCAAAGGCACCCGTGCCGCCCGCCGCGTGCCAGGTCGAACCCGCAGTCAGCTGGGTGCGCTCGAGCAGAACCACGTCCTTGATGCCCGCCCGGGCGAGATGATAGGCGATGCTGCACCCGGTGACGCCACCGCCGATGATCACCACGTCGGCGGTCGTCTTCATCAATAGGCCTCTTGCACGGTATTGCGGATCATGCCGAGGCGTTCGATCTCGACTTCGACAACATGGCCGGCGCGCAACCAGCGCGGCGGGGTGTGCGCCTTAGCGACGCCCGCCGGCGTACCGGTGGCGATGATGTCGCCGGGCTTCAACGTCATGATCCGGGACAGAAAGGCGATGATGTCCGCCACGCCGAAGATCATCGACGCAGTGTTACCATTTTGCAGAACTTCGCCGTCGACGCGGGTCTGGACGCGCAGATTCTGGATATCGTCGATTTCATCCATCGTCACGACCGCCGGACCGCACGGCGCGAAGGTGTCGATTGCCTTGCCGCCGGTCCATAACTGGTTGGCAAGCTGCAGGTCGCGGGCCGACACATCGTTGAACACCATCGCACCGGCGACGTGCGACAGCGCATCGGCGCGATCGATGTAGCGGCCCGCGGTACCGATCACGATCGCCAATTCGGCCTCGTAATCGACTTCGTTGGTGTCGCGCGGCGGCACGATGTCATCGGCGGCCCCGCCAAGCGAATTGGCGTATTTGGCAAAGAAGATCGGGGCGGGCGGCGGTGTAGCACCGACCTCCTCGGCGTGATCATGATAGTTCAGCCCGATGCAGACGATTTTCTCCGGGTCGGGGATCGGCGGCCCGAGGCGGAGCGACCCCAGTGCATGGACATTGCCGGACGCCTGCATTTGGCTCAGCTCCGACGCGCTGACTTGTCCGAGGGTGCCGATTTTCGCGCCGAGCGCGCCGATCAGCCGTCGGTTGCTCGATGCGTCGACGTCGAGGCCTCGCGAGGCCAGCAGTGCCTGGGTATCGACCACTTGGTCCCCAATCAGCAGGCCCGGATGCCATGCGCCGGCAAATTCGAACGAAACCAGCCGCGCCATCAGACAAACTCCAGATTGATTGTGCCGAGCACGCCAAAAGTCGCGGTAAGGCGAGAGCCCTTTTGCACGGCAACCGAGCGGACCGGCGAGCCGGTAATGACGATGTCGCCGGCCGCAAGTTCTCCGCCCAGGCCACTGAGCTCGGGCAGCTTGTTTGCCAGCCATGCGAGCGGCGCGGCGGGATGCCCCATCACATCGGCCGCCGGTGCCGCGCCATGCTCGCCGTCGACGCTCTGCGTGATCTCGATCGCGGCGTAATCGATTGTCCCAGGATCGAGCGCAATGTCGCCCAGCACCACATAGCCCGCCCCGGCATTGTCAGCGAGTGAGTCGGTCGCCTTGGCGCGCATCGCGCCGACGCGGCTGTCGATCACCTCGATCGCGGCATAGACTTTCGAGCATGCTGCAATCGCCTGCTCGACCGTCACGCCCGGGCCCTTGAGCGGGCGGGCCAGCTCGAAGGCAAGCTCCGGCTCAGCCCGCGTGTTGGCCTTGCCGGTCACCATCACCGGCTTGTTTGCGGGGAGGAACATGGTGTCGAGCAGGATTCCGAAATCGGGGCCGGTCATGCCGTACATTTCCTGCATCGCCGTCGAGGTGAAGCCGATCTTGTGGCCGCGCGGCTTTCCCCCGTCGGCAATCAGCCGATCGACCAGCTTCCGGCGAACCCTGTAAGCGTCCTCGAAGCCATAATCGGTCGTTTCGCTGGGCGGATCGATCCCGACGCCCGCTTTCACCGCGGCAAACAGACGATCGGCAAGCGCCTCGTGCTGCGCGTCGCTCAGCTTCATTATCGCGCTCACAGCGCCTCGACCCAATGCCGATATTGGTCGATCCGGCCGTGAACCGTCTCAGCAAAGATTTCCTGCAAGCGGCTTCCGATCGGCCCCGGAAAACCGACCTCGCGGTCATCGACCGACGCCACCGAGGCGACTTCGGATGCGGTTCCGCACACGAAAATCTCATCGGCGATATAGAGATCGGCCCGTGAGAGATTGGCAACGCGGACATCCAGACCGAGATCCTCGGCCATCGTTCGGATGGTGTTGTGCGTCAGCCCTTCCAACGCCCCGGCCGATACCGGCGGAGTGAAGATCACGCCGTCGCGCACGACAAAGATATTTTCCGCCGTGCACTCCGCGACCAGCCCTTGCGGGTTGAGCATGATGCAGTCGTCATAGCCGGCCTTACGCGCTTCGGCCTTGCCGAGCGAGGAATTGACGTAATTGCCGATCGTCTTGGCCTCGGGCGGCATGATATTATGGTCATGGCGCCGCCACGACGAAACCTTCATCCGCAGGCCGCGCTTGTTGGTGCTGTCCCCGCGTACCGAAGCCCACGGCCAGCACATCACCGCGATATCCACCTCGCAATTGACGGTATCGAGACCGAGTTCGCCATAACCATAATAGGCCAGCGGCCGGACATAGCAGCTCGACAGCCCCGATGCCGCGACCACGTCGCGGCAAGCCCGCACGATCTCGGCGACCGAATAGGTCATTGGCATGCCCAGAATATGGCCCGAGCGATACAGCCGTTTGATGTGATCGGTCAGGCGGAAA
This sequence comes from Novosphingobium sp., assembly GCF_037133355.1. Lineage (GTDB taxonomy): Bacteria > Pseudomonadota > Alphaproteobacteria > Sphingomonadales > Sphingomonadaceae > Novosphingobium. Next base: position 77,297 of record NZ_JBAXOI010000006.1, on the reverse strand, counting down.
AAACCGGGGCCCTGTGCGGTTTCATAGACGCGGATGCCCTCGAACGTGCCGGTGCCATAATGCAAGGTATGCGTGGCAATATGGACGGTCGCGTTGGCCCAATCGACCATTTCACCGTTCATCCAGATTTTTTTGGTCGGCGTGAGCGGCATTTACCCCCCCTTTCTTTGAACATCCTCTGTTTTTATATTCGACATGTCAAGTAAATTTCGACATATTGTGCGAAACTGCGGTTTGGCGACGTGCCGGTTACCGCAAACATGAGGAGCGCCGGGTGGCTAAAGCGACAAACCGCGAGACACAGGCTTTGTCCTACCTCCAAAATGGTCCCGCGCCGGGGTCATTGGTGCTGATGGTGCAATGCCCCGATGTGAAGGGGGTCGTCGCTGCGGTCGCGGGATATCTTGCCGCGCAGGACTGTTCGATCAGTGAGTCACATCAGTTCAATGATGCAGGCTCGGGTCAATTCTTCATGCGCGTCGCCTTTCGACCGGGTGCGGCAGCCCCTTCCATCGATCATCTCGAAGCGAGCTTCACTCCCATCGCAGCGCAATACGGCATGGAATGGTCGCTGCATGACATCGGCAGTCGGCCAAGGGTGGTGATTGCGGTGTCGAAATTCGGTCATTGTCTCTTCGACCTTCTTCACCGATGGCGCACCGGTCTGCTCAAGGTCGATATTGTCGCCGTCATTTCCAATCATGACGATATGCGATCCTTCACCGAATGGTGCGGCCTGCCCTATATCCACCTGCCGGTCGATCCGGCCGACAAGACGGCACAGCAGACGCGCTTTATTGAGGTTGTCGAGGAATGCCGCGCCGATGTCGTCATCCTGGCGCGCTACATGCAGATCCTTTCTCCCCAGATGTGCGAGGCACTGCTGGGCAAATGCATCAATATCCATCATTCTTTTTTGCCCAGCTTCAAGGGTGCCAGGCCCTATCATCAGGCCCATGGCCGGGGTGTGAAAATCATCGGCGCGACCGCCCATTATGTGACCACGGATCTCGACGAGGGCCCGATCATCGAACAGGGGGTAGAGCGCGTGTCGCACGCGCTTGGCCCCGAGGCGCTGGTCAATACCGGGCGGGACATCGAATGCGCGGTCCTCGCGCGAGCGGTGACTTGGCATTTGGAGCGGCGCGTCATGCTCAACGGCAATCGTACGGTCGTATTCGCCTGACCGGGCCGTGATGGTTCCCACCTGAAATCCGACATAGCAATGAGGTTTCCATGAACACGCCCGATTTCGACGCCTGGTGGATGCCCTTCACGGCCAATCGCCAGTTCAAAGCGCAGCCGCGGCTGCTTACTGAAGCGCGTGGCATGTTCTACCGCTCGGCGGATGATCGCGAGATCCTCGACGGGACGGCCGGCTTGTGGTGCGTGAATGCCGGGCATGGCCGCGAAGAGATTGCCGATGCGGTGTCCCGCCAGATCCGCACGATGGATTTCGCCCCGGCTTTTCAGATGGGGCATCCCATCGCGTTCGACTTTGCGGCCCGGCTGGCCGAAATCGCCCCCGCGGAGATGGACCGGATTTTCTTCACCGGATCGGGCTCGGAATCGGTCGACACCGCGCTGAAGATCGCGCTCGCCTATCAGCGCGCGATCGGACAGGGCACGCGCACGCGCTTCATCGGACGCGAACGCGGCTATCATGGTGTCGGGTTCGGCGGGGTTTCGGTCGGTGGCATCGTCAACAACCGGCGCGTATTCACCAGCCTGCCCGGTGTCGATCACCTGCGCCATACCCATGATCTCGCGCGCAATGCGTTCAGCGCCGATGTGCCGGAACATGGCGCCGAACTGGCCGACGATCTCGAACGTCTCGTCCAGCTGCACGGTGCCGAGACGATCGCGGCGGTGATCGTCGAACCCGTCGCCGGCTCGACCGGCGTGCTGCTGCCGCCAAGCGGCTATCTCGAGCGATTGCGAGAGATCGCGACCCGACACGGCATCTTGTTGATCTTCGATGAAGTCATCACCGGGTTCGGACGGCTCGGTACGCCGTTCGCGGTCGATTATTTCGGGGTGAAGGCGGACCTGATCACCACTGCCAAGGGCCTCACCAACGGCACCATCCCGATGGGCGCGGTGCTGTGCAGCCGAGCCGTCCATGACGGGATCGTCGCGGGGCCGGAAAATGCCATCGAACTATTCCACGGATATACCTATTCGGGCCACCCCGTAGCCTGCGCCGCCGGTCTGGCGACACTCGATATCTATCGACAGGAAGCGTTGCTGACACGCGGGGCCGGGCTTGCCGCGGCTTGGCGCGACCAGCTGCTCGGCTTGCGGGGCGCGCCGCATGTGATCGACGTTCGCACGATTGGTCTGGTCGCCGGGGTCGAGCTCGCGCCGCGCGGCGGGGCACCGGGTACGCGCGCGTACGATGTGTTCGTCGATTGCTTCCGCTCAGGTCTGCTGGTGCGCACAACGAGCGACATCATCGCACTGTCGCCGCCGCTAATCATCGAGCTCGACCAGATCGGCCGCATCGTCGAGACGTTGAGGGCGGCATTGAACAAAGTAGGTTGACCTAAAGCGCAAAGCCGCTGCAGGCAAATGGAGCCAGCGGTGAGGCACGGAGCCGCCATGGCGAACCGCTGCAAAGCCTCGGCGTGCGCCACCTGCGCGCGCCTAAGCAAACCGGCCGTTTTTCAACCAAGTCACCTTGGGATCCTAAATCGCGTTATTGCCATACTATCCGTTTCAAGGTGAGGATCGTTCGACGGTGAGCGGCAAGGACCAATGGGAACACCCGCCATATTGCGGCGACCATCCCCGCTCTTTGAGGCGCTAGTCCTTTCCGGCCTGCGGCCTTCCACGATCAACCCGCAAGGGGTCCGCTATGCAAGCATGCGGCCGCTTGTCGCTGCGCTCTGTCGCGGTGACCGCGGCCGCTGGCCGGATGCGTCGGCGCCTGTCGAGCGGGGATGGCCCCCGCTCCTCGAACGACAGGAGCCAATCATGTCTCTCGATGCCGCCCAGCGCTACGCCTGGAACCTCGCCTGCACCCTCAAGGTAATCATCATCCTGATCGCCACCGACCAGGGATATAAGGTGATGACCAGCGACGACTATGACGGCGACGTCGAGAGGATCGTCCGGGAATACGATCCGTGGAGCGCGTAATCGCCTCCACCAACTTCATTGATTTGGTCGGCGCCGGATTTCCTCCGGCGCTCATTTTTGCTATGATCGATCCCGCGCTGTGGTGGCAGGTGGAGGCGCGTCCGATCATCCATGCGAAGGACGCGACACCATGTTCATCACCTTGCCCCTGGCGCTGATCGGCGTCGGTTTCATGATCTACCTGCTGATCTGCCCCCTTCTGAGTGGTCCAAAATCTCTGTTATTTTGGATCATGAAGGAGTTTGGAAATGGGCAAGAGGCACAAGCCGGAAGAGATCATCGGCAAGCTGCGTGAGGCGGAGATCGTGCTGGCGCAGGGCGGGACGACCGCGGATGCGTGTCGGCGGATCGCCGTTACCGAGCAGACCTATTATCGCTGGCGCAAGGAATATGGTGGTCTGAAGACCGACCAGGCGCGGCGGATGAAGGATCTGGAGAAGGAGAACCTGCGGCTTCGGCGGGCGATTTCTGACCTGACGCTCGACAAGCTGATCCTGCAGGAGGCGGCGCGGGGAAACTTCTAAGCCCCGCGCGCCGACGGCGCTGCATCGATCATGTTCGTAGCACCCTGGCGGTATCCGAACGACGGGTCTGCCGGGTGCTCGGCCAGCATCGATCGACGCAGCGCAAGGTGCCGCGCGGGGCAGATGACGAGGCAGCTCTCACCGATGATATCATTGCCCTGGCGCGGCAATATGGTCGCTATGGCTATCGCCGGGTGACGGCTTTGCTGCGCGACGCGGGCTGGACGGTCAACCGCAAGCGGGTCGAGCGTATCTGGCGACGCGAGGGCCTGAAGGTGCCGCAAAAACAGCCCAAGCGGGGCCGGCTGTGGCTGAACGATGGCTCATGCATCCGGTTGCGGCCCGAGTATCCGGGACACGTCTGGGCATACGACTTCGTCGAGGGGCGTACCCATGATGGCCGCAAGTTCCGCATCCTGACGATTATCGATGAGGCCAGCCGCGAATGCCTCGCCCTGATCGTGGCGCGGCAGCTCAAACACGAAGATGTGCTGGCGGCCCTGGCCGACTTGTTCATCGCTCGCGGGCCACCGGCCAATATCAGGTCCGATAATGGCAGCGAATTTATCGCGACGGCGGTCCAGAAATGGCTCGGACGGATCGGCGTCACGACGCTCTACATCACCCCGGCGTCGCCATGGGAGAACGGCTACAACGAGAGCTTCAACGGCTCGCTTCGCGACGAGCTGCTCAATGGCGAGATCTTCTACAGTCTCGCCGAAGCAAAGGTACTGATCGAAGCCTGGCGGCGGCATTACAACACGATCCGCCCCCACAGCAGCCTAGGCTACCGACCGCCGGCCCCGGAAACGGCTTCTCCGCCATTGCCACCTTCCGGTTCCGCTTCGCTCCACCTCCAGGCGGCAATGGCAACGGCGGCGACAATGCACTAACAATCAACACGGGCCACTCAGTGGGGGCCGGTCAGACGGAGAGGCGCTGATTGCGACGATAGAGCGTCACCTGCCGCTTCCTGCCGCGCAGCGCAGCGTCCTCGCCCCCCGATTCGTCGCTGTCGTCCCCGCGAAAATCAAGGGGAGCGTGATCTTCGCTGTTCTTCAGGGGTTGGTCGGCGGCCTTGTTTTCTGGTTCCTCGGGATCGCCGGCGCGCTGTTGTGGGGCGTGCCGGTGGACATATCTTCGCTGTTCCTGGTGATCGGCACTGGGCTGATCTGGTTGCCCGTTACCATTTATCTGGCCGCCATGGGAGGTATCTGGCGCGCTGCTGGTCGAGATTCACTTTAAAACAAGTGGTCAGCAAATCGCCCGTAGAGTCGGACTGTAGTCATCATTCAAAAGACTGCCGACTAGCGACAGCCGAGTGTCCGCCTTCGCAACAGCGCTCCGCCGTTCGCAATACCCTAAACTTCCGGCATCGGCCAAATTTTTCCGTCCGCGTTCCACGTTCAGCACCTGAATGTATGGCAGGTCTTGATGGGCACGATTCAAGCCGTGAACGGCGACCTTTTTTGACGAAGGCGGAGTGGCAGCTTCAGATACGACGGTAGTCTCCAGACTCTTACCACGGGAGCTGACAATCGACGATTGCTCCCCTGCCCTGCCCTGCCCTACCCTGGACTGGACCGGACCGGACCGGACCAAAACGGACAAACCTGGACGCATACGGACGCAAACCCTCTTAATCAGCGGGTCCTTGGTTCGAGCCCAAGTGCGTCCACCATATTTCCTATATATATCAATGGCATAATGCCGGATGAGCAAAGCTTCATCGGTCGATGACTATTCCTAGGTAGCTTTCTAGGTAGCTCGGTCAAAGCAAAAAAGGATTGCGCTGGCTGCCGGGTTTGGTGGGAATCGAGCCGCACAAATGTCCTGCTTTTCGCCCTACTCCGAGTCTGGCCGTTTAGTCGTCAGATCCTAGTTCCCAAGCGCCGCCATGCGTCATTTTTGCCAGCGGGCGACAGGGAAATACTGAGATTGGGACTTTCATGCGACTACCGCGATTCATTTCGAATGTTAGTTATTGGTAGTAGTCCACGTTTAGCGATGACCTAACCCACAAACATGATGACACAAGGTGAAACGTTAGTAGTCAAACAGCCTCTAACCAGAATCCGCAAAATCTGGAATTTTTCTAACGTTCTTGTTAGGCTTGCCTTTAAATCCAGTCGCACTAATCCTTCGGCCCAATAAAATGTCTAAGCGGTCGAGAGCCTGCGCTACGTCATATTCAAACACACATCCGACTGCCTGATTGGCAATACCCTTGAAATCCGCCACCGGCTTGTTCAAAAGTCGGAGATAGGCGCTCGCAGTGATGCGCTGATATGACCACAACGCCTTCAGAAAGATTCGACGTCAGTCACGAACGCACTGGGCGAGAATTTACCAAAAAAACAAGCCCGTAAAGTACACTCGGCGTTAATGCTTTTTCAGAAGCTTCGTCTTGCGATTCGCCAAATTAAGCCATATGCTTCACGTTGCGTGTAACCGGACAAGCTTCAGGGGGATGCTTGCGTATACTGCAACGCTTTTTGGCTGCCGCCCTGATTATGTCTCCGTCACTTGCGGCGGCACAGGTAGTGCCCGGGGCAGTCGATCTGCGCCAAAGCGTTACTCCCGCCGGCACAGCAAGCATTGGCGTCAAAGTTCCAGCGCTTCCGGGCGGCGGCGGTCTCGCGCCATTCCTTGAGCTAGCCTATTCCGGGCACAGCGCTGACGATCCCCTCGGAGCGGGGTGGTCGATCGCAGGCATATCGAAGATCACGCGAGGATCACGCACCTGGCAGGATGATGGGCTGGTCGCCGGCGTCGATCTTTCCGAGGACGACGGATTCTATCTCGATGGTGATCGGCTGATCGCGACAGCCGTCGCAACCTCGAGCGGAGTTCGCGTCACCTATTTTCGGAAGCGCCATGACGATGGAACTGTCGTCACGGCTTTCGGCACTAAGGGCTTCTATACGCGCTTCCAAGTCGAGACCAAGGCGGGGCTGACGACCGAGTTCGTTCCCGGTCCAACAATTCCCTTCAACGGTAAATCCGTCACCTTGTCCTACCTCCCCACCCGCACGAGCGACCGTTCGGGAAATTACCTGACCTGGGAGTTCACGGCGAACGGACTGCTCGCGGATGTAACCCGCGTGACCTATTCCGGTTTCGACGGTCCCAACCCCCAGGCGCCATTCGCCGAGATCCGGTTCGTCTACGAAGCCGTGCCCCGGCCGCGCACACTCTATCTCTACGGACAGACAGTCCAGCGCTCTACTCGTCTGAAGGCCGTCGAGAGCAGGGCGCTCAACCCATTGGTCGCCCCCGTAGGAAGCGTAATTGGCCTCGACCTCGAATATGAAGAACGATCCACCGCGGAAGGATATGTTCTAAAGGCGATCAGTCAAAGGGGCCTTGACGGATCGAAGTTGCCGCCAGTCTCCTTCGATTATCGAGCGACCACGGAGAGCTGGACTGCCACCCCAGCGCTCGAGCTGCCGGTCGAGCTTGCGCGCACGCCTAACCCGCTTGCCTACCAGTTCGCTCGGGTGGGCACCGCCGCGGCGCCACGCAACGCGATTGTTGCGAGCTTTGAAACGGACGGAGGCAAGGTCGCCAGGACATTTGTCGCTGGCGCGGGCGGATGGTCAGAGGACAAGGCGAAGGCGCCCCCATTGCTGTTCGTCGATAGCGGCGGGCGTGCCCTCGGGACGATCTTATTCGACGTGGACGGCGACGGCCTGAGCGACATGCTGCAAGGCGGCGCCGATGCCGGGCAAGGATTTCGCCAGACCAAGGACGGTTGGGATCGCGAGCTCAAGTTCGTGTTGCCCAGCACGCTCGTAGATGGAGCGGGCGATCTCCGACCCTATCATTCTGGCGACCTAGATGCTGACAAGCGGAATGACCTCCTGATCGGTCGCGATGGCGGCGGGTTCACAGCCTACCTCAACAAGGCAGGTGGCTGGCTCCGATCAGATGTGCATGAAGTGGCGGGCGGCAACGACGAGTTGATCTTCGCGGATCTCGATTGCGACGGGCAGTTGGAGCAGTTGGAAGTCGTCTCGGCTGCCGCTGGCACACGGCTTCTAGCGCGTTCCGCAAGCCCGTCTGGTTGGAGCGGCCAGACCGAAATCTTCGCAGGGCCCGCCGCTGACACCTCGCGAGTCATGTCCGTTCGCATTCGGGGAGCGGCCTGCCCGGCGATTCTCCTCGGGCAACGCACGGGTGTCAGCGAGACCGCCACCCTGCTATCCAAAGGTGCCGGATTATGGACGGCGACACCAGTCAATTTTTCCGACCGCGTGTTCTGGGACAGCGCCGGCAAACCCATGGCGCCACGGCTTGCCGACATTGACGGCGACACCGGCGACGACATTCTCATTCGGCAAAAAGTCGGCGCCACAGATCGTTCAGTGACGCTTCTCCAAGGTGCGTCGCTGGGGACATGGACCGCTGCGCTTCCGGGCTTGCTGCCACCGGTCGACCTCGGCGACGCTGACCGACCGAGCGGATTCGTCAAAATTCTCGACTTCAACGGTGACGGCCGGGACGACATCGCCATTCTCCCGGGACCGACCGCAGTTCAGGGTAATGTCTACCTCGCGACGGGGGCCGCCTGGCAGCGAGCGTTCGACTTCACGCCCGCAACGGACTTCTCCCAGAAGCCGGGCAAGCAAGGGGCCTACCGTTTCGTCGACATAAACAATGACGGCCTGACCGACGTTATATTCAACCGCGGTGAAAGCTCCGGGGACAAGGGCGCGATTCTCAACACAGGTAGCGGCTGGACCGCGGCTTCTGGGTGGACGCCTCCGAGACCGATGTCGCGAGAAGGGCAAGCAGCGACGACGCTCGATATCTTCGATGTCGACGCCGACGGTGTCGCGGACCTCGTCTATGGTTACGTCAACCAGTCGGGCACCGCTGTGACCGAGACCTACCTCAATCGTTCTGCTGAAGGCGCAACGGGGTGGGGATCGCCGGTCGTGGCGCACAAGCTTCCCGAACCCATTTACTCGCCCCAATTCGGCGATCTAGGTTGGCGGTTTACCGATCTCAACGCAGACGGACGCCCCGACATTCTAAAGGCGATCGTAGACCGAAATGGTCGTGTCGAGACAGCCGCGTACACCAACGATGGCACTGGCTGGGTTCCGCTTGCGGGCTTTGCCGCGCCTGTGGGGTTTGTCGTCACGAACCGCTACGGAGCCGAGAACCATGATGTCGGAACGCTGCTGCTCGACGTGAACAGCGATCGCTTGCCCGACATCGTCGCCAACTACCGCGATCCCTACACCAACGATGTAGTGACTGGAGTCTACCTCAACACGGGTAGTGGCTTCGCAAAGAAATCGTCCGGCAATCCACCGATCCGCTTGGACGATGCAACCATCACCCCGCTTCTCGTCGACGTAAATAGGGACAATTATCAGGACTTCCTCGCGCTCGGCGAGAACGTTGCTGACATGTACCTCGGCACCGGCACGGGCTGGGTCCGAGCGTCCGGCTGGGATGTGCCGAGCTCTGCTAAGTCGGACATCTTCGGCTATTCGGCGCTACGTATCGCCGACGTTTCCGGCGATGGTGCGCCGGACATTTTGTTCAATGCTCCCCAACGCGATGGGTCCGCCCTTCGCGGAACTCTACTCAATACCGGGTCGGGGTGGGTGGCGGCCGCGGGTAGCTTCTCTCCTCCGATGGCGTTCGTCGGCTCGAATGGCTCGGATGCCGGAGTCAGGCTCATCGATATCAACGGCGACAATGTCGTCGACATCGTTGGCCCTTCGAGCGCGGTCGCAACGTCAGCGCATATCAATCCGAATAGAGGGACCGCGCTGATCGCTTCGGTGACCGCATCGGGCGGGGTGCGGACGCGCTATAGCTATGCAGCACTGACGCAAAGCGACGGACCCGCGAAGGCCGCTTTGGCTGCGAGCCCCGTAGTGACCTTCCCGGTGACGCGCGCGGTTCCCACAGCGCCGCTGATCGTGCGGGCCGAAGTCGACGAGGGGCAAGGCGTCACCCGCGGGGTCGAATATCGCTACGGCGGCTTCCTGTACGACCGTCAACGTGAGCAGGCGCTCGGATTCGCGACAACCGAGCGAGTCGAGGCGCCCTCGCGGATCCGCTATCGCACGGAGTATAATCAGGCATTCGATCTTGTCGGACTTGCAAATCGCGAAGAGGTTGCTGCGGTCGGACCAGGCGGAGTCTATGTCCCGATTGTCGATGTGCGAAAAACCTGGGATTTGAAAAGAATTGCCGGCGCTCAACCGCCGTTCTCATTGCAGGCCTATTATCAGGTCCAACAACGCGAGATCCGTAGCGAGAAGCGTGACCTCGCTGGCGCGATGCTCGCGACTGACACCCGCCAGATGGACTATGACGAATGGCTCAATGTTACCAAACTGACCACTGTCGATGACACGGGGCGCAAGGTCACTGCGACCAATATCTACGGTCTTGACGAACTCCACCGCCGATTTGGACGGCTAACCGAGGCTCGGACCATCCATGAGCGCGCAGGCGAGCCCAGCCAAGCGCGCGCTGCTTCGTTTGTCTATGACGCAAAGCTCTACTTGATCGCGGAGTCCTCCGATTTTGGCGATTCCAAGCTGGCTGTGAGGACGGAGTACCAGCGCGATGACAGGGGACTTGTTGTCGGGACGACCAAGACGACTGCGGGCGCGCCGGCGCGCACAGAAACGATGCAATGGGATGCGATGGCGCGATTGAGCGTCGCATCGACTAACGCACTCACCCAACGCGTGACGCGCGCCATCCAACCGGGAAGCAACGGTTCGGCGTTTGCCATGCCCGCGCGCGTGACCGACGAGAATTCGCTGTCAACCGATATCACCTATGACGGCTTTGGTCGGGTCGTCACCAAACAGGGCGCCGACGGCGTTCTGGTCGAATATGAACGACTTTCGCGAAGCGCAATTCCGTCCGCTTGGCTCGCCAACCCCGTCTCTTATCTTTCGCCCGCGGCACCAAAATGCACGCCTGGCCCGTACACCGTGGACCCGATCCTTCGCTTGCCGACGATCAGCTTTTCGGAGGCTGTTTGGATTACCCCGCCCGGCGGCGCCCGGCGGCTCGAGAGCGTAACCTTGCTAGACAAGGCCGGCCAAACCGTTCGCGTCATTGCCGTGCGCACCGACGGCAAATTGGCGCGGCTCGTTTTCATCGACACCGCTTATGATGTTCGCGGCCGAGTGATAGCAAGATCGACCCCATATTTCGCGGGAAGTGGCGCTTCTTGGTCGCGCTTCAGCTATGACGAGCTTGATCGCCGTATTCGAGCGATCAAACCCGACGGCGCGTGCTTCAGCTTCGAATATGACGGGCGGCGGACGATACAGATAGACCCTCTCGGCCACCGTTCGGTTATAGAAAAAAGCGCGTTGGGCAATCCGCTGGTCGTGGCTCACGCTAATGGCGGAAAGACCCAATTCCAGTACGACGTGATGGACAGGGTTATCGCCGTCATCAGCCCCGTAGGAGTGAAGACGGAGTTCGCCTATGATGCTGCAGGCAATCGCCGCCTGACCAAAGACGCCGACGCAGGCGTGGTCGCGTTCGAGTATGATGGGTTCGGGCAGATCCGGCGCCAGAAGGCAGCGAGCGATCTGACATGGTCAACGCTCTCCTATGACGCCCTTGGCCGCGTGACTGAGGTACGGGCGTTCGACCAAGTCTCCCAATGGACCTATGATCGTCCTGGCGCGGTCGGGGCGCTCGCTTCGATCCGCTCGCAATCGCAGAACACGCCCTCCTCCCGGATCTATTCGGAGAGCTACTTCTTTGATGCCCTCGGACGTCTGGAGCGGACGGACTTCAATTTCGATGGGTCGTCCGATGCCCCAAAGTACTCCGGAACATCGACGATCGCATATGACAACGAAGGGCGGGTCGCATCGATAATCTATCCGGTGAGCGGGGCGCAGCAGCCCTTCCGCGTCGATCGTGCCTACGATTCCGCCTCCGGCCAGCTCATGTCTGTCTCCGATAGCCAGGGCGCGACGCTCTGGACGCTTGTCGCATCCGATGCCTCGGGACGAGCGACGCGGACCAAGCTTGGCAACGGCGTCACCGAGGACCGAGTATTCTCCGCGCTCGGCCAGCTCGACAAGCAGACCTTGAGCGGGCCTAGCGGCGTCGTTTCGGCGGCCGCCTATCAGCGCGACGCGAATGGTAACCTACTGCGCCGCACGGACACGTCCACGGGAAGCGTCGAGACGTTCCAATATGACGAAGTCGATCGGCTGACACGAGCGGTTACCGACGGGGCAGCCGTGACCGCGCAGTACGATCTTGGGGGCCGTTTCACGTCGAAATCGGATGTCGGCAATTACGAATATGGTTGTGCGGGCGCACCAGCCAATGGCGTGTGCCGGATCGTCAAGAACGGTACGACCGAGACGCTCACGTACAATGACCGTGGCAACGTCATCACCAGCCGCGACTATGCCGTGGAATATGACGCGAGCGGGCGCGCGCGACGGTTGAACCGCGTTACTTCGGCAGGACCGGCTCCGCTGCTCTATTCAGAGTTCGGCTACGGTCCGAACGGCCAGCGCGTGTTCACGCGCGAGCGAGGATGCGCCGACAGCAGCTGTGCCTTCTACCGAGTCAAGGAGACGCTTCATCTCGGGATCGCCGACCAGCTATCGGTGATGCGAGGAAAGTCGCGCATCGGGGTTGATCGTTACTACATCGCCGCCGACAATGGAGCGTTCCTGTCGATTGACTTCGTCGATCGCCGACAAGCGCTCGGGACCGACAAGACGGGCCCGGCGGTCATTTGGTCGTACATGCACCGCGATCACCTCGGGTCGATCATGATGCTCACTTCGCAGGCGGGCAAGGTGGTCCAGAGGTTCCGCTTCGACCCATGGGGACGCTCGCGGGGCATGGAAACGGCGGACGACAGCGCCGAAGGAATGGCTGCGGCATGGACACGTGGCTTCTCCGGGCACGATCATATTCCACAGTTCGCGCTCATCCACATGAATGGCCGCGTCTTCGACTCGCGGCTTGGCGTCTTTTTGAGCGTCGATCCGCTCACCAGCGACGCGACCGACCCGAACGACCTCAATCCCTATGCTTACGCGCGCAACAATCCTCTGAAGCTCAGAGATGTGTCGGGATACGGCTTCTTCGACGATTTCTTCCGCGATCCCCTTGGAACTGTCGGACGCGAACTCGGGAATGCGTGGCGCGAGACGACGCAGTTTGTAGGCAAACACTGGCGAGAGATAGTCGTCGTTGCCGTCGCAGTCGGCGTGACAGCAGCTTGCGCGGGAACGTGCGCACCTGTGGTGGCAGCTGCGCTTGCCGGTGCGGCGGCGGGGGCCACGGCGGGCGCCCTCTACGGCGGCACGTTCGAAGACGTGATGAAGGGCGCGATAACAGGAGCTGTGTTAGGCGCTTTTACGGGCGCGATCGGCTCGAGCACCTTGCCGACCTGGGGGAAGGCAACGGGGTACGGGTTCGTATCGGGTACACGAACGGCGATGGGCGGGGGAGAGTTTGGCCGCGGGTTCGTCATCGGCGTCATCAGCACGGGCGTTGACGCGCAAGGGTTGGTTTCCGGGAAAGAGGCGGAGGATGTCGCGTTGCGCGTCGCTGCAGGTGCAGCAATTAACGGAACTATCTCCGAGTTGAGTGGTGATAAGTTTGGCAATGGCGCGCTGACCGGAGCGTTCCATCAGCTCTGGCAGGATGCTCGCACGCAGAATTGGCAAAAGACTGAGATCGTCATGCGTCTAGTTGGCCTGTACAACGCCCGAGAGGCGACATTAATTGGCCTCGGGGCAGGCACCGTGTTGGCGGGATATGCCTATCTGGCAAACAAGCCGGCGGTGAAATTCAGCATGAATGAGGCCGGGCTGTTCGTGTTCGAAAACGCTGGCGCGGGGCCAGGCGCCGGCCTCACGCTCGGCAACACCATTCTGTACACGCCGGAGTCTTCGGGTGGGAGAAAGACGCTCAATCACGAAATCCGTCACACGGCGCAGTGGGGGGCGTTCGGGACGGGGGGTTTCTTCCGGGAATATGGTCGGCAGGTAGAGCTACACGGCTATTGCAACGCACCATTCGAAGTTGAGGGCTATCGACAGCACGCGCAGTGTCACTAGGAAAGCCTGATGTTGGGTGCGTACGGGCCTGGTGCGAACAAGCCCTTCTTGCGCTGATGGTCACAAACTGAATGTGCGCACTAATTCGGCAGCATGGTCGACGGCCGAGCCCGAAGCACCAGCGAGCCATTCGCGGTAGCTGGCGAAAGTGAAGCTGACTTCGTCACCGGCGACGCGCTCGCGAAAGTCTATCATCTCGGCACGATGCCGAGCACGGTCTTCTGCCGAAATGTGACGACCAGCACGCTCTATAGGCTCAGCGAAGATGTAAAAGAGATGCGGCCGCAGTTTCTGGCGCCGAGCATCGGTCACGAGCCCATAGGCGTGCTTGACGAGCTGCGCGGCATCAAGATGAAGATACGACGCCGTTCCGTCGCGGAGGGCATCGCGCAATGCCGAGTATCGCCCCATGTTTTCGCCCCAGACTGGTCGGTCATAAGCGGCCGAAAACCGCACGGTCTTCGAATCGCGGAATGGCTCGAAGCGCTTGGACTCGATGCCGATCAGATACGTGTCGGTAAAAGCCGCCGCGTCTAGCCAAGGGTGCGTTCCCTGCGACCATGGAAAGCGCGCGCAATACTCGATCTCCACGCGATTGACTCTGCCAGCCACCGCCATTCCCGGCACGGCGGGAAGGACCCAGGGACGCTCGACGAACCAGCCAAACGCATTCGCCGCGAGCGCCGCCGAACTTTCAGGATGTGCGAACTTCCCGCTGGCGATCTCGTCACCACCAGCCTGCGCCATTCGATCTCTAACGTAGGCTTCGGAGACGCCGGGTAGGAGCGCAATCTCGGTCACGTCAAACACGCCGGGAGCGAGTGTTCGAGCCGGTCAAGCAGCTCTCGTGGCGCCAGCAGATTGCCCGCATCAATGCTGTCGTCGAGTCTCCGAAACCCAAAAGACATGGTCACGCCCATCCCGCTTCCCAGGGCACGCACACCTTCGTCGAATGAGCTTTCGATATCCGCCAAGGGAAACCGCCCATAGTAGGCCTCGGGGGCCAGCACGGTCAGGTCGATGCGCTCTGCATCCAGCATTGCGCTGGAGCGCCCCGGGCGATCACTTCGGGCAAGGAGCCACAGACAGGCGTAACCTACGATCTCGACGGCAGCGTACAGCGGATTGTCGCTCGCGATCTTGAGTTCGATCAGTTCGAAATGGTTTTCATCGTGACGCCGCACAAGGTCGATCGCGCGGCGTCCATCGCCTGCGCCCTCGACCAAGCCGGAGGCCACGGGGATCTGATTTGCCCAATCCGTTCGATTGAGAGCTACACAGGCGGCAGCGATGGCGCGTTCAATGACCACCTCGGGGCTTCGGTTATGCGCGGCGATCTGCGGCTGGAGGCTGTGCCAGCGCCAGTTCTGCTTCGACCGATCCTTGTTAGTCGTGGCGTTGCTGGCAAGATAGTTGTGTCGGATGGTCTCGAAGATTCCTGCGACCAGCACGCGTCCATCGAACGGAGGCAGCTTCAGCACCGCTGATCGGTGACGCAAGCTGGTGATGGACAGTGCTCCCGAAACCGACGCTTCGACACCATCCAGCAGCGACTTGGGCTGGTCGGAATTTCTGGGGGAGGCCATCGGCCCTTCCTACAGCGAAGGTACCCAGCTGCAAAACCAATCGACTGCATTGCCGATGGCTATCGCCCTTCTGGAACAGCTTTCATGGTCAATCCCGCGTTAGTCGCACATGTTACCTGCTGCAGTCGGTGGCGCTTGGTGGAAGCGGCCTAAAGCGAAGCGACTTGGCTTACCCAATCGTCGATCTCTGCTTCAATCCAGACCGCGCATTTCGGCCCAAGCGAACGTGATTTCGGAAATCGGCCTTCGCTCATCCGCTGATAGATCGTGGACCGGCTCATACCCACCCGCCCGATGACCTCGGGCAGGCGCAGGAGCCGCGCGCGCGGCGGCCCATGCTCGTCTGTCATTTCGGCCGGCAAAGGGGTGTGCTGTTCGGATGTCATAACTAATCTCGTGTAGTAAGATCGGACCCCTCCGAGCTTGGTGTTAGCGGGACAGGCTCATCGAGATGTCCCGGCCCACGACATCGTCGATGTGGTTGGCGAGCATGCGCGCTACGAGCTGCGACGTGCCCGTCGCCCATTGCGGTCTCAGATCAGTCATCCGGCCGCCCAGAGTGCGATCGAGATGACCAGGCAGCGCACTGAAAAACTCTTCGAGAAACCCGCCCATGTCGCTGTGCATCCAATCGCAGGCCAGCTCCTCCTTACCGGCGAGCGCAAGGATCATGGTGGCGCGGGGATGGGCATCACAAGCGACGAGAATGCGCGAGGCTTCATCCAAACCGATAGGGCGTTCGCCGCGCATGATACGGAGCAACGTCTCACGGTGCATGCCGACTTCGCGCGCGATTTGGTGACGCGGCTTGTCGGTGACGTCTACTGCGTGCCGCAGAACATTCGCGAGGCTGACGTTAGCATGAGAGATATCAGATCGAATTTGGGTCACGTGTGCGCTCCTTGGTTTGAGTGAGTCGCAGACATAATCCGAGAGTCAGCTTGTAGGAAAACGAAAAGAACAAACAGGGAATATATCGTTTATCAGCGAATCGCTCCTATGCTCCGATTCGTCGGTGTCATCCGGCCACGCAGCGGGAAAACTCCATCACAAGATCGCGCGGTATCCGCCATTTTCCGCCAGAAACACCGACGTCGGCAGTTCGATCAGTCCGCATTCGTCCAACTTGATACCGCATTGGTGCCTCGAGCTTTCCTACAACGATTTCCTAGATGCATGTGGAGTGCACAGCGAACGCAAGGACGCTGTATCCACCCCTCTCCAAACGGAGCTACACATGCAGTCCCTCACCATCCCCCGGCGCGATGGCGCCAACAATACCGGCCCCGCGAAGTTCAGTCGCGCCCTCAATATCGCCATCCCCGTCGCCATTGCGGCGCTCGCGGCAAGTGCGGCTTATGCTGGCACGGACGCGACCTTCACCCCTGCCCTTACCAAGTTCACCAACTTCCTGCAGGGATCGGGCGGCAAGATCATCACCGTGCTCAGCCTGGCGAGCGGTCTGATCGGCCTCGCATCCGGACGCTTCTCCCTCGGTCAGGTCGCCGTTCCGGTCGGCGTCGGCATCGGCGTCGGCACGGGTGTCCCGATCGTCACCTCGGTCGTTACCGCGATCATCTGACGACCGGGCACGGGAAGGCAGCGCCGTCATGGCAGACCCTTACATCATCCCTCGCCGGCTCGACGACCCGGAGCTTATCGGCTTCTGGACCATCGACGAGTTTGCCGGAATGATTGTCCCCTTCACCTGGGGGATCCTCAGCCAGCATATCTTTATCGGCATCGTTGTCGCCTTCGGCGCCTGGTTCGCACTGCGAAAGGCAAAAGCAGGACGCACCAGCGCCTGGGTAGCCCATGCCGCATATTGGTATCTGCCGGCCGGATTTCTGGGCCTCAAGTCGACGCCGCCTTCCCACTGCCGCTTGCTTGCCGGTTGAGGGAAGAGACCCATGTTTTCTGATATTTCGCACGAGCGGCAGCAGTCTCTTCTGCGTCAACGCAACATCCTTGCGCTGACCAGCACTGGCCTAAGCCTCGCACTCATTGTCGCGACAAGCCTTGCCGCAACCCGCGACCGCGAGGTCGTGCTGCTCCCGACGCTGCCCAAACAGCTGACCGTGACCAGCGCCGGCGTCGAGGCAGACTATCTCGAACTCGTCACCCGCGACACCGCGCTCGTTCTGCTCAACCGAAGCCCCGAGGGCCTGGACTACTGGATGAACCAAATCCTAAAGCTCGCCGATCCTGGCAGCTACGGGCGCCTCAAGGCCGATCTGGTTCGCATTGTTGAAGAACAGAGCGGCTCGGATGTCAGCCAGGCCTTCGTCCTCCAGTCAATGACAGTCGATCCGAAGGGACTGACGTCCGAGGTGAGCGGCACGCTCAAGACCTTCGTGGGGGAACAAGTCGTCGCAAGCGACGACCGCCGCTTCCGTTTCAATTGGACCTACAGGGGCCTTCGCCTCGCGCTCTCGGGCTTCGTCCCGCTCCCCCCAACCGACAAGTCGAAGGAGGCCAACTGATGGCTCATCGATACCACAGGATAAACGGCCTGGTTCTCGCCTTTACGCCGCTGGCGACGTTGTTTGCCGCGCCCGCATGGGCCGATCAGTTCAAACAAGCCGCAGATGGCGCCGGCATCGATTGCTCGGTGTCTGCCCATGAGCTCACGCGTTTCGCGCTGGTCGAGGATCAGTTCGCGAGTGTCTCGAAGATCTCGACAGGTACGCCGTACAACGACTTTGCGGTCACGAACGAACCGCTGCGCGGCGACATCTATGTGTCGGTTCCCGAGACCTATGCCGCGCGGTCGATCAGCTTCTTTGCCACCACCAGGAAGGGGTTTGTCTACAAGATCGCCTGCCGCATCGAGAGCATTCCCGCAGCGCAGATTTTCATTACGAACCCTGCGATCGCGAAAAGCGATGCCGCGCGCTGGGAAGGCGAAACGCCGCTCCCGACGAGCGCAGTGCGCCTCATCCAGGCCATGGCCAATGACCGGACCATCGAGGGCTTCGAAGTTCGGCAATCATCTGCCCTGCCGGCGCGGGTCGGCACTCTCGATATTCAGCTCGTCGCTGACTACCGCGGCGCCAGCCTCGCCGGGAAAGTCATCCGCGTCACCAATCGCGGTGCCAGGAGTCTGACGCTTAGCACAAGCGATCTCGCCCCCAAGGATACCCTCGCCGTTTCGATCACCAATCCAGTGCTCGAACCCGGCACCGCCACGACGGCTTTCGTAGTCGGCCCAAATGGGGAGAGCAGCCATGACTGACCCCCAAGAACAGCTGGCCCCCCTGCAGGCCGAACCCGCGTCGCCTTCTGAAGTGACCGGGCTCAACGCCCGCACAGCCCGGCGGCAAAAACTGCTCCTCGGCACCATCGGCGCGATCGCGCTGGTCGGCGGCAGCTGGTTCATCATTGGCGGCGACAAGGCGAAGTCGGGTGATCCGGGTGCAGCCCAAACCATCGACACAGCGGGCCTGGTCAACCGCGATCTCTCTCAGCGCGAGTTTGTCGCCACTTATGGGAACCGTCTCGACGCCGTGACGCGCGACCAGAAGGCTCTGAAGGACGCAGCAGCCCCGCGCACCGAAGTCGAGGCGCAGCTTGCCGCGCTCAAGGCAGAGAACCAGGCCATGCGCGTCGATGGGCAGGCGGCCATCGATGCAATCTCGGCAGAGAATGCGGACCTTAAATCCCGGCTTGCCACACCGCCTCCCGCCCCTGCGCCAACCGCGCTCGCCCCGGCCTATGGCCCTCAGGCAGGCGGCTACGACGCACGTGGCCGCGCCGCGCCGCCGCCTCCAACAGGTGCCGATGCAGCGGCGAGCGGTGAGGCGATGGCGCCTGCGCCAGGTGAAGTGAAGCTGATGAGCTTCACCTCGGACAAGGCAGGTTCAGGCGGATTGAAGTCGGCAAGGCCGGACGCACCGCCGGTCGTGATCGAGGACTCCCCCGACTTTTTGCCGCCCAATTCCTATGCGACGGCACGCGTCATCGTCGGCGTCGATGCATCGGCAGGCGTCGCCAGCCAGACCGATCCGCTTCCGGTGGTTCTCAGGATCACCGGGCCTGCGCGCTCGGTGCTGCAAAACGGCAAAGTGCTGACCACCCGGATCCAGGGCTGCGTGGTCAACGGCGCGGCGCGCGGCGACCTCTCGTCAGAAAAGGTATACGTGAAGCTGGCGCGCATGACCTGCGATCAGCCGGGCGGCCGCGTCGCGGTCTCCGAGGTCAAGGGCTTCATCAGTTTTGCGGGCAAATCCGGTGTGCGCGGCCGGGTTGTCAGCCGCGAGGGCAACCTCGTCAGCCAAGCACTGCTCGCAGGAATTGTTGGCGGCTTTGGCCGGGGCTTTTCGGCGAACGCCAGCAGCGTCTTTTCGGGTGTCACCGCCAATGGGGGCGGCAGCCGCTCTAAACTTTCCGCCGGGGACATTGTCGGTGGCGGACTTGGCCAAGGCGCGGCCGATGCGGCCGATACGGTCAGCAAATATCTGATCGAACGCGCCGAACAATATCAGCCCGTCGTCGAGATGCCGACCGGCATCAATGTCGAAATCGTCTTTCTGGACGGCGTTTACGTGAGGAATTCCCGATGATTGAAAGCTCTGATCCAAAGCTAAGCCGCTGGCTCCGTCCGGTTGCTAGCATTGCCGCTCTTATCACCCTGTCTGCCGCCACTGGTTGGGGCGTGGCCAGTTTCGCGGGCGCGGCAAGCGGCCCCGATACCGGCAAAGTACGCGCAGCCCTTAAGCTGCGTCTGCCCAAGACCCCGATTGATGCGATCACTTGCAAGGGCCTTGGGGGCCTGTGTGAGGTCGCTTCGAAATCGACACTCTTTTACGTCGACCGGGCGGTCAAATATCTCGTGATCGGCCGGGTCTACGACATGGAGGCGCGCCAGGATCTGACGGCAGCTCGGCTCTTGGCGCTCAATCCCGATCTGCTGGCGGCAGGTGCTGCCCGGCGCACAGGTGACGACGATGCGCCTCCCCCGCAGCGCGCAAGTGTGCCGGCAAAGGTCTCGCTGGCGGGGCTACCCGCGAGCGGCGCGGTAACCTGGGGGCCGGCGAATGGCCCCCGTGTGGTCGTCTTTTCCGACTTCCACTGCGGCTACTGCAAGAAGCTCGAAGGCGAACTGAAAGCGATCGGCGCACGGGTCGAGGAACGGCCGATCTCGATCTTCGGTGCGGCAAGCAGGCAAGACGCCGAACGAGTGATCTGTTCGCCGCGACCGGACGTGTCGCTGCACATGGCCTATTCGGGGCTGGCGCTCGCTAACACCAAGCCGTGCGACACCCGCGGGCTCGATGCCAATGAGGCCTTTGCCAAGGCCCACGGCTTTGGCGGCACCCCGGTCATCGTCCGGCCCTCCGACGGCGCCGTCCTCGAAGGTTTCCGCCCTGCGGCTGCGCTGCGGACATTCCTGAGCGGCGCTTCCACGGCCTCGATCACCAAGGATCAACCCCATGGTTAAACCCGTGCGCCTCCTCGTCTGCGCCTGCCTCGCCGTCTTTATGAGCGGTTGCGCAACCTTCGGCACGAATGTCGAAGGAAACTTCACCTGCCGCGCGCCCAAGGGCGATTGCGCGCCCTCCCACGTTATCGATGCGCGTGCCACCGCTGTGGTCGGGGACGGTGCCGCGCCGGAGGACCTTGCGCGCGTCCGCGTCGGGGTTGGCGGCGATGACACCGCCCGCACGGCCGAGCGCACGCTGAGAATCGTGTTTCCGGCCCATGTCGATGAAGCAGGCACGCTTCACGATGAGGCCGTCGCCTGGACCGTGATCGAAAACCCGCGTTGGGCCGCTGAATTGCGGCGCAAGCCCGGGGAGGAAGCCGCCCCGCCGCTGATGCGCCAGTTAAGGCGACAGCTCAAATCAGCCCAACAGAACCCTGAAAAGGCGCACAAAGAGATCACGCCTGAGGCGGAAGCGTCGCAGGACGATGTGGCGGCGCTCGAAGGAACCGATCCCTCACCCCAGGCCCCGCCTTTGGCGCTGGCTGCCTCGCCATATCCAGATTCTCCCCCAAGTTCTCCGGATGCCTCGCCGCTGGCCCTCCCCTCCACGGCGCGCGAGGCCGTAGCCGGTGCCAAGGCACCGGCGGTCGGGGGGGTCGACATGCCTGCTCCGCCGCATGATCGGACCCCTCGGCCACTTGGGGCATCGGCATCCCCCAAGTTCCCGAGCATCGAGGCCATCCAGGCGGCGGTCGCCAAGCGCGCCGCCGGCAAAGCTGCCGACCCCGCCGCACCGAACAAGGATCAAAAGTGATGTCAGAGAAACTGAAGTCGATCATCGACCGCGTGCTTTCCGGCCTGGTTGGCGAAGCAGAACATGCCGAGAAGGGGCGACCGCATCTCATGCTGGACATGCTCTCGGACTGGCTGCCCTACCGCGTCTTCGACCCGCAAAGCCGGCTCTATTTCAACGCGCGCTCAAAGGGCTTCGTCCTGTCGGTGACGCCGCTGATCGGAGCGGACGAACGGACCGGAGAGATCCTGGGACAGTTCTTTTCGGAAGGATTGCCGGCGGGCGCCTGCCTTCAGGTTCTGCACCTCGCCAGCCCTCGCATCAGCCGGATCGTCGCCCCCTGGTTTGCACCGCGCTACGTTCAGGGCGGCGTCTATGAGGCGATCGCCCGGCACCGGGCCAAGCGGCTTTACGAGCTCGTGTGGCAGTCGGGCTGCGCGGACGCCCCCTTCCATGCCCGTCACCATCAGGTGATCATATCGGTTGGCGTTCCTGCGTCCAAGGCAACCAGCAACGAAGAGCTGAAGCAGACCCGCGACGGCCTGATCGCCATGCTCAAATCGCTGAACCTCGGCGTTGCCGAAGTGGGGCCGCAGGAACTCATCGGCGTGATCGATGATCTGACCTCGCCAACCACAGCGCCCCAGGACGATGTCGTGCCCTACAATCCGAATGATCCGATTGCCGCGCAGGCCATCCGCCACGACATCGAACTCATCGTGCACGAAGACCGGATGCACCTCAGGACCGAGCGTTTCCGTGCCACGGGCAAGGTCAACGACGGCGTTCCCGAGATTGGCACTGTCTACCCTGACGCCTTTGATGTGCGGCATTTTTCTGTCCGCAATATGCCGCAGCGCTGGGCGCCGTGGGAGTGCGCGCGGCTGATTGGCGATCTCTTCACCGACAAGCTGCGCTTTCCGTGTCCTGCCGCGACCATGCTCTGCCTCGTCTATCCCGACCAGGAAGCAGCTGCGGCGAAGGCCGGCTTCAAGTTCATGCGCACGACCAGCCTGGCGGGAACGCGCAGCGCTCGTTTCCTGCCGAGGATCGGCGAGCAGGCCGCCGAGTGGCAGCATGTCCAGACCGAACTCCAGGAGGGCCGCCGGCTTGTCCGGGTCTTCTACGGTCTCACGACCTTTTCGCCACTTGGGGCTGGCGACCGGCACGAACGGGCGATCAAGTCGATCTACAAGGCGGCAGGCTGGGACCTGGCCGACGAGCGCTATCTTCAGGTCCAGGGGCTACTGGCCGCCATGCCGCTGACTTTGGCCGATGGTCTTGGCGCCGACATGGACCGTCTCAAGCGCTTCAAGACTGTGCTGTCGACGACCGCTGCCAATATTGCCCCGATGCAGGGCGAATATCTGGGCGGCACCCACCCGCACCTGCTGTTCGTCGGCCGCCGCGGCCAGCCCTTCTTCTGGTCGCCATTCGAAAACGAGGCCGGCAACCACAACGTCGCGATCTGCGGCAAGTCGGGTTCAGGCAAGTCGGTGCTGCTACAGGAAATGTGCGCTGCGCTGCGCGGAGCCGGAGCCCAGGTCGTGGTCATCGATGATGGCCGCAGCTTCGAGCATTCGGTCAGGCTTCAAGGCGGCAGGTTTGTCGAGTTCACGATGAAGGCGGGCTTCTGCCTCAATCCGTTCTCGATGATCGATGCGGTGCGGGCGCAAGAGGACGAGGACTATCGTCTTGACTGCTTCGGCATGATCAAGGCGATCGTGGGCCAGATGGCCCGCCACAGCGCGAAGCTTACCGACACCGAGCGCGGGCTCATAGACCGGGCGGTCAACACGGTCTGGAATGAGCACGGCGCCGAGGCGAGCATCACCGCTGTGGGGGATGCCCTGGCAGCGCTCGGGACCGAGTCCGCCGGCGATCTCGCCACGGCGCTCGCGCCATACACGGCTGGGGGCACTTACGGTGCCTTCTTCGAAGGCCAGGCGAGTCTCGATCTCGATGCGGACTTCACGGTCTTCGAGATGTCGGACCTTGCGAGCCGCGAGGAACTGCGCGCTGTCGTGCTGTCGGCCATCATGTTCATGACCGGCCAGGCGATGACCCGGAGCCCGCGCTCGGTGCGCAAGCTGCTGCTGATCGATGAGGCCTGGGCGATGCTGAAGGGCGGCTCGATGGGAGAGTTCGTCGAGACCTACGCGCGCACCTGCCGCAAATATGGCGGTGCGCTCGCGACCGCCACGCAGTCGCTCAACGACTACTACAAGTCGGATGGCGCGACAGCCGCGCTCGAGAACAGCGACTGGATGCTGATCCTCCAGCAGAAGCCCGAGACGATCGCCGATTTCAAGGCGTCCAAGCGCCTCGACATGGACGACCGTACCGAGACCCTGATCCGCAGCCTGAAGCGCTCGGGCAACGACTATTCAGAGGTTTTCATCAAGGGCCCGGAGACCGAGGCCATCGGGCGGCTCGTGCTCGATGAATACTCGGCGACGCTGTTTTCAAGCTCACCCCAGACCTTTGCCGCGATCGATGCTGAGATTGCTCGCGGCCATCAGCTTGCCGACGCGATCGAGCGGATCGCCTTCGCCAATCGCACTTGAACCCTGTCAACCAAGGACACCTTTCTCATGCCTATTGATTTCCTCAGCCCCTTTGACTTGGCGCTCGATGCCCCGCTGGACGCCTCGCTGGACGGGGGCCGCAGTACTACGCTTGGCAAGACCTGGCACCAGCACGCCGCTGACACCTGCTATATTCTCGTCAAAGCGGGCGGCTTCCTTGGCTCGACCTATCTCATGACGCTCGGGCTGCCGCTGCTGTTCTTCCTGCTGATTTCGGGGGGCAGCGTGGATCTCTTGTTCGCGCAGATCGAGAATCTCGCTGGGCGATTCCTTTCCGCCGATCCCGTCCGGAAGGCTGGGTTTGTCGAAGAGCTCAAGTTTGCCGCCGTGGGTCTCGCAACCCTGCTCGCCGTCTGGCGCCTGCCGCGCTTCCTCAATGAGGTGGCGACAAGACTCCAGGGTGAAAAGCTGTGAAGAACATTCTGGCAACATCGGCCATGTCCAGGCGGTTCGCCGGCCTCAATCTCACTGCCATTGCGCTAGGGGCCAGCATGCTGGCTTCCACGCTCTGGGGGGTCTGGGCAACGCACAAGCTGCTCGATCTCCAGAAGCGCGAAGTCGTAACGGTGCAACTGAGCCGGATCATGGGCGAGTTCATCGAGGCAGAAGCCCGGGCCGGTCGTCCGCCTGAAGAAACCAAGAGCCGCGTGCAGGCCTACCTCAAGGCCGTCCAAGCCTCTGTCGAGCGCCTCTCCCGCGATGGCCGCACGGTCCTTGTCGCTGAAGCTGTGGTGGCGGGCAGCACGCCGGACTTCACCGCTGCGGTCCGCGCCGATGTCGCGCACCAGATGGGAGCGCTTCCAGATGCGCGGCCCTGACCTCTTTGGCAGATTCTCCGCATGGCGGCGCCCGGCGCTGTTGGGCGGACTTGGTGCCGGAGCGCTGGCACTGTCGTGGCTCGCCGCCTTTGGCGAGAGCCATGCGCTGATGATCAACGCCAGCCCGAGCCTGCCCTACTGGGCCATCTGGCTGACACGCGGTGCCACGCCGCAGCGCGGCGATATCATCTTGTTCGATCCGCCGGCCTCGCCCTTGCTCGAGAAGCATTTCGGCAAGGAGCCGAAGCCGTTTGGCAAGCGCGTCAGCGGCGTGCCCGGCGACATCGTGACCGAGCGGAGCCGCTCCTTCTTCGTCAATGGCAAGCTCGTCGCCAAGGCAAAGCCCAAGAGCCGCCTCGACGAAGCGCTGGCGCTCGGCCCCACCGGCGCCGTGCCCAAGGGCTGCTACTTCGTGACAACCGGGCACAAGGACGGCTTCGACAGTCGCTATGCCGCCATTGGCTGGATCTGCCGCCAGCGCATCCTCGGTGTGGGGAGGCCGATCCTGTGAAGATGCGCACCCTCCCGCTCTGCGCGGCCGCGCTGGCACTCATCGTCGCCGCCGAGGCGCGCGCGGGCGATTACGGCCAGCAGGGGACGGTCTGGCCAGTGGTCGAGCCGGACCTGCTTCAGCAAATCCATGCCCGCCTCCAACACCTCGAAGCGAGCGGTGAGACCGCGCGGCTCAACGAGGAGCTCAAGCGCCGCACGATCGCTCGGGTCAACCGGCCCGAGCCCGTCGCCGGCATCACAGCTGCATCCGAAGCACGCATCTGGCGCTTCGATCCAACGATCACGGTCGAACGCGACATTGCCGACGACAAAGGCCGGGTCATCATGGCGGCGGGCACACGGGTCAATCCACTCGACACTGTCCCGCTGCGCGCACCCCTCGTCTTTCTCGACGGCGATGACCCGGCCCAACTCGCCTGGGCAGCACAGCGCTACGGGACCACGCGCGCCAAACTCATCCTGGTTCGCGGCGCCCCGCTCGAACTCATGAAGGCCCGCCAGCGCCGCTTCTACTTCGATCAGGGCGGCAAGCTCGTGAAGCACTTCGGCATTCGCGCGGTGCCGGCAACGGTCGAGCAGCAAGGCCGCGTCCTCGTCATAACCGAGGCGCCGATCAAGCCGCAGGAGCGGTCACCATCATGAACCCGAAAAGAAGCCTTTTTGCATGGTTTTGCAGCGCATTGTTGCTCAGCAGTGCGAGCATGATGGCGAGCACGCCTGCCCAAGCTTCGGCGGGACCTGGCCGCTGCACGGGGCATTTCGTCAACCCGATTACTGACATCTGCTGGTCGTGCCTGTTTCCGATCTCGATCGGAGGTCTGAAGATCTGGCCGTCGAGCCGACCGGACACGAGCAACCCTGCTCTGCCGGTTTGCCTTTGCGGCCTCAGGCCCGGTATCGCCATGGGCTTCTGGGAACCGGTGCGGCTCGCCGATATGAGCATGAAGCCCTGGTGCTTCGTCAATCTTGGCGGGATGAAGCTCGATCCGGGGTTCGACATCGGCTTCAAATCGATGGCCGGCCCCTCGGCAGTGGGCGGCGCGACCCAGTACAACTCGCAGTGGCACGTCCACTGGTACGCCTATCCGCTGATCTACTGGATGGAGATTATTGCTGATTTCCTGTGCCTTGAGTCAGGTTCGATCGACATCCTCTACATCACCGAGATCGATCCGCTTTGGCAGGACAGCGAACTCACCGCGATCATCAATCCCGAGGCCGTGCTTTTTGCCAACCCGCTGGCGCTGGCGGCCTGCGCTGCCGATTGCGTCGCGGCCACTGTCAAATTGCCGACCGACGAACTGTTCTGGTGCGCGGGCTGTCAGGGGACGATGTATCCACTGAACGGCAATGTCTCGGCCACGATCGGCCACGTTCAGGCCTCGCGCCTCGCGCTCGCGCGCTTTGCCTATAAGCTCCACCGCGAACTGATCGCCTGGGGCACCATGGGCGGCAAAGGCCTTTGCGGCAAATATCTGATGCCGGTCATGCGCAAGCAGCAATACCGCTTTCAGGCCACGAACCCTAATCCGCAGACCAAGGGCCGCTACGCCTGCGCACCCATTGGCGCGTCCACCACATTCATGTCGGCAGGTCAGGTCTATCCCGCCATCGGCGAGGACATGGGCTACCTGGTCTGGCGCAAGCGAAACTGTTGCGCGCTATGAGAACCCTTCCCCATCTTGCTGTAATTGCTTGCCTCGCGAGCGCGGCGGCCTTCGCTGGAGCAGCGGCCCAAACCGCTGGCTCCGACCTCGATCTCGAAGCCATCCGTGCGCGCGCTGCCAGTCAGTCTGCAGAGGCGGATGCTCTTGCTGCAAGCGCGCGGGCGCGCGCAGAAAAGCTGTCAGACGATGCCAAGGTAAGCACTGCGAGCGCGGAGGTGCATGGGAAGCGCTTCGTGGTTGAAGCAGCAAAAGCCAAGCGGTCGCCCGGCCCGGACAGCACCTTCGATTTCGACCAGATGCTCGCCAATGCCGGTACGATGGCGAGCGAAAACATCGGCAAGGCCCCCAGGTTTATCGCCTTTGCCAGCACCTCGATGCCCCCTGCTGCGCTGCGGACGATGATCGATAATGTGGTCCGCGCCGGCGGCGTGGTGGTCTTTCGCGGGCTACCGCAGAACAGCGCCAAAGCGCTGAGCGCCGCACTTGCGAAGGTGGCAAAGCCGGGCGAGCAGCTTGACGGCGTGGGGATCGATCCGCGCCTGTTCCGCGCCTTCGGGATCCAAGCAGTGCCGGCTTATGTCGTCACCAGCAGCGACTTTGACCTGTGCGACGGCTTCGACTGCGCGGGTCCGCTCCCGCCGCACGACCGCATGATCGGCAATGTGACCGCGGGTCACGCGCTCGAAACCTTTGCGCGCGGCGGCGGCCCCGGAGCGCTCCTCGCTGCCCAGCACCTCGCCCGCCTCGAAAGGGCGTCTCAGTGAAAAAGGGTTGGCCCTTGAAGCGACTTGTTCTCGTCCTCGCCTGCCTCACGTTTGCCGGGGCGCTGCAAGCCCAGACGACGACCGATGCGGCAAAGGCCGACGGCAAGGCCTTCGGCCGCGACAAGGCCGCAGCGGCTCAGGGCGCGGCAACCACAAAACCTGATGCCAGCCGAATTCCGGGCTTCGGCGGCGTCCCCGGTGAGGCGAGCTATTTTGCTGATCCTGACCGGATGAGCCGGGAGGCCGCCAGCCAAACTTCAACGAGCACCGGCTATCGCACCATGCGGGATTCCATGGACCGGCGCGCACGTTTTGCGCCGCAGGATCTCGATGCCACGATCGCGCGCAGCAAAGTCATTGGTGACAATCCTCTTTCCTATACCAGCGGCATGGGCATCGGCGGCACGCAAGGGCGCTGCGTGCCGCTGCCGCCGGGGCCCGGCACTGCTGGTCGCTACTTGGCCACCTGCAACACCGGCTACACCGCGACGCAAGAAACCCGGACTTGCCCCGTCACCCTGACCGCGAAGCCCGAGCAACGGCAAGTCTATGGCTACTTCTGTGTCCGGGCGCCGGGCGCCGATCCCACGAGCATCTATAACTGCAACCGTTACCCAGCGCCCCAGTGCAAAGTCACGTCTTCCGTGGCGATTGGCTGCCTCCCTTTTGGCGGTTGTTTTCCAGATATCTACATTGACCAGGTCAGTTGCTCGCCGGCCATCGATGGGGCGACCCCGACCAGTGTGACCGGCGAGAATGTCGTCACAACGATCCGCGATCAACGCCAGTGCAACGGGCTTGCGGCCGATAGCACCTGCCAGCAGGACACCGAGACCTGCACTGACAGCGAACCGGTCACCCGGATCGTCGACGGCGTTGCCGTCACGCAGCCGTGCTGGGCCTGGTCGCGCAGCTACACGTGCGCGAAGTTTGCGGAAGCGCAGGACTGCCAGACGCTCGAGACCACGCCCGGCTGCAAGCTGGTGCGCAAGGATTGCCTGACCGACGAACCCTGCCGAACCTGGGAGTGGGTCTATGATTGCCCGGTCCCGGACAGGCAGGCGAGCACCAATCAATTCATCTGTGACGGCGATATCTACTGCATCGACGGGTCGTGCGAGACGATTGGCCGTGAGGCCAATGACGAGTTCAAAGATGCCGTCGTCGCGCTCAACTCGATGGACCAGGCGCGGCGCGAGTTTGATCCGGGTACGCTGAGCCTGTTCAAGGGCGAGCGCGCCAGCTGCGCCTCCAAGGTCTTTGGCATCCTCAATTGCTGCAAAGGCAAGGGATTTCCGCTCATTCCGGGGATCCAGCTACTTATAGCACTGGCCTGCGGCCGCGAGGAAATGCTGCTCCATCAGCGCGATGCGCAGGGGCTGTGCAGCTATGTCGGCACCTACTGCGCCTCAAGCTTCCTCGGGGTCTGCTTCACCAAGCGGAAGGTCTACTGCTGCTTTGAATCCAAGCTTTCCCGCATCCTTCAGGAGCAAGGCCGCCAGCAGCTGGGCAAGCCCTGGGACAAGCCCAAGACCGAACAGTGCCTCGGCTTCACTGTCGACGAATTCGCTCGGCTCGACCTCTCGAAAATGGATTTCAGCGAGGTCTACGCCGAGTTCACCGATGCCGCCCGTCTGCCTGACGAACTGCAGGCAACCCAGGAAATCCAGCAAAAGATCGAGGACTACTATGCCCGTGCGCGCCAGTAAGACGGGCCAGCGGCTCTTGGCCGCCTGCCTCGCCCTCACCGCCTCCAGTGCTTTCAGCGCCGCTCCAGCGGGAGCCGAAGAGCCGCCGCTTGTCTCGACCGATGACAGACAGGACAGCTTCTACTGCGCCGAGCGCCGGCTCGGATACTGGTTCTACTGCGCCAAACCCAAGCCGCCTGAGCCCAGCAGCAAACCATCGGCCCCCGCCGCCAGCGCGACGAGCCAGCTTGATGCGGTCACGGCCGAGCTTCGTGAGCTCAAGGCCAAGGCGATCATGGAGCCAACACCGACCAACGTGACGGCCTACATCCGTTTCCAGCGCGAGCAGCTCGATCGGGCCTCGCTCTTCAGCGATGTCTGGCAGCGCGCGATATGGCAGGATCCCGACCTCGACTATACGCTGCAGCGGCCAGTATCCACGCTCGGCAAACGCCAGTGGCAGGACGCACGCGGCGCTGAGCGCAATACCGTGATGGCGCACCTCTCCGAGCGTTACGGCCTGTTCTACTTCTTTGCCCAAACCTGCGGTGCCTGCGAGGTCATGTCGCCGATCGTGCAAAGCGTCGCTTCAACCTGGCACATCACGGTGCGCGCGATCTCGACCGATGGCGGCCCATCGCGGCAGTTCCCGAGCTACACCGTCGAGACCAATCAGCGAACCCGCATGGGACTTGAGCCCAAGGCCACCCCCGCGGTGGTGCTGTGGGATGCCGCAAAAGGCCAGGCGATCCCGATCGGCTACGGCGTGATGTCCGCCGACGAACTTCAGGACCGCATCTACCTCCTCACATCGAAGGAAGCCGGACGTGACTATTAGGATGAAACGCCCCAAGACCGCGCTGCTCGCTGCGATCCTCGCGGCAGCCCTCCCTTTCGCCAGCGTCTCAGCCAACGTTGGCAGCTCGATGGATTCGTTTCTGCGCGATGTCGGCGGGGCCGCGAATGTGAACGGCCCGACGGCGTTTCAGGGCCAGTCGGCGGGCTACTATAGCCTCGGCAATATCTGGACCCGCTTTCCGCAAAAGACGACCAACATCGCAAACTTGCAGCTGCCGCGCGCACGCGCAGGTTGCGGGGGCATCGACATCTTCGCCGGCTCGTTCAGCTTCATCAACGCGAGCGAGATCGTCGCGATGCTGAAGGCGGTTGCCAACAACGCGGTCGGCTTTGCCTTCAGCCTCGCGATCGACACGGTCTGCCCGGAATGCTCGAAGATCATGCAGGAGTTCAGCCAGAAGGCTCAGCTCATGAACAACCTCAACATCAACAGCTGCGAGCTTGCCCAGGGCCTGGTCGGCGGCGTTTGGCCAAAGGGCGACCTTGCCGACAAGGCAATCTGTGAGGCGATCGGCAATTCGGAAGGCATCTTCACCGACTATGCCGCGGCCAAGCATGGCTGCGGCACCAGGGGACAGCGGACCAGCACCACGGCCCAAGGTGGGGGCAAATATGATGATGTGAACACAGGCGTGGCGAGAAACTATACCTGGACCATCCTCAAGAAGTCGGCGTTCTTCTCGCCGAACGGCACGTTCGACCAGGAACTCGCCGAATACGCCATGACGCTCCTCGGCACGATCATTTACGTGCCGCCCAAGGATGATGTGCCGGGCAAGTTCGTGCCAGTCGTGGGGGAGGCCTCCTCGACGCTGGTGACATCGCTGCTCGATGGAACATCGGGCAGCAATGTCCTGATCTTCCATTGCGACGAGCCCGCCAAATGCCTCGAGCCTGGATTCAAGTCGCTGAGCCTTCCCGCCTCAAAAGCCCTCCGCCCCCGTGTCTCCGCGCTGATCGCGGGCATGGTGCAGGCGATCCACGACGACACAGCGATCACCTCGGCCCAGAAGGAACTCCTGCAGGTCTCGTCAGTGCCGCTCTACAAGATCCTGACCGTGCAGGCTGCCTATGGCCGCGGCATGCCGACGGATGATCGCGAGACGCTGGCCGAAATTGCCAGCGTCGACATGTTGTTTGCGGTCCTCGACCGCATTGTCGGGGAAGCCGGCCGTTCGATGTCAAGCTTCATTGGAGCGGACGAGGCCAAGATCGCCATGTGGCAGGGACAGGTGGGCGTGGTGCGTCAAGCGCTAGCTGACCGTCAGGCCAATACGCACCTCAAGGTGGGCGCGATCATGCAGATCATCGAGAAGACGGCATTCATCGAGAATGAGCTCGCGGCTTCGATGTCGCCGGGCATGGCAGCCTCGCTCGACTGGTCGCGCGGGGTTCAGAACCGCGCCCTCACCCACTGATCGCCACACCCAAGCGGAACATGAGCCATGGTTGAAATTTTCACAGTCGGCGGCGGCGATTATCTGGTGAACGTGTTTCAGGCGGTTGCCGCCTGGACCGGCAGCGGCGGCTACAAGAGCCTGCTTCAGGTGGTCATGGTCATGGGCCTTGGTCTGTCAGCCCTTACGCTGGCGTTCAATCAGGACTGGCGCGCCTGGATCAACTGGTTCCTCGGCGCGACCCTGATCTACTCCTGCCTCATGGTGCCGCGCCTTGACATTCACGTGACCGACCGGCTTAACCCGAGCCTTGCGCCGGCCAATGTCAGCAACGTGCCGCTCGGCCTTGCACTGATGGCGAGTTTCACCAGCCAGGTGGGCGACTATCTCACGGGCTCGGCCGAAGTCGTGTTCGGCCTGCCCGGCAATCTCAACTATTCCCGCAATGGCATGATTTACGGCGCGCGGCTCTATGATGCCACGCGCTCGTTGCGCATCTCCGACCCGGAGTTTGCCTCCAACCTCGATGAGCATTTCCGGCAGTGCGTCTTCTACGATGTGCTGCTCGGTCGCTACTCGATGAAGGAGCTCGCAGAGACCAACGACATCTGGGTTACTATAGCCCCGGGGAGCCAAGCCCGCGCCCAGCGGTTCCTGACCCGCGATGCGGCATCCGGCCAGGTGACCTCAAGCATTGTTACATGCCGAGAGGCCTATAATGCTCTGAATGCCCGGTGGACTGGCCTCATCGATGATATGGGGACAGTCTTTGGCCGCCAGCTTTATCCCAACCAGACAGCGGCGCTTGCCAAGGCCAAGCTGTTTGCCGATCTTCCCGTGGCCTATCAATATCTCAGCGGGGTGTCGGCCAATGCGACCGCAATCTTCAAGCAAACTCTCACCATCAACGCGATGAGCCAGGCGATGCATTCGATGGCTGGCGGCAGCGGAGCCGGCAACGTCGATGTCTATGCCCAGACGCGGGCCGATATCCAGACCGAGCGGACCTATAGCTCGATCGCAAGCAACGCGATGAAGTGGGTGCCGCTTTTGAACATCGTGCTCACCGTCCTGTTCTACGCGCTTTTTCCGGTGCTCTTCCCGCTATTTCTGATGCCGAAGACCGGCCCTGTCGCGTTGAAGGGTTACATCACAGGATTTTTCTACCTCGCGGCATGGGGACCGCTTTTTGTGATCCTGCACATGATGCTGATGTACAAGGGAGCGGCCGACATGACGGCAGTTGCTGGCGCCAATGGCCTGAGCCTGGCGAGTTTCACCGGGATGGCCGACGTAAACAGCGATATCGGCATCCTGGCGGGTTATCTCATTGCCTCGGTACCATTCCTTGCGGGCGGCGTCGCCAAGGGTGCGATGGCCATTTCAAACAACGCGACAAGCTACCTCAATCCCAGCCAGAACGCGGCCGAGGAAGCCGCGCGCGAAGCCAGCACCGGCAATGTCGCACTCGGGAACACGAGTTTCGAGAATTCCACGGTTCTCACGCGGCAGTTCGCGCAAGGCACCATCGCTCCCAGCTTCACCTACGGCGCAGGTCAGACGCGCACCTTCAGCGAAACCGGGTCAATGACCACAAGCTTTCCCGAAGCCAGCTACGACCAGCTTCCGAATTCGAGCTATCCGTTCACGCCGAGCCTCGGGCAGGAATTCACCTCCCGGCTTTCGGCTATGGCATCACAGGCCAGATCTAACAGCGAAAGCTTTGCAAACGTCGCTACGGAATCGACCGCGAGCGCAGTCACCAAATTCCGTGAAATAAGAAATCAGTTCAGCCGCGGCTCGGCGTTCGAAAGCGCAACTGGCACGTCAAACTCGGATAGCATCCAGACCGCCTTCAGCGAAGTCGACCAGGCCTCAACCAATCTGCAACGGCAATTCGGGCTTTCGCGAAGAGCTGCGGACGATATCACCGTGGCCTGGTTTTTGAACGGAGAAGCTGGCGCAAGTGCGGGTGTGACGAATGGTATTGCTTCCGCTAGTATCGGTGCCAAGGGCGGGCGAAACCAAGCCTGGACCGATAGCGACATAGGGATAGCCTCCGAGGACCGGTCCCGCATCTTTGGCAATCTTTCCCAAACGTCAGACAACCGGAATTGGTCGAGCACGCGCGACGGGTTTGTTCGTTCGGTCAACACCTCGAGCAGCTCATCGATCTCAAGTACGGCCAGTGGCATGAATGCATCGCTTACCGAAGCGCAAAGTTACAGCCGGGAAGCGCGCCGCTCCGAGGAATTGGCAAACCGCCTTGAAAGCCAAGCATCATTCTTCGAGGGCAATAGTGCCGCCGGAAGCCTCAATCTGTCCCAAGCCTATCGTGAATGGGGATTGGTCGAGATCGAGCGCAACCGAGACTTCTACGGCAACGTGCGCTTCGACGACGTGACCTTCCAGCTTAGCCCCCAAGGCCAAGCGTTGCAGGCCAAGTTCGTTCAAACTTATGCCGAACAGCTTCGCGACGGAGTTGAAGATCGTCTCGTCATAGCTCCCGGGCAACCTGTATCGCGGCCGACTATCTCTGGCGCGGAGTCAGTTCGCGGGAGGGCGCAAACTGGGGGAGCGGCTTCCGGCAAGGTGCCACAAGTTGACGCGGGCAATATCCACGATGAGGTTCAGGGCGCTCAAGCTGCGGGACGCCAACATATAAGGGCATCAAAGGGACGTCTGGAGGCGGTCACTAGGGAAGCTCAGGGCGCGAGTGCTGAGGCTGCCGATGACGTCAAGAACTGGTAGGCATCACCCCCTGAGTAGATCCCAGTAAATCACGAAGCCAGCAAAGAGGACAAGGACAATCAAGACGGCGATACTAAGGGCCCGCGACCAAGGATCCGCCCAAGATTTCTTGATCCGGTATTCCATCAGGCGGTTCTCGCGGATTGCCTGATCGATTTCGGACAGCCCATCCCATTTGGAGGAACTGGAAATGTTGGCACTTTCGATGTCAAAATTGGACATGATGGAATTCATCTCGCTTCTCCTTGGAACATAGCAGATACATGCGTGATGGGTAGAAAAATCTCTTACCTCTCACCAAGCTGCCTTCCCTCCGCTGAAATGAAATCCAGTCCCTGACACCGCGACCAACCATACCTACCGGAAGTCGAATATCCGTCGCCTCTTTCGCCTGAGTTCCTGTTGAGATGGTTTGCTCATTCCCAAAGCTCCGTAGCTCAATCGACAGATTTTTCTATGAACCCCAGAGTGTTAGCATTCTCGATTAACGTGCGGACTTTCGCTCGATCAAGTCCGGAGGGCACCTCTGCATCGATCTCTAACTTGAGTGTCACTTCGCTGCCTGGGATCGTCGTGAGTTGCTCCACGATCGCTTCGACGATCTGGTGGATTTCGCGCGCAGGTCGATCGGCCGAGATCATGACAGTACCCTGAAACCGGGTTGGCTTGCGCTCGGGCGCAGGGGTATCTGGCGTTCCATAGGCGGGACCGTCGATCGGTGGACCAACTTCTGGAGTAGCGGGAGCGCCTGCAAAGGGCGGCGAAACGGGCTGAACCGGTGCCGGACGATGCGCTTCAGCCACGTCAGGCTTGATGATGACACTGTCACTATCGATCACGACGGCGGCGTTGGTGGCGCGCTCGATCGCCAGCCCCAGATAGGTGTCGGTCTTGTCGTCCCATCGCTCCGCATAGCCAAACGGCCCAGGCAACATTCCCGTAATGGCGGCCTGCACCGTCTTCACCAGCACAGCCTGGTTTTTAAGCCGGGGAAGGTACGTGTAGCGGTTAAGATATTCCCACAGATCCTTGAGCGAGAGATGAGGCTTGCCGTTCCAGATATATCTCTGGAGATCCCGGTCAAGGCGTGTGGGACCAAGCTCGGGGAGCAGCCCCTCCTCCGCTACCAGCTTCTTGCTCGCCCGCGCCAACAGACCGTCCTGCGCCGCCACTTTGCCCGAAACCCAGTCGACTTCGGCCTGTGCGCTCTCCTGCACCGGATAGTGAAGATAGCACCACGCTTCTTTCAGGCGTGTCTTGACGGTTTCGTTGGCCTCGGTGAGCTTTGCTTTGGCCAGCGCGCTGTCGCTCTGGGTCAGGTTGAGCCGATCCGTATCGCGGACGATCTCGCCCCAGGCCAAGGCCGAGCGGACGGCGTCCTTGAGATTGTCAAGTTGACGAGCCTCGGCCGCGATGAAAACCAGCATATTACGATAAACGCGCGGCGTGCTGCCGCGCTGGATCAATATTTCCTTGGCCTCGGTCAGCGCCTCGGATCCGTCGCGTCCGGTATGGGGATAGGCGACACCCAGCACGACAGCCCGGACGCCGCCCGCTTCATCGGGCACCTCCGCCGACGTCGAAGGCGCCACCTGCACGGCGTCGAAATGGCCCCGGTCAGCGATCCCATTGATGTATTTGGTCAACTCATTGTCGATGGTCATCAATACCAGCGCGCTCTCGAGCTGTGCGCCGCGATCCGCCGCGATGCGGTTTAGGCTGGCCGACATCGAGTACCAGTACCGACCAAGATCGGCGTGCATGAATTTTGCTTGGTTCGTCAGCCGCCGCAACGCATCACCAAAAATGGCCGGCCGCTCTCCGGGCTGGACGACGCCAAGATTGATCTGCTTGTCGTCGAGGCCCGTATTCTGCTGTTGATGCGTCGGTGCCGTGCCCATGAAGATTGCCCGCGCCACGCGCCGCGTCGCTGAGTAGCGATTGAGATTCGGCGCGGACTGATCAACTTTGTATGGCGTAGCGGCCGTGCCATCGACGTCAGCCGCGATGATCGACTGCCAACTAACATCGAGGTAGTGCAAGAGCTCGGGTTCCACCCTCGGTGAACTGACTGAGACGCTGCCCGGCATGATCATCACGGAAGGGTCACCGTTCATCCACAATTCGTGGATGACCTGCGCCATAAGACGAAGAACGCCTCGGGTGCGTTGGAATTTTTCCAGCGAGCCCCAGCTCGTGTAAAGCTGATCGAACAGCTCCGGATGGATGGGATAGGCCTTCTCCAGCTTTCGACGATAATCTTCGTCGGCGCAGCCTTGCGGGAAGTCATTCGAGTTCTCGCGATAAAGCTTGGCGAACTGCTTGAGCGTGTTGTCGCGGTGATGGAATTTATCGCCGGGAATCTGCTTGAATAGCCGACGGCGAACGATCTCGTAGCTCTCCTCCTGCGAAGCCGGACGCCATGACGACTCCACGCGACTGAAGGTCTGCTTCAGCCGAGCCAGAGCTTCCTGGCCGCCTTCCCCGCCAACTTCGATCTGCGACGCGGGCAGCGACGCCACTAGTAATGTGCCCGGGCTCGCCTTCACTGCTTCGGTCAGCGACTGGACGAACGATAGGTTGGCATCAAACGAGCCCGACGGCAGACCTTCGACCCGGTAGATTTGGCGCAGATAGGCGACCCATTCGTCGATCAAGATCAGGCACGGCGAGTATTTGTTGAAAATTTCCTCGAGGAGGTTCGACCCAGGTGCGATGCCCTTCGCGTCATTTTCCGCGATCATGTCGAAGGCTTCTTCGCCGCCGAGCTGCCATGCCAGCTCCCCCCAAGTCGTGCGGATTTTCCGGCCGCCAGTGGCGTTGAGAACGTCCTGCGGGCCGCGCGACGTTCCGACCAGAACGGCGCGATTGATCTTGGCCGGAACCGTCAGACCATGCTCTTCGAGTAGCTGATCAAGGCCCGAAAGATCCTGCGCCGGAGTCCCGCCGGCCATATGATAGAGCGCCAGCATCGAGTGGGTTTTGCCGCCGCCAAAGTTGGTTTGCAGTTCGACCACCGGATCTCCGCCGCCGCCCGAGAGCCGCTTGGCGGCGCCCACGAGCAGCGTACTCAGCCCCTCGGTCAGATAGGTCCGGCTGAAGAATTGCTGCGGATCACGGTATTCCGCCGGAGCGCTACCCGTATGAACCTTGCCGAGGTCGGCTGCGAACTCGGCCTGCTGGAACTCGCCGGTGGCAACGTCCTGGTGGGGCTCGACCACCTCACGCCATGGGTAGAGCCCAGCGACGGTTTCCACAGAGATGTCCAGGCGCTGGGTCTTGCGACGCTCCTCATTGCGCTGAAGCTCGGTGAATTTCGTGCGCAGGATCGTATCGCGCATCTTGGAAAGCTGCTCGGCCGTCTCGCCAGCGCTGATCGCCTCCATTAGGCGTCGCATGGAGTCCAGCGCGCGCTCGGCATCATCGTATGTGAAGGTCTCGTTGTGCGAGAGCTTGTTGCGGACGTCGACCAGCTCATTGACCAAAGATCGCTCGGCGCGACCCAGCACGGCCTTGAACGCATCCGTCCAGAAACGATCCATGGCGTTGAAGAGGGCGGCCTGATCCCAGCCTACTTCGCCTTTACCGTTGGGTCGCAGGCCGGGCAGCTTCTCCAGCACCTGGACCTGCCAATGACCCTTAAGCGAGCTTTCCAACCGCTTTTCGACAAAAGGGATCAGCGCCTCGGGCAGCAGCTCCATACCCTCAAACACTTGCTGGCGCGTACTTTTGGCCATCTACTCGTACCCCTCAGAGATCCAACCGGGTCTGGCGATCACCACCCGTGTCGTGGATCGCCGCAGCCTGCCGAGTAAGCTCGGTCCAGACGGCGATCAACGCGTTGTAAGCTGTTGCGTCCTTGGCATCCGACCGCTTCTCGCAGATGCCGTAAAGGCAGTAGGCGAGATCCTTCACCGCATCGGCTTTCTCGGAGCCAATCTTCTTAAGCAGCATCGCGGCGCTGTGCTCGCCATCAGTTTCCAGCGCCCGGATCAGATGCTGACAGCACTCCCAGACGGTCAAATGGCCATCGCTAGCTGGATCCCAGTCGGCATCCAGTTCGTCGCGCCCAAGGATGCGGACCTTACCCGCAGAGCTCTCGACGATCCCCGCGTGCTTGACACTTTCGACGGATATACCGCGCGCTTGGGCGATGCTGTTAGCCGAGCCGTACTCACCCGTCTTCGTCCCGTGCTGCTCGAACCAGGTGATTGCAAACCGCGTATCGGCGTCGAATTCGCCCTGAATGCCACCGAGATACTCATCAAGCTCTCGGTTGATAAGCTGGAGTGCCGCCTTGACGCTCATGGGGCTATCGTCTGATTCAAGCACAGCTCGATAACGCGAGAACACACCCATCCCTGGGCCGATGGCAGATTGCGGCATATCCGCCGGCGCGATGTTTGCCGCCTGAAGCTCACCGATGGCGGAAGGCAGCTCCCTCTTCAAAGCGCGAATGAATTCCGCGCGGCTTATCGTTTCGGCCACTTCATCTTTCTTGCGGCAAACCAAAACAACGGAGTTGGCCAAGGCATTGGTCCCGGATGCAATCATCCTATTGGCCATTTCGGTTCGCAAAGGCCACGTCCCAACTACAGCGTAACCAGCTTCTACGACAGCCTGCAGAAATGTCGCCCACCCAGTCGAACTAATCCCTTCCTGAGCGACTTCACTTTGCTTAAAAGCGTAATAGATCGTTGCAGGAAAATCCGACGAAGATTGCCTCGCCATATTCGCGATCGCCTCGCGCATTCCTTCCAAAAAGAATCGATCGGCCGCCTCCCGGCTGCCATGCCTGTACTGTGTTGCAACCAGCTCTTCGGCCTTGGGCGTAGCCATTACGCTGAAGCTGTCCGGAAAGACGCTTCGTATAGACCGCTTCATCCATGCAAAGAAAAAGTCTGACAAATCTGCGTATCCGATATTGTCGTAATATGGCGGATCAGTAGATATGATCACATTGTCC
The DNA here is from genome assembly GCF_037133355.1 of Novosphingobium sp. GTDB lineage: Bacteria > Pseudomonadota > Alphaproteobacteria > Sphingomonadales > Sphingomonadaceae > Novosphingobium. The sequence goes on along the minus strand of NZ_JBAXOI010000006.1, from coordinate 37,721 downwards.
GGATACTCGACCGTCTGCGCATCCATTTGCCGCTCGACACCTGCAGCAGCGGGTACGAATTTTTCAATGACCTTCGTAACCCATTCAACATTGCTGATAAAATTTCCGCTTGCAGTCGAGAATGGATTTCCCTCTGCAAAATCCCACGTCATCGGAATGGCTTGACGACCAAAGGTGTTCCTAAGAGCTTCCATCTTGGCAGATGAATCCCATGTACAAAGCGTGGATCCGCGATCGGCTGAGCGATTGATTGCGAACGCCAAATAGACGCTGATCGCTTCCGCGTAAGCAAAGGCACCACTACCACCATCTCGCAATGGCGTAACATCGTCGCTATAACCTGCTTGGATCGCATCATGGCGTATTTCGTCGCGCAGCGCCTCCAGCAGGTGGCCAAATGTGCCCAATGTCAAAATCTGGCGATCTGAAAAGAGGTGCCCCCAAGTAGAAAGTCCGTAAGCCGAGCAAACACCACCAGTGATCATCGCCCTTGTGGGCGTACTGCCTGAAAGGAATGTTTCTCTGGCGAGGGCTACCTCTTCCTGCTGTCCGGCGCTCTCAGCCAATGCCTGCATTTCGTCGGTGGGATTGCAGTAGATCCTGCCGTTTTTTCCTTCGCAAACAACCGCCATAAGCCGAGCCCCTAAGCGTCCGGCCTTCCCCTCATCTCGGACATATTCGCGCGTAACCGGCGTCTTTGATAACAGACAGATGAAGTCCTGTGCCTTTCCAGCTTTAGTGCCAATAGACGAGGCAGTTAACTCTTCCTTCGAAATATCGGTATTCTTTACTTTGAAGGCATAGGTTCCGGAAGATCGATCAACGATAGGCGAGACAATAGTCTCGCGCCCCTTCTTTGATCCTAAAATGAAAGAACTGACGAGTGGCACATGCGCGCCGCGAAAGGCAGGGTCCGGACTCGCGACCGTCCTGGCCCATATCCACGCGACCACCGATGCGCTCCCGCCGCCTTGCGCAGGCGAGAGCTGGGCCTTTGGATATAGATGGCCGACCTTCTTCCAAGCCTCATCACGCAACCGCATACCGTAATATCTGACGTCCTCCGCCAGGGCCTCGGCGTTTCGATGGTGGTTGCGGTCCCGCGCAGACGGGTGCGCAGGCTCTTTACCAGCGAAGCGTGCCGGAATCTCAATCATCGCCTTGCCGATCGTTACAGCGACGGGGTTGAGGTCAGACCCGTACGCAGCCAGCCCAAGTCGCTGGGCTTCAAGAGGTATCGATCCACCGCCAGAAAACGGATCGTACACCGGGGGTAGCTTTCCACCACAACTCTTCCTGATTTCAGCTCGGGCTCGCTCAAGAACCTCTTCGTTCGTTGAGTTTTCCCAAAGGACTAAATCCTCCATGATTTTGAAGAGACGTTGACGCTCGGTATCTACCGCAACTTCTGTCGTAAACTGATCCGGCAGGCTTGAAGGGTCATCGACAAGCTGAGCGAAGAGCACTGCACGACAAGCCGCGAGCGGTCGCCTCGCCCACCAAAGGTGCAGCGTTGAGGGATGACCATGTCGGATCGATTTTTCTCGGGCCGATGCGGCGTTGATTGCCTCAAGCGGGATCGCGACCTCGATGAGCTTCTTTTTGTAGTTATTGGTCGAGGTCATAAACCAGCCTGTAGGTTGCGGGGTGGATGGTCATTTCGCCCCCGTCGCGCAGCGCGCGCAGACGGCTTCCCGTCATCTCGACAGGCGCACCCTCCGGGTTGAGCAAAATGAACGAATAGATTTCGGGTTTCTGATCAACCAGGCCCCAGATGTCGGCTTCAATCTGAAGCGGTTCGCGCTCCAAGCAGTGTTCCTTCGCATAGTAATGGCATTGGAGATCGCCGCTCGATGACCGGCGTTCCCAAGGAAATTTGGTGGCGTTGGCGCGGCTGATCCAGCTCCCATCAGCATGGAAGAATCGGTCGTCGCCGTCTGCTCTATAGCCTTGGGCCAGCGCAAAGCGCGCCATGATATTCGGTCGGGGCGGCTTTGGCGCTGGGCGTGGACGACTGACGACATCCGGCTCATCTTCAGGATCTCGCATATCGTCATTGTCCGCTTCGTCGTCGTCCGAGGGCCGAGACGCTGGCATGTCGTCTCCATCTTCGCCCCCGACGGCATCGCTCTCACTGACGACGCTCTCGCCAGACGCGTCATCGGCCTTGAGCATCGACGGCGAGATAGGATCAGCATTGTCCTGGACCGCTGGACCGTCCTGGTTGGTGACGACCATCGCTTCCGGGGCCAACGTAAAGTTCTCCTCGAGGTACGCCTTGATGTCGTCCGGCGACCGCTCGAAAGCATAGGCCAGAGCCGCTCGGATATCCGGGTTGAGGGACTTGCCGATTTCCTCGGGTACGCGCTTGGCGAGCTTAGCCTTAGACAGCGGGCTGACAAACAGTTTGCGATCAAGCCACAGCAGATCCGTCAGGCGCGCCGTCCCTGCAGGCACTCCCTCCAGATAAGGAACGACCTCAAGCTTTGGCGCTGTCACCCAGATGGTGTCTGCAATCACCTCTGCCAGAGCCCGCACACGTTCGGTCTCTTCGTGGGTAGCCAGCTCGACCCTGCCGAGTTGAGTCCCGAAGGCTGTCATCCAAGGCCGTCGATCCTCGAGTCCCGGAAAAAGCGGAGATTGGTTGAAGCGCTCTTCGCAAACGACCGAAAGCGCGGGCAATCCTGAAAACGGCGGCGCCTGAACGAGTTCGGCCGGTAGCCGCTGGAGGTCCGCAGTCTTTCGTTTGACCCAGTCGTGGAGATGGCTCCACCGTATCAGCGTCTGCATACTGAGTGCGTAGGTCAGCGTTTCAACCGGGGCCCACTCCCCCATCAAGTTCACCCAGTGCCCGCACTCCTCCCAGATGCGGATCGGGTATCGAACAAGAAGCGTCCTCACCCGACGGCCGTCATCCGCTGACAGCACGACGCTCGAGGGCAGAGTCGCGAGCCACTGCATCGCGAGATCCACGGACGGCCGATCTGCTACGCCGATCCGATGCCAGAGCGTGAGATCGGCGACCGACCCACGGATCAATGCTGCACCAGGGACATCCTCTTCATCACCGGTGAGGAACACCGAAGGTGTAATCACCCAAGCTCCATCTTGCGACAGGATCAGCTTCTCGGCCTTGAATACCTCCCTGATATTCTGGGCGTCAGCGGTCGAGCAGGTGTCCAGCATCTGGTCCAATCGCCGATACCATTTCTCGACCTCCTGAACCGGCGGCTTGGTGGATTTGGCAAGCGCGCGCAGCCGGTCGAGTAGCCTGGCAGGCCCGGTCGGCGATCGCCGAACACCAAGCAAATCCAAGAGGGGGCGTGTTGATTCCCGATCGAGCAGACCATGAACGAACGGCTCGACGTCGATGAGCGACTCTGTCTCGGACGTGCGGCGCAGCAGCTCGGACGGAACCTGGACAACATTGCGAGTATCTGGGAGGCACGGCTTGTCACGAAGTTTGAGCAGCCATTCGGACAGCAGTGGGTCGGATGTCAGCGATCGCGTGCTGCCAGTGGTGGCCACCTGCAGAATACGGGCGCTGGAGCACCGTGACCAATATCCTTCTCGTTGGCCTAGGATGCGGGCGGCAACCTTGGCCCAGACGCCCGGATCCGTGGTGGCCGAAGCCTCCCAATGCTTCCAGTACGACGCCTCGAAATCCCAATCTTCGATGACAAAATTGTCCGTGACGTAGGGATAATACAGCGCACTCTTCAGGCCCCTGGCCTGCGCGTCCGCCAGAAGCCGCGAGCGCGAGTAAATCGATCCCCGCCTGGCCACAAAGGGTGCGAAGGTCTGGAGGCCAGAGCGACCTGAACCGACCCAACGCTGCCAGTCTTCCCGCGTGCAGGAGGTGAAGCTCGACATGTAGTCGGGGTGCAGAAGCTGGGTTTCCTGGACAGCTTCCGGAAGCAGATCTTCGAGCGTGCCATCAACATCGATGAGGACCGTCTTGGCTATAGGACGAAGCTTCCGATCTGCGCAGGCGTATCGAAAGGATGCCCCCGCCGTCGCACCCAGCTTGGCCGCAATCTGGGCGATCTGTACGCACTCGGTCATCTTGGGCTGACAGGTATTGAAGTAGTCGGCGGCTACTCTTTCGACGACAGCGTTAACATCGCTGGTGTCGGAAAGGCCGATCTTCGCGAGAACGGCAAACGCCGTTTCCACGACATCGGAGCTAGTGCCTGCGCCATCGCCCTTGTCACGGCGCTGATCGGCGAGAAAACGCGTCCAATTCTGGTTCAGGACAATCAAATGAGCGGCGAGGAACTCCCAGTCGTCGTCAGACTGAAGAAGCTTCTTCTCACCAAGCCGGACAACCTCGGATGCCGAATAGAGGACCTCCTTACCCTGGACGGGAACGATCCTGAGGCGATCGGCATCCCGGCACTGATAACCGGTGACGTCAGGAGCGATGTAGGACCACAGGTTCAGTAAACTACGCCAGGTCGCCGGGCGGGGCAGATGGTTTGTCCGCAGGCGGTCGAGCAGGTCAGCTTTCGCGAAAGCCTCGACCAAGCCCCAGTTTACAAGCTTTGTGCGATCCTTGGCTGAGACGTAACGGCAAAGCGCTGGCCTCGACTTCTTGTCGAGCAATGCCATCGCTTGGTCGGCTGGCCATATCTCAAAGATCGGCAAGGGCATGACGATCGCGCTCTTGGCAGGCAAGAGTTGGCCGTCTTCCGTCAACAGGATCGCTTGCTCCGCCACGACTTCGTCAAAAGCCAGTTCGACAATCGCTCCACATGAGCCTTCGAGGGTGGCCGCTTCGCGATCCACGTCCGGCATCAGCCCATAGGCTGTCGCGCGATCTAGCGGGCTGGTGGTGGTCTGCTCAAGCCACTGCATCATCGCCCGGCCGGCCAGTTCACCAGCGCGCTTGAGCAGCCAACGGTTGGTCGGCGAGGTTTCTGGATCCTTGATCTTCAGGCGCGCCGGATCCTGGATAAACGGCGCGTTGCAGGCGAATGGGAGCGTCGTCTCCACGCCGGTTGGCAACACGACATACAGCCTGCCCTTGGCGCCGAGGACGATTTCGATCCGGCACGGGGGGAAATCCCCGCCATCCTCGGCCCCCAGCATTCGCTCCTGGCGGATTTCCTCGAGCGCCTCGGCCGGGAAGGCCTCTTCATCCGAGCGAACGAGCAAGAATGGCTCGTCAGCCTTCGCATCGAGCGCCATCCATTCGCTACTGGGGATAGGGCCTTGCCCAAAGCTATCCCACTGCACGGCCTTGTCACCAATCTGGAGCCGGCGAATATTCTTGAAGAACAGCAGCGACACCGGGCTTTTCAGCCATTCCTCCAGGTTCTTCTCGACATCACGCCGCAAGAAGGCGTTGGCGATCGCTACCTCGACGCGCGTTCCACCCAAGGACAGTTCGTGCTCATCTACCCAATGTGGCTCGGTGAACCGGCCGCGCTCGAACGCGACGGCCAGCGTCGGGGTGTAAAGCTCGACCCTGTCGCCGAGACTGAAGGTGCTTTTGAAGCCTATTCCGCGAAAACCGATCGTGTGCAGCGCTCGCTTGTTGGAATAGCCAAAGCGGCAAATCGAGGCGAAGTGGGTCTCGATGAAATCCTCGCCATTGTGCTGAAAAATGAAGCGATCATTCTCGATCGAGACCCGCGCCTCACTGGCGCCGGCATCGTCCGCGTTCTGCAGCAGCTCCGAGAGGATATGACGCGGGCTCTGCACCTGTTTGAAAAGCTGATGCCATGGGCCAGCCAGTTCGGGATCCGCTTCGAGCTGGTCCCATCGTTTGGCCGCGCGGTCCTTGATCGGCTGAAAATAGCCCGGTGGTGAGGCGGACCTGGCCGCGCGCTCGCGTTCCGAGATCATAGGGGCGCCTCCGCCCGCTCCAGCAAACGCACCAGATGGAACTGGATGGCGGTATGCTCGAAGGACGGCTCGTGATCTGAAAGCGCCCCATGGACATAACGCGGGTCGCGCGCAGTCCCGTCTTCAACCTGCACGATGGCGAGGATGTACTTGTCCGGTTCATGGAGCGAAGTGATCACCTCCTGGCGGGTGATCATCACGGTGTCCGCGCCGTGAACCCGCCCCTTTACCTCGATAAACCGCAAGTGCTTGGTGCGTGGGTCATAGGACGCGATATCGTACCCGATTTTCTGCGCCGACACGTCGCTGGGCACATTGCCGAGCGCCCGCTCCGTCGCGATCACCGCGTCCATCGCAGCCAGCTCGATAACGCGGCGCGCGTCAGCGTCGGCCGAGAACGGGGGTGGCGCTCCCTCGGCAGGAGCGGTGCCCGGAATGCCCCGCGCGTCGAGAAGGCCGCGCGGGACGACAACCATCCCGCCCCGAACCCTCGGGGGCTGCGATGAAATGAACCGCTCTTGTTCGAGCTGATCCATGCGCCGCTTCTGGCGCTCAGCTAGGTCTTCAGCGCGCCGCTGGGCGTTTTGCCAGCTCAAGCGCGTCTTCTTACCCGCCTTCTCTTCTTCCTTCAGTTCAAACGCGCGTGAGTCCCAATAGTTGATCTCCTTCCTGAGGCGGGCGCGCACCTCGCGCTCGACCTTCTCGATCTCGGGAAGGCGGCGCGCCTTGATCTCCGCCACATGCGCCTGCGCCAGCTCGACAGTGGCGAACCGCACGGCCGTCTTTTCCAGCTCAGTCGTCAGCCAGTCCTCATGGAGGTCGTCGTGCACGCTGGCGATCTCCTCAGGCGTAGCAGGGCGCAGGTTGAGATGCGGCGCGATACCGGCGTTGACGGCCTTCCCCGCCTTGTTGATCGAGGCGAATTGAAGCTTCTGCGACACCACATGCGGCTTGCCCGCGCTGGTCGCCAGGCCATCCTGAATGCTGTGCTCAAGAAGGAAGACCGCAGACAGGTCAGTCCCCGCATCGAGGTCGTCGACCAAGATCGCGCCCTGACGCATGATCTGCTCATATTGCTCGCGCACGATGCTGATCACCGCTTCGAGCAGCGGATGACCCGGGCACACGAATGTCGCGACCGGTTGCTGGTTGATCCGGCCCTTTTCGAAACAGATGCGCTCATACTTCTTCTGGATCGGCGCGCCGGTGCCGATCTGGCGATCCCGCTCGCGGATCCGAACCGGGACGTGAGTGATCTCCCAACGCCCCTCTTCCCGGCGCTTCATCTTGCCGCCCAAATGCTGGAAAGCTTCAACGAAGAAGCTTTGGACATGGTGCGGTTGCAGCCGCTGAGCCTCGGCGCGCTCCATCTCCAACCGCAGCTCCTCGACCTTAGCCTCGGGCATGGTGTCGTTCGTCAGCGCACGCCGCTGGAGCAACTCAAGCAGGTGCCCTTGATCGACCGCGCCATCGACCTGGCGGAATAGCCTGGCTTTGACGTCCTCCTGCTCGCCATACTGGATGGCCTGAAACAGGAGATCCTTGAGCGCGACACCCTCGAAAAGTTCGCCCAGGACATCATAGACCCGGCCGCCCAAGGCTTCCCGCGCCGCCTCGAGCTTCTCGAGAAGCCGAGCGTATACCTCGCCTTCGCGGGTATCGGCCGCGACGAGGTTCCACAGATGGCAGACTTCGGTCTGGCCGATCCGGTGGATACGGCCAAAACGCTGTTCGATCTTGTTGGGATTCCAGGGCAGGTCGTAGTTGACCATCAGGTGGCCGCGCTGAAGGTTCACACCTTCGCCGGCTGCGTCGTTGGCAATCAGCACCAGCATGTCGCGGTCCTGCATGAACCGCTCGATGACCTTGCGCCGCTCTTCCCGCGACACGCCGCCATGGATCACATCGACCGCATCGGGATTGCCGAGCCGAGCGCGGACCTTGTCGACCAGATAATGGAGCGTGTCCTTCGGCTCGGTGAAGATGATCAGCTTGCGACGATTGCCGTCGGCATCGACCATGAGGTCATCGTCGAGGATACGATTGAGCTGCGTCCACTTGGCGTCGAGGCCGGAACGCAGGACCCCTAGCGCCATGGTCTCCAGGCCTTTGAGCGTCTCAACTTCGAGCGCGAGCTGCTCGACCGTCTCCGCGGTCGTCGCACCGGTCGCGATCAGGTCTTCGAGGTCGTCGATCTCGTCCTGGCCATATTCCTCGATATTCTTGAGGATGTCGGCGTTGACGTTCGGCGCGGCAAAGCCCGCACGGCGGCCCTTGGCGGCAAGACGCGCCTCCCCGAGTTCGTTTTCAAGCCGCTCGCGCCGGCGCTTGAGCGACTGGTAGATCGCCGCCGGCGATGAGGCGAGGCGCCGCTGGAGAATCTGCAGGGCGAAGCCGACATTGTTGCGCTTCTTTCCGTCGCCTTCGGCGAAGCGCTGCACCCGATTCATCTCGGTTCGCACATACTCGGTGACGGCGGTGTAGAGCGCCGCCTCCAGCTCGGAGAGCTGATATTTGACGGTGTACGCCCGGCGTTCCGGAAACAGCGGTCGACCGTCGAAGCGGAGCAATTCCTCCTTGGTGAGGCGGCGCATCATGTCGGCGGTGTCGGCGTAGTGAACGCCGTCGCGGAAGCGTCCCTCAAAACGGTCCCCGTCGAGGAGCGCCATGAAAAGCTGAAAATCCTCCTCCTTGCCGTTGTGCGGCGTGGCCGACATCAGCAGCAGGTGGCGACACGCTTCGCCGAGCTTCTGACCGACCTGGTAGCGTTTGGTGTATTTAACGTCGCCGCCGAAATAGGTCGCCGACATGCGATGCGCTTCATCGCAGATGATAAGGTCCCACTCGCGGGCGCTCGCCAGCTTTTCCTGCAACTCCTCGTTCCGCGCTAGGACATCGAGGCGAACGATCAGCCGGTTGCGGTCCTCGAACGGATTACCTGACCGTGACGTCTCGATCATGTCCCGGGTCAGGATGTCGAATTCGAGATTGAACTTCTGACCCAGCTCGTCCTGCCATTGCTCCACCAAGCTGCCCGGCGCCACCACAAGACAGCGCTCGAGATCACTGCGCGCGATCAACTCCTTGATCAGCAGGCCGGCCATGATCGTCTTGCCCGCCCCGGGATCGTCGGCCAGCAGGAAGCGTAGTGGCTGGCGCGGCAGCATCTCGCCATAGACGGCCGAGATCTGGTGCGGCAGCGGATCGACTAGACTCGTGTGGATGGCCAGATAGGGGTCAAAAAAATGGGCGAGCTTGATCCGGTTGGCCTCGGTCACCAGTCGAAGCAGCGCACCATCGCCGTCGAAAGACCAAGGCCGCCCGTTGACCTCGACTTCGAGCCGGTACTCGTCGTCGCGATAGAGCACGGCTTCGGCAACGGCACCGTTCAGATCGCGGTAGACCACGTTGATCGCCTGATCGCCGATCCAGTCGACAGACAGGATCTGGGCAGCCTGGGGTGAGGCGATGCCGCGCACCGACGCGCCATTCCGAATCTCTTCAAGCCTTGCCATATCTACCCTTACTGACACCAACCGCCCTGATGCTCACGCCGCAAAATCGGCTTGTTCTAAAGCCGCCTTAGTCTCGGCCTGATTGACGACGACGATGTGCTGACTCCGGGCCGGGAGCTTGGCGGCGTCGCCCAAGAGGCCGAGCCGCTTCAGAACATAGAACAGCATGGCGTAGCGCACGGTGAGGACCGCAGAGCCTTTCTCCATGCCATAGTCTTTGGCGACGACGGCCTTCTGACTTGTGGTCAGATCAGGGTGAGGGCCAATCTCGACCCCGAACCGCTCTTGCCAAAGCGCATCATGCTCTGCTGGCGCGCCAGGTTCGCCGAGGCTCCCGATCCCGAGAACGCGCGGCAGCAGGAAATCCTTGAACTTGTCGGTGACGTGACAATAGCCGCGAACGTGCCAGCGGAAGCCGTCATAGCCGAAGGCGTGGGGCGTGATCCGACGCCAGATCGGATCGGGCCGATCCTTGCTCATCGACTGATAGTGAATGTCCACCGACCGTTGATCGCGCACGGCGCTGAGGACCGTGCGCAGTACGGACGCGTCGATATCCCTCCGGGGTGTCAAGGCGATATCAGTGTCAGGAACCTGGGTGATCCAGGATTCCGATAGATCGATCAGTCCTTCAGCAACCGACCGCAGGCGCGATAGATAGCCGTCGGGATCGGGCTTGAGGAAACGGGGTTCGAAATGCTCGCTCGCGACGTACCGCTTGGCGCTCTTGTCGTAGAGAGCGTTGTTGGGCGCTCGCTCCTGGTAGAGCGTCAGATCCTTCGACGCTTGTGGCACCGAGACATCGAACATCTCGATGATGTCCGAGCGATTGACCCCGCCCTCCCAGAACAGGCGGAACTCGATGAACTCGAGCCGACGCTCAACGCCCCACTTCAATGTCGTCAGGCTTTCCGCCATCCGAATCTTCCTCCAAACAGATGCAGATAAAAACTATATGGACACATCTGCACGACGTGTGTAGTTTCTATTCCCATCACGGAGTCGCGTCAAGCAAAACCGTGCCGGGCAACAGGAGGACCACATGGCCAAGACCCCCTCGAAGAATGAAGTAACGAGCAAGAAAGCCGCGACTGCGGCATCGCAGGTGCTGCGCGACCCCAAGTCGAGCGCAGCGGCAAAATCGGCGGCGGCTTCGGCGCTGACGCAGCGCCCGAAAAAGAAGTAAGTCAGGGAGAACGACGATGACCACCCTTTCCAACCGGCGGACCATCGTCGCCCATGGCCGTTTGGCGATGCGCGAGTTGCGCCTCGACGCGGCGCGGCAGCGCCGACACGGCGTGCAGATCATGTCATTTGAACAACTCGCGGTCCGTCTGGCCGGCGGCTTCGCCCGTCCGATCGATGACGAGTGTTTGCGAACCGCGATCCAGGCCGCGCTGCCGGACACGACCCTCGGAGAGCTGGAAAGCATCAAGCTGCTTCCTGGCATGGTCGATGCGGTGGCCGACACCCTCCATAAGGCGTGGCGGGCCGGTATCGACTTGGCCCCTCGCGCCGGTGATCATCCTAGGCTCGACTCGATCGCGCGCCTGGAAGCTGCGGTTCTAGCCCAGTTGCCGCCCGGTATGATGCGTCCTACCGATCTCGTGGCCCGCGCATTGGAGCGCGTTGCTCATGCTCATGCGGTTTTGGGTCCGCTCGAGATCGTCGGTATCACCGAGCTTTCGCCGTGCTGGCGTCCGCTCCTGCAGGAGCTCACCGCACATACTTCGGTGAGCTGGACAGCCGGCCCTCGGCCGACCCCGCCGTGGCTGGACGCGTTCGACGTCACGATCAACCGGGCAGACCCAACCGCTCCGGCAATCAGCACGGTCAGCGCCGCGACTGCCTATCACGAGGCGATCGAGGCCATTCGATGGGCGCGGGGCCTGATGGCTTCAGGAGAAGCGGAGCCCGCCGACATCGCGATCGCGGCCGCATCGACCGGTGACTATGATGATCACCTCCTCGCTCTGCGCGCCGATGCGAACCTGGATCTTCACTTCGTCCACGGCATCAAGGTCACGACAACCCGGGATGGTCAGGCGGCTGCGGCGCTCGCGGATCTCCTCATTCGCGGCTTCTCGCAGACCCGGATGCGTCGGCTCGCAGCGTTGTGCGGTTCGGAAACCGGCCCGTTTGCCGGCTTGCCGCAGGGCTGGCTGCGGGTCCTGCCGACCGACGCGCCGCTGGCTTCGCCGGCATCTTGGCACCGCTTGCTGGACCGGCTGACCGCCGACGACTGGCCCGACGCGACGGATCATACGCCGACCTTCCGTGGCATCATTGATTTGTTGGCGAAGGGACATCCGACAGCCGACGAGATCGGCGCAGCCTTTCTGTCCGGACGCGCCCTGGCGATCTGGCGCAAGGCCCTGCTGGCTGGACCATCGGGGTCGCTCGATGCGACCCTGGACAGCCTGAAACAAGATGACGGGCTTGAGGCCTGCGTTTCCGTGGCCTGGATGCCCGCAAGCGCCTTGGCGGCTTCACCGCGCCGTTTCGTTCGGCTCATCGGCATGAATTCATCGCGCTGGCCGCGCGGCATTTCCGAAGATCGTCTGATTTCCGACCACATCATTCCTACCGCAGAGCTGGACCCGCTGCCGGTTGGCGCGGCGGATCGGCGAGATTTTGAGACCATCCTCGCCACCACGAGCGGTCAAATCGTCATGTCGCGCGCTCGTCGCGACAGCGAAGGCCGCTTGCTGGGACGCAGCGCGCTGCTCGGTCCGGTATCTGACGAGATCTACATCCGGCGCAATGCGATTCCGGTTCACGCATTCAGCGAGACCGATCGGTTGATGGCGCGACCCGATGAGTTTGCACGGGACAGCCAGGCCATCAGCGCCACTACGGCCTGGCGGAACTGGCATCGCAAGGAGATCACACCGCACGATGGACTAGTTCGCGCCGACCATCCTCTCCTGCAGGCCATCCTAGGCCGGACTCAATCGGCCAGTTCGCTTCGTCTGCTGCTCCGCAGCCCGCTCGGCTTTGTATGGCGCTACGGGATGCGCCTGCGCACCCCAGAGAGCGGCGCGGACCCGCTTGTCCTTGATGCATTGTCCATGGGCGACCTGGTTCACATGACACTCGATCTGGCGCTTGCGACGCTTGAAAAGGCCGGCGGCCTTGCCGCAGCTGACGAAGCGCAGATCGCTGGCGCCGTGCAGGATGCTGCTGCCAGGATCGCGGTCGTGTGGGAAAGCGAACGAGCGGTCCCACCGGCGCTCATCTGGCGACGGACGCTCGACGACGCCCGGATTCTTACCACGCGCGCCCTGACGTACGGCGACGAGCATCTGCCCGACGCCCGCTCTTTTGGCGAAGTCGCCTTCGGCGGCGCGACGCCCAAGGCGGATACTGTCAGCCCGTGGGATTCGCAGACACCCGTCGAAATCCCCGCAACCGGCTTTCGCATCGCCGGGTATATTGATCGCCTGGACATTGCCGGCGACGGCAAGCGCGCGCTCGTTCGCGATTATAAGACCGGACGGCCGCCCAAGGACGACATCAGTCTCGATGGTGGCCGCGAGTTGCAACGCTGCCTCTATGCCTTCGCCGTCAAGGCGCTCCTTGGCGACGACGTGTCGATCAGTGCATCGCTGCTCTTTCCGCGCGATCAGGTCGACTTCCAACTCGGCGACCCGGAAGCGACGCTCACCGAGATCACCGGCTATTTGCAAGCCGCTCGGGCGAACCTTCAATCCGGCCAGGCCCTCATCGGTCCCGACACCGGCGGCGCCTACGACGATCTAGCGTTCGCCCTGCCGGCCAATGCGGGCGCCACCTACTGCAAACGAAAACTGCCCGCCGCTACCGAAGCTTTCGGCGATGCTGCGCTGGTCTGGGAGGCACAGTGATGACCGCTGCTACCAACACACTGCGCGATGACGCCGCCCGCCGCACCGCCATCGGCGTCCATGATCGCTCGATCCTGGTCGAAGCCGGCGCAGGCTCCGGCAAGACAGCCGTGATGGCCGGCCGCATCGCCGCCATGCTCGCCGAGGGCATCGCGCCCAAGTCGATCGCAGCCGTCACCTTTACGGAATTGGCAGCCAGCGAGCTGCTGATCCGCGTTCGCGACTTCGTCGCCGACCTCGCGGCCGGCACAATTCCGACTGAATTGCGCATCGCATTTCCCGACGGCTTGTCACCCAACCACAGCGCGAACCTTGCGGCCGCCGCATCGGTCATCGACGAAATCACCTGCTCGACAATCCATGGCTTCTGCCAGCGGCTGATCAAGCCCTACCCGGTCGAGGCGGACATCGATCCCGGCGCGAGCGTGATGGACCGCAATCAAGCCGATCTCGCCTTCATCGAAATCGTCGAGACGTGGCTGCGCGAACAGCTCTCGGGCGGTGAAGGCGGCATCATCGCGGAAATGGTGCTGCACAATCCCGGCGAAACCGTCGGCTTGATCCACAAGATCGTCGCCAACCTGCGCAAACGCAGGACCGTCTCCGCGCCGCCGGTCAGCGGCCTGGCCCCGCACCTGGCCGCTTTTCATCACGCCGTCGATGGTTTGATGGAGTTCATCCGCACCGCACCAGCGGTGGAGGAAGAAACCGCCATGCTCGCCGAGCGCTTCGCCGGAATGGCCGCAGGGCTCGACAGCGGGCCGGTCATCGAAACGCCAGTCGGCTTGGTGCGATTGCTGGTTACACAGCCGCATCCCGACCTCTGCACCAAAACCGGCTCGTTCCTTGCCTACAAGAAGAAAGGCAAATGGGTCGAAGCCGCCAAGCGCGAAGGCTTGGCCAAGACCGAAGGCGAACGGCTGAACATCGCGGCGGATGCGCATTACGCCGCGTGCTGCCAAGCCTGGCAGGATCTGGTCCAGAACGTCGCCAGTCGCGTCCTGTGCGACCTCATCGCTCAGGTACAGCCTGTGCTGGCCCGTTTCCGGGACTACAAGCGTTCGGCCGCCCAGCTCGATTTCGACGATCTGATCTTCGCGGCGCGCGATCTTTTGCGCGATCACGACGATGTCCGACGGTCCCTCGCCGCCCGCTTTGCCCACGTCCTTGTCGACGAGTTTCAGGATACTGACCCTCTTCAGACGGAAATCTTCTGGCGCCTCTGCGGCGAGCCGCCGGCCGGGGTCGCGAGCGCAGACTGGAGCGCCTTCACGATCCGTCCCGGCGCGCTCTTTCTCGTCGGTGATCCCAAGCAGGCGATCTATCGCTTCCGCGGCGCCGATGTCAGCGCCTATGTCCGCGCGCGCGATGCCTATCTCGCGCAGGACCCTGACAGCGTCCTGGCGATCTCCACCAATTTCCGTTCTTGCGCGCCGATCCTGACCTATGTGAACGACCGCTTCGAGGCGCTGCTTTCGAGCGAGGGCCAGCCGGGCTTCACGGCGCTCGATCCCTTTCACAGCTATCGCGGTGAGGGCCTTTGCGTTGCGGCTCTCGACGTCGCCGTTGCCGATGAGAACGGCAAGGCCTCAGCCGAGCAACAGCGCGACGCTGAAGCCGACGCGATCGCCCAAATGTGCGCCCGGCTGATTGGCAGTGAGATGATCCTCGATCGTCGCTCCGGCGCCAGTCGACCTTGCCGGCCAGGCGACATCGCGTTGCTTGCGCCCACCGGCAGTGATCTTTGGCGATACGAGGAGGCGCTCGAACGCCATGGCATCCCGGTCGCCACGCAGGCAGGCAAAGGCCTGTTCCGCCGCCAAGAGATCCAGGATCTGATCGCGCTGACGCGTGTTCTCGCCGACCGCCGTGACACTCTCGCCCTCGGGGCATTGCTGCGCGGCCCGCTCGTCGGTCTGACCGAAGAAGAACTGCTCGACATCATCTGGGCGCTTCCTCGTGCCGAAGACAATCCCGAACGGCTGCCCCGCCTCGACCTCGGCGTTGAGCTCGAGCATATCGCGCATCCGCTGGCCCGATCGACCATCGAGACGCTACAGGCGCTCTATCGTCAAACCAACAGCACCACACCGCACGACCTTTTGTCGCAAGCGATCGACGCGCTGCGGGTCCGTCCCATCCTGCTGAAGCGCCATCGCGGCCAAGCAGAGCGCGCGCTTGCAAACGTCGATCTCTATCTCAGCCTGACGACGCCCTTTGCTGTTCGCGGTCTGCGCGCTTTCGCCGAGACGATGACAGCGGCGTGGACCGATGAGGCCCGGGCGGTCGAGGGACGGCCCGATGCTCAGGAAGAGGCCGTGGCGCTCTACACGATGCACGCGGCCAAGGGCCTTGAATGGCCGATCGTCGTCCCGATCAACACGATGACTGGCATCATGGCGCCCGAAAGCGCCGTGACCGACCGCGACAGCGACACCTTCTATTGCCCGGTGTTTGGGGTGAAGCCTGTTGGCTATGACGCTGCGCGGGACGCCGAGAAGGCCGAACTCGACCGCGAGCGCATCCGATTGTGGTATGTCGCAGCAACGCGCGCCCGCGAGCTTCTGGTGCTTCCGCGCCTCGACGCGGCGCAATCGAAGTCGGCCTGGATTTCGCTTCTGGATCTGTCGCTTGCCGAACTGCCGGCGCTCGACCTGTCGCATTTGCCGCCCGAGCTCGACCTCGCGGCAGGCGGCGAGGCCAACGATCAGACCCGGGATGACTTTGCCGCTGAAGCGGCATTGATCGTAGCGCGCCAGCGTCGCCTGATCTGGCTTGCGCCAAGCCGCGACGAAAGCGCCGATGGACCGGTTTTGACCCCGGAAGCGGTAGAAATCTGGGCAGCGTCGGAGGCTGGTCAGCCCGATGACGAGGCGGTGCGCCCCAATGTTCAGGGCGGTCGCGAAAGGGGCCTGATCCTGCACAAGCTGCTGGAAGAGGTCGTGACCGGCGAGACGCCGGACGATGCGGGAGCCCTCAGCGTGCGCGCACGAGCGCTCATCGGGGAGATCGGCAGGCCCGTCATGGCAGACCCTTCTCAGGGCCTTTCTCCAGACGAGCTTGCCGGTTGCGTGGTCCGCACATTGGCGCTCCCCGAGATCGCGGAGTTGCGTCCGACGTTGGCGCCCGAACTGGCGGTCTATGCAGCGGTGGACGTTGACGGCGTCGAACAGGCGACTGTGGGAATCGCTGACGCCACCAGCTTCGACAACGCGGGTAGGCCAACCGTTGTGATCGACTGGAAAAGCGATGTGCAGCCGACAGCCGAAACCCTCAATCACTATCGCGCGCAGGTGCGAGCCTATCTCGACATGACGGGGACTGACCGCGGCCTGATTGTCCTCGTCACGACAGGGCAAGTCATCGCCGTCACGCCCACAACCGCGCCCTTGGCCGCCTGAAGAGAAGGGAACGGGCGCCATGCTGACGCGAGCGACTGCCAAAGCACCTGAACAGGATGATTTGTTCAGCGAGGAGGTGACGCTTCTGTTCCCGGCGCTGCTGGCGCTGGAAGGCAGGCTCCTGGGGAGCGCTGTGCGTCAGCAGGCGGTTCCCTCCGCTCTAACCCCATGCCGCCTGAAGCCCTTCACGGTTCGGCGGGTAAGCGGCTTTGAGACGAACCTGAAAAGCGGCGAGACGCTCAAAATCATTAGCGCCAAAACGGCAGCCTCGCTCGATGCCGACCTCGTCCTGCTTGTCCCCGGCGCGACAACGGCCCAATCCATCCGTGAGGCGCTCGAACGTGGTGAAGGGCGTTGGCTGCATCCAAAGCCGATCGATCCGGCAGCATTGGGTGCCCAGGCTATGCTGCAGCGGCTGACCGGGGTTACGGCATCCTGGGAGGATGCGTTTCATCTGCGCGAAGGTCGTGCGGCCACAGATGACAAGCCGCTCTATCCGGGATTACGGCGGCCGCAGATCGGTGCCCTTCACGCCGCGCTTGCTCATGCGACGCGCTCGACGGACCCCGCCACGATCGTCATGCCGACCGGCACGGGCAAGACCGAGACGATGCTAGCGCTCAATGCGCGTCAGCGGTTTGATCGCTTGCTCGTCGTAGTCCCGACGGATGCGCTGCGCGAGCAGATCGCTGCGAAGTTCGAGACGTTTGGCGTCCTGAAGGCACAGTCGTGTCTCGACGTCTCTGCGCTATTTCCCGTGGTCACCCGGCTCACCCGCATCCCGACCTCGATCGCCGAAGTCGATCAGATCTTCGACAGCGCCAATGTCATCGTCACCACCATGCATATTGCCGGCCGCGCCGAACCGCCGGTTCAGGAGCATATGGCGACCCGAGCCTCGGCGCTCTTCATCGATGAGGCACACCACATCGGGGCTCGTACCTGGGCATCCTTTCGCGGACTGTTCGCCGAACGCACGCCGCCCATTCCGGTCGTCCAGTTCACTGCCACACCGTTCCGCGAAGATGGCCGCCGCGTCGACGGGGAGTTCATCTATACCTATCCGCTGAAGAAGGCGCAGCGGGAGGGGTATTTCAAGCCGATCCGGTTCGAGGCGGTGTTCGGACTCGATCAGCTCGACGCGGACCAGGCGATCATCGACAAGCTGGGTGACGTGCTTGCCGCCGATCTGGATGCCGGCCTCAATCATCTGGCGATGGCCCGGTGCAGCACAATTGAGCGCGCCAAGCATCTCCATCGCCTCTACACGCTTGCCTACCCGGACTACCGACCCGTCATCGTTCACAGCCAGCAGTCGCTTAAGGAGCGTCGCGAGAATCTTGCCGCTTTGCGACGGTTCGACAGCCGGATCATCGTCTGCGTCGACATGCTCGGTGAGGGCTTCGACCTACCGGAGTTGAAAATCGCGGCGCTGCACGATCATCACAAGAGCGTCGCAGTCACGATCCAGTTCGTCGGCCGCTTTACACGCCAGGATCCCAGGTTGGGAGACGCAACGGTCATAGCCAACACCGGCGTCGATGACGTGGATCGATCGCTCGCCAAGCTCTATGCAGAAGACGCAGACTGGAACGCGCTGGTGGAGGCCCTGAGTTCGGCAAAGATCGAGCGTCAGGTACGCCGCGCCGAGATGTTCAAGGGATTCTCCGGCGATCTGAGCGACATTCCGCTCCAGACGCTTGAGCCAAAGATGAATGCCGTGGTCTACCGCACGGCGTGCGACGCTTGGGACCCGTTCCAGGCCGAAGAGCTCTACGACGCTGGGATCTATCTCGGCATGAAGCTCAACGCTCACAAACGCGTGGCGATCTTCGTGACGCGCGCCGAAGAACAGGCCCGTTGGACCACCGCGCAACAAGCGGTCAACGTGACCTGGGACCTGCACATGCTGCACTGGGATCAAGCTAGCGGACTGCTCTACATCAGCAGTTCCGCAAAGGGGCCTTTTGATCGTCTCGCCAAAGCGGTGTGCGGCGAGACCGCCCGCCGCGTCGAAGGCGAAGAAGTGTTTCGCAGCCTCCATGGGTTCAAGCGACTCATTCTGCGCAATCTCGGACTTACCCATCACCAGGGCCGAGGGGTTCGCTATTCCATGTACATGGGCGTTGACGTCGCCGACGGTCTCGACAGTGCAAAGTCCCAATCGAGGATCAAGAACAACATCTTCGCCACGGGCTTTCTTGACGGGATGCCCGCCTCGCGCGGCTGCTCCGCAAAAGGCAAGTTCTGGTCGAGCGCGAAGGTTCGCGACCTCACCGATTGGGTTGATTGGTGTCAGGATGTCGGCCGCACGGTCAACGACCCGAGCATCACGACCGATGGGGTCTTCAAGAGCGCGATGCGCCCTTGCCAAATCAACGAGCGCCCGACCGTACCACCCGTTGCGATCCACTGGCCTGAATCGTTGATCATGCAGATCGAAGAACGCATCGAGATCTCGTTCGGCGATCAACCGGTCTCGTTCACCGAATGCGATATAGAGCTGCTCGACAATGCCCGCACGGGACCGCTGCGTTTTGCGGTCCGTAGCGACGATCATTCGGCCGAGTTCGAGATCGTGTTCAGCGATGGCGGCGCCCGCTATCCGCAGCGCAGTGGTCCCAAGGCCACGATCAAGATCGGCAGCAAGATCCAGTCGCTTTCGGAATCCTTCGCCGACGACTCGCCTCAGATTGATTTCGGCGATGGCTCGCTGCTCATCTACAGCCACCTCTACAGCCTGCCGGAAGGCGAGACGGTCGAGCCCTACCCGGTGGCCAAGATCGAAGCCTGGGACTGGTCGAAAGCCAATATCCGCGTCGAATCGCAGGGCACGGCCAAGCGCGCAGACTCCGTCCAGCGCACGGTGATCGAGGCCCTGATAACGGACCCCGATCCCTTTGACGTGATCTTCGATGATGACGGCAAGGGTGAGATCGCAGACGTCGTCGCCCTGCGGATTACCGACAGCGTCGTTTCAGCCACCCTGTTCCACTGCAAATATTCCGGGGCCGATACGCCGGGCGCGCGGCTCAGCGACCTGTACGAGGTTTGTGGACAGGCCCAGAAATCGGCGCGTTGGCGCGACCGCCCCAACCGAATGCTGCAGCATATGCTTAAGCGTGAGCAGAAGCGTCGTGACAGAGGTCTCAGCTCGCGGATCGAAACGGGCTCCGCGGCCGTGATCAAGAAGCTGAAGGCAGGGTGGCAGGATTATCGGTTCGAATATGACGTTCGGATCGTGCAACCTGGCTTATCGCGCAAAGCCATCGGGGAAGAGGGCCTCCACCTATTGGCCGGCGTCGAGACCTACCTGCTCGAAACTCGCGGAATGCGCCTTCGTGTCATAGGCAGCGACTGACAGTCGATCACTAGGGACGCCAGTCGTCCATTGAATAAACCACGGGGGGCCAATGTCTTCACTTGCCTGGATTGATTTCGATGAAGCCGAGCGCCAGCGCGCGCAGCGGATCATGGCGCTATTCCAAGAGCGGGAAACCCGCGACGAACTGGGTCTGGGCGGCATCCGCGATTCGATCGCCGATCACCTTTTCCCGGGCACCAGCACGATCCAAACCCGGCTGCGCTACATGCTGTTCATCCCTTGGCTGTTCCAGATGCTCGAAGGATCATCGGGCGGGGCGGATCAGCTCGCGAGCGAAGCGCGCGCCCTCGAAAACCGGCTCGCCAACGCGCTCAAAGCCGGCGGCGAGTCCAACGGCATCATTGGCAGGGATGCCGGTGCGGACCTCCAGAGACTGCCCAGTTCGGTCTACTGGGCCGGGCTCGGCACATGGGGCATCCGTCTCTTCCCTGGCTCAACCGACAACCTCTTTTCGTCCATGCGCCATCTTCAACGCGCGCGGCCTCGCGTCCGCGAAAGCGAGGATTCCGCGTCCGAGGCCCAAGCCCTTCAGATCTGGACCCCGACGCTGCCAGCGCGTCCCACCGACCTGCTCGACCATACGCAGTTCAAGCTCTCGCTCGACGAGGCCCAGTTCATCATCGATCGGCTCATCGCCCATCAACCGCACAGCCTCTTGGCGTTTTTGGCGCGAAGCGGGTCCAGCCAAGCTGAATGCGACAACATCTGGGAGCACCCCCATCTTGCCGATTTCCCTGACGACGCCCGTACATTGGTCGGCCATGGCGCGATATTCTCCAGCGTGATGCACGGCGCCTCGCTGCTCTACAACTTACTGCTCAGTCGGCTCCGTGATCGGGCCGAATGGATCGAAAAATACGAGGTGCGGTTTGCCGAATGGCAATCCAGCCTGGACATGGCGGCGATCCGGGCTTGGTCACTCGATGCTTTCTGGGCGGCGATCGATCATCCCGCACACAGCATCCGGCCCGCCGCCAAACGCTTCGTCGCCGAATGGCTTGGCCTGTTGACCACGGGCAACGTCCTAGACGGTGCGCTGACACCGGCCGCCCGTCTTGTGCAGGATCGCGAGCGGCGACTGAAAACAAGCCAGTCCCGATTTGCCAACCGAGCCGTGCGAGACCGTTGGACAGGCGCTTCTGGTGTCGAGCCGCTGACCTTCCGATGGGCGCAAGCCAAGTCGCACCTGCGGGATCTTGCCAGTGCTGAATAGAACGACGCTCGATCCGGAAACCCGCGTTCTCTACGGCGACAGCCTTCAGCCCCCTCCGAGCTATGTGTTCGACGCTGCGATCGCGACGACTTTCTCGCTCGATTTCGAAACCGCGCTCGCCGCACCCGTCAGCCTCGCCCTGTTCGCGGCCGAAAATCGTGACGACATTCTCACCCACCCGCTGGCGCTGCTCGAAGGCGCCGAGCGGATCACTGGACGCCTCGTCATCTATGCCGATGCAGGGCATCTACATGCTCAAAGCCGCCCTCATTCACGGCTCTGCTCTCTGCTCGAACGCATCATTGTCGAAGTCGCCGCACCGCGCGAAGGTGCGTTCCATCCCAAGCTCTGGGCTCTCCGCTATCGGCCGACGCGCGCCGAAGATCCGACGCTCTTGCGGTTGCTGGTGCTCTCGCGCAACCTTACGCGAGATCGGTCCTGGGACATCTCGCTACGCCTCGATGGCGAGCTGACGCGCCGCCCCGATGCGAACAACCGGCCGCTGTTCGATCTTCTGAGCCGACTCTCAGATCTCGCTGTCGCCGGCATCTCCGACGATGCGCGCACACTGACCGCTGAGGTTGCCGAAGATATTCGGCGCGCCCGGTGGACCGTGCCCGACCGGTTCGACGAGGTCAGCTTCGCGGTCAACGGGTTTGGTGGCAAAATCTGGCAGCCAGCGTCCTGCGCGCGACTGGGCGTCATCTCGCCCTTTTGCGACACCAGTGCGCTCAACCTACTAAGCGGGCTCCCGACAGCAGAGAAGCCAGTCATCATCAGCCGCCCGGATCAATTGGCTTGCGTCGACAGCGCCACGCTGGACGCTTTTGAACGCGTTTCCGTTCTCGACGAAATGGCCGCCACCGAAGACGGCGAGGAGGTCTCCACCAGCGCGCTTCAGGGACTACACGCCAAGGCCTTCATCGCCGAGACGGGCTGGGACACGATCCTGACGATTGGGTCCGGCAACGCCACGCGTCCCGCCCTTTTGTCGGGGAATAATGTGGAGCTCTTTGCCTCGCTCAGAGGCAAGCGATCTAAGGTCGGCAGCGTTGAGCAGATCATGGGCGAGAAGGGCTTTGGGCGCCTCACCCGCACATTCGTTGCCAGCGAGCTTGAACCCATCGATCCCGCCACCATCGCCGCAGAGGCCCGGCTCGACGACGCACGTCGCGCCTTGTGCCGCGGTGGATTGCACCTGCGCTGTGAGCGGATCGAGAGCATTGACGGCGATGCGCACCCGTGGCGCGTCTGGCTCATTCCCACGGAGCCGTTGCCGCTTGTCGGCATCGCCTCGCTGCAGGTCTGGCCCATCACCCGAGGAGACGGCCATGCCTGTGATGTTCTGGATGCCCTTCGCGCAGGGACAACCGTTGATCTTGGTGCCATGCCGATCGTCGACCTCACCCGCTTTCTGGCCTTTCGGTTGACCGCAGACAGTGTCCAGATGTCAGCCCTCTTCAGCACCAGTCTGGTGATGGAAGGCCTCCCGCCCGAACGCCATGCCGCCATTCTTCGCTGGGTGATCGACAGCCGAGATGCGTTCTTTCGCTATCTGCGGCTCCTCTTGTCAGAACTCGGCGATCCATTCGGCGCGGCCTTGGCGGCGCAGGAGGGTTCCGGCAGCATGGCTTGGGCCAGTGCAGCCGACGACGCGCCGCTCCTGGAAGATATGGTTCGCGCCTTGTGCCGTGGAGGCGAAAGACTTCATGCGATCGAACGCCTGATGACGCGATTGGAGGCCGGCAACGATACCGGCGCCGATCCAATACCCAGTGATTTCCGAACCCTTTGGGATGCTTTCCGCATCGCCCTCCAGGATCAGGGCCTCAGCCATGGCGGATAACCGGTTTGAAGCCGAAGCTGCCCTCGCTCCGCTGAAAGCCTTTCAGCGTCGTACAGTCGACTATGTGTTTGACCGGCTCTACGGCGATCAGGATCCCGTGAGGCAATTTCTCGTCGCGGATGAGGTAGGCCTTGGCAAAACAATGGTCGCGCGCGGCGTCATCGCCCGCACCATGGAGAAGCTTTGGGACAGCACCGACCGGATCGATATCCTCTACATCTGTTCCAATCAGGCGATTGCGGCTCAAAACATCAATCGCCTCAATGTGCTTGGCCGGCGCGAGCTGGCGTTGCCGACTCGCATGACGCTTATACCGCTCCAGGTCCGGGGCGATCAGGGGCTCGACGCCAACAAGGTCAACTTCATCAGCCTGACACCCGGCACGACCTTTGACCTGCGCTCGACCACAGGCGTTACACAGGAACGCGCCTTGCTGCTGCGGATGCTCGAAGACCGGGTCTCGCGGCCGCGCGGCCTGCACAATCTGCTTCAGGTGTCCGCCGGTGTTGATGGCTGGAATTCCGCCGTCCGCGAGCTTTCCCTGGATGGTGTCGATAAACGGATCATCGATCGCTTCCGCCGTGACGTCGAAAAAGATGCCGAACTATTCACGGAATTGGAGGAGGTATGCGACCTCTTCCCACGTCGCCGTGAGACCTATCCTCAAGAGCTGAACCAGCGGCGCAATGCCTTGGTCGGTCGTCTTCGCGGCAAACTCTCGCACGCCTGCATCGACGCCCTGAAACCCGACCTCATCATCATGGATGAGTTTCAACGGTTCCGCGACTTGCTCCACGGCGAAACCCCGGCTGCTGACCTGGCTCGCGAGCTGTTCGACTACTCGGACGGCAAGGGTCATGCCGCGCGCACGCTCCTGCTGTCCGCCACACCCTACCGGATGCTGACCTTGTCGGGTGACGAACCCGATGACGGCGAGCATTACCGTGATTTTCTGGAGACCTTGTCCTTCCTCTATGGTCGGACCAACGGTCCCGATGTGGCCAAGTCGCTGGAACGCGAAATGCGCGAGTTTCGCGGCTTCCTTCATGCGCTGCCCGGCGCGCGCAACGAGGCCATCGGCGCGCGCCACGTCGTCGAGGACCGGCTGCGCAAGGTAATGGCGCGCACCGAACGCGTGGCCAGCACCATCGAGCGCGACTCAATGGTGAGCGAGCCGCCGATGGCCATCACGATCCTGCCGTCTGATCTGCGCCAGGCCGCAGCAGTATCGGACGTTGCGCGCGCCCTCGATGCGCCGGAGATCACCGAATACTGGAAGTCCGCGCCCTACCTCCTCAACTTCATGCGCGACTATGCGCTCAAGCGGCTATTGAAAGAGCAGCTCGACAAGCCGGCCCCCAATCTGTGCGCGGCGCTCGAACGCGCACGGCCTGCCATGCTCGATCGCGACCGGCTTGACGCCTACGAGCCGCTCGAACCCGCTAACGGTCGGATGCGCGGCGTCATGGATGACGTGTTCGGCGATGGTCTCGATCAACATCTGTGGATCCCGCCATCCCTACCCTATTACGGTCCCGAGCGATCCGGGCCGCCGTTGACCAAGGCGCTGATCTTCTCGTCCTGGTCGATGGTGCCCGATGCGATCGCATCAATCCTGTCCTACGAGGCCGAACGCCGTATGGGCGTCGGCGCTTCGGGGCAGCGATACTTCGGTCATGTTCGCCCACGCCCCATCCAGTTCCGGCAAAACCAAGGGCGACTTGTCGCCATGCGCGCAATGCACCTGGTCTATCCGTCGCCGACCTTGGCGCGCCTTGCAGACCCTCTTGCGATCTTTGGAGCGTCGAACGAAACCCTGTCGGTGGAAGGCATGCGTAAAGCCGTCGCCGACCGCTTGCGCGAGAGCGTCGCCGCACTCGCCGAGCGGTCAGGCGACACCGCCGATGGCCGCGATTGGGAATGGGCTGCCCCGGCCGTCATCGACTCGATGGCGAAAGCCAGCTCCATCGCCTGGATCAACTCACCTTACGGCTTCGCCCTCCTCGGCAACGAAGAGGGTTTCAAGGAGCATGTCGCCGAACTGCGGACTGTGACAACGGAACGCGCCTTTGGACCCGTACCGGACACGCTGGTTGACCTCCTGGTCGATGTCGCTCTTGGCAGCCCCGCAGTCTGTGCGCTGCGCGCCCTGCACCGGATCGCGCCAGATCTCGCTTGGGACGATCATCGACTGCTGAAGGCGGCCAGCCAGATCTCTTGGGGTTTCCGCACGCTTTTCAACCAGCATGATGCAGTCGCTCTGCTCCGCAAGGACGACGATGACCGATATTGGCGCCAGGTGCTCACCTACGGCGTTGAGCATAACCTTCAGGCTGTTCTCGACGAGTACGTCCACTATCTGCTCGACGCCGAGGGCTTGGGCGCCAAGCCTGCCGTCGATCGCATCGCTGGGATCAGCAAGGCCATCTCGGAGGCGTTGGCCATTCGCCCCTCCCAGATCGATGTCGAGGATCCAACGGTCGACGGCAAGAAGCTGGTGATTAACAAGTTCCAGATGCGCGGGCGCTTCGCCATGCGCCTGGCCGACTACAAGGACGAGGAAGGCGGGGCCGCGCGCCTCTCCAGCGTTCGCGACGCCTTCAATTCACCGTTCAGACCCTTCGCGCTGGCCACGACCTCCGTCGGACAGGAAGGCCTCGACTTTCACCCCTATTGCTATCGACTCTATCACTGGAACTTGCCCGGAAACCCCGTCGATCTCGAGCAGCGCGAGGGACGAGTCCACCGCTTCAAGGGCCACGCGATCCGCCTCAATCTGGCGCATCGGCAGGTCGATACGGTGCGTGGTCGCGAGAGAGGTTACGAAGATCCATGGCTGATCATGTTCGATGCCGCCCGTGCCGAGACCGAGAATGACTCTGACCTCGTTCCCTACTGGATCTACGAAGGTCCGGTGAAAGTCGAACGCCGCGTGCCCATGCTGCCGTTCAGCCGCGAGGTACGCAGGCTCGAGTGGCTTAAACGGAGCCTGACCGTCTATCGCCTAGCGTTCGGCCAACCGCGTCAGGAAGACCTGCTGGAGTATCTGCACAGCCTTATGGGAACCGACATGCCAGCAGAGGATCTCGCTGAGCTCCAGATCCAGCTGCAACCATAAAACCTACTGTTTGGGTGTTCAGATATCGCATAACCCGCTCTTCGGTCTTGCGCCTTGGTCGCCGACCAGCGCGTAGATCATCAACAAAGCGTGGATCACAAACTGCCATACGTCCAAATTTGCTTGGCGGCGTGCGCGTCCGTGCCAAATAGTCCTCGATCTGATCCAATAGCTCCATCGCGCTCGACTCGCTTTGCACTTGCGTTCCTGTTTTGTTCTTACTAGGACTGCAACCTAGAGTCTAGGATGACTTTTCCTAGGATTCGTGACAGGACAGCGTGATGGACGAAGCACGACAGGCTCTCGACGAGCTCATCTCATCCCGAAAGGGCTGCACCTACTCGGGGATATCGCGGCTGCTCGGCCGCAACGTTTCCTATATTCAACAGTACATCCGCAAAGGCAGCCCGCGCTATCTGGACGAGGGCGATCGCAACATTCTCGCGCGGTTCTTTGGCGTGGAAGAGCGCGTACTAGGCGGCCCCCCTCACCGCAGCGCGCCGGTCGTCGAACTGGTGCAGATCCCCGTTCTCGATGTCGAAGCCTCCGCCGGCCACGGCGCATTCGCAGAAATGGAACGCAAGAGCGGTCAATTCGGGTTCAATGAAACCTGGCTCCGCAAGCTCACCCCAAGCAAGGCTTCAAGCCTGTCGATCATCCATGTTAATGGAGATTCGATGGAACCCACGCTCAACGACGGTGACGAGGTCATGGTCGACCTTGGCGACGGCCAGTCGCGGCTCCGCGATGGTATCTATGTGCTGCGGATGGACGATGCGCTCAACGTCAAACGCGTTGCCATCGAGCCTCAGGGACGGAAGATTTCGGTGCTGAGCGATAACCCGGCCTATCCCAGCTGGCGCGGGCTTGAGAGACGAGCGATCAACATCGTCGGCCGCGTCCTGTGGTTCGGCCGCAAGCTCCAATAGATCGGGCAGCGCGATGTTTCTGATCTTCGCAGCCGCAGTCGTATCTGCGGGTCAGACATTCACCTGCACCCCGACCCATGTCTATGATGGCGATGGGCCGGTCTGGTGCGCCGAAGGGCCGCACCTCCGCATCGGCGGCATTGCGGCCCGCGAGATGGACGGCACTTGCCGCTCCAACCAGCCTTGCCCCCGTGCATCGGCGATTGAAGCGCGTGATGCCCTTGTTCGCCTGTTCGGCGGACCTCGCGGAACTATCTCCACCGGTCACGTCATTGTCGCGGGCCCCCGGCTCACCTGTCAGTCAGAAGGATCAGCTGGGGGCAGCAGGACGGCGGCATGGTGCCGTCTCCCCTCAGGCACCGATCTGTCCTGCGCCATGATCAAGACTGGCACGGTCCTGCGCTGGGACCGCTACTGGAAAGGTCCTGCCTGCCGGTGAGCAGCGATGAACATCTTACGGGCACGCTCGAACAGAGCCCCAACGGACTGGTCCTGCGAACCGAGGGCGGCGGAACGTGGGAGCTCGACAGCACCCGGGCAGCGCGCAAACTGATCGGCTCCCGCGTCGAAATCATCGGGCAACGCTCGGGGTTCAACGGGCTGGTGTGCGATCAGATCTGGCCGGCTGGGCAACCTCGCCCGCGAGGCGTCAAACTACGCCTCGAATTCCTGCTCACCGCAGCCCTGGTCGCCTACGGCCTCTATGCGACCATAGGCGCCGCAATCAGCACACTGCGCTAATGCTGAGCGACTGGGAACTTTGGGCCTGCGCCAACCAGGTCATGAAGGCGCAAGGCGACAAGGCTGCGCACTATGTCGCCGAACAGATCGGCGCGCTCGCGCTGGCCGGTGACCAGGAAGGCATCAATACCTGGCAGGCCATTGCACGCCGGATCGCTGAACTCTCGGACCAAATTGGGCCAATGACGCGGGAATGACTGCTCTCACGGCTACTGGAAGCCTAAGGCAACACAGCCGAATATCGGCCCTTCAACCGATGGGCGAAAGGTCGCCTGGGAACAGGCAAGACTGATGGCCGCCAGACTGGTAGTCCTCTCCTGAAATCTCTAAACCACGCATCCGCTCGACCAGATGCTGCGCGAGATCCACGCGTGCGCTGCGCTGTGCGCGTGGATCAGCCGCATTCAGACCGGCGAGAGTCACCTCCGGCGCCATCGCCAGCGCGACCTCCAGATGGGTTAGCAGAATTTCATCAGCGATTCGGCTCATGGCATCGTGAGAACAAATATAGAACATGTTGTCAATTGTGGAGCTGCCAGCCTGCTCGGACTTGGGGTGGCATCAGTGGCGGCATAAGCGTCAGAGCCCGATCTCGAACGGCTTGATGAGCGAACGGTCGAGCTCGGGCGGTTCTCGCACAGGCATGGCTTCCTTGCTCTCGCTCCGCCCTTTCTCCTGCCCAGTGGCGGCAGCATCCCGCAGCAGCCCGACGGTTTCGAGTGCCGAGCGCTTCATGCCAGGATTGCGTTCGACTGCAGCCTCGAGCTTGGCGGCATTGTCGACGTAGAGGGTCAGCCCATCGCGCAGCCGCGTGATCGTCACGAGGAAGGTCTGCTGGTTCGACAGGTTACGCTCACGGCTGTCCATGACTGCGATGCCGCGGTCTGAAGTCAGCCCCTGCGCCATATGGGCGTTGAGTGCATAGGCCAGATCGAGGCGCTGGAGCATCGGGTCACCAGGCTGCAACTGATGCTCGGCTCCGAGCGAGGTTTTCACAGTCACCTGCTTTGCATCGATCGCCACGATCCTGGCCTGGTCGGCATTGAGCAGCCCGCGCTTATAGTCAGTCTCGGTCCAGCGAATGCGGTCGCCCGCATAAAGCTCGAGCGGCTTCACGTCGAACAAGCGCAGGGGATCCATCTCACCTTGCGGACGCAATTGCCCCGGCCGGAATTCGAAGCGACGGCCTCGTTCGTTTTCGAGGGTCACGCGCCCCCGCGCCAGGTCGGTTTCCGCGACGCGATACTGCCCTGCAAGCAGCCCTTGCCCGCGCTGGCGTCGCTCAACGCTCACAATCATGCCAGGCGTGTAAGAGCGCGCGTAGCGCAGTTCCTCGCGTGTGACGTTCAGGCGGGACAGCGTGTTCACGCGTAGCGAAGCAGGGCCGAGTTCGCCATTGGCCTTGAGACCCGTTTGCACCGCTTCGTTGACCTGGCTGCGCAGCGCCCGGCCCGACGCATAGATCGAAGTGTTCTCGCGCTCGGCGGGCGAACGAGCAAGCCAATCGGCAGCCGCAGCGACCGCAGCGCCGCTGGCAACTTCGATCACTTGCGGACCAAGATGCCGCAAGGCTGCCTCGATATGGCCGCCTTGGGCCGCAAATTGTGCATCGCGCAGGGCCTTGTCCCGCGCCCGTATATTCTCGCTCATGATCGCGGTTTCGGCGCCGGCCTGCTGCATGACATCGAAGGGTTTGCCCGCGTCCACGGCCCCGAGCTGCTTCTTGTCACCGATGCTGGCAAAACGTCCCAGTTCAAGGACATTGGCAAGCCGGACCAGCTTTTCCTTGTCGGCATTGCCGACCATCGAGGCCTCGTCGAGCAGCACGACCGTGCCGCGCAACGCCATCCGTGCCTCGGCAAGTTTGGCCTTGTTTGCGCCTTCCAGCAGCTCGCTGTGCTGGCGCAGGAAGCGCGACACGGTCATCGAGGGAATGCCGGTATCGCGCTCCAGCATCTGGACGAGCGTGTTCTGGACCGCGAGACCAAGCACGGCCCTGCCCTGCTCCGCGAGGATGTCGGCGACCGGCTTCAGAACGGTGCTCTTGCCTGCGCCGGCAACGCCCTGGATGGCGACGATCCGGTTGTTAGTGGCGAGCAGCAGGCGGCCCGCAGCTTCCTGCCCAGGGTTCAGGGTCATGCCGTATTTGAGCTGCGAGAGCGCCTGGAGCCGGTCTCCGGCAACATCCGCAGGCAAGATCGCTGGTGCGGCCCCGCGCCCGTTTTCCACCGCTGCAATGATGCGTTGTTCGAGACCGACGGCATCGCGGGTGGTGACCAGGTCGCGATCAGCGCCCTTGCCCTTCACCAGGTATCCCTGTCGCAGCAATTGATCGACCCGCTGTTCGATCGCGGCCATCGCTGTCGGCAGTCCAAACCCGAGTGCCGTGCGATAAATCTCGGTGCGAGAAAAGGCGGCTTCGCGCTCACCCAAATGCCGGATGGCCGAAGCCGCGGCATGAACTCCGGCCACTTGCTCGGCGCTTCGATTGCCCATCGTGCGCGGGACAAGCGGGTCACCCTCGCGGAGGCCCAAACGTTCAGCAAAGGCAGAGGCAAGCGCGCGTCCCTGATCGACCAGACCGCGCACCGTGCCGATAAATCCCGGCACATTGCCAAGGTCGTTTGCCGCGCGCCCGTTGGCTCTCGCAATGACGGCCTTGGCATCGAATCCGAGCCGCGAGGCAGTTTCTTGCCATTGCCGGGTCAGAGCGCTGCGATCTTCGATTTTGGCTTTATCGGCCCGCGTCATGAGCGTTGCCATGTCGGTGGCGCGCGGCCCGCGATGGTCCATCTGTGCGACCGCCTCGAGGATCTTGGCGCGCCGGGTGCTGAAGGCCTCACGCATGGATTTCGGGACGCCAACCGCCTCGAAATTGCCGTGCTTGCCGACCTCGCCGATCTCGTAGCCGAGCTTCTCGACGGACAGACGGAACCGCGCCATCGTCATCGCATTGAGAAGCGTGTTGTGCTCCCAGAGCTTGTCGTTGCGCAGCGCGCGCCATTTGCCATCAGGCCCCTGGGTGACATTGGCTACGACAGCGTGGAAGTGCGCGTTGGGTTCCTGGTTGCGGTTCGTATCGTGCTGAAAGAGGCCGATGACGAGGTTCCCTGTGGCGAGGACGCGCTCCTTGCCTTTCACATCAATCCGGGTTTCGGCGAGGTTCTTCTCGGCCCAGACCAGGGTCTCCTTGACCGCAGCGGCATAGGCATCGAGGATACGCTTGTCGCCGCCCACGAGCGCGAGGATCGACCAGCTCTTGGGCATCGAGAAAGTAAGATCGGTGCCGGCACGGTGAGCACGGTTGTCGCTGCCGACCCTGCTGCCATCGGGGAGCAAACCCTTGAGCACCGCTTCGAACTGCTTGGCATCGACCCTGCCGACGAGCCCCAGCTTTTCGGCCCCCTTGCCCAGCCATTCGCCCGATCGTTCGGCATCGGCGCGGGTGTAGTAATTGTCCGCAGCAAAGTAGTTGGCGGCGCCGCCTGCGGTGCGGACATTGGCTACCGAAAGCATGGTCCACCTCGCAAGGCATAGGCGCCGCCAACCATCGTCACATCTCCAGATCGCCGTAGCCCGGCCCACCGTGAGAAGGCGTGTCCTGCTCGGGCACGCCATCCTCGATCATGAGCTTGCGAGCCTCCGGGGCGCTTTGCGGGACGGCAGCTTTGCCGGGCTTCTGCACCTGGTTCATCTGATCCTTGGCGGCAGGTACATCGGCCCGGCGCGCTTCGTGTTTGCCCTTTGCGGGATCATCCTCAGAAGGCTTATCGCCGCCGCGCAGGACAGCGTCTTTGGGGAGTGAGACGGTTGCCCGTCCCCGGCCCGGCGATGCCTTTGCGCCTTTGGCCTGTTTGCCCGCTGCTTCCGTTGCGGAGGGCTTGGCCGCTTCCTCGGGGAAGCTCTTTCCGGCAACCGGCTCCTGCCGTTCGGGCAAGCCGGATTTGTCATCAGGCCCGCGCTGCGTGAGCGATAGCTCTCCTTGCTTGGGCACGACCGGTTTGCCCGCTCCATCATCATTGGACGCAGGATGCGCGGAGGGATCAGTGGCAGTCGAGGTTGGTGCTGCGCGTTCGACATCTGCTTTGATCTGCGGCCGACGCAATGGCGGATCCTTGGCGCGGCCGATGAAGGTTTCCGCGACTTTTGGACGGGTGACCGGCTTCAACTTGATCGGGGCCGCCGGGAAGCCATCCGGGAATTTGATGTAGCCTGACAGGCGCGACAGGTTCATCAACTGGTCGGGCAAGAGCAATGGTTCAATGTGCTTTCGCGGCGTCAGGCTGACCGCGTCGCGGGCATTGTTATACCCGTAAGTGTAGCCCTCATCCATGTCGCGGACCTGCCGATGGCCGATAAAGTCCGAGCACCATGTCGCGGTCTCGCGATCTGCCGTGCCGAGGATCAGCTTGGTCCGGGCGAGCGATGACAGGGTCATCGCCATGTTATCGCCGTAGACCTCCTTGAGCTTGGCATAGGCGTGGATCCCGGTGACGATCGCACCGCCAAAATTGCGGGCGGTCTGGAGCCCCTTTTCAAGGGCTGGCAGCCGGTGCAGCGCGCCGAGTTCGTCGATGAAGAACCAGAACCGCAGGTCACGAGTTCGGGGCCTCGTCATGAGCGTGTTCATTGCCGTATCGAGCCACAGCGTGAGCAGCTGCGCGCAAACGCTCATGTCCACATAGCGCGCCGATATGAACACGGCAGAGCCTTTGCCTTGGCTCCCATCGTCGTCGTCTTCGATCCAGTGGCGGACCGAGAACGGCTTGCCCGACGCTGGCAACAGCTTGAGCGCCTTGGCGTTGACGTTGAACACGGCGCGGATCGATTCCGCCATGCGTGCGGCTTCCGGCGCGGTCAGCGGATCGGCGATCGTGCCGCGCATCATGGCATGGACCTCCGACAGGTCGGCGGTCATCAGCCTCTTGGCCAGCGCTTCGTTGGTGCCGTTGCCATCGGCGATCAGTTTGAGGCAAAATTCCACGAACAGCGCGCGCGCTGCGATGACCCAGAACTGCGCCTCGCCTCCCCCGTCGTGGGGAACGAGCGCTTCAGCAGCCGCCCAGAATTCGCCTTCTGTCCGGCATTCGTCGAACAGGCTCCATCTCGGACAGCGAGCATCGAGCGGGTTGAGGATGACGTCGCGGCTGCTGTCGTAGAAATGCTCGATAAAGGCACCGGTGAGATCGAAGATAACGATGCGCTGGCACCGCGCACGCGCCTCGGCGATCATGTCCGACATGGCGACCGTCTTACCCATGCCGGTCGTACCGATCAGCATCGCGTGGCTTTGCTCGAGCCGCCAGGGGTAGGAAACCGTCGCCAGATGCGAGGGCTTGTACGGAAACGTGATGGCCAGTTCGCCGGGGGTGCACAGCCGCCATTTCCAACCCAGCACAGCCGACAATTCGCGGGACCGCTCCACCCGGTTGTGGGCATGGAGTTCATCGACCAGTTCGGGAAGCGTGACGAGCATCGCGCCGCGCTCATGCTTGCGCTCCTTGGAGCGGCGACCGAAGCGCGCCGCAAACCAGTAGAAGACCACGAAGGCAGGTACGAGCAACAGAGCCGAGCGCAGGAGAGCATTGCCCAGCAGGCCAAGCATATGGTCCCACGCCCGGACCACGGGCGGAAAGGTTTCGAGCAACCGGATGGGGAACTGAACCGTACCGCCGAACGCCGTTTTGAGCTCGACGTCTGTCGCAGGATCGAACTCCATGAAGGAATACATTTGCCCATAGATCCGCATCCAGACCAGATAGACTTCATGGTCGCTGAGCCCGGCCGACAGCGTCCACCAGGTCGTCCACGAAATCACCAGCAGTGCGACAATGAGCGGTCCCTTGAGACCGGCGGCAAACATGAAGCTAAAATGGCCAAGCAGCTGGCTGCCGCGGGTGAAATTGACGAGGTTACGCTTCATTGGAGCCTCCCTCGTCGGTGGCGGCAACCAGACCTAGTTCCTTGCACTTGCGGGCGTAGGCCTGATGGGCGCGTTCGCGCAGACGGTTGTCGGGATGTCCTGCCAGGAGGGCATCGACGCCGACCATGATAAAGACCGATTGGCGAGCCATGCGTTCGACTTTGGTATCGACCCGCGAGACGAGATCATCGTCGTCGCAGGCGCGCATCAGCAGCGATCTGATCCATTCGCTAAGGCTGAGGTCGCGGCGCATGGCAGCTGCACGCACGCGCGCAGCAAGGTCATCAGAAACGTGAACCTGTAGGGATTTTGGCCGTGTCATTTCCACGGACTCCTTGATTGCGGAGCCTGGATTCACACTGCGAAAGGCGTGTAAGGGCTAACCCAGATTTGAGAACATGTCAAGAACATCGTAAAGCCGCAGAACTGCGAGGTTCCGGGAGGTGCGCATGCAAATCCGATTGGCTATTTCGCGGCTATCCATTTTCAAATGGAAAGCTGCCATTTGCGCAAATTTACCATATCCAATTGATATTGCAACAATATCTCCTGATTTCCCGTGCGAGATCTCGCGTAGGGTGTGCACCTTCGTTCCTAGCTTTGGAGGATGAGTCCAGGCCTTGAACCTGCATCTGTTCGGAGCATTTGAACCCAATACCGGTCGGATCAAGGGACGGCGATCCGGCGTCCGGAACCGGGAGATATTGGGATGGCAGAAACTGTGCCAGCATCTATATTCGCGCAGCAAATGCGGGACCGCGAGGGGACCAGACTATGTCCAGCGTTACATTGAGCGCAACGCCAAAAGGGAACGGGTTTCAGGCGACCGTGACCTTCGCCAGCGGTGTCTCGATCAGTTCTGCCGAGGCGTTTCCAACGAAGTCCGAGGCAATTTCCGCAGCGGCGTTGAAGTTGCTCGGCATGCCAGAACGCCTTGAGGGTATGGACGCTCCGGACGAGGCGGAATGACAGCCAGGCCGTCCCTGACTGCCGAACAGTTCAGCGACCGCTGCTAAGGGAGCCGAGCAAAAACAAAGGAGGAAGCCCGGTACGGACTTCCTCCTGTTGGACCTGATCAGAATTCGTCGTTGAGCTTGCTGGGCACCATATCGATGACCCGGTCAAGCATCCCCGTCGGCAGCGCGCCATAATCCCCCTCGTCGACCGTGATGTAACCGGCCGTGGCATCGATCAGAACGTACTGGGTGAAGTAGCTGTGAAAGGACCGGGCATGAGCCTGATCCAGTGCGGCAACAAAGGCCGCCTGATCGGCCTGGAAACCGCCCTGCGCGGTGTTCAATGAAGCGTACATATCTAACCTCCTGAGTTTCGATGCTTCGCATCAGGAGATCGAAGGATGTGGGCGACGGGCGGGGTCAGGGACCGCGCTCTGCGCGGCCGCGAAGCGGCGATGGGGGCAACGATTTTTTCCGGGCTTGCCCGGCAAAAAATGGTGGGGCCCCGTCGTCCTTGACGCGGCCCCAAAGCCCGCATCAGACTTGAAATCTCTGCGAGAGAGACCTCTCCAACGTCTGCGAACGCGAGCGACCGTCTGCCCCACAAACCGTTTTCCTACACGCCGTCCCGATGGCAGAATCTCCTGCGGAGGGGACCAACGGCCAACGAAAGGAACCATGATGGCCAGGTCCAAAGCGAGCGCACGCGATGCGCTCATGAAAGTGCAACGTCAGCGCGAGGAACTCGCTGCCGAAGAAGCCAGATTGCGTGAGAGCGCGGCTGCCGAGCTTGGCAAGGTCATGCTCGACTGCGGCGCTGAAACCATAGAACCTGCACAGCTCCGGCGGCTCATTGTGTCCGTCCAGAAACTTGGGCTCGACGAGACCCTGAAGCGGATTTCGCGGGCATAAACATCGTTCCTGCGGCGGCGCGCGGGGCTCGATGCCCCCGCGCCGCCGATTGCTGCCAGAGCACAAAGAAGGCCCCGGCAGATCGCTCTGCCGGGGCCTTGTTCGATCAGTATGAGGGGTTCAATCCTCGTCGATATCGGGTGCGCTGTCGCCGGAGGTCCCGCGGCCGTTGGTGAGAAAATCGACCTTGTCGGCGATGATCTCGCAGCCGTAGCGCTTGGTGCCGTCCTGGTCTTCCCACTGGGTGTAGTGGATGCGCCCTTCGACCGTCACCAGCTGGCCCTTGCTGCAGAACTTCGCGACGTTTGCCCCAAGGCCATTGAAGCAGGTGATGCGGTGGAACTCGCTGTCCTTGGCGGTGTAGCCGTTCTCGTCCTTGTAGGTCTTTCCGTCCTTGCGGGCGGGCCGGTCGGTCACGACCGAGAGGCTGGTGATGCTGGTCCCGCCGGTGGTGGTGCGGGTTTCGGGATCGCGGGCGATGCGGCCGACGAGGATAACGAGATTGGTCATGGGTTTTCTCCTGAACGCGCAGGTCCGGGGCCATCCCGGCTGCGAACTGACCGTCAGAAGGGGGCGGCAGACGCTCGCACCGGAGGGGAACCTCGATCAGGACGGGTGGTGCGGGCAGCCCGGCAAAGCCGGGCAACACGGCCGGCCGGATCGGGGTTGCGAGGGGCTGACGGCGCCTTCAGGGAGGGGTTCGCGAAGAGCCGGATGGCCCCGGGCCTAAGCCGAGCGGGTGTCCCGCCATTTCGTGGCATTTCGCGGCTGTGCTTGTTCTCGAACTTGCCCCCCGTCGGACCTAGCCGAATGCCTCGGACATGCATCCGGCACCCGCTACAGACATCGGACCTATTACAGAATGTGATCACTGCCTTGCGGGGCTGCCGGTCATTTAAATGGCCCTTCCGGTAGTTGCCATTTCAGCATTCGGACAATCAACGATCGGCCGGGCGGCTATGACCTTCAGGGATTTCACGGCAGCATGAATTGGTTGGCCGGAACATCGGGCTGAGAGCAGTTCGTCCTGCCTGGGCATCAATTGTCCAAGCGATCAACTGCTTCGCGAACTATCGCCGCATGCATATCTCTGACCGACAATGCGGACCCCGCATGGCGCAATGAGCCGAACAGAGTATCGATAGCGGAAGGGGCAAAAGCAGACGTCTGTTCGAGGAGAAGGCCGCAGCGAGCATATTCGATCGCGAGGCGCGTTCCAGGTCCCCCCCCATCGCGTCGCAGATCGCATTGGGCAGCACGATATGCCCTTCCATCGATACAACTACGGTCGATTGGATGGGATCGCCCACGGCGCGAACTCCGACTGAAACTATGGCCAAAGGTCGGCCTTTGGACCCACGTCGGCAAGCGCAGATCGCCAGCGCCTGTCAGGACGCTGGCAAGATCGAGGGTCTTTCAGCCCGGCGCTCCATTGGCTTGCGCTTTGGGGCACGTACCCAGCGGCCCTCGCCGGTCAACCACGGTAACCCGGCGGCCCTTGGCGTCGATCACGAGGCGTTCGAGCACGCCATTACCGGGGAACGCAACAACGTACCGCGGATCAAGGCTGAGCATGCGCTCGTTGCGATGGAACCCGGCGCGGCTACCAAGCCGCAGGTCGAGCGCGAAGACCACTTGCGGGATCTTGTGCCGTTCGGCCCATGAGGACGCGAGGCGGTCGACGCCCTTGGTGTCGCCGCCATGGACGAGCACCATGTCGGGAACACGGTCCCGAACTTTATCGAGCGTGGCCCAGATGTTGTTCGCAAACGCGAGCCCATCATCTTCGGTGCCGGGCTTCATGCGCCCACCCGCGAACACGACCGGCGTGCCCTCGGGCATTGCCGCGCGGCGCTTGGCCTCGGCGCGCGCGCGCAGGAAATCGCGGCCCTGAACCAGCGCAGATGTGAAGCTCGCCCCGTGGTTGAACCGTGAGCTCGAGACGGGTTTCCAGGACGAGCCGAACTCGTTGAGATAAAGCGTAGCGGCAATCTCTCGCATGCCTTCGAAGGCCAGCATGGCCTGCTCGGCGCACTGTGCGCGTTCGACCTGGTTTTCAAGATCAT
>NZ_JBAXOI010000005.1:0-239600 GCF_037133355.1 Novosphingobium sp. | reverse complement strand
GTTTCCATCCAGTCGGTGTTGGCTTGCGGCTTGATCCCCGCCCTGCGGCCAATGACCCCTCCCAATGCAACCATCGCGGGGATCCCGACAAAGTCGAGCGGTACGTTCATGCGTTCAGCGATGTCGACCACCCAATCTCTGAGGTCTGTCGGCAGCATTTCGGGCCGGAACGGCGGGACTGGCAGCAGCTTATCGGGAAACGGCAGAGGATCAGGCCATTCTTCTGTGTCCTCGGCGAGGTGCATTGCAGCTTCGTGCCGCCCCTGAGGAACACGGGGAAGGGCCAGCCCTGCCTTCCAGCCACTTGCGAGGGTCGCATCCACTTCCTGTTCCGGCAAGCCAGCCGCGAGCCCTGCGGCTCGCAAACTGGAAATGGCTTCCTGCTCGTCGAGCTGACCACCAGCCGAAAGCTGCGCAATCGCAAAGGCGGATTTGTTCAACTGGTTGTTGCGCTCGCCTTCAGGCGACTGCCGGAGAACCGCTACTTCGCGTTCGAGTGCCGACGCGCCGTAACGAGTGGTAAGCTCGGAGGGCTGGCGAACAGCCTCCGTCTCCCACTTCGGCTCGCTGGCACCCCCTGCCGAACTGGCAGGCTTCGTTACCAGATCGCGAAGCCACTGCGGCATCTCTGCAAGCTCGACCAGTCCCGGCGGCTGGTGGTAAGTGTAAACTACCCCTGTTTCATGGATGCTCCCAGCGGCAACAACGTAACCGCCATCTCCCCGAACGTCTGCAGAGGGGAAAATTTTAGTGCCGTTGCGAATGGTGCCGCCCGGATGGCGAAAGTACCAGTGTTCGCCCCGTGCGGTCTTCACAACAATAGTGCTCGACGGCAGCCCCCTACGACGCGCTTCGGCGATCGCATCATCGCTATCAAGATCGAGGACGACAATTCCTGATACGGCCCCAGTGACGATGCCGACGTTGCCATCGTCCACTGCCCACCTTGCGATGGTTTCGAGGGGCGCACGCTGAGACTGATACTGCTCCCAACGGCACCGAGGCTTTTTTCCACGCCGCTCAAGCGGGATCACACTCCAGCCCCGGGAGTAAGGATCATGCCAGATAGCCGGGAGATCAGGCGCGTTCGTTGCGTTAGTCATGCGCGCCTCCCGTAAGAACGGTGGCCGCATTTGCGGCAGCTTTGAACCTGAGCGTATAAAAGCCAGCAAGGCGTTGCGCGCGATAGGTGGGGAGGGTAGGGTTGCGGTGCAAATAGCCGACCAAAGCTTTGCACAGAACCTCGGCCTCCAAAGCCGGGGTTTTGTTTTTCATGATCCAGCCTCCTTCGATCAGGCGTCTGCGGCTGCAGCTTGAGCGGTAGATGAGAAGCGGCGCTGTGCGCGCCACGCTTCAATGTCGGCTGGGGCATATAGGACCTTGCCGGTCCGGCCGGGTGTCTTGTGAAACGGGGGGCCTTCCCCGCGGACGCGCCAGTTTTCCAATGTGGCGGGGCTTACCCCGATGAAAGCCGCTGCTTCGCGGCTGGGAATCAAAATGTCCACTATCGATACTCCACGTTGGCCACCGCGTAGTTGCGATGACTTCAGTGGAATCGGCAGAAGCACATGGTCGGGGTATGTCGCGAAATTAGGATGCAACTGCGGCGGATTGGCTTATTAATATCAGATGCTTGCGAGCAAAACTGCGGCGGTTGATGCGGCAGAAGTGCGACAACTATGGGTTGTGCACCCATCTCAAGCGGTCGCTGACACGCCACCCGTCCTGATAACGTTCCTGCCACTTTGCGAACGTAGACCGAACGAGAGGCTTATCGCTCTGTCTATTTTTCGGGTCCGCGTGCCACTGGAGATACGCCGTATACATGGCAAACGGACCCAGTGGGTCTTTGGGTGGGTTCTTAAATGCCTTGTCTATGAACGTTATTGCTCCATTCTGCCTTGGACTTACGCGCTGTTGTTGCCATCTTTGCGTCGGTTGCGGCGCCTTAGCCCCTGCGGATGGATGCGCATCCAGCAGCACATCAAGGTCATCCGAATGAAAGGATACTTCATAAAGCTTGATGTGGGTGGAGTCAGGTCCGGAAGAACCCCTCTCCGCTTCCGGAACAACCCAAGTAGCAAAAATTCCAGTCTGGTATTGGGCTGTTTGATTACTAATATCCCTATTAAACCAGTTCCAAAAATAGCTGGGAATTGCCGGCCATCTGTCAAGCTGATCTGTATAAGCGGGATGGCCATCCCAGCAAACGCATCCAGGAGGATCCTCGCCAGAACTGAAATCCCCCCGAGTTGCTCGGGACCTTAGCGACCCTTCCTCAGCCCACACGCCGAGCGTTCGCTCCGGCGCTTCCAAGCCTGCGGTGCGCAATCGCTTCATCGCCTGCAAACTCGAAATCCAATCGCTCATGCCCTTACCCCCGAAAGTTGCACCACTTTGGTCTGTTCTGTCCCCGTCAGCACGCGATCCACATGCGTTGCCCACGCCTCCAGCGCCGCACGCTTCTCATCCTTCCAGTTGTGCCGCTGGTAAATGCCGACAATCCCGCTGCGCGAGCCGCTGATGTGGTTCAACACGGCCTCGGTCACTTCGAGCCGCACACCCAGCCGCTGGAGCCCTGTGGCCAGCGTGCGCCGCAGATCGTGCAGCCGCCAAGGCTCGGGCGGGGTCATTTCGTCTTCGCTCGCTAGGTCGATAACGATCTTGTCGAGTCGGCGCTTGGCACGGCTGTAGCCGCTTACAGAGGTTTCGCCTGTCGTGCTGAACACGAAGCCCTTGCGCGGCCATCGTCCGCTCACGCCAATGCGCTCGGCCAAACCGTCCAGAACGGTCAAAGCTGCCCCCGAGAGCGCGTTTTCAGCGGCCTGCGCATTCTTTGCGCGACACGCTGGAAGAGACCAAGTGCCGGCCGTTCGATCGAGCTCCGACCACTCCATCGCCGCGACTTCCTCGCGGCGAGCGCCGGTCAGAATGAGCAGGCGCACCAGCGGGCCGAAGGGGTAGCCAAGTTCATCAGTGCCGCGCCAGACAAGAGCGAGTTCATCATCCGAAAGCACGCGGTCGCGAGATGGCGGGAGCGGCGGCGGCTTCATCCCCTCGATCGGGGAACGGTCGATGTCCTCCTGCTCAACCGCCCAACTGAACATGCGCCGCAAAACGGCGAACAGGTTTGAAGCGGTCGCGGTCTTGTCCAGAACCGGCGCCAAAGCGGCCTTGATGTCCTTGCGGGTGATGTCCGGCAGCGGCGTATTGCCGATCACCGGCACGGCGTAGCTCGCGAGCAGGCTGTACACGTACTTGTGCGTTGCGGCCCA
Source organism: Novosphingobium sp. (assembly GCF_037133355.1). Lineage (GTDB taxonomy): Bacteria > Pseudomonadota > Alphaproteobacteria > Sphingomonadales > Sphingomonadaceae > Novosphingobium. The sequence goes on along the minus strand of NZ_JBAXOI010000005.1, from coordinate 236,325 downwards.
CTCCTTGAGCAAGCACTCCTGATAAAACCTTTCGACATAGGGCTTGAAGGCCAGATCGATAGCCTTCCGGACTTCGCGAACCTTTTCCCTTTGCGGGTCGATGCCGTTAGCCACGGAAAGCGCGAGCATCTCGGCCTTCTTACGTGCGCCATCGGTTGTGAGCTTGCCATGCTTGCCGATGGTGAAGCGCCGCACCTTCGCGCCCCTCCCACCCATGCGGTACTGGTATACATAGACCTTCGAACCGGCTGGCGTGACCTTCAAGCCAAAGCCGCCAAGGCGATCGTCCCATAACATCCAGTCCTTCGCCTCAGGCTGGGCTGCGTCAACGCTGGTCTTGGTGATGCGTACTGTTGGCATGTGATTGCTAGCCTTCCCACAGCAATCACGGTACCATTGGTTTCGGTGATCAGCAATGGGTTCGGGTGAGCCATCTACCGAGTAAATACGGGACAACAAGCCGCAGCGGCTAGCAAACCTAGAGCCTGCTCAGCTAATTTACACCGAGAGGGTCGGGGGTTCGAGCCCCTCACCGCCCACCAGTCTTTCGACGGCATAGGCTGCGGTTATCGGCAGGCCACAGCAAAACTGATTGGTCCGCAATCGGGCGCCGGGTTATCCCTTGTCCTGCGATCCGGACCCCTCAGGCAACTGTCACACTCCCCCGCGGCAGCGGCGAGGGCGGACCGTATCGAGCCGGCCTGCAGCGGTTGATCCCGCCCCCAACACTTGCAGCCGCACGGGCCGGCTCGAATCCGTTGCAGTCTGTGCCGGGCGGTCAGCCCAGGTCGATGTCCGCCGGCTCGAGTCCCTCGATCCGGTGTTGATGCACCGCCACGTAGGCCTGCTCGAGCGCGCGAGTATATCCGGTGCTGTCGAACAGTGGGGTCGTCAGGCGGTTTTCCGCCAGGCGGGCACGCAGCGCGGCGAGGCGGCCGGGGCTGGTGGCGAGTTCCAACGCGAGGGCTTCATAGGCGGCGTCGCTATCGACCACCAGTTCGGTCAGGCCGACCGCATTGACGAGGCTTGTCGCGACGCGGGCGATGAACGAACGGCCGGGGCGGGTCAGCAGCGGAAGGCCGGCCCAGAGCGCATCACTCGCGGTGGTGTGCGCATTGCAGGCAAAGCAATCGAGGAACAAGTCGGCCGCGCGCAGCCGCGCGAGGTGCTCGGCGTGCGGCATCCATGGCGCGAAGACCAGCCGCGCCGGATCGACCCCGCGCGCCAGCGCCTCGCGGCGCAGGTTGTCTTCGGCCCAGTCGTTGGACTTGAACAGCCACAGCACGCTGCCCGGCACCGCCTGCAACAGGCGCATCCAGATATCCCACTCGCGCGGAGTGATCTTGTAGGCGTTGTTGAAGCAGGCGAACACGAAAGCCTCGTCCGGCAGGCCGAGTTCGGTGCGGGTTGGCGCCTTGGCCGCGATGGCGCGCGCGTCGTCGTTTGGCTGGTAGGAGCCGGGCAGGCGGATAACCCGCTCGCTGAAATGCGCGCGCTCCTCGTCCGGGATCGTCACGGCATCGCCGATGAAGTAATCGAGGACCGGCGCGCCGCTGGTTCCGGGATAGCCGAGGTAGCCGATCTGCACCGGGGCGAGGCGGTGGGCGAACAGCGCAAAGCGGTTGTCCTGAGTATAGCCCTTGAGGTCGACCGCGATATCGAGCCCGGCCTCGCGCGCAAGGTCGGCTACGGCGGCATCTGGCAGATCGGCGATATCGACGAAGCGGTCGACATGGTCCTTGAGCGCCTCGCGCTGCGCGCCCTCGCGCGTGAGGCCATAGCTCCAGACCGAGATCTCGAACCGGCTGCGATCGTGGCAGCGGAAGAGGCCGGCCATGAGGTGCATGGTGGCGTGGTCATGGAAATCGGCGGAGAAGTAGCCGACGCGGATGCGATCGCCTTGCGCGCGCGGCGCAAAGGGCGCCGGCACGATCGCGGCATAACGGGCGGCATACGCTTCCGCCCGCGCGCGTTGACGCGCCGGATCGTCGTCCATCGCGATGATCCCGCCAGGCGAGATCGCCTCGCCGGTAATGCCCAGCGTGTCGGCCAGCTGGGCATACTCGTCGAGCGCCCGCCAGTCGCACAGCTGCATCTGCTGGATGAGCTTTTGCCCGCGCAGGAAGGGCTGGTCCGGTTCGAGTTCGAGCGCGTGCTCAAGGGCGGCGAGTGCCTCGTCGAGTTCGCCGATCTGCTGCAGGATAACGCCGATGTTGGCATGCAGTGCGGCCATTTCGGGCTTCTCGCGCAGGGCAAGTGCGAAGAAATCGAGCGCCTCGCCGAACTCCCTGCGGCGAAACAGGATGAGGCCGAGATTGTTGAGCGAATTGACGGCGCGCGGATCCAGCGCCAGCGCGCGGCGGTAAGATGCTTCGGCGGCGGCAGGGTCCGCGGCCAGCAGCAGCGCGCCCAGCCGTTCGTGCAGATCGGTGCTGCTCGGGACGTGCGCGATCCCCGCGCGGATAACCTCAGCGGCGCGGCCGGCCTCGTTGCCGCGCTCCAGCTGGAGGGCAAGATTGAGCCGCGCATCGATATGGCGGGGATCGATCGCGAGCACCTGTTCGAAGCAGGCGACGGCTTCGTCGGTCCGGCCAAGTTCGAGCAGCGCGAGGCCGAGGCTGTTGCGCGCGCGCACGTCCTTCGGTTCGGAAGCGCACAAGGGCCGCAGCAGTTCCGCCGCCTCGGCAAACTGGCCGAGCAGATGATGACACAGGGCGCGGTAGTAGGTCGCCTGGGTGTTCTGCGGCGCCAGCTTGGCAACGCGGGCGAGCACGGCAATGGCATTGGGATGGCGACCGAGCTCGTAAAGCGAGATGCCGTGGACGAAAAGCGTATCGACCGAATCGGGCCGCACCGCGAGCGCCTTGGCGAAGGCGGCTTCGGCGCGCGCGAAGTCCTTGAGGCCAGCATAGCAGGCGCCGAGCACGTTCTGCGCGGTAAAGTCGTGCGGGAAGGCCGCATCGAACGCGGCCGCGGCGGCCTCGAACGCGGGGCGCGGCCGGGTGGTGAAGGTTCTCACCAGCTGGTCGATCTGCTGCGGCGAGGGCGGGGAGCCGGCGAGCGGTGCAGTGGTCATGGGCTTCAGGGTTCCGATCGGCGCGCATTCGGCCACCGGACCGGGGCGCGGCGCCTCTGTCGCCTATGGCGCCTGCGTTGCAGAATTGTTGCGAGAGCGGCGCCCGCGCTCAGCGCACCGTATCGGCAAGCATGGCGTCTGTGCGGGGGCCGGACCAGTCGTGCGAGCCGATCATGCGCCAGACTTCGCGCCCTTCAGCGTCATAAAGCACGGTCGTGGGGAGCACGCCTGTCCCATAGTGCTGGCTGAGCACGTTCTCGGGATCGAGCCAGGGGGCGAGGCGGGTGAGCTTGCGGTCCTTGAAGAAGGCGCCGACCGCGTCGGCCTGATCGAGATCCTGCGATACCGTGAGGACATGGAGCTTGCCCGCCTTGGCGGCGGCGAGGGCGTCCAGCGTGGGCATTTCGAGCACGCATGGGCCGCACCAGGTGGCCCAGAGGTTGATGAGCAGCGGCTTGCCCTTCAGATTGAGCGTGCGCAACTTCTTGCCCGAAGGATCGGTGAAGGTGAAATCGGGGAGGGCGGCGCCGCGATTGGAAATGTCTAGCGTGCCGTTGAACGGGCCACCGTCATCGGCGCCTTCGGCAGGGGCGGCTGCGGTGCTCTGCGGTTGCGTGTCCGCCGGGGTTTGCCTATCGCACCCGGCAAGCAGGCCCGCGGCGAGGAGCGCCACGGGCAGGACCACGAAAGCAGGCGGACGCAGCGACATGAGCGGCAATTCAGGCTCCAACCAGATGTGGGGCGGGCGCTTCGCGGCGGGCCCTTCGGCCGTGATGCGCGAGATCAACGCCTCGATTCCCTTCGACAAAGCCCTTTGGCGGCAGGATATCGCCGCGTCAAAGGCCCATGTGGCCATGCTGGGCGCTCAGGGGATTGTCTCGGCCGAGGATGCCAAGCTGATCGCCGAGGGGCTTGATCAGGTCGCCGCCGAGTATGAGGCCAATGGGGTTCCGGAGAACTGGGACCTTGAAGACATCCACATGACGACCGAGAGCCGGCTGGCCGAGCTGATCGGCGCGGCGGCGGGGCGGCTCCACACCGCGCGCAGCCGCAACGACCAGGTCGCGACTGATTTCCGGCTCTGGGTTCGCGATCAGGTGGATCAGACGGGCGCCGCCTTGCAGGCGCTGCAGGCCGCGCTGGTAATGCGTGCGGGGGAGCATGCGGCAAGCATCATGCCGGGCTTCACCCACCTGCAAACCGCGCAGCCGGTTACGCTGGGGCATCATCTGATGGCCTATTACGAGATGATCGGGCGCGACCGTTCGCGCTTTGCCGATGCGCGGGTGCGGATGAACCAGTGCCCGCTGGGCTCTGCCGCGCTGGCGGGGACGGGTTTTCCGATCGACCGGCATGCGACGGCGGCGGCGCTCGGGTTTGACGGGCCGACCGCGAACAGCCTCGATTCGGTTTCGGACCGCGATTTCGCGCTCGATTTCCTGATGGCAGCGGCGCAGTGCTCGCTGCACTTGTCGCGCCTCGCCGAAGAGTTCGTGATCTGGGCGAGCCAGCCCTTCGGTTTCGTGACCTTGCCTGACAGCCTTTCGACCGGCAGCTCGATCATGCCGCAAAAGAAGAACCCCGATGCGGCGGAACTGGTGCGCGGGCATGCGGGGCGGATCGTGGGGTGCCTGACGGCGCTGATGATCACGATGAAGGGCCTGCCGCTCGCCTATTCAAAGGACATGCAGGACGACAAGCCGCCGGTGTTCGAGGCAGCCTCGCTGCTGGCGCTTTCGATCGCGGCAATGACCGGCATGGTGGCCGAGGCGACCTTCCGCACGGAGCGGATGCGCGGCGCGGCGGAGCTGGGCTATGCCACCGCGACCGATCTGGCCGACTGGCTGGTGCGGCAGGCCAACATTCCCTTCCGCGAGGCGCATCATATCACCGGCAGTGCGGTGAAACTCGCCGAAGCCCGCGGCGTGGCACTGGATCAGCTGGCGCTGGCGGACCTCAAGGCAATCGATCCGCGTGTGGACGAGCGGGTGTTTGCCGCGCTGTCAGTCGAAGCCAGCGTTGCGGCGCGCGCCAGCCATGGCGGAACCGCGCCGGACGAGGTAAGGAAGCGCGTGGCCGAGGCGCGCGTTGCGCTGGGGCTGGAGGCATGATGCGCAAGGTTCGCACTCTTTTGCTGCTGGCCGTGGTGGGCACGGCGCTGACCGCATGCGGCGCGCGGCGCGAGCTCTTGCCGCTGCAGGGCCGCGCCCTGCCGCCCGCGCCTTATGGCCGCGAGGATAAGCCGAGCGCGGATTCGCTCCTCACCCCGCCGGTGCAGGCCAAACCGCAGCGCAATATCGAATTGCGCAGCCGCTCGGAGGACCGCGAGGACGACCCGTTCGACTTGCCGCCCGAAGACTGAGAATCCTTTTCCGGCCAAGCGCCGGACCCCAATTTCCAGGACTACCCGATGGATCATTTCGAATATCGCGGCGGCGTGCTTCATGCCGAAGACGTGCCGCTGCCCGTGATCGCCGCTGAAGTCGGCACGCCGGTCTATGTCTATTCGCGCGCGACGCTGACCCGTCATGCCCGCGTTTTTCGCGATGCGCTTTCGGTGCTTCCGAAGGTCCATCTCGCCTTTGCGGTGAAGTCCAATCCCAACCTCGCCGTGCTCAAGGTGCTGGCAGCGGAAGGCTATGGCGCCGATGTCGTCTCGGCGGGCGAGCTCGACCGGGCCTTGGCGGCGGGCATTCTGGCGGCGGAGGTGGTGTTCTCGGGCGTCGGCAAGACGGCGCGGGAAATGCGCCGCGCGCTTGAGGCCGGGTGCGGGCAGTTCAACCTCGAAAGCGAGGAGGAGGGCTGCGAGCTCGCCGAGATCGCGCATGCCATGGGCCTTGTCGCCACGGCCACCTTGCGGATCAATCCCGATGTCGATGCGGGGACGCATGAGAAGATCTCGACCGGCAAGGCGGAGAACAAGTTCGGCGTTCCCTATGACCGCGCGGCGGGCATCTACGCGCGACTGGCGGCGCTGCCGGGCCTCGCCATGCGCGGCATCGCGCTCCACATCGGCAGCCAGCTTTCAAGCCTCGATCCGCTGGAAGCGGCGTTCACCAAGGCCGGGGCGCTGATGCGCGCGATCCGCGCTGAGGGGCACAGTGTGACCCACATGGACCTCGGCGGCGGGGTTGGTGTTCCCTACAAGGCGGGCGAAGTGTTCCCGCAGCCTGCCGAATATGCCGCGATGGTCGCGCGCGTCACGAAGGACTGGGACGCGACCCTGATGTTCGAGCCGGGGCGCGTGATCACCGGCAATACCGGCGTGTTGCTGACCGAAGTGGTGCGGGTGAAGGACGGGGCGGTGCATCCCTGGGTTGTGGTCGATGCGGCGATGAACGATCTGGCGCGCCCGGCGATGTATGATGCCTGGCACGATTTTGCCGCCGTGGCGCCCGATGGCACGCGCATCACTGCCAACATCGTCGGCCCGATCTGCGAATCGAGCGATACCTTCGCCAAGGCGCGCGATATCGACACAGTGCGGCGCGGCGAACTGGCGGTGTTCCGCACCGCCGGGGCCTATGGCGCGACGATGGCCAACACCTACAACTCGCGGCCCATGGTGCCCGAGGTGATGGTTGACGGCGACAAGTGGGCCGTGGTCGCGGACCGGATCGAACCTTCGACGATCCTTTCCGCCGAGCGCGTGCCGAGCTGGCTCGAATGAGCCTGCCCAGCCTTCCCTTGTTCCACCGCCTTGCCGGGCAACCGGTGGTGGTGCTGGGCCATGGCGAAGCGGCGGAGGCGAAGCGGCGGCTGGTCACGCGCGCGGGCGGCAAGGTGATCGAGGATCTGGCCGAGGGCATCGATATCGGCGCGCGGCTGGCGTTCATCGCGCACGAGGACGAGCGCGCCTGCGAGGCCGATGCGATCCGCGCGCGCGGGGCGGGGCTGCTGGTCAATGTGGTAGACCGGCCCGCGCTGTGCGATTTCACCACGCCTTCGATCATCGACCGCGCGCCCGTGCTGATCGCGGTCGGCACGGGCGGCGCGTCTGCGGGCCTCGCCAAGGCGCTGCGGCTGCGGCTGGAGCGCCTCTTGCCGCAAGGGCTGGGCACACTGGCCGAGGCGCTCTACGCCGCGCGCGTTGCCATGCGCGCGCGCTGGCCAACCGGCTCCGAACGCCGCCGCGCGCTCGATGCCGCGCTGGAGGAGGGCGGGCCGCTCGATCCCTTGCGTGGGGGCGGGGATGTGGGTGCGTGGCTGGCCGGCGGGGCGGACGGCACTTCGGGGCGCTTTACGATCACCTTGCGCTCTGCTGATCCCGACGATCTTACTTTGCGCGAGGCGCGGCTGCTGGGGCAGGCCGATGCCGTGGTGGCGGGGCCTTCGGTGCCCGCTGCCGTGCTGGCGCGGGTGCGCGCGGATGCAGCGCGGCTTGCGCCGAGTGAGGTGGAGCCTGAGGGTGGGATCGTGGTGGAGATAGAGGGGGCTTAGGGCGCCCCGGCTGACTGACTGGAAATGGGTGGTTAGCGGACATTCATGCTATAACTTGCCTGACAGCGGTCGAGCGTCAGCCGGAAAGACCGGATGCAATCACATTGTACTCCCGTCATCTGCGCTTGCCGCAATGGGTAAGCGACCGGTTAGCTTTAGCCGCGAGGAAGGATCGCGCATGCAGCGAGATAGTAAAGCGGTTCTGAGACTTACTGGCCTTTCTGACGTCGAACAAAATGCTTCAATCGCTCCACTATACCTTGGGCAGTTACCGTGCGCCGATCATAGCTATATGTTACTTCAGCACTAACAATCTGCGTCACCATCCATTGACGTTGTGCAGGGTTGGCTTTGTTCCAGTTGGCAACAATACCTTCGTCGACCGCTGTGTCCGCCATCGCATCCGCGAGATAAGCTGGATCGTCTTCGTCAAAGCCGAGGGCTCGCATTATGTGTTCATAGGCGGCAGCCCAAGTTTCAAGCCCGCTGGCTTCGTCGATCGCGGTGGTGATGCTGAACTTCATCGTTGGACGTTAGGCCGCTGCGCGATAACTTGGAAGGGTTTCGTCGTTATTCAGGAGAGTTTACGCGGCAAATCGATTGAAAAATCTGCGAAAAAATTGGCTACTTTCCAAAAAGAATGAAACTGGGGGGGCGTGCACAACTGACCGCATTTCGCCCGAATATCCCCGGTTGCGAGCAAGCGGCCGCCTTATCATCCGCTCGTCGATAAAAGAAACAAGCGCTTCAGAAACCGACCGCCCCCTCACCCCTCCTTCGGCGCAGCCAGCAAAAAGTTCATCCAGCTGCTCGCGACCAGCTTTTCGCGGTCGCCCTGCCAGGCTTCCACGCGCACATTGGCGACGCGGCGGCCCGCGCGCAGCACTTCGCCCATGGCGTAAGTGCGTTCCTTCAGGCCGCCGCGCAGGTATTCGATGTTGATGTTGACCGGCTTGATCCGCGCCGGGTTGCCCTGCCGGTCGAGCTCGGCGCGCAGGGCGGCGTGGGCGGCCATTTCGAGCAGGCCGCCGATCGCGCCGCCGTGCAGGAAGCCGGGGCGGCCTTCGACCTTGCCGGCAAAATCCATCGCGACGACGGGGACGCCGTCCTCAATGCGGTCGATCTCCATGCCCATGGTGCGGGCATAGGGGGGAAGGTGAAAGCTCATGGCTTGGACCAGCCTTCGCCGGCTACCAGCATGAAAATGCCGGCGGTGTGGGCAACAGGATCGGCAATGTCGCCATCGTGGGCGATGCCCCGCACGAAGGCCATCGACCGGCGCACCTGATAGCATTCGGCGCGGGCGATCACGGTCTTGCCCGGGGTCGCGGCGCGGACGTAGTCGATGCGCAGGTCGAGCGTCACTTGCGGGTTGAAGTGGCCCTGCCGCGTCCAGACCGACATCGAAGTCGCGTTGTCGAGCAGGCTGATGATCGGGCCCGATGCGAGCACGCCGGTTTCCTCGACGCCGACGAGGTCCTCGCGCCAGGGGAGGGCAAGCTCGATCCAGTCCTCGCCGTGATCGTGGTATTCCATGCCGAGGAAGCCGGTGTGGCCCGCACGGGTGAACCAGCGCGCGCCGCGTTCGGGATCGAACACGAAGTCTCCGGGCATGATCGTCTTGAGGAGGCCTTCGGCCTTTTCATCCTTGCTCATTGGAGATGTCCTGCCGGGGCGGGGGCGCGGTGACAACCATCTTTATGAGGCATCATTTGTCAGGCCGGATCAGAACGCGCTACCCACCATGGCGTCGAGCGCACCTTGCAGGATGAGCGCGGCGGCGTGCGAATCGATGCGCTCGGCGCGGCGGGCGCGGCTGAAATCCTGTTCGATCATCGCGCGTTCGGCGGCTTGCGTGGTCCAGCGTTCATCCCAGAGCAGGATGGGAAGGCCAAGATCGGCGAGATTACGGGCCATGGCGCGAGCGGCCTGGCTGCGCGGGCTTTCGCTGCCGTCCATGTTGAGGGGGAGGCCGATGACGAGGCCTTTCACACTGCGCGCCGCGATCAGCGCGGCGAGTTCGGCCTTGTCCTGCGCAAACTTGCGGCGCTGGATCGTCTTGCCGGCGGTGGCGAAGCGCCAGTCGCGGTCGCACAGCGCGACGCCAATGGTCTTGGTGCCCGGATCAAGCCCCATGAGCGCGCCGCCTTCGGCAAGGGCGCCGCGCAGTTCGGCCGCGCTGGTGGTGATCATCCGGCCGGCCGGCGCTGTGCGAGCCACGCCGCCTCGCGCTTGGCAACATCGGCGCGGACATTGGCCCAGAACAGCGGCACGTCATACACGTGGTAGTTATTGCCCGGCAGCACATAGGGGCCGAGGTCGGGCGCATCGCCGATCAGCAGCAGCCCGGTCTTCGCATCGCAGCGTGCGGGAATGCCAAGCCTGGTCAGCTTGCCGGTGTCGAGTTCGCGCGAGGGGACCATCGTGCCGAGATTGGCGCTGCCGGGCGCCGCAGCCGCGGCTCCGCCGGTGAGCGGGTTGGTGCAAAGCACCGGCCCCTCGCCCTTCGGCTTGCCGTCGAGCCCCGGTTCTGCGCGGTAGGTATCGAGCATCATGCGCGCGTCGGGCGGTTCGGCAAAGCTCATCCAGCTGAGCGCACAGCCGGCCTGATCGGGCGCGGTGCAGGCGGGCATGCCGGTTTCGGGCAGATCATGCGCGGGCGAGACCGGCCAGCCGATCATGTAGGCCGCGATCACGCGCGCCGCGAGCGGGGTGCTGCGCACATCGTCGCGCAATAGGTGCATCAGGTGCAGCGCGCCCTGGCTGTGGCCCGCGAGCACGATCGGCGCATCGGCGGGCACGGCGGCAACGAAGGCGCGGAAGGCGGCGCGCACGTCGCCATAGGCCACCGCGCGCGCTTTCAGCGTTTCGGGCTGGTTGACTAGGAAGCTGCCGAAGGCGGCCTGCCGGTAGTAGGGTGCGAAGACCGCCGCCTGGCCATTGAAGGCACTTGCCATGCCGCGCACGAACAGCGCGGTGCGATGGCGCGTGTCCTCATCCGCGATGGGGCCGTTCCAGTGGTCGCGGGCGAGATAGCTCGTCGGGTGGATAAAGAAGACATAGGCCTCACCCTGCGCCGCGCCGGGCGTGCCTTCGGGCCTGTACTGCGCGGGATCGTCCTTCGTGCCGGGGCGCGAGACCCACATGGCAGGATTGTCGTAGGTGCCTGCCTGAAGGGCCGGCTGCGCCTCGAACGCGCCGCGCGGCACAAAGGCGAAGCGAGTGAGTTCGGCCGACCAGATGAGCAAGGCGATCCGCGCGGCAATCACCAGGAAGATGAGCAGCGCGACGAAATAGAGGAACTTGCGGGCCATGGCGGCGTCAGTCCGCGTCTTCGGGGCGCTTGTTGTGCTCTGCCTGCCGCTCGAGCGCGATCTTGAGCATGACCACCAGCGGATCGGCCAGCGCGAGGCCGAGGATGCCGAACAGCACGCCGAAAATGAGCTGCGCGCCCAGCACCAGCGCGGGGGCGAGATCGGCGGTACGCTTGGCGACCATGGGCACGATCACATTGCCGTCCACTGTCTGCACCACGACATAGACGATGATGCAGTAGACTCCCATGGCCGTACCGCCGGAAAAGCCGACGAGGATCATGAGGAGGCCCGAAATCGGCGCGCCGATATTGGGAAGGAACACGAGGAGGCCCGTGAGCAGGCCAAGCAATGCCGCCATCGGCACCCCGTAGATCGCGAGTGCTGCCCAGGTGCAGACGCCCTCGACGACCATGCCGAGCATCCGGCCTGCCAGCAGCATGCGCAGCGTGCGGCCCATCCGGTGGGTGGTGCCGTGAAAGTGTTCGCGGCTCGATGCCGGGAGCATCCAGGCAAGGCCGCGCTGGTAAAGATCGGGCTCGAGCACGAAATAGATGCCGAGAATCACGATGATCAGCAGCGTGGTCACCCCGCCGAACAGGCCGCCCAGCGCCTGCGTCACCTGTCCGACGCCGCCAAGGAGCTGTTGCACCAGTGCGCCCACATCGCTGCGGCCCATTGTAAGGCCGTGCGCACTGGCCCAATCGAGCACGCGCTGTGCCTGCGCGGTGATCAGCGGCGGCATTTGCGCGGCCTGCGTCATGATCTGGCTGCCCGCAAATTCGACCACCCAGGCAAGAAACGCGGCGGTGAGCAGCAGCACCACCGCAACGCGCCAAGGCCGCCCGATCGGCAGCACGCGGCCGAGCAGGCGCTGTCCGCCGTCGATCAGCATGGCGAACACGAAGCCGCCGAAAATCACCAGCAGCGGATGGGCAAGATAGACGACGAGCGCGGCCAGCGCGGCCATGCCGATCCACACCGCGGCGCGCTTGGCTTCCTGCCGAACGATATCGTCGCGGATATCAGTGGGGCCGGCTCCCCCGCGGGAGGTGGTGGTCGGCTCGTCGCTCATGGTTTGCTCGCGGCTTTCGGCTGCAGGATCATTGGGCGCAATTTGAGCGAAGCGCGCGCGCCCCGCAAGGCACCGTACCAGGTGAGCGGGTTCCAGGTTTCGGTGCCATTGAGCGAATAGGTGATGAACTCCGCCCGCCCGCCGATGTCCGCCAGCGGGACGGGGCCGCCAAGGCCCTTCTCGATGATGGGCGCACGGCTGTCGGCCGAATGGTCGCGGTTGTCGCCCATCAGGAAGGCATAGCCCGGCGGCACTTTCGTTTCGGGATAGTTGTCGAGGGGCTGGTGACGGTGATCGATGATCCGGTACGTCGCGCCGCCCGGCAGCGTCTCGCGGAAGATCGGCAGTTCGCAATACTGCCTGCCATCGGCCCCGCGGTAGCGAAGACCCGGAAAGTCATCGGGATCGCAAGGCTGGTTGGGATCGACCGGCAGTTCCAGCGGGGCCTCGGCAACTTGAGGCACGGGCTTGCCGTTGAGGATGATCTGCCCGTTCACCACCGCGATCCTGTCGCCCGGCAGCGCGACGACGCGCTTGATGTAGTCCTCGTCGCGGTCTGGCGGGACGACGATGACGATATCGCCGTAGGCCGGAGTCGCGGGCAGGATGCGGGTCTTCGAACGCGGCAGAAAATGCATCGAGGCGGAGACCCACGACCAGCCGTAGGGATACTTCGAGACGACGAGCTGATCGCCGACGAGCAGATTGGGCATCATCGAGATCGAGGGGATGTAGAAGGGCTTTGCCACAAAGCTGTGGAAGCCGATTACCGCGAGCAGCATGAGCATGAGCCCGCGCATTTCGGCGAGCCAGTTGGTGCTCTGCGGCTCGGCGGACCGGCTTTCCCGGGTTTCGGGGATGTCGTTCAATCAGCACCTGCAGCAATGGGGCGCGCTTCGATCACTACGAAGGCCTGCGCCCAGGGGTGGTCGTCGGTCAGGGTGAGATGGACCACCGCCTCATGGCCTGGCGGGGTAATGGCGGCAAGGCGCGCAGCGGCACCGCCAGTGAGCGCCAGTGTAGGCGCGCCGGAGGGGGCGTTGACCACGCCGATGTCCTTCATGAACACGCCGGCCTTGAAGCCCGTGCCGACGGCCTTGGAATAGGCTTCCTTGGCGGCGAAGCGCTTGGCCAGGGTGCCAGCCTTGGTGAAGGGGCGGCGCGCGGCCTTGGCCTGTTCGAGCGGCGTGAACACGCGCTGTTCAAATCGCTCGCCGAAGCGGTCGAGCGAGGCCTGGATTCGCTCGATATTGCAGAGATCGGAGCCCATGCCGATGATCATGGCGCGCTCGGGAGGGCGCGGAGCAGTGCAACCGGCAACACGATGCAGAAGCCTGCAAGAGCGAAAGCGCGAAGTGCAGAGGCAGCTTCGTGCCTCAGCACCCCGCCGATGGCTTTGAATGAAAACGCAGCTGCACCCAGAGCGAATGCCAGCCACGACAAGCGATAGACCAGAAGCAGGCCTGTCCACTCACCCCAGACCGCTAGCGCCAATACGACCCACAAGATTGAAAACACCAGCAATGCAAGCGCGGCCAACAAGGCGAGGAATTGACCGACGACGTCGATGGTTGCGCGAAAATGAGTCACCGCGCCGCATCCATCAGTTCGCGCATCCGCAGCACCGCCGGGGCAAGGCCGGTAAAGATCGCCTCGCCGATCAGGTAGTGGCCGATATTGAGCTCGGCCAACTGGGGAATCGCGGCGATGGCGGTCACGTTGTCATAGGTCAGGCCGTGGCCTGCGTGGGGCTCGATGCCGTTCTTGGCGGCGAGTGCGGCCATGTCGGCAATGCGCCTCAATTCCATGGCGCGGGCCTCGCCCTCGGCATGGGCATATTCGCCGGTGTGGAGTTCGACGACGGGCGCACCGAGCTTCATCGCGGCCTCGATCTGGCGCGGATCGGGCGCGATGAACAGGCTGACGCGGATGCCGGCATCGGCGAGGCGGCTGACGATGGGGGCGAGGCGATTGTGTAGGCCGGCGGCATCGAGCCCACCCTCTGTGGTACGCTCCTCGCGCCGCTCGGGCACGATGCAGGCGGCGTGCGGCTTGTGGCGCAGCGCAATCGCCAGCATCTCCTCGGTCGCCGCCATCTCCAGATTGAGCGGGAGATTTGTCGCGGCCTGGATCCGCGCCAGATCCTCATCGCGGATATGGCGGCGATCTTCCCGCAAATGCGCGGTGATCCCGTCACCGCCGACTTCGGCGACGATCTGGGCCGCGCGCACCGGATCGGGATGATCGCCGCCGCGCGCATTGCGGATCGTGGCTACGTGATCGATGTTGACGCCGAGGCGGAGGCGCCGGGGGAGAATCGCGCTCATCAGGCGGCGCGGCTCCCCGGCTTGATCGCGGGCGTTGCGGCGAGTTCGGCGGGAACTTCATCTGGCGCGTAAGTCGGGAAATTGAGGCTGACGAGAGGGTAGAACGGCACGCCGAGATCCGCCGTCCCGGCCGAGCGGTCGACCAATGCCGCGCCTGCCACCACAACGCCGCCTGCCGCCTCGATGGCGGCGATCGCCTCGCGGCTGGAAAGGCCGGTGGTGACAACGTCCTCGACCATCAACACCTTTTCGCCTTCCTTGAGCGAAAAGCCGCGGCGCAGCTCGAACGTGCCGGTCGGGCGCTCGACAAACATCGCCTCGACGCCGAGTGCCCGGCCCATTTCGTGGCCGATGATCACCCCGCCCATCGCGGGTGAGACGACCTTGGCGATCTGGTGGCGCAAGTCGCGCGGCAGAGTCGCGGCAAGCGCGGCGGCAAGCCGCGAGGCGCGCATCGGGTCCATCAGAACGCGCGCGCACTGGAGGTAATGCGCGCTGTGGCGGCCCGAGGAGAGCAGGAAATGCCCCTCGAGCAGGGCCTCGCTGGCGCGGAATTCGGAGAGGATTTCGTCTTCCTGCATGATCATCCGTTCGGAAGCGGGGCCGGGGCCCGCAGAACACTGTATGGGACAAGGTCCATAGCGAAGCCGCGCGCCCTACGCTACGGGGGACTGCGGGCCGGGTGATATTCGGGTTATGCCGTAGAGCTTTAGGGCAAAGTGCGGGGAGCGTCGTGCCTTGCCCCAAAAAAAGGCGCTCTGGCGCTTGAGGCTTGCGGCGAGCGCGCGTATAGGCCCCTGCAATTGAAGGATTAGGGTGTGGAGTAGCGGGGCAAACGCCCGCTGCGGCAGCAAAAAATCGAGAGCGGTATACCATGAGTCTTTCCCAAACTGCCCGCCTGGTAACGGGCGCAATCCGGACTTTGAGCATTGCGGCCGCGCTGGCGTTTGCACCGCAGGCGATGGCGGCAGCCGCCGCTGCTCCGGCCCCTGCCCCTGCAGCCCCCGTCGCGATCGCGCCGGCTCCTGCCGCCAGCGCCGCTCCGGCGGATGCCGCAGCTGCTCCGGTCGACAAGGGTTCCTACACCCCGATGAAGCCGGTTGATGGCATTGGCCAGCCGGTTGCCAAGGGCATGACGTTCCAGAAGCAGTTCTCGCCCACCGGCGAAGAAGCGCTGGCCATGCATGATTACCTGCTGATGCCGGTCATCACGGTGATCTCGCTCTTTGTGCTGTTCCTGCTGCTCTTCGTGATGGTTCGTTTCCGCCGCAGCGCCAACCCGGTGGCTTCCAAGACCAGCCACAACACTACGATCGAGATCATCTGGACGGTCGTTCCGGTCCTCATCCTCGTTGTGATCGCAGTGCCTTCTATCCGCCTCCTGGCGCACCAGTATGCGCCCGCGCCCAAGGGTGCACTCACGGTCAAGGCGACCGGCTATCAGTGGTATTGGGGCTATACCTACCCCGACAACGGCGGGTTCGAGGTGATCTCGAACATCCTGCCCGACGCTGAAGCGTTGAAGCGCGGCGAGCAGCCGCAGCTCGCCGCCGACAACCGCATGGTCGTCCCCGCAGGTGAGCCGATCCGCATGCAGACCACCGGTTCGGACGTGATCCATGCGTTCGCGGTGCCCTCGCTGTGGTTCAAGCTCGACGCGGTGCCGGGCAAGATCAACGAGAAGGTGCTCTTCATCAAGGAGCCGGGCGTTTACTACGGTCAGTGCTCCGAACTGTGCGGCGCGCGCCACGGATACATGCCGATCGTGGTCGAGGCTCTGCCCCGCGCCAAGTTCGAAGAATGGGTGAAGACCCAGGGCGGCACGGTCGGCCCGGCCGCCGGCGCAACCACCACGGCGGCAGCTCCCGCCAAGACTGCTCCGGCAGCGTAACCGATTTCGAGGACAAGGTTAGATCACCATGGCCAGCATTCCAGCCCACGAAGGCTTCGACGCGCACCACGAGGCGCACGATCATGACCACAAGCCCGCGTTCTTCGCGCGCTGGTTCATGTCGACCAACCACAAGGACATCGGCACGCTCTACCTGATCTTCGCGATCTTCGCGGGGATCATCGGTGGCGGCGTCTCGGGCATCATGCGCGCCGAACTCGCGCATCCGGGCATCCAGTACCTTGGCTGGTGGACGCACTTCCTCGGCGGCAACGACCAGGACTTCAACGCCACGCTCCACATGTGGAACGTGCTGATCACGGCCCACGGCCTGATCATGGTGTTCTTCATGGTCATGCCTGCGCTGATCGGCGGTTTCGGAAACTGGTTCGTGCCGCTCATGATCGGCGCGCCCGACATGGCCTTCCCGCGCATGAACAACATCTCGTTCTGGCTCACGTTTGCGGGCTTCTGCTCGCTGATGATCTCGGCCTTCATGCCCGGCGGCACCGGCATGGGAGCTGGCACCGGCTGGACGGTCTATGCTCCGCTCTCGACCTCCGGGTCGGTCGGCCCTGCGGTCGACTTCGCGATCTTCTCGCTCCACCTTGCCGGTGCGGGCTCGATCCTCGGCGCGATCAACTTCATCACCACGATCTTCAACATGCGCGCGCCGGGCATGACCCTGCACAAGATGCCGCTGTTCGTGTGGTCGATGCTCGTCACCGCGTTCCTGCTGCTGCTCTCGCTGCCGGTTCTCGCCGCAGCGATCACCATGCTGCTGACCGACCGCAACTTCGGCACGACCTTCTTCAACCCGGCCGGCGGTGGTGATCCGGTGCTCTACCAGCACTTGTTCTGGTTCTTCGGTCACCCCGAAGTCTACATCATGATCCTGCCGGGCTTCGGCATCATCAGCCAGATCATCTCGACCTTCTCGAAGAAGCCGGTGTTCGGCTACCTCGGCATGGCCTACGCGATGGTCGCGATCGGCGCGGTGGGCTTCATCGTGTGGGCGCACCACATGTACACCACCGGCCTCGACGTGAACACGAAGATGTACTTCACCGCCGCCACCATGGTCATCGCGGTGCCCACCGGCATCAAGATCTTCTCGTGGATCGCGACGATGTGGGGCGGCAGCCTCGAGTTCAAGTCGCCGCTCGTATGGGCGATCGGCTTCATCTTCCTCTTCACTGTCGGCGGCGTGACCGGCGTGGTGCTCGCCAACGGCGGCATCGACGACAACCTCCAGGACACCTACTACGTGGTGGCGCACTTCCACTACGTGCTGTCGCTGGGCGCGGTCACCTCGCTCTTCGCGGGCTTCTACTACTGGTTCCCGAAGATGAGCGGCCGCATGCACAGCGAGTTGCTGAGCCACCTGCACTTCTGGGTGTTCTTCATCGGCGTGAACCTGATCTTCTTCCCGATGCACTTCCTTGGCGTGCAGGGCATGCCGCGTCGCTACCCCGACTACGCGCCGGCGTTCGAGTACTGGAACACGATCGCGAGCTACGGCTACACCGTGATGGCGGCCTCGATGGTGATCTTCTTCATCAACATCGCCTACTCGCTCGTTGCGGGGAAGAAGGCCGTCGGCAACTATTGGGGTGAAGGCGCGACCACGCTCGAGTGGACGCTCTCCAGCCCGCCGCCGTTCCACCAGTTCGAAACGCTTCCGGTAATCGAGGACGCGCACGCGCACTGATCGGACCTCGGTCTGCACTGAACACGAGGGCTCCGGAGCGATCCGGGGCCCTTTGTGCTTGGTACCACCGGGGTCTACAACCGCCCCTTCCCGCAAGCGGGAGGGGAGCCTGTGGCGCTGTCTCTCCCCTCCCGCCTGCGGGAGGGGTCGGGGGTGGGCCTGCGCAACACCTCCAGCAGAGCTTTACCCCAAAGCCCCATGCCGTTTCGCTTCCACTCTGGCGCGCGCAGTCCTATAGGCCGCCGATCATGAGCACCGCGACCCCCAAGGCCTTGATCCTGCCCGCCGACTGGCGCGACTTCTTTGCGCTGACCAAGCCGGGCGTGATGCGGCTGGTAATCTTCACCGCGCTTTGCGGCATGCTCGCCGCGCCCGGCACGCTGCACCCAGTGCTCGCCTTCACCGCGATCCTGTGCATTGCCGTCGGCGCGGGTGGTGCAGCGGCGCTCAACCAGTGGTGGGAAGCCGATATCGATGCGGTGATGAAGCGCACCTCGCGCCGCCCGCTTCCGGGCGGGCGGATGGAGCGCGAGTCCGCGCGCGACTTCGGGTTTGCGCTGTCCGGGCTCTCGGTGATGACCATGGGTCTTGCAATCGGCTGGCTGGCGGCGGGCATTCTCGCCTTCTCGATCTTCTACTACGCGTGGATCTACACCGTGTGGCTGAAGCCACGCACGCCGCAGAACATCGTAATCGGCGGCGGGGCCGGGGCTTTTCCGCCGCTGATCGGCTGGATCGCCGTGACGGGGCACATCACCTTGATGCCTGTGCTTCTGTTCCTCATCATTTTCATGTGGACCCCGCCACACTTCTGGGCACTCGCCCTGTTTGTGCAGATCGACTACTCGAAGGCAGGCATTCCGATGATGCCGGTCGTGGCGGGTGAGAAGTCCACGCGCTGGCAAATCCTGGCCTACGCGGCGGTCCTGCTGCCGCTTTCGATGACGCCGTGGTTCATTGGCGGGACGGGCCGGGTCTACGGGCTTGCCGCGTTTTTGTTGGGCGCCGTGTTCCTGTGGCTGTCGGTCAAGGTCGGTTTGCGCACCAGCACCCCCGGCGATGGCATGAAGCCGGAGAAGCGCCTGTTCGCCTATTCGATCTTCTATCTCTTCATCCTGTTCGCGATGTTGGTCGTCGACCGCTTCGCGACGATTTATGGCCTGCAAGCATGATCCAGTTTCCCGAGACCCGCCCGCTGACCGCCGCCGAGACCGAAGCACTTCGCGCCCGGCAGCGCTCGCGCAACATGGTCATGGGCCTCATTCTTGGTTTTCTCGTGATCCTGTTTTTTGCGATTTCGATCGTAAAGATCGCAGCGCCGCACCCGAAGAGCGCGGAGCCGCAGGCGCCTGCGCCAGGCGCGAAGTCCGGAACGCTAGGGGGCCATGCCTGATGGCCGTCGCGCTCGATGCCGCCACAAGGCGCAACCGCAAGGTCGCGATGATTGCCGCCAGCGCAGCGCTTGCGATGCTCGGGCTCGGCTTTGCCTCCGTGCCGATCTACCGTATTTTTTGCCAGGCAACCGGTTTCGGCGGGACCACGATGCGCGCGACAGCGGCACAAGCGGCGGCAATCAGGACCACCGCGCGACCGATCACCATCCGTTTCGACGGCAATGTGACCAAGGGCATGCCGTGGCTGTTCCATCCCGAACAGGTGACGCAGGACGGCCATATCGGCGAGCGCAAGATGGCGTTCTTCATCGCGAAGAATACCTCCAATCGCCCGATCGTCGGCCGCGCGATCTTCAACGTCACGCCCGAGCAGACCGGGGCCTATTTCCACAAGATCCAGTGCTTCTGCTTCAACGAGCAGCGGCTCGAGCCGGGCGAGCAGGTGCGCATGCCGGTGATCTACTATGTCGATCCCGAGATGCTCAACGATCCCAACGCGAGGGACGTGCCCGAGATCACGCTTTCCTACACCTTCATGGAAGCGGCCGACAGCACGCCCGCCGTGCTTGAAAAACAAGGTGGAAAGCCTCTGGACCGCGCTCAAAGGGCTCGATAAAGGCGTTTTCAAACAAGCTGAATCGACCCTTCGGGGATTGGTCCGGCAAGTCCCAAGCTGACGGGGGTTAGAGTACGATCATGGCCGGCACCAAGAACCACGACTACCACATTCTGCCGCCCGATATCTGGCCCATCGTCGGTGCGTTCTCGGCGCTCACGATGACCAGCGGCGGCGTGTTCGCGATGCACGGCATGGCCGGCGGCAAGATCGCGCTGATGCTCGGCGTGTTCGGCGTTGCGCTCACCATGTTCTCGTGGTGGGGCAACGTGATCAAGGAAGCGCATGCGGGCGATCACACGCCGGTGGTGCAGCTGCACCAGCGCTACGGCATGATCCTGTTCATCGCCTCGGAAGTGATGTTCTTCGTCGGCTGGTTCTGGGCCTTCTTCGATTTCTCGCTGTTCCCGAACAAGCTGGTGGACGTTGTCGGCGGTGTCTGGCCGCCCAAGGGCATCGAGGCGGTGATGAACCCCTTCGACCTGCCGCTGCTCAACACGCTGATCCTGCTGTGCTCGGGCACCACGCTGACCTGGGCTCACCACGAACTGATCCACGGCAACCGCGAAGGCCTCAAGCAGGGCCTGTGGGCGACGATCGCGCTCGGCCTGCTGTTCAGCTCGATCCAGGCCTATGAATACATGCATGCGCCGTTCGGCTTCGGTGAGAACACCTATGGTTCGGCGTTCTACATGGCGACCGGCTTCCATGGCTTCCATGTGATCGTCGGCACGATCTTCCTGATCGTCTGCCAAGCCCGCGCCTATGCCGGCCACTTCACGCCCCGCCAGCACTTCGGTTTCGAAGCGGCCGCTTGGTACTGGCACTTCGTCGACGTGGTGTGGCTGTTCCTCTTCGTCGCAATCTACGTGTGGGGCGGCTGGGGCGCGCCGATCGAGTGATCGGGCTCCGGTGAGCAATACCACCGAAACCAACCAGAAAGGGCAGGGCGGGCTTATCCGCGCTGCCCTTTTCGGTTTGTGCCCGCGCTGCGCGGCGCGGACGCTGTGGGATGCGCCGGCGGCCTTTGCGCCCGCGTGCAGGGGCTGCGGGCTGGCCTTTGCGGATTATGAACCGAGGGGGCGTGGGCTCTATTTCGTGCTTCTGCCGCTGACATTCCTGCTGATCGCAGGGGCGTTGAAGCTGGACGATCTCTTGCGTCCGCCCCTGTGGTTGCTGCTGGCGATCATCCTGGTGGTGGTGCCCGGTGTCATCATCGGCGCGCTGCGACTCATGAAGGCGGCCTTGCTCATGGCGCGGCTGCGCGCTTCGGGAGTTGTTGCGTGAAGCGCATTCCGATCGTGCCGACGCTGATCGTCCTGATTGCGGTGGGCGTAATGATCCGCCTCGGGTTCTGGCAGCTCGAACGGCTGAGCGAGAAGGAGGCGATGCTGGCGCGGTATGAGGCGGCGCAGGTTTCTGGCAGCGAAGTGCGCTGGCCGGAATCGTCTGCTGCCACTGAGCGCGCGCTCTATCATCGCAGTCGGCTCGATTGCCGCGCGGCCCGCGTACCGACCACTGTTTCCGGACGCAACGCCAAGGGGGAGGCAGGCCTCGCCCATGTCGCCACTTGTGCGGACGTCGAAGGCGGCGAGCGGCAGGTGGTACTCGGCTGGTCGCGCGATCCGGCTTCGCGGCCGTGGACGGGCGGCATGGTGACAGGCTGGATTGCGCCGGGTCCGCGCCTTGTGGCGGATCCGCCGGTGGGCGGACTGGAGGCGAATGCCCGGCCCGATCCGCGTGACATTCCCAACAACCACCTCGCTTATGCGGTGCAGTGGTTCCTCTTCGCCGGGGTGGCTCTGGTGATCTATGCGCTGGCGCTCAGGAAGCGGATGCGCGAGGGCTGAACCCCAAGCGCCGCGCTTGGTGTCTCGACTTCGCTCGACACGAACGGTGCTCCTCCAACCCCTCGTCATCCCCGCGAAGGCGGGGATCCAGGGCGGCCACAGCGCTACCTCGCACTGGATCCCCGCCTTCGCGGGGATGACGAAGGGTATGGGGGGCGGGATGACGAAGGGTGGGGCGGGAAGGGACCGGGAAGACGAAGGGGTGAGGTGGGAGGGACAACCGGGCAAGGCGCCGCCGCCGATGCCAAATCCGTATCGCCCTCTCCGCCACCCCCAAATCCTTGCGCCCCGCGCGCCCGCCCGCTAACCGGCAGGCCCATGAAGTACGTCAGCACCCGGGGCCAGGCGCCCTCGCTCGATTTCGAGGGCGTGACCCTCGCCGGCCTCGCGTCCGATGGCGGGCTCTATGTGCCCGAGCGCTGGCCGACGTTTACGCAAGACGAGATCGCCGCGATGGCCGGCCTGCCATATGCTGAGCTGGCGGCCAAGGTCATGCATCCTTTCGTGGGCGACTGCATCTCGCCCGAGCGGCTGCTGGAGCTGACCCGCGAGGCCTATGGCCGGTTTGCCCATGCTGCCGTCACGCCGCTGGTGCAGCTGGATGAGCGGCAATGGCTGCTCGAGCTGTTCCATGGGCCCACGCTGGCGTTCAAGGACGTGGCGCTGCAGCTGCTGGGCTTGCTGTTCGAGGAGTTCCTTTCACGGCGTGACGACCACCTGACCATCGTTGGCGCGACTTCGGGCGATACAGGCTCGGCGGCGATCGATGCGGTGGCAGGGCGCGCCAAGGTCGATATCTTCATGATCCACCCGCATGGCCGCGTTTCCGATGTGCAGCGGCGGCAGATGACCACGGTGCTCGCGCCCAACGTCCACAACATCGCCATCGACGGCAGCTTCGATGATGCGCAGGCGATGGTGAAGCGCATGTTCAACGACGGCGCGATGACCAGCCGCTTCGGCATCGCGGCGGTCAATTCGATCAACTGGGCGCGGCTGATGGCGCAAGTGGTCTACTACTTCGCCGCCGCGCTTCAGCTGGGCGCGCCGCAGCGCAAGGCCGCGTTCAGCGTGCCGACGGGCAATTTCGGCGATGTGTTTGCAGGCTACGTCGCAGCGCAGATGGGGCTGCCGATCGAGCGGCTGATCGTGGCGACCAATATCAACGATATTCTCCACCGTGCGCTTTCCAGCGGGGACTATTCGGCGGGGACGGTGACGCCGACCGCCGCGCCTTCGATGGATATCCAGGTCTCGTCGAATTTCGAGCGGCTGCTCTATGATGCCGGCGGGCGCGACGGCGCGGCGATGGCGGCGCAGATGAAGCAGTTCGAGACCGCGAAGGCGCTGCAGCTGACCAATGCACAGCGCGAAAGCGCCGCCGCGCTCTTCACCAGCACGCGTGCCGATGCGGCGGAGATGGCCAAGGCAATGCGCTGGGCGCACGAGGCCTGCGGCGAGGTGCTCGATCCGCACACCGCAATCGGTCTGCATGCCGCGCGCGCCGCGGCCGGGCTTACTGCCGATGTGCCGGTGGTAACGCTGGCAACCGCCCATCCTGCCAAGTTCCCCGACGCGGTCGAGCGGGCGACCGGTGTGCGGCCGGCACTGCCCGCGCGCATGGGTGACCTGTTCGAGCGCGAGGAAGCCTATACGCGGCTGCCCGGCGACTATGACACCGTCGCCGCATGGATCTCCGAGCGCGCGACGCCCAGGAACGCTCTGGGCGCCGGCTGAGGTGGCTGCGCTCGATCTACAGGCCAAGCTCATGGTCGGGGCGGGCTGGGACCAGTTCGGCCTGATCGACAGCGGCGACGGGCGCAAGCTCGAGCGCTATGGCCCGCACCGCTTCATTCGCCCGGAGCCTCAGGCGATGTGGGCGCCGCGCTCTGCTGTTTGGGATGCGGACGGCGAGTTCGTGCCGGGCTCCGACGAGGACGGCGGTGGGCGCTGGACTTATGCGAAGCCGGTGCCGCGCGAAGGCTGGCCGCTCGATTGGCGCGGGATCGCGTTCACCGCGCAGTGCACCCCCTTCCGGCATCTGGGCTTCTTTCCCGATATGGCCCCGGTGTGGGACTGGATGGGGGAGCAACTGGATGGCCGGCAAGACGCCTCCACGCTCAACCTCTTCGGCTATACCGGCGTCGGCACCATGGCGCTCTCGCGTTTCGGACCGGTGACTCACGTGGACGCTTCGAAGAAGGCAGTGGCGCAGGCGCGGGCCAATGCGGCAGTGGCGGGGCTGGAAGACCGGCCGGTGCGCTGGATCGTCGACGATGCCGCCAAGTTTGCCGCGCGCGAAGTGCGGCGGGGCAAGCGCTATGACGGGATCATCCTCGATCCGCCCAAGTTCGGGCGCGGGCCCGAAGGCGAGGTCTGGCGGCTGGAGGAGAACCTGCCCGCGCTGATCGCCGATTGCGCACGGCTGCTGGACGGCGGGAGCCGGTTCCTGTTCCTGACGGTCTATGCCGTGCGCATGTCCTCGCTTGCCATCGGGGGGCTCCTGGCCGAGGTGCTGAAGGACCTTCCGGGAACGATCGAGCACGGCGATCTGGCGATCCACGAAGAGGGCCTTGAAGGCCTTGGAGGCGGACGCATCTTGCCGACGGCGATCTTCGCGCGTTGGTCCAATCCCGGGGCATAAGAAAATCTGGGGGACCGCTGCACTGGACAAGGGGGCGGCAGGGTGCCAGAGGCGCGGCCCGTGAACGACAGCCTTATCCTCGAAGTCGCCAACATCGAAAGCGATGTCCTCACCGGGATCTACTCGGAGGAGACCGGCCGTCCGCAGCCGCTGCGCATCTCGATCACAGCGGCGCTCGGCCCGCAAGAGCGCTACACGCCCGATTGCCCGCTAAGCGCGAGCAAGAACTACATGGACCTGAAGTTCGCCGCGACCGAGGGCCTGCCGCAGGGCGTACATTTTCAGCTGATCGAGTCAGTCGCGGACCACATCTGCGAGACGCTGTTCCTGCAGGACAAGCGGGTGACGCGCGTCACGGTCAAGATCGTCAAGCTTGCGATCAGCGAGCGCGGCGAGGAGATCGGCATGACGCTCACCCGCCACAGGCGCGATTGACCATGACGGACGCTGCCCGGCCGCTTGCTCTGGTGACCGGCGGGTGGCGGCGCATCGGCGCAGCGATTGCCCGCGCGCTTGCCGGAGCGGGCTGGGATCTGGCGCTGCATGCCCACAGCGAAAGCACGTTCGATCCGGCGTTTGCGGCCGAGCTGGAAGCCTTGGGTGCCGCCATTTTTCCGCTTGCGGCGGACCTTGCCGATGCCGATGCGGTGACGCGATTGCCGGGCGGGGCCATGGCGCTTGCCGGCCGCGCGCCGACGCTGCTTGTGAACTGCGCGGCCATGTTCCGCGAGGATACGATCGCCACTGTTACCGCCGGGATGCTTGACGAGCATCTGGCGGTGAACCTTGCCGCGCCGGTGCTGCTGACGCGGGCGCTGGCCGATCTGGCGCAGGGCGAGGCGGCGGTTGTCCATATCCTTGACCAGCGCGTGCTCAATCCCGTCCCGGATCAGCTGAGCTACACTCTGTCCAAACAGGCGCTCCATGCGGCAGTGCGCACTTTGGCGCGCAGCCTTGCGCCGCGGGTGCGCGTCAATGCGGTTGCGCCGGGGCTGACCTTGCCGACGCCGGACTACAGCGAGGCGCAATGGGCGCGGCTGACCGCAATGATGCCGCTGGAGCGGCTCGCCGATCCGGCGGAAATCGCCGAGGCCGTGCTGTTCCTTGCCGGAGCGCGGGCGGTGACGGGGCAGACTATTTTTGTTGATGGGGGCGCGCACCTTGAATCTTATGCGCGAGACTTCGTATACCTCGCGACATGAGCACACCCGTCGCACCGTTAATGGACCGCTTCGCGCGCCGCATCACCTATCTGCGGCTCTCGCTGACGGACCGGTGCGACTTGCGCTGTTCCTATTGCATGCCCGAGCGCATGACTTTCCTGCCGCGCGCCGAAGTGCTGACGCTGGAAGAGCTGCATGAGGTTGCGCTCGCCTTTATCGCGCGCGGAGTGCGCAAGATCCGGCTGACGGGCGGCGAACCGCTGGTGCGGCGCGACATGATGCAGCTGGTGCGCGCGCTGGGGCGGAAGATCGATGATGGTAGTCTGGACGAACTGACGCTCACCACCAACGGCACGCGGCTGGCGGAATTTGCCGACGATCTGGCGGCGGCGGGGGTGAAGCGGATCAATGTTTCGCTCGATACGCTGGACCGGGCAAAGTTTGCCGAGCTGACCCGGCGCGACAGCCTGCCGCAGGTGCTCGAGGGCATTGCGGCGGCCAAGGCGGCGGGGATCAGGATCAAGCTCAATGCCGTGGCGCTGAAGGGCATCAATGAGCATGAGCTGCCCGATCTGATCGGCTGGGCGCATGGCGAGGGCCATTCGGTCACGCTGATCGAGGTCATGCCGCTGGGCGAGGTCGAGGGCGACCGGTTCGATCATTACCTGCCGCTTGATGCCGTCCGCCGCGATCTTGAGGCGCGCTGGACGCTGACGGCCAGCGAGGCGCGCACCGGCGGGCCTGCGCGCTATGTCGACATTGCCGAGACGGGCGGGCGGCTGGGCTTCATCACCCCGCTCACGGGCAATTTCTGCGAGGGTTGCAACCGCGTGCGCGTGACCGCGACGGGGCAGCTGTTCATGTGCCTCGGCGGCGAGGGCAAGGTGGACTTGCGTGCCGCGCTGCGTTCGGAGAACCCGGAAGCGGCCGTGACCGAGGCCTTTGCCCGCGCAATGGGCGAAAAGCCGGAACGCCATGGCTTCGTGATCGACAAGCCCGGCGCCGCGCCTGCCCTGGCGCGCCACATGTCGATGACGGGCGGCTGAGATGGCCGCAAGACTGGTGTTTCTGGGCCGGCTCGAGGACATCGCCGGTACGGGCGAGCTCGCCGTTTCGCCCGGGCCGCTCGAGCAGGTGCTGGCCGCGCTTGATCCGGCGCTCGCGGTCGAACTGCTGGGCGAGCGGGTGCGCATGGCGCTTAACGGCGCGCTGCTGGGGGATGCGGGTGCGGTCGTACTGGCGGATGGCGACGAGCTTGCGTTCCTGCCGCCGGTGAGCGGGGGCTGAAGTGGCCGAGGTCCGCCTGCTTGGCGAAGCCTTCTCGGCCTCGGAAGAACTCGCCGCCTTCACCGCCGCACACCCCGAAGCGGGGGGGCTGGTCAGCTTCCTCGGCCAGGTGCGGCGGGAAGAGGGGCCCCTTGCGGTCGAGGCGCTGGAGCTGAAGCACTATGCGGCGATGACCCTGCCGGGCATGGAGGCACTTGCCGCTGCGACCACGGCGCGCTGGCCGCTTGATGGCCTGCTGATCATCCATCGCTACGGAGTGATGCATCCGGGCGATCCCATCGTGCTTGTCGCCGCTGCCGCACGCCACCGCCGCGATGCCTTTGCCGCCGCCGACTTCGCCATGGATCACCTCAAAAGCCAGAGCTGGTTCTGGAAGCGCGAGAAAACCGCGAAAGGCTGGCGCTGGATCGAACCGCGTCCGGACGACCACCGCGATCTGGCGCGCTGGTAGGGCACTGAATTCTGTGCCGAATCCGGGGCGGCGGAACCTTGGCTATAGCGGTTAATGCGCGCCTTCCTACCGCCTCGCATTTGATTTGATTGCGGGAAAGACCAACGCGTGTTTGCTGGACTGATGCGGGAACTGCCCGCTGGGTTTGTCCTGCTGGCCGGTGTTCTGCTCGTGGCGGCGCGTCGGCGATGCAAGGTGCGCTAGTCGCTCATCGCCGCGTTCAGCGCAGCGATCACGCGGTCTTCCTCGGCAAGCAGGGCGGCGACCTCGTGATGCGCGGGGCTGACCGTCTGCAGATCGGCATCCGGACCGATCGCGGCCTTTTCGGTGGCGGCGATCAGCAGGCGGTCGAGATCGGCGAGTGCGACCATGCCTTGCCCCCGGGCCGAGGTGAGTCCGGCGAGCGCGATTGCGGCGCTGCTCCAGGCATCGGTGCCGGGCGCGGCGCCTTTCGCGGCCTCGATCAGGCGCGTGGCGGCACCCTGCTGATCAAGGAAGCGTGCGTGGGCGGTGCGGGCCGCATCGCGCAGCGTAGCGACGCGGGTGGACAGATCGGCGCCCGCAAGCACCTGCGCGGTGAGCGGCAGGCCCGGTGCGGGCGTGGCTGGCTGCCCTATGCCATAGGCGCGCTCGGCCGGGCGCATCGCCAGCGAGGGGAAGCGCGTGCGGTCCGCTGTACAAGCGCTGAGCGCGAGCAGGGCGAGGACGGGCGCGGCAAGACGGATGGACGGGACAGGCATGTCCGGGCCATAGAGTCTTTTGCGCAAGTCGGGAAGCGGGGCGCGGGCGCGATTCCCTCGCGCGGCGGCGTTGACACGGGGCTGTCATTCGATTACTCGCGCCGCTCTTTCCGGGCCTTCGCAATCCAGCGGAGATTCGGCCATGTTGCTTGTTGTCCGCGATTCGCGGGTGATGCGGCAACCAGACACTTGAAACGGATAGCAGGAACCATGTTCGCAATCGTGCGCACGGGCGGCAAGCAGTATCGGGTTGCCGCCGGAGACAAGATCGCTGTCGAGAAGCTGGCGGGTGAAGCCGGTGACACGATCACGCTGACCGACGTCCTCCTCGCGGGGAGCGAAGGCGCGATCGCGGATGCCAAGGGCGTTACCGTTTCGGCCGAGATCATCGCTCAGGCGAAGTCCGAAAAGGTCATCGTCTTCAAGAAGCGCCGTCGGCACAACTATCGCCGCCGCAACGGCCACCGTCAGCAGATGACCCTGCTGCGCATCCTCAGCGTCGCTTGATCGCGGCACCTGACAAGATTCCGGAGTAAGCTCAGATGGCACATAAGAAAGCAGGCGGCTCTTCGCGCAACGGTCGCGATTCGGCTGGCCGCCGCCTCGGCGTCAAGAAGTTCGGCGATCAGCTTGTGATCGGCGGCAACATCATCATCCGCCAGCGCGGCACGAGGGTCTACCCGGGCGCCAATGTCGGCATGGGCAAGGACCACACCCTGTTCGCGCTCGCCGAAGGCCGCGTGCGTTTCCACTCGGGCAAGCTTGGCCGCAAGTACGTATCGGTCGATATGGTGGCCGAGGCCGCAGAATAACCGGATGGTCATGACGGGCCATCCAGGATGGATGGCCCCCGCCGGCACTCACCAGCCGGCTTGACGAGGGAGAGGGGCCAGCCCGTCTCCCTTTTTCTTTGTCTCCCTCAAATCCAGGACCGCCCGCAAATCGCGCAGGTGATCCAGCACATCGCAATATGCCTGTCATTACCTTTGGTTAGGCGCCAAAGGGACCGAGGGGCGGATGAGGAGACAAGGCATGTTCATTCGCAGCGAAAGACTGTTCCTGCGCCCTGCCTGGCCCGAAGACTGGGCCGAACTGCACGTCGCGATCGACGATGCTGACGTGGTGCGCAATCTGGCGCGCGCGCCCTGGCCCTACAAGGCTGAGGATGCGCACTGGTTCGTGAACCGGCCGCAGGATGCCCACCATCCCGACTTTCTGATCACGCTGCCCGGCGCGGAAGGCGCTCGGATCATCGGCTGCGCCGGGATTGCGCCCGGCGAGCAGGGTGCGGTCGAGCTCGGCTACTGGATCGCGCGCAGCCATTGGGGCCGCGGCTTTGCCACCGAGGCGGCGCGCGCGGTGCTGTCGGTCGCGCGCAGTCTTGGCCAAGACCGGATCGAGGCGAGCCATTTCCTTGACAATCCCGCCTCGGGCCGGGTGCTGAGGAAGCTCGGCTTCACCCCCACCGGCGAGCATCGACCACGCCGCAGCGCGGGACGGGGCGCCGTGGTGACAAGCGTGGTCTATGAAATCCGGTTGGGGACCGCCACCGGCGGCGACGGCGGCGATGGCGGCGCCGGCGGGAGCGAAGGCGAGCCGATGCGCCGCGCGGCGTGATCGTGCGCGCCCCTCTTGCTCCCGGCGCGCTGCGGTTCTAGGCGTTTCCATTCCGGCGCGCGGGGGGAAGTGCGCGCCGCAAAGGGGAAAACCGCCTGAAAATGTCAGTTCGAAAGCGCCTTAGTCCCGAAGAAAGCCGTATCGCCGCCCTTGAAGCCGCGCGCGCCCTCCTGATCGAGACGGGGCCGCAGGCCGTGACACTGAAAGCGGTCGCGGGGCGGATCGGGCGCACACATGCCAATCTCCTGCATCACTTCGGCTCCGCCTCGGGGTTGCAGAAGGAGCTCGCACGCTATCTGGCCGAGACGATCTGCGTGGTAATCCGCGAGGCGGTGATTGCCAGCCGCTCCGGCATCGGCTCCCCGCGCGATGTCGTCGAGCTGACTTTCGATGCGTTCGACCGCGAAGGCGCGGGCGCGCTCGCTTCGTGGATGCTCCTGACCGGCAACGAGGACGCGCTCGATCCGATTGTCGATGTGATCCACGATCTGGTGATCGAGCTCAACGAGTTCGGATCAGACGCAATGCGCGGCACGACGCTGACGCTGGTACTCATGGCACTGGGCGATGCGCAGATGGGCGGGCCGCTGAGCCAGGCGCTCGAACTGCCGCGCACGGCGGCGCGGGACTACGCGGCGCAGATGCTCATTACCGCGACCGAAAACGCCAAGCTCATGCGGGCGGGCTGAGGTCCAGCCACGCCGGCGCAAGCTCGGCGGGGATGTCTTCCACGCGGCGGTGATCGATGGCCAGCCCCAGCTCCGGATAGGCGATGCGCTGGCGGGCGGGATCGGACTGATCGAGCGGCACGATCAGCAAACGCCGGTTCACCTTCTGCCGCCAGTTCATCCGCGCGGTGTTTTCCTGGCCGACGTAGCAGCCCTTGGTAAAGCTGACGCCGCCGAGCTCCACCGCATTGGTTTCCAGCCAGAGCGTCTGCTCGCTGCCGAATTCTGCAAGCCCCTCGGGCACCCCTTGTGCAAGGCGGTGCGCCAGCCACGCGGCATCGGCGGGCTCGTCGTCGGCGCTGACGGGCGCGATCCAGCGGTGGCCGAGCGCGGGGAGGCGCGGGTCGGTCGGCTCGCCCTCGGTCTGCCAGTAGACGCCGAGCGCAGGGTCCGGCGCGATGGCCATGCGGCGGCGCAGGCGATAGAGCGAGAGACGCTTGACGAGCGCGGGTGCAGCGGCAGCCTCGCAATCGAGCAGGAGGTCCGCGCCGTCAGGCCAGACAATGAAGTCGAACAAGGCTTTGCCTTGCGGGCTCAGCAGCCCGGCCCAGACGGGGAGGGGGCCTTTGACGTCATTGGTGACGAGGCCTTGCAGGAAGGCGGCGACATCTTCGCTGTCATCCAGCGCGGAGAGGCGGACCAGGGCGCGATCGGCAAGACGGGGTTGGCTCATGGGTGACAGATAGGCAGCTTCCCGCGTAAGGGGAAGGCCATGACCACGCTCGACACGATCACCATCCGCCGCCCCGATGACTGGCACGTCCATTTGCGCGACGGCGCGTTGCTTGCGGGCGTTGCCCCGCACACCGCGCGCCAGTTTGCCCGCGCCATCGTCATGCCCAATCTTTCGCCGCCGATGACCGACGTGGCGGGGGTTTCGGCCTATAGGGACAGGATCATGGCGGCGCTGCCCGAAGGCAGCGAATTCACGCCGCTGATGACACTGTACCTTACCGATCATACCGATCCGGATGAAGTCGAGCGGGGGCATGCAGCGGGCGTCTTCGTGGCGGCCAAGCTTTACCCGGCCCACGCCACCACCGGCTCCGCGCATGGGGTGACGGACATTGCCAACATCATTCCGGTGCTGGCGCGGATGGAGAAGATCGGCATGCCGCTTCTTATCCATGGCGAGGTGACAGACAACCACGTCGACATTTTCGACCGCGAGGCGGTGTTCATCGAGCGCACGCTGATCCCGCTGGTGAAAGCACTGCCGGCCTTGCGCGTCGTGTTCGAGCACGTGACGACCAGCGAGGCGGTGCAGTTCGTGGAAAGTGCGGGCGCGAACCTCGCGGCCACGATCACCCCGCAGCACCTCCATATCAACCGCAATGCCATGCTGGTCGGCGGCATCCGTCCGCATGCTTATTGCCTGCCCGTGGCCAAGCGCGAGCATCACCGGCTGGCGCTCAGGAAGGCGGCGACTTCGGGCAGCGCGCAGTTCTTCCTAGGGACCGACAGCGCACCGCATGCCAGGCACCTCAAGGAAGCGGCTTGCGGCTGCGCGGGGATATTCAACGCGCCGTTTGCGCTGGAGAGCTACATCAAGGTGTTCGAGCAAGAAGGCGCGCTGGACAAGTTCGAGGGCTTTGCCAGCGAGCACGGGCCGCGCTTCTACCGCCTTCCGCTGAACGAGGGCACCGTCACGCTCGAGCGGGCGCCGGTGACCGTGCCGGACGAAATCGACGTGGGCGAGACCATGGTGGTGCCCTTCCACGCCGGGGAGACGTTAGACTGGCGTCTTCGTATGTGAATTGAGCCGCGTCTGGCGGACCATGTCCCAGGTGAACAGGGCGAGCGCGGTCCAGATCAGCAGGAAGCAGGCGGTGCGCGCGGCATCGAGCGGTTCGCCATAGAGGAAGTGGCCGAGCAGGAAACCGATGCTCGGCGTGATGAACTGGGCAAAGCCCATCGCCGAGAGCGTCAGCCGCCGCGCCGCATGGCCGAATAGCAGCAGCGGGATCGCGGTGAACAGGCCGCCGATCATCAGGAGCGCCGCCATCTGCCAGCTTGTGGCCAGGCTCGAGCCGCTGGCCGATGCGGCATACCAGCCGACCACGGCCAGCGCGGGGGCAAGGCTCACGCCCGTCTCGATCGTGACGGCCTCCAGCGCGCCGGTTGGGGTGACCTTGCGCACGAAGCCGTAGAGCGCATAAGTCACGCCGAGCGCCACGGCGACGAACAGCATGTCAAGCTCGCCAAACGCGAGCAGGCCAATGCCGGTGGCGGCGATGACGACCGCGCTCCACTGGATGCGGCTCAGCCGCTCCTTCAGGAAAACCGTGCCGATCAAGACATTGACGAGCGGCATGATGTAGTAGCCGAGGCTGGTCGCAAGGACATGGCCGGTGACGACGGCGACGAAGAATATCAGCGAGTTGGTGCAGGTGAGGAAAGCGCTGGTCGTCAGGCGCAGCAGCACGCCGCGGTCCCACAGCGTGGCGGCGAGCGAGGCGCCCTGACGCTGCAGCGCGATGATCGCGAGGCAGATCGGCATGCTCCAGATGATCCGCCAGCCGAGCAGTTCGGGGGCGGGGACGCCGCCCAGCAGCTTGAAGTAGATCGGCATCACGCCCCAGAAGGCATACGTCGCAATGGCCGCAATGGCACCGTTGTGGCGGGAGGCGGCAGAAGACATGCCGCTCCCCATGGCAGGCCTTGCGGGCGCGACCAAGCATCAAAATGGCATGGGCGATACCGGCGCCGGTGACGCGGGATTAACCCCAAGCGGTGCATGGGGGACGATGATGATCCTTCGCTTCGCCTTCTCCGCGCTGCTTGGCGCTGCGCTGGCCGCCTGTTCGGCCGAGACGCCGCGCACGCGCGGGGCGGAGGAAGGGCCGGTGCACGATCCGGTTATGAGCGCCGCGATCGAGGGGCAGCTCATGGTCGATCCCGATCTCAGCCAGGCGAACATGCGCAATCTCGCGGTAGTGCCCGCAGGCCCTGCCGATCCCGCGCTGCCTTTGCCCGATCCGAAAAGCTAGGTGTCGCGCAGGCCCACGCCGATGGTGGCGCGGGGTTGCTCCATCTCCGCCGAGGAGACCGGATAGGCACACGAATCGGCGGCGTAGTAGGCGCCGGGCCGGTTGTTTCCGGATAGGCCCGTGCCGCCGAACGGCGCGGCTGCCGCCTCGCCGATGGTCGGGCGGTTCCAGTTGACAATCCCGGCGCGGACATTGGCCCAGAAGCGGTTGTACTCCTGCGGCGACCCGCCGATCAGCGCGGCGGTGAGGCCGAAGCGGGTGTTGTTGGCCTCGGCAATCGCCTCGTCGAAATCGCCGACCGAGACGACTTGAAGCAGCGGGCCGAACAGCTCGACATCCGGGCGGTCCTCGATTCGGGTCACGTCGATGATCGCTGGGCTGACGAACGGCAGGTCATCGCGCAGGCGGGCCATGTGCTTGATCGCGCGGCCACCGTTCGAAAGCAGGTAGACGAAGCTTTCTGTAAGGCCGTCGGCGGCGGCATTGTCGATCACCGGGCCCATGAACGGCGAGGGCGTATCGAAGGGAGCGCCGACAATCAGGCGCTCGGTGAGGCGGCGCACTTCGGTGATCACCGCGTCATAGAGCGTGGACTTCACGATCAGCCGCCGCGCCGCCGAGCAGCGCTGACCCGCACTGGTGAAGGCCGATTGCACCACGATCGCCGCCGCATCGGAGATCTTGGGTGTGTCCCACACCACGATCGGGTTGTTGCCGCCCAATTCGAGCGCGACGAGCTTGCCCGGATTGGCGGCGAGCTTGCGGTTGATCGAAACCCCGGCGTGGGCCGATCCGGTGAACAGCACGCCGTCGATCCCGTCATGCACGGCCAGCTGCTGGCCCTGCTCCGCTCCGCCGAACAGGACCTGCACGACGGCCGCCGAAATCCCGGCGCGGTGGAAGCAGCGCACGAGGAGATCACCCGATGCCGGCGCCTTTTCGGAAGGCTTGAACACCACGACATTGCCCGCGATCAGCGCAGGCACGATGTGCCCGGCGGGCAACAGGGCGGGCATGTTGTAGGGGCTGATCACGGCCAGCACACCGTGCGGCTTGTGCCGCACCGCCGCCGTACCGTTGAGCGCGCTGTCGAGCTTGCGCTGCGCCGTGCGTTCCGCATAGGCGCGCACTGAGACCTCGACCTTGTCGACCACGCCGTCGACTTCTCCGCGCGCTTCCCACATCGGCTTGCCGGTCTCGCGCGCGATCATGGTGGCGAGCTTGTCGGCCTCCTTGCGCACTTCGTTGGCGAAGCGGCGCAGCAGTTCGATGCGGGTGGACAGCGGCTGGGCGGCCCAGAGCGGCCAGGCGCGGCGGGCGCGCGCGACGATGTCCTCGGCGTCGCCGATCCTGCCGCGCCACAGCTCCGATCCGGTCGCTGGCTCGTAAGAGACGATTTCGCCGCTGGACACGGGCGTAAGGGGCCTTCCTCTATCGGGTTCCTTGTACGGCGCCTTGCCGCTTCAGTGAGCGGCCTATGGCACGCGAGTGGTAACCAAACAAGAAACCAGAGGAGTGCCGCACTCGTGCTTTCAGGCGTGACCGGCGGCTTGCGGGGGCTCGCCGTGCGCTTCGCCCATGCGGCGCAGTGCGGCGACCTTGGCTTCGAACTGCGACCAGTCATCGCCGTCAGCGATCGGCGCCCAGATTGCCTCGACTTCCTCGATCAACAGCGATTGCGGCGCCGCATCGTGCCAATAGGCGTGGGTGTCCGCCACAGGTCCGCGGGCTGCCAGTGCCTCGCCGAGCGCGTCCGCTGCATTTGCGCGCCCGCCACGATGATGGAAAAAGAAGGCGTCCGGTCCCTCGCCGCTGGCGGTCATGGCTTCCTCGGACAGGCCGATCAGCGCGGTGTCCTCCTCAGCTCCCAGCGATTGGATGCCCAACCTCCAGCACCAGCGCCGCGTGACCGCCGCGCGGTAATGCTCCTCGAAGCGGTTGAGCGCCGCGATCAGCGGCGGCGCTTCTTCCAGCGTGCGCAGCGCGACGGCGAGCTGGCCGCAGTTCCAGTGGATCGCCTGGGCCTGCCGGCCGAAGGCATAGAGCCCGCTGCTGTCGAAGTAAGCGGCGGTGAAGGCCGGGTCCCAGCGCGGCAACCAGCGCCACGGGCCGTAGTCGAAGCTCTCGCCGGTCACGTTCATGTTGTCGGTGTTGAGCACGCCATGTACGAAGCCGGCGACGACATAGCTCGCCGCCATATCGGCCATGCGCTCCACCACCTGGTTCAACAGCCGCGCGGCGGGGCTCGCGCCTTCCGGCCCATCATTGCCGGGAAAGTTCGCCAGGCAATAGCCCACCAGCGCCGCCATGTTGTCCGCCTCGCCCAGCGCAGCGAGTCGCTGGAAGGTGCCGATTCGAATGTGCCCGTGGCTGAGGCGCACCATGACCGCCGAGCGGGTAGGCGAGGGCTCGTCGCCGCGCCACAGGGCCTCACCGGTCTCGATCACCGAGAACGTTCGGCTGGTATTCACGCCCAGCGCGCCGAGCATCTCAGTGGCGAGCACCTCACGCATCGCGCCTTTGAGTGTCAGGCGCCCGTCGCCCTGCCGGCTCCACGGCGTCTGGCCGGAGCCCTTGGTGCCAAGGTCCATCAGCCGACCCGTCCCATCAAGCAACTGCGCGAAAAGGAAGCCGCGTCCGTCGCCCAGATCGGGGTTGTAGACTTGGAACTGGTGGCCGTGATAGCGCAGCGCCAGCGGGTGAGGCAGGTTTTCGGGCAGCGATTCAAAGCGGCCGAAGTGCCTGATCCACTCCGCATCGCTCAGCCCGGCCAAGCCCACTTCGGCTGCCGCCGGCTGGTTGCGGAAGCGCAGCTTGGTCTCGGGAAAGTCAGCCGGTCCGACCGGATCGCCGATCCAGGAGGCAAGATCGAGAATGCGGGGGGCGGGACGATAGATCGCGTCTTGCGGGGCAGGCTGCATCGCGCGATAGTGGGGCCGAAGCGGGCGGCGTGCAAGCGCGGCCCTTTTGTTTGTGAGCTCAGCGCGGCTGGAACAGAGTATGGCAGACGGGTTGGCATCGGGCCGGGAACGCGCCGCGGTCGAGCGGGGCTGGGAGGATCGCGGCTGGACCAGCCGCGATGGGCTGAGCCTGCATTTGCGCGATTATGCGGGACCCGAGGGTCAACCGCCGATTCTCTGCTTGCCCGGCCTCACGCGCAATGCCCGCGATTTCGAGGCACTCGCCGCCAGTCTGGCCGGAACCTGGCGCGTGCTTTGCCCCGACATGCGCGGGCGCGGTGACAGCGATTATGCCCGCGATCCGATGACCTACACGCCGGCTCATTATGTCGAGGATGTCGAGGCGCTGTTGCAGGCAGAGGGGATCACGCGGTTCATCGCCATCGGCACCTCGCTCGGCGGCCTGATGACGATGATGCTGGCGGCCAGGGACCCCGCGCGCATCGCCGCCGCGGTCATTAACGACGTGGGGCCCGAGATCGATGCGGCAGGGCTCAAGCGGATTCGCGAATATGTCGGGCAGGGCCGCAGTTACGAGACCTGGGTTCACGCCGCGCGGGCGCTGCAGGAGGCGAACCGCGACATCTATCCCGGCTATGAACTGCCCGACTGGCTCCGCCTCGCCAAGCGCTGCATGGTGATCGGCAGCAGCGGGCGCATCGTGTTCGACTACGATATGAACATTGCCGAAGCGTTCGGCGCTTCGGATGGCCCGGCCCCTGAGCCTGCGGTTATGTGGGGCATGTACGAAGCCATCGCGCGCCGGCCGCTGCTGGTGCTGCGCGGCGCGCATTCGGACATTTTGTCCGCCGAAGTGGCTGCGCGCATGAAAGTGCGCGGCGCTGCGACCGAGCTGGTCACCATCCCCGGGGTGGGTCACGCTCCCACGCTCGACGAGCCCGAGGCGATCGCGGCGATCGACCGGCTGCTCGCCCGGGCGGCGTGAGCCTGCGGCCATGAACACGCCGAAGCGGCTGCATCTCCTCCACCTGCATTCGACCTTCGATGCTGGCGGCAAGGAGCGGCGCTCGACCAGCCTGATCAACCGCTTCGGCAAGGCGGTGGATCACAGCATCGTCTCGGCCCAGCCTGGGGCGATGGGTGCGCGCGGGCAGATCGACCCGGGGCTTTCGGTGCATTTCCCGTTCGGCTTCCCGCCGCTGGCCGGGCGCTTCGGGGTGCGGCGGTTGCAGACGCTGGCGCGGGCAATGCGCGGCTTCGACCTCATCCTCACCTACAACTGGGGCGCAATGGATGCGGCTATGGCCCATGCAGTCTTCGCGCCTTCGATGGGGCTTGCCCCGCTGATTCACCACGAGGACGGGTTCAACGCCGACGAGGCGCAGCGCCTGAAACCCGCACGAGGCTGGTATCGCCGCGTCGCTTTGGCCCGGGCAAGCGCGCTGATCGTGCCCTCGCGCCGGTTGGAGGAAGTGGCGCTCAAAGTGTGGCATCAGCCGCGCGCGCGGGTCCACCGCATCGGCAACGGCATTGCGGTTGGCGACTATGGCAAACCACCACGCCCCGATGCCTTGCCGGGTCTGGTCAAGCGGCCCGGCGACAAGTGGGTGGGCACGCTTGCCGGGTTGCGGCCGGTCAAGGCGCTGCCGCGCCTCGTCCGGGCCTTTTCCGCTTTGCCTGCGGACTGGCAACTGGTGATCGTGGGCGAGGGGCCGGAGCGCGCGGTGATCGGGGCCGAGGCGGAGCGGCTCGGGATCGGCGGGCGCGTTCACTTGCCCGGCCATGTCGCGCATCCGGCAGAAGCCGCCGCGCTGTTCGATCTCTTCGCGCTCTCTTCAGACAGCGAGCAGTTCCCGCTTTCGGTGGTGGAGGCCATGGCCACCGGCCTTGCGGTGGCAAGCCCCGCAGTGGGCGACGTGGCCGAGATTGTCGCAGCGGAGAACGCGCCCTTCATCGTGCCGCAGGGCGATGAGGCGGCGTTGGCTGCCGCGCTCGTCCGGCTCGCTGGGGACGAGGCGCTGCGCCGCCGCATCGGCGATGCCAACCAACTGCGCGCCCGGGCCGATTTCGACGAGGGGGCGATGGCCGCGCGCCACGGCGCTCTTTATGCCGCCGCGCTGGGCGTCCCGACGTTTCCATAGACTACCTTACGCGTGCCCATGCGGCGATGCGCGCCGGGGACAGCGCGCGTCAAAGCGGTTGAATTGGCATGGCCCCCTGCTAAACAGCCGCATTCGGGCGGACCCTCCGCCCCCGTTAACCAGAAGAAGCGAAAGCGCAGCCTTGGCTCTCACCCCGAAAAGCACGGCCGGCACCCCGCCTGCCACCGGCAAGGACGCCGCGGCGCAGGAAACCTTCCTGCGTGAAGTGGACGATGCGCTGCGTGAGGACCAACTGCGCAACCTCATCGTCAAGCGCGGCCGGCCGATCCTCGCGCTTGTTGCGGGCGGTCTTGTCGGGCTCGCCGGCTGGCTGTGGTACATCGATCACAAGCGGTCGGTGAGCGACACGCAGGGCGAGACCTTTGTTACCGCGCTCGACCAGTTGCAGGCCAACCGTAACGAGACCGCCAAGCAGACCATGGCTCCCCTCGCCAAGGACGGCAATCCTGGTTACCGCGCGGCGGTGCAGATCACCCAGGCGGGTATTGCCCAGCAACTCGGCAAGGAAGCCGATGCGGCCAAGACCTATGCCGCGGTGGCGGCTGATGCTTCGCTACCCGGGCCTTATCGCGATCTCGCCACGTTGCGCGAAGTCGCCACCAATTTCGACAAGCTTCCCCCGCAGACCGTGATCGACCGGCTTAAGCCGCTGGCCGTGCCCGGCAAACCGTGGTTCGGCAGCGCCGGCGAACTGGTGGCGCAGGCCTATCTCAAGCAGGGCAAGACCGAGGCGGCTGGCGCGCTGCTGGCCTCGATCTCGAAGGATACTTCCGTGCCCGATACGCTCCGCCGCCGCACGCGTCAGCTTGCCGGGCAGCTCGGCATCGATGCCGTAGACAATGTAGCCGCCGCCGTGCGCGCCGAAGCAGGAAAATGATGGGATCCGAGGACATGACCGCCGCAAAGTCGATCCGGCGCATCGCCGTTGCCGCCATGGTCGTCGTGGCGCTTGCGCTCGGCGGCTGCGGGCTCACCAAGGGCAAGACCAAGTCGACACCGACCGTGGGCAACCGCATCCCGATTCTTTCGCGGATCGAGGCGGGCACAAAGGTCGATACCGGCATGGCGGTCCTTGATGTCGTGCTGCCAGTGGCCGAGCCCAATCCCGATTGGGAACAGGCAGGCGGCTCGGCTTCCAAGTCCTATGGCCACCTCGCACTGGGTGCGGCGCCGCGCAAGGTGTGGAGCGTGCGCATCGCCGGGTCGAGCCCGAAGCAGCGCCTTGCCGCCGCGCCTGTCGTAGGCGGTGGGCGGCTCTATGTGATGGACACCGAAGGGATGGTCCGCGCCTTTGATGCGACCAGCGGCCGCGAAGTATGGAAGGCGGCGTTCCGCCTGCCCGAATCGACCGCATCGGTCTTCGGTGGCGGCGCGGGCTTCAACGACGGCAAAGTCTTCATCACCACCGGCCTCGGCGAAGTCGCCGCAGTCGATGCGGCCAGCGGCAAGCTGCTGTGGCGCGTCAAGCCCGCGGGCCCCCTGCGCGGCAGCCCGACGATCGCCTACGGCGCGGTCTATGTGATGACGCAGGACAACCAGATCATCGCGCTCAACATTGCCGACGGCGCGCAGCTGTGGAGCGAATCCGGCTCGGTCGCGCAGACCGGCGTGTTCGGCGTGGCGGCGGCGGCAGCCGGGCAGGGTACGATCGTTGCGGGCTACAGCTCGGGCGAACTGGTCGCCTATCGCTACGAGAACGGGCGGCAGCTGTGGTCTGACGCACTTGCGCGGACCAGCATCGCCACGTCGGTCTCGACGCTGACCGACATCGATGCCGATCCGATCATCGAGCGTGGCCGCGTCTATGCGCTGGGTCAGGGCGGGCGCATGGCCGCCTACGAACTGGTTACCGGCCAGCGCGTTTGGGAACTGAACCTTGCGGGCATTTCCACCCCTGCCATCGCGGGCGACTGGATCTTTACCCTGACCGATGAGGCGAAGCTGCTGTGCATCGCCAAGACCACCGGCAAGGTGCGCTGGATTGCGCAGATGAAGCCCTATCGCAGCGTGAAGAAGAAGAAGGGCCCGATCTTCTGGACCGGCCCGGTGCTGGCGGGCGACAAGCTGTGGATGGCCAATTCGGAAGGTGAGATCTTCGCAGCCGCCGTGGCCGATGGTGCGGTCAAGCGCTACGCCAAGCTCGGCGCACCGGTCACGCTGGCGCCGATCGTGGCTGGCGGGACGCTCTACGTGCTGGACGACAGCGGGCATGTCACCGCCATGCGTTGACGCGGCGCCTGCATTTCTTGCAGCGGCATAAACGCTTTTATCAGAGTTCTCCGTTAATGCTGCGGCTATGACCGCTCCTGCCTCGAGGCCCCCCAGCGACGTTTCGGCCGGCGTCGGCCTTTCCGGCCTCGCCGGTCTCGCGCTGTGGGTGGTGATCTGCCGCAACTGGGCGGGGATCGCCGATGCGCTCGCGCTGCCCGGGCCGCACAGCCCGCTCGCCGGGCCTAATGCGGCGCTTGCAGCCATGATCTTCTCCGGCTTGCCGATGGTGGCGTGGTCGATCGTGGTCGACAAGGTGCACTTGCGCGCCTCTACGGGCATCGACTGGAAGAACCCGCGCCCGGTGCGCGAGATCGTCGATGTCTCGATCACCAAGGTCGCCGGGCTCTGGGCGACTTGGTCGCTGGTCGGCTTCGTCTATTGCCTGTGCCGCTGGTACTGGCGCGGACAGTATCTCTTCGCGATGGACGTGATCTCGGGGCTGGCGCCATTGCTGTTCATTGGCACGATCCCCTATGTCCTCTGGCTCGATCGCGTGCTGGTCAATCCGCGCGATGCTTCGTGGCATTTCGGCGCGATGCTGATCGGGCGCGAGGCTTATGACCGCGCCGAAGTGGCGCATCACCTGCGCGCCTGGGCGGTCAAGGGCTTCTTCTGCGCCTTCATGTTCTCGATCATCCCCGGCGGCTTCGCCAATATCGTGATGATGAACTACAGCGAGGTGCTCGGCGATCCGGTCGCGGTGGGCAATGCGCTGGTCGAGACGATGTTCCTGGTCGACGTGCAGATTGCGATGGTCGGCTACCTGCTCACGATGAAGCCGCTCGATGCGCAGATCCGCAGCGCCAATCCCTATCTGGCGGGCTGGGTCGCGGCGCTGATCTGCTATCCGCCGTTCATCCTGATGGGCGGCGGCGGTGTGCTCGATTACCGGGCCAACGGCGCCGAATGGACTTTCTGGCTGCAGGGCATGCCGGTGCTGCAGTGGATATGGGTGGCGCTGCTCGTTGTCCTGACGGGCATCTATGCCTGGGCGACGGTCGCGTTCGGTCTGCGCTTCTCCAACCTCACCTATCGCGGTGTGCTGACGAACGGACCCTATGCCTTCACGCGGCACCCGGCCTATCTTTCGAAGAACACCTTCTGGTGGCTCTCGACCCTGCCTTGGCTCACCACGACGCACTCGATGGTCGACGCGATCCGCAACACGGTAATCCTCGCTCTGGTCAGCACGGTCTATTTCTGGCGCGCCAAGACCGAGGAAGCGCATCTCCTCGCCGAGGACGCCAAGTACCGCGAATACCATGCGTGGATGGCCGAGCACGGCCTCGTTACGGGGACGCTCAACCGCATCGGGCGGATGCTTACGCGCGGGCGGCCGCGGGTGGAGCCGCCGGTCATCGGCGCGGTGCATCCGGCCGAGTAGGTCGCCCTAGATCGCCACGCCCTCGTCCGTCTCGTAAAGCCGGATCACGCGGTCATGGAAGCCTAGCCCGGCGCGCGCCGCGACCCATTCGGCCATATGCGCGGACTTGGCATGGGCCGCCAGAGCAGCCCGGTCTGTCCAGCGTTCGGCCACATGAAACAGCGCCGGATCGTCGATGTCCTGCGCATAGCCGTACTGGATGCAGCCCTGCTCGGCCCGGGTCGCTTCCGCCACCTTGCGCGCGAGCGGCAGCAGCGTCTCGATATGCTCCGCCGCAACGCGGAATGTGCCCATCACGACGAGCATGGCTTAAAGCGCCTCGCCTTCATCCGTATCGTAGATGCGGATATTGCGCTCCTTCATCGTCATGCCCGAGAGGACAGCGATCCATTCGGCGACGTGCGGGGTCTTGAGGTGCGCGGCCAGCGCCTCGCGGCTCGTCCAGCGTTCGGTGATGTGGAAGATCTCGGGATCACTGATGTCACGCGAATAATCGTACTGGATGCAGCCGTCTTCCGATTGCGTCGCGGCGACGACCTTGCGCGCCGCCGGCAGCGCCGCCTCGATGGCTTCGGCGTCAATGCGCAGCTTGCCCATCACGATGATCATTGTGTCTCTCCCGATGATGTTCTGTTTCTAGAAACTCTTCGCTTCGTAGATCGGATCAACTTTGCCGCCCCAGGCGCCATGGTAGAGGTCGAGAAGGCGCTCGGCGGGGGTTCTGCCGGTGCTGACAATCTCGTCGAGCGGCTGGAGATAGCCGGTCTCGTTGTCGCCCGCTTCGTTGAGCTTGCCGCGTGCTGCAAGGCCGCCGCGCGCGATCGCCAGCACTTCGGCGGCGATATCGCGCAATTTGCCGCCGCCCGGAAGCGGGGCATCGAGCCCGAGCTTGGG
Source organism: Novosphingobium sp. (assembly GCF_037133355.1). Lineage (GTDB taxonomy): Bacteria > Pseudomonadota > Alphaproteobacteria > Sphingomonadales > Sphingomonadaceae > Novosphingobium. Next base: position 193,379 of record NZ_JBAXOI010000005.1, on the reverse strand, counting down.
CACGCTGGCGCGCAAGGCTTCGCGGCCATCCATGTCCCAGTCCTTGACGAGGTCCCACGCCGCATCGAGCGCGGTCTGGTCATAGAGCAGGCCGACCCACAGCGCGGGCAGCGCGCAGATGCGGCTCCAAGGGCCGCCATCGGCGCCGCGCATCTCAAGGAAGCTCTTGAGCCGCACTTCGGGGAAGGCGGTGGAGAGGTGGTCGATCCAGTCCGAACGCGTCGGCTTCTCGCCCGGCAGCGCGGGGAGCTTGCCATCGAGAAAATCGCGGAATGACTGGCCCGCCGCGTCGATATAGCGGCCATTCCGGAACACGAAGTACATCGGCACATCGAGCATGTAGTCGACATAGCGCTCGTAGCCGAAGCCTTCGTCGAACACGAACGGCAGCATGCCGGTGCGCGCCGGATCGGTGTCCGACCAGATGTGGCTGCGATAGGACAGGAAACCGTTGGGTTTGCCTTCAAGGAACGGCGAATTGGCAAACAGCGCGGTCGCGAGCGGCTGGAGCGCAAGCGAAACGCGGAATTTCTGCACCATGTCTGCCTCGCTCGAATAATCGAGGTTGGTCTGGATGGTGCAGGTGCGCAGCATCATGTCGAGGCCCATGGTGCCCACGCGCGGCATGTGGCGCAGCATGATGTCATAGCGGCCCTTGGGCATGATCGGCAGCTCTTCGCGGGTCTTGTCGGGCCACAGTCCCACGCCGAGATAGGCCAGCCCCAGCTTGTCGCCGATGGTCTTGACCTGCGCGAGGTGGCGGCCCGTCTCGGCACAAGTCTGATGCAGGTTTTCGAGCGGCGCGCCCGAAAGCTCCAGCTGACCGGCCGGCTCGAGGCTCACCGCACCATCCGGTCCGCCCATCGCGATCACGTTGGGGCCGGTGTCGCTGTCTTCCTCGATGGTTGTCCAGCCATAGTCCTGCAGCGCGAGCAGCAGGTCGCGGATCCCGCCCGGCTCGCTGTAGCTGGGCGCGGCATGATCGGCGGTGCGATAGACGAACTTCTCGTGCTCGGTGCCGATCCGCCAGGCCTCGCGCGGCTTTTCGCCCTTCGCCATCGGTTCGACCAGCTGGTCGCGGCTTTCGATGACGGGATCGTTGCGATTCGAAACTTGTCTCGTGCTCATGGCTGTTCCGTTAAAGCGCGGAAGGCGCGCGCGCCAGCCGAAAACTTGGGAGTGGTCTCACTCCTCAAGCGCCGCCGCGCCCCAGTCGCCGCGCGTGCCCATCCACAGCCCGGTGCCGGCAATCGCCGCTGTTTCAGCGCGCAGCACGCGGGGGCCGAGCGTGATGGCCATGGCCGCCGGATGCGCGCGGATCATCGCGCGCTCGGCATCGTCGAACCCGCCCTCGGGCCCGACAAGCAGTGCGGCGGGGCCACTTTCCATGGCAAAGGCGGTCGCGGCAGGTACGCCGCCCGCCTCGTCGGCAAAGAACAGGCGGCGGCCTGCAGGCCAGTCGCGGAGCAGCGCGGCAAGCGGCGCAGGCTCGGCCAGACCGGGCAACGCGGTGCGCGCGCATTGCTCGGCCGCCTCGGTCATGATCGCGCGCGCGCGATCTGCGTTGAGCTTGTCGGCGACGCAGCGGCGGGTGAGCACCGGCTGAAGCAAGGCAACGCCAAGTTCGGTCGCCTTCTCCAGCACCAGATCGAACGCCGCCTTCTTGGTCAGCGCGGCGCAGAGCCAGAAATCGGGCACCCCCTCGCGCGGGCGCAGCCGCTGCTCGACGCTCAGCACCACATCACGCTTCCCCGCCTCGACCACGCGCGCAAGCCATTCGCCGGTCTCGTCATCGCACAGGATCACCGCATCTCCGGCGGTCACGCGCATGACCTTGCCGAGATAATGCGCCTGCCCGCCTTCCAGCGGCACAGCCGTGCCCTCGGCGAGCGGACCGGGGACGAAGAGGCGAGGGGCCGACTTGGGCGGCCAGGCGGGGGTGGCGGGGAGCGGCGTGGTCATGCCGGAAGGCTTAGCGCGCAGGGCGGAGTGAAGCCAGCCGCGTCAGAGGCCCACTTGTTTGAGCGACATCTGTTTGGCCAGCGCGGCTTGCCAGTCGGCCAGAGGATAGCCTGCGCGCTTGCATGCGGAGAGTGAAGGCGCGATGTCCTGTCCCAGATCGGCCTCGGTTTGCGGCACCCCGGGCGCAAGGCCCATCTCTTTCAGGTTCGCCGCGATCTGCACGGCGGCATTGGTCATGGCAAAGTGGGCGTTGCGGGTAGCCTGTATTCTCTCCATCATGAGATAGCGCACTGCTGGATCCAGCGGAACCGGGCGGCTCAGGTCGCTCAATCCGTCGAGATGCGTGGCGGCCTCGCCATAAGTCTGCGCGAAATTGTAGATAAGGCCAAGGCGGCGCTGCTGCCTCAAGGGCATGTGCAGGATCGTGCCATCGGCATTGAGCGTGGCCCAGACACCCGTCGGCATCAATCGGTGACGCGTCAGGATGACGGGTTGCGCCGCACCGGTCCAGGTCATCCGGTCCGAAAGCGGAATGGCCGTTGCCGGATCAAGTGTCGCCCCGCTCTTGAGGACTCGCTCTTCCAGCGCGTCGAACTGCCGGTTCACACAAGGAGCCACCACGACCTGAAGAATCGCCGCCCGATAAACGGCCTTCAACTCGTTATCGAGCCGCTCCTCACCGTCGTGCACTTTGTGCTGCCAGTGCAGCTCCTCGACCACCTGCTCGAACCCCAGCGCGATCAGCACGCCGATCACGATCACGAAGATCTCGTTGAGGAACTCCTTCCAGCCATGGAGCGGCTTGGGCGGGTGTACGTGCATGGTTTGCCCCTTTTATTCCGGGATTCAGATCGTCAGCGGAGGCAAGGTTTCGGTCAGCGCCTTGCGCCAATCCGCCAGAGGTAGGCCATGTGACCGACAGAAGGACGCCGTCGCGCTGTGCGAGATGAAGGCTTCGATTCGCTTGTCGGGGACTTCGAGTCCAAGCTGCCGGTACCAGTCCACCTCTCGGATCGCGACCGATCGCGATCGGTTTGCGGCAACAGCGAGCTGCTCGGCCTTCTCCATCAGGCGCAACCGTTCATCCGGCGTGATCACGACCGGGTTCGCAAGGACGGCAAACTGGTCACCAAGGCCAAGCGCTTCGGTGGAAACCTCGCTGTTTTTCTCGACTGCCTGGTAGAATGGTCCCCACAGGCTGACGCGCTCGCGAGGCATGTGGTTCATTGTCCCATCAGCGATCAGCGATTGCCAGTTTGATGTAAAGACGGGATGCCCAGGCTGGCGAATGACAAAGCGCTCGGCCTTGTCGACAAAGCGCGGAAGTGGTTTTCGGCTGTCGAGAGGTTCGGAAAGGTTTTGCCTGATCAGCTCGATCTGGGCATCAACGCAGGGTGAAACCACATAGGCCTGAAGGCTCATGGCGAGATTGCGCTGGGCCTCGGACTCCAGCAGTTCCTCGCCCTCATGCACCTTGTGCTGCCAATGCAGGTCCTCGACCACCTGCTCGAAGCCCAGCGCGATCAGCACGCCGATCACGATGATGACGATCTCGTTGAGGAACTCCTTCCAGCCGTGGAGCGGCTTGGGCGGGTGGATGTGCATGGTCTTCGCTGCCCCCGGCAAATGCAGGAAACGACGCTAACCGGCGTTTGGGAGGTGAACAAGTTGCCCGCAGCTGCTATTTTGTGTCCACTTCGGGCTCAAATGGCAATCTTGCTCCATGGGCCAATCCGGCGCAGAGAAGTGCGCATGGAGCCTGTGGCGATCGTTCCCGATAGCGAACACAAAGGGCTGGTGGCGTCGCTGCCGCCAACCTTGCGCGATCTGGCGTTGCTGGCGCGGTTTGACCGGCCGATCGGCTGGTGGCTGCTGTTCTGGCCCTGCGCCTGGGGGGTGTTTCTAGCGGGCGGCACGGCGCGCTGGGGCATTGTGTTGTGGATGCTGCTCGGCGCGATTGCCATGCGCGGGGCGGGGTGCGTCTACAACGATATCGTCGATGCCGATCTCGATGCCCGCGTCGCGCGCACGGCCTCGCGGCCGATTGCCAGCGGGGCGATTTCGAAGAAGGAGGCTTGGGTCTGGCTCTTCGCGCTGTGCGGGGTGGGGCTGATCGTGCTGTTGCAATTGCGCTGGGAAGCGCAACTGGTGGCGCTCGGCAGCCTCGGGCTGGTCGCGGCATATCCCTTCATGAAGCGTATCACCGGCTGGCCGCAGGCGTGGCTCGGCCTCGTGTTCACCTGGGGCGCGCCGGTGGGGTGGATTGAAGTGACCGGGTTTGACCGGCTCGCGCCGCTGGCCGCGCTCTACGCCGGGTGCTGGGCCTGGTGCATGGCCTATGACACGATCTACGCGCTGCAAGACCGCAAGGACGACGCGATGGTCGGCATCGGCTCCTCCGCGCTTTCGTTCGGACGGCATGTGCGCGCCGGTGTGATCGGGCTCTATGCCATGGCGCTGGCTTGCTGGGCGGGCGCGGTGTGGCTGGTGCGGCCTGATCCGGTGGCGCTTTTGGCCTTGGTGCCTGTCGGCCTCCACTTCGCCTGGCAGGTGCTCACGCTTGAAACGGCGGACGGCCTGAGCGCGCTCGCGCGGTTCCGCTCCAACCGATTCGCGGGCGCGCTGATGGCTGCGGCGTGTTTCGTTATCGGCGCGGTGCCTCAGGCATAGCTGACCAGCTCCCACTCGATCCCGTCCCAATCGAAGATGTAGAACCGGCGGCCGGGTTCATAGTCCCCGTGGTTGAAGGGCACGAGCCCGGCTTCGATCACCACCCGCTCCGCCGCATCGAGATCATCGACGACAAGGCCGATGTGGTTGAGCGGCAGGCCTTTTGAGAAGGGGTCGTCAAGCGGCTTATCCCCCTGATAGAGCGCGATATAATCGGTCTCGGAGCCGAGATGGATTGTCCAGCCACCCAGAGCCGAGGGACCGCGCCAGCGTTCGTGCCAGCCGCATAGGCGGGTAAGCAGTGCGGCGGTGCGGTCGGGATCGGCGACGCGGATGTTGACGTGTTCAAGGCGCGCGGGGCTCATGGGTTTTACCTACTCCAAACTGGAACAAATACGCGCTAACGCTTATGCAATCTCAAGCTGACTTGAGGTCAAGCTAATTTTTCGGGACTGCGCGATGGTTGTCAAATTGGTGAAAGGCCGCAACGATCTCGTGCCGATCGGCGTCGTTGCCCAGCGCACGGGCCTCGCCGTTTCGGCCATCCGCTATTATGAAGAGCGCGGCCTGATCGCTTCGGTGCGAAGCCAGGGCAATCAGCGCCGCTTCCTGCGCTCGGACATCCGCCGCCTCAGCTTTATCCTGATTGCGCAGCGCCTTGGCCTCGGCCTTGCCGAGATCGAGCGCGAACTGGCCTCGCTGCCCCATGGCCGCACGCCGACCGTGCTCGACTGGCAGCGTATCAGCCGCTCGCTGCGCGGCGAGATCGACAGCCGCATCCAGCTCCTCACGCGCACGCGCAACAAGCTGGACGAATGCATCGGCTGCGGGTGCCTGAGCCTCGACCGCTGTGCGCTTTACAACAAGGAAGACCGTGCCGGCGCTGGCGGGCCGGGGCCACGGTTTGTGCTGGATTAAACGGGCGCCCCCGCCAGCAAACTCTCCGCGCCGCCCAGGTCGACGCTGACCAGCCGCGAGATGCCGCGTTCCACCATGGTCACGCCGAACAGGCGGTGCATGCGGCTCATCGTGACCGCATTGTGCGTGACGATGAGGTAGCGGGTAGTCGTTTCGGCGGCCATGGCATCGAGGAGGTCGCAGAAGCGCTCGATATTGGCATCGTCGAGCGGGGCATCGACTTCGTCGAGCACGCAGATCGGCGCAGGGTTCGTCAGAAACAGCGCGAAGATGAGCGCCACGGCGGTGAGCGCCTGTTCCCCGCCCGAAAGCAGCGTGAGCGATTGCAGGCGTTTGCCCGGCGGTTGGGCGAAGATTTCGAGCCCGGCCTCGAGCGGATCGTCGCTGTCGATCAGTGCTAGATGCGCCTCGCCGCCGCCGAACAAGCGCGCAAACAGGCGGCGGAAGTGCGCGTCGACCGCTTCGAATGCGGCGCGCAGGCGTTCGCGGCCTTCCCGGTTGAGCGCGCCGATAGAGCCCCGCAGGCGGTGGACCGCCTCGGTCAGCTCGGCCTGCTCAGTGACGACGGCAATGTGCTGCGCCTCGGCCTCGGTCAGTTCGGTGGCGGCAACGAGGTTGACCGGCCCGAGGCGCTCGCGGTCGGCGATCAGGCGGTCATGCGCGGCGGACTCCTCCGGCGCGGCGCCGACGTCGCTGCCGGGAAAGCCGATACGTTCGGGGAGCAGCGGGGGCGGGCACTGGAAGCGCTCACCCGCGATGCCCGCCATTTCCTGCCGCCGCAGGTCCTCGTTCTCGGCGCGCGCGGCGAGTGCGGCGCGGCTCTCGCGCGCGCTGGCCAATGCCTCGTTTGCCGCAGCAAGCGCGGCCTCGGCGATGCGGGCCTCCGACTCGCTGCGGGCCAGCTGCGTTTCGGCCTCGGTCAAGGCAGCGGCAAAGCGCCCATGCACCGCTTCTGCCTCCGCGATATCGCGTGCCAGGGCCGGGGGACGGGCGGCGAGAACCGCGCGCTCGCCGGCAAGGTCCTCGGCTTGCCCGGCCATGGCCGCCAATCGCCGCGCGGCGTCTCCGGCGCGGGCCTGCCAGCCGCGGATGTCCCCGCGTAGCGCGCCGAGCCGCTCCTTGCCCACCGCAAGCGCTTGCCCATGTGCGGCGACAGCAGCCATCGCGGACTGGTAGGCGCTGCGGGCGAGGTCGTTGCGCCGGCGCTCGGCATCGACCGCCGCGCGGCCGGCAGCGGGGTCCGGGAGCGCGGCGCGGCGCGCCTCGGCTTCCGCGAGATCGGTTTCGGCCGCGCGGCGCTGGGCGGCGAGATCGGCGGCGGCGCGGTCGAGCTCCGCGCGCCTTGCAGCCATGCGCGCGCGCGCAGCCTCGGCCTGGTCGATCGCGCGCAGTGCACTGCGCTCGGCATCGGCGGCGGCGGCGAGCGCTCGTTCACTCGCGGCAAGTTCGGCCTGCACGCGCGCGAGATCGGCTTGCGCGGCGCTGCTCGCAGCCTCGGCGGCTTCGGCGGCGGAGCGGCGTTCGGGGAGCGCGGCTTCGAGTTCGGCCAGCCGGTTCTCGGCGGCGAGCACAGCAGCTTCCGCCCCGCCTTCGCCGCGCGCGACAAAGCCGTCCCAGCGGCGCAAGTGGCCGGCCAGCGTGACCAGCCATTCGCCCGGCGCGAGCGGCACGCCCGCGTCCACTTCGGCCACACGCACCATGGCGAGCCGTGCGGCGAGTTCGGGCGGGCATGCGGTCACGTGATGGAGCAGCGCGTCGGCGTGTGGGGAGCAGGCTTCAGCGCCGGTCCAGAAGCGGCCATCGCCCTCGGCCGGTGCGGCCCCCAGCGGGGCGGCGGCATCGCGGCCGAGCACAGCGGCGAGCGCGCGTTCGTAGCCCGGCGCGGCGCGGGTGGCGGCAAGCGCGCTCTGCCCGCGTCCGGCGCGCGCGGCCGCAGCTTCGCGCGCCGCCTTGTCGCGTGCGAGCGCTGCCGCCTCGCGCTCGATCCCCACGAGATCGGCGCGCGCGGCGGCAAGCGCTGCGGAGGCAGCCTCACGCGCGGCGGCGAGCGTTTCGCGCTGGGTGGTCAAAAGGGCGCGCGTCTCGCTCACTTCGGCGAGTGCGGCGGCGGCAGCGGCGCGCCGGGTTTCGGCGGCGATCATGGCCTCGGCCGGATCAGGCTCGGCTTCGAGCGCGCGCGTGCTCGCGGCGAGCCTGGCTGCCTCACCCTCGAGACGGACAAGACGCTGGCGTGCGGCGGTGACGGCGGCTTCGGCCACGCGCCATTCGGCCTCGATCCCGGCCTGTTCGGCCACCATTGCAGCCAGCGCGAGTTCACCGGCGCGTGCGGCTTGCTCTGCGGCCGCTTCGGCTGCCTTGAGCGGAGGGGCCTCGGCAGTCTGGGCAGCAAGCGCGGCTTCCGCGTCGGCAAGGTCGGCCTCGAGCCGGGCGAGCGCGGCAGCGGCATCGCGGGTAAGGCGGTCGGCCTCGTTGCGCTCGTCCTCGATCCGGCGGATCTGGCGGTCGATATCAGCGAGACGCTGGGCGGCGGCTTCAGCTTGTGCGCTGAGCGCGGCAATGCGCTGGCCTTGCGCCGCCGCATCCTGCCGCCGTTCGAACAGCGTATCGCGGGCGGCGCTCTGCGCGGCGGCAGCATTGTGCTGCGCGTCCTGAGCGGCACGCGCGGCGCCTTGCGCGGCAGTGACGGCTTCCTCGGCGCGGCTTGCGGCGGCGCGCGCCGCTTCGGCCGCATTCGCCGCATCGCGCCAGCGCGCAAAGATCAGCCGCGCTTCGGCGACGCGCACCCGTTCGCTGAGCGCCTTGTAGCGTTCTGCCGCGCGCGCCTGTCGCCGCAAGGTGCCGACCTGGGCTTCAAGTGTGACGATGAGGTCGTCCAGCCGGGCGAGGTTGGTTTCGGTGGCGCGCAGCTTGCTTTCGGCATCGCGGCGGCGAACGTGGAGCCCGGCGATGCCGGCAGCTTCCTCCAGCATGGCGCGGCGCTCGGCAGGGCGGGCGGCGATCACGGCGGCGATGCGGCCCTGGCTGACAAGCGCTGGGCTGTGCGCGCCGGTCGCGGCATCGGCAAACACCAGCGCGACATCCTTGGCGCGCACATCGCGTCCGTTGACGCGGTAGGCACTGCCTGCACCGCGCTCGATCCGCCGCACGACTTCAAGCTCGCCGCCGAAGGTGCCCGAAGGATCGGTCTGGGCCGTGAGCATGACTTCGGCAAAGTCGCGCGCGGGGCGGCTCGCGGTGCCGGCGAAGATCACGTCCTCCATCCCCCCGCCGCGCAGCGAGCGGGCCGAGCCTTCGCCCATTACCCAGCGGATCGCTTCGAGCAGGTTGGACTTGCCGCAGCCGTTGGGTCCGACCACGCCGGTGAGGCCTGGTTCGATGCGCAGTTCGGCGGGCTCGACGAAGCTCTTGAAGCCAGAGAGCTTGAGCCGCGTGAACTGCATCGGCACCCGTTCGTCCACGCTGCTATCCGCCCCCGCGTTGCATGGCTGCGATCAGAACCGCCGGATCGCCGCTTCCGGTCAGCGTGCGCCCGCCTGCTTGAGGATGGGCTCAAGCGCCTCCCAGGTCGCGACCTCGACATTGCGGCCGTTGACGAGGAAAGTCGGCGTACCCGTCACGTTGTAGGTGTCGCCGGCTTTCGAGGTGTCGTTCACCAGCTTGGTGGCCGACTCGCTCTTGGCAAGGCACTGCATGGCCTGATCCTTGGCGATCCCGCGCGCGGCGAAGAAGTCGGTCAGCCCGCCGCGCTCCCCGATCGCCTTGAACATCTGGTTCGGCGGCAGGTTCTCGGCCTGGAGCTGCGCGCCGATCGGCTGGAGCTTGTCGAAGATATCCTTCTGGTTGGCGTAGACCTGCTCGGTGAGCGCGAAGAAGCTTTCGGGCGATCCGCAGCGCACCAGCATGGCCATGGTCGTATCGTAGGGATCGCGCACGAAGTTGCGGAATTCGAGGCTGACCGTGCCCTTGGCGACATAATCTTCGCGCAGGCGCGGGAAGCCCTTTTCGGCGAACTCGGCGCAATGCGGGCAGGTCAGCGACCCGAACTCGACCACCTTGATCGGCGCATTGGGGTTGCCCATCACATAGCCGCCATCCGGCGTCACCGCGACGATGTCGGTCCAGGCCTTGCCCGCCGGCGGCGCAACCGCGGCGAGCGGCCCGCCGACCGGGCCTGCTGCCGGGGCATCGTCCTTCTTGCCGCAGGCGGCAAGGCCGAGGGCGAGCGGAAGCGCAATGAGCGCGAGAAGGAGACGGCCGGGAGAAAAGAGCTTGGTCTGCATGGGGCTGGGTTTCGCTTCGTGGCTGGGAGGACAGACGCCGGTTTTGCTAGCGCATCGGCCAGCGGGATTGAAGAGGCCGGGCTGCAAGCCCCGGGGATTAACTGGCCGGTGATCGTTCAGCGCAGCCGTGCCTCGATCTGCGGCTTGAGCGCCTCCCAGGTGTAGGTTCCGCTGAGCGGCACGCCGCCCAGGAGGAAGCTGGGCGTGCCGTTCACGAAATCCTTTTCGGCTGCGTCCTTGGTGTGCTGGGCCAGCCGCTCGGCCAGCGCCTTGTCGGCCAGGCAGCGCTCGAGCGTGGGCCGGTCATAGCCGCGCGCCTCCATCAGCGTGTAGAGCCCAAGGTCACCAGCGATGGCGCGGGTGCGCGCGGAGAAGTCGGGGTTCGACCAGCGCGCGCGCTGCGCTTCGGTCAGATTGGCGAGCGGTGCCAGCCAGGTCGTCTGGTGGCGCAAGAAGGTGCTGTGGTTGGCAAAAAACTTCGACGGAGGCCCGCAATGGGCAAGGAGCGCGACCGTGAGGTCGACAGGATCGCGCACGAAGCTCCTCACCTCGATCGAGCCCTTGCCCGTGGCGACGAAGCCGATACGCAGCTGGGCATCGGATTCTGCTTCGAAGTGCGCGCAATGCGGGCAGGTGTAGCTGATATACTCGACCAGCTTGATCGGCGCGGCCGGGTTGCCCAGCAGGTGGCTGTCGGCCGCGGTGCGGGTTACAACGTTGTTCCAGTTAGCCTTTGCTGGTGCCGGTGCCGGCTTGGCGGCTGCCGTCAGCAGCACCGTTCCGCACAGCGCGGCAAGGAAAAGGCCCATCGTCTTGAACAAATTGCGCATCGTCAGTCTTGCTTCCCGTTGACCTCGCCGAGGCTGCGCGCCAGCGATTCAAGCACCGTGCGCAGCTCCGGGTCGCCGATATCGCGCAGGCTGTCGCCGAGTTCCACAGGAATCGGCTTGAGCGATGGCGGCGCGGTCCGGTGCGGACGCTGTGCGTCAATGGCGGCGGGCGGCTGAACAGCACCTTGCCGAAGCTTGACCCGTGCCACCGCGCGGTAGCCGAAGAACTGGTTCACCCGCTCCATGATCTCGGGAATAACGTGCTGGATGAGCGGAGCATGTGCCGGGGTGACAACGAGCTGCAGAATGCCGTCTGCCTTTTCGCCGGGGGGGAAGCGGATCGATTCGGGCGCGCAGTGCCGGGCATGCGCGGCCCCGACGATCTCGGGCCAGCGGGAGACGACCGAGCTCTGCACGAAGCCGAAGCGGCGAAAGGCGGTGCGACCGATCGCGGGCATGAGATCGGCAATCGCGCGCGCCTCGCCACCGCGCGGTCGCTCGTAGGTGCGGGCGGCAGGTGCGGGTTTGGTCTTGCGGGCAGGGGGCGGCGGATCACTTTCCATTGTGCCCGCCGCCATGCCATAGCCGCGCCATGCAGGCCAGTGGCGAGAGCGTGGAGATCGGGGAAGCAGGCGCGGTCGCGGCGGCGCTGCTGGCGTGGTATGACCTGAATGCCCGGCGCTTGCCCTGGCGCGCGCTGCCGGGTGAGCCGCGGCCGGAACCCTACAAGGTCTGGCTCTCGGAGGTCATGCTTCAGCAGACCACTGTGGCGGCGGTGCGCGCCTATTACGCGAAGTTCCTCGCGATCTGGCCTACGGTCGAGGCGCTGGCGGCGGCCGAGGACGCCGATGTCATGGCCGCTTGGGCGGGGCTTGGCTATTATGCCCGCGCACGCAATCTGCTGGCCTGTGCGCGCGAGGTGGCACGGCTGGGCGCCTTCCCGCGCACCGAGGAGGGCTTGCGCACCTTGCCCGGCCTTGGCGCCTATACCGCCGCTGCCGTCGCCGCGATCGCTTTCGGGGAGCGCGCGGTGGTGGTCGATGCCAATGTCGAGCGCGTGGTCTCGCGCCTGTTCGCGATTGCCGAGCCGCTGCCCGGTGGCCGCACTGCGATCCGCACTGCGACCGACACGATCACACCGGCGCGCCGGGCGGGCGATTTCGCGCAAGGGCTGATGGATCTGGGTTCGTCGATCTGCACGGTGCGCAGTCCCCGCTGCCTGCTGTGCCCCCTCTCAGACCACTGCGCCGCGCGTGCGCAAGGTGAGGCTGAGGCCTATCCGGTCAAGGCTGCGAAGAAAGCCAAGCCGACGCGCACCGGCACGGCCTGGTGGGTCGAGCGCGCGGGGGCGGTGCTCCTTGTGACCCGCGTGGGGAAAGGCATGCTCGGCGGTATGCGCGCGCTGCCCGATGACGCCTGGTCCGCGCGCGCCGACGGGCACGGCACCCCGCCTTTCCCGGGCGCGTGGCACGCGGGCGGCACGGTGCGGCATGGTTTCACGCATTTCGATCTCGAACTGCAATTGATGCTTTGCCGCGACGCCGAATCGGCTAGTCTGCCGGAGGGAGAGTTCTGGCCGGTCGAGAGGATCGAGGCGGCTGGGCTACCCACAGTTTTTGCCAAGGCCGCGCGCCTGGCGCTCGCAAACAGGTAGTCCATGCAAGATACGACGATGTTGCTCTCCCGGCGCTCGCTGCTGCGCAGTGCGGGATGGTTCGGTGCCGGCCTCGCCGGTTCGGGGCTGCTGCCCGCCCGCCTGCTCGCCCAGCCTGCGGCAGAGGCGATGTACCCGTCGGTCGCGAACCTGGTTTACGAATACGTCGCGTCGAGCAAGCTGGCGGGCGTGGTGGCCGCACTTGGCTGGGGCGACGCGCCGCCCGCGCAGATCGCGCGCGGTACGCTGGCGCCGGACTCGCTGGTGCCGGTCGATCTGGACAGCCTCTACCGCATCTATTCGATGACCAAGCCGATTACTGGCATGGCCGCGATGATGCTGGTTGACGAGGGCAAGATCGAGCTCGACCAGCCGATCAGTGATTTCCTGCCCAGGTTCGCGAAGATGCAGGTGCAGGTGACCCCGGACGGCTCAATCACCGATCTGAAGCCCGCGCAGACGCCGATCACCTTGCGCCATCTGCTCACCCACACGGCAGGCCTTGGCTACACGATCATCCAGAAAGGCCCGCTGAAAGACGCTTACGAGGCGGCCGGGCTGGTCCCCGCGCGGGTCAGCCGCCAGCCCATTCCGGTGCTCGGCAATGTCAACACAGCCGCCACCCTCGCCCTGTTTGCCGACCGGCTCGCCGAGATGCCGCTGGTCTACGAGCCGGGCACGCGTTTCAGCTATTCGGTGAGCCTCGATCTGGTCGGGCGAATCATCGAAGTCGTCACCGGTCAGGATTTCGATGCGTTCCTTGCCGAACGCGTGTTCGGCCCCTGCGGCATGACGAGCACCGGCTTCCAGGTCAGCCCCGCACAGGCCGCGCGCCTCACATCGAACTTTGTGCTGCACGATGGCAAGGCCGACCTGCTCGATCCCGGCGCCAACTCGGTCTATCTCGATCCGCCGGCATTTGCCTTCGGCGGCGCGGGGCTCATCAGCAGCCCGCGCGACTATGACCGGTTCCTGATGATGCTGGCGGGCGGGGGCATGATCGGCGGCGCCCGGGTGATGAGCGAGGCGGCGGTTCGGCTCGGCACCAGCAATCTTCTGCCGCAGGCCGTGGACCTTGCGGGCACGTGGATCGCGGGCGCCGGTTTTGGGGCGGGCGGCCGGGTCGGACTGGGCGCCGATGCCGGGACGTTCGGCTGGTCGGGCGCGGCGGGCACAGTGGGCTTCGTCAATACGCGGATCGGCCTGCGCGCCGGTCTCTATGTGCAGTACATGCCATCGATGGCGCTGCCGCTCGGGGAGGAATTCCCCAAGGCGGTGCTCACTGATGTTTCGGCGATGAAGAAGGCGGCGTGACGGCGATGCTCTACCGGCCCAATCCTCCGATCGCCTTCACCGGGGCAGGTCTCGACCGCGCCGATCATATCCGCGCCGATCCCGACAAGCTTGCCGAACTGATGAACTGGCGTGCGCGCCTGATGCGCATGGACGGGCTCGATCCGGTGATCGGCGACGATGGCGCGCTGGTCTGGGCGAGCCTTGCCGAGGCGGACCCGGCCGATGAACTGGTGTTCCTCGGCCTCGACGAGAGCGGGAGGGCCTGCTTCGCGGCGGTTGCGCCTACGCTCAAAGGCAATCCGGGACCGGCCAATCCGCGGCTCTGGGGCGCGATGGCCTCGCTCCCGGCGGGCGATCTTGCTGCCTATGGCGGCGCGCGGGCGCTGGTGGATTGGCATGCGCGGCACCGCTTCTGCGCGCGCTGCGGCTATACCACGAAGCTCGGCAAGGGTGGCTGGCAGCGCAAGTGCGTCAACATGGACTGCAAGGCGGAGCATTTCCCCCGCGTCGATCCGGTGACGATCATGTCGGTCGAATGGGAAGGCCAACTGCTGCTCGGCCGCCAGCCGCGCTTTCCGGCGCGGCGCTATTCGGCGCTGGCCGGCTTTGTCGAGCCGGGTGAATCGATTGAGGAAGCCGTGGCGCGCGAAGTGTTCGAGGAAGCCGGTGTGCGGGTGCGCGATGTGCGCTATGTTGCCTGCCAGCCTTGGCCGTTCCCCTCCTCGCTGATGATCGGCTGCCATGCCTATGCCGACGATCCTTCGATCACCATCGACAAGACCGAACTCGACGACGCGCGCTGGTTCACGCGCGAAGAGGTGGTCTACGCGATGGAAGGCCTCAAAACCGGGCGCGAAGACGGCGCCTTCATCGCCCCGCCGCCTTTCGCGGTGGCCCATCACCTCCTCAAATGGTGGATCGAGCAATGAGCACTCCCGCAGCAGTCACCGTCGATATCTGGTCCGATGTCATGTGCCCGTGGTGCGTGATCGGCCACAACCAGCTTGAGACCGCGCTCGCCGGGCTCGCGGGCGAGATCAGCGCTACGGTGCGCTTCCACCCCTTCGAGTTGAACCCTGACATGCCCGAGGGCGGCGAGGAAAGCGCTGCCCACATCCAGCGCAAGTATGGCCGCACCCCCGATCAGGCGGCGGACGCGCGCGGGCGGATGGCGCAGGCGGCCGAAGCGGCAGGCTATTCGTTCAGCTACACTGGAGAAGGCGATCCGCCGCCGGCGATGATGTGGAACACCCGCCTTGCGCACCGCCTGCTGGTCCATGCGCTGCGTGAGCACGGCCCGGACATGCAGGTGAAGCTCAAGCGCGCGCTGTTCGACGCGCACTTCCAGCAGCGCCGCCGGATGAACGACCCCGCCGTCCTGACGGACATCGCAACCTCGGTCGGCCTCGACCGCGCCGAAGCCGCCGCCGCGCTGACCGATCCCGAGATCGACGCGATTGTCGATGCGGGCGAACGGCAGGCCTGGGACTGGAACGTGAGCGGCGTCCCTGCGATGGTGATCAACGGCAAATACATGATCCCCGGCGCGCAGGACCCGGCGACTTACGCCAATGCCCTGCGCCGCGTAGTGGCGCGTGAGGCGGCGTTGGCGGCGGAGACTGCCGGGGCGGCCTGATGCAGGCGCTTGACGGCGTGGCCGGACCGTCGCTCGCGGCAGCAAGGGAGCAATTCCGCGCCGAGGGCTACGCCGGTCCGTTCCGGGCAATGCCCGAAGCCGAGGCACTGGCTGCCGCCGAGACGCTGCGGCGCGAGGTTGGCGGGTCGGACGCGCCTTTCGCAGCCCGGCGCAATCGCCATCTTGACTGGCCGCTGATCGACGGCATCGCCCGCGCCGCGCCGATCCTGGCACTTGCCCGCGCGCTGCTGGGGCCCGACATGGTGCTGTGGCGCTCGCAGATGTTCTTCATGGAAACGGGCAAGGGCCTGCGCTGGCACCGGGACCAGTATCTCACGCTGCTGGCGGACGATACGCGGCAGGTTTCGGTTCACCTCTCGCTCTCCCGTACTTTTGCGGACAACTGTATTCGTATCGTGCCGGGCAGCCACGCCTTCGGCCGCGGAGAGCTTGCCGCAAGGGGCTTCCGGCTGGTTCCGGGAAGCGAGGGCGGCAAGTATGGTGCGCCCAATTTCTGGCGCGATCCAGGCGGTCAGCTTGACGCGCTCCCCATGCTGCTCGAGCCGGGCACATTCTTCGTGTTTCACCCGCGCCTGCTGCACGGATCACGCGACGTGACGACGCCGGACGATGTGCGGCCGAAGCTGAGTGGCGGACCTGTGCGGATCGGACTTGGCCTGCGGATCGCGGCGGCAGATAACGCGGTGCTTCCTGCCGCCTTTGCCGAAACGCTGCCGCGACCGGACCGGGTGGTCGCGTTCTAAACCAGTCCCAGCTTCGCCAACTCCCCCGCCATCGAAGGCGGCAGCATCTCGGCGCTCTCATCGTCCGCCAGATCGGCGGGCGCGTCCGCCTCTTCCAGATAGCGCCAGCCCTGATGGGCGCGCTTGGGTTTGGGGTGAACATCGACCAGCCTGGTCGAAATCACGATATGCGTGCGCCCGCCCTCCGCTTCCTCGAAGCCGAGGATTTCGCTGCGCGCGACAAGCTGGTGTTTCAAAATCCAGTAGAGCGAGCCGCCGATCATCTCGGCATGGCGTTTGGGCAGGTAGCGCGTGGTGAGGCGGGCGGTTTGCCCGCGCGTCTTGAACCAGCCGTGGAGGTCTTCGAACGATGTCGCGCCGTAGGCGACCTTGGTCATGTGGAGGGGCATGGGTCTAGCCGGCCAGCCCGCTCAGCACGGCAAGGCCAAGGAACGAGAAGAAGCCCATCACATCGGTCGCCATCGTCACAAATACGGCCGAGGACACCGCGGGATCGACTTTCAGCCGGTCAAGCGTGACGGGCACCATGATCCCGGCGAGCCCGGCGACGAGGTTGTTGATCACCATGGCCGCGCCGATCACCGCGCCGAGCAGCGGGTTCTGGAACAGGAGTGCGGTGCCGGTGCCGATCATCAGGCCAAGCGAGAGTCCGTTGGCGAGCGCGATGCGAAATTCGCGCAGGATCATGCGGACGGTGTTCGAACTCGTCAGCTGGTTGGTGGCAATGGCGCGCACCACCACTGCAAGCGTCTGCGTTCCCGCATTGCCGCCCATCCCTGAGACGATCGGCATCAGCACGGCGAGCAGCGCCAGCTTGGCAATCGCCCCCTGGAACATGCCGACCACCGAGGAAGCGATGATCGCGGTGCCGAGATTGACCACCAGCCATGAAAGGCGCGTGCGCACCGTCATCAGGATCGGCTCGTTGATATCGCCGTCGCCCGCGCCCGAGAGGCGAAGGATGTCCTCGCTCGCCTCTTCCTGGATGATGTGGACCACGTCGTCGACGGTGATCTGGCCGACGAGGCGTCCGCTCTCATCCACCACCGCGGCGGAAATCAGCGCGTATTTCTGGAAGCGGAGGGCGACTTCCTCCTGGTCCATCGTCACCGGGATAAGCGTCTGGTCGCGCTTCATCACGTCGGTCAGCGCGATCGAGCGCGGGGTGCGCAAGATCCACGAAAGCGCGCAGGTGCCGATCGGGTGGTGCTTGTGATCGACGATGAACACTTCCCAGAACTCGGTCGCGAGGTCCTGATCTTCGCGCATGTAGTCGATGAGATCGCCGACCGTCATGTGCTCGGGCACCGCGATCACCTCGCGGCTCATCATGCGGCCGGCGGAGTCTTCCGGATAGGCCAGCGCGCTTTCGATCGCGGCGCGGTCCTCGGGCTCCATTTCGGCGAGGACGGCCTGCTGGTCTTCCTCGTCGAGGTCCTGGATCAGCGCGACCGCGTCGTCGGTCTCCATGTCGCCGGCCAGTTCGGCGACTTCGTCGGGATCGAGCTCCTCGACGAGATCGTCGCGGACATAATCATTGAGCTCGGCGATCACCTCGCTGCCGAGCAGGTCGTTGATCGCACGGGCCAGATCGACGCGGTAATCGGGGCCGATCAGTTCGAACAAGTCGGCGATGTCAGCCGGGTGGAGCGGCTCGACGAGGTTGTAGACGGTCTCCTGATCCTCGGCGTCGAGCGCCTCGGTCACGCGGCGGATGAAGCCCGGACGCAGCGTGTTGTCCTCGTCGTCGAGGCTCTCGGCGTTGCGCGCAAGCTCCATGGCGACCGGCGCCTCCGTCATCACGGAGCCGCCTTCCGCCAGAGCAGAGTCGTGCCGGTCTTCATCGCGCGCCATGACCCAAGGCGATACGCGGGCATGCGTCAAAAGCAACCTCGTTGGCTCCAAGAGGTATACTTTGGCGGGCAAGGGACTATATGCGCTCGCCAGACAGGAAGGATTTGTGGACCATGGCTGACGAAAATCTGGTGCTGACGCTCGATGGCGGTGATGTGGTGATCAAGCTGCGTCCCGATCTTGCGCCCGGGCATGTCGAGCGGATCAAGGAACTGGTGGGCGAGGGCTTCTACAACGGGGTCAAGTTCCACCGGGTGATCCCCGGCTTCATGGCCCAGGGTGGCTGCCCGCAGGGCACCGGGATGGGCGGCTCGTCGAAGCCCGATCTCAAGGCCGAGTTCAACGATCATCCGCATGTGCGCGGCGTGTGCTCGATGGCCCGCACGAGCTATCCGCATTCGGCCAACAGCCAGTTCTTCATCTGCTTCGATGATGCGCGCTTCCTCGACAAGCAGTACACCGTGTGGGGCACGGTCGAGAGCGGCATGGAACACGTCGACGCGCTGCCCAAGGGCGAGCCGCCGGCAAAGCCGGGTGTGATCCAGAAGGCGGCGATCGTCGCGGCCTGACGGGCGGGCGCGTGGCAGACCTCGCGCTCAGGCCTCCCGGGGCGGCGGACCGCGCCGCCTGGGACCGCCTGTGGCAGGGCTACCAGCGCTTTTACAAGGTGGAGATCGCCGAGGCCGTCAGCGATCTGACCTGGGCACGGCTGCATGATCCGGCCGAGCCGATGGCTGCGGCGCTGGCGTGGTCTGGCGCGCGGGCGGTCGGCATGGTCCACTGGGTGTTCCACCGCTCGACCTGGACGGCGGGGCACTACTGCTATCTGCAGGACCTCTATGTCGATGAGGATGTGCGCGGCAGCGGCGCCGGCCGGGCCCTGATCGCGCATGTGCGTGCGGAGGCCGAGGCGGCGGGCGCCTCGCGGCTCTATTGGCTGACGCACGAGACCAATACCGATGCGATGAAGCTCTACGACAAGGTCGCGGAGCGCTCGGGGTTCGTGCAGTACCGGGTGATGCTGTAGCTGGGCCGCGAGGGATAGCATGACCACCCACACCCGTCTGCGCACGCTTGCCGATCCAGACCACCTTCCAGCGCTGAACCCGGCCTACGTTCACCGGAGCCCAGCGGTGGGCCTTGGCGATCTCACGCACCCCCCCGCGTATCCTGCTGCTTTACGGCAGCCTGCGCGAACGCTCGTTCTCGCGCCATGCGGTTGAGGAAGCCGCGCGGCTGCTGCAGTTCTTCGGCTGCGAGACGCGGATTTTCGATCCGTCCGATTTGCCGCTCCCCGATCAGGTAGCGGGCGACGATCACCCGGCGGTTCATGAACTGCGCGAACACGCGCTGTGGTCCGAGGGCCAGGTCTGGTGCAGCCCGGAGCGGCATGGCCAGATCACCGGGATCATGAAGACCCAGATCGACCACTTGCCGCTCGCCTATCAGGGATTGCGACCGACGCAGGGGCGCACGCTGGCGGTGATGCAGGTGAGCGCCGGATCGCAGTCGTTCAACAGCGTCAACACATTGCGCATCCTTGGCCGCTGGATGCGCATGTTCGTCATACCCAACCAGTCGAGCGTGGCGAAGGCCTATATGGAGTTCGACGCGGAGGGCCGGATGAAGCCTTCGACCTACTACGAGCGCATCGTCGACGTGATGGAGGAACTCGTCCGCTTCACCGTGCTGCTGCGGCCGCATGCCGAGCAATTGGTCGATCGCTATTCGGAGCGGTTCGAAGCCGGTCAGCGGACCGATCGCTAGCCCCGCACCAGCAGCCGCGTTTCAGTCACCTCGATCACCGGCACTTCCCAGGGGTGGGCGTCCATCAGCGCGGCGAGCGCGGCGTCGATGGCGGCGGCCGGCGCTTCTGCCGGGATCCAGCTGACGAGGGTGACGGTCGGCGAATGTTCGATCTTGCCTGCCGCACCAAGGGTCGGATTGGCATCGGGGCTCGGCGCGAAAGTCTCCCAGCCGAGGCCGATTTCGGCGACGCCGTGATACACGCCGAAATCGCCGAGTGCGCCCGGGGCGCGCAGGATCGCCAGCATGCGGGCCATGACCGGATCGGCCTCCAGCGCGCCGCGATTGCCGGCTAGCAGCGCGGCGAGCGTCTCGGCAGCGACGGGCACATGAACGGCCACGCGCAGTGCGGGCTTGCTGGCGGTGTCCATCTTCAGAGCCCCGCCTTGATCATCCAGTCGTGGAACAATCGCACCGGGCGCGATTGCAGCGCGCGGGGGCGGCACACGAACCAGTAGGAATAGGGGCTATCCACCTCGATATCGTAGAGCCGGGCGACGCGTGGGTCGTGGCTGCGCTTGTAGTGGTCATCGTGCATGATCGCGATACCAAGGCCCTGCGCGGCGGCCTCGAGGATCAGCTGGCCGGAATCGAAGTGGTCGATCGCGGCGGGCTGCAAGGCTTCGAGGTGGAGCGTGCGCTTCCATGCCTCGAAGCTCATCGGCAGGTCGTTGTGCACGAGGAAGGTCTGCTTGCTCAGCTTGGCGAGATCGGGCCGGTGGCCGAGTTCGGCAACGATATCGGGCGTGGCGATGGCATAGACACGGTTGTGATCGAGCCGCACCGAGTGGAGCGATCCGTCCGGACCTTCCGAGAGAATGATCGCCGCGTCGATCGTGTCACCCAGCTTGGTTTCGGCGGCGGCCGAACTGTCGATATCGATGTGGAGCTGGGGGTGGAGCTTGCGCAGTTCACCCAGCCTTGGAAACAGGCGCTGGCTGCCGAACAGGGGAAGCACGCCGAGGCGCAGGCGCAGCACCTGCCCGGTATCGATCAGGCGGTCGATCCGGTCGGCCATCTCGTCGATCAGCGGCGCGACGGCATCGTAGAGCTGCTGGCCTTCCTCGGTCAGCTTCAGGAGCTGGTGCTTGCGTTCGAACACCGGCTTGCCGATGAACTCCTCAAGCGCGCCCAACCGGCGCGAGAGCGCCGAGGGGCTCAGCGCAAGCTCGGCTGCGGCCGTCTTGGCCGAACCTGCGCGCACGACGCGGATGAACGCCTCGAGCGAGCGCAGCGGGGGCAGGCGGCGGATCATCGCAGGCTCAGTCTTCCTCAGGTATCTCGGGAATGGGCGCATGGAGGCGTAGCCGGGTGAGCCTGCGCTCGTCCCCTGCCGTCACCTCGATCCGCCATCCGCTGTCGTGTTCGAGCACGCGGCCGACCGGCGGGACTTCACCTGCCAGCACCACCGCAAGGCCGCCCAGAGTATCGACATCCTCGTCGACCAGTGCAAGCCGGGGATCAATCGTCTCGCCCACATCGTCGAGCTCGGCGCGCGCGTCGGCTTCCCAGGTGTACTCATCGATCCGGCAGAGCAGCTCGGTCGGCGCGTCGTCGTGCTCATCCTCGATCTCGCCGACGATCTCCTCGACAAGGTCTTCGATGGTGATGATCCCGTCGGTGCCTGAATACTCGTCGATCACGATGGCAAGGTGCGTCCGGCTGGCGCGCATGTCGGCCAACACGTCGAGCGCGCCGCGGGCCTGAGGCACGAACAGCGGCTGGCGCATCAGGCTGCCCCAGTCCTTCGGCGCGGCCTTGCCGGCAATCGCCATGCCCGCCACGATCGGGAAAAGGTCCTTCACGTGGAGCATGCCGATCACCTCGTCGAGCGAGTCGGCATAGACCGGCAAGCGGCTGTGGCCATGTTCGGCAAAGGCGCCGACCACTTCCTCGAACGTGGCCGAAGCCGGGATCGCCACAATCTCGCCGCGCGGGATGGCGACGTCGTCGGCGTCGTTCTCGCTGAAATGGAGCAGGTTCTTGAGCATCTGGCGCTCGAGCGGCAGCAGATCGCCATCCGCACCGCTGCCTTTGCCCGGTTCGCCTTCATGCTCCTCGATCGCTTCCTCGATCTGCGCACGCAGCGACTGGTCCTGATCGGGCCCCCGGAAGAACGCCTTGAGCGCGCGCCACAGCGCGCGGCTACTGTCGCCTTCGCCTGATCGGCTTTCGCCGCCCGACCCACCAACTTCCGGCACTGCCCCGAACTCCTGCTTTATTGCAGTGCCGCATATGGGTCTGCGAGGCCCATGAGCGCAAGCGCCTTTGTCTCCAAAGCTTCCATTTCCGCAGCGTCATCTTCGCCGGTCTCATGGTCGTACCCCGCAAGGTGCAGCAGCCCGTGGACCATGAGGTGCGCGGCATGGGCCTCGACCGCCACGCATTTCTCCTCCGCTTCGCGCAGGCAGACACCGTGGGCGAGGATGAGATCGCCCAGCATGCCTGGCGCACCGGGCGCGGCGGCGGCGGCCAGCACTTCCTCGCGGCTCAGCATGGGGAAGGAGAGCACATTGGTCGGCTTGTCCTTGGCGCGCCACTGCTTGTTGAGCGCATGGACTTCCTCGTCGTCTGCCAGAACGAGGCTGACGAGCAGATGCTCGTGCGCCAGTTCGGGCGCGACCGCCCCGGCCGCCTCTGCCGCGCGTGCGGCGAGTGCCTCCCAGTCGGTGGTGCTCGGCCAGACCGGGTCGATGTCTATCTCGAAAGTGGGCGCGGTCATCGCGGCGGGGCGAAATGGATCACGGCAGCGGGCACAGCTTGGCCTCGAACGGTTTGCCGCTGCGCATGGCCTTCTTGGCGTCGCTGGCCTCGACCTCGCGAATGATGAATTCCAGCAGTGCGGCGGTATTCTCAGCCGGCAGCGGGTCAACGATGGCCAGCACCTTGTCGATCTTGCGGCACAGTTCGGGCTTTAGCTCCTTGCTCAGCTCTTTCGCAAATCCGACCTTGATGAAGACCCGGAGCTCATCGACGGTCATGTCCTTCAGTTCGCCTTTCGAGTCGAACTTCTCGACCAAGCTGGCCACCACGCTGTCGTCCCCGGGCAGCGCCTCGTAGCGCTTGGCAAGTTCGCTGCCCTTGGTGGCGAGGTAGGAGGTGTTGCCCAGCATGGGCATGCACTTGGTGCTGAGGACATTGACCGCAATCGGCACCAGAAAATGCGCGGCGGCGCGGAAGTCGGACGAGCGGAGGCACGTGGCCGGAGCAGCCATGACCGGCTGGATCGTCATGGCCGCCAGGGCCAGTGTCGCCGCAACCTGTCGCATCATCACAGCGATCCGCCGCTCGCTCATCCGTCCTTGCCCTCGTAGGCCTCGACAATTCGCCCGACAATCGGGTGGCGCACCACATCGGCTACATTGAAGCGCACCATGCCGATGCCGTCCACGCCTTCCAGCCGGTTCACCGCATCGTTGAGACCGCTGGCGGCCGGGCCGCCGGGAAGGTCGGTTTGCTTGGGATCGCCGCAGATCACCATGCGGCTGTTCTGGCCGAAGCGAGTGAGGAACATCTTCATCTGCATCGGCGTGGTGTTCTGGGCCTCGTCCAGAATGACGAAGGCATCGGCCAGCGTGCGCCCGCGCATGAAGGCGATCGGTGCGATCTCGATCTCGCCGGAGGCGAGGCGGCGTTCGACCTGCTCGGGCGGCATGCAATCGTAGAGCGCGTCGTAGATCGGGCGCAGATAGGGGTCGACCTTCTCCTTCATGTCGCCGGGAAGAAAGCCGAGCCGCTCGCCGGCTTCCACCGCCGGGCGCGAGAGGATCAGGCGCTGGACGCTGCCGCTGATCAGCTGCGCCACCGCCTGCGCCACCGCGAGATAGGTCTTGCCGGTGCCTGCCGGGCCAAGCGCGAAGATGAGATCATCACGCACCAGCGCGCGCATGTATTCGATCTGGGTGGCCGAGCGCGGGACAATGGTTTTCTTGCGCGTGCGGATCATGATCGGCGGCGCACCGTCAGGCGCACCGGTGATGATGCCTTCCAGCGTCGGTTCGTTAGACATCATGATCAGCGATTCGACCGCACCCGCATCGACTTCGTGCCCGGAAAGCAGGCGCTGGTGCATGCCTTTGAGCACATCGCGCGCGCGGGCGACAGCTTCGTCCGGCCCTTCGATCACCGCCTTGTTGCCGCGCGCCGAGATATAGACGCCGAGCCTGTTCTCGATCTGCACGAGGTTCTGGTCGAACTGGCCGAACAGCGCGCCGAGAACGGTCTGCTCCTCGAACGCGATCTCGATCCGGGCGCGCTTGGGGGCGTCGGATCTTGCCGCCTCACCCCAGGGCGGATCACCCCGGCGCAAATCGGGTCGATCGCTGCCATAACTGCGGGCAGCCTCTTCGTGCGAGCGGGGAAACTTGCGGGCCATGCGCTCCTTTCAGTTTGTGCCGCACCAGATTAGGCAGCGATGCGACAGGCGCAAGACAAGCGGGCGCTAAATCGCATCCTATGCACCGTCCTGTTGCATTGGCCGGGCACCGCTCGCCGGTTTTCCGGAGTTTCATCACGCCGGGCCATGATCCGGCATCAGGCGTGCGTCAGGCCGCAGCGCGCCCCACCAGCTTGCCGCCCAGCGAATTGGGCCCGGCCTCGATCAGGTCCACCTCCACAAGGTCGCCCAGCACCGCATCGCCGGTGAAGTACACCGATTGCAGCCAGGGGGACTTGCCGAGCCACTGCCCCGCATGGCGCCCCTTGCGCTCCACCAGCACGGTGCACCGCTTGCCCACGCTTGCCCGGTTGAAGGCCAGGCTGTGGCGCTGGAGGGCTTCCTGAAGGCGCTGCAGCCGCTCGTCCATCACTTCTGGCGCGATCTGGCCATCCATGGTCGCAGCCGGCGTGCCGGGACGCGAGGAGAACTTGAAGCTGAAAGCCTGCGCATAGCGTGCAGCCTCGATGATCTGCAGCGTTGCCTCGAACTCGGCCTCGGTTTCGCCGGGAAAGCCGACGATGAAATCGCCCGAAAGCGCAATATCAGGCCGGGCGGCGCGGACGCGCTCCAGAATGCGCAGGTAGCTTTCGGCCGAGTGGCTGCGGTTCATTGCCTTCAGCACCCGGTCGCTACCCGATTGCACCGGCAGGTGGAGGAACGGCATCAGCTTCGGGTTTCGGCCATGCGCCTCGATCAGCGCCTCGTCCATGTCGGCGGGGTGACTGGTGGTGTAGCGGATGCGGGCGAGTTCCTCGATCTTTCCGAGTTCTTCGGCAAGGCAGGCCAGTCCCACGGTGCGGCCAAGTTCGTCCTCGCCCGCCCATGCATTCACGTTCTGCCCGAGCAGCGTGATCTCGCGCGCGCCGCCCTCGACCAAGGCGCGCGCTTCGGTGACGAGATCGGCGTAGGGCCGCGAAAGCTCGGCGCCGCGCGTATAGGGAACGACGCAATAAGTGCAGAACTTGTCGCAGCCTTCCTGCACCGTAAGGAACGCGCTGGCGCCCACCTTGCGGCGCTTCGGCAAGGCGGCGAACTTGGCTTCGGCCGGCATGTCGGTCTCGGTCGCGCGGCCACCCGCCGCCGCTTCCGCCACCATCGCGGGCAGGCGGTGATAGGCCTGTGGCCCGACCACAACGCGCACCGCGGGGGCCCGCGTCATGATTTCCTCGCCTTCGGCCTGCGCGACGCAGCCGGCCACAGCGATCAGCGGCGCCGAGCCGTCCTCACGCCGCCCTTCCTTCACGATCCGGCCGATATCGGAATAGACCTTTTCGGTCGCCTTCTCGCGGATATGGCAGGTGTTGAGCACGACAAGATCGGCCGCCTCGCGCTCCGAGGCCGCCGTCATGCCTTCTGCGGTCAGCAGTTCGGCCATTCGCTCGCCGTCATAGACGTTCATCTGGCAGCCGAAGCTCTTGACGTGGAAGGTGCGGGGAGGTGGGCTCGAGGGCATAGGCCGATGCCCTTACGCCAGAACCGTGATCGAAAGAAGAGGGGGCGCTGGTTTAGAGCGAGAACGAGGCAGCCGCGCCAATCGCGTTCGCGGACCAGCCGATGCCGAAGCCATCAGGGATCACAGGGGCATCCATCCCGCCGGAGGCGCGGATTGATGCGGTGTTGAGCACAATGTAGTTCACCGTTCCGTACGTGCCGTGGAAGGAAACGGCTTCACCGGTGTAGTTGATGAATTTCACCGAATTGCCCAAGGTAGCCCCAATTGCGCCAGCGCTAATGCTGTTCTTGCCTTCAAACGATGAACCGGTAATCGAGACATTGGCCTCGACAATGCCAGTGTTCTCGACGTCGAAGTTCACATCGCCGAAGGCAAATGAGGGCTCATCGCTGCCTCCATCAGAGCCGCTCGCGCCAAAGTTAACTGATGGCACAGCGCTGCCCGTATAAACGACGGTCGTGCTGTTGACCGAGCCGCTCGCGCCAATGGCCATGAGTGAAATGCTGCTATCGACACTATCGCCGCTGATAGTGGCACTGTTCAACGTGGTATCTTGTGTCGGATCGTCGACAGAGCCAATCCTGACATTGCCGCTATTGTGCGCGTACACGCTTATTCTGCTGTCAACACCTATTCCGATGTCAGAAGAGTAAGTGCCATCATCGACAATGGTCAAGACCGAGATGCTGGCTGACGCACCGAGTGCGGTGCCAGAGAACGTGTTGCGCGTACCCCCGTTGATCGACACGCCGTCGCCGTTACTGCCGACAGCGATCTGCAGGTTCACGTCGCCGGTGTTTTCCGCGTTAAGCGAGATGTCGCCATTGACGGTAAGGGAGCGGCTTACCGTGGCGCCTCCCAAGACGTCATCGGTGACGCTGAATTGGGCCGAAGCACCCACTGCCGAGATCGAGATCGTATTGTCGTGGCCTTGCTCGATTACGGCGCCGTCGATTGTGCCGGAGACGTTAATGGTGCTGTTCAGGTTGGAGGCAGAAACCGTGATGTTGCCATCAGCGCTGTCGGTCATCTCCACATCCTGAAAAGTGACGCTGCTATTGCTGACCGAGGCCGAGGCACCGATCGCATTGACGCTGATGCTGTTGCGTGAACCATCAGCGATCGATGGAGCATTCATCAAAATGCCCTCTGAAGGGGCCACCGAAACCGTCGTGTCTTCGTTTGTTGCGCTGACGGTGATGTCACCACTCAAGGCCCAGCTTTCGGCGATTTGCCCAAAGGCAGGTACTGGCATGGCCGTGGCAGCAAGTATTGATCCACTCGTGGCGACACAAATTTGCACGCATTTCATTGCAACGTTACCTGCTCATTTTTATTACATATTAATTGCAGATTATTTCGAACGAACTGCAGATGATGCAATAAATTTGGCTTCGAAGTTAGCTGCGAATTAATGAGCGCTGTTGATCAGGTCACCGCGCGAAGGTGCCGATTTGGCGGTGCCTTGCCCCGATCCACCAAAAATGGTGTCAAAGTGGGAGCTGTGGTCGGGCGCGCGGTGGATGGGCCTACGACCAGCGCCTGAACTCACCATCCGAGAAGGCATTGCGCTCTTGTGGGGTTCGAATCGAACTCTCGTGATGCCGCTCCGAAAATGCGCTGGCCCGATGACCGCAGCTTCGGGCCGGGCGACATGATCTATGTGGCTGACAGCGATATCCCGGACGTGGTGATGCAATCGAAGGTGCACATGAAGGCCAAGGCGCCCTATTACCTGTTCCGCTTTCCGGCCGATGGGACGGCGCCGGCCGGACAGTAAGTTGCCGGGTCGGGGCGGGGCCGTTCAGGCAGCGTGCTTGTCTGCCTCGTACCGCACCGGGGCCACGTCAAACGCAAAGGGCCGCAGCGGCGCGCCTAGCGCCGCTTCGAGCGCTGGCTCGATGCGGCGGCGCGCCTCGGCTGCGATCGCCTTGCGGCCGGCGAGGCCCTGCGGATCGAAGGGTTCGAGGAAGTGTACCTCGAGCCGGAACGAGCCCCGGCGCGAGAGGATGCGTTTGCCGTTGGAGACGCCGTCTTCGGTCCCGATCCAGCCGATCCATTCGGCAACGCGGCCATAGTCGAGCACGACCGGCTGGACGAGCACGCCCGGCGGTGGCGGCTCCAGCACGCGCAGCATCGAGGTCTTGAACGGAAGCAGCGACTTGCCGTCGGTGCAGGTTCCCTCGGGGAACACAGTGATCGACCAGTTGTCTGCCAGCGCTTCCTTCAGCCGGTTGATCTGGTCGGCCACGCCCATGCGGTCCTCGCGGCTCACGAATACGGTGCGGTTGATCCGCGCCAGCCAGCCCACGATCGGGGCCTGCGACAGTTCAGCCTTGGCGACGAACGCCGTGCCGCTCGCGCCGCCGAGCGCAAGAATATCGACCCACGAGAGGTGGTTCGAAATAAAGAACACATCGCGTTTCAAGGGCACGCCGTGCACCCGCAAGCGGGCGCCGACCACACGCGCCGCCATGAACAGGAACAGCTTCGGGAAGGGCGAGCCATAGTGCACGATGCGGTAGAGATAGTGCAGTGGCACGCAGATCAGCATGAGGAGGACCAGCAGGATCCCGCGCAGGACAATGCGCATCCAGCCCATCCAGGTGACGGGTGCGCCGCGCTCCGGCCCTACCTTGCGGCGGGCCCTACGCCTCGCGATCAGACTTGACACCATAAAGCTCCATCCGGTGGTCGACGAGGCGATAGCCAAGCCGTTCGGCAATCTGGCGCTGAAGCGCCTCCAGTTCGGGATCGACGAATTCGATGACCTTGCCGGTCTCGACATCGATCAGATGATCGTGGTGCGCCTCGGGCGTCGCTTCATAGCGCGCGCGGCCGTCGCCGAAATCGTGGCGGTCGAGGATCCCCGCCTCCTCGAACAGGCGGACGGTGCGGTAGACCGTGGCGATGGAAATGCGCGGATCGCGTGCCGAGGCGCGCTCGTGAAGCTTCTCAACATCGGGATGGTCGGTGCTCTCCGAAAGCACCTGCGCGATGACGCGGCGCTGCTCGGTGATCCTCAGACCCCGCTCTGCGCAAAGCGCCTCGATGTCGATTGCCTGGTGCAAGGGTGCGGCCCATTCCGGTTAGGTGGTGCACAGCATAAGCTGCTGTGCCAATTCTTCAACCGGGGCGCTGCGCTTTTGCCCGCCAGGAACCAAAGCCCCGGGAGCGGGCGGCGTTGCAAGAGTGGGGGGCGGCGGGACGGAGCGCACAAGTCACCCCGCCCCGCTGCTCCGGTCCGATCAGGCGGTAGCCTTGGCGGGGCGGCCGCGCTTCGGCGCGGGCTTGCGGCCGAGGCCGATCTTCTTGGCCAGTTCACGGCGCTTCTCGGCATAGGCCGGGGCGACCATCGGATAGTCGGCCGGAAGGTTCCAGCGCTGGCGATACTGATCCGGGGTCATGTTGTAGCGCGTCATCAGGTGGCGCTTGAGCATCTTGAGCTTCTTGCCGTCCTCGAGGCAGACGATGTGGTCGTTCTTCACCGAAGAGCGGATCGAAACCGCCGGCTCGGGCGCCGGTTCGGGAGCCGGCTGGGTCGGATTGAGACCCGCGAGCGCCGCATAGACGTTGCTGATCAGCACGGGCAGATCATTAACCGCCACGCTGTTGTTGCTCACATGGGCGGCGACAATGTCAGACGTCAGGGTGATCAGCGTTTCCCGCATGTCGTTCTCGATTTCACTCATCTCAAGCTTACCTTCTTCTGCTGCGATCATTTGTTATGGTGTCTTTGGCCATACAAGGCTGGTTGCGACCAGATTAGACCACACCGCATATACGCTTGTGCAGAGAGGATACAACCGTTTCGAACAATGAATGCTGATTTCCGGTCCAAATGGTCGCAATTGAACGCAAAACTGCGTAGATTTGCTTAATTCTCAGTTGATAAGCAGTTCCTGACTGAGTGCGTCGAGCCTTTCGCCGCTCGCGGTGCGGTAGTACCCCGGCCTTACACCGATAGTCCGGAAGCCAAAACCTGTGTATAACTTCCCGGCTGGATTGTTCTTTCGCATTTCGAGAAACAGCCGCCGTACTCCGCGTGATCTTGCCTGTGCAATGACCTCGCCTAGCAGCGCCGCGCCAAGTCCACGTCCGCGCAATTCAGGCAGAACCGCAAAGAGCAGCAGTTCCTCTTCGTCGAACAACGCGCGAGTTAGGGCAAATCCTGCCGCAGGCTGATCAGGGCCGATCCGGAACAAGCCGTCAGCACCGATCAGACAGTAGCGCGTTCCCGCCAGTATCAGCGAGTCCGCTACCTGGCGGCGGTTCCACGCCTCGCCGTATTCGGGCGCAAAGGCTCGCTCCATGACCCCCATGATGCGGTCGACATCGTCCATGGTGTTCATCGGCTGCCCTCCGGCAAGCCGGCTGTCCGCGCCGGGGCCGGCATCAGGCAGCGGGCAGGCGCGCATCGGGCGCGCGGCCATAGCGGGGGAGCGGATCGGGGCGCAGCGATCCGGCGCCCAGTGCGCCGAACGCGCGTGCATCGGGCCATAGCGGCAGGACGGCAGGGCCATCGCCGCGCCGTGCCGCAAGCGCTGCAGCCTGGCTCCCGGCGACGAGCCCGGCCTGCGAGCGCTCGGCCGCGATTTCAGGCAGCAACGAGACGCTCTCGGCCAGCGGCGCGCCGTCCGGATCGAAGGGCTGGAAGAACCATTCGCCATGCCCGCCGGTCATCACCACGTCGACGGCGCGGCCGGGCTGGTCCTGGCTGGCCATTGCGGCAACGAGGGCAAGGCAGGGGTACCCTTCGAGCGGCACCCGCCAGGCCAGCGCCAGCGCACGCGCCGCGGCAAGGCCGACGCGGATGCCGGTGAAGCTGCCGGGACCGGAATTGACTGCAATCGTGTCGGCGCGGCCATTGCCGGGCAGGTCGGCGATCATCGGCACGAGCTGTTCGGCATGCCCGCGCCCGAGCATGGCATGTGTTCCCGCCACAAGCATTCCGCCGTCGAACAGGGCCACCGAACAGGCTTCGGTCGCGCTGTCGATTACCAGCCTTCGCAATGGACCGCCCCTCAGGCGAGCGTGTTGAACGTGGCGAAATCGGGCCGGGGGCTGCGCGCGAAGATCGTCGCGGGATCGCCGTAGCCCAGCGTCGAAATGAAGTTCGACCGGATCCGCGTGCCGGCAAAGAACGCTTCGTCCACTGCCGCGTTGCTGAAGCCCGACATCGGTCCGGTATCGAGCCCGACCATGCGCGCGGCGATAATGAAGTAGGCGCCCTGCAGCGTCGAATTGCGGAAGGCGGAAGCCTCGCGGAAGGTCTCGTTGCCGGCAAACCAGCTCTTGGCGTCGGCGTGGGGGAACAGCCAGGGCAGCTGCTCGTGGAAATCGAGGTCCATGCCGATGATCACACTCACGGGCGCCTGGCGGATCTTGTCGGGGTTCGTGCCTCCGGCGCAGGCGGCAAGCTTTTCCTTCGCCTCTTCGCTCACGCACCAGACAAGCCGCGCGGGCATCTGGTTCGCCGAGGTGGGGCCCATCTTCATGAGGTCCCAGATCGCGTGCAGCTGCGCTTCGCTTACCGGCTTGTCGAGAAAGCCGTTGTAAGTGCGGGCCGTGCGGAACACCTGGTCGAGCGCAGCATCGTCAAGCGGCTGGGACATGGTCGGCAATCCTCGTCGATCGGGTCAGGCGGCGCGCACTTCGCTCACTTCGGGCACATAGTGCTTGAGGAGCGATTCGATCCCGTGCTTGAGCGTTGCGGTGGAGGAAGGGCAGCCCGAGCAGGCGCCCTGCATCTTGAGATAGACCACGCCTTCGCGGAAACCCCGATAGATGATGTCGCCGCCGTCGTTGGCGACAGCGGGGCGCACGCGCGTTTCGATCAGGTCCTTGATCTGTTCGACGATCTCGGCATCGGCGGGATCATCACCGTAGTCGATGTCGTCCGCGTCTTCGCCCGGCACGACAAAGTCGGCGCCCGCAGCGGTGAACAGCGGTGCCTGCGCCACGAAATGATCGAGCAGCAGCGCCAGCACCTGCGGCTTGAGCGGAGCCCATTCGGACCCCGGAGCGATCGTCACCGCGATGAAGTCGCGCCCGTAGAGCACGCCCGTCACATCGCCGAGCGAGAACAGCGTCTCGGCCAGCGGCGAGGCGGCCGCCGCCTCGGGCGAGGTGAACTCGCGCGTGCCGGAGGGCATGACGACCTCGCCCGGCAGGAACTTGAGCGTGGCGGGGTTCGGAGTGGTTTCGGTCTCGATGAACATACCCAATGCATGTAGGCCGCAGCGGAGGGTGGTCAAGTGGCCAATGGGCCGCCTTTGCGAGCCTTATGGCAGGTGGACCTGCATTTTACCGGCTGGAAGCATTCGCGCGGCTCGACTATGGGGCCGCGCATGAGCAACCAGCCCAGCGGCCCGCGCCGAATCGCCCTCTCCCTCTCCCTCCTTGTCGCCGCCCTCCCGGCGCTTGCGACGGCACAGGTTGCCAAGCCGGCCGCCGCTCCGGCTCCGAACCCGGAAATCCTGCCGGTGCCGCTGAACCCGCTGGTGCCGGCCGCGCAGCGTCAGTGCAGCGCCAAGACCGCCTCGGGCCTCGGCACCCGCATGCTGCGCGAGGGCGCCGGCGCCAAGCCCGGCGCGGGCGACTACGTGCTCGTAAACTATATCGGCTACCTCGCCACCGACGGCACCGTGTTCGATCAGAACGTGACCCAGGCCTTCACGACCGACGGGGTGATCAAGGGCTTTTCCGAGGGCCTGCTGCTGATGAAGCAGGGCAGCGTCTGGCGCTTCTGCATCCCCGCCGCGCTCGGCTATGGCGAGAAGGGCGCAGGCCCGATCCCGGCCAACTCCGATCTCGTGTTCCAGGTCGAGCTCGTTGATTCGAAGACCGTTGCGGAAGTGACCGCGATCCGCGCGCAAGCGGAGCGCGACGCCCAGCAGCAGGCGCAGCAGCCTGCCGGGCAGCCGGCGGGTCAGGCCCCCGCCGCTCCCGCCGCGAGCCCGCAGCCGGCGGGTCAGGCCCCCGCCGCTCCCGCCGCGAGCCCGCAGCCGCGGTGATGTGAAGTCCGGCATGGAATAGGGGACCAATTCACTGGTCCTTCATTTCTTGCCGCCTTATACAGCCTGCATGGCTTTTCTGACCCGTTTCGTCCCGCGCCGCGCCCGCGCCGCCGCTCCCCTTCTTGCCGCACTCGTTCTGGGCCTTGCCGGGCCCGGTCTGCTTGAGGCCCGCACCCCGGCCCGTGCACCGGCTCGCACCTCGGCCCGCGCCCCAGCGCCGCGTGCTCCTGCGGCAACCGGCCCGTGGCTCTACCAGGGCAGCGACGTACCGCAGGACAAGGCGTGGATCTTCGGCGTCCTGCCCAATGGCCTGCGCTATGCCGTGCGGCGCAACGGCGTACCGCCGGGTCAGGTGTCGGTACGAATGCTGGTCGATGCGGGCTCGCTTTACGAAACCGATCCGCAGCGCGGCTACGCCCACCTGATCGAACACCTCACCTTCCGCGATTCGAAGTATCTGAAAGCGGGTGAGGCGATTCCGGCATGGCAGCGGCTCGGCGCCACCTTCGGCAGCGACACCAATGCCGAGACGAGCCCGACCCAGACCGTCTACAAACTCGACATTCCCGCCATAACCCCCGCCAAGCTCGACGAGACGTTCCGCCTCCTGTCGGGCATGATCACCGCGCCGATCTTCACCGAAACCGGCGTGCACACCGAAGTGCCCATCGTGCTTGCCGAAATGCGCGAGCGTTCGGGTCCGCAGACCCGCATTCTCGATGGCACCCGCGCGGTGTTCTTTGCCGGGCAGCCGCTCGGCAGCCGCTCGCCCATTGGCACCGAAGAAACGCTGAACGCCGCGACCCCGGCGAAGGTCAAGGCCTTCCACGATGCCTGGTACCGGCCCGACAATGCGGTGATCGTGGTGGCCGGCGATATCGATCCGGCGCAGTTCGTCACGCGCATCAAGACCTGGTTCGGCCCATGGAAGGGGACAGGCAAGCGCCCGCCCCAGCCCGATTTCGGCGCTCCCAAGCCTCCGCCGGGCGCCGATCCTGCCAATCCGGTGGGCCAGGCCAAGGTGATGGTCGAGCCCGACTTGCCGCGCGTGTTCAATTACGCCGTGCTGCGTCCGTGGCGCAAGGTGCGCGATACGATCGTGTACAACCAGGGCCTGATGATCGACCGGCTGGGCATCGCGATCATCAACCGCCGCCTCGAAGGCCGCGCGCGCGCCGGGGGCAGCTACCTCTCCGCCTCGGTCGAACCGCAGCGCATCAGCCGCTCGGCGGATGCCACGCTCGTTACCGTCACCCCGCTCACCAACGACTGGAAATCGGCCGTGCGCGATGTGCGCGCGGTGATCGCCGACGCGCTCGCCACCCCGCCGACCGAGGAGGAAATCGCGCGCGAGGTGGCCGAATTCGATGTGGCGTTCAAGGTACCAGTGGAAACCCAGGAAACCCTTGCCGGTTCCAAGCTCGCCGACGACATCACCGATGCGGTCGACATCCGCGAGACGGTGGCCAATCCCGATACGGTCTATGGGATCTTCCGCAGCTCGCTGCCGCTGTTCACGCCCGCTTCGGTGCTTGATCACACCCGTGCGTTGTTCAAGGGCACGGTGATCCGGCCGGTGCTCATCACTCCCGATGCGGCGGGCGCCACCGAGGCAGACCTGCGCACCGCGCTGCTGGCTCCGGTCGCCCCCTCGTCGGGCAGCCGCCTTGCGGCGAGCTCGCTCTCGTTCAAGGACCTGCCGCCCATCGGCCAGCCCGGCAAGGTGATCAGCGCCGAGTCCACCGGGCTCCTGGGTATCGAGCGCGCTGAGTTCGCCAACGGGGTCAGGGCACTGCTCTGGTCGAACGAGGCCGAACCCGGCCGCGTCATCGTGCGGGTCCATTTCGGCGGCGGCTATGCGGTGATCGATCCCAAGGATGCGGTCTATGCCTCGCTGGGCGAGACGGCGCTGATGGACACCGGCTTCGGCAATGTCGGGCGCGAGGACCTCGACCGGCTGGCGACCGGGCGCAAGCTCAGCCTCGATTTCGCGATCGATGATACCACGTTCAAGATGCTGGCGGACACGCGCCCCGCCGATCTTGCCGACCAGCTCTACCTCTTCGCCGCCAAGCTGGCGATGCCGCGCTGGGATGCCAATCCGGTGGTGCGCGCGCAGGCCGGCGCGCGCCTCGCCTATGAATCGACCAATGCCTCGCCTTCCTCGGTGCTTCACCGCGATGCGGGCTGGCTGCTCAAGGACGGCGACCCGCGCTATGCCACGCCCAATCCGGCGGAGCTTGCCAAGGCTACCCCGGAAGGCTTCCGCCGTGTGTGGTCGGCGCTGCTCAAGCAGGGGCCGGTCGAGATCGACATCTTCGGCGATTTCAACCGCGACGAGACAATCGCCGCACTCGAGCGCACGTTTGGTGCGCTGCCGCCGCGCGACCCGCTGCCCGCGACGGGCTTTGCGCCGCGCGTGCCTGCCCCGGTCGGCGATCCGCTGACCCTGCCGCATCACGGTGATGCCAATACGGCCGCCGCGCTGGTTGCCTGGCCCACCGGTGGCGGCAGCGCGGGGGTGCGGGAAGCGCGCCAGCTCGAACTGCTCGCGCAGGTCTTCAACAATCGCCTGTTCGATGCGATGCGCGAGAAGATCGGCGCAAGCTATGCTCCGCAGGTCTCGTCGATCTGGCCGCTTGATCTGCCCTCGGGCGGCTATCTTGCGGCCACGACCCAGTTGCGCCCGGGCGATCTTCCGGCCTTCTTCGCCGCGGCAGACCGCATTGCCGCCGATCTCGTCGCCAACCCGCCGAACGCGGACGAACTCGCGCGCGTGACCGAGCCGATGAAGCAGCTCATCACCCGCGCCAGCACGGGCAACGGCTTCTACATGTACCAGCTTGAAGGCGGGGCATTCGAGCCGGAGAAGTTCAGCCAGATCCGCTCGGTGCTGAGCGACTACAGCCAGATCACGCCCGAGCGGGTGCAGGCGCTTGCCCGCCGCTACCTTGTTCCCGACAAGGCGTGGCGCCTGAGGATCGTGCCGGGGAAGTGACCCGGCGGACCGCAACCTGCCGCTGCGGCCAGCTTACGGCCATCTGCACGGGCGAACCGGTGCGCGTCTCGGTGTGCCATTGCCGGGCATGCCAGAAACGCAGCGGCAGCGCCTTTGCAGTACAGGCGCGCTGGCCGCATGATCAGGTGGAACTCACCGGCACCTTCCACGAATGGACCCGCGTGGGCGAAAGCGGCAAGCCCGCAACCTTTCGCTTCTGCCCCACCTGTGGCGCTACGCTGACGTTCGCTTCGGCCAGCATGCCGGACTTCACCGCCGTCCCCGTCGGTGCCTTCGCCGACCCCGCTTTCCCCCCGCCGCGCTTCTCGGTCTACGAGGAAAGCATGCAGCCCTGGACCAGCGTTGCGGGCGAGGATGTGGAGCATAGGGATTAGGGCGGCTTGGGCCGTTTTTGCCTTTCAGAGATCAAAACCTGCCGTTCCTGATATGACAACAATCGCGCCAATCCAGCCGGGCCTCGACCCGACCCGATTGCGGTCATCCCACTCGCTCTCTTTACCGCTTAAGGCCGATCCCGGTATCCCCTTCTCGGGTATCATCATCGACTTGTGCAAGCGAGACTAGCGGATCGCCAGGGCCTTCACGAACAAGGGGGTGTCGATCAGCAGATGCGGCGCGATCAAGTGGTAGCCGATCGCATGCACCCAAGCATTCCCCGTCCGTAGCGTAAGCACGCTCTTGATCATGCCCGGGCCGACATATTGCAGGAGAACGAACAGAATCGACAGACTTCCCCAACGCGCAGAATCAAACAGCGACCACCCTTCGACAATATGGAGTGCGGCATAGGTGAGTCCGCCCAGGATCACGGTGACGATCGGCGATTTTGTCAGCGCCAGATAGCGCGGAAGCAAGATCGCATAAATCAGGATCATTGTGGGCAGGACGGTGCCCAGGCCATAAAAGAACAGTGTCATGGCGCCCCCGACGAGCATCTGGTGCGGCGATAGCGCAAAGAAATCGGCGTTTATCCCGGTCAACTCGAACAGGCTTTCCACCAACATTACTACTACGATGACGCGCCAGTCGTTTCGTGGCGCGATTGAAACGAGGTTGAGCTGTAGCGCGGAGTATCGCTGTCGGAACCAAAGAAAGGGAACGAGAGCGAAGCAGATGAAATTGTAGCTCATCCACACCCACATCTCACCAAGCGAGGGCGGCACGCTGCACCCAAAGAGGGTGCCCGCAATG
Source organism: Novosphingobium sp. (assembly GCF_037133355.1). GTDB lineage: Bacteria > Pseudomonadota > Alphaproteobacteria > Sphingomonadales > Sphingomonadaceae > Novosphingobium. The sequence goes on along the minus strand of NZ_JBAXOI010000005.1, from coordinate 156,589 downwards.
TGGAAGCTGAAGGCGCGGTATCCGAGCGCCGGCCCGAGCAGCCACCCGCCGACTTGCGCGAATGTGGCATAGGCGAGAAGGAGTGCGGTCTCTCGCGCGGCAATCCGACGGTCGGGCGCGCGCTCGGCAAGATTGGGGATGGCACGCTTGCGGGTCAGCCAGAAGGTGATCGCCATCAGCACGAACACTTCGAGCAGGCTGATTGTCGGCACCAACATCCGGGCCGTGAACGGCAAACGCTGCATCGAGGGTGTATCGAAAGGAATGACTCCTCCGGCGAGCCAATAGGCGGCAGCGTTGATGGCGATCCAAGCGATTATCGCGACATGGGTCGCGCGACTGAATAGAATATGCCTGAGCGTTCGGCCGAAGCTGTCGCTGATATGCGTCGATTCCGTCATCGCCGATCCCCCCGAGCCAATCGCCCAAGCAGCCAATTTGGCACGCCGACTCAAAAGGGCCAACATTTCCGGGGCACAGATCATACAGGCATTCAATTGAGGCGTCGTCACCTGCATTGACGGACAAGACAGACTACTAACCCGCGTTCGCCTTCCGAAAGCGGACATTCCTTCAACGCAGTCTGGCGCGCCGAAACACGCTTGACCTCGCGCCCCACGCAGCGTTCAATCCCGCCCATGAGCACGCCCCCCGTCAAAGGCCCCGCCTCGTACTTCCCCTCAATCGAGAAGACGTACGGCCGCCCTATTGCCGAATGGAAAGCGATCGTGCGCGCGCACTATCCGGCGCGCCATATGGAACTCGTCAGTATGCTGAAGGCGGATCATGCCATGGGCCACGGCCACGCAAATGCTTTGGTAGCGCACACGCTGGCGGAGGATGCGGGCTAGGCGAACGCCGCGCCTCCCCCAAACCTTTGCATTTCCGGCCCGACGCCGCTAAACGCGCGCGTCCATCAAGGAAGTGATCAAAGTGGCAAGCAACTGGAATGCGCATAGCTGGCGCGAGGCCGAGGCCAAGCACCTGCCCACCTACCCCGATGCGGCGAAGCTCGCTGCGGTCGAGGAAACCCTCACGCGCTTTCCCCCGCTGGTCTTTGCGGGTGAGGCGCGCGCGCTGAAGGCCGATCTTGCGCAAGTGGCCGCCGGCAAGGGTTTTCTGCTCCAGGGCGGGGACTGCGCCGAAAGCTTTGCCGAGTTCCACCCGAACAATATCCGCGACACGTTCCGCGTGCTGCTGCAGATGGCGGTCGTGCTGACGTTCGCGGGCAAGCAGCCGGTGGTGAAGGTGGGCCGCATGGCCGGCCAGTTCGCCAAGCCGCGCTCCTCGCCGGTCGAGAAGATCGGCGATGTGGAGCTGCCGAGCTATCTCGGCGACAACATCAACGGCATCGATTTCACCCCCGAAAGCCGCATCCCCGATCCGGAGCGCATGCTGCGCGCCTATTCGCAGGCCGCCGCAACGCTCAATCTGCTGCGCGCCTTTTCGACCGGCGGCTATGCCAACTTGCGGCAGGTCCACCAGTGGACGCTCGATCATATCGGCAAGAGCCCATGGGCGGCCAAGTTCAGCGAAACGGCGGACAAGATCGGCGAAGCGCTTGATTTCATGGAGGCCTGCGGGGTCAACCCCAGTACCGTGCCGCAGCTGCAGGGCACCACGTTCTACACCAGCCACGAAGCGCTGCTGCTCCAGTACGAGCAGGCGATGACGCGGCAGGATTCGCTCACCGGCCATTGGTACGATACCAGCGCGCACATGCTGTGGATCGGCGACCGGACGCGCTTCGAAGGCTCGGCGCATGTCGAATTCCTGCGCGGCGTGGGCAATCCCATCGGCATGAAGTGCGGGCCGAGCCTGACGCCCGACGCGCTGCTGCGCATGCTCGACACGCTGAATCCTGCGCGCGAGCCGGGCCGGATGACGCTCATCAGCCGCTTCGGGCACGACAAGGTCGAGGCCGGGCTCCCCGCGCTCGTCCGCGCCGTCGCTCGCGAAGGCCATCCGGTGGTGTGGTCGTGCGATCCGATGCACGGCAACGTGATCAAGGCGGACAACGGCTACAAGACGCGTCCGTTCGACCGCATCCTCAGCGAAGTGAAGGGCTTCTTCGCCGTCCACCGCGCGGAAGGGACGCATGCCGGCGGCATCCACATCGAGATGACCGGGCAGGACGTGACCGAATGCACCGGCGGCGCGATCGCGATCACGCAGGACAGCCTTGCGGATCGCTATCACACCCACTGCGACCCGCGCCTCAACGCCGCGCAGTCGATCGAACTGGCGTTCCTGCTGGCTGACGCGCTCAACGCGGAGCGGGCAGAGCGCAAAGCGGAGGCGGCCTGACGCCGATCCCTCCCCGGGCTCGCTCGGGGAGGTGGTTGCCAGCTGTCGGGCCGTGAGGGACAGGCGGCGGGTCGCAATACCCGCCGCCATTGCCCATCAAAGTACCAGATCAGTAACCGCAATCGTGTCCACGCCGGTCAGCGTGATGGCGATCTCCGCCTTGGCGTTGTCGTCGACGCTAGCATAGAGCGTGTGCGTTGCAGCATTGAACCACACCATCCCTGCCGCATGGCCCTCGATGGGCACGGTATCAGAAAGTGTAAAGGCGCTGCCGCCAACGCCTTTAACCGCGTCAATCGCCGAGAGGTCGATCTTGTCCGCACCTGCAGCGAAGTCGGTGATGTTATCGATCTTTTTGAGGTCGCTGTCTGAGACCCCAACGAACGCGAACGTGTCATTGCCCGCGCCGCCGGTCAGGGTGTCGGCACCTTTGCCGCCGGTGATCGTGTCGTTGCCTTCGCCACCGTTCAGCTGGTTGTCGCCCTTGCTGCCGATGATCACGTCGGCGAACGCGCTGCCCAGCACGTCCTCGATGGTGGAGAGCTTGTCGGTGCCCGAGTCGGCGGCCGTGGTCGTGCCGACGGCTACGCCCTTGTTGAGGTCGATCGTCATGCCGGTGTTGGCGGCCGAATAGTCGACGAGGTCCTCGCCCGCGCCCCCGCCGAGCGAGTCTGCGCCGGCATCCTGGCCCGCCAGCATGATATCGTTACCCTTTCCGCCATCGAGCTTGTCGTTGCCAATACCGCCCAGCAAAGTGTCGTTGCCGTCGCCGCCGACCAGGCTGTCCGTGCCGTCACCGCCGGTAAGATCGTCGTCGCCAACTCCTCCTTTGACCGAATCGCTGCCGGGTCCTCCGTCGAGCGAATCGTTGCCCGCGCCGCCATCGATTGCATCCTTGCCTTCGCCGCCGGAAATCATATCGTCGTCTGCGCCGCCGCCAAGCTTGTCGTTGCCCGCATCACCGGAGATCACATCGAGGCCCGCGCCACCGGCGATAATGTCGTTCCCGGTGCCGCCGATCAGGTCGTCATCGCCTTCGCCGCCGTTAAGCGTGTCGTCGCCGTTGCCGCCGCTCATGTGGTCATTGCCGATGCTGCCGTCGAATTGATCCTTCTGGTCGGTTCCAGTGAGGATCTGATCATGGCTGGCGTCGCGCGGGTCGGTGGGCAGCGGAGTGCCATCGAGTGCGGTAAAGACACGGCTTGTCCGCACATAGCGCCAATCCTCATCGGTCTTCGACAGGGTCGGGCTGAAGGTTTCGACCTCGGTGAACATCGGGAAAGCGGAGGTGATGGTCACGATATTGGTCGCAGGATCGGCGCTGACGGTCTGGTTTCGGTGGAGGTCTTCCGGGTGCCAGTCGCCATCGTCGAATTCGAAGCGCTGGACGGACGTGCCGTCGATCAGGAACTTGTAGGTGTCGTCGCCGCTGCCGCCACCGCTGCCGCCACCGCTGCCGCCACCGCTGCCGCCACCGCTGCCGCCACCGCTGCCGCCACCGCCACCGCTGCCGCCGCTGCCGCCGGTGAACACATTGCTGGTCCGCACATAGAATGTGGGATCGTCGTTCGTCTCCGGCGTCAGGCTGAAGGTCTCGTCTTGCGTGAAGGTCTGGAAAGTTGTTGTCACCTTCACGTCTAGGTTGCTCGGGTCGATACTGATTGTCTGATTGTGGTGTGTATCTTCGGGCTTCCAGTGGCCATCTTGGAACTCGTACCGCTGAACGTTGGTACCGGTAGCGGTGAACTTGTAGATCTTGCTCATGGTAGTCCCTCTAGAAAATTGGTTTTGGGCTCGCATTGAATCGATAATCTATCAAGTTTCTATTGAACCGAGATGACAGTTTCATGCCCATGTGATGCCACTGTTTGTGCCAGATTGAGGAAATACATAAGTATTCAAGCCGAGTCAGTACGCGTTTATTCTTAAGTGCCGCCTCGACTGATCGCCGGCTGCGGCGGCCGGAAATCCGCCCGCCTCCACGGCGCATCTGGCATCTCCTCCGGATCGGGCACGGCAAAGCGCAGATAGCCGAAGAAAGTCGCGATCCGCCGCTCGCCCGCGTCCGCAATCGCGCGCCGCCCATGCAGGAATCGGGTGTTGTCGAGCAAAAGAACGTCGCCCGCTTGCCAGCGCACTTCGGCGGTCAGCGCCTCGCCCGCCGCGCGGATCGCTTGCAGCCAGTCTTCCGGCACAGGCGTCAGGTCGTCGAGCAGCGGGAAGTTGCTCCGCCCGTTGTTGAACCGCGCGAAGAGCAGGAAACTGCCGAAGGCGGGCGCATCGGCGAACATCGGCCGGTGCAGGGCGGGCCGCGAGAACTCGCGCGCGATCCGGCCGTCCGGCGTGCGCCAGAAGCGGTAGGGGCAGGGGCGCGGCGGGTTTGCCAACAGCGCGTCGTCCGGCGCATCGGTACCCAGCCAGAAACGCAGCAGTTCAGGCCAGACGCCCATGATGTAGACCAGTCGCCGCCCTTCCAGCCCCTTGCGCACCGCTTCGGGCAGCGCGGCAGTGAGCGCGATGCCGTCGCACAGCGTGGTCTCGCCGCCCGTGCCCGGCGGGGTTAGGCAGCCGAACAGTGCCGCATCGGGCTTCCACGGCTCGCGCGCCAGTTCGGGGTGGAGCGCGAAGGCATTCGTGCCGCCGTCCACGCCCTGGATCGCATGCCCTGCGTCGAGCACCGCGCGCCCCGGGCTCTCGTTGATCACGGCGGTGGGGCAAAGGCTGCGGGCAAAGTGGCGGAAGCCATCGAGATCGGCGCCGAACCCGCGCAGGAGCAGCGCGCCATGCGCCTTGTAGGCCGGCTCGACCAGCGCAGGATCGAGCATCGCCAGCGCCTCGCCGGGCGCAGGCGTGAGCACCGCGTAGGGGCGTCCGGGCGCGGGAGGATCGATCGAGGTCACCACCAGCGGCCTAACCCACCCTCAGTACCTCCCGCAAGCCGGAGGGGCGCGCGGCGCGGCGCCCGGCCACTCTCCCTTATCCGCCCAAAGCCCGCTATGGTCGCGCCATGCCGCTCAGCCCTGCCGAAATCGCCGCCTCGCCCGATCACTACCTTCATTCCTTTGAGGGCGGCGATGCGGTGATCGTGCCGATGGACCGCGCGGCCTATGCCCGTTCGATCTTCCTCGACGCGCGGATCTCACCGGCGGGGGAAGGGGCCGCGCTGGTTTCGCTCGCCGCGCTGGCCGGAGCCGCCCCGCCGCCGCGCTCCACCGCGTGGATCTTCCACGTTGCGCATTGCGGGTCGACGCTGCTTGCCCGTGCGCTGGAGGCGCTAGGCGGCGGCCTCGTGCTGCGCGAGCCGATGGCGCTCCGCCAGCTGGCCTTTGCGCCCGATCCGGGGCGCCTCAGTCTTGTGCTGGCTCTGCTTGCCCGCCGATATGGGGCAGACGGGCCGACGCTGGTCAAAGCCAATGTGCCCGTCAATGCGCTGCTTCCAGCGATCACTGCGGCAGACCCGGCGGCGCCGGCGGTTTTCCTTCACCTGGGCCTCGAGGACTATGCGCTGGCCGTTCTGCGCAGCACGCAACATCGCGGCTGGGTGCGCGAGATTGCCGTCCGCTTCGCCGCCGCATCGCCGGGCGCGAGCGATGCGGCCTGTATGGCGGCGCTCTGGCTCTGGCAGATGCGCGCCTTCGCTGCCGCGCTCGACGTGCTGCCGAACGCCTGCACGCTCGATGCCGAGCGCTTCTATGCCGATCCCGCCGCCACGCTCGCCGCACTCGCGCCGCGCCTGGGCCGCCCCGGCGATCCGGCCGCGATCGGGCAAGTGGTCGCGGGCCCGCTTTTCACGACCTACTCCAAGCGCCCGGGGCTTGCGTTCGACAATGCCGCTCGCCTCGCCCGCCGTGCCGGGCTGGCGGCAGAGCTGGCGGGTGAGCTTGCCGAAGCGCGGGCTCACGCGGTGCGCGCCGCGCCCGATCTGGCAATGATCGAGATGCGGATCGCCACCGCAGCCCTGTAGTCGCATCCGGACTGCGATCACATCCGATCCGGTCATAATTGCGGGAATGTGGGCTTGAGCCCCCGCCCCAAGCGATCTAGCCTCCTGTACTTCAAGGGGATCGTGGGGGCGTCATGCAAGGCACGAAGGGCATTGGCAGCAGGGTGCATGCGATGCTGGGACTCATCGCGGCAGCCCTCCTGGGGTTCGCGTCGGTCGCGGCCGCAGAGCCGCCTGCAGCCTCCGCTCCCCCTTCATCGGCTCCAGCACCGGCCCCCGCTCCGGCCAAACCGGCTCCGCCTGCGGCCCCTGCCGGCCCGCCGGAAAAGATCCCCACCACCGTCCTTTCGCAGCTGCCGTTCATCACCAGCCCCCGGCTCTCGCCCGATGGCGTGCGCATTGCTGCCTATGTGACGCTGAAGGGCCGGCGCCTGCTCGGCATTTTTCGTCCGGAGACCGGAGAGACCAAGCTGATCAACACGGGCGAGACGCTCGACCTCAACTGGTTCCGCTGGGCGGGCAACGACCGGCTGCTGTTCAGTGTTGGCAAGACCGTGCCGTGGGATGGCGACGATGCCTGGCAGACGCGGCTCATCCTTTACGATATCGCCGCGGGTGAACAGCGTTTCATCGGCGGCAAGACCGAAGGGCTGACGGGCGACGACGTGCTTTGGATCGATCCGGAGGGCAAGTCGATCCTGCTCGCCTTCCAGCAGACGATCTACGACTATCCCAGCGTCTCCATGATCGATCTTGGCACGAACAAGGCCAAGCAGGTCGTTGGCCAACGCACCGGGGTCTGGGACTGGTATGCCGACGACAAGGGCGTCGTCCGCGCCGGATTCGAATTTGGCGAGAACAAGTGGCGAATGATCTACCGCGCCAAGGACGGTGATAGTTTCCGCACCGTGGTCAAGGCCGACATCGGTGACGACGACGCCGGCTTCGATGCCTTCCGCATCTACCAGGGCAGCGACGACGGCTACCGGCTGATGCTCAACGAAGCGACGGGGCATTATGCGCTTTACCGCTTCAATTTCGCCACCCGCACGCGCGGCGAACTGGTCTACGAGGCGTCGGGGGTCGACATCGACGATTTCGACACCAAGGCCGACGGGTCCAGCCTCTATGCCGCGTGGTATACCGATGACCGCCCGCGCGCGCACTGGTTCGATACCGAGCTGGGCGAGGTGCAGGCCAACATCGACAAGGCTGTGGCCGGCGCGGTGGGCGACCGTGCTGCCACGATCGTCAGCTACTCGCGTGACCGCGTGCGCATGCTGGTGCATCTCGGCGGTTCGAACGATCCGGGGCGCTACTATGTGTTCGATCAGGCCTCGGGGGTCATGCAGCTCTTCGCGCAGACCAACGACAAGCTGAAGACCTCGCAGCTCACCACCACGCGCTACACCAGCTACAAGACGCGCGACGGGCTCGAGATTCCGACCTACCTCACCTTGCCCAAAGGGCGCGAGGCGAAGAATCTGCCGCTCGTCATCCTGCCCCACGGCGGCCCCTATGACGTGCGCGATGACGGCACTTTCGATGTCGAGGTGCAGTTCCTCGCCAATCGCGGCTATGCCGTGCTCCAACCCGAATTCCGCGGCTCTGGCGGCTATGGCAAGTCGTTCTACGAGAAGGGCGAGGGTCAGTGGGGCCGCGCCATGCAGGACGATCTCGACGACGGGATGGACTGGCTGGCCAGGCAGGGCACGATCGACCCCAAGCGCGTTTGCATCGTCGGCAGCTCCTATGGCGGTTATGCCGCGCTGTGGGGCGCTGTGCGCAATCCGGAGCGCTATCGCTGCGCGGCAAGTTTTGCCGGCATCTCCGATCTCAAGCGCCAGCTGAAATACCAGATCGCGTTCAAGATCTCGAAGCGTTACCGCAAGGACTGGCGCAAGACCGTGCAGGGGGACGACAAGTTCGACCTGACCACGGTTTCCCCGCTCTACGCGATCGACAAGCTTCAGGTGCCTCTGCTCCTCGTCCACGGCGACGAAGACCAGCGCGTGCCCTACAAGCAGTCGAAGCTCTATGCCGATGCCCTTGCCAAGGCGGGCAAGCCCTATGAACTCGTCACCCTCAAGGGGGAGGGCCACGGCTTTTCCAGCGATACCAACATGCAGATCTGGCTCGACAAGCTCGAGGCCTTTCTGACGAAGTACAACCCCGCGTCCTGAACTCTTCCCCTCGCCAAGGCGGAATGCATAGGGCAGGATGCTGCGCATGATCCGCACTCTGCTCGCCGCAACCGCAGCCCTCGGGCTTGCCGCCGCTCTGCCTGCCCATGCCGAAACGCTGTATGTGCGCGCCGGTCACCTCGTCGATCCAGAGGCCGGGGCGGTGCTGGGCCCCCGCCTGCTGCGGGTCGAGGATGGCCGGGTGGCCGCGGTCCTGCCCGATGGTCCGGTGCCCAAGGGCGCGAAACTGGTCGACTGGTCTGCCTTCACCGTGCTGCCCGGCCTGATCGATTGCCACGTCCATCTGGCGGACACGGGGCAAACCGCGAATGTTGCTGAGCCGCTGCTCCATTCGCCAATGGAGATCGCCTATCTTGGCGCCCGCCATGCCCGCGAAACGCTCATGGCGGGTTTCACCACGGTCCACGATGTCGGGTCTTTCCGCGCCTTTGCCGATGTCGAACTGCGCGATGCGATCAATCGCGGCGATGTCGCGGGTCCGCGCATGCAGGCGGTCGGCGCCTATGTCACGGTGCCCGGCGGGGGCGGCGAAGTCACCGGCTTTTCGCCCGAAGTGCGCGTGCCCGAGGACATGCGCGCGGGCGTGGTGCGCGGGGCGGATGATGCTCGGATCAAGGTCAACTACCTGTTTCAGCACGGCGCGGATTCGATCAAGCTGATCGCCACCGGCGCGGTGCTCGCCACCGGCACCGAGGCGGGACAGCAGGAACTGACCGAGGACGAGATGCGCGCCGCCGTCGAGGTCGCCACCGCGCGCAAGTCGTGGGTCACGGCCCATGCCCATGGCGCCGAGGGGATCAAGTCCGCCATCCGCGCCGGGGTCCGCGCGATCGAGCACGCCAGCCTGATCGACGACGAAGGCATCGCGCTCGCGAAGGCCAAGGGCGTCTGGCTCGACATGGATATCTATAACGGCGATTACATTGCCGAGGTTGGCCGGCGCGAGAAATGGCCGGAAAACTACCTGCGCAAGAACGACGAGACCACCGAGGCGCAACGCGAGGGCTTCCGGAAGGCTGTAAAGGCCGGCGTGCGGCTGTCGTTCGGGACCGATGCCGGGGTCTATCCGCATGGCCAGAACGCGCGCCAGTTCGCCTACATGGTGCGCTACGGGATGACGCCGATGCAGGCGATCCAGGCAGCCACCACCAGCGCGGCGGCGCTGCTGAACTGGAGCAAGGATGTCGGCGCGCTCTCGCCCGGGCACTATGCCGACATGATCGCGGTTGAGGGCGATCCCACTGCGGATGTGACCATTCTCGAGCGCGTCGCTCATGTGATGAAGGGCGGCGAGGTGGTGCGCTGAGCACTTTTGCTGGGCGCGTGGGCTCTCGCTTTGCCCTATCCTCGGCGCAAAGGAAGTCCGAGGGGAGAGCTTTATGCATGACGTGATCATCCGTGGCGGCAAGATCGTCGATGGTTCGGGCGCCGCGCCCTATGTCGGCGACATCGCGTTCAAGGACGGGGTGATCACCGAAGTCGGACCAAAGATTGCCGGCAACGCTGCCCGCGAGATCGACGCCGAGGGCCATATCGTCACCCCGGGCTGGGTCGACATCCACACGCATTATGACGGCCAGGTCAGCTGGGATGACGAACTCGCCCCCTCCTCGCACAACGGCGTCACCACCGTCGTCATGGGCAATTGCGGCGTCGGTTTCGCGCCGGTCCGGCCGGGGCAGGAAAAGGAACTGATCGAGCTGATGGAGGGGGTGGAGGACATCCCCGGCACCGCGCTCTACGAAGGCATCGAATGGGGGCGCTGGGAGAGCTTCCCCGAGTACATGGACTACATCGCCTCCCGCGAATACGCGATCGACGTTGGCGCGCAGATCGCGCACGGCGCGGTGCGCTACTACGCGATGGGCGAGCGGGGGCGGACCAACGAGGATGCGAACCCCGAGGAGATCGAGCGGATGGCCGATCTCGTCGAGGAAGCGATTGCTGCGGGCGCGGTGGGTTTTTCCACTTCGCGCACCATCGGCCACCGCGCACTGTGGGGCGAGCCGGTGCCTGGCACGTTCGCGCCTGAAGAGGAACTCCTCGCCATAGCGCGGCGTTTCAAGAAGCTCGGCAAAGGCGTGATCGAGGCGATCCCGGCGGGCACCGTCGGCAAGCTTGAGGCGCTCGGCGGCGAACGCAGCGAACCGCTGGCCGAGCTGGAGCTGTTCCGGCGCATCTCGGAGGAAAGCGGCCGGCCGCTGACCTTCACGCTGGTCGAGATCCGCGAATACGCGCCTGATCTGTGGCGGCAGATGCTGGACCGCTGCCGCGAGGCCAATGCGGACGGCGCGCACCTCTTTCCCCAGGTCCCCTCGCGCATCATCGGCTTCATCCACGGCCTCAGCAGCTATCACGCCTTCATGCGCCGGCCGACCTACCTCGAGAAGCTCGCGCACCTGCCGCTGGCCGAGCGCGTGCAGGCGATGCGTGACCCCGAAATCAAACGGCAGATCCTGTCCGAACGCGACGTGCCGCACGAGGCACCCGGCTCGATGCAGAACGTCTACGGCCTGTTTCGCCGGGGCGCGGCGAGCCTCTATCCGCTGACCGAGCCGATCAATCTGGAGGCCGAAAAGTCCGCTTCGATCGGCGCCAAGGCCAAGGCCGAGGGGCGCGACGCGCTGGAATATCTCTACGATGCCATGCTCGAGGACGAGGGCCGCAGCTTCCAGGCGCTGACGCGCGACAACCAGCCCAGAAGCCTCGCCGTGCTCGAGGAAATGCTGCGCCACCCCGATACGGTGACCGGCCTCAGCGATGCGGGCGCCCACGTGACGCTGATCTGCGATGCGACGATGCCCACTACCCAGCTCAGCTACTGGACGCGCGACCGCAAGACCGGCCCGACGCTGCCGCTCGAGTTCCTCGTCCACAAACAGACCGCCCGCAACGCGGCGCTCTATGGCTTCGGCGATCGCGGCCTGCTGCAACCGGGCAAGCGCGCGGATATCAACGTGATCGATTATGAGGGGCTTACCGTCTCCCCGCACGTTGCCCACCACGATCTGCCGGCGGGCGGCACCCGCCTGATGCAGCCGGTGAAGGGCTACCGCGCTACGTTCTGCAACGGCGTGATGATCCGCGAAAATGATGCCGATACGGGCGCGCGGCCGGGGCGGTTGGTGCGGAGTTGAGCAGTCCCGGTGCGGGACAGGTTGACACGGTTGACACAGTCCTGAGCGAAAACTGCGAGGCCCCGAGTGTTCCCTTCCGGCACACCCGGCCGGGGCAAGAAATGGCGCATTTGCGTTGGATTCGCGGGGCATGAAGGGATCATGCCTGACCACCCTGCGTGTAGGACAGTGGTTTTTAAATAACAGACACGTCTGTTATTTATATGATCGGTCCGGGTTCTGGCGTTGAGGTGCGGCAAGCTGATCTGAGGTGCTTGAGGAGCGCAGTCCGATGTGCGGGAGGCGAATGTCCGAGGGATATTGCTGGTGTCACTGCTATCTCGCGTCACTGCAATCTATAACACTATAGCCCGATAGCGGCTCACATCTGCCCTCACCAACTAGTGTTGCGACACATCGGGCGTTGACTTGGCGTCGGCACAAGCCGAAACCGGAGATGGGTTCAAAATGGATTAAACGCGGGGCTCCCAATGATTCGCTATTCTTTCGCGGCTTTGGCCGCGGTCTTGTCGAGCTCTGCAAATGCACAGCAATCGCAATCGGCTCCGATATCTCCGCAAGTTCCAGTCGTGGCAGTGGCCGCACCTGCCAAGGCCGCTGCAATAACAGCGCGAGCGGTTACGGCACCAACTGGCAACGTCACAACCTTGCCTGCGAATACCGAACTGCTGTTGCGCCTGTCTCAGGAAGTAAGCTCGAAGCGAATGAAGGAAGGTGAGACGTTTCGCGTCGCGCTCGCGCAAGACGTGATGATCGGCAATTTCATCGTACTACCAAAGGGAACGCCTGGCACTGGCTACATCTCTTACCGCACGGGCAAAGGTGCGTTTGGTAAATCCGCCAAGATGGAAATCACGATGCGCTCGCTTGATTTGCCCAACGGTCGCACGATCGCTTTGACTGGTACGACCCGCCAAGAAGGAACTGGAAACACCGGCGCTACAGTGGGAACTGCTGTGGCGGTGGGTGTGTTCTCCGCATTCGTTACCGGTCGTAGCGCTGTCTTTGCTGAGGGTCGCGAGGTACGTGGTTTTACTCGCGAGACGCTCGAAGTAGCTCTACCCCAGTAAGGCGCCCCGGTGACATGTGCGATCTTACGCAATCGCTATGTCTGCTGGGACTCACACCGCCGCCGCCACCTCCGCGCTCAATTCCGTAACCCGCAGTTCCGCCTCCCGCGTCTGCCCGCCCAGCTCGAGGAAGCGGCGCATTTTTGTGCGGGCGGTGTCGCTGAACAGTAGCGTCTGGAACAGGCCGGATTCGATGCGGCAACCCTCGTCCAGCGGCAGCGCGGAAGCTTCGATCGATTGCTTGGCGATGCGCACGGCCTCTGGCGGGAAGCTGGCGATGCGGCTCGCCAGTGCGGAAACGTAGGCTTCGATCTGGTCGGCGGGGAGGGCGCGGTTGAGCCAGCCCCATTTTTCGGCGGTTTCGGCATTGAGATCGCCCGCGCCGAGGATCACTTCGATGGCGCGGGCGCGGCCGATCAGGCGGGGGAGGCGCTGGGTGCCGGTGCCGCCGGGGAGGATGCCGATGGGCACTTCCATCTGGTTGATCACCGTCTTGCCGAGCACGCCGAAGCGCATGTCGAAGCTCATTGAAAGCTCGGCCCCGCCGCCGCCGATGCGGCCTTCGATCTGGGCGATGGTGACCTTGTCCATGCGCTGAAAGCGGTTGCACATCTCATGGTAGGTGTTGACGTCGCCGGCCGATGCGGAAGGCGAATCGGCCATGGCGACCAGCAGCGCGACATCGAAATGGGCGAGGAAGAAATCGGGATCAGCGCTCTTGAGGACGAAGACGAGCGCGGTGGGATCGGCTTCGAGTTCGATGGCGAGCGCGGCGAGTTCGCCGAACAGGTCTGCGGTGATGATGTTGATCGGCGGGGCATCGACGACGGCGGTAACAAGCGCGCCGCTCTGCTCGACGCGGAGCAGTTTGTAGGTGCCGTAGGCCATGATTTTGCTCCTCTCGGGCGGGGAGCATAGAGGCGAACGGGGGGCGTGCAATGGGCGGTGGTAGCGGCTGTGGCGGTGAGTCGGGGCGTTTTTATCCCTCCGACCCACCTGCGGCGGGCCACCTGCCCGTTTGTGCCTGCGGCAAAAATGGGGAGGATCTTTTCGGTCAGTGCGCCTTGGCGGGTTTCAGCAAGTGCAGCGCGCCGGCGATCACTGCGCCCAGCGCAAGGCCGATGAGGCCGCAGAGTGCGACGTCCGCCAGCCATGCGGCAAAGCCGTGGTGCAGGCCAAGCCATTCGGCGGGGTGCGCGCCCGCGCTGTGGACGATGATCTGGCCGCCGACCCAGAGCATCGCGGCGGTGCCGATCATGGCCAGGGCGGAGAGGACCTTGGGCATGGCCTGCACCAGCGCCCGGCCAAGCGCGCGGGTGGCGCCGAGTTTGCGCTTGGCGAGGTTGAGGCCGATATCGTCCATCTTCACGATGAGGCCGACGACGCCGTAGACCGCCGCAGTGATCGCGATGGCGACGACAACGAGCGCGGCGGCGCGCAGGGCGAGGCCTTCGGCCGCCACTTCATTGAGCGCGATGACCATGATCTCGCCCGAGAGGATGAAATCGGTGCGGATCGCGCCCTTGATCATGGTGTCTTCATGATCCGGCTCGGCGAGTTCCTCGACCTCCTCGGCAAGGTCTTCCTTGTGGGTCAGCGCGTGGATGATCTTCTCGGCGCCCTCGAAGCACAGGAACGCGCCGCCCGCCATGAGGATCGGGGTGATCGCAGCGGGCAGCAGCACCGAGAGCGCGAGGATGGCCGGGGTAATGACGACGAGCTTGTTGAACAGCGAGCCCCGGGCGATCCGCCAGATGATCGGCAGTTCGCGGTCGGGCGTGAAGCCGGTGACATAGCGCGGGGTGACCGCAGCATCATCGACCACGACGCCGGCCGACTTGATCCCCGCCTTGCCCGCCGCCGCGCCGATATCATCGATCGAGGCTGCGGCCAGTTTGGCAATGGTGGCGATATCGTCGAGAAGGGCAACTAATCCGCCGGGCATGGGATTCCTCTTGGTGCGCTGCAGCATGCTAGCGGGCGGGCGGGGGCGAGGGCAAGCGGGGATGCGAGGGCGGCGCCTTATCCCGCGCGCAGGAAGGCTGCGACACGGTCGCGCCAGACGCGGTAGCCGGCCTGGCTGGGGTGGAGGCTGTCGTTGAAAAGGTCGCGGCGCTGCGTGCCCGCATCATCGACAAAGCCGGAATAGAGATCGAGGTAGCGCAGGTTCGCGCCCTGCTGTGCCATGGCTTTGAGCGCAGCGTTGACGGGGAGGACGAGATCGCGGTTCTTGGCTGGATCGTCGGTCGGCAGCAGCGATTGCACCACGATTTGGGCGGCTGGCTTGCGCTCGCGGATGCGGGCGATTGTTGCTGTGACGCCGCGGATGATGCTTTCGGCCATGGGCTTTTCGGCATCGAACGAATTGTTGATGCCGAGCAGCACGAAGATGCGGTCGGGCTGGAGGTCGGCGCGGTCAAGCCAGCCCTCGCCGCCCTGCGCGGCGGGGAGGAGGCGGTGGAGGACGTGTTCGATGCGGTCGCCCGAGACGCCGAGATTGATCGCGCGCCAGGCGGGGTTGGTGCCGCCGAAGGTTTCGTCCCACACGGCGCGGCCGCAGAACTTGCCGGGGAACCAGGGGTTGGCATCGAGGTGCCAGAAGTCGGTGATGGAATCGCCGACGAACACGAGGCGGATGGGCGCGAGGCTTTCAGGTGCGGCGAGCTGGCGGCTGATGTCGGCTGCACGCAGCTGCCAGTAATCGACGCGCGCGGTCGGGGTTTCGGAGACGAAGTGCTGCGGGGCCTGTGCGGCAGCGCTGCCGGGCAGGCCAAGCGCGGCGAGGGCGGCGAGCGCTGAGAGCAGGAGATTGCGGGGGATCATCAGGCGGCTCTCCGATTGGCTTTGCCCTTGTGTAGCCGCGCCGTGCGCGCGCGCAATGTGCATGCGCCAAGGCTTGCCATCGGGCGCCGCAGCCTGTTCATTGGGAAAATGATCGAAACCCCGCGCCTGACCCGGCGATCCGCTTTGGCGCTTGCCGCCGCATCCGCTGCCGTTCTGGCCGAGGCACGGGCCGCCGCGCCCGCGCCTTCGGGGCCGATCACCACGCTGCCGGCGCACCGGCTGGCGGCGATGATTGCGGCGCGGCAGGTGTCCTCGGCCGAAGTGGTCGGTGCCTATCTCGACCGGATCGCGCGGCTCAACCCTGCGGTCAATGCGGTGATCGGCTTGCAGGACCGGGAGGGGCTCCTGAAGCAGGCCGCCGCCGCCGATGCTGCGGTGAAGGCGGGCGGGCCGCTGGGGGCGCTGCATGGCCTGCCGCATGCGGTGAAGGATCTGTCGGCGGTTGCCGGATTGCCCTGGACCCTGGGCTCGCCGATCTTCCGCGATCAGGTGGCCAAGGCTGACGGGTTGATGGTGGAGCGGCTCCGCAAGGCGGGCGTGATCTTTGCAGGCAAGACCAATTCGCCCGAGTTCGGCCTTGGCAGCCATACGTTCAATCCGGTCTGGGGCGTGACGCGCAATCCCTGGGACCTGACGCGGTCAGCCGGCGGGAGCACCGGGGGCGGGGCTGTGGCGCTGGCGCTCGATCTGCTGCCGCTGGCCGATGGCAGCGACTACGGCGGATCGCTGCGCAATCCGGCAGGGTGGAACAATGTGTTTGGCCTGCGGCCCAGCCTTGGCCGTGTGCCCGGAGACGGGCCGGACGACTGGCTGACCTCGATGGGCGTGGCGGGGCCGATGGCGCGCTCGGTCGCTGATCTGGCGCTGCTGCTTTCGGTGCAGGCGGGGTACGACGCGCGCAAGCCGATGATGCTGGAGGGCGGCGGGGAGGCCTTCCGCGCCATCCGGCCCGAGGCGATGAAGGGCAAGCGTATCGGCTGGGCAGGCGATCTCGGCGGGGCAGTGCCTTATGAGCCGGGCGTGCTGGACACCTGCCGCAAGGCGCTGCGCCGCTTCGAGGATATGGGCGCGGTAGTCGAGGATGCCGTGCCGGATTTCTCGGTGGAGCAGGCGTGGCAGGCCTTCGTGAAGCTGCGGCACTGGCAGCAGGGTGGCAACTTGCTCGGGTACTACCGCGACCCGGCGAAGCGCGCGCTGATGAAGGAGGCGGCGATCTGGGAGGTCGAGGGCGGGCTTGGCCTCTCCGCTTTCGATGTAAACGCGTGGTCTGTGGTGCGCAGCGGGTGGAGCCGCGCGGTGCACAAGCTGTTCCAGCGCTATGACTACTGGGTGATGCCTACCTCGCAGCTGTTTCCGTTTCCGGCGGACTGGGTCTACCCGAAGGAGATCGCAGGGCGCACGATGCGGACCTACCACGAGTGGCAGGCGGCGACCTGCCTCGTGACGCTGGCAGGTTGCCCGGCAGTGGCGGTCCCGGCGGGGTTTGGGCCTGCTGGGCTGCCGATCGGCTTGCAGATCGTCGCCCCGGTCCATGCCGATGCGGCCTGCCTTTCGGCGGCAGCCGCTTGGGAGGCGGCGAGCGGCGACATCCTTTCGAGGAAGCCGCCGCTGGCTTGAGTATCAGTCCGCCCAGTAGAGCTTCATCGGGTTGTCAATGAGGAGCTTGCGTTGCAGCTCTTCGGTGGGGGCGATGCGGGGAATCATGTCGACGAGGTGGCCGTCGTCAGGGATCTCGGTGTCCATGTTGGGATGCGGCCAGTCGGTACCCCAGAGGCAGCGGTCCGCGTAATCGGCGACGAGCGGGGCGACGGCGTGGGCGAAGGCATCCCATGGATCGCCTGCGCCGCCTTCCTTTATGGCGTCGAGACGATCAGGGCAGGTGGCCTTGAACCAGATGTCTTCGCGTGCATCGAGGAGCGCGCGGAAGGCGCGCATGTCCGACCCGTCGGGGCCCTGGCGCACATCGGGGCGGCCCATGTGGTCGATCACGAGGGGGACGGGGATGGCGTCCATGAACGGGCGCAGTTCCTCGAGGATATCGGCCTCGAAATAGATCACCACGTGCCAGCCTCTGGGCAACCGGTTGGCGACTTCGAGGAACTTGTCCTTGGGGGCATCGTCGACGAGGCGCTTGAGAAAATTGAAGCGGATGCCGCGAATGCCGCCTTCGTGGAGGGCATGGAGATCGGCTTCGGAAATCGCCGGATCGACGACGGCAACGCCGCGCGCGAGGCCGCCCGATTGCGCGATGGCGTGGAGCGTGGCGGCGTTGTCGGTGCCGTGGCAGCTGGCCTGCACGATGACGTTGCGGCTGAAGCCGAGGTGATCGCGCAGCGCGAAGAGCATGTCCGGCCCGGCGTCTTCGGGGAGGTACTTGGCCTTGGCGCTGAAAGGGAACTCGGCCATCGGGCCGAACACGTGGCAATGCGCGTCGACCGCGCCGGGGGGCGGGGTGTAGCGGGGCTTCGAGGGTTTTGCGTGCCAGCTGGTGATGCGGTTGGTCATTCTCGAACTCCGGGTTTCGTCCCAAAATTCGTCATTGCGAGCGCAGCGAAGCAATCCAGAGCGGCCGTGCGTGACGCTCTGGATTGCTTCGTCGCTGCGCTCCTCGCAATGACGAGGTTTGTTTGCGGATGCAGGGTTTCAGCCAAAGACGATCCCATCCATCAGCTTGCGCGCGGTGCGCAGAAGGGCGGCGGTGCGGACTGCGCCGGTTTCGTCGGTTTCGAGGACGCAGCTCATTTCGCCGGTGGGGTGCTCGACCGAGAGGAGCTTGCGGCTGCCTTCGGGGATCGCGCCGACTTCGGCGGCGGGGGAGCCGGGGATGAGGCAGGCGGTGGCGACGCTGACAGCGCCGAGAACGCCGATGGTGGCGTGGGCGCGGTGGGGGATGAAGCTGCGCACGGTGACGGCGCCGCCGTGACGGGGCGGGGCGACGAGCATCATCTTGGGAACGGACTTGGCCGTTACGTCGCCGAGGTTCATCATCGGGCCGACGATCAGGCGGATGGCTTCGATCTTCGCCTTGAGGTCGGTCGCGTTGTCGAGCCAGTCGCGGTCTTCGTAGCCGGTGATGCCGACATCCTCGGCCTTCATGACTACGCAGGGCATGCCATTGTCTATGAGGGTGACGGGGACGTCGTTGATGACATCGACCGCATTGCCGGTGGGAAGCAGCGCGCCACAGGATGAGCCCGCGGTATCGCGGAATTCGAGCGGGACGGGGGCGTGGCTGCCGGGGACACCGTCGATTTTCGCATCACCCTTGTAGGTCACCGTTCCGCCGGGGGTGCAGACCGTGGCGACGGCGACTTGACCGGTGTTTTCCATATAGATCGCGACGCGGGTTTCATCGCCGGTGGCGGCGACGAGGCCGCGTTCGATGGCGAAGGGACCGATGCCGGCAAGGATGTTGCCGCAGTTCTGCGCATCGGTGACGATGGCCTGATCAACGAAGACCTGCAGGAACAGGTAATCCACGTCGATACCCTCGCGGGTCGATTTCGAGACGACTGCGACCTTGCTGGTCAGCGGATCGGCGCCGCCCATGCCGTCGATCTGGACTGGGTCGGGGCTGCCCATCATGTCGAGGAGGAAGGCATCGCGGGTAGCGGTGTCGGCGGGAAGATCATCCTTGAGGAAGTAGCCGCCCTTGGAGGTGCCGCCGCGCATCCACATGCAGGGGGCGGAAAAACCGGACATACCTACCTCCGTTCGTGTCGAGCGAAGTCGAGACACGTTGCGCGCGGCGTCTCGACTTCGCTCGACGCGAACGGGGAGAGGGAGGCTCGTCCGCTGCTGTTACACATACTTCAGCCCTTCCTTCTCGAGCCGCTCACGCATCTTGTACATGTCGAGGCCGAGGACGCCGGAGGCGAGCTTCTCGCGCTTTTCGCCTTCGTTGGCTTCGCGGGCCTGCGCGGCTTTCAGTACGGCTTCCGCATTGGCGCGGGGGACGACGCAGACGCCGTCGTCATCGGCCACGATCACATCGCCCGGGTTCACGAAAGCATTGGCGCAGACGACAGGGACGTTGACGCTGCCAAGAGTGTTCTTGACGGTGCCTTGCGCGTAAATCGCCTTGGACCAGACGGGGAAGTTCATTTCGGTGAGATCGCGCACATCGCGCACGCCGGCGTCGATGACGAGACCGCGGCAGCCGCGGGCCTGTGCGCTGGTTGCGAGAAGATCGCCGAAATAGCCGTCCTCGCAAGGGGAAGTGGGGGCGAGGAGGAGGATGTCGCCCGCATGCAGTTGCTCGATGGCGACGTGGACCATCCAGTTGTCGCCCGGTGGGGCACTGATGGTGAGGGCGCTGCCGGCCACGCGCGCGCCGCGATAGATCGGGCGCATGTAGCTGGCGAGAAGGCCGGTGCGGCCTTGCGCTTCGTGGACGGTGGCGACGCCGCAGGCGGCGAGGCCGTCGATCACCGCCGGATCGGCACGTTCGATGTTCTGGACGACGATACCCGACATGTTCCGGCTCCCGAGAGAATGATGTGGGCTTCCTTCGGCTTCGCGCGCGGGCGGGGCCAATGCAATGTTTGGCGCGGGGCATAAGGAAATGCTAAGCGAAGCAGATGTCCGAACCGGCCTACAATATCCGCCACTATGCCGCCTTTGCCGCGACAGTGCGGCACGGGAGCGTGACGCGCGCGGCGCGAAGCGTGAACCTGACGCAGCCGGCGCTGACGCAGGCGATCGCGCGGCTGGAGGCGGAACTGGGCTGCTCGCTGTTCGAGCGGGGCTCTGGCGGGATGACGCCAACCGAGCCTGCGCGGCTGCTGGCGCCGCGCGCGGAGGCGGCGATTGCGCAGATCGGAAGCCCCCGGGTGACGGGGACGCAAGTGCGAGCGTTTCTGGCTCTGGCGCGGGCCGGGTCTTACGCGGGGGCGGCGGAAGCGACAGGGCTTTCGGCGGCGTCGCTTCACCGCGCAGTGGCCGATCTGGCGGTGGCGCTGGGGCAGCGGCTGGTCGACCGGCGCGGGCGGCGCGCGGCGCTGACGCCGCAGGGCGAGCGGCGCGCGCGGGGGTTTGGCCTTGCCATGGCGGAGCTGCGCAGTGGCCTCGCCGAAGTCGCCGCGTGGCAAGGCAAGGCGGCTGGGCGGATCGTGGTGGGGGCGATGCCCTTGAGCCGCGCGCGTTGGTTGCCCGAAACGATCCTGCGCTTTCATGCCGGCCATCCGGGGGTGGGCATTGCGGTGGTCGAGGGGAGCCATGCGGAATTGTCCGGGCCGCTGCGCGATGGCGAGATCGACCTGATGCTCGGCGCATTGCGCGAAGGCGCCGTGCTGGAGGATTTGCTGCAGGAGCCGGTGTTCGAGGACAGTCCGCAGCTGGTGATGCGCGCCGGGCATCCTTTGCTGGCGGCGGCTGATCCGGTGGGCGCGCGGCTGGCGGATTTTCCCTGGGTGCTACCGGCGCGGGGGACGCCGCTGCGGCAGTACTGGGAGGGGATGATGCGCGCGGTGGGGGTGGAGCCGCCGGAGGTGGGGATCGAATGCGGTTCGGTGCTGACCGTGCGGCAATTGCTGCTGGGATCGGATGCGCTGACCTTGCTCAGTCCGGCGCAGCTGGCGGTGGAATTGCACGCCGGGGTGCTCGCAAGTCTGCCGACGCCCGCGCCGGTGCGGCGGCGGATCGGGATTACGTTTCGCGAGGGGTGGCAGCCGACGGGGCCACAGGCGGCGTTTCTGACGCTGCTGCGCGAGGTGGCAGCCCAAGGCTTCGCATAATCTTATAGAGTTGGCGCGAATTGCATTTGTCGGCCTCGCGCGGCGGACGCAGGAGGGCGCGCATGGAGAGCATCATCGCCCTGATCGGCTTCGGTGAGGCCGGATCGACTTTCGCCGAGGCGGCCGGCTGGGAAGCCGGTGCGGCGACCTATGACGTGCTGCCTGCGCGGCGCGCGGCGATGGAAGCGGCGGGTGTGCTTGCTTGCGCGACGGCGGAATGCGCGCTTGCGGATGCGGACCTGGTGCTCTCGCTGGTGACGGCGGATGCGGCGCTGGCCGCGGCGAAGGACTATGCCGCGCTGCTGAAGCCGGGCGCCTTGTGGTGCGACATGAATTCGGTGGCGCCCGATACCAAGCGCGCGGCGGCGCGGGCGGTGGAGGCGGCGGGTGGGCGCTATGTGGATGTGGCGGTGCTGGCGCCGGTGAACCCCGCGCGCATGAATGTGCCGCTGCTGGTATCGGGCGCGGTGGCGGATGATGCGGCTAAGGCGCTGCTTGCTGCTGGTTTTGCGCAGGTGCGTGTGGTGGGAGCTGAAGTCGGCCGGGCATCGGCGATCAAGATGATCCGTTCGGTCATGGTCAAAGGCATCGAGGCACTGACTGCGGAGATGATGCTCGCGGCGGATGCTGCGGGAGTGACGGACGAAGTGCTGGCCTCGCTCGACGCGAGCGAGAAGGCGGGAAGCTGGACGGCGCGTGCGGCCTACAATCTGGAGCGCATGGCGACGCACGGGTTCCGGCGCGCGGCCGAGATGGAAGAGAGCGCCAAGACGCTGATCGGGCTGGGCGTGGAGCCGGTGATGACCAGCGGCACGGTGCGTCGGCAGCGTGAGATGGCCGGAACCAAATCCAATTCACATCCTCCCCCGTTCGTGTCGAGCGAAGTCGAGACACCAGACGCCGCGCTTGGTGTCTCGACTTCGCTCGACACGAACGGAGGTGGGAGCGGAGTACTGATATCATGATCATCGACTGCCATGGCCACTATACCGTGCTGCCCAAGGCGCACGACGAATGGCGCGAGGCGCAGAAGGCGGCGTTCAAGGCGGGGACGCCGTGCCCGCCTTATCCGGATATCTCCGACGACGAGATCCGCGCGACGATCGAGGCGAACCAGCTGCGCCTGATCAAGGAGCGCGGGGCGGACATGACGATCTTTTCGCCGCGGGCGAGCGCGATGGCGCCCCACGTGGGCGATCAGTCGGTCGCGGTGCCGTGGGCGCAGGCGTGCAACAACCTGATCGCGCGGGTGGTGGGGCTGTTTCCCGAGACGTTTGCAGGCGTGTGCATGCTGCCGCAGTCGCCCGAGGCGGACCTGACTTCGTCGATTGCCGAGCTGGAGCGCTGCGTTACGCAGCTCGGCTTTATCGGCTGCAATCTCAATCCCGATCCGGGCGGTGGCTTCTTCAAGCACCCACCGCTGACCGATCCCTACTGGTTCCCGCTCTACGAAAAGATGGTGGAACTGGACGTGCCGGCGATGATCCACGTTTCGGGATCGTGCAATCCGGCGCAGCACGCGACGGGCGCGTACTATATCGCGGCGGATACCATTGCGTTCATGCAACTGCTGGAAGGCGATCTCTTCAGCAAGTTCCCGACGCTGCGCTTCATCATCCCGCATGGCGGCGGCGCGGTGCCCTATCATTGGGGGCGCTATCGGGGGCTGGCGGACATGCTCAAGAAGCCGGACCTTTCGGGCCACCTGATGAACAACGTGTTCTTCGATACCTGCGTCTACCACCAGCCGGGTATCAACCTGCTGGCCGATGTGATCGAGACCAAGAACATCCTGTTCGGCAGCGAAATGGTCGGCGCGGTGCGCGGGATCGATCCGACGACCGGGCACTATTTCGATGACACCAAGCGCTATGTCGATGCGCTGCCGATTGCCGACGAAGCGCGCCACGCGATTTTCGAAGGCAATGCCCGGCGCGTATATCCGCGCCTTGATGCCAAGCTCAAGGAGATGGGCAAGTGACTGAAGCCGCCAAGCCAAGCGCCGACATCCACGCCTATCTGGCCGAGCTTGAGGATATCCCCGGAACGCGGGTCTATACCGCCGCCCGCGCGCGCAAGGGTTATCATATCAACCAGTTCGCGATGAGCCTGATGAAGGGCGACAACCGCGAGCGCTTCAAGGCGGACGAGCGGGCCTATCTGGATGAATGGCCGATTTCCGAGGAAGCGAAGCAGGCGCTGCTGAAGCGCGATTACAATGCGCTGCTGGACATGGGCGGCAACGTCTATTTCCTCTCGAAGCTGTTCTCGACCGATGGCCTCAGCTTTGCCGAGGCGGTGAGCACGATGACCGACATGACGTTCCCGGAATACCGGGACATGATGCTGAAGGGCGGGCGCTCCCCCATCGGCAATCGTTCCATTAAGGGGGGCTACTGAAATGGCGCGTTTGACTGCCGGTGTCGGCTCCAGCCACGTGCCCTTGCTGGGCGTGGCGGTGGATCAGGGCAAGACCGGGGACGACTACTTCGGGCCGATCTTCGCGGGTTACGATTGGACCCGCGAATGGGAAAAGGCCGAAAAGCCCGACGTGGTGGTGCTGGTCTACAACGACCACGCGAGCGCCTTCGACATGAAGATCGTGCCGACCTTCGCGATCGGCTGCGGCGAGCTTTACAAACCGGCGGACGAAGGCTGGGGCCCGCGCAAGGTGCCCGATGTGGAAGGCCATGCCGATCTGGCCTGGCATATCGCGCAGAGCCTGATCCTCGATGATTTCGACATGACGATCATCAACGAGATGGACGTCGACCATGGCCTCACGGTGCCGCTTTCGATGATGTTCGGTAGCCCTGAGAAGTGGCCGTGCAAGGTCGTGCCTCTGGCGGTGAACGTGGTGACTTACCCGGTGCCTTCGGGCAACCGCTGCTGGGCGCTGGGCGAGGCGATCGCCCGCGCGGTGGCGAGCTTCCCCGAGGATCTCAACGTGCAAATCTGGGGCACGGGCGGGATGAGCCACCAGTTGCAGGGCCCGCGCGCGGGGCTGCTCAACCGCGAGTGGGACAACAAGTTCCTCGACATGCTGGAGAGCGATGACGATGCGGCGCGCTGGATCCCGCACATCGAGTACCTGCGCGAAACCGGCAGCGAAGGCATCGAAATGGTGATGTGGCTGATCATGCGCGGCGCGCTGGGAAAGAAAGTGAAGACCCTGCACCGGCATTATCACATCCCGTGCAGCAACACGGCCATCGGCCATATCGTTCTGGAACCAGCGGATTGAGCTTCTCCCCTCCCGCTTGCGGGAGGGGCTGGGGGTGGGCCTCGCGTTCGCCTCCGACCTTTGGACAGAACCCGCTTTCGCGGGTGCCCACCCCCGACCCCTCCCGCAAGCGGGAGGGGGGAACCAGGAGCAAGTTATGCGTATTGCCCTCGCCGGTGCCGGCGCTTTTGGTGAAAAGCACCTCGATGGTCTGAAGCTGATCGACGGGGTCGAAATCGTCTCGATCATCAGCCGCACCGCCGAACAGGCCGCTGCGGTTGCGGCCAAGTATGGCGCGAAGCATTCCTCGACCGAACTCGATGACGCGCTCGCCCGTGACGACGTCGATGCGGTGATCTTGTGCACGCCGACGCAGATGCATGCCTCGCAGGCGATTGCCTGCATGGCGGCGGGCAAGCATGTGCAGGTCGAGATCCCACTGGCGGACAGCTGGGCAGACAGCGAGGCGGTGCTGGCGAAGCAGAAGGAGACGGGCCTCACCTGCATGGTCGGCCACACTCGCCGCTTCAACCCCTCGCACCAGTACGTGCACAACAAGATCAAGGCCGGCGAGCTCAACGTCCAGCAGATGGACGTGCAGACCTACTTCTTCCGCCGCCGCAACATCAACGCCAAGGGGCAGCCGCGGTCGTGGACCGACCACCTGCTGTGGCACCACGCGGCGCATACGGTGGACCTGTTTGCCTATCAGGCGGGGCCGATCGTGAAGGCCAATGCCCTGCAGGGGCCGATGCATCCCGAGCTTGGCATCGCGATGGACATGTCGATCCAGCTGCAGAGCGAAAGCGGTGCCATCTGCACGCTCTCGCTATCGTTCAACAACGATGGGCCGCTGGGCACCTACTTCCGCTATATCGGCGACACGGGAACCTATCTCGCGCGCTACGACGATCTGTTCACCGGCAAGGAAGAGCAGATCGACGTTTCAAAGGTCGATGTTTCGATGAACGGGATCGAACTGCAGGACCGCGAGTTTGTCAGTGCGATCCGCGAGGGACGCGAGCCCAATTCGTCGGTTGGCAAAGTGCTCGATTGCTACCGGGTGCTGGGCGAGCTGGAGACGCAGCTGCAAGGATGAGGCCATGGAAGCCCTGATCGCCTATTCCGGACGGAGGTTCACCCGCCCGCGCTACTATGCCAACGCGCATGAGCGTGACGAGGTTGATATCGCGCCGGTGCCGATGCCTGTGCTGGATGGCCGGGCGGCGGGGACAGGGATCGACCGCGAGGGGTTCGAGCTTGTCTTGCACACCAGCGCGGTGCGCGATTTCCATGACCGCGAGGAAGTAGCGCGCGTCCACATGCGCGAGATCGAGGAGCTGGTGCAGGTGCGCACCGGGGCCGATTTCGTCCACGTCGGCGCGCCGGGGCTGCTGCGCTTCTCCGAGCGCTCGGGGCTGGCGGGCAGCCTCAACAATTCGATGCCGGCTCGCTTTGCGCATATCGATATCTCGGATGCGACAGCCGCGCAGTTCGCGACGCGGGGTGCGGACGGACGGCCCTTTGCCCGCTGCGCGCATTACAACGTCTGGCGCGCGCTTTCGCCTGCGCCGCAGGACGTGCCGCTGGCGCTGTGCGATGCGCGGTCGTTGTCCGCAGGGGACCTGATTGCGGCGGATGCCGTGTTCGACGAGCCGGGCAAGCCCGAATGGTCGTTCGAGGGGCTGGTGGTGGCGCACAATCCCGCGCACCGCTGGCATGCCTTCCTTGACCTGAACGCGGACGAGGCGATCCTGTTCAAGACCCACGACAGCGACCTGGCGAGGGCGACACATGTGCCGCATGTCGCGTTCGATCTGCCCGGATGCCCTGCCGATGCCCCGCCGCGCGTCAGCATCGAGATGCGCGCGACCGCATGGTGGTGGCACTAAGGCAACACCTGGGGGGCCGAAATCCCCCGGAATGACAAGGGTGTTGCGCGCAATCTCACAATTGTTATGAATCATACCGGAACGGGCCGGAAGCTCGTCGAACATAGGGAGGGTGACTATGGCCAAGTTTATGGCCGCGCGGCGCATTGCGCGCCTTGCCGGCATGACAGCTGCGATTATTTCCGTGCCTGCCTTTGCGCAGCAAGCCAGCGCGCCGCAGGCGGCCGATGCGGCCGCGGGCAGCGCCGCCTCGCAGGAAATCGTCGTGACCGCGCAGTTCCGCGCGCAGAAGCTGCAGGATACGCCGCTGGCAATCACGGCGGTGAACTCCGCGATCCTTGAAGCGCGCGGCCAGACCGACATTTCGCAGATCGCCGCGCAAGCGCCGAACGTGACCTTGCGCGCACAGCCGCAGAGCGGCGGTATCGGCCTGATCGCGTTCATCCGCGGCATCGGCCAGACTGATTTCAACTATGCGCTCGAGCCGGGCGTCGGCATCTATGTCGATGACGTCTACATCCCGACGCTGTCGAGCTCGCTGCTTGACCTGATGGATCTGGAGCGCGTCGAAGTGCTTCGCGGTCCGCAGGGCACGCTGGCGGGCAAGAACTCGATCGGCGGCGCGATCAAGCTGTTCAGCAAGAAGCCCACCGGTGAAGGCGGCGGCTATCTCCAGGCGACTTATGGCCGCTACAACCGCATCGACGTGCGCGGCGTGGCGGACTTCAAGATCACCGACCACCTGTTCGCGCGGCTTTCGGGCGCGACCAAGAACACCGACGGCTATGTCAAGCTGATCGACTATGGTCTGTCGCACCCCAATTCGAACGTGCCTGCCAACAACGCCAAGGGCGACGGCATCGAGCATGGTACGCTGGGTGGCCGTTCGTTTGCAGCCGGGCGCCTTGCGCTGCGCTGGGAAGCGAGCCCGGACATCGAAGTGAACGTGGCCGCCGACTACACGCGCGAGCGCAATGACTCGGGCGCGC
The DNA here is from genome assembly GCF_037133355.1 of Novosphingobium sp. Taxonomy (GTDB): domain Bacteria; phylum Pseudomonadota; class Alphaproteobacteria; order Sphingomonadales; family Sphingomonadaceae; genus Novosphingobium. Next base: position 129,245 of record NZ_JBAXOI010000005.1, on the reverse strand, counting down.
AGGTGCTGCTCTATGGCGGCAGCCCGGCCACGACGCCCGAGGGCATCCCGTGGCTCAAGGGCAAGAACGGCGCTGCGGTGCCGCTGAGCAACGCCTTCGTTCCCTACAGCACGCGCTTCCAGCAGAGCGGCGATACCCCGCCGGCCGGCTATGATCCGCGCTTCATCAACTACGCCAACTTCCTCGACGCGCGTACGCCGACCACGCAGGCGCCGTTCAAGCCCTACGCCGCTACCAACGGCCAGAACTACGACGGCTGGGGCGTGACCGGCAACGTGACGGCCAAGCTTGCTGACAACCTCAGCGCGGTTTGGATTTCCTCGTTCCGCCGCTACAAGATGAGCTTCGGCTTCGACCAGGACGGCTCGCCCGTGCCGGTCGCGCAGCTCGACAACATCCTGCGCCACCGCGCCTGGAGCCAGGAACTGCGCCTCAACGGCAGCTTCATGGACAAGCGCATCGAGTACACGCTGGGCGGGTTCTATTTCGACCAGAATGGTACCTACAACGCGCGCGTCGATCTGAACTACGCCGGCATCGACTTCATCCACGGTCCGGACAGCACGCCCTCGACCTCGAAGGCGCTGTTCTTCAACGGCACCTTCCACGTGACCGACGCGTGGGGCGTGACGGGCGGGATTCGCCACACCTGGGACAAGAAGGACTACACCTACTTCCGTTCGAACCCGGACGGTACGGTGCCCGGGCCGCTGCCGTGCGAGTTCTTCCTCGGCGCGCCCACTGCGGGTCCGACCGGTGTCGGCAACTCGCCCAACTGCCTGCTGATTGGCCTCTACAACGTGACCGGCCAGTTCAAGGGGCAGCGCACCGACTGGCGCGTAGAAACCGACTACCGCTTCAGCCCGGAAGTCTTCGTCTATGCCTCGGTGGCGACCGGCTACAAGGGCGGCGGCGTGAACCCGCGTCCGTTCTTCGGTCCCTCGGCGGGTGATTGCAACGTGCTGCCGTTCGGCGCGCCTTGCAACCAGATCACTTCGTTCCAGCCGGAAACGTTGCAGACCTATGAAGCGGGCGTGAAGACCGACCTGTTCGATCGGAAGCTGCGTTTCAACGCCTCGGCGTTCTTCAACAAGTACAACAACATCATCCTGACGCTGACGCGCTGCCACGGCTTCTCGCCGTGCCTGATGCCGGCCAACGTCGGCAAGGCCGAAGTCTGGGGCCTCGAGGCGGAAACGACGATCCGTCCGGTCGCGGGCTTCACGCTCGATGGTTCGCTGAGCTATCTCCACTTCAAGTACAAGGACACCGGCACGACGGGTATCCCGCTCGACAACGTCACGCCCTTTACGCCCAAGTGGAACTGGAGCTTCGGCGCGCAGTATGATTATGCCATGAAGGCCGGCATGCTGAGCTTCCGCTTCGACGGCACCTACCAGTCGTCGATCTACACCGAGGCCTTCAACAGCCTCGACTCGCAGGTCGATGGTCGCTTCCTCGGCAACGCCAAGGTGACCTACACCAGCCCGGACAAGGACTGGCAGGTTTCGGCTGAAGTGCAGAACGTGTTCAACAAGTACTATTACAACACGGTCGAGAACGTGAAGAGCTCGCTCGGCGCGATCACGGCCAACCCGGGTCTCCCGCGGACTTGGGCGCTGACGGTGAAGCGCACCTTCTGATCGGCGCGCTTTTCTGAAGTCTTGAAGGGGCCGCTCCATAGGCGTGGGGCGGCCCTTTTGCTTTGTGGGAAACCGGTTGAAATCCGGATGGGCCCTGCTAGACCTATCGTAACAATTGATAGGATGAGGATCGATGGGCGCGTTTCCGCAGACGATGTATTTCGTCGGGCTCAATGAGCCTGTGGGGCAGGAATTCATACTGGCGGGTCTGCCGGTCGAAGGCACGCTGCCGGCCGAAGTCCAGGGCAGCTTCTACCGCGCGGTGCCCGATCCCGCCTATCCGCCCAAATTCGAGAACGACCACACGCTGTCGGGCGACGGGATGGTGAGCCGGCTTTCGTTCAATGCGGACGGCACAGCCGATTTCAGCATCCGCTTTGTCGAAACCGCACGCTATCTGGCGGAGAAGGCGGCAGGCCATGCGCGCTTCGGCAAATACCGCAATCCCTTCACCGACGATGCGGACGTTGCCGGTGTGGACCGCACCGTCGCCAATACGACTCCGGTCTGGCACGCCGGGCGGCTGCTGATGGCCAAGGAGGACGGGCGGCCATATCGCGTCGATCCTCAGACGCTGGAGACACTCGGTTCGTATGATTTTGGCGGCGTGCTGAAGTCCGAGACGATGACCGCGCATGTGCGGATCGATCCCGTGACCAAGGAACTCTTCTTCTACGGCTACGAGGCCGATGGGCTGGCCTCGCCCAAGGTGGCCTATTGCGTGGTCGGCGCAGATGGCGTGCTGAAGAGCGAGCAGTGGTTCGATGCGCCCTACTGCGCGATGATGCACGACTTCACGGTGAGCGAGAACTACGCGCTGTTTCCGATCTATCCGACGACGGCCGATCTCGAGCGGCTCAAGGCCGGCGGCGAGCACTGGCATCATGAGCCGGAGACGGATTCCTGGCTCGGCGTGATGCCGCGCTATGGCGATGTTTCGGAGATCCGCTGGTTCAAGGGACCCAAGGGTGTCCATTCGTACCACATGATGAACGCGTGGGAGGATGCAGAGGGCCTCTTGCACTTCGACGCTTGCCTCAATTCGACCAATGCTTTCGCCTTCATCCGCGAGCCTTCGGGCATCCATCTGCAGCCTTGGGAAGTGCAGGGGGCGCTGACCCGCTGGACGGTCGATCCCAAGGCCGGGGGCGGTGAGGTGACCGAGACCGTGATCGGGCCTCCGGGCGATTTCCCGGTCATCCAGGCGGCGCGGCAGGGGCGGCCCTATGACCATGCCTGGATGCTGACGATGAACCCCGAGCTTCAGGGACCGCCATTGCCGGGCGGGCCGGTCGGCGCGATGTTCAACCTGCTGCTGCGGCTTGATATGCGCGGGCTACCGCCGCAGGCGCTGGCCTTGCCGCCGATGACGGGGTTCAACGAGCCGGTGCATGTACCCTCTGCCGATCCGGCGCACGAGGGGTGGCTGGTGACGATTGTCGACAGCCAGGTGGGCGACAATGCCTTTGCTCACGAGGCGTGGGTGATTGATGCGGGCAACATTGCTGCGGGACCGGTCGCCAAGGTGAAGATCCCGGCGCGGCTGCGTCCACAAGTCCACGGCTGGTGGGTGCCCCAAGCCGAGCTGGATGCGGCGGCAGCATGAGCCGCATCGTCATCACCGGCGCTTCGGGCAACTATGGCCGGGGCCTGACCGACCGGCTGATCGCGTCGGGGCGGGCTGCGGACCTGATCCTGATCACGCGTTCTCCCGGCAAGCTGGCGGACCGCGCCGCGCAGGGCTGCACCGTGCGCTACGGCGATTTCGACAAGCCCGAGACGCTGGCTGAGGCAGTGCAGGGGGGCGAGCGGATGCTGCTGATCTCCGGCACCCGCGTGGGCGCGCGCGTGGCCCAGCACAGGGCGGCGATCGATGCGGCGGCAGCAGCCGGCGTGCGGCACATCGCCTACACCAGCTTCATCGGCATCGACGATCCGGCGAACCCCGCCGAAGTGCGCCACGACCATATCGAGACCGAACGGCTGATCCGCGCTTCCGGCATGGCCTGGACCATGCTGCGCGACGCGCATTACGCCGATGCCATGATCCTCATGGCAGGCCCGGGCGTGCTGCAGAGCGGCCTGTGGGCAAGCAATGCCGGAGAGGGGCGCGAGGCGATGGTCTGGCGCGACGACTGCATTGCCTGCGCGGCCGCCGTGCTGCTGGGCGAGGGGCATGAGGGGCAGATCTACAATGTGACCGGGCCGGAACTTCAGACGTTCCGCGACGTCGCGGTGCTCATGGCCGAGATCACCGGGCGCCCGGTCGAATACGTCTCGACCACAGATGAAGAGCAATATGCGATGTTCGATGCCATGGGCATCCCCCGCCGGCCGGTGGACGACCAGAGCGTGGCGGGTATCCCCTGGAACAGCGACGACATGGTGACCTTCGGCCAGGCGATCCGCGAGGGGTTCCTGGAAGTCTGCACCGACGATGTTGCGCGGCTGACCGGCCGAAAGGCGCGGTCGGTGCGGGCGATGATCGAGGAAAATGTGGAGATGCTGCGGGCGGTCTGAGGCTGTGCTATTCAAGGTGGCTCTGGTCGGGAGGGTGCCCTTGAAGGTTGCAACACGGTGCGGTCTGGTCGGGCTTGGCGGTCTGGCGCTGCTTTCCGCCGTGCAGGGTCTTCGAAGCGGCCACATGAAGACCGGCGCGGTCGGTGCATGGCTCCTGGGCATCGGGCCCAATTTTGCCGCAGCGATCGCGATTACCTTCGTGCTGCTGGCCGCATGGCTCGACATGGCACCGGTGGCGGACGTGGCGACGGTGCGGCGGCGCTTTCATGCGAGCGCGGCGGTGAGCGCTATTGGCCTTATCGGCTGGGAGTTCGTGCAACTGAGCGCCAAGGCATTCGTGTTCGATTGGCAGGACATGCTGGCGACACTGGCGGGAATTGCGGTCTCGTTCGGGCTGTTTGCCGCGCTCCGGGCGGGGGAGACCGCCGGAGCCTAGTGCCAGGTCGCGTTCATGGCGCTCACGACCTGAGCGGTCTGTTCGAGCATGTCGTCGAGCTGGTCGGTGATGAAGGCTTTGGGATCGCGAAAGGCCATGTGCCAATCGGCGTAGCGCCGCTTCACGATGGGAGTGTCCGCAGCGATCCTGATGCTGTGGTGGCGGGGATCGGCCAAGATCCGGCGCATCAGCTGGCGTACTGCCGTTTCCGGTCCTTCGAGCACCTGGGCAAAGCGGCCCCGGTGCAGCGTGAGAATGCCGGTGATGCCGTGGAGCATGTTGTAGTCCTGCGCGAGCGCGCAGATGCTATGGGCATCGGCGCAGGCCTGATCGCCGGCGGCTACCGCGATGCTGGTATAGGACAGCTTCCACAATCGCATCGCAAGTCGTTCCCGCCCAGGCCGCGCCCCTTGCGCTGCTCCAGGCTTGGCATGGGAGGTAGGTCGAACTTGCGGAATTGGAAGGGGACTTCCGATCTCCCCGAAGATTGGCCCGGCATGTGTGGCATGGGCGCCGCGATTTCGGCGAAATTAGGGCGGATTGCGCCCGGTCAATGTGGCGCCGGTGGGGGTGTGTCAGGGAGACTGGCGCCGCATTGCCTATCCTTGCGCTTGAGGACCACAGCCATGCTCACTTATATCGAAGGCCTGCCCGCAGATACGCTTGGCCTTGTCGCCTCGGGTCCGCTCACCCACGAGGACTACATGGGCCTCGAGCCCCGGGTTGAGGTGATGCTGGGGCATGGCCCGATCAAGGCGCTCTATGTGCTGGAGGATGACGTTTCGGAATTCTCGCCCCGCGCGATCTGGGACGATCAGGTGTTCACCTGGAACCACTTGCGCGATTTCAGCCACTTTGCCGTGGTGACCGATCTGACTTGGGCGCGGGTCATGGCCTGGCTGATCGCGCCGATCATGCCGGTGCGCATGAAGGTGTTTGCCAAGGCGGAGATGGAAGTGGCAAAGGCGTGGATCGCAGCGCCGGATTAAAGCTGCGCGCTCTTGGGCATGATGTGGTCGCTGATGGTCTGTGCAGGTTGGCCGGATGGCAAAGTGTGGGCCTCGTAGAGCGCGAGCACGCCGAGCACGAGCGTCAGGCCGCTGAGGAACACGCCCCAAAGCGCCTCGAACCAGAAACTGACGGGCTGCTCGCGGCGATCCACTCTGCGCGAAGGGCCGTAGCTCAAGGTCTGCATCACCCCGGTGCGGAAGGCGGTCAGCACAGTCCATCCGAAGTGGGCGAAAAGGCACAGCGACACAAGTCCCGCCATGCCTATCCCGCTCGCCATCTAGGGTTGGCCCCTATAGGTTCGCCGCGTAGAGCGCGAGCATGCGGCCCCATGCCTTGTCGGCCTGCACCTGATCGTAGATCGGGGCATCGATCGTGCACCAGCCGTGCTGGGCGGAGTAGACCTCGACTTCGGCCGGGCGGCCCGCGGCCTTGGCGGCAGCGGCGAGCGCGGTCTTGTCGCCCGGGGCGCTGGCGTCGTCGTTCTGGGCGATGGCGAAGAGGAATGCGGCCTTGGTCTTGGCGAGGAGGTTGACCGGGCTATCGGGCGCATCGCCGACAAGGCCGCCACCGTGGAACGAGGCGGCAGCGCCCACGCGGGAGGGCTGCGCGAAAGCGGTGCGCACAGTGTAGGGGCCGCCCATGCAATAGCCGCAGGTGCCGATCTTTTTCGCCGTATCGACTTCGGCCTGCGCGTCGAGCCAACCGACGAAGGCGGTGGCATCGTTCATCGTCCCGGCGGGGGTGATGCCCGCGATGAGGGGCTTGAGCTTCGCCTGCCCTTCAGGCGTGCGCCAGGCCACGAGCGATTCGAGCACCGGAGCGACGGCGCCGCGGTAGTAGTGATTGACCACCAGCACGGCATAGCCCGCCGAGGCGAGACGGGTGGCCATGGTCTTGTAGGCTTCGCGCAGGCCTGCAATATCGGGCCACATGATCACGGCGGGGTGCTTGCCGGTCTCGGGCGTGACGAACCAGGCATCGGCCTTGCCATCGGGCGTGGTGACGGTGACGGCGCGGCCGTTGGTGGCGAGAGCGCCGGGCCCTGGCTGGGCGATGCAGCCGGGGGCGGCGGCGAGGACCGCAACGCTTGCACCCGCTGCACCGAACTCGCGGCGGCTGAGCCAGAGGGCGTTGTCGGCTTCGGTCTGTTCGTCACACATGGGATAGGCCTTTCGTCTGGCTGGCGCGTCGCTGCAGCAATCTTACCCGACAGCCCGTTTGTGTCGAGCAGAGTCAGTTCCCAAACTCCGTCATCCCCGCGCAGGCGGGGATCCAGAGCGGCCATAGCACTACCTCGCCCTGGATCCCCGCCTGCGCGGGGATGACGAAGGGTTTGGGGTGGGGTGGTTCAGGTCAGGTCGCCAAGCCCGATGACCGTTCCGGCTTCTGCCGCTGCCATGGCCGCGCGGCGCAGGCGTTCGATTTCGAGGCGCTCGGGCGGGGCCTCCTCGTCCGGCAGAGCGGCGAGGCTTGTTTCGTAGATTTCGCGGAAGTCCTCGGCGAACTCGGGGTGGGTGAGGATCAGCCCGTCGCCGCGTTCCATGCCGCGAAGGATCTTGGTGCCGACTTCGTAGGGGGCCATGCCGGCTTCGAAAGCGGTGCCGAACTGTTCGAGTTCGCTGCGTTCGACCGGCGCGAAGCCGCTGTCGCCGAACGCGGCAGGGCGCTTGAGCGCCGAATCCCACGCATTGGTGCGGGTCAGCGCGGGGCAGCAGAGCGAGCAACCGATGCCGTGCGGTGCAAGATTGTAACGCAGCGATTCGGTAAGGCCGCGCACGGCGAACTTGCTGGCAGTGTAGATCCCCGCCTGCGGCCCGGGCAGGAAGGCGGCCATGCTGGCGACATTGACGACGTGGCGGCGGCCGGATGCGGCTTTCAGCCTTGGCAGGAAGCTGACGATGCCGTTCACGACGCCGCCGAAGTTGACGCCCATGATCCAGTCATAATCGGCATAGCTGGCCTCGTCGGTCGGCCCGAACACGCTCACCCCGGCATTGTTGACGAGGACATGGACCGCGCCGAAGTGCGCCTCGACGGTGGCGGCCGCTTCGGCGAAAGCGGCGCGGTCGGTCACATCGAGCTTGATGAACAGCGGCGCCTCGCGGCCCTTGGCGGCGAACCAGGCTTCGGTCTCGGTGCGGTGTTCCTCGTTGCGGTAGCTGAGGGCGAGGCGCAGGCCCGCGTCGCTGAAAGCCTGCGCGACGCCGAGGCCGATGCCGGTGACGCCGCCGGTGATGAAGGCGACTTGTCCTGCGAAGCTCATTCCATCTCGCTTTCCGCCATGCGTTTGCCAGCCGTTTCGGGAAGGCCGAAGAGAGCCACGAGGGCGGCAATCACCACCATGGCGAAGGGATACCAGAAGCCCGCCATGACGCTTCCCGTCGTGGCGACGATCGCCTGCACGATAAACGGCATGAACCCGGCGAAGATGCCCACGCCGAAGTTGTAGGAGGTGGCGAGCGAGGAGTAGCGCGTGCGTGCGGGGAACTGTTCGCTGAGCCACGCGCCCATGGGGCCATAGGCGAGCACGCCGGGGATTGAGACCACGATCATGGCAAGCACGATGATCACGAGATTGCCGGTGGGCGGGGTGACGGGATCGAGCGAATAGCCGGCAGCTTTCAGCGCGGCATCGAGCCCGGCGGGATCGACCGGGGTGCCGCCGATGCTGACGACAGGCGCTGCGCCGGCGGGGGCATCCTGCTTGGTATAGGGCACGCCGGTGCGGGTGAGCGTATCGAGCAGCTTGCCGCAGGCGCTGGCCTGCCCGTGCTGGGCGAAGGGATTGTAGGTGCAATCGGGGCCCGAGACGAGAACCGGATGCTCGCGCGCGGCGCGGGCCATGGCGGGGTTGGCCTGATCGGCAATCAGCTGGAAGCCCGGGAACAGCACGATCAGGAACATGATGTAGCCCGCCATGACAACCGGCTTGCGGCCCACGAAATCGGACAGCCAGCCCGCCGCGACATTGCCGAGCGCGAGGCCTGCCAGCACGCCGATCAGGAGAATTCGGGTGAGCACCGGGTCCATATGGACCGAGACCTGCATGAAGTTGAGCAGCTGTATCATGCCGGTATAGCCGCAGATCGCCTGGCCCACCGCGCCGCCAAAGGTGACGGCGAGGAGGCGGCGCAGCTGCTTGGGTGTGGCATAAGCTTCGCGCAGCGGGGTGCGAGCGACTTCGCCCGCTTCCTGCATCGCGGCGAAGACCGGGCTCTCGGAGAGCTTGAGGCGCATCCACAGCGAGATCGCGAGGAGCACCAGGCTGAGGATGAAGGGAATGCGCCAGCCCCAGACGGCCCACGCTGCTTCGCCCACCAACGTGTTGCTAATGAGGACAACGAGCAGGCTGAGCGAGAAGCCGGTGGTCGCGCCGATCTGGATCCAGCCGGTGTAGAAGCCGTGCTTCTTTAGCGGGGCGTGCTCGGCGACATAAATCACCGCGCCGCCATACTCACCGCCGACCGCAAGGCCCTGCAGCGCACGCAGCACCACCAGCAGGATCGGGGCGGCGATTCCCCACTGTGCGAACGTGCCAAGAAGGCCAATCGCGGTGGTGGCGAAGCCCATCAGCGTGATCGTGACGAGGAACGTGACCTTGCGTCCGAAGCGGTCGCCGAAGGTGCCGAAAATCGCGGCGCCGAGCGGACGGACGGCAAAGCCCACGCCGAACGTCGCGAGCGCGAGGAGGAAGCCCGCCGCCGGGCTACTGCCGGGGAAGAACAGCTTTCCGAACAACGGTGCCAGTGTGCCGTAGATGTAGAAATCGTACCACTCGAACGCCGTGCCTGCTGCCGATGCCGCGATCACGGTGCGGATTTCGGCCTTTGTCGGCTCTTTCTTCGAATCCATTCATCACTCCCCTTTGCGGCAGCATGGCCGCAGCGGAGCCGATTGCCAATCGCTTTGGAACTAGTTAGCCTGCCTTACAAATTCCCGCAAACCGGGAACGCAAGGGAGCAGGGCATGTCCGATATGGAATCGCGCCTCGCCGCGCTGGAAAACCGCGTGGGCGAACTGGAAGACGTCAATGCAATCCGCCGCCTGCAAATGGCCTATGGCTACTACATCGATTACAACCGGCCCGAGGAAGTGGCGGGGCTGTTTGCCGAGGACGGCGCGGTCGTATTCCTTTCGGGCGAATATCGCGGCCATGCCGGGGTGATGCGGCTTTATGGCACGTGGTTCCAGAACATGTTCACCGATGGCAAGCGCGGGCCGATCCACGGGTTCCTGCTCGACCATTTCCAGCTGCAGGACGTGATCACCATCGCGCCCGACCGGCAGACCGCAAAGGGCCGCTTCCGGGGCATCCTTGCGGGCGGCTGGCACGACGAGGTGGTGGCGAACAAGCCTGACCATGTCCCGCAGCAGTTCTGGGAATCGGGCATCTACGAGAACGACTACGTGCGCGAAAACGGCGCGTGGAAGATCAAGCGGCTCAACTACCTGATGCAGTGGCAGGGCGATTACGAAACCGGCTGGGCGCACACCGTCTCGCACCTGCAGCCCGCCGTGGTGTGCTATCCGGAGAACCCGCTCGGCCCGGATGTGATCCTGCCCGAGGAGAACTACCGCCCGACCTGGCCGCACCGGCAGGAAGTGCCGATGAGCTTTGCGCACCCCGTGCTGGCGGAAGCGTTCCGGCTGGAGGCGTTTGCGGCGCTGAAGGATAAGTAGGGGCCGCCGCCAATACATTTCGCTCGTCACCCCGGGCTTGACCCGGGGTCCCGCTTTCTCGGCGAGGTTCGGTTCCTGCGGCAGAAGCGGGACCCCGGGTCATGCCCGGGGTGACGTCGGGTTTCGGGTAGCGATGTGGTGAGGAACTGTGGCCTGAAAGGGGTGGATAGCCAACCAACTCCGCTTGGCGTTACAGACGGGCCCGCCATGTATTCTCGGGATACCTCTGAATACGACGAATCCAAATCCATAGGGTTGCACCAATGAAGAAGGTGCCGACGAAGATTGCAGCAGGTAGGCCTCGTTCGTGTGCAGTCATGATCACCGCAAATAGAGTAACCACAGCAGGTGCGGAAAGTGCGAGATAGTCTCGCCGAACAATCTTGCGCATGACTTCACCATTCCATCGACTCTGCATGACCGCAACTGGCTCATATCGTGTACGGAGGGTCTTGAGCCCACTGGCCCATAGACCGCCCGACCAACCCTGCCCCTAGCCCGCCCCCGTCATCCGCGCCAGAATCGCCTGCGCCGCAGCATGAAACACCGCGCGCTCCTCCGGCGTGAAATCGGCGAACAAGTGCCCGCCCACCGCCGCCATCGCCGGGATCGTCTGTTGGAACAGGTCCATGCCCGCCGCTGTCAGCTGCACAGGCTTGCGGCGGCGGTTGGAGGCGTCCTTGCCCGGCTCTACAAGACCGCGCGCGGTCAGCGCGGCGATCGCGCGGCTCACGTTCATTGGGGGCAGGCCCATGATGTCCGACAGTTCGTGCCCCGCAAGTTCGCCTTCGCCGCCCAGCGCCAGAATGATCTTGAGGTCGTTGGGGCTGAGCCCCATCGGCTCGGCCACGCCTTCGCGCATCGGGCGCGCGATGAACGTGCCGAGCTTTAGCAGATCCACGAGCAGCGCGGCATCTTCACCCAGATCGAGTTCGGGGCGGGGGGGGGGAGCATCCGGAGCGATCTTGCTGGCCATGGCGCGCTTATCGCGTCGCCGGGCGATCACGGCAAGAGGGGGCGGGCAGGAGGTCTGTGGCCAGATTGCTTCAATGCACAAGACCTATGCAATCGCGCGCGCAAGGGGCTTGCAATGGGCAAATTAGTATGCCTTACTAACAAACGGTAGAACGGCCTCGCAGAGGGCCTTTGCAAGGAGAGGGCATCACCCATGGCGAAAACACCCAAGCAATTCGTGCGCCTGCTCGTCGCTGGAAGCGCGGCCGCGCTCGCGCTCGGGCTGGCGGTTCCGGCGTTCGCGCAAGCCGCGCCGCAGGCGCAGCCCGCCGACGAGGCCGCCAATGACACTGGCGGTATCAAGGAAATCGTGGTCACCGCGCAGTTCCGCTCGCAGAAGCTGCAGGATACGCCGCTTTCGATCACCGCAGTCGATGCGAGCCTGCTCGCCTCGCGCAACCAGACCGACCTTTCGCAGATCGCCGCGCAAGCGCCCAACGTGACGCTGAACGCCATGGGCGGTGCCTATGGTTCCTCGCTCGGCGCCTCGATCCGCGGCATCGGCCAGTTCGACTTCAACCCGGCCTATGAACCGGGCGTGGGCATGTATGTCGACGACGTCTACTACGCCACGCTGACCGGCGGCATCTTCGACCTGCTCGACCTCGACCGCGTGGAAGTGCTGCGCGGGCCGCAGGGCACGCTGACGGGCCGCAACTCCATCGGCGGTGCGATCAAGCTCTTTTCGAAGAAGCCCACCGACGAGAATTCGGGCACGGTCGAGGCGGTCTACGGCAGCCGCCAGCGCGTCGACATTCGCGGCAGCGCCAACTTCAAGATTGCCGACGGGCTCTATGGCCGCATCTCGGGCGTCTACAAGCACCAGGAAGGCTATGTCGACCAGCTCGATTACGGCTGCGTCTATCCGAACAATGCGCAGGGCATCGGCGCCCGGCCCAGCAGCGGTCAGGGCTGCCTGATCGACAAGCTGGGCGAGAAGGGATACGCGGGCGTGCGCGGCGCGCTGCGCTTCAATCCGAACGACGCGATCGATTACACCGTCACCGGCGACTACACCTATGAAAGCCGCACCAACGCCGCCGAAGTGGTGACTTCGGTCAATCCGGCGAAGGTGAGCAGCACCTATCTGTGTGGCCGCTACTGCACCTTCGCCAACTTCTACGCCAAGGGCAACACGGCGCCTCCGGGCCTGTCGATCCCCGGGCCGTGGGGCCAGGTCAAGGACGGGTACTACATGCCCAACCGGACCAAGTTCACCGGCTGGGGCGTTTCGGGCAACGGCACGTTCAAGCTGGGTGACAACTTCAACGTCCAGTCGATCACCGCCTATCGCGAATACCGCCAGAAGTGGGGCACCGACGACGATTTCACGCCCGATCTCAATGTGGTCGGTCAGGGCTACAACGACCTCAAGTTCTGGTTCTTCAGCCAGGAACTGCGCCTCAACGGCAAAGTGGGTGACAAGATCGATTTCACCCTGGGCGGGTTCTATTCCGACCAGCGTTCGACCTACTTCACCCGCCAGGACATCCGCTACATTGCGCCCGGCCTGAACTTCCAGTTCACCGGCAACGATCCGGTGAACGCGGACAGCAAGGCCGTGTTCGGTACCGTGATCGCCCGGCCGATCGAGGGCCTGACCCTGACCGGCGGCCTGCGCTACACCAAGGAGCACAAGGACTATACCTTCGTGCGCCTCAACTTCGACGGCTCGGTCTCTTACTTCCTCGGCGCGCTCAACGGCGTGAAGGCGGTCTACGATGGCCACAAGACCGACTGGCGCCTTTCGGCGGACTACCGCTTCAGCCCCGAGGTTCTGGCCTATGTCACCGTCGGCACGGGCTTCAAGGGCGGCGGCGTGACGGCGCGTCCGTTCGACGCTCCGCAGGCATTGAACGGCAGCTTCGGGCCGGAAACGCTTACCGCCTATGAAGTGGGTCTGAAGACCGACCTGTTCGACCGCCGCCTACGGATGAACCTGTCTGCCTTTATCAACGACTACAAGGCGATCCAGCTGCCGCTGATCACCTGCGCCTCGCTTGGGTCGAACGCACCGTGCGGCGCGCGCCAGAATGCGGGCGACGGAAAGATCAAGGGCGTAGAGCTCGAGGTTCAGGCCAATCCGATCGATGGTCTCTCGATCGACGGCTCGATCAGCTACCTCACCGGCAACTGGTCGACCATCGATCCGCGCGTGGGCAATGCCTACCTGCTGAGCGATCCGATCGTGACGCCGGAGTGGAAGTGGAGCGTGGGCGCGCAGTACCGTGCCGATCTCGGCAAAGCTGGTTCGCTCACGCCGCGCTTTGACGCGAACTATGTCGGCAAGAACAACGCTGGCCGCACGGTCGGCGGTGGGCCGATCGACTACTACCCCTCCTACACCCTCGCCAACGCGCGCCTGACCTGGCGCAACCAGGCCGAGGATCTTTCGGTCTCGTTCGAAGTGCAGAACCTGTTCGACAAGTACTACACGCCGTTCCGCTTCGCTGCCGTGCAGGCCTTCACCGGCACGATCTACAGCCAGGTGGGCAGGCCGCGCGAGTGGGCGGTGACGGTGCAGAAGAAGTTCTGACCAGCTTTCATTCCCGGATCATGGGGGAGAAGGGGCGGCCAGCGATGGCTGCCCCTTTTTGCGTGGCGCTGCTTGCCTTGATTCTATCATTTGTTAGTATTGGGCGAAGCCGAATCCGGCCATCAGCTTTGGGGAGAGACGTGCGATGCTCGATAGAGCCGCCTATGACCGCTATCTAGCGGCGTTCAACGCGCGCGATTATGACGCGGTGGCGGACTTCTATGTCGATCCACCGCAGATGGAATTCTTCGGGATCGTGATCACCTCGCGCGCCGAGCTCAAGGATTTCTATGCCTGGCTGCACGACAACGTGGATGAAAACGTGCGCGTGCTGAACTTTGCCGCCAGCGATACCTGCACCGCGATCGATGCCATCGTGCGGATCGCCGCAAAGAAGGATCTGACGCGCGAGGCGCTTGATGCGAAGGGCGCGACGGGGTTCTTTCCGATCGAGGCTGGCGCAGTGCAGGAAATCCGCCAGTTCATTTTCTACACTACGCGCGGCGGCAAGATCGAGAAGGTCGAATGCGCGCTTCCCCCCATGGCTCTGGAGACCCTGTGATGCCCTTGCTACCTGTTGGCGTCCGTATCGCGCATCCCGAACATCTCTATATTGGCGGTGCTTGGGTGCCGGCGCAAAGCGGGCGGCTGATCGAGCTGGTCTCGCCCGATACCGAGCAGGTCGTCGCCCGGGTGGCCGAGGCGGATGAGGCGGACATGGACGCGGCGGTTGCGGCAGCGCGGGCGGCCTTTGACCATGGGCCTTGGCCGAGCACGCCGCCGGCCGAGCGGATCGCCGCGTTCCGGCGCATGGTTGGGCACTTGCGGACGCGGGTGGATGAGCTGGCGCGCTGCTGGACGGCGCAGATGGGCGGCCTCGCCAGCTTTGCCGGGCCGATGCATGCGGGTTCGGTCGCGGTGCTGGAGGGTATTGCCGCGATTGCCGAAGGCTTCGCCTTTGTCGAGCAGCGGCCGAGCATGGGTGCCGCAGCGGGGTTCGTGGTGCATGAGCCGGTGGGTGTTGTGGCAACGATCGCGCCGTGGAACGGGCCGTTCGGGATCATGGCCAACAAGGTTGCCTATGCGCTGCTTGCGGGTTGCCCGGTGATCATGAAGCCCTCACCCGAGACGCCGCTGGAGGCCTATATCATTGCCGAGGCGGCGGAGGCGGCGGGGTTGCCGGCGGGGGTGGTGAACCTTGTGACCGGGCACCGCGAGGCGAGCGATCACCTTGTATGCAATCCCGGTGTGGACAAGGTGAGCTTCACCGGATCGACCGTGGCGGGGCAGCGGATTGCCTCCGTCTGCGGTGAGCGGATCGCGCGGTGCACACTGGAACTGGGCGGCAAATCCGCCGCACTGGTGCGCGATGATTTTCCGATCGAGATTGCCGCGAAGATGCTGGCGGGCACGATCACGATGATGAGCGGGCAGGTATGCGCGATGCTGAGCCGCGTGATCGTGCCGCGCGCGCGGCATGACGAGCTGGCCGAGGCGATTGCGGGCGAGATGAGGCAGGTGGTGATCGGCCATTCGGACGATCCGCGCACGCAACTTGGCCCGCTGGCGATGAAGCGGCAGCGCGACCGCGTGGAGATGTATATCGAGGAGGGCCGCAAGGTAGCCGATTTGGTCTGCGGTGGCGGCCGTCCGGCGCATCTCAATCAGGGCTATTTCATCGAGCCGACGCTGTTCGCGAATGTGCCGAACGACAGCCGGATCGCGCAGGAAGAGATTTTCGGCCCCGTGCTCAGCCTGATCCCGGCGGAGGACGAGGAGGACATGATCCGCATCGCCAATGATTCGCGCTTCGGGCTCAATGGTTCGGTGCTGACGCATGATGTCGATGCGGCCTACCGGATCGGGCGGCGCGTGCGCACGGGCGGGTTCGGGCAGAACGGCCTGCGCATGGATTTCGGGCTGCCCTACGGCGGGTTCAAGCAATCGGGGATCGGGCGCGAGGGCGGGCGTGAGGGGCTGATGCCGTATCTGGAGGTGAAGACGCTTTTGCTGGATGGGGTGCCGAGCGCTCTTTAACCCCCCATTTTGGCGAAGCCCAAATGGGGGGAGTCAGCCCGCAGGGCTGGCGGGGGGTGATGGCAAGGACCCCTCCGACCCGCTTTGCGGGCCACCTCCCCATTTGTGCTGCGCAAAAATGGGGAGGACCCCTGAGCCTCACCCAAGTTCCACGCAGCCGCCGTCGATGTAAAGGTCGACGCCGTTGATGAAGCTGGCCTCGGCGCTGGCGAGGAACAGGACGGCGCGGGCGACTTCCTCCGCCTCGCCCATGCGGCCGAGCGGCACGACACCGCCGAGCAGTTGGCGGGTGGCCTCGATTTCGGCCTCGCTTGCGCCGCGCTTGAAGATCTCCGTTTCGGTGGGGCCGGGGCTGACCATGTTGACGCGGATCCGGCGGGGAAGAAGTTCCTTGCCGACAGTGCGGGCCATGGCGCGCAGGCCCGCCTTGGCCGAGGCGTAGGCGACGTTGCCGGCAAGCGCGAGTTCTGAGCCGATCGAGCCGGTGATGACGATGGCGCCGCCGTCGCGCATCAGCGGCAGCGCGTGCTGGATGGCGAAGAAGGCGCCGCGCAGATTGACTTGATGGATGCCGTCCCAGAATTCCTCGGTCACCTCCGGGATCGCGGCGAACCCGCCGACCCCGGCATTGACGAAGAGCACATCGATCCCGCCAAGCGCGTGTTCGATTTCGGCCATCGCAGCTTTGGTCTGGCGGACATCGCCCATGTCGCTGACGATCCCGAGCGCGGCGAGGCTTTGGGCCGCGGCGGCGAGTGTTTCGCGGTTGCGGCCGGTGATGGCGAGCTTGGCCCCCTCGGCGGCGAACATCTTTGCAGCGGCCTGGCCGATCCCGGCGTTGCCGCCGAGCACGACGACGCATTTGTCGGTAAAGCGCATCCGGATTCCTTAGAACATCGTGTTGGTGTTGGCGGACGTCTCGGGGACAGGGCTGATCACGTCCCAGTGTTCCATGACCTTGCAGCCTTCGACGCGGAACATGTCGACCACGGCAAAGCCGCGCTTCCGTTCGGGCGTGCCGTCTTCCTGCCAGCCGTGGCTGTGCGCGGCGACGAGATTGCCGTCGGCGATGATGCGGTGGATTTGGGTGCGCTGGCCGGGGTTGCTTTCGACGAACTTCGAAAGGAACACGATCGCCGCCTCGCGCCCGGTCTGGGCATAGGGATTGTGCTGGATATAGCCGGGATCGACCCACTTCTCGAACGAGGAGCGGACCTTCTTCTCGATGTAGAACTCTTGAAGGAACTGGCTGACGACCTGCTTGGGAGTGAGCGAGCAGGTTTCGGCATGCGCGGCAGGCGCAGCGAGCAGGGCGCAAGCGGCGAGGAGGGTGAGGCGCATCGGGTTTCCTTTCAGAACATCGAGTTGGGATTGACGGGATGGGCGGGCACGTCCTGCAGTACGTCCCAGTGTTCTACAATCATCCCATCGGCGCAGCGGAAGATATCGACGACGGCGAGGCCGGGATCGCCGGGCCAGCGCTCGACATGGGTATGGACGATCACGTGGTCGCCCTCGGCAAAGCTGCGGTGGATGGTCTGCTTTGCATCGGGGGATTCGACTTTCACGTGATCGAGAAAGGCTTTGAGCGCGGCGACGCCTGGCGGGGCGAGCATGCTGTGCTGGATGTAGTCCGGCGAAATGTAGCGGTCGACCGCGCCGCTATCCATGGCGATGAGGACCTTGTGGTACATCTCGATCACCAGGTCGTGGTTGGCCTGTTCGGCGGCGGTTCGCGCCATCGACTCTCTCCCCTTTTATTCTAACATTTGATACGGTATGCCGGATTCAAAGGGGCGTCAAAGCCTTGATGGGAGAGTCTATGGACCGCGCTGGTCTTTACGCTGCACTTGATCGGTTCCTCGCTGCGCTGAATGCCGGCGACCACACCCGGCTGGACTGGGCTGAGGGGGCGTATCACGGCGAAAACAACGTCATGCTGGAGATCGGCGACGGCGTCTGGGGCACGATCCAGAAGCTGGGCGATTACCAACTGCGCTTCGCTGATGTGCAAACCGGCCAGGTCGGGTACTTCGGAACGGTGATCGAGGCGATCGAGGAATCCGCCTTCACGCTGCGGCTGCAGATCAACGACGCCGGGCAGATCGCCGAGTGCGAGATGCTGATTGTGCGGCAATCGGACAGTGGCATCAAGTTCGAGAACCCGCGCTATTGGGACAAGCCTATCCTGCACCGCGAAGTCGTCTCCCCGGTGTCCCGCGCGGAAATGGTGGCGCTGTCGAACGGCTATTTCGACACGCTCCAGCGCAACGACGGGACGATCCACACCAGGTTCCATCCTGATTGCAACCGCGTGGAAAACGGGGTGCAAACCACGCGCAATCCCGAATTTGCCAAGATCGTGCCGGTCTCGGCGATGGGCTGCGAGGAGCAGTTCCGCATGGGCAACTACCGCTATGACGACGACTTGCGGGCGCGGCGGTTTCCTTTGGTGGACGAGGAGCGCGGGCTGGTGCTGGCCTATGGCTTCATCGACCATTCGGGGCGGATCGACGAATATCAGCTGACCGACGGGCGCACGGTGAAAAGCCCGGTGCGGCGGCCGCACAGTTTCTATATCTCGGAGCTGTTCAAGATCGACCACGGGATGATCGAGCAGATCGAGGCCAATTTCATCACGGTGCCCTACCGGATGCCGAGCCCGTGGGTCGCGCTGTGATCCGGCGGATTGTCTTTGCCGCGCTGGCAGCCTGCGCGCTTGGCGCCGCGCCGCCGATGGTGGGGGCGGGGTCTGAATGGACCAGCCCGGGCGGGGATGCAGGCAAGACGCATCATTCGGCGCTGACACAGATCAATGCGCAGAATGTCAGCATGCTGGGCCTCGCCTGGCAGGCCGAGCTTGGCACCATGCGCGGGATGGAAGCGACGCCGGTCATGGTCGGCGGGGTGCTCTATACCTCGGGCGTGGCCGGGCGGGCCTATGCGTTCGATGCCGCAACGGGCAAGCAGCTCTGGGTTTTCGAGCCGGACGTCGACATGCAGCTCAACCGCACGGCGTGCTGCGATATGGTCAACCGCGGCGTCGTGGTTGGGCGCGGCAAGGTCTATGTCGCAACGCTTGATGGCTGGCTCTATGCGCTGGATGCCAAGACCGGCGGCGTCGTCTGGAAGAGCGACTTCATCGAGGACCGCAAGAAGGGCGACAATTCGACCGGTGCGCCGGAGATCGCGGGCGATGTCGTCGTGATCGGCATGGCCGGTGCGGAATATGATGTGCGTGGTTATGTGACGGCGCTCGATCTGGAGACGGGCAAGCTGCGCTGGCGCTGGCATGTCGTGCCCCATGATCCGGCATTGGGACCGCAGGAGACGCCGGAGCTTGAAGCTGCGCTCAAGACCTGGGACCCGAAGAGCCGCTGGGACATCGGCGGCGGCGGGGCGCCCTGGGATGCGATCGCGTTTGATCCGGAGACGGGGTATCTGCTCGTCGGCACGGGCAATGGCGGGCCCTATGCAACATCCAAGCGCAGCCCGGCGGGGGGTGACAATCTCTATCTTGGCAGCCTCGTTGCCCTGGATCCCAAAACAGGCTGGATGGTCTGGCACTATCAGGAAACGCCGGGCGACGACTGGGACTTCACCTCGACTCAGCCACTGATCCTGACTCACCTCAAGGTCGATGGGCAGGATCGTTCGGTGATCCTCCATGCGCCCAAGAACGGCTTTCTCTATGTGCTCGACCGGGCGAGCGGAAAGCTGCTCAAGGCCAATCCGATCGCGCGGATGAACTGGGCCAAGGGGATCGACCCCGCCACGGGCCGCCCGATCCTCGACCGGGCTGCGAGCGACTATACCGATGGGCCGAAGATCGTGTTTCCGGCGACCCCGGGCGCGCGCAACTGGCATCCTGCTTCGTTCGATCCGGCGACCGGGCTCTATTATGCGGCGGTGCTCGACATGGGGAATCTCATGTTCATGACGCCGGGGCAGAAGCCCTTGAAGGCGCGGGGGCTGAACAATGACGCGGCGCTGATCTTCACGCCCGATGTGAAAGAAGCGCTGGGCAGCCTGCCACCACCGATGGCCGATGCGGTGCGCGCGCTGCCCGCCTATGCCGAGGCGCTGCGCGATCCGGGCAAGGCGCAGATCCGGGCGATCGAACCGCTGACCGGCAAGACGGTATGGTCAGCCGATACGGCGGGATGGCAGGACCGCGCAGGCGTGCTGACGACGGCTTCGGGCCTGCTTATTCACGGCAATGTTGGCGGTACGTTGTTTGTGCGCGATGCCGAGTCTGGCAAGGTCATCAAGCAGATCGAGACCGGCACGCCGATCATGGCCGCGCCGATGACCTATGAAGTGAACGGGGTACAGTACATCGCCGTCATGGCCGGGTGGGGCGGCGGCGGTTTCCCGTTCGTGCCGCGCTATTCCGCCGCCTATGACCGGGGCAATGCCAACCGGCTACTGGTGTTCCGGCTGGGCGGCGGCACGGTCGAACAACCACCGCTGCTGCCGCCGCTCGAAGTCGCGCCCGAACCGCCGGCACAGGCGCCGGGCGTGACGGCTCAGACGATTGCGCGCGGGCAGGGGCTGTTCTTTGGCAATTGCGCGATCTGCCATGCCAACCGGCATCGCTCGATCACGCCGGACCTCAGGCGCATGCAGCGGGGGACGCACGGCATGTTCCGTCAGATCGTGCTGGAGGGTGCCTTGGTGCCGGGCGGTATGCCGCGCTGGGATGATGTGCTCTCGCCCGGCGATGCGGATGCGATCCATGCCTATCTGATCGATTTGCAGAAGCAGACGCGCAGCGACGAGCTGGCGAAGCAGAAGGCCGGAAAGCCGCTGGATGGGCCGAGCCTGACGATCTTGAGCAATTATTAAATGGGGACTGTCCCCATTTTTTGAACCCCACCCGGCCAGCTTGGAATGAACGGGGTGGGGTGAATGGGTGATTTGGAGAGGCAAACCATGGATTTCTCGACGCTCGATAACCCCCGGCTGGAGTTTGCCTTTGCCTGCACCTTGCGGTTCACCCGCGTGCAGGTGGTTCCCGACGTGCCGACGGGGGGCATGCGCAGCGCCGTCTATGTCGATGATGGCGAGTTCGAAGGGCCGCGCCTCAAAGGCAAGGCGGTGCCCAATTCGGGGGGCGATTATGCCTTCTTCCGGCCCGATGATACCGCGGTGTTTGATGCGCGCTACATGCTCGAGGTCGATGACGGCACGCTGATCTATATGCAGAACAAGGGGTTCCTCTGGGGCCGCGAGCCTGGGACGATGGAGCGGCTGCGCAATTGGGCCTTCGCGGGCGGCGCGCCGGTACCGCATGCCGAATACTACCTGCGCGCGCAGCCGACCTTCGAGACGAGCAAGGGGCCGCACGACTGGCTCACGCGGCATGTGTTCATCGGCGTTGGCGAGCGGCGGCCGGATGGGAATCACGTCCGGTATTATGCCCTCACCTGACGCGGCGCCTTGACGCGGGCGCGCCTTCGCGGCACAACGATAACAATTGGTAGAAAATAAGCATGGGAGATTACCGCCGGTGAAGCTGCACCTGCCACCCCGCGTCAGCCCCAGAACGTTCGATGCCATGCTCACCGCCTCGGCGGGTGTTGTTGGCAAGGACTGGGTCATGGCGAGTGATGCCGACCGCGATGCCTATTCGGATGTCTATGCTCCGGGCTCTTCCGAGGAATGGCCCGCCGGTGCCGCGATTGCGCCGGCGTCGGTCGAGGAAGTGCGCGCGATCGTGCGGCTGGCGAACGAGCACAAGACGCCGCTCTGGCCGGTCGCGCGCGGCAAGAACCTGGGGTATGGCGCCGCCGCGCCGCGCCTGGCGGGCTCGATCGTGCTTGATCTGGGCCGGATGAACAAGATCCTCGAGCTCGACAGCAAGCTTTCATATTGCGTGGTCGAGCCGGGCGTGGGCTTCTTCGATCTCTACGATGCGATCCAGCGCACCAAGGCGCCGCTGTGGCTTTCGGTTCCGGGCAACGCCTGGGGGTCGGTGCTGGGCAACGCGCTCGATCACGGCATTGGTTATACGTCGTATGGCCTGCACGCGCGCAATCTCTGCGGGATCGAGGCGGTGCTGCCTGATGGCGATCTGGTGCGCACCGGCATGGGCGCGATGGATGGCAACCCCTCGTGGCACTTGTTCCCATTCAGCTATGGGCCGACGTTCGATCTGGCGTTCACGCAATCGAACCTTGGCGTGGTGACCAAGGCGGGCGTGTGGTTGCAGCCCGCGCCCGAGACCAGCCTTGAACTCGTGTGGGACATCCCGAACGAGGAAGACATCGCCTGGGTGATCGACACGATCGCGCCGCTCAAGATTTCCGGCCTGATCGACCAGAACGTGTTCGTGCCTTCGTGGCTGGGCAAGATGGTGCTCAAGGGTCAGCGCAAGGACTTCTGGGACAAGCCCGGCGCGATCCCCGAGTGGCGGGTGGCCGAGCTGCTCAAGCAGTACAAGCTGGGCTACTGGCAGGTGGCGCTGCGGCTCTACGGCGAAGAGCCGGTGGTCAAGGCGCGGGCCGAAGTGGTCAAGGCGGCGATGAATCGGCACTTGGATGCCGCGCCCGCCGAGCATTGGTGGCGCACCGGCGATCCCATCGGCCAGTACGAGACGACCATGGGCGTGCCTTCGGCCGTGCCGCTGCAGATGTCCGACTGGATCGGCGGGCGCGGGGCGCATATGGGCTTTTCGCCGGTTGTGCCCGCAACGGGCCAGCATGTGATGGACCAGTTGAAGCGCAGCCGGAAAATCATCGCCGATCACGATGTCGATTTCTACGCCAGCTTCACCATCGGTGGGCGCTTTGCCAACAATATCAACATGCTGATGTACGACCGCGACCAGCCGGAAATGGTCGCCAATATGCGTAACCTGTTCAATGCCTTGATCAGCGAGACGGCGAAGGCGGGCTACGGCGAATACCGCACGCATCTGGGCTGGATGGATCCGGTGGCCGATACCTTCGGGTTCAACAACAGCGCGCTGCGGCGGATGACCGAGAAGGTGAAGAACGCGCTCGATCCCAATGGCGTGATCGCGCCGGGCAAGCAGGGGATCTGGCCGGCCGCCTATGCGGCGCAGCGGGGAGGCAAGGCATGAGCAGGTTTGTTTCGCGCGCGGTGCTGGTTGCCGCGCTGGTTGTGACGTGTGGTGGCGCCGTTCTCGCTGATCCGCCGCCAATGATGATGCCGCCCTATATGCTGCGGCCCGAATTGCCTGCGGGTGATCGGTTGAAGCCGGGCGGGGACGGCAAGGTGCTGTTCGAGGTGCATTGCGGATACTGCCACCTGGTCGGCGGCATGGGCACGAACCTGCTGACGAAGCAGCGCATGATGATGGGCGAGACGCCGGACAAGGGCCTGCTCGCCAACCGCACTGACCTGACGGCGGACTATGTGAAGACCGTGGTCCGCATGGGCAAGGGCGCGATGCCGGCGCAGACCAAGGTCGATGTGACCGAGGCCGAGCTCGAGGCGGTGTCGAAGTATCTCGGGAAGGCGGGCTGATGCGGGCAACGCGGCGCGGGCTGCTGAAGGGCGGAGCGCTTGCCGGCGCAGCGGCTGCCATCCCGGTGGCGGCAGGGGCTGCGGCCGGGGTGGTCGCGGTGGTCGTCTATGACAGCCGTCTGGCCGAATCCGCGAGCTTTGCGGGCGGGCAGGGGATTGATCTCGCCCGCCTTTCGCTGCGCGAGGTGCAGGCAGCACTTGCCGGAGCGACGCGGGTCGAGGGGCTGACGCGGTGGAGTGACTGGACCGTGCTGCGCGGGCTTCTGGAAGAACAGGGCTTGCGCCGCAGGGCCGAGACGCGGGCTTCGGCGCCGCTTTCCGGGCACGATGGCTTGCTGCGCTGGAGCATGGTCGCGCGTTGAGGGCGTGAAGGGCGATGCCACCAGGTGAAATTCTCTCCCCGCGCAGCATTTAGCGCGCGGCGCCGGGACCGCCTAAGCGTGGTCTGCACCTGCCTCTGCGGGCAGGAATGCTTGAACCGTCGGGCGGGCTGATTTAGTAAGCAACACTAACAATCAGTTCCGCTCGGGCGGAGTCGGGAGAGAGCTTTGTTGCCATGGTCCCCCATAGAATCACTGGCGCAGCATGACTGACGTTACGCTCTACCACTGGGAGCCCAACGCCAATTCGGGCAAGCCGATGCTCGCGCTGATGGAAAAGGGCGTGCCCTTTGCCAGCCATTACATCGACATGCTGCAGTTCGATCAGCACAAGCCCGAGTACCTCGCGGTCAACCCGCAGGGGACGATCCCGGCGATGACCTATGGGAGCCGCGTGCTCACCGAGAGCACCGCGATCATGGAATACGTGAACGCCGCGTTTGCGGGGCCGGAGCTGATGCCCGCCGATGCGCAGGACGCCTGGCGGGTGCGCTGGTGGATGAAATTCATGGACCAGTGGCTTGGCCCCAGTTTCTCGATGATCGGCTGGAGCGTGTTCGTCGGGCCGATGGTGAGAAAGCGCGATCCCGAAGAACTGGCTGCCGCGATTGACCGCATTCCGCTGCCTGAACGCCGCGTCGCGTGGCGCAAGGCGATCAACGGGGACTTTTCCGAAAGCGAAATGGCCGAAAGCCGCCGCCGCGTGGCGCTGGGGATCGCGAAGCTGGAGGAAGAGCTCGGCAAGCGCGATTATGTCGGCTCGGATGCGTACAGCCTTGCCGATATCAATATCTTCAATTCGACCTATTCGTTGCCGCTGTCGCAGCCCGATCTCGCCAGCCGGGAAAAGACGCCCAACATCATGCGCTGGCTGAAGCGCGTCTATGAGCGCGATGCGGTGAAGCGCACCTGGGCGATGGGCAAGACTGACCTTGCCGCACGCTATAGCCTCGTGATGGAAGGGATCGTCTGATGGACGCTGTTCTCTATCACGGTGAGCCCAATGGCGCTTCGCTGACCGTGCTGGCGGCGCTGGTCGAAAGCGGGCTCGATACTCCATGCCAGCCGATCGACCTCCTTGGCGGCGCACGGCACAAGCTTCCGGGTATTGCCGAGCCGCTGGCGATCGACCTCGGCATCGAGGGCGAAGGGCCGGTGCTCGTTGTGAACGGCGAGGCGATGACCGAATCGGTGTTCCTCGCGCAATATCTCGACGAGCTGGCGGGAGGCTGCGGGCTCCAGCCCGATGATCCTTACGCCCACTGGGAAATGCTGATGTGGTGCCGCCAGATCACCGAGCGGCTTTCGCCGGCGGCGGCACTGCTGGGCAATCTCGCCAATTCGCAGGCGAGCATCGCGGCCATCCCGGCCGATGATTTTGCCGCGCTCTCCGCCTCGGTCGTTTCGGACGATTTGCGCGCGCGCTGGCAGGCGCTGCACGATGGTGCCGTGGATGCCGCGCATGTTGCGGACAGCGAGGCCAAGGTCGATCAGGCCGCCGCGCGCTGCGAGGACAAGCTGGCGGACGGCCGCGAATTCCTGATGGGCGACTTTTCCATCGCCGATCTTGTCACCTACAGCTGGCTTGCGGGGATGGAACTGATCCGGCCCGAAAGCTTTGTCGCCGCGCCTTTGACTGCTGCGTGGCTGGCGCGTGTTGCCGCGCGGCCATGTGTCGTTGCCGCTCTGGCTCTGGCGAACCACGCCGAGCCGCTTCGTTCCTGGGCCCCGGGGCCTGAAATCAACCGTTGGGGATAACCGCACAATGCGTGCCATCGACTACTTCGACCGCGGCCATGATCGCGATCCTTCGCGCCTTGCGATCATCGACACCGAAAGCGGCCTCAAGCTGACCTTTGCCGAGACCAAGGCGCTTTCCGAACGCATCGCCGCCGCGCTGCAGAAAGGCGGGTTCGAGAATCAGGACCTGCTCGGGTTCTATGGCCCGAACGATGGCATGCTGCTCGTGGCGGTGCTGGCGATGTGGCGTGCCAACGGCAAATGGATCCCGGTCAACACGCGCAACGCGATCGACGCCAATGCTGCCTATATCAATTATGTGCGGCTGAAGTGGCTGGTCTATCATTCGTCGAAGGCAGACGAGGTGCAGCAGCTGAAGGACTTGTGCCCCACGCTCCAGCACTTCGTGTGCCTTGATCAGCGCATGGGCGATGATCCGAGCCTCGAGGAATTCATGGCCGGGGTGAGCGTGGCCGATTTCGTCGAGCCCGAGACCGATGCCTTCGGCAATCTGATGGACATGGTCGGCATCTTCCCGACCGGCGGCACGACGGGGCCTTCGAAGGGCGCCAATGTCACCAACCTCGGATGGGGCACGATGATCGAGACCGCTGCCGACGGCATGGGCGGGCGTACCGATTCGCCCGTAGCGCTGGTCTCGGCGCCGATCACCCATGCGGCAGGGCCGATCGCGCTGTCGACGCTGAGCTTGGGCGCGACACAGGTGATCCTGCCCGGCTTCGACGCCGAGGACGTGCTGCGCACCATCGCGGAGTACAAGGTCACGCACATGTACCTGCCCCCGACGGCGATGTATCAGTGTCTGGCAAGCCCCGAGATCGGGAAGCACGATTATTCGAGCCTTA
Organism: Novosphingobium sp.; assembly: GCF_037133355.1. Taxonomy (GTDB): domain Bacteria; phylum Pseudomonadota; class Alphaproteobacteria; order Sphingomonadales; family Sphingomonadaceae; genus Novosphingobium. The sequence continues at coordinate 102,888 of NZ_JBAXOI010000005.1, read as the reverse complement.
AGATCTTCATCCTCGTCGGTTCGCCCTGCAGCCCCGAGAAGCTGCGGCAGGCGGTCGACATCTTCGGGCCGTGCATGTGCCAGGCTTATGGCCAGGTCGAGTGCCCGATGATCGTCGCCTGGTTCCCGCCCGAGGACGTGGCGCGTTTCGCCAAGGAAGCGCCGGAAAAGCTCGCCTCTTGCGGCAAGCCGACTCGCTCGATCAAGGTCACCTTGATGGACGACGACGGCAACCACATGCCGCTCGGCGAGGCTGGCGAAATCTGCGTGCGCGGGGCGCTCGTGACGCATTCGTACTTCGAGAAGCCGGAAGAGACTGCCGAGATCCGCAAGTTCGGCTGGCACCACACGGGTGACGTCGGCAAGTTCGATGCGGACGGCTATCTCTATATTGTCGACCGCAAGAAGGACATGGTCGTCTCGGGCGGGTTCAACGTCTTCACTGCCGAAGTCGAGGCTGCTGTCACGGAATTGGCGGCGGTGCGCGAGGCCTGCGTGTTCGGCATTCCCCACGAGAAGTGGGGCGAGCAGGTGCACGCCGTGGTTGTTGCGGAGGGCATCACCGGCGAGGAAATCATCGCCTATGCCAAGCAGCGGCTCGGCGGGGTCAAGGCCCCGAAATCGGTAGAATTTGTCGATGCCATTCCGCGCACCGCGGCGGGAAAGATGGACAAGAAGGACCTGCGCAAAAAATACTGGGGCGATGCGCAGCGTATGGTGAATTGACGCGGGGTGGTTTAAGCAGGCGATTAAAGCGATCCGGGGTCTCGCCGGGCAGGCAGAAGAGGGTGAAGAGGTATGCGCGTTTCGTTTGTTCGCAAGCTGGCCATGGCATCGGTTCTGGCGCTTTCGGTTGGGGCTGTCGCCCAATCCGGGGCAATGGCCGGGGTTACCGAAGCCATGCTGCGCAACGTGCCCGCTGGTGAATGGCTGAGCTATGGCCACGACTATGCCGAGCAGCGCTATTCGCCGCTGACGCTGGTGAACGAATACAACGTCGATCAGCTGGGCCTTGCCTGGTCGGCTGACATGGATACCGCGCGCGGGCAGGAAGCCACGCCCTTGGTGCATGACGGTGTGCTCTACGTCACGACTGCCTGGTCGATGGTCAAGGCTTACGACGCCAAGACCGGCAAGCCGCTGTGGTCCTATGATCCCAAGGTGCCGCGCGAGACGCTGGTGCGCACCTGCTGCGACGCAGTGAACCGGGGCGTTGCGCTCTATGGCGACAAGCTCTTCGTTGCAGCACTCGATGGCCGGCTGATCGCGCTCGACCAGAAGACGGGCAAAGTCCTGTGGGACAAAGTGACGGTTCCCAATCAGAGCAGCTACACCATCACCGGCGCGCCGCGCATCGTGAAGGGCCGCGTGCTGATCGGCGCGGCGGGCTCGGAGTACAAGGCGCGCGGCTACCTTTCGGCCTATGATCCCGAGACCGGCAAGGAGGTATGGCGCTTCAACACCGTGCCCGGCAACCCGGGCAAGGGCTTTGGCGTCGAAGGCGTCAACAAGGCGGCGCATGAAGCGGCGGCCAAGACCTGGGGCAACAAGTGGTGGGAGCTCGGCGGCGGGGGCACCGTGTGGGATTCGATCACCTACGATCCCGAGACCAACCTTGTCCTCTTCGGCACTGGCAATGCCGAGCCTTGGAACCCGGCGGCAAACGGCCGTGCCGGTGACAGCCTCTACACCTCCTCGATCGTCGCGGTGAATGCCGATACGGGCGAATACGCCTGGCACTTCCAGGAGACCCCTGAGGACCGCTGGGACTTCGATTCCGACCAGCAGATCACCATTGCCGACGTGAATATCGGCGGCGAGAAGCGCCACGTTGCCATGCACGCGCCCAAGAACGGGCACGTCTATGTGCTCGACGTGAAGACCGGCAAGTTCCTCTCGGCCACGCCGTGGGTGCCGGTGAACTGGGCAACCGCCATCGATCCCGAGACCGGGCGCCCGACGATCAACCCCGACGCGCGCTATGAAAAGACCGGCAAGCCCTTCGTCAGCCTGCCGGGCGCGGTCGGTGCACACAGCTGGCAGCCGCAGAGCTATAGCCCGAAGACCGGCTACCTCTACATCCCGACCAACCTCGCCGGTTTCCCCTATGCTGCAGCCACAGGCTGGAAGCCGACCGATATCGGCTTCCAGACCGGCACCGACGGCGCGAAGGTCGCGATGCCCGCCGATCTCAAGATCCAGGCGCAGTTCAAGGCGATGACCACCGGCCAGCTCGTCGCGTGGGATGTCGCGAACCGGAAGCCGGCCTGGAAGGTCGATCTGGTCGGCCCGTCGAACGGCGGCGTGCTTTCGACTGCCGGCAACCTCGTGTTCCAGGGCACGGCTGCGGGCGAGTTCGTGGCCTATACCGCCGACAAGGGCCAGAAGCTGTGGTCGTTCCCGGCGCAGACCGGGATCATCGCCGCGCCGATGACTTATGCCGTGGACGGCGAGCAGTACGTCGCGATCCTTGTCGGCTGGGGCGGCGTCTGGGATATCGCGACCGGCGTCCTTGCCAACAAGTCGGGCGGCGTGCGCAACATCAGCCGCCTGCTGGTGTTCAAGCTCGGCGCCAAGGGCCAACTCCCTGCGCCGCCGCCGATGAACGAGATGGTGCTCGATCCGCCTGCCTTCACTGGCACCGTCGCGCAGGCGACTCATGGCGGGGCGCTCTATGCCCGCTACTGCAGCGTGTGCCACGGTGATGCCGCGGTTTCGGGCGGACTCAACCCCGACTTGCGCCATTCAGGCACGATCGGGTCGCCCGAGGCGCTCAAGGCCGTCGTGCTCGGCGGCCAGCTGCACGAGCTTGGCATGGTTTCGTTCAAATCCGCGCTTAAGGCACCTGACGCGGAGGCCATCCGCATGTATCTCATCAAGCGCGCCAACGAGGACAAGTCGCTGGCATCGCGCTGAGGAAATGCTATCACTCAGAACAATCGCACGACGGAGAGAAACATGACTCAACTCTATCCCAATCTGATCGACGGCGAACTCGTCACCACCGCGACCGCGCTCGACGTGGTGAACCCTGCCAACGAGCAGGTCATCGGCCAGGTGCCGGCTTGCGGCGCCGAGGAGCTTGACCGCGCCGTGGCTGCTGCCCGCCGCGCCTTCAAGACCTGGTCGAAGACCCCGGTCGATGATCGCCGCGTGGTGATCCAGAAGATGGCCGCCGCGATCGACGCCAACTTCGAGGAGCTCTACCGCCTCCTCACCGCCGAACAGGGCAAGCCGCACCAGCAGGCCCAGTTCGAAATCGGTGGCTGCTCTGCGATGATGAACGCGCAGTCGACCCTGACGCTCGAAGAGACCGTCAACGAAGACAGCGACACCCGCTTCAGCCGCACCCGCCGCGTGCCGGTCGGCGTGGTTGGCGGCATTGTGCCGTGGAACTTCCCGCTGCTGATGGCAGTTCAGAAGATCGCCCCGGCGATCCTTTCGGGCTGCACGATCGTGCTCAAGCCCTCGCCGTTCACGCCGCTGACCACGCTCAAGTTTGCCGAGCTGATCAAGGACATCGTCCCCGCCGGCGTCGTCAACATCATCACCGGTGAAGACGCGCTGGGCCCGATGATCACCGCGCACCCGGATATCGACAAGATCACCTTCACCGGCTCGACCGCGACCGGCAAGAAGATCATGGAAGGCGCCTCGAAGGACCTCAAGCGCATCACGCTCGAGCTCGGCGGCAACGACGCCTCGATCGTGCTGCCCGATGCCGACGTCGCCAAGGTGGCCGAGCAGCTGTTCTGGTCGAGCTTCACCAACGCGGGCCAGATCTGCGTTGCCGCGAAGCGCATCTACATCCACGAAGACATCTACGACGAACTGAGCGCGGCGATTGCCGAGTACGCGAAGAACGTGAAGGTGGGCGACGGTTCCGAGCAGGGCACCGGCGTGGGACCGATCCAGAACAAGAAGCAGTTCGACCGCGTGTGCGAGCTGATCGAGGACGCCAAGACCAACGGCTACAAGTTCCTCGTCGGCGGCGATGTTGATCCTTCAGGCTCGGGCTACTACGTGCCGATCACCATCCTCGACAACCCGCCCGAAGACGCGCGGATCGTTGCCGAGGAGCAGTTCGGCCCGGTCATGCCGCTGATGAAGTTCTCCAGCGACGACGAAGTGATCGCGCGCGCAAACAACTCGGAATACGGCTTGGCCGGTGCAGTCTGGACCAAGGACACCGACCGCGGCGTGAAGATCGCCGAGCAGCTCGAAACCGGCACGGTGTGGATCAACGAGTTCCTCCACCTCTCGCCGTTTGCGCCCTTCGGCGGCCACAAGCAGTCCGGCTTCGGCGCCGAATACGGCATCGAAGGCCTGAAGGAGTTCACCTACAGCCAGGTGATCACCGTCAAGAAGGACGCGCTGGTCTGATGTCCGGGCGGGCCCCTGCTGCGCGACAAGTGCGCAGCGGGGCCCTGCCTTGGGAGCTGATCCTGTGATCCATGTCCGCAATGCGTGGCATGTCGCGGCGTGGAGCTGCGATATTGCGGCGGAAAAGCCCTTTGCCATTTCGATCCTCGGCGAGCCGGTGGTCATCTGGCGGACTGCATCGGGAGCCATCCGGGCGCTGGAAGACCGCTGCGTTCACCGCCTTGCGCCGCTTTCACTGGGGCGCTGCGAGGGCGAGAATCTGCGCTGCATGTACCATGGCCTGCTGTTCGCACCGGACGGCGGCGTGGTAGAAATCCCGGGCCAGGATCTGATCCCGGCCAAGGCCCGAGTGCGCAGCTATCCGGTGGCAGACCGGCACGACTGGATCTGGGTGTGGATGGGCGATCCCGCGCTGGCGGATGAAGCCTTGATCCCGCTTGCGGTGGGCACTTCGGATCCCGACTGGATTCTTGGGCACGGCCATCTGGACTATGCCGCCGACGCCGGGCTGATCTGCGACAATCTGCTCGATTTCAGCCATTTGACCTATGTGCATGCGCGCAGCTTTCAGGCGGGTCCGGAATTCGCCATGCATCAGCCAAGGATCACCATGCTCGATCGCGGCGTGCGCGTGACCCGCTGGCTTCCGGCCGCGGTAGGAAACTGGCGCAATCCGCATGATGTGCCGGTCGAGATGTACCAGACCTATGATTTCCTCGTGCCCGGCGTGCTGCTGATGTGGTCGGCGAATTATCCGGAAGGCACCGCCGCGCGGCTGGGCGATGGGGTGCCAGCGATGGACGAAGCGCTGTCGGGGCTCAATTTTACCAGCCAGGCCGTCACGTCCACCGGGCCACGCACGGCACGCTATTTCTTTTCGTGGGGTCCGCATTGCCGCCATGGCGATGCTGCCAAGCGCGACATGATGATGGCCATGGCCGGGCAGGCCTTTGCCGAAGACAAGACCATGATCGAGGCGCAGCAACGCGTGATTGCCGCGACGCCTGATCCGAAAATCATGCCCACCGCGCACGATCGCGCCGTGACGCTCTACAACCGGCTGGTCGAGCGACTGGCCCGCGACAATCCTTCCGAACTGGAGTCTGCTGCGTGATCGACATCACCAAAATCAAGGCCATCGACGTCCACGTTCACGCCGAGGTTTCCTGCCACGATCCGGAAGACCCGGTGATGGGCAAGTTCTTCGATGCGGCATCGGCCTATTTCAAGGCGCCGCGCGAGCGGCCCAAGATGCCCGAGATCGCGGACATCTACCGCGAGCAGCAGATTGCTTTCTGCATCTTCACGGTCGACTGCGAGAGCGGCATCGGCGCCAAGCGCATCTCGAACTACGAAGTGGCGGAATTCGCCGCGAAGAACGACGATATCTGCATGGCGTTCGCCTCGATCGACCCGCACAAGGGCAAGATGGGCGCGCGCGAGGCGCGGGACCTGATCGAGAACTACGGGGTCAAGGGCTTCAAGTTCCACCACATCATGCAGAACATCGAACCGGCAGCGCGCGTGGGCTATCCGATCTATGAAGTGATTGCCGAATACGGGCTGCCGGCGATCTTCCACACCGGCCATTCGGGCATGGGCACCGGCATGCGCGGCGGCGCGGGCGTGCGGCTCAAGTATGGCCAGCCAATCCTCGTCGATGACGTCGCGGCGGATTTCCCTGACATGAAGGTGATCCTCGCGCATCCCTCGTGGCCTTGGGTGGACGAGAGCCTTTCGATGGCGCTGCACAAGGACAACGTTTTCATCGACCTTTCGGGCTGGTCGCCGAAGTATTTCGCGCCGCAGATAATCCAGTATGCCAACACGCAGCTCAAATCGAAGATGCTGTTCGGGTCCGACTTCCCGCTGATCCATCCGCAAAAGTGGATCGATGCGGCACTCAAGGTCGGCTTCAAGGACGAAGTCATGCCCGGCATCATGAAGGACAACGCGCTGCGCGTGCTCGGTCTGGGCTGAGCGTGGTGGCGGTGGATCCGGCCGATATTCGGGGCTGGCAGCGGTTGGGCGAGGAGATTACGACCTCTGGACGGATCGAGGATGCGGACGTTGCACGCCTCGCAGAGATCGGCGTGCAGCATGTCATCAACCTGGCGCTCGACAGCCATCCCGACGCGCTGGCCAACGAGGCGGGCAAGCTTGCCGAGGCTGGCGTAGCCTATACCCACATTCCGGTGCCGTTCGACGCGCCGGATGAAGCACATTTTGCTGCGTTCAGGGAAGCGATCGAGCAAGGGCCAAAGCCGGTTCATGTGCATTGCATCATGAACTGGCGCGTCTCCGCGTTTTTCTACCGACTGCACCGCGATCACGCCGGGATGCCCGAAGCGGAGGCACGTGCGCTGATGGCGCAGCAATGGGTGCCCGATGCGGCGGATAAGCCTGAATGGGCCGTTTGGGCCGAGTTTGTCGCACCAAAGGCGTTCTGATGGATTTCAACGGCCAGCATGTGGTGATCACCGGGGCTTCGACCGGGATCGGGCGCGCGACTGCCGAACGGGTGATGCGCGGCGGGGCGCGAGTGACGCTGATCGCACGGCGCGGCGAGCTGCTGGCAGACCTGTGCGCTGAACTGGGCGCGGGGGCGGGCTGGGCTGCGGCCGATGTCGGGCGGCAGGACCAGCTGATTGCCGCGCTCGACAGCGCGGTGGCGCAGCATGGCCCCATCGATGCGCTGTTTCTAAACGCCGGCACGGGGGGGACGTTTGCGCCACTCGAAGCCTATTCGGACGAGGCGTTCGATGCGCTGATGGCGGTCAATATGCAGGCGCCGTTCTGGGCGGTGCGCCATGTGCTGCCCGCGATGAAGGTGCGCGGGCAGGGGGCGATCCTGATCACCGGCAGCCTTGCTTCCGAACGCGGCATGGCGATGAACGTGGGCTATGTGATGAGCAAGCACGCGGTGCTGGGCCTTGCGCGCGCGGCTGCGCTCGAAGGCGCGGCGCATGGCGTGCGCGTCAACTGCCTTGTCCCCGGGTTTATCCACACCCCGCTGCTCGAAGGTGTGCCGCCCGAACAGCTCGGCGGGCTCGCCACCAATGTGCCGCAACAGCGGCTGGGCAGCGCGGCAGAGACCGCCGAAGTCGCTGCTTTCCTGCTTTCTCCCGCCGCATCGCATGTCACTGGCCAGTCCTGGGCGGTCGATGGCGGCGTGCTGGGAACCCTCGCTATCAGGTGATCGCCATGACGCTCAGATACTATCACGCCGAACCGCTGGCCAATTCGCTCAAGTCGATGGCCCCGCTCAAGGAGAAGGGGCTGGACTACGAGAGCATCTACGTCGATCTGCACAAGTTCGAGCAGCACCAGCCGTGGTTCACCGCGATCAATCCCGAAGGGCAGGTGCCGGTGCTCGATCACGACGGCACGATCATCACGCACACCACGGTGATCAACGAGTATCTGGAAGACGTGTTTCCCAATGCCCAGCCGGCAGATGGGCCGCTGCGTCCGCGCGATGCGGTCGGCGCGGCGCGGATGCGGTACTGGAACAAGTTCGTCGACGAGCAAGTGATGAACTTCGTCTCGATGCACGGCTGGCACCGGATGGTGGGGGTGATCGCCCGCAACATCGAGAGCGGCGAATTCGAGAAGCTTTTGGAGAACATCCCACTGCCTGATCAGCGCAAGAAGTGGGCGACGGCGCGTTCGGGCTTTTCCGAGGCCGATCTCGCGAATGCCACGGCCAAGATCGAATACGCGGTCGACAAGGTCGAGAAGCAGCTGGCCGAAACGCCATGGCTGGCCGGCGAGACCTATACGCTGGCGGATATCAATTTCTATTCGCACTGCGGGATGATGGTGGAGCGTATGTTCCCCGACCTGGAAATCGCCAAGCGCGCACCGCGCCTCGTTGAATGGCGCGAGCGGGTGACGGCGCGGCCGGGGATGGCGGCGGCTTTGAAGAGCGAGGACCGCACCGCGCCGGGCCTGCGCACCTGGTCGGGGCATGTGCGCTGATGGCTGGGTTCGTTCTGATTCATGGTTCGTGGCACGGCGGCTGGTGTTTTGATCCAGTGGCGGATTTGCTGCGCGCGCGCGGGCATACCGTTTTGGCGCCCACGCTGCCAGCGATGGGCGGCACGGCGGAGGAAATGGCTGCCCTCACGCTTGCCGACTGGGGCGAGTTTGCTGCGCAGCATTGCCGCGATCTGAAAGCCGCGCTGGGCGGTGCGCCGGTGGTGCTGGCGGGGCATTCGCGCGGCGGGCTGGTGGTCAGCACGGCGGCTGAGCGAGATCCGGCGGCGATGGATGCACTCGTCTACATCTGCGCGATGATGCTGCCGTCAGGCGCCTCACGTGCCGAGTTCAAGGCGCTGGAAGAGCCCAACCCCGATTTCGACTCGATTATCAGCAAGGTGCATGGCGGGATCGCCACGGTGGTCGATCCTGCGCGTGCTGGGCCGGTCTTCGCTCAGCTTTCGCCGCCCGATCTGGTGGCCGGAGTGCTGCCGAAGCTGGTTGCGGAGCCGCATGGGCCTCGCTCGGAAACTCTCGCGCTCACCCCCGAGCGCTGGGGCAGCCTGCCGCGTACCTATGTCGAGTGCACCGAGGACCGGACGATCCCGATCAGCAGCCAGCGCCGCATGCAGGCGATGTCGCCCGGCGCACGGGTGGTGACTCTGGACGCCGATCACAGCCCCTATCTCTCGCGCCCGGTGGAACTGGCCGATGCGCTCGAGCGTGCGATTCCCGCCTGATGGAGATGAAGCAATGCGCGAAGTAAGGCTGAGCCCCCAGGGCGATTTCGACAACGCGGCGCGCGAGTATCAGCACATCACCGCGCATCCGCTGACCGCCGCAATGGGCGCGGAGATCACCGGTGTGCGGCTGGGGCATGATCTGCTGCCCGAGGCCTTTGACGAGATCCGCGATGCGTTGTGGCGGCACAAGATGGTGTTCCTCAGGGACCAGAGCCTCACGCATTCGGAGCACGAGGTATTCAGCGCGCGCTTCGGGCCCTTTGCGGTCGATGCCTATACGCAAGGGGTCGAGGGGCACCGCAATGTCCATCCGCTGATCAAGGAAGCGGACACCAAGACCAAGGCGCTGTTCGGCAGCGGCTGGCATACGGATTCGCCGTTTCTCGACGAGCCGCCCTCGGTGACGATCCTGCGCTCGGTGCAAGTGCCGCCTTATGGCGGGGACACAACCTGGGCCGATACGCAGCTTGCCTGGCGCATGCTGAGCCCGGCGATGCAGGCGATGCTGCGGCCGCTGAAGGTGCACATGGCGGCCGAGGCGAACGTGGCGACGCATGAGAAAGCAAACAGCAAGCCGATGGCCTTTGCCAACGACGATCGCCGCAATGCGGCGCTCGACGGCAATTTCCACCCGCTGGTGCGCACGCACCCGTTCACCGGGCTGCCGTCGCTCTATGTCGACGAAGTCTATGCCTCGGGCATCGAGGGTATGACCGAGGCGGAGAGCCGCCCGATCCTCGACATGCTGACGCGGCATATCACACAGGCGGGCTTCACCTGCCGCCTGCGCTGGGAACCCGGCATGATCGCGATGTGGGACAACCGCGCCGCGCTGCATCTGGCGCCGAACGATTACGACGGGTTCCGGCGGGAAATGTACCGCACGACAATGGCGGGGGAGCGGCCGGAGTAGGGGGAGGTGGCGTGACGCTCGATTTCGAATTGAAAGCTACCATTGCCGCAACAATCTGGGGTTTCGTCCAGTTGGTGGCTGCTGCGCAGTCGGCCAACTGGCAGTATGGTCTTAGGTGGGCGGCCAGTCCGCGCGACGAAGTTATGCCCGAACTTGGCGTTGTTCCGGGCAGGCTCGGGCGCAATTTTCGCAACTATATGGAAACTTTTCCGTTCTTCGTCGCAGGGGTCGCGGTGATCGAACTGGCGGGAGTCCATGGTGCACTGACCCGAGGCGCAGTTATCGCCTATCTGGCCGGGCGATTGGGCTATTCGGTGCTCTACGTCTGGGGTGTCCCGTTGGTGCGCTCGCTGTTCTGGAACATTGCGACGTTCGGTATCTTTGGGCTGCTAGTCTCGCCTTTTGTCTAGTTCCCGAAGAAATTGAGTTCCAGCAGGACGTTGTTGGGATCGCTCACGAAAATCTGGCGCAAGCCGATGGAGTCCACAGTGTTGAGCTGGAAAGGCGTGCCGAGCGCGCCGACGCGCTCCATCAGTTCGTCATAGCCCGAGCAGTTGAGAGCGACATGGTGCACCGCGCCCGTCAGCGCGCCAGGTTCGACGTGGCGGTCGAAGGCGCGGGGGCAATCGACCGAATTGATGTGGACGATGGCCTTGCCGCCAACGTCGTACATCCACTGCGCGTTTTCGGGCGTCAGCGGGGGCGGGGCGTTGCGGCGTTCGAGGTTCAGCAGCGCCTTGTAGAACTCGGCAGTCTCGTCGAGCTTGTCGGTGATCACGTTGACGTGATCGAGCCAGTTGACCTGCATTGCCTGCTCCTTGCCGAAACCTGCGCGCAGCATAAGCACCGGATCGGATCAACGCAACGCGCGGGGTCCTGTAACCGGCGGGGTGACGATTGCGAATGTCACCGCATGGCACTGCAACCAACCTCATTCATCGCCGGGCCCTTTGGGCCATGGCAAATCACCGACATCCACCCTGTGCGCGGGGAGAGCCTGCCTAAGGTACCCGCTTTGCGCATGAGCGCGGTCTCGCGCGCAGAGGATGGCGATGGCTGGATGCTGCGAGGGACGGCGAGCAACTTGCGCTATACCTCGCAGGAGGGAGTGACGGAGCTTCGCGCCGTGCAATCGGGGCTCGGCCGTCCGGAAGCGACTCGCGCCGCGCTGATCCCTATCACCAAGAGCGCGGCCTGGTGGGCGCTTGCACAGGATGAGCGCATCGGCGTCTTCCGTCGGGCGAAGCACCATTCAATCGGCCTGCCCTATGTCCGGCCCGTCGCGCGCGCGCTTTATCATTCTCGCGATCTGGGCGAGCCGTTCGATTTCCTGACCTGGTTCGAGTACGCGCCCGAGGACGAGTCTGCGTTCGACAGGCTGCTGGTGGAACTGCGTGCGAGCGAGGAATGGGGCTACGTCGAGCGCGAGGTCGACATCCGACTTACTCGCGCCTGATGCAGGCCGCCATCAGCTGCGGAACACCACCGTCTTGGTGCCGTTGAGCAGCGCGCGGTCCTCCAGGTGCAGGCGCACCGCCTCGGCCAGCACGCGGCGTTCGACATCGCGGCCCTTGCGGACGAGGTCTTCCGGCGTGTCGGCGTGAGTCACCGTTTCGACGTCCTGGTGAATGATCGGGCCTTCATCGAGGTCGGTCGTGACGTAGTGGCCAGTCGCGCCGATCATCTTCACGCCGCGCGCATGGGCCTGGTGATAGGGCTTGGCGCCCTTGAAGCTCGGCAGGAACGAGTGGTGGATATTGATGCACTTGCCGTTGAGGAACGAGGCCATGTCGTCCGAGAGGATCTGCATGTAGCGCGCAAGCACCACGAGCTCGGCGCCGGTTTCGGTGACGATGGCTTTGACCTGCGCTTCCTGCTGCGGCTTGGTGTCCTTGGTGATCGGCAGGTGGTGGTAGGGCACGTCGCCCAGCAGGGTGATGGTGAGCGCTTCCTTGGGGTGGTTGCCGATGATCGCGACCACTTCCATCGGCAATTCGCCGATGCGGGTGCGATAGAGCAGATCGCCGAGGCAGTGGTCGAACTTGCTGACCATGAGCACGGTGCGGCGCTTTTGCGATGAGTCGCGCAGGGTCCATTCCATGCCGAACTGCTCGGCCACGGGGGCAAAGGCGGAGCGCAGGGTGTCGCCGTTTCCGGTGCCCGCATCGAGCACGACGCGCATGAAGAAGCGGCCGCTTTCGGTGTCGTCGAACTGTTGGGCTTCGAGAATATTGGCGCCGGCTTCGTAGAGGTTGCCGGTCACTCGGGCCACGATTCCGGGCTTGTCCTCGCAGGACAGCGTCAGGATCAGCGGTGCAGTCATTCAGTCTCTCCTCAGTGGCGCGGGCCTCATAGGGCGCGCGCGCGTTGTCGGCCAGCAGTGCATGGGGGCTGCACAATTTGGCATTGCGAATCTGTCCCGATATTGTATGTGTTGCATACAAAATTCAACCAGCCATTTTTGATCGGGAGAGAAGGCATGGCAGCGAACCTCGAAGAGGTCCTTCAGGGCCAAAGCAATATCGTTGAAATGCTGCGCAATTCGCAGCTTGGGGCCTATGTCTATCCGGTGGTGGCGCCGGAATTCTCCAACTGGCGCAGCGAGCAGTGGGCCTGGCAGCACTCGGCCGTGCTGTTCGACCAGTCGCACCACATGGTGAACCTCTACATTCGCGGCAAGGATGCGGGCAAGCTGCTCTCGGACACGATGATCAACAGCTCGAAGGGCTGGGCGGTCAACAAGGCCAAGCAGTATGTGCCGACGACGCCTTATGGCCACGTGATCGGCGATGGCATCATCTTCTGGGAAGAAGAGGAAAGCTTCACCTATGTCGGCCGCGCGCCGGCTTCGAACTGGCTGCGCTATCACGGTGCGACGGGTGGCTACGATGTCGAGATCGAGCTGGATGACCGTTCGCCGATGCGCCCGATGGGCAAGCCCGTGACGCGCAAGGAATGGCGCTTCCAGATCCAGGGTCCGCAGGCGTGGAACGTGATCGAGAAGCTGCACGGCGGGCCGCTGGAGCAGCTAAAGTTCTTCAACATGAGCACGATGAACATTGCCGGCAAGACCGTGCGCACGCTGCGCCACGGCATGTCGGGCGCGCCGGGCCTTGAGATCTGGGGTCCTTACGCAGAGCAGGAAGAAATCCGCGCCGCGATCCTCGAGGCGGGCAAGGAATTCGGCCTGATCGCTTGCGGCAGCCGCGCCTATCCCTCGAACACGCTCGAAAGCGGCTGGATCCCCTCGCCGCTGCCGGCGATCTACACCGGCGAGAAGCTCAAGGGCTTCCGCGAGTGGCTTGGCGCCGACAGCTATGAAGCGACCGGTTCGATCGGCGGCTCGTTCGTCTCGGACAACATCGAGGACTACTACCTCAACCCGTGGGAGCTGGGTTACGGCCCGTTCGTCAAGTTCGACCACGATTTCCATGGCCGCGAGGCGCTTGAAGCCCTGAACCCCGCCGAGCAGCGCAAGAAGGTGACGCTGGCGTGGAACCCCGAGGACATTGCGAAGATCACCGCTTCGCTGTTCAACCCGGACGGCGACCAGTACAAGTTCTTCGACGTGCCGCTGGCGAACTATGCCTCGTCCAACTACGACCGCGTGGTTGATGCGGGCGGCAAGACGGTCGGCGTTTCGATGTTCACCGGCTATTCCTACAACGAGAAGCAGGCGCTTTCGCTCGCCACGGTCGATCCGGAAATCCCGGTCGGCACCGAAGTGCGCGTGGTCTGGGGTGAAGAGAACGGCGGCACGCGCAAGACCACGGTCGAACCGCACAAGCAGATCGAAGTCCGCGCGATCGTCTCCTCGGTGCCTTACAGCCGCGTGGCGCGTGAAAACTACGCCGAAGGCTGGCGCACGGGGCGCTGAGGCACGTTGCCCCTCCCTCGTTGCGGGGGAGGGGCTCCCTTTCGAACTGAGGGCCAACCATGGCTGCAGCGTTGATTCATCCCAATTGGGACAAGCCGCCGCTCGGTGTGACCGACGGCTTCAGCCTTGAAATGACCGCGAAAGACGAGGCTTCGCTGCGCGATGCTGCGCCGCTGATTCCGGCCGAAACGCCGATTGCGGTGACGTTCCTGCCTGGCGAGGATGTTGGTGCGCGGGTCAAGGCGACAATTGCGGTGCGCGAGTTGGGCTTCGAGCCGATGCCGCATTTCTCCGCGCGGCGGATCACTTCGGAAGACGATTTCGAAGGCTATCTGAAAGCCGTGGTCGAGCAGGCGGGGGTTTCCCGCGCGTTTATCGTGGCAGGTGATCCGCCTGCGCCCGTCGGGCCCTACTTCGACACCTCGGCGCTGATCGCCACCGGTGCATTCGAGCGCAGCGGGATCAAGGCCATCGGTATCGGCGGGCATCCGGATGGCCATCCCAACATGACCGAGCAGGAGTGCTGGGACGTGCTGGTGAAGAAGACCAGCGAGATCGAGGCGCGCGGCATGGCGCCGCTGATCGTGACGCAGTTCGGCTTCGATCCGGACGCATTTCTCGCCTGGCTGCTGAAGCTGCGCGCGCTGGGCATCGATGCCCCGGTGCGGATCGGGGTGCCGGGACCGGCGGGGATCAAGCGGCTGCTGGCGTTCGCCGCGCGCTGCGGTGTCGGCGCCTCGACTTCGGTGCTGCGCAAGTACGGGATCTCCGTCACGAACCTGCTCGGCAGCGCTGGGCCGGACAAGCTTGTCGATGCGTTTGCTGCAGGGCTGGGCCCGCAGCATGGCCGGGTGCGGCTGCACTTCTATCCCTTCGGCGGGATGGTGAAAACGCTTGAGTGGATCAAGAGCTACAACGCGAAGCACGGAATTCCGGCATGACAGACTACGTTTTGGTCCATGGTGCCTGGGGCGGAAGCTGGGGCTACGACCGCTTGGCCCGCGAACTGCGCGCCGCCGGGCACCGCGTGGTGCTGGCACAACTGACCGGGCTCGGCACGCGCAAGAGCGAGTTTTATCCAGGCATCACACTGACGACGCATATCGACGATGTGGTGAACCAGATCGCCTCGGCCGGCTTCGACAGGTTCGTGCTGGTCGGCCATTCCTATGGCGGGATGATCGTGACCGGCGTGGCGACGCGGCTCGGCGCAAGGATCACCGCGCTGGTCTATCTCGATGCCTTCCTGCCGCAGGACGGGCAGTCGCTATGGGACCTCACCGGCGAATTCGAGCACAATCACTATATCGGCAGCCAGAAGTTCACCCCCGCCGCGGTCGCGCCGCTGCCGGGACTCGAGCATCCGGGGCTTTCGCCGCATCCGCTGCTGACCTTGCTGGAAGCAGTGAAGTTCACCGGCGAGGAAGCCAAGGTGGGCCGCCGCATCTATGTCTTCGCCAATGCCTGGGAGCCGACGCCGTTCCGCAAGTTCGTGGCGCGGGTGACTAGCGAGAAGGGCTGGGAATACCACGAGGCCAAGGCCAGCCACGACGTGATGGGCGACCAGCCGGAGCAGACGCTGCAGATCCTGCTGACCTGCGATTGATCGCTCTATTCCCGTTCGTGTCGAGCGAAGTCGAGACACCGAGCGCGGCGTCTTGTGTCTCGACTTCGCTCGACACGAACGGGGTCTGTAGCAGCCTGCCCTAAAACTTCGCCTCGCGCGATTTGCGCCGTGCTTCCGCGAAGGCATCACGCCGGAACTTCTCGAACGCCACGCGCTGGTCGTGGCCCGGGTCCTTCGGATAGTCCTGATATTCGCCGATGATCTCGGCAAAGATCTCGCGCAGTTCTTCCTTGTGGTCGGGATGGCTGAAAATGTGGAGGCGGTTGGCCTTCATCGCCTCGATCACTCTCGCCCCGATCACATCGGGCTCCATGCCGAATTCGTGAATGCCGGCGAGGCGCTCGACTGCTTCGGAATTGACCGGCTTCATCGCGCCCTTGAGTTCATCGGGGCGGATATCATCGCTGGCGTAGATGTAGCTTTTCACCAGGCCGGGGCAGAGCACCGAGACGCCGATTTCGTACTGCAGCAGCGAGTAGTGCAGCGACTCTGAAAGGCCGCGCACCGCAAACTTGGTGGTGTTGTAGATGCCGGGCGTGCCTGCAGCGAGGAAGGCTGCCATCGAGGCGGTGTTGACGACGTGGCCGCCCTTCTGCTCGCCCGCCTTGATGCGCTCGACCATGCGCGGCACGAAGGTCATGACCCCGTTGATCACGCCGTGGAGGTTCACGCCCATCAGCCAGTCCCAATCGTCGAAGGAGCTTTCCTCGATCGGCTGGAACAAGTTGACGCCCGCGTTGTTGCACAGGATCGAGACGGGGCCGAACTTCGCCTCGACCTCGTCTGCCGCGGCCTTGAAGCCATCGCGGCTGGCGACATCGAGCTGGACGCCCATGACCTCGCGGTTGTCGAGGCTGGCGAGGGCCTTGTCGATCGAGTCCTGCCGGATATCGGCAATGGCGACCTTGCAACCTTCGTTGAGCAGCTGGCGGACCAGCCCGATGCCGACGCCGTTGGCGCCCCCGGTGACGAATGCGGTGCGGCCTGCGAAGTTCTTCATGGTCTCCCCTCCCGTTTACGGGAGGGGCCGGGGGTGGGCCTCTCCCTTGCAAATGATGTGTGTGGGTGGGCCCACCCCTAACCCCTCCCGTAAACGGGAGGGGGACTAAGCTAGCCGCCGCGTGCGGCCTTGAGCACATCCTGCCGCGCGATCTCGGCGGTGATCGCCGGGTTGCGGAACAGCATCGCGAAGGTCTGCTTGTATTCGTCGTTCTCGGGAAGGTGCGTCTGCACCGCCGCCGTGGTTGCCTCGCCGCGCTCGCGCACGCCGGTGAGGAATTCGCTGTGGGTGAGAATGTAGAGCTCGTCGTTGAGGATGCCCTGCAGCACGCGCTCACCCACCTCTTCCTTGGTCTGGTAGAGGTGCATGAAGTTCCCGCCCGAAGCGCGGCGCTTGTCGGCTTCGGCGTAGCCGGTTTCGGCAAGTTCCGCGGGGCGCGTCTTGCCTGCTTCGGCGATGTTCGATTGCACCGCGCCGGGGCAGAACGCGGAGCAGATCACGCCGCGCGATTCGAGTTCGGGGCGCATGCACTCCATCATCGAGGTGACGGCGGCCTTGCCCGAGGAATAGATCGTGGTGCCGCCAACGGGCACGAGTGCCGACATCGAGGCGGTGGCGACGATGTGTCCGCCTTCGCCGTGCGCCAGAATGCGCGGCAGGATCGTGACGATGCCGTTGATCGTGCCGCCCACGTTGACGCCCATGACCCAATCCCAATCGGCAAAGGTCGCAAGTTCGGTTGGCCCGACGACCGCGACGCCGGCATTGTTGCACAGCACGTGGATCTTGCCGAACTTCGCCTCTGTGGCATCCGCGGCGGCGGCGAAGGCGGCGCGGTCGGTCACGTCGAGCTTCAGCGGCAGCACCTTGTCGTCGCCTGCCATTTCGGCTTGCGCCGCAGCAAGGTGGTCGTCGCGGATATCTGCGATGGCCACATTCATGCCCGCGCCCAGCAGCGCCTTGGCGATGCCAAGGCCGATACCGCTGGCGCCGCCTGTGATGAATGCTGTCTTGCCGGGGAGGTTCTGCATGCTCGCTCTCCTGGGGTGCCGGCCCCTTTTCCGGGCCTGGCGAATGTCTTGCTGCCTTTTCTATTCACCACGCCGAGATTGTATGCAAGACTAACAAATGTTCGAGACGAAAAAGGGCCCCGCGAATCCAACGCGTGGCCGCCGGGCGAGAGGAGTGACGATGGCTGGGCCGACGCCGATAGCGGAACCGGGAGAGGCGTTCGGGCAGGATGGTGCGCCCGCTGCACCGGCGCGCGATTGGCCCTCGACGGGCTCGGCCTACTGGGCGCTCACGGTGATCGTGCTCGCAACCTTCATGACCTTCTTCGACGCGGTGACGTTCGGCATGCTGGCCGAGCGGATCAAGCACGACTTCGGCCTCACTGATTCGCAGCTGGGCTTCCTCGCGGGTCCGGCGAGCATCATCTGTTACCTCTTCGTCGGCATTCCGCTGGCGCGGCTCGCCGACATTTATCCGCGCAAATATGTGCTTGCTGGCGGTGCGGCAATGGTTGGGCTGATCATCTCGCTCGGCGGATTCGCCCAGACGTTCGTCCAGTTCGTCGGCAGCCGGGTGTTCCTCGCGGCGGGAGGATCGGCCCATGCGCCGTCTTCGTACTCGCTGCTGGCCGATGCCTTCCCGCCCAAGAAGCTGACCCGCGCCTTCGCATTGCTGCAGTTCGGCTTTATCGGCGGCACAGTGCTGGGGCCGTTGATCGGGGGCATGCTGGTGGTCATGTCGGCAAACTGGGCGCCGACCGTGCTGGGGCCGCTCACCATTCGTGGCTGGCAGTGGATACTCATCTTCATGGGCCTGCCCGGCCTTCTGGTGGGGCTGCTGTTCCTGACAGTGCAGGAGCCCGCGCGCCTTGCCCCCGCGCCCGATGCGCCGCAAGTGCCGCAGCACGCCGGGCTGGGGCGGCGAGTGCTCACCTTCATGGGGCTCGACGCGCTGCGCGCGATCAATGCCAAGCCGCGCGTCTATTATCCCCTGTTCGGCGCTCTGGCACTGAGCGCGGTCGAGGTCTTCGGGCTGCAGTTCTGGCGCGTGCCCTTCATGGTGCGCACGTTCGGTTGGAACGAGGCGCAGATCGGCGCGGCGCTCAGCGTTACGGTGCTGGCGGGCTCGCTTTCTGGCCTTGTGCTGGGCAGTGTGCTGGTCGAATGGCTGGCCAAGCGCCACAAGGACGCCAACGTGCGCGCTGCCGCAATCTGCTTTGCCGGGACGACTGTCAGTTCCATCGCTGCGATCCTGATGCCCACGGCCTGGGACTCGATGATCCTGTTCGGCATCTCGGGCATGTTCGGCCTTGCGGGCGCGGTACCGCAGAACGCGGCGGTGCAGCGCGTGGCGCCCAATGCCATGCGCGGGCAGGTGACGGCTTTCTACCTCTTCATGTTCACCTTCTTCGGCGCGATGGGCAGCTTCGTGGTGGGGCGCGTGCAGGATGTGATCGTGGGTGATCCGCAGCAATTGTGGAAAGCGCTGCTGATCACCGCAGGCACGCTGCTGCCACTCGCCACCTTGCTCATGGTCCGCGCGATAAAGCCCTACCGCGAGGAAGTGGAGCGGCTTGAAGCCGAAGGGCGTTGACAGCGCCGCACGCAGCGAAGATTGTTAGTAGTACAAACTAATTGGGAGACGCATGATGTCTGATGACCGTATCGCCGCGCTGGAAGGCAAGCTGGCCGAACTCGAAGCCCGCCTCACCGTGCGCGAGGACGAGCTTGATATCCGCAAGCTGCAGCACCTCTACGGCTATCTGATCGACAAGTGCCTCTACAACGAGACCGCCGACCTCTTCACCGAGGATGGCGAAGTCCGCTTCTTCGGTGGCATCTGGAAGACCCGCGACGGCGTGCGGCGGCTCTATTGCGAGCGGTTCCAGAAGCGCTTCACCTATGGCAACAACGGACCGATCGACGGCTTCCTGCTCGATCACCCGCAGTTGCAGGATATCATCAATGTGCAGCCCGGCGGCGAGATCGCCTTTGGCCGCGCTCGTTCGATGATGCAGGCCGGGCGCCACAAGGACTATGAAGGCGATGCCCCCCACCTCAAGGCGCGCCAGTGGTGGGAAGGCGGAATTTACGAGAACACCTACAAGAAGGTGGACGGCATCTGGCGCATCCACGTGCTCAACTACATGCCGCAGTGGCACGCCGATTTCGAAACCGGCTGGGCCAACACCAAGCCCGAATACGTGCCGTTCCCCAAGGTGACCTATCCGGAAGACCCGACCGGCCCGGACGAACTGATCACCGACCACTGGCTCTGGCCGACGCACAAGCTGATGCCCTTCCATATGAAGCATCCGGTGACGGGCGAGGAAATCGTGGCGCAGCGCTGGCAGGGTGATATCGACCGCGAGAATGCCGCGAAGGGGTAACAGGCCCACCCCCGGCCCCTCCCGCAAGCGGGAGGGGGGGACGAATCACTGGAGACCCAGACGTGACTGCCTATCCATCGCTTCACATGATCATCGCCGGGGAGCGCGTCTTCGGCGGCGGGCGGCGCACGCATGCCGTGGTCAATCCCGCGACGGGGGAGACGATCGGCGAACTGCCGCTGGCCGAGCCTGCCGATCTCGACCGCGCGCTGGAAACCGCGCAGCGCGGCTTCAAGCTGTGGCGCAAGTCGACACCGCAGCAGCGCGCAGCCGTGCTGCAGGGTGCGGCGCGGCTCCTGCTTGAGCGGCAGGAGGATCTCGCGCGGATCGCCACGCTGGAGCAGGGCAAGCCGCTGGCGGAATCGCGCATCGAAGTCCTGATGAACGTTGGCCTGTTCCAGTTCTACGCGGGCGAAGTGTTCCGGATCTATGGCCGCGCGCTTGTCCGTCCGGAGGGCATGCGCTCGACCGTGACGCATGAGCCGGTCGGCCCGGTCGCGGCCTTTGCGCCATGGAATTTTCCGCTGGGCAACCCGGGGCGCAAGCTCGGGGCGCCGATTGCGGCGGGCTGTTCGGTGATCCTGAAGTCGGCAGAGGAAACCCCGGCTTCGGCACTGGGCGTGCTGCAATGCCTGCTCGATGCCGGGCTGCCGCCCGAAGTCGCGCAGGCGGTGTTCGGTGTGCCCCATGAAGTCAGCCGGCACCTGCTGGGCTCGCCCATAATCCGCAAGCTCAGCTTCACCGGCTCGACGGTGGTGGGCAAGCACCTCGCCAAGCTCGCTGCCGACGACATGAAGCGCACAACGATGGAACTGGGCGGACACGGCCCGGTGCTGGTGTTTGGTGATGCGGACCTCGACCGGGTGCTCGATACGGTCGTAACGCAGAAGTATCGCAACGCCGGGCAGGTCTGCGTGAGCCCGACCCGGTTTATCGTTGAGGAAAGCGTCTACGACCGCTTCCGGGATGCCTTTGCCGAGCGGGCAAGGACCATCACCGTCGGCAATGGTCTGGACGACACCACCCGCATGGGCCCGATGGCCAATCCGCGCCGGCCCGAGGCGATGGACCGGCTGATCGGCGATGCTGTCTCGCGCGGCGCCCGGCTCCATACGGGCGGCGAGCGGGTCGGCAACGCCGGGTTCTTCTATGCACCGTCGGTGCTTTCGGACATTCCGCTGGATGCGCTGATCATGAATGAGGAGCCGTTCGGCCCGGTCGCGCTGATCAATGCTTATGCCGGCGAGGAGGCGATGATCACAGAGGCGAACCGCCTGCCCTATGGCCTCGCGGCCTTTGCTTGGACCACCGATGGCAAGCGCCAGCAGCGCCTTGCGCGCGAGATCGAGGCGGGGATGGTGGGCATCAATACCAACATGATTGCCGGTGCGGATTCGCCCTTTGGCGGCGTGCGCTGGTCGGGCCATGGGGCGGAGGATGGGCCGGAAGGCGTGCTCGCCTGCATGGTGACCAAAGCGGTTCACGAGGGATAGGACAGCGAAATGAGCGACGATCTCAAGACCGGCGGCGGGCAGGGTTATCTGCGAATCGCCACCGAGGAAGCCTTCGCCACGCAGGAACAGATCGACGTGTTCCTGCGCATGATCCGCGACGGCACGGCGGACAAGGGCATGGTCTCGCTCTGGGGCTTCTACGCCACCAGCCCTTCCGAACGCGCGATGCAGATCATGGAGCGCCTGCTCGATCTGGGCGAGCGGCGGCTGGCCGACATGGACGCGACCGGCATCGACAAGGCGATCCTTGCCCTTACTTCGCCCGGCGTTCAGCCGATGCTCGATGTGGATGAGGCCAAGGGCATCGCGACACGCGCCAACGATACGCTGGCCGCGGCCTGCGAGAAGTATCCCGACCGCTTCATCGGCCTTGGCGCAGTGGCGCCGCAGGATCCGGAATGGTCGGCGGGGGAGATCCGTCGGGGTGCCAGCGAACTGGGCTTCAAGGGCATCCAGATCAACAGCCACACGCAAGGCGAATATCTGGACGACCCGAAGTTCGATCCGATCTTCCGGGCGCTCGTGGATGTGGGGCAGCCGCTCTATATCCACCCTGCCACATCGCCCGACAGCATGATCGGCCCGATGCTCGAAGCGGGGCTCGACGGGGCGATCTTCGGCTTCGGTGTGGAGACGGGGATGCACCTGCTGCGCCTGATCACCATCGGCATCTTCGACAAGTACCCGGACCTGCAGATCATGGTCGGCCATATGGGAGAGGCGCTGCCTTATTGGCTCTACCGGCTGGACTACATGCACCAGGCGGGCGTTCGTTCGCAGCGCTATGAGCGGATGAAGCCGCTCAAAAAGACCATCGCCGAATACATGCGCAGCAATGTGCTGATCACCAATTCCGGCATGGCGTGGGAGCCGGCGATCAAGTTCTGCCAGGAGGTGGTGGGCGAGGACCGGGTGATGTATGCCATGGACTATCCCTACCAGTACGTGGCCGACGAAGTCCGTGCGATGGACGCGATGGACATGGCGCCTGAGCTCAAGAAGAAGTTCTACCAGACCAACGCCGAGCGCTGGTTCAAACTCTGAAGGCAGGAGATACGCGATGATCTACGCCGTTGCAGGGGCTTCGGGGCAACTGGGCCAGCTGGTGCTGCCCGAACTGGTGGCACAAGTCGGTGCCGCGAACGTGGTCGCGCTGGTGCGCAATCCGGCCAAGCTCGCCGATCTGGCGGCCACCGGTGTGACTGTGCGCGCATTCGACTATGACGCGGCCGATCCGGCGGCGCTGGCCGGCGTGGACCGGCTGCTGCTGATTTCCGCCAACGAAGTCGGCAAGCGCTCGGCGCAGCATCAGGCGGTGATCGATGCGGCCAAGGCGGCGGGTGTGGGCCTCATCGCCTATACCTCGATCCTCCACGCGCCCACCTCGACGATCGGTCTTGCGGGCGAGCACCGCGATACGGAAGCCGCACTGGCCGCCAGCGGTGTCCCCCACATCCTGCTGCGCAACGGCTGGTACAACGAGAACTACACAGGCTCGCTTGCCCCTTCGATCGAGCACGGTGCGATCATCGGCGCGGCAGGCGAGGGACGCATTTCCTCCGCCTCGCGCGCCGATCTGGCCGCAGGCGCGGTGGCGGCGCTGGTGAGCGGCGCGGCGGGCGATGTTTACGAGCTCGCTGGCGATGAAAGCTACACGATGGCCGAGTTTGCCGGGCATGTTGCGCGCATTGCCGGCAAGCCAGTGGCCTATGTGAACATGACCCAGGCCGAATATGCCGCTGCGCTCAAGGGTGTGGGCCTGCCTGATTGGCTGGCCGACATGCTCGCGAACTCCAGCTATGCCACCAGCCACGACCAGCTGTTCGACGACAGCCGCAGCCTCTCGCGCCTGGTCGGACGGCCGACCACGCCGATTGCCGTTACCATCGCGGTTGCGCTGGCTTGAACACCCCCGCTCTCCCGACTGCCGTCGCCAAGGGTGGCTATTACGCGCTGGTGATCCTTGCGTTGACGCAGGCGATGAGCCTGCTCGACCGGCAGATCCTCGCGATCCTCGCGCCTGCGATCAAGAAGGACCTCGGTGTCGGCGATGCCGAGATGGGGCTGCTTTATGGCACCGTTTTCGCGCTGTTCTATGCGCTGTTTTCGCTGCCGGTGGGGCGGCTCGCCGACGGCTGGGTGCGCACGAAGCTGCTCGCAATCAGCATCCTGTTCTGGTCGGCGGCGACGGGTCTGGCGGGGCTGACGACGAGCTTTGCACTGCTCGCGCTCTCGCGCCTCGGCGTCGGGATCGGTGAGGCGGCGACGTCGCCTGCGGGCACCTCGCTGATCTACGACTACTGGCCGCGCCAGCGCCGCGGCTTCGTCATGGCGGTCATGGCCTCGGCCATTGCGCTGGGCCTTGGCGGCTCGCTCATCCTTGGCGGGCTGGCGGCACACGGATGGGATGTCGCCTATCCCGGCGCGAAGCTGAAGGGTTGGCAGTTCGCGTTCCTCGTGGCGGCTGCGCCCGGATTTGTGCTGGCGATTTTCCTGTGGTTCCTGCGCGAGCCGG
This sequence comes from Novosphingobium sp., assembly GCF_037133355.1. Taxonomy (GTDB): domain Bacteria; phylum Pseudomonadota; class Alphaproteobacteria; order Sphingomonadales; family Sphingomonadaceae; genus Novosphingobium. The sequence continues at coordinate 78,936 of NZ_JBAXOI010000005.1, read as the reverse complement.
AGCGCGGCGTGATGGATGGCATCGCGACGCCCCCCGATCCGCGCCCCTTCACGGCCAGCCTCGAGATGCTCGGTGCGGTGACTCCCGGCTTCCACTGGATCGTGATGCGCGCCCGTGCGGCGAGCGCGGCCATGGTGGGGCGCAACCTCCTCGCCATAGGCCTGATCACGGCGGCGATGATCGGGCTGACCATGCTCAGCACCGCGATTTCCCCGCGCCCGCCGCTGGTGCTGGCAGGCGCTTCGATCAACCCGCACGCCTTGCAATGGAGCGTGATCGGCCTCGGCCTCGTGGTGATCGTGAACCTTGTGCAGGGCATCAGCCTCTCCGATCCGCAGGCGAGCCGGGTGATCCGGGGATCGCCGACGCTGATGATGTGCATGGCCGTGGGCATGCTGCAGTCGATCATCAACTACGGGATGATGGCCTTCAACCCGACCTTCATCATCCGCACCTACCACCTCTCGATGCAGGAAACCGCGCTCAAGTTCGGGCTGCTTTCGGCGGGTATGGGGATCATCGGCCCGCTGGCGTGGGGGCCGCTTTCGGACTGGCTGCAGAAGCGCTATCCCGGCACCGGCCGCGCGGGCGTCGCCATGCTGGCGATGGGGCTTTCGCCGTTGATGTCGTTCTGGGTCTATACTGCACCCGACGCCGACCAGTTCCTGTGGCGCTTCCTGCCTTACAGCTTTGTGCTGACCGGGTGGATGCCGCCGCTCTATGCGATAATGTACGATCAGGTATTGCCCCGGATGCGCGGGCTCACGTCCAGTCTCTATCTTCTGGTCATGACGATCCTTGGCCTTGGCATCGGCCCCTATGTGGTGGGGCTCCTGTCCGACGCGACAGGTGATCTGCGCTTTGCCATGCTGAGCATCAATGCCGCAGCGATCCCGATCATGGTGCTGATGGTGCTGATCGGGCGGCGGGCGGTGCGCGACGAGGCGGCGCTGCTGGTGAACGCGGCGGGATAAGGCGCCGTGCGGACTACGGTTGTGGCGGTGCTCTGTCTGGCGCTGACGCCGATGGCCAGCGCGCAGCCGGCGCCGCGCGCAGTGCTGAATTTGCCCGATGGCGCGCTGGCCTACGTTCCCGCCACTGCCAGAGAGTCCGCGCCGCTGGTGGTGTTGCTGCATGGCGCAGGGCAGGCGGGTGATGCCATGATCGCGCGGTTTCAGGCTGATGCCGACAAGCTCGGCCTGGTGCTGCTCGCGCCGAAATCGCGCGGCGCAACCTGGGATGTGGTTTCGCGCGCCGGCATGGCGAGCATGCTTGGCCCATCGGCGCTGGGCGGGGTCTATCGCTACGCGGGTTCGCCCGATGGCGCGCGGATCGCGGCGGCGGGGGCGGCGCTCGCCGCGGTGGTCCAGACCGACCCCGCGCGCCGCGTGCTGCTCGGCTTTTCGGACGGCGCGAGCTTTGCCCTGGCCTATGGCACGGCGCGCAAGACGTCCTATGCGGCGGTGATCGCGGTTGCACCGGGCCTTGCGACCCACGCGGCCTCGCCCGCCCGCCGCCGCACGGTGATCGTGCTGCACGGCCGCGCCGATACCGTATTGCCGCTTGCTTTCACTGAAGGCACGATCGTGCCCGCGCTGCGCGATGCCGGGCTTGCGGTGCGTTTGCAGACTTTCGCCGGCGGCCATGTGATCCCGCCCGAAGCCGATGCCGGGATCGATGGAGTGCTGTCCGCTCCCTGAGCCGCAGCGAAGCCTGTTCAGTCCGCCTTCTGCGCGAGGGCCGCATCAAGCGCGGCCGTGTCGCTCAGGACCCACAGCGCCGCGATCCGCTCCCCCGCAAAGTCGAACAAGGCCGCGCCTTGCCATTCCACACGGCGTCCGCTCGGCTCGTGCCCACGGAATGCGGCGCTATGGGTCCCGGCGAACCGCATCCGGGCAAAGGCCTGATCACCCTCGCTCACGCAGGTCACGATGGTGCAGTTGTAGTCCGACAGCGCTCCGCGCACGAAGCTGACCATGCCCCAGAACGCGTCGCGCCCGATGACCGGCGCGCCGAGCGAGCCCTGAAAGCGGAAGTCGTCGGTGACAAGATCGTCGAGCGCGGCGCGTTCGCCCGCGTTCCAGACGCGGCCGTAGAAACTGCTGACGAGGTGGTGGACGGTCATGGCGTTCTCCAAACAGCAGCCTTCCGAAAGCCGCGCCTCTGCAATGCTCAGCCCCAGATCGGGGGTCGCCGGCCCGACCATGGCGCGGCGGCCTCAAGCTGCATGGCGAGGGCTAGCAGCCCAGCCTCATCGCCAAATCGCCCTGCGAACTGGACACCGACGGGCAGCCCCGCTGCATTCCAGTGGAGCGGCAGACTGACCCCCGGCTGGCCGGTCGCGTTCTGGATCGGCGTGAAGGGCGTATAGTCGAGCACCGGCGCGTAGGCTGCCATCGGATCGGTAAGATCGAAATTCATCGTGCCCAAGGGCATGGGCGGACCGCCAAGGGTCGGGGTCAGCCACATGTCGAAGCTCTGTTGCCAAGCCGCCAGCGCGCGGCCCATGCTCTGAAACGCGAGGTGTGCGCTCATGTATTGCGCCGCCGTGATCTGCTGGCCCATCCGGTAAAGCCCGAGTGTAAGCCCCTCGAGATGATCGAGGTCCGCCGTGCCGCCGTGCGCAGCGATCAGTCCGTCGATCTGCATGGCAAGGCCGCTCGCCCAGATCGTGAAGAAGGGCATGGTCATCGCTTCGGGCGAAAGCGCCGGCATCGCCTCCTCGATATGGTGGCCGAGTTCCGCACAGAGTGCGGCCGCCGCATCGACCGCGGCAAGGCAATCGGGATGCAGCGGGCGTCCATCCAGCAAGGTGCGGGTGACTGCGATGCGCAGCCCCTTGGGCGCGATCTGCGCCGCAGCGAGGAACGACTGCGGCGCGGGCGGCGCATAGTAGGGATCGCCCAGATCGGGTCCGGACGTCACGTCAAGCATGGCTGCGGTATCGCGCACCGATCGGCTAACGATGTGCTCGGCAATGAGCCCGTTGTAGACATCGCCGGCGTCCGGGCCCGCCGGATTGCGCGCACGCGTGGGTTTGAGGCCGACGAGGCCGCAGCACGAAGCCGGAATGCGGATCGAACCGCCGCCATCGTTGGCGTGGGCAACGGGCACCATGCCGCTCGCAACCGCCGCGCCCGCGCCGCCTGAGGAGCCGCCGGTCGAATGTGCGGTGTTCCAAGGATTGCGCGCCGGGCCGTGCAGCTTAGATTCGGTCGTCCCGACTAGGCCGAATTCCGGGACGTTGGTCTTGCCCAGCGGGATAAGGCCCGCCTTGAGGAAACGATTGACCAGTTCGCTGTTGTGCGCAGCGGGCACGCCGGGGTTGATCCGCGAACCATCGCGTGTCGGCACACCGGCCATGCCGCCCAGAATGTCCTTGAGCAGAAACGGCACGCCCGCGAATGTGCCATCGGTGGGCGCGGAACGGGCGGTCTCGCGCGCACGGTCGTACATCGTCCAGATCACCGCATTGAGCGCGGGGTTGTGCCGCTCGACCAGCGAGATAGCGGTATCAACCAGTTCCAGCGGCGAGACCGCGCCGCCTTGCACGAGGGCTGCGAGCCCCAGGGCATCATGGTCTGCGTATTCGGTGATCGGCATGACAGGACTCTCCCGAACAGATTTTTGTTCGTGAAGTTTAGGCTGAACGGATGCCGCCGCAATGACTATGTTGCGGGTTCAGGCCCTGGCGTGTCAGCGCCCTTTCTTCGCGATGCTCGCGTTGAAATCGGGATCCTTGTTGGCCACCCAGTCGACAAACTTGCGGATCGTGGGGTTGGCCAGCAACTGCTCCACATCCATCCCGGCGCGCTGCAATTCGGAATTGGTGAAGTTGGTGATCAGCGTGTTCTGGCAGATCGCGTGCATCGGCACGGTATCGCGCCCGCCCCGGCTCTTGGGCACGGGGTGATGCCAGACAATGGTTGAGCCGCAGGGTCGGCCGCAGAGCCAGCACGGCGGCGGGGGCGGAGCCTCTGCTGCCTCGTCCTCGTCGTCTCGCCACCCGCCCTTGGAATGCTTTCTCGCCATGGGCCCGCTTTAGCGCGGGTTTAGAGGACGCGCCACACCCAGAGCTTGATGCCCAAGGGATAGCGAGCGCCCGAGCAGATGAAGATCGAGCGGTTCATCCAGTCGTAGGGCCCCTCAGGCGCGATGAATTCGGGCACGGTGCGGAAGTAGTAGGCGGCAGGATCGACCTCCTCGCCTGCCACGAGCCGGGCCATGACCTCGGGCGGGCCGTGGCGCAGGCCGCGGTTGCGGATCTGGATGATGACGCCGTCGTCGGTTTCGAGCGCGTAGATCGCATCGGCCACGGTCACACCGTCGCTGCGGGTGAGTTGCCAGTCCGCCGCGTTGCCGATCAGCTTGCCCTTGATCCGCGGTCCCTCTACCCGCCCGCCGCCGACGATCGGGATGATCCGCCGCGTGCCGTCATAGGTCGTGCCGATGGGGATCGGCGGTTCGAGATCGCCGGTCGCCTCGTAGACGAATTCGAGGTCCGGCTTGATCATGGTGCGGGGGTGCGCACGATGGCGTGGAAGTAGCTGAGCACTTCCGGGGTCAGCCACTCGGGCTCGACCGGCGGGTTGTAGCTGAGCTTGACGATCACCGTGCGTGTCTGCGGGTGGACATAGATGAACTGCCCGGCAAGGCCCACAGCGCTGAACGCGCCGGGTTCGCTGTCCACCTGCCAGGTCTGGAAGCCATAGCCCTTGAACTCGGTCTTGCGGCCGGAGTCGGTGGGAAAGGGGATCATCGTAGTCATCTGGCCCACCCAGCCTGCGGGTACGACCTGCTTGCCGTTCGCCTTGCCGCCATCGAGCATGAGCTGCCCGAGCCGCGCAAAATCGCGCAGGACGGCGTTGTAGCCCATGCCGTTGAGCGCGCGGCCCGTGCCCGGCGGGCCGTCGGCCATCCAGAATGCGTCGGTCTCGGCCCCCAGCGGACCCCAGAGGCGGCTGGCGGTATAGGCCTCCAGTTTCTCGCCCGTCGCGCGCTCCAGAATCCAGCCGAGCACGGCGGTGTCGAGCGTAGCGTAGTTGAAGGTGCTGCCGGGCGCGGTCTTCTTGCCGATGGTCATGGCAGGATCGGCAAAGCGCATCTGGTTGCGCACGATCGCGTTCGTATGGATCGTCGCGGCAAGGCTGGGATTCGCGCCGAAATCGTAGCGCTCCTCATAATCGACGCCCGAGCGCATCTGGAGGATCTGGCGGATCGTGGCATCGCCATAGCCGCCAGCCTTGAGTTCGGGGACATAATCCCCCGCCTTGTCGTCGAGCGAGCGGATCTTGTGCTCATCGAGTGCAATGCCGACGAGCAGTGCAGTGATCGTCTTGGCCATCGAGAACGAGATGAAGTGCGTCGCGGCATCCGACTTGTTGCGGTAGTTTTCGAAGACCACCTTGCCGTTCTTCATCACCAGCAGGGCATTGGTGAAGGTGCGGTCCGCCCAGCCATCATAGCCCATGACCATGCTGCCGGTGCTGTGCGCGGGCATGGCAAGCGGTGCGCCGGCAACAAGCGGCCAGACCGGGCCCGAGCGCGGCACGCTGCGGCTTTCGAAGACCTTGTCGGTATCGCGGAAGGTGAAGCTGTTGACCGCCGGGTTGAGCCACTGCTCGCGCATGGAGATGACGGCAGCGGAGGGACCGGCAGGAGCCGACTGCGCGGCGGCAGCCACGGGGGCAAGGGCAACGCTTGCAGCCAGAACGGCATGCCATAGGCGCAGGGACATCAGACTTCCTCTCTCCGGTTATTGTTATGTAGAATAGCAATAACCGAGGGAGCGGGAAAGGGGTTTCAGCCGATGTCGATGGGATGGTCCTCGGTGACGCGGCGCGCTTCGAGATCGACCACGATGAAGTGGAGCTGGCCGCGCTTGCGGATAATGAGCGACGCGTGTGTCGCGTCCACCATATCGAAGTGGTCGATCCGGTCGATGCCTTGCAAAATCGCGACCGGGCTTCCTGCAGCAACGGGGCTGACCATCAGGCTCGAGCCCTTGTCGCGGTGATCCGGCTGGGTGAGTTGGAACACGATATAGCGAGGCGGGACCTCTGGCTTGTGGTCATCCGTTTTTCGCTCCCGCACCGCGAAAGCGAGCCGTTCAACGTCATCTCCACCGGGAAGAAAGCGCAGGTTTGAAATCTCTTGCGTGTTGTCGGCCAGGAGCCGCCTTGAGACTCCGGTCCTCGAATCCAGCAGGAGCACGTTGCGCAGCTCTTGCCCATAGCCGGAGCTGATCTTTCCGCCGCCCTCAAGCAGGCCGATCCTGATCACGACGAGGTTGGTTCCACTTAGCGGCGCAACATCGTCCACCTTGAACAGGCGCTCTTCACCTGCCTTGGCAACCACGGCCTGCTGCCGCTGGTCCAATCTCCAGCCGAAGAGAACCGCCATCAGCCAGAGTATCGCGATCGCGGCAAGCAGGCCTATGGCTGCGAACAGCCATACCACCCATGTCCACACGGGCCTTGCCGGATTGGTGCTGGCGGGCGGCGGGCTTGCTTGGGGTGTCTCGCTCATCCCGCCAGACTGTAGCGGAAGGTGCTAGGCTGCAAGCCCGATCTGGTCCGCATCTGCCCAGTTGCCATGGAGGCCAAAGCGCAAGCGGATGGGGATCTGCACCGTCGCGACCGGGCCCTTGGCGATGTCGAGGGCTTCGAAAATCAGGAAGTCGCTGCGATGTTCCTCCAGCCGGTTGCAGACCTGCACGATCCAGCCGTCGCCTTCAGGCGCAGTCTTGCTGCGGGGGACGAAGCAGGGTTCCTGAAGCGAGGAGACGGGGCCGCACCACCAGTGCTGCTCGGCGCCGGTTTCGAGGTCCTTGTGGAACAGGCAGTTCATGATGAGCCCGCCTGCACTGCCGCCTTTGAGTTCCACCGGGCGGCGGACGTCCATCTCGAGGAACCAGCCGTGGCGCGTCTTCTGGCCGGTGAAGCGGTCGTCGATGCGGGGAAACTCGCCCATCGAATCGGAGAGCTTGTTGATTTCGGCGAAGTCCTCGCCGTTGCTGGCCATGTCGACCACCCAGTCGGTCGGGTAGCTCATCGCTTCCATCCCGTTGAACGGCGCGCCGTGGACGTCGGGGAAGAAGGGGAACATGTTGTTCTTCGCCTCGCAGGTCACGAAGTGGACCTTGCTGCCTTCCTGCCAGGCGTTGAGCACGTGGCTGGCGAAGCAGTTGCCCCGCTTGAACCAGCGGATATCCGCGTCCGTCACCCCGTCGCGGCGGGGGATGACGCCCAGGTAGACCGGCATCGTCGTATCGAAGCCGAAGTGCGGCTTGCCTTGTTCAAGCCGTTCCCAGCTGCCGATCGAGGGGACGATATGGAGGACGAGGTAATCCTCGGTGATCCCGAAATCGTGCATCATGCAGTAGTAGGGCGCCTTGAACCAAACCTCGCGGACGAGCTCGCCTTCGGGGCTTACTTCCATGTAGGTCACGTCGTCGGTGCACAGGCCGCTTGCGGCATAGCCGATGGCGACCATGTTCCCGGTCTTCGGATCGACCTTGGGGTGCGCGGTGAAGGTCTGGCCGGTCATCTTGCCGCCGAACTTCTCGTAACCTGCGGTTTCCATCGTCGCCGGGTCCATCACGAGCGCGGGGCTGTCCTCCTTCAAGGCCCAGAGCTTGCCGCCAAAGACGAAAGCGTTGGTGTTGGCCGTGCCGCGAATCGCGTCCTTGACGCTCTCATCGTCGGTCAGCGGATTGCGGTAGGCGCCGAACAGGCCCTTGCCTGCGGCTTTCTCCAGCTTCCACTTGTCAGTCTTCGCCCAGCGCTGGGAAAAATCGACCTGGCCGTCGTGGATGTGGAAACGCGTGATCATGCCATCGCCGTTGAAGGCAATATCGTCGCCCAGACGCGGAGGAAATTGCGGGTCGGGCTGGACGCGGAAGAACGCGCCGTTTAGCTCTGGCGGGATCGTTCCTTCGTGCGCGAGATCGGCAATGTCCGCCTCGATCCGCGAAGGTGTGTTGAACCCGGTGAAGCTTGGGCTGGAGGGGAATTGGGCCATGGCAGGTCCTCTCTTGCGCGATTTTGCTTGGGGTGTGATTGTAAGTGTTGCTAACGAATAGGCAAGGCGCAACTAAGGGCGCCGATGGGGATGCGGCATTGATCAAGGACAAGTTTGCCGATGTGGTGACAGCACCGCCGCCGCCGGACGGCGAAGCCGATATCGGCGCGATCAAGGACATTCTGGGCTTTCACATCCGCCTCGCGCATGGGGCCTGCCTGCGCCACTTCACCGAAACCTTCACCGACCTCGATCTCACGCAGAAGCAGGTTTCTGTGCTGTGGCTGGTCGATGATCACCCCGGCATCGCGCAGACCGATCTGGCGCAGCGTCTGCGCATGGACCGCGCGACGACGATGGCGATCATCAACCGCCTGCAGGCCAAGCACTTCCTGCGGCGCGACCGCTCGGACCAGGACGGGCGCAAGCAGGCGCTGTTCCTCGAAGAACCGGGCAAGGCCATGCTGGCACGCGCAAAGACCGCGATTGCCGAGCACGAAGCCTGGGTAAAGAGCCGCTTCAGCGACAAGGAAGTGCGCCAGCTGATCGAACTGCTTTCACGCATTCACGAATAATGGCGACCTACACACACCCGTCACCCCGGACTTGATCCTGGGTCCCGCTTTTGAAAGCGGGCGCGGCTTGGGCGGCAATGAGCGGGACCCCGGATCAAGTCCGGGGTGACGAAGAAAAAATCGGACAGCGATGTCCTCGGGGAGAATGATGATGAACACCGATCCGCGCGAGATCATTCGCAGCACGCCGATGAGCGCGGCGCAATGGATCGCCGTCGTGCTGATGATCGCGTTGAACGCGCTCGACGGGTTCGATGTGCTGTCCAGCGCCTTTGCCGCGCCGGGGATCGCCAAGGAATGGGGCATCGCGCGCGACGCCTTGGGCGTGGTGCTGGCGATGGAGCTTGTCGGGATGGGCGTCGGCTCGATCCTGCTTGGCGGCGCGGCGGACAAGTTCGGCCGCCGCCCGACGATGCTGGGCTGCCTTGTGGTCATGGCCGGCGGCATGGCGCTGGCGACAACCGCGCAAAATCCCCAGATCCTCGGGCTCTGGCGTTTCATCACCGGCCTCGGCATTGGCGGAATGCTGGCGGCGATCAACGCGGTGACAGCGGAGCTTTCGAGCAGCAAGGGCCGCAGCCTGGCGATGTCGCTGATGGTGATCGGCTATCCCTTGGGCGCGACCATCGGCGGTACCATTGCGGCGCTGCTGCTGAAAAGCGGCGACTGGCGCGTGGTGTTCGAATTCGGCGCAATCGCCACGGTGGTGTTCATTCCGCTGATCTGGTTCTTCGTGCCCGAAACCCCGGCCTACCTGCTGGCCCGGCGGCCCGAGGGTGCGCTGGCGCGGATCAACGCCTCGATGGCCAAGCTCAGCCTGCCGGGAATCGAGGAACTGCCGCCGGTCGATGCGCGTGACAGCAAGGCAAGTGTGCTTGATATCCTGAAGCCCGGACTCATCGGCACGACCATGGTGCTCACCATCGGCTATTCGCTCCACGCGATCACCTTTTACTATATCCTCAAATGGTCGCCCAAGATCGTGGCGGACTTCGGTTTCGCTGCACCCGAGGCCGCCAGCGTGCTGGTCTGGGCGAATATCGGCGGGGCGACTGGCGGTGCGTTGTTCGGCTTCCTGATGCACCGCTTCGGGATCAAGTGGCCGACCATCGTCATGCTGCTGCTGGGTGCGGCGGCGGTTGCGGTGTTCGGGCTTGGCGGCAGCGACACCACGCTGGTGGGTTGGCGCTTTGCAGTGTTCTGCACCGGCTTTGCCACCAATGCCGCGATTGTCGGCTTCTACAGCGCCTTTGCCCACGGCTTCCCGGCGCATGTGCGCGCCACCGGCACGGGCTTTGCAATCGGTGCGGGCCGCATCGGTTCGGCGGGATCGCCGATCCTGGCGGGCACGCTGTTCACTGCGGGCGGCCTCAACCTGTTCTCCGTTTCGGCGATCATGGCATGCGGTTCGGTCATGGCCGCAGCGCTAATGCTCATGCTTGCCCTTAGAGAGGCTGATTGAGCCGCGAACCCGATTGAACAGAGGCCCTGCTTTGCCTATCGGCAGGGCAGACATTTTCCCCGGGGAGGACAAGCCCATGAAGACCCGCGCCGCCGTTGCGTTCGAAGCCAAGAAGCCGCTCGAAATCGTCGAGCTCGACCTTGAAGGCCCCAAGGCCGGCGAAGTGCTGGTCGAGATCATGGCCACCGGCATCTGCCACACCGATGCCTATACGCTCGACGGGTTCGACAGCGAGGGCATCTTCCCGAGCGTGCTCGGCCATGAAGGCGCCGGTATCGTGCGCGAAGTGGGTGCGGGTGTGACCAGCGTGAAGCCCGGCGATCACGTGATCCCGCTCTACACGCCGGAATGCCGCCAGTGCAAAAGCTGCCTCTCGGGCAAGACCAACCTGTGCACCGCGATCCGCGCCACGCAGGGCAAGGGCCTGATGCCGGACGGCACCAGCCGGTTCAGCTACAAGGGCCAGACCATCTTCCACTACATGGGCTGCAGCACCTTCTCGAACTTTACCGTCCTCCCTGAAATCGCGGTCGCCAAGATCCGTGAAGACGCGCCGTTCCAGTCGAGCTGCTACATCGGCTGCGGCGTGACCACGGGCGTCGGCGCGGTGATCAACACCGCCAAGGTCCAGGTTGGCGACAACGTCGTGGTCTTCGGCCTCGGCGGCATCGGCCTCAACGTGATCCAGGGCGCGCGGCTTGCCGGTGCCAACAAGATCGTCGGTGTCGATATCAACCCGGACCGCGAGGAATGGGGCCGCAAGTTCGGCATGACCGACTTCCTCAACACCAAGGGCATGAGCCGTGAGGAGACGGTTGCGGCCATCGTCGCGCTGACCGACGGCGGCGCGGACTACACCTTCGATGCCACCGGCAACACCGAAGTGATGCGCACCGCGCTCGAAGCCTGCCACCGCGGCTGGGGCACCTCGATCATCATCGGCGTGGCCGAGGCCGGCAAGGAAATCAGCACGCGTCCGTTCCAGCTCGTCACGGGCCGCAACTGGCGCGGCACGGCGTTCGGCGGCGCCAAGGGCCGCACCGATGTGCCCAAGATCGTCGACATGTACATGCAGGGCAAGATCGAGATCGATCCGATGATCACCCACGTCATGGGCCTCGAGGAAATCAACACCGCGTTCGATCTGATGCACGCCGGCAAGTCGATCCGTTCGGTCGTGGTATTCTGAGCAGAGAAAGAGAAATCATGTTTACCCATACCGTTCTCGGCACCAACGACATCGAAAAGTCGCGCGCGTTCTACACTGCGGTGATGGGCGCGCTTGGCTATCAGGCAGTGCCGCTGCCGAATGGCACGCTGTTCCCAGCCGCCACCGGTGCACTGATGGTGCGCACACCGGCCAACGGCGAGGCGCATACCTGGTCGAATGGCTTCACGCAGGGCTTTGCCGCCAAGACCTTTGACGAAGTCGATGCCTTCCACGCGGCAGGTCTCGCCAACGGCGGCACTTGCGAAGGCCCTCCGGGCGTGCGTGAAAACGCGCCCGGCAAGCAGTACGGCGCTTATCTGCGCGATACGGATGGCAACAAGATCTGCGCCTTCGCGCCGAACCCGAACGCCTGATCAAGATGAAACGCCCCTGGGGCCGCCTGCGTGGCGGCCTCAGGCAAGGCGCAGCAGCATCGCCCCACTGGCGATGATCGCTGCTGCCGCGAACCGCGCCGGGCCAACCCGCTCCCGCAGGATGAACGCCGAGATTGCGGTCGCAAACAGGATCGAGGTCTCGCGCAGCGCCGCGACCATCGCGATGGGCGCCATGGTCATCGCCCAGAGCGCGATAGTGTACGAAACGATCGTGCCCAGCCCGCCGATCAGCCCCAAATGCCAGGTTCGGCGCGCATAGCTTACGAGCGCGCCGCCGCGCGCGGTGATCGCCCAGCCCATCATGGCAAGGCCGGTCAGCAGCGAAAGCCACAGCGTATAGGCCGCCGGGGTGCCCGAGGCCCGTGCGCCCACACCGTCGATCAGCGTGTAGGAGGCGATGATCGCGGCATTGGTGAGCGTCGCGGCGAGGCCCTTCGCGCTCAGCGCTCCGCGCGCGCCTAGCGCCATGGTCAGGATGCCGAAGCAGATCGTGGCAATGCCGATCCATGCCAGTCCGGGCAGCGCCTCATGCAGCCACAGCGTGCTGATCAGCGCTACTGTCAGCGGCGCGCTACCGCGCATCAGCGGATAGGCCAGGCTCATGTCGACCACACGGTATATCCGGACCAGGAGCACGAGATAGCTGACTTGCAGCAGTGCCGAGACCGCCAGATATGGCCAACTGGCCCGGGCAGGCACCGGCAGGAACGGCAGCGCGACAATCGCGATCAGCGCCGCGCCGCCCATCACCAGCGTGGCGGAGAGCAGGGTATCCCCACTCCCTTTGAGGAACGCGTTCCAGCTCGCATGGAGCGAGGCGGCGAACAGGATGAGGCCGAAGACCGGCAGGTCGATCATGGTTCAGTGACCCGCGCGGGGCCCGCTCACATCGCCGAGATGCCGCCGTCCAGTTTCAGCTCCGCGCCGGTCATGAAGCGGCTTTCGTCACTCGCCAGATAGAGCACGCCTTGCGCGATATCGATGGGTTCGCCCACGCGGCCGAGCGGGATCTGGCGGGCGAGCTTGCCCATGACCACGTCCTTCTCGATTCCGGCGTTCTTGCTGATGCCATCGAGGATCGGCGTATCGACGAAAGTCGGGTGGACCGAATTGCAGCGGATGTCCCACCCGCGCTTGGCGCAGTAGAGCGCGACCGACTTGGTCAGCATCCACACCGCTGCCTTGCTGGCGTTGTAGCCGGGCATGGTGTGCGAGGCGATGAGGCCCGCGATCGAGCTGATGTTGATGATCGAGCCGGGCTGGTTGTCCTTGAGGAGCGGCAGCGCCTTCTGGCAGCCAAGGAACACCGAATCGACGTTGATCGCAAAGCCGCGGTGCCAGTCTTCCAGCGTGCAGGTCTCGATGTCACCGCGCACGCCCACGCCAGCGTTGTTGACCAGCACCGAAAGCCCGCCGAGCTTGTCCGCTGCCATTGCAATGGCGGCGTCCCAGTCGTCCGCGCTGGTCACGTCGTGCCGCATGGCAAAGGCGGTGCCTGCGCCGAATTCGGCATTGATCGCCTCGGCCTGCGCGGCAGCGCCATCGCCGTTGATGTCCGTCAGCAGCACGCGGGCGCCTTCTTGCGCCAGCAGATGCGCATGGGCTGCGCCCAGCCCTTGTGCCGCGCCGGTCACCAGCGCCAGCTTGCCCGAAACCCTGCCCATCAGCCCCAATCCTCTCGTTTATGCTCTTAGCCAGGCCGGGCTTAGCAGCATGAGAAGGCGGACGTCGATGCCATAACCTTCTGCGCGCCTGGCCGCGATGAATTCGGCGATCCCGGCGCGCGGTACGTGGTGGACGGTAATCCCTTCACCCTCAACCCCGCCGCCCGCGCCGACGCGCGTGAGGTCATAGGCGCGGAACAGCGTGAAGGCCTCGCTCACCATCCCGGGGCTCGAATAGAACTCGCCGAGGTTTTCCATACGCGCGGCGTGATAGCCGGTTTCTTCTTCCAACTCGCGGATCGCGGCAGTCGCGGCATCTTCGTCCTCGCCGCCGTCATCGTCGCCGATCAAGCCTGCGGGCAGCTCGATGCAGGGGCGCCCCAGCGGGATGCGGAACTGCTCGACCAGAACGACCTCGTCCTCGGGCGTGAAGGCAAGGATCACCGCCGCCTTGATGCCCCGCGCGCGGCTGACGTATTCCCAGCGCCCACGCGTCTTGGCGGCGATGAAGCGGCCTTGCCACTGCGTCACTTCGGGCTCGTCGCGGTACTCGTCTTCAAGGCTCATACTTCGATCACCCGGTCCGGCAGTTCGTTCTGGTCATCCTCCGCGCGCGGAAGGTGCTCGGCGAGCACCGCGCCGACTTTGCCAATCGCCGCAACCATGCCGTCGCCCAAGCGCCCGGCGCGGATTTCGGTCAGCAGCGCATGCATGGCATCGCCCCAGACTTCGGGCGTGACTTTGCTGGCGATGGCTTCATCCGCGATGATCTCGGCGCGGTGTTCGGCCATCGAGAGGTAGATGAGAATGCCGGTGCGCCCGGTGGTGCGCCCCTCCGCGCCGATGCGGAAGCAGGTGAGCGCGCGGGCATGGACACGGGCGGACTTGATCGGCGCAGGCGTGAGCGCAAACCGCAGGGGCCGCCAGGCCATGAGCAGCAGCATGGCGAGGAACTTGATCACCGCAACCGTAAGCGCGATGCCCAGCACCGCACGCGGCGCCCACTCATGCGCCCAGAGGCCAAGCAGTCGCTCGATCAGGCCGAGGTAGAACGCTGGCGCCAGTTCCAGCGCGGCAAGCGCGAGGAAGGCGATCGATATCGACCAGGCGAGCGCGACATCGCGGTAGCTATCGGACTGCGGGGTCACGATCGTCACGATCTCGCCCGCACTCGCCAGTTCGGCTGCGGCCACGGCCTCGGCGATCTTCTGGCGGTCAGTATCCTTCAGCATGTCACCAGCTCCCCGAAGAGCCGCCGCCGCCGAAGCTGCCGCCGCCGCCCGAAAAGCCGCCGCCACCGCCCCAGTCCGATCCGCCGCCGCCGCCCCAGTCGGAGCCGCCACCGCCCCAGCCGCCCGAGGGGAAGATCATCACGCCCGGCGCGCCATAACGCCGCCCACCGCCGCGCATCGCGCGCAGGAACGGTAGGACGAAGAAAAAGAAGAAGATTACGAGGAACACGACCGTGCCGGCATCGAAGCGGGGACCCTTGGCCTTCTTCGCCTCGGCCGCCGCATTTGCCGCGACCTTGCGCGCCTCGTCCTCGGGCAATTGCAGCTGGGCGACAAGCTGGTCGGTCGCCGCCGCAATGCCGCCGGGATAGTCGTTCGCCTTGAAGCGGGGCACAACTTCGCGGCTGATGATCACGCTGGAAAGCGCATCGGTGATGATCCCCTCAAGGCCATAGCCGGCCTCGATCCGCACCTTTCGTTCATTGGGCGCGACGATCAGCAGCAGGCCGTCATTGCGCTGCTTGTCGCCGATACCCCAGGCGCGGCCGAGCCGGTAGCCGTAGTCCTCGATCTCGTAGCCTTCGAGGCTCGGCAGCGTGACCACGACCATCTGCCGCTGCGACTGCGTTTCCAGCGCCGCCAGCTTGGCATCGATCGCGGCGGCCTGCTCAGCCGAAAGCAGATGCGCATCGTCGACCACGCGGCCGGTGAGCTTGGGGAAGGTTTGCGCGAGCGCTGGCCCAGAGATGAGGGCCAGCGCCGCGAGCAGTAAAAGGACAAGGCGTTTCATCGGCGGGGCTCCGCGCCCCGGCTCAGTTCGTGGCCGCCTTGCTCGCCTGGGCGGCGGCGTTGTCATTGGCAGCAGGGGCCGCCGCCGGAGCCGCAGCAGGTCCGTCGAAGTTCACCGCCGGTGCCGTATCCGCGCCGGGGGTGGTCGCGGCAAAGGGCACCATCGGCTTGGAGCCATAGATCACCTTGGCGCCGATGATCGCCGGGAAGGTCCGGATCGTGGTGTTGTAGGCCTGAACTGCCTCGTTGTAATCGCGCCGGGCGACCGCGATGCGGTTCTCGGTGCCTTCAAGCTGGCTCTGCAGGGCGAGGAAGTTCTGGTTCGACTTGAGGTCAGGGTAGGCCTCAACCGAGGCGAGCAGGCGGCCAAGGCCCTGGCTGAGCTGGCCCTGTGCAGCCTGGTAGGCAGCGATCTTGTCGGGATCGGTCACGTCGGCGGCGGAAATCTGGATCGAGGTCGCCTTGGCGCGTGCTTCGGTCACCTTGGTAAGCGTGTCCTGTTCCTGCTTGGCATAGCCCTTCACAGTCGCGACCAGATTGGGGATCAGGTCGGAGCGGCGCTGGTACTGGTTCTGCACGTCGGCCCACTTGGCCTTGGCGTTCTCCTCGGCAGTCGGGATCGAGTTGAACCCGCAGCTGGCGAGGCCTGCCGCGGCAACGGCAGCGAAAGCGAAACGGGAAAAGCGGGCAAGCATGGAGGCAGCCATCGGCGTAAGGTTCCCTATCGGCAGTGGACGTGTCCGTTATGTAGCGGGTCGCCGGGCCCGTTCAAGGGCGGCGGCAGAGGCCCTCTTGTTGCAAAGGTTTGCAGATGGCAGGAAGCACGCGGGTGTGAATGCCTTACAGGAGATAATGACCATGGGCATGATGGGAGAGTTCCGGGATTTCGTCGCGCGCGGCAACGTGCTGGATCTGGCAGTGGGTGTGATCATCGGCGCGGCGTTCGGCAAGATCGTCACCTCGCTGACCGAGGACCTGATCATGCCGGTGATCGGCTTCGTGACGGGCGGGGTCAATTTCACCAACAAGTTCGTGTTGCTGGGCGCGGTGCCGGAAAGCTACACGGGATCGCAGACCGACTATGCCGCGCTCAAGGCGGCCGGCGTGCCGATGCTGGGCTACGGCGCCTTCGTCACCGCGGTGATCAGCTTCGTGCTCATGGCCTTCGTGATCTTCCAGATCGTGCGTGCGGCCAACAAGATGGCGCCGGCGAAACCAGCCGAAGCGCCCGCACCTGCCGGGCCGAGCGAGGTCGATCTGCTCACCGAGATCCGCGACGCGCTGAAGAAGGCCTGACGATCGCGCCTTTGTCCCCTTCCGCTCATCCTGAGCCTGTCGAAGGAGGGAGGGGCCGGGGGCCGGCCAGACGGCCCCTTCCATTCCCCGCGCGCCATGCCTATATCGCTCGTGCCGGCTTCGGCCGGATATGACGATAAATTGTACCGTACAATAGGCGCAGCGGACCCGGGGGCGGTACCCGGCGGCTCCACCATCACCACCGGCTGGAACAGGCCGGGCCCTGTTGTCGCAGGGGTGTTGATGGGGCCGAACTAGGATCGACGTGTGTTGAAAAGCGGTATTTTCGTCCGGGCTGAGTAACCCGTTAAAGGCTCAAAACCCACAAGTGCCAACGACAACGAAGCACTCGCTCTCGCGGCGTAATCTGACGGCTTAACGGCCTGATCTTACAAAGCTAAAGCGCGGTTGAACCCACCGGGCAACAGAAGGGAATTCAGCGGTTTGGAGGCGTACCGGGCAACAGAAACGCCTCCACTTTCCCTACAATTCCGGATCGGCCTTTGCGGGCAGCAGTTGGGCTCTGGCTTCGCGCTCGTACTTCATCGCGTCCATGATCTTGGCGCCGGCCATGAACACGGCAAGGCAGCTGGCGAGGAACAGCAGCTTGCCGCCGAAGCCCGGATACTGCGACAGATAGATGTGGCCTCGCTCCGCCGAGCCCAGCGCCAGCGCGTAGATGATCGCGCTCGCCTCGAACCGGTTCTTGATCACGAACAGGCGGCTGAATTTGCGCAGCAGGGAGGTTTTCTTTCGCATCGCCACACTACTCCGCAACCTTCGTGCCAGATCAGCAAACAGGCGGCCCAAGGCCTTTCATAGCATGCCCTTTGTAAAGCATGGCGACAGGCCATGGTAAAGGCAGGGTTAACGCCCCTGTACCGTTTCAGGCCAGCTCGCCCAGACCCAGCGCGGCGAGCAGGGCGGAGCGCGCGGCGATCACGCTGCTTGCCAGAGAGTCGCGGCCCAAATCTGCGGGATCGATCTGTTCGGGCCAGTGCGTGGCGACGACCTTTTCCAACATGTCCACCCGCGCATCATTGAGCAGGAAGCGCGGATCGACAGTGGCAGGATCGGCGACAACCCTCAGGCGCAGGCAAGCTGGGCCGCCGCCGTTGGCCATCGACTGGCGCACATCGACCGGAAGCACGCGGCGGATCGGCCCGTTCGAGGCAAGCATGCCATCCAGCCAGCCGCGCACTGCCGGGTGCTCCCAGGCCTCGAGCGGGATGACAAGGCCCATCTCGCCGCCGGGCAGGGTAAGAAGCTGCGCGTTGAACAGGTAACTGGCGATCGCGTCGGCCAGGCTGACGGCGCTGGCCGGAACCACCACGACTTCCGCCTCGGGCAGCGCTGCGCGGATCGCGGCGTAAGTGCCTTCGGGATCGGCGAAGGCCTGTTCGTGAGTAAAGAGCACCCGCTCGTTGGCAACGGCGACCACGTCGTTGTGGAACGCGCCCGCCGCGATGGCTTCGCCCGACTGCTCGACGAACAGGCAGCGCGCCGGATCGAGCCCATGCAGCCGGGCAACGGCGCGGCTGGCCTGCTCGTGCTGGCGTGCGGGGAAAGCGCCTCCCGGCTTGCCGTAGACGAAGATTTCGAGGCCCGGCGCGGCGTGGGTAGCGCCCATGCGCATATGATTGGCCGCGCCTTCATCGCCGAAGCAGGCGGGAACCGCATCGTGGACCGCGAAGTGCGCGCTATCGGCAAAGGCGAGGCGCAGCTGGCGCACCGTATCAGGCCATTCCTGCGAGCGGTGGGGCATGGTGACGAGGTTCGCGGCCGTCAGGTGGCAGCGCCCGTCTGCCGTATCGGGGGCTGGGGAGACAGTGGCGGCGTTGGCGGTCCACATCGAACTGGCGGACCAGGCGGCGGCGCGCAGGCGGCGCTCGGTCTCGTCCGCAGGTTCGGTCAGCCCCAGCGCGCCGAGGAAGCCGTGGTTGGGGCGCGGCAGCGGGCAGAGGAGGCCTTGCGCAAGGCCGAGGCCGATGTTGTGGCGCATCTTGCCAAGGCCCTGCAGCGCGGCCGCCCGGGGATAGGAGACATTGCCGCCGTGCCGCGCCGAGGCGAGGTTGCCAAGGCTGAGCCCGGCGTAGTTGTGGCTCGGACCGACGATGCCGTCGAAGTTGATCTCGACCAGAGTGCTCATGATAAGGTCCTTCAGCGCGCCACGTGCCACACGGTATCGCCCGTTCCGACCCCAAGCGCCTGCGCGGCATCGGGATCAAGCGCGACACCTTCGCCGTCGGGGGTGATGCGCGCGAAAGTGCAGCGGAAATCGGCGAGGTGACCGGTTGCGACGAGCGCACGCGCGGCGGTCTCGTCCGCCGCGCGAACCGCGGTGACAGGCACCATCTTCGCCTCGGCGATCGAGCGCACGCGGTCGGTGCGCGCGGTCATCGTGGGGCCACCGTCGAAGATATCGATATAGCCCTCGGCAGCGAAGCCCTCGGTTTCCAGCATACGCATCGCCGCGCGGCCGCTGGGGTGCGGCAGGCCGATGGCGGAGCGCGCGGTTTCGGGCAACATGGCGATGTAGACAGGATGCTTCGGCATCAGATCGGCGATGAACTGGTTGCCGTTGATCGCGTTGAAATAGTCCGCATCCTGGAAGTTCATCCCGAAGAAGCGGCCGGCAACGCCGTCCCAGAAGGGCGAGCCGCCGCGTTCGTCGATCACGCCCCGCAGTTCGGCGAGGATGCGGTCAGCGAAGCGTTTGCGGTGCATGGCAATGAACAGATAGCGGCTGCGTGCGAGCAGCATGCCGAGGCCGCCAGCGCGCTCGCCGGGATGGAGGAACAGGCCGCCGACTTCGCTCGATCCCTCAAGGTCGGTGACGAGGTTCAGCATCTCGGCGCGAAACGTGCGGCCCAGCTCCTTTGAATGCTGGGTGAGCGTGGCGTGGCGATAGGAATAAAACGGCCAGGTTTGCCCGACACGGGTGAAGATCTGGCAGGTGCCGCGCACTTCGCCCGTGGCTGCATCCTCGAGAATCAGGACGAAGAGTTCGTCGCGCTGGGTTTCGGCGTCGCCGTCCTCGGTGTTCGCGAAGGCCGCGGCGGCGCGCTCCAGCTTGGCGGTAAGCGCGCGGCGGTCTGGCGGCAGGTTGGTGAACCCGCCGCCGGTCAGCTTCGCCATCTCGTAAAGATGCTCGAGATCAGCGGCGCGGGCCGCGCGGATGACGTGGGTCATGGTGCTTATTCCCCTCCGGAAAGCCGGTGCAGCACGAGCGCCGAAAGCGCGGCCCGTTCGGCCAGCGACGGCACGATCATGTATTCCTGCGGCGAGTGGATCGCCCCACCGCGAACGCCCATGGTATCGACCACGGGCACGCCGAGCGCGGCGATATTGTTGCCATCACACACCCCGCCGGAAGCCTGCCAGCGGATCGGCTGGCCGAGCGCTGCGCCGCAGCGGCGGACAAGCTCGAACAGCGCCTCCGCCTCTGCCGTCAGCGGCTTGGGCGGGCGGCTGATCCCGCCGTGGAGGTGGATGGAAACCTCGTGCGCCAACTCGACTTCGCGCAGCAGCGGGCCGATCGCGGCGGCGAAGCGGGCGGCGTCTGCCTCGCTGCGCGGGCGGATGTTGAAGCGCAGCACGGCGTGGTCGGGCACGACATTGTTGGCCGAGCCGCCATCGATGCGGGCGGGATTGATGGCGAGGCCGTCACCCGAGAGCGCCTTGAGCCCGAGCGCGAGATCGGCAGCGGCGACGAGGGCGTTGCGGCCATCCTCCGGGTTGCGCCCGGCGTGGGCGGAGCGGCCCGTCACGATTGCGCTGTAGTTCCCGCTGCCACCGCGCGCGCCGGCAAGGGTGCCGTCGGGGAGGGCGGAGGGTTCATAGGTCAGCGCCGCCGCCTTGCCGCGCGCGAGCTCGGCGATAAGGGGCGCGGAGGCGAGGCTGCCGGTTTCCTCGTCCGAATTGATCATCACGTCATAGCCGACGGTGGCGGCCTGCGGGCTCGCCTCGAAGGCTTTCAGCGCCGCGAGGATGACGGCGATGCCGCCTTTCATGTCAGCGGTGCCGGGGCCGCCGAGGGTTTCGTCATCCAGCCAGGTGAGCGTCTGAAAGGGGTGGTCGGCCGGGTAGACCGTGTCCATGTGGCCGGTCAGGAGATAGCGGCGGGTGGCATCGGGGCGGACCGAGAGGACCACATGCGCGCCGTGCTCGATCTGGACCGCGCGCCCATCGGCGGCAATCGCTTCGACCGGGGCGGCGGGAACGAGGCTAACTTCGCCCGGCAGCGCGGCAAAGGCATCGGCGAGAAGCGCAGCTTGCCGGGCGAGGCCATCAAGGTTGCGCGTGCCAGTGTTGATGGCGCACCATGCCTCGACGTTTGCGAGCATGGCAGCGGCATCGATCCCCTCGACGAGGGCGGCCTCGGTGGCGGCAAGTGTTCCCATTGCCCCCGCTCTAGCCTGCCCGCGCGCCGGGGTGAACCCCTGCCCGGTTCCGGGGAGGACTTACCCCTCCGACCCGCCTTTGGCGGGCCACCTACCGGGAGGATCTAGGTCGTGAGCATCCGCGCGATGGCGACGAAGTCGGCAACGCTCAGCGTTTCGGCGCGGCGCTGGGGATCGATGTCCAGTGCTTCGAGGGCGCCTAGCGCGCCGGGCAGGCCCTTGAGGCTCTGGCGCAGCATCTTTCTCCGCTGGCCAAAGGCGGCCTCGGTGACGCGTTCGAGCATTCTGGCCGAGACACCCTCGGGCATCGCGGCGGGTTCGACATGGATAATCGCCGACATGACCTTGGGCGGCGGGGTGAAGGCGCTGCGGTGGACGCGCATGGCTATGCGGGGTTTGCTGCGCCACTGCGCTAGAACGGCGAGGCGGCCGTAGGCGTCGGTATCGGGGGCAGCGACGATGCGTTCGGCGACTTCCTGCTGGAACATGAGGGTAAGGCTGCGCCACGCCGGCGGCCAGCTTGGTCCGGAAAGCCAACCGGTGAAGAGCGCCGTGCCGACATTGTAGGGCAGGTTGGCGACGATGTGCCAAGGCGTCTCGAACAGATCGGCAGGGGCGATCTTCATCGCGTCGCCCTCGATCACGCGGAGCTGGCCGGGGAAGGCCTCTGCCAGTTCGGCAAGCGCGGGGAGGCAGCGGCGGTCCATTTCCACGGCGGTGACCTGCGCACCGCGGCGCAGGAGCGCGCGGGTGAGGCCGCCGGGGCCGGGGCCGACTTCGAGGACGTTCTCGCCCTTCAGGTCGCCGGGGACGGCGGCGATGCGGGCGAGGAGCTGTTCATCGAAGAGGAAGTTCTGGCCCAGGGCCTTGGTGGCGATGAGGCCGTGGCGCTGGACGACTTCCCGCAGAGGGGGGAGGTCGGTCATGGCTTGCGAGGGGCTTCGACAAGCTCAGCCTGAGCGGATCTCATAAGGGTATTCATCCCGCGGCGGCTCTCCGGGCGGCGCATTGGCCGGCCATGCGGATGGCGGCGATGGTGGCGCCGGGGCGGGCGATGCCCTTGCCGGCGATGCCGAAGGCGGTGCCGTGATCAGGCGAGGTGCGCACGATGGGCAGGCCGAGCGTGACGTTCACGCCCTCGTCGAAATCGAGGACCTTGATCGGGATGAGTGCCTGATCGTGGTACATGCAGATGGCCGCGTCATAGGTTGCGCGCGCCTCGGCGTGGAACATGGTGTCGGCGGGAAGAGGGCCGCGCGCGTCGATGCCGGCTTCGCGCAGTGCCGCAACGGCGGGGGCGATCACGGCGCTGTCCTCGGTGCCCATGCGGCCGTCTTCGCCCGCGTGCGGGTTGAGCGCGGCGATGGCGAGGCGGGGGTGGGCGACGCCGAAATCGCGGGTCAGCGCGGCGGCGGCAATCGCGCTGCGGCTGCGGATGAGTTCGGCGGAAAGCAGGAACGGCACATCACGCAGCGCGACGTGGACGGTGATGGGAACGACGCGCAAGTTGGGGCCGGCAAGCATCATCACGGCGTTTTCGGCGGTGATCCCGCAGGCCTCGGCGACGAACTCGGTCTGGCCCGGCTGGCGAAAGCCGATGTGTGCGAGGCGGCTCTTGGCGATGGGGCCGGTGACGAGCGCCGCCGCCGCACCCTGACGGACCAGCGCGGTCGCGATTTCGAGCGCGCGCAGGGCGAGCGCGGCACCGGCATCGTCGGGCTGGCCGGGGGTGTAAGGGCAGGCGCCGACATCAAGCACGGGAAGCGCGTGAGGGAAGACGGCGGCGGCTTCGTCCGGCGCGGAAATGGCCACTACGGGAAAGGCAAGGCCGCGGCTGTGGGCGGCGGCCTCGACCAGCGCGCGGTTGCCCACGGCAAAGAACGGCGGCAGGCCTTCTGCGTCACGCACTGCCCAGGCCGCAGCGATCAGTTCGGGGCCGATGCCGGCGGGATCGCCGAGACTGATGGCGATGGGCAGCAGGGGGGCGGGCGCGGAAGGCGGGGGCATGGTCGTCCCCCCGGCTCAGTTGTATTCGATGACCGCGTCGCGCCGCAGGTCGCGCAGATAGGTCTGCGCGCGCTTGTTCACCCGCTCGTCCTCCATCTGCGACTGGATCGCCTCGAAGCTGGGACCGGCGTCGACCTTGGGATCATCGCGTCCGCAAAGCATGAGCACGCGCACGCCGTCCTCGATCGAGCCGAAGGGCGGGGTGGTTTCGCCCACCGAGAGCTTGAGGATCGTGTCCTGCAGCGCGGTGGGCAGGTCCTTCACACGGATCTGGTCGTTGGCCACGACCGACGCGCCGAGCGGGGCGGCAGCAGCTTCCGCCGCACCGCAGCCCTTGATGTCCTTGACCATCTTGGCGAACTCTGCAGCCTTGCCCGCTGCGTCCTTTTCCAGCGTGCCCTTGGGGAAGCTGATCGAGATCTGCTTGAGGCTGAGCACCGCATCGCGCGGATCGGCGGTGAGGACCTGCCGCTTGTCGATGAGGTAGATGATCGAATAGCCGGACGGCAGTTCGACCGGCCCGACGAGCTGGCCGGGAGCCATCTGGGCGGCGGGCGTTCCCAGTTCAGCCGGAAGCTGCGCAAGGCGGACCCAGCCGAGATCGCCGCCCACCGCTGCCGTCGATGATTGCGAATACTGGCGGGCATAGGCGACGAAGCTGCCGCCGGCCTTGAGCTGTTCGATGATCTTCTGCGCGTTTGCGAGGACCTGCGGCTTGGCTTCCGCCGAGGCGGCGAGATAGATCTCGGCGAGGTGGTATTCCTCGGTGCCCTTGGCCGCGTTCAGGCGAGCCATGACTTCGCGCACTTCGGCGTCAGAGATGTTGATGAAGGGCTGGACGTTGCGGCGCAGCAGGCGCTGCCAGGCAAGCTCACCCCGGATCTGGCGCTTGAGCGAGGCGGAGGACGAGCCGATCGAGGTGAGATACTTTTCGAGCGCGGCGGGGTTCTGACCGAAATTCTGCTGGGCGACGCGGTTGAAAGTCTGCGTCACTTCCTCCTCGTCGATCTCGATGTTGGCGGCCTTGGCTTCCTGGATCTGCAGCGTCTCGTCGATCAGGTTGCGCAGGACCTGGAGGTGAAGGCGCTCAAGTTCCTCGGGCGGAACCTTGCCGCCATTGGCACTGACGATGAGTGCAAGGCGCTGGTCCACGTCGGTGCCGGTGACGATCTCGCCGTTCACGATCGCGGTGGCGCGGCGCACGTGCGGATCGGCCTTGCCGAAGATCGTGGGGTTGGTGGGCAAGTTGAGCGCGTCGGCAGGCGCGGGCTCGACCCCGGCGTCAAGTTCCTGGGCGCGAGCGAGCGTGCCGGCAAGCGGAGCGGCAGCGACGGCCAGAATGCCCAGCGCGAGCGCGGCGCGCGCCGGAACCGAAAACAAGCGAAACCCGGTCTTCATGATAATCCGATGGTCCTGTCTCTTGGCCTTGCTGTGCCATGTGGCCGCATGCTTTCCACGCGGCCTCCTGCTTGCATTGTCCGGCTGAACCCGAGGTGAGTGGCGCCGCGATAGCCCGATTGCAACGCCGATGAAAGCAAAACGGAGGAAAAGAACCCCGCTGTCGGCCTTGCGAGCTGCCGCCTCCCGATTTCTGCTGCGTGAGAATGGAGAGGATATCTGGCCCTAGCGCGTGCCGAGGCCTCGCAGCGAGATGTTGAACTGGATGGTGTTGCCCTTCGTCGCATCGCCCGTGGTGATGTAGTCGCGCCGCCAGGTGAGCGCGAGGTCGAGGCAATCGTCGGCATAGGCGAAGCCGAGCCGGTGGCGCAGCATCTGGAAGCCGTTCGAGGTCTTGGTCGGATCATCGTCGCGCCGGGTGAGGTTGGCGACGCCCGAGCCGAACACCGACCAGTTGCGTGCAAAGGCCACGCGGCCTGAAAGGCGCAGCTCCTCGCGGTCGCGCAGATCCTCGAAGGTCGTGGGGATATTGCGGTTGAGCCGCAGGTAGCCGATCTCGGCATAAGTGCGGTGGTTGCCGATCGTCGCGTCGAATTCGTTGCGGCGCAGCTTCAACCCGTCCTTGTCGAGCCTGAAGCGGTGGGTGAACTGGACGATGTCGCGAAAGCGCAGGTCGGTGCGGCCGACCACATCGGACACGCGCGAGGACAGGCCCGTGCCGTCGGGCAGGAGAACCTGCTGGGTCGAAAGGCGGTAGCTCTGCCCGATCGTGGTCGAGACCCGCCAGCCGGGGCGGGTAAGCTGCCAGTCGGCGCCATAGGTCACGCGCAGGCCGTCCTCGATGCGGTCGTAGCCGGGGAAGCGGTTCAGCGAGAAGAGGTTGGAATCCTCAAGCTCGACCGAGCGCGAATCCTCGTTGGGGACGGCAAGATTGCGGATGTGCGGGATGGCGATGAACTGGACGCGCGGCGTGAAGACTTGCGTGCCGCCAAGCGCCGCGCCGATCAGCGGCCACTTCACATCGACTGCAGCAGCGGCGATGCCGCGGCTCTGCCAGCCTGGCAGCCCGCGATATTGCACCGTGCTGGTGAGGTCGTTCTGGCTTGAGTGGTAGACATCGCCGCGCAGGAGGCCGGTGAAGGTGATCTCCTGGCCCATGCCGGTAATCGTGCGCAGGTCCCACTGGGCCTTGGCAAAAGCGCGCTGCGTGTCCTGCCCTCCGGGGCGGCTGAGCGCGAGGCTGTTGACCTGGAGTTCCAGCGTTCCACCGATGCGCGGGGGCACGATGCGGCGGCGGTATTCGAGTGCGGGTAGCGCAATGGGGACAAGGCCCTGCCGATCGCCGCTGCGCAGCGTCTGCACCGCCCAGCCCGCGAGGCTGAAGTAGCTGTTCGTGTCGATCCGCTCGAGATTGATGGTCGAGCGCAGCCGGTCGTCGCGGCTGATATCGTAGCGGCGCAGGAAGGTGCGGTCGCTGGCATAGCGGCCAAAACCCGAGAGGCTGAGCTTCTCGGAAAGCTGGAAGCGGCCGTTCGCCTCGAAATAGCCGCGGAAGACCTGCTCCTGCGCGTTGGCATCGGTGACATTGCCGCCGCCCACGTTGATGCGCGCGCTCCGGGTGAGGTAGCTGGAGACCTGGAAGGCGCCCTTGTCGGTGAGCTGGCGATAACGCCCCGCGATCATCGGCAGAGCGCCGGTGAAGACGTAGCCGGTGAGCGCGAGGTCCTTGTTGTTGGCGAGGCGCCAGTAATAGGTGTCGCTGATTTCGGCGCCATTGGCCGCGCTGAAGCGCACGTCCGGGATCAGCAGGCCGCTTTCGGCGCGGAAGTCGGAGGTATGGGACAGGCCTGGCAGCGGCAGCAGCGGCAGGCCGAACACGCGCAGCAGCGCGCCCTTGTAGTGCACACGCTGCTTCTTTGCGTCGTAGGTGACCGCGACTGCGGTGACTTCCCAGCTTGGCCGTTTGGCGCAGCCGTCCTCCCCTTCCACCGCGCAGCCGGAGAAGGCCGCGTCGTGGAGGACCATGTCGCCGTTTGTGCTGCGCTCGCCGCTGCGCGCGGCTAGGCGGCCGCCCTGGCGCATGACGAGGAGCAGATCCTCGATCGCGCCGGCTTTCAGCGCATCGGTCAGTTCCACCTTGTCGGTATAGAGCACGTTGCCCGCATCATCGACGAAGCGGATATTGCCGCTCGCCTCGATCAACCCGGTCTTGCGGTTCCACGTGACCGCATCGGCGCGGACGGTCTGCTCATCGCGCCGCAGCACGACATTGCCGGTGGCGGTCACCGTTTCGGCGTCGGCAGCATAGGTGACGCGGTCGGCCTGGAAGCGGATTTCGCCCTTTTCGCCTGCCTCTTTGGGCGGGGCCGGTTCGGGCAATGCGGCGACGGGCTGCGCTGCGGCCTGCGCCAGGCCCAGCGAAAGTGCGCCGAACACGGCAATAGCCGGGCGGAGCGCGGCGACGCGCGGGCGCCGCAAGCATCGGGACAAGGCTTGCGGCAGGGGCCGCGGGGGGGCTCGCATGGCCTTGCCTATCGCACCGGCGCCGCCTAACTGCAAACCCACATTTTGCCTTCGGTGGTGCCCGGCCCCGAGGTGTGCCCATTTTTCGGCAGGAGCCCGCAATGATCATCCAGTTTGCCACAGTCGATACGGCTCGCCCTCGCCTTGTCGCCAGCCTTGTCGCGCAGGACGGCCTGCCCGCGGACGCTGACCTGCTGGTGCGGGAGGCCGCCGCTGCGGCGCGCTTTACCGGCAAGGCCGGGCAGCTGTTCGAGGCCATGGTGCCCGCCGGCGGCGCGGTTGCACGCCTCGCTTTTGCCGGGATCGGCGATCCGGGCGCGGCGGGCCGCATCGCGACGCTGGAGCGCGCGGGCGGCAATCTGACCGCGAAGTACCTGACTTCGGGCGAGACCGAACTCGCCATCGATTTCACCGGAAGCGCGCTGAGCGCCGAGGAAGCCGCTGCAGTTCTGCTCGCCGCGCGGCTGCGCGCCTGGCGCCATGATGTCTACCGCACCAAGCTCAGCGACGAGCAGAAGCCTTCGCTCGCGACGATCACCGTTTTCGGCGCGCCCGAAGGGACCGAGGCGGTCTGGGAAACCGAGGTGGCGATTGCCGAGGGCGTTGAGTTCACGCGCGAACTGGTGACCGAACCGGCCAATGTGATCTATCCCGAAAGCTTCGTCGAACGCTGCAAGGCGCGGCTTGAAGGCACCGGCGTCGAGATCGTGGTGCTCGGCCTTGCGGAGATGACCGCGCTCGGCATGGGCGCGCTGCTCGGCGTGGCGCAGGGTTCGGTGCGCGAGCCGAAGATCCTGGCGATGCGCTGGAAAGGCAAGGCAGGCGCGCGCCCGACCGCATTCGTCGGCAAGGGCGTGACGTTCGACACCGGCGGCATCTCGATCAAGCCCGCCGCCGGCATGGAAGACATGAAGTGGGACATGGGCGGCGCGGGCGCAGTGGCGGGCACTATGCTCGCGCTGGCGAAGCGCAAGGCGCAGGCCGACGTGATCGGCGTCTGCGGCCTCGTTGAGAACATGCCCGACGGCGCCGCGCAGCGGCCGGGCGATGTCGTCACCACGATGTCGGGCCAGACGGTCGAGGTCATCAACACCGATGCCGAAGGGCGCCTCGTGCTGTGCGACGCGTTGACCTGGGTGCAGAAGGAATACAGCCCGGCGACCATCGTCGATCTCGCCACGTTGACGGGCGCGATCATCGTTTCGCTGGGGCATGAGCATGCCGGCATGTTCTGCAACGACGATCTCCTCGCGGGCCAGCTCGATGCCGCCGGCAAGGCGAGCGGCGACGCGCTGTGGCGCTTCCCGCTGGGGCCGGCTTACGACAAGCTGATCGACAGCCCGATCGCCGACATGAAGAACGTGGGTCCGCGCTATGGCGGCTCGATCACCGCCGCGCAGTTCCTCCAGCGCTATGTCGACAAGGGCGTGGCGTGGGCGCATCTCGATATCGCCGGGACGGTCTGGGTCGACAAGGCCGGGGCAACGCACGAAAAGGGCGCGACGGGCTTTGGCGTGCGCCTGCTCGACCGCTACGTGCGCGACGTGCTCGAAAGCTGATGCCCAGGATGCGCCGCAAGGCGGACCTGCCGACCAAGGTCTGCGCGTCTTGCGGTCTGCCCTTCACCTGGCGCAAGAAGTGGGAGCGCGATTGGGACAACGTGAAGTTCTGTTCCGACCGCTGCCGCATGGGGAAGGGCAAAGTGGCATGACGATGAGCTGGTCGCGGCGCGGGGTTCTGGCCGGCGCGGGCGGTGCGGCGGCGCTGGCGGCCATGCCCGCTTCGCTGCGCGCGGCGATGCCGACTTCGAGCGATATGATCGATGCGCCGGCGCCAATCACTCGGGCGGAGCGACTGGCGCGGATCGCCAAGGTGCAGGGGCTGATGCAGGAGCAGGGCGTCGCGGCGCTGCTGGTCGAGAGCGGGAGCAGCCTCACCTACTTCACCGGCATCCGCTGGTCGCGTTCAGAACGGATTACCGCGGCGGTGATCCCGGCGCAGGGTCAGCCGATTGTGGTGACACCGTTTTTCGAGGCGCCGTCGGTGAGCGAGACATTGGCGGTGCCAGCGGACCTGCGCACCTGGCACGAGGATGCGAGCCCTTTCGCGCTGATTGCCGATGCGCTCAAGGGGCGGTCAGGGCCGGTGGCGGTGGAGCAGACCACCCGCGTGTTCGTGACCGAGGGGCTTGCGCGCGAGGGGCGCTTCGCAGTCGTGTCTGGCGCGGCGCTGGTGAATGCCTGCCGCCAGATCAAGTCACCTGCCGAACTGGCGCTGATGGAACGTGCCAACACGATCACGCTCACAGCGATGCGCCAGGCCCGTGGCTCGGTGCGCAAGGGCATGACGGCGCGGGATATCGGTTCGCTGGTCGAGAGGGCGACTCGCCGCATGGGAGCAACGAGCGACTTCGCACTGGTCCTGCTGAACGAGGCGAGCGCTTTTCCGCACGGTTCGCGTGAGCCGCAGGCCGTGCGCGAAGGCTCGGTGGTGCTGATGGACTGCGGCTGCATTGTCGAGGATTATCAGTCCGATATCTCGCGCACGTTCGTGTTCGGCGAGCCGACCGCGCGGCAGCGCAAGGTGTGGGACACGGTGCGGCGCGGGCAGGACATGGTGTTTGGCGCCGCAAAATTGGGCGTGCCCGTCAGCGCGCTCGATGCAGCGGTTCGCCGGTTTTACGAGAGCGAGGGCTGGGGACCGGGCTTCACGCTGCCGGGCCTGCCACACCGCGCGGGGCATGGGATCGGGATGGACGGGCACGAGAGTCCCTACCTTGTCGGCAATGACCAGACGCCGCTCGCGCCGGGCATGTGCTTTTCGAACGAGCCGGGGCTCTATATCCCGGGCGAATTCGGCATTCGGCTGGAGGACTGCTGGGTGATGACCGAGACGGGCCCGAAGAGCTTCACGCCGCTCGCGCGTTCGCTCGACGATGCGATCTGAGCGCGGTCCGGTGCGCGTCGATTTCTATCAGCTTTCGCGCGATCCGGCCGAACTGGTGCTTCCGCGCCTTGCGCAAGGGACGCTGGCGGCGGGCGAGCGGTTGCTGGTGGTCTCGGAGGACGAAGGCCAGCTTGGCCGGATCAGCGAGGCGCTGTGGGCGAGACTGCCCGAGAGCTTTCTTGCCCACGGCACGGCGGGCGGCGAACATGATGCGCGCCAGCCGATCCTGCTCTCCGCCGCCGCCGAACCCGCAAATGGCGCGCGCTATCTGGCGCTGGCGGACGGGGTGTGGCGCGAAATGGCCGAGGGCTTTGACAGCCCCGTGCGCGTGTTCCTGCTGTTTCCGCCCGAGCGGATCGACGATGCGCGTGGCTGCTGGCGGATGCTGGGCAAGCGCGAGGGGGTGGAGCGCAAGTATTGGCGGCAGGAAGGCGGCAAATGGCTGGAGGGGCCGCGCTGATACCCCCCACCCACCTTGCAGCGCAGCAATTTCCCGGCTAGGGGCGCGGCCAACCATAAGCCTCCCCCCTACGCAAGGAACATCCCATGGCGGTTACCCGCACCTTTTCGATCATCAAGCCCGATGCCACGCGCCGCAACCTGACCGGCGCTGTCACCAAGATGCTCGAGGAAGCCGGCCTGCGCGTCGTTGCCTCGAAGCGCATCCACATGAGCCGCGAGCAGGCCGAGGGCTTCTACGCCGTCCACCGCGAGCGCCCCTTCTTCAACGATCTGGTCGAGTTCATGATCTCGGGCCCGGTTGTTGTGCAGGTTCTGGAAGGCGAGAGCGCCATGCAGCGCAACCGCGACGTGATGGGCGCGACCAACCCCGCCAATGCCGAGCCGGGCACGATCCGCAAGGAACTGGCCGAATCGATCGAGGCCAACACCGTCCACGGTTCGGATTCGGATGAGAACGCGGCGATCGAGATCGCCTACTTCTTCAAGCCGGAAGAAATCGTCGGCTGAGGCCTTCGGGCTTTACCTGAACGAAGAAGGCCGCCGATCTGGCGGCCTTTTTTGTTGCAGGGTGCTGAACGCGCGCGATCAGGGAGCGGCTGCCGGGCAGTTTGGCGCCATCTTCGCCAACTCGGCGAGTATGCGCGGACGAGCAGCGGCCTGGTCCCACTGTGCCAGCTCCGGCAAGCTTCGACCTTCCGCAAGGCTTTTGGCGACAAGGTAGCCGACGTAATACCCCGCGCGCTGGGGCAAGCCGGGCAGATTGCGGTCGCTGTTGAACAGAGCCGAATAGTCGCCAGGCTTCTCCGACATCGCGCGTTGCAGCACGGCGCAGGCGGCCTCCGCAAGCTTTGCGTCGATCTGCCGGCGCATGGCCATCGGCAGCAGCAACTCGTCGTCCTTCGCGCCCGGATTGAGCTTGTCGGCGACAAACGTCGCGAGGCCTTCCTCCCACAGCGCGCACCAGATCGGCTTGCAGTCGCCAAAACGCGGCTCGTGGTAGGTGTGGAACAGCTCATGCTCGAAAAAGGGGCGCTCGTTGGCGTCCTCGCGGTGGAGCTGGGCGATCATGTCGGCACCGAAGACCAGCACGGTCTTGCCACCGATTTCGCGCGTCCCGCCGTCCATTTCGCCGAGGCTGTGGACGAGATAGGTCGGCGGAAGCGGGCCTGCATCGGGGAAGGTGCGCCGAAAATCCCCGATCGCGGCGGCGAGCGCGGGACCCAGTGCGGCAGCGCGCGCAGTGAAGCGAGTCTCGATTTTCGGAAAGGCTTCGAGCGCCTTGATGACAAGCGCGTCGTATTGCGCTGCCGTTGCTCCGTGCCGGGTTTCGGTGAAGAAGCCCGGAAACTTTTCGGCCATCAGCTTGCGAAATGCGGCAGCCCGATTGGCCGGCGGCTGGCCGATGCTTGCATGATAGAAGCGCGTGTAGTCACCGGTCAGATCGTGGATCGGCAGCTGATCGGGCTCCGACCCTGCCGGGGCGGCGGCGGATGCCGCGGTCGAGAGACAGAGCGAGAGTGCGGCAAGGCCGGCCAGCAACGTGCGAAGCATGGGGGCAGGCTAGGTTGGGCCTGCAGCGAAGTCGAGTCCCGGAGGCTGCAGTTCCATCATCATGACCAGCTTGCGCGGCGCGCTCGTGTTCTTCAGCTCGCCGGAAAAGGCTGATCCGGCCGCTTGAGCTTGCTATGGCAGGGGCCGCCGGCGCAATCCGTCGGCACTTTGGATTTGAGGAAGGCTGGCAATGCTAGGCATGGGGGACGGGTCCTGCCCGTTCGAATTCAATTTCGATCCCGCCACTTTCAAGGTGGGCGACTATGTGAGCTACCGCGTCACGGGGAGCCTCGAGGGCATGCCCTTCGTAGGCACCTTGCTCGAGGTGCACGACGATCACGTGGTGATCTCGCCAGGTGAAAGCGAGCCCGACGCCCGCTATCGCGGCACGCGCGAGGACCGGCCTCTCGTGGAAATCAGCGAAATCTAGGCGGCCTGCGGGCGCCGTGCGTACCAGCGGTCGAGCATCCAGGCCATGGCGGCAATCGCAGCGAGGCCGAGCAGGATCGGCAGGCGGAAGCCTGCACCCAGCGCCAGCAGCGCTGCCGCGGTTAGGCTGGCTGACGCGCAGCCGAGATCCCAGCCGCCCTCGCTCGCCATCGAGAAGCGCAGGAGACATGGCCCCTGCCGCGCCATGGCGTAGAGCGGGGCAAGCATCGCGGTGCTGGTCATCGGAACGACAAGCGCGCCCAGAGCCGTTGCCGCGACGGCGAGCAGCGGGTGGCCAAGCGCGGTCCCCTTGGCGGCCAGCGCGAGCGCGGCGGCGCCATAGGCGATCACCAGCGAATGGCGCGGACGGCCGCCGTCGATGAGGCGCCCGACGATGAGACTGCCGGCCGCTGCCGCCACGCCTGCAGCGGCCATCGCCGCACCGAACTGGTCGAAATGCTCGCCGAGCGTCGCAAAGAGCGCGAGGTTCCAGATCACCACTGCGCAGCCCGAATGAAAGCCCTCGTTGAAATAGAGCCGTCGCGCATAGCTCGCGACGCCGGGTTCGAGCACGGCATCGGGGTCGATTGCGGGATTGGGCGCGCCGAGAAGCGGAAGGGCGCTGGCGAGCTGGAGCAGCGCGATCATGGCGAAGGCCATGTCCGGCCCGCCATGCGCCAGAAGCAGGCCGCCCATTGCGGGCGCGGCGATGCCGACAAGCGCGCTGGTCGCCTGTTGCACGCTGACCTGCTGGCCGCCGCGCCCGGTTTCGGTGAGCGCGGGAAGGAAGGCGTGCCAGGCCGTCCAGTAGAGCACGCTGCCAAGGCCGCTGACAGCGAGGAATAGCGCCAGGAGCGGTCCCACATCATGGACGAAGGGCAGCATGACAAAGCTGGCGGCGCGAACCGCTATGCCGGTGAGGAGCACGCTGCGCAGCCCCGCACGCAGCGCCAGCGGCAGAACCAGGCCGCGCAAGGCAAGGCGCGAGAGGACGATCAGGGCGAAGCTGGCGAGTGCGGCAGGGAAGGAGAACCCGCGGCTGACGAGAAAACCGGCAACGAAGATCCCGCCGCCCGCCTCGACAAACGATTGCAGCCCGGAGTGGAGATAAAGCCGGCGCAGGGGGGTGAGAAGCATGGGGGGCATTGCGCGGCTCCGGCAGCCAGGGGCTGCGGTCAGAATTCCATCATCGCCGCAAGCTTGCGCGGCGCCACGGCCAGCCACGAGCGACGCAGCCATTCGCCAATGTCGTCCCAGTCCACGTCGCCGAGGTCAAGCCGAATAGCTATCCACCCGTCGCCGAAATAAGCGGGGCGGTAGAAGCGATCGGGATCGCTTTCGATAAGCTGTTCCTGCTCGTCCGGCCCGCTGATCTTGACGAGGAGCGCGCACTTGCCATCGCCGTGGTGGTCGGCGCTGACCCAGGCGAACTTCTTGCCCTTCACGATGCCGAAGCAGGCCATGCCGTGGCTTAGGCTCTCTTCTGCTTCGGGGAGGGCCATGGCGAGAGTGCGGACTTGTGCGGTGAGCCATGCCGGGTCCGTCTCGCGCGTCACCAGCTCGGCGAGGCAGCGCGAATAGAGCTGGTGTTCGGCGAAGAGGACGCGCGACGCGAGTTTATCGGGGGTGTCGCCGGGGAGGATCGCGACGGGGATCTGGCCGAGGACCGGGCCTTCATCGAGATCGGCGGTGACGAGGTGGACGGTGCAGCCGGCGTGGGTGTCACCCGCCGCAATGGCGCGCTCGTGGGTGTGGAGGCCGGTGTACTTGGGCAGGAGCGAGGGGTGGATATTGACCATCCGCCCTTCCCAGCGCTGGACGAACTCCGGCGTGAGGATGCGCATATAGCCCGCAAGCGCGATCCACAGCGCGCCGGCGCGGCGGACTTCTGCTTCCATCGCAGCGTCGTGCTCCGCGCGGGGGAGCCCCTTGTGAGGGAGGACGAAAGTGCGGATGCCTTCAGCTTCGGCCAACTGGAGCCCGCCTGCATCGGGGTTATTGGAGAGGACGAGGACGATCTCGTAGGGACAGTCGGCAAGGCGGCTGGCATAGAGCAGCGCGGCCATGTTGGTGCCGCTGCCGGAGATGAACACGGCGACTTTGGCACGTTCGGTCATCAGGTCCTCTCCATTTTCACGAAGTGCAAATGGGGAGGTGGCAGCCCGCAGGGCTGACGGAGGGGTTCTTCTGCAACACCTTTACCCCTCCGACCCGCCTGCGGCGGGCCACCTCCCCATTTGTGCCTGCGGCAAAAATAGGGAGGATCTGGTCAGCCGACATGGACCGCTTCCCACGCGGCCCGAGCGGACCAGGCCTCGGCACTGCCGTAGACCGTGCAGCCCTTCTCTCCCGCGACGATTTCACCGATGGGGAAAGCTGTTTCGCCCGCTGCGATGAGATCGGCGATGAGGCCTGCCGCCTCGTCCGGCGCCACCGCGAGGACCATGCCAACGCCGCAATTGAACGTGCGGGCCATTTCCTCGGGCTCGATCTGGCCCTGCGCCTGAAGGAAGGCCATGAGGCGCGGCTGTTCCCAAGCGTCGGCGTCGATGCGGGCATGGAGGCCCTTGGGCAGGACGCGCGGTACGTTTTCGAGGAGGCCGCCGCCGGTGATATGGGCAAGCGCGTGGATGCGGCCCGCGCGGATGAAGGGCAGCAGGCTCTTCACATAGATGCGCGTCGGCTCGATCAGGTGGTCGATCAGCAGGCGCTCGTTGTCGAATAGGGCGGGGCGGTCCAACTTCCAGCCCTTGTCGGCAGCGAGGCGGCGCACGAGCGAATAGCCGTTCGAATGGACGCCCGAAGAAGCGAGGCCGATCAGCGCGTCGCCTTCCGCCACGCGGCTTCCGGTCAGTTGCTCACCGCGCTCGACCGCGCCGACGCAGAAGCCCGCGAGGTCGTAGTCGCCGGGGCCGTACATGCCGGGCATTTCGGCGGTCTCGCCGCCAATGAGGGCGCAGCCGGCCATGCGGCAGCCTTCGGCGATGCCGGCAACCACACGCTCGGCAACGCCTGTATCAAGCTTGCCGGTGGCGAAATAGTCGAGGAAGAACAAGGGCTCAGCGCCCTGTACAATGAGATCGTTGACGCACATGGCGACGAGGTCGATGCCGATGGCGTCATGCCGGTCGTGGTCGATTGCGAGTTTGACCTTCGTGCCGACGCCATCATTGCCCGCAACCAGCAGCGGGTCCTTGTAACCTGCGGCCTTGAGATCGAAGAACGCGCCGAAACCGCCGAGTTCGGCGTCCGCCCCGGGACGCGCGGTGGCACGGGCGAGCGGGCCGATCGCCTTGACGAGGGCATTGCCAGCGGCAATGTCCACCCCGGCCTTGGCATAGGAATAGGATTCCTGGGGGGAATTGGGCTGTTGCGGATCGTCGATGGAAGCCATGGGGCAGGCGCCTAGCGCTTTCCCGCTTGGATTTCCACTTGCCTTTGGGCAAAAGCGCGCCAATCCGCATAAGCCAGCGCAAGCCCGCGTCCCCAGATGGAGTTCCCTTGGCCGCCTTGCGCCCAACCCTGCCGTATCTGACAGCCTGGCCAGCCCTGCCGCGCCGCACGCGTCTGGCGCTTGTGGCTGCGCTTGGCCTTGCGCTCGCGGGCGGCGGGGCGGCGATCTATGCGCAGATCGAAGGCGACCGCGGCATCGCGCCGGTGGCCAGCAACGGCGATTTCGAAGTGAGCGGGATCGAGGTCAACACCACCGGCAAGACGGCCACCGAAGCGCGCGCCGCCGGGTGGCGGAAGGCGCAGCGACTCGCCTGGGAAAAGCTCTGGACATCGAACGGCCTCGGCGGCGGCTCGGCGCCTGCGCTTGATGACGCGACGATCGACGGCATGGTCTCGGCGGTTGTCGTTGGGCGGGAGCAGATCGGCCCGCACCGCTATATCGCTACCCTGGGCGTGATCTTCGACCGCACTCGCACCAGCGGCTACCTCGGCATGCAGGGCCAGATCGCTCACTCGGCGCCGCTGCTCGTCATCCCGGTGTTGATCCAGGGCGGAGTCACTTCGGTGTTCGAGACCCGCACCCCCTGGCAGAAGGCCTGGGCCGAGTTTCGCACCGGATCGAGCATGATCGACTATGTCCGCCCTGCCGGTGCGGGCGCGGATTCGCTGCTGCTGACCGCCGGGCAGACCGGTCGCCGCAGCCGCAACTGGTGGCGGCTGGTGCTCGATTCGTTTGGTGCGGCGGACGTGATCATGCCCGTGGCCAAGCTTGAGCGGCTCTGGCCCGGTGGCCCGGTGCGCGGCACGTTCACCGCGCGGCGGGGGCCCGACAACACGTTCCTGGGCAGCTTCGAGCTGACCGCACCCAGCGAGGACAAGCTCCCCGCAATGCTGGCGGAGGCGATCACCAAGCTCGACGGGATCTACGCCGGCGCGCTGGCGGCCGGGCAGCTCGCGCCCGATCCCTCGCTCTCGATGCGGCCCGATCTCGATCCGGCGCTGGTGCAGAGCATCGTCGCGAAGCTCGGCCCCGCCCCTTCGGCGACCACGGCGGCAGGGCCCGATGCCCAACCCACTACGGCAGCCGTGCCGACCACCGTGGTCACCGTGCAATTCGTCACGCCCGACGCGGCCGCGGTCGATGCCGGGATTGCCGCGGTGCGCCGGGTAGAAGGTGTGCGGGAAGCGGCGAGCACCAGCCTTGCGATCGGCGGCACTTCGGTGATGCGGGTGACCTTTGCCGGCGACATCGAGGCACTGGCAGCGGGCCTGCGTGCACAGGGCTGGCGCGTGACCCAAGGGGCCGGCGCGCTCAGCATCCGCAAGTAGCGGCGGCGCGCCCGCGATGAGCCAGATTGCCCTGCCTTTGGTGACGGCCACCAGTGCCGAAACGGTGCTTACCGGCGCCTCGCTCGAACCGGTGCTGGCGGCGCTCGCCGGGGCCGCTACCTGGCCATACCGTGCTGCGGTGCTGACCGGGCCGGCACGCTCGGGCAAGAGCTTGCTCGCGCGCTGGTTTGCGGCGAGTGGGCTGGGCGATGCGCTCGACGATGCGGATAGCCTGCCCGAGGATGCGCTGTTCCACCGCTGGAACCGCGCGCAGGCCGAGGGGCTGCCCTTACTGATCGTGTCGAACCGCGCGCCGGGGACATGGGCGGTGGCGTTGCCCGATCTTGCCTCGCGCCTCGGCGCGGCGCTGATGATCGAGATCGGCGCACCCGACGACGAGCTCTTGCGCGCGCTGGTCGAAACGCACGCGGCGCGGCGCGGATTGGCGCTGGGCGAGGCTGTGTTGGCCTATGTCCTGCCACGTATCGAACGCAGCCATGCCGCCGCCGAGGCGCTGGTTGAAACAATTGATCGCCTGTCTCTTGAGCGTAAGGCAGCCGTCACCATATCGCTGGCACGCGACGCACTGGCCGAAAGGGTACATGGGGTGCCCGAGGCGGAGCGGCAGCCACGCTTGCTTTAGCGGCGGAAAAGGGGGAAAAGCGCGATCATGTTCGCAAGCCTCACTGCCTATCTGGACTCGATCCGCGCCCGCGATCCCGCGCCGCGCTCGCGCTGGGAAATCCTGCTTTATCCGGGGCTTCACGCCGTCGGTCTGCATCGTGTTGCGCACTGGCTGTTCATGCGCCGGCTGTTCTTCCTTGCCCGGTTCGTCAACCATTTCGCGCGCTTCTTTACGGGCATCGACATTCACCCCGGTGCGAGGATCGGGCGGCATCTGTTCATCGATCACGGCTTTACCGTGATCGGCGAGACGGCCGAGATTGGCGACAATGTGACGATCTACCAGTGCGTTACGCTGGGCGGCACCAATCCGGCCAACGGCGTGCCGGGCAAGCGCCACCCGACGCTGTGCGACAATGCGATCATCGGTTCGGGCGCGCAGATCCTGGGTCCGATCACCGTGGGGCCGCGCGCGCGCGTCGGCGCCAATGCCGTGGTGACCGAGGATGTGCCTGAAGGCGCGACCATGGTGGGCCTCAAGGCGCGGTCCACGCTGGTGCCGGTCGAAACCTGGCTCAAGGACTTCATTCCCTATGGCACGCCCTGCAAGGAGCCGTGCGAGCCGACCGGCGGCAGCCGGGTGGATGAGCTGGAAGCCGAAGTCGCGCTCTTGAAGGCGCAGGTTGCGGCGCTGCTCGCGCAGAATGCACCGGATGAGGCCAACACTCCAGCGCCGGTAAGCGGCGGGCCGCGCCGCAGGAGCCGCAGCTGAGCGTGATGGGCGGGGCCGATGCGGGCGGGGCCAGCGGCTCCACGGTACTGTCGTTCCCCAATCCGCGCAGCGAGCCGCAGGTCGCGTTTGACCGGCTGGAACTGATGCGCATTCTCGATCTCTATGGCCGCATGGTCGCCGCCGGGGAATGGCGCGACTATGCGATGAATTTCGGCAAGGATGCGGCGAGTTTCTCCGCCTTCCGCCGCACCGCAGAGCGCCCGACTGCACGGATCGAGAAGCGCCCGGCGCTGCGCGGCAAGCAGGGCATGTGGACGCTTTACGGCGAGGCGGGACAAGTGCTCAAGCGCGGGCATGAGCTTGCCGGTGTGCTGTTTCCGCTGGAACGGCGGCTGCTGAAGTTGGTTGAGGATTGAGGCGGGCCTATTCCGTCATTCCCCAACCTTCGTCATTGCGAGCGCAGCGAAGCAACCCAGAGCGCCGTGCACGACCGCTCTGGATTGCTTCGTCGCTACGCTCCTCGCAATGACGAAGGTTGGGATGGCATTTATCTGAATCCCCAATTCCCCCTCACCCTGAGCTTGTCGAAGGGTGTTGGGGCCGAAGTTACGCCATTTGGGGAATTGGCGGGGGCGACACGCAGCGCCTGCCCCCGATGCCGAGGCTTCAGCCCTTCATCGCAGCCTGAAGCTGCACCAGAATCGCCTGGCTCTGCTCTGCGCCCGACTGCGGCACGAAATCGCCCGTGCGGTCGGAAATCTGCGCCCAGTGATCGGCGAAGCCTTCGACTGTGCGCTCGCTCTGCGGCAGGACAACGGCCTTGTTCATCGTGACCCACGCCGAGTGATAGGCGCCCGCGCCAGCGCCGACGATGGCGTTGGTGGGGGCATCGTCCGAGACGAGGAACAGCGCCGCAGGGACGACGTTTTCAGGGCCGAACATCTTGAAGGCCGCCTCGGGGAAGATGTCCTCGGTCATGCGCGTGGCGGCGACGGGGGCGAGGGTGTTGACCTTGATGTTGTTCTTGGCACCCTCGAGGTAGAGCGTCTTGGTCAGGCCCGCGAGGCCGAGCTTGGCGGCGCCGTAGTTGGCCTGGCCGAAATTGCCGAAGAGGCCGGTGGACGAAGCGGTCATCAGGATGCGGCCATAGTTCTGCTCGCGCATCAGGTCCCAGCAGGCCTTGGTGGCGAAGGCCGAGCCGATGAGGTGGACCTTGACCACCATCTCGAAGTCCGCCGGGTCCATCTTGGTGAAGCTCTTGTCGCGCAGGATGCCGGCGTTGTTGATGAGGATATGGACGCCGCCCCAGGCCTCCTTGGCCTTGGCGACCATTTCGGCCATCTGCTCGAATTCGGTGACCGAGCCGCCGTTCGACATTGCTTCGCCGCCAAAGGCCTTGATCTCTTCGACGACCTTAAGCGCAGCGTCCGAATGGCCGGTGCCGTCGCGCGCGCCGCCGATATCGTTGACCACGACCTTGGCGCCGCGGCGCGCGAGTTCCAGCGCATACTCACGGCCGATGCCGCCGCCTGCGCCGGTGACGATGGCGACGCGGTCCTTGAACGAAATGCTCATGGTGAAGCTCTCCCTTGCGTCCTAACCGGACGATTAATGCCGCGCGCGATGCCATGGCCCGATAGGCTTGGCAATATCGGCATCAGCCGATGCGGTGCACCCAGCCGTGGCTGTCTGGGGCCTCGCCGCGCTGGATCGCGACGAGCCGCTGCCGCAGCTTCTGCGTGACCTGACCGGGGCCGCCGCTGCCGATCACGAAGCTTTCGTTCTCGCTGGTGACCTTGCCGACGGGGGTGACGACCGCGGCGGTGCCGCAGGCGAAGGTTTCGGTGAGCGCGCCGGAAGTGGCATCATCGCGCCACTGCTCGAGCGAATAGCGCTCCTCGCGCACAGTGAGGCCTTCCTCGCGCGCGAGCTTGATCAGGCTCTCACGGGTGATGCCGGGGAGGATCGTGCCGCCCAAGGGGGGCGTGACGAGCGAGCCGTCGGCGAAGACGAAGAACAAGTTCATGCCGCCCAGTTCCTCGATCCACTGGCGCTCGACCGCATCGAGGAACAGCACCTGATCGTGCCCACGCGCGAACGCTTCGGCGGTGGGAACGAGGCTGGCGGCATAGTTGCCGCCGCACTTGGCAGCGCCCGTGCCCCCGGGAGCCGCGCGGCTGTAGTCGCTTACCCAGAGCGAGACGGCCGGGGCGCCCGACTTGAAGTAGTTGCCCGCAGGGCTCGCGATCACGAGGAAGCGGTACTGCTTCGAGGGGCGCACGCCGAGGAAGGCCTCGCTCGCGAACATGAAGGGGCGCAAGTACAGCGAGCCGCCGTCGACCGTGGGGAACCAGTCCTTGTCGGCCCTGACGAGTTCCTCGACCGCCTGGACGAAGAGGGCGTCCGGAATGGTCGGCATGGCGAGCCGCACAGCCGAGGCGTTGAAGCGCGCGGCGTTCGCTTCGGGGCGGAACAGCGCGATGCCGCCGTCTGCCAGCCGATAGGCCTTGAGGCCCTCGAAGATTTCCTGCGCGTAATGCAGCACGGCTGCGGCGGGATCGAGCGCAATGGCGCCGTAAGGGCGCACTTCGGCATCGTGCCAGCCTTTGGTCTCGTCCCACAGGATCGAGACCATGTGATCGGAAAAGGTCGTGCCGAAGCCCGGGTTCGCCAGAATGTCCGCGCGCGCATCCGCCGCCATCGGGGCGGGGTGGGGCAAGTGGGTGAAGGCAATCGGGGCAGCGGTTTCGGGCGTCGCCATCGGGGCGGTCCTTTGGAAATGTTAGCTCTGCGACGCGCCGTGAACGATTATTGCGCGAAAGGCAAGGGATTTGGAACAAATGTGAAGGGCCGCTTCCGGCGATCGGAAGCGGCCCTTCGCATGGTCAGCGGCCGGAAGTGCCGCCCACGGATGCCTTTATCGCTTGATCAAACTAGCGATAATGCTCCGCGATGCGCAATGCCGACCCCTCTGCTGAACCATGAGACATCGGATCACCTCCTTTCGCGCTGTTGAGCCAAAGTTGCCGCCTTGGTGAACGGCTCGACCGGAGGATTGCAGCCCTGTTCCGGCCTTGGGTGGAATGTGATTCATCACGGGGACAAGAACAAGTCTTGCATTGATTTTTTTTGCGGTCAGAATTGGGGCTTCGCGCTCGCGGTGTGGATAAGTTTCCCAGGCGGCGCAGCGCTCAGCGACAATCCTCGATCACCCGCCCGATTTCGGACCACGCCGGCAGCACCAACGGCGCGGCGCCGCCCATCTCCAGCATGAACCGCCCCCGGCTGAAGGCGATGGCATCAAGCAGCGGATCGGCGGTGGCGAGCGTGATCTCGAAGGGGATGGCCGCGTTCTGCACCGCTGCCGCGCCGCCGGCCGGGGCCGCGAAGAGCCGGCGCTGCGTGCTGCTGGTGGTGATTGCTGCGGGAACTTCCCCCGAACCGAAGCCCGGGCGCTGCAGGACCACTGCAGGCCGGGCACGGTCGCAGCGCAGCACGAGCAGCGGTGGGGCACCCGGCTGGCCGAAGCGCGCGGTGCTGCCTGTGTTGTCGGCGGTGTAGGTCCAGTTGCCGGGCGTTGCCGGCAGGTCGCGCCAGCTTGCCCCGCTGGCGCGTGGGGGAGGCGCTGGTGCGGGTCTTGGCGCGGGAGGCACGTACTGGGGCCGCGGCGCCTCTGCCGGAGCCGCCTGCGGCGCGCCCTGTGCGGGCGGCGGCGGCGCGGACGAGCAGCCGCCTATGCCGGAAACCACGACGAGCAGCAGAGCCAT
The DNA here is from genome assembly GCF_037133355.1 of Novosphingobium sp. Taxonomy (GTDB): domain Bacteria; phylum Pseudomonadota; class Alphaproteobacteria; order Sphingomonadales; family Sphingomonadaceae; genus Novosphingobium. Next base: position 36,666 of record NZ_JBAXOI010000005.1, on the reverse strand, counting down.
GCGGTTGATCTTCATGCCCCGGGTATGGAAGAGAGCGGCGGTGACCTCAAGCCACCCTGCACACGGCACCGGCAAATTGTCCGGCAAGGCGAAAGTCCGCATCGACCAGTTGCTGGTCGAGCGCGGCCTTGCGGAAAGCCGCGCCCGCGCGCAGGCGCTGATTCTGGCGGGGCATGTCTATTCGGCGGAGACCAAGCTGACCAAGGCCGGGCATACGCTCGCGCCCGATGCCCCGATCGAGGTGCGCGGACGCGATCATCCCTGGGTTTCGCGCGGAGGGATCAAGCTCGCGCACGCCATCGCGCATTTCGGGCTCGATCCGGCAGGGGTGACCGCGATGGATATCGGCAGTTCAACGGGCGGGTTTACCGATGTGCTGCTCACGCTCGGCGCGGAGCATGTCTTTGCGGTGGATTCGGGCACCAATCAGCTGGCGTGGAAGCTGCGGCAGGACTCGCGCGTGACAGTGCTCGAGCAGACCAGCGCGCGCATTCTGACACCTGTCCAGATCGATCGGCCAGCGACTTGGGTGGTGTGCGACGCGAGCTTTATCGCCTTGCGCAAGGTGCTGGAGGTGCCGCTGGCGCTGGCCGCGCGGCCGACGCGGCTGGTGGCGTTGATCAAGCCGCAGTTCGAGGTGGGACGCGGTGAGGTCGGCAAGGGCGGAGTGGTGCGCGATGCCGCGTTGCACGAACGTGTTTGCGGCGAAGTGCAGGGCTGGCTGGAAGGCGAAGGCTGGGAGGTGCAGGGGATCACGACCAGCCCGATCACCGGGCCCGAAGGCAACGTGGAATTTCTCATATCTGCCCGGTATGTTCCAGCGCGGCACGATACTCCCGGGGCGATTGCCTAGCCGCCCTTGCGCCGCCAATATCCGGCGCTAATCATCCGTCCCGGTTCATTGAGAGTCTTTTCGCACCCATGCGCTATCTTGCCTCTCCCGCTCAGCTCCGTGCCAGCCTGATGCGCTGGTCGCTGTTCACGGTCCCGACCGTGCTCGGGCTCGGCTTTCTAGCTGGACGTATCTCGGCAGCCGGGCCCTCCAATCCATGGTTCGCCGCGTTGCTGAAGCCGGCGCTCTATCCGCCCCCGGCGGCCTTCGGGATTGTCTGGTCGGTGCTCTATGTGCTGCTCGGCGTCGCACTGGCGATGGTCGCCTCGGCGCGCGGCGCTCCGGGGCGCGGGGTGGCGGTGGGGCTTTTCATCATCCAGTTCCTCATCAACCTGGCGTGGAGCCCGGTGTTCTTCGGCCTTCACCGCATGAGCGTGGCGCTGGGGCTGATCGCGGCGATGATCCTGCTGACGCTGCTGCTGATCCCGCTCTTCTGGCGCGTGCGCCCGTTGGCCGGAGCTTTGGTCCTCCCGTATCTGGCATGGATCTGCTTTGCCTCGGTGCTCAATTATCAGTTCCTGGCGCTCAATCCCGAGGCGGACGGGGCGGAAGGTTCGGGCGCGGCGGTGCAAATCGAGCTGTGACTTTGCCCCGGCGTGCGCCTTGCACTGGCGGGCGCGAAGGGCCATCTGCGGCGGTATAACCAGTTCAGGAAGCCCCAGCTATGCAGACCGAGAACCCGATGATCGCCGATTTCGTCAAGCTGCTCAACAGCGCCGCCGGCACACTCGCCGGCATGGGCCGCGAGGCGGGTGAGACGGCGCGCGAGAAGCTGCGCGAAACCTTCGGCGGCATGGACTTCGTCAGCCGCGAGGAATTCGAGGTGGTGAAGGACATGGCGATCGCCGCGCGCGAGGAAGCCGATGCGCTTAAGGCACGGATCGAGGCGCTGGAGGCTGCGGCCAAGGGGTGAGGCTGCGCGAGGACAGTGTTTCTCGCAGAGACGCAGAGGGAGGAAAGAAGGCCGCGAAGAGGTCGTGCAGGGCGGCGACGCCGTTTTCATGATTTCGGCAGTGTTGCAGTGTTCCGGCTGACGCCGGAGCTCCGATCAACGTCTCTGCGCTCTTTTTTCTCTTAGCGTCTCTGCGAGAAGCACCGTCCTTGAGCTGCCTTACAGCCCCGCCGCCCTCAGCGCCTGATCCAGATCCTCGATAACGTCGTCCGGATCTTCCAGCCCCACGTTGAGCCGCAGCATCCCCTCGGTCACGCCCATGTCGGCGCGGGTTTCGGGGCCGACGCCGTGGTGCGTGGTCGAGGCGGGGTGGCACATCAGCGAGCGCGAATCGCCGATGTTGTTCGAGATATCGACGAGCTGCAGCGCATCGAGCAGGGCATGGGCCTGTGCGCGGCCGCCGGGCACCTCGAGGCTGAAGATCGAACCGCCCGCCTGCATCTGCTTCACCGCCAGCGCATGTTGCGGATGGCTGGGGAGGAAGGGGTACCGCAAGCTCGGCACACGCGGCTCGAGAAACTGCGCAACCTTGAGGGCATTTTCGCTCTGGCGGCGGATTCTGAGGTCCAGTGTTTCGAGGCCCTTGAGCACGACCCAGGCGTTGAACGGCGCGCAGTTGGGTCCGGTGTTGCGCTGGAAGGGCAGCAGCTTGTCGTTGATGAAGGCCGCCGAGCCGCAGACCGCGCCGGCAAGCACGCGGCCCTGCCCGTCCATCATCTTCGTGGCGGAATAAGCGACGACATCCGCGCCGAAATCGAGCGGGCGCTGGAGCGCACTGGTGGCGAACGCGTTGTCGACCACCGTGGTGATGCCGTGCGCGCGGGCGAGGCCGCAGACGTACTCGAGATCGACGAGGTCCATCGTCGGGTTCGCCGGGCTTTCGAAGAAGAACACCTTGGTATTCGGGCGGATCGCAGCTTCCCACGCGGCATTGTCGGCCGCATCGATCGTGGTGCCGGAGATGCCGAAGCGCGGCAGGAGATTGTCGATCAGCCAGCGGCACGAGCCGAATGCCGCCTTGGCGGCGACAACATGGTCTCCGGCGGAAAGCTGGCACAGGAGCGCAGTGGTCATGGCCGCCATGCCGCTTGCCTGCGCGCGGCAGGCCTCCGCGCCTTCGAGGAGGGCGATGCGCTCCTCCAGCATCGCCACCGTGGGGTTCTGCAGGCGCGAATAGGTCATGCCGTCTTCCTCGCCGGCAAAGCGCGCGGCGACGGTGGCGGCGTCGTCGTAGGAATAGCCCGAGGTGAGGAACAGGGCTTCGGATGTTTCGCCCATTTCCGAACGCCAGGTGCCGCCGCGCACGGCCTGGGTTGCAGGGCGCCACGTGGCGGTGATCGAGCGGTCCTGGCCGGCAGAGCGTTTCATGGGAGAGGGCCTTAGATTTGCCGGTCGCGCGGTGCAAGCCGCGCCATTGCCCTTTGGCGCGCAAGTGGCGTATGCGCGCCCGGTCCATGACCGTGCTGTCCCGCATCATTGCCCCTTTCACCGGGCCCCGTGACCGTTCAGGTGATCCCCGTGCCTGGGTGATCGCGATCACGCTCGGCTTTCTCGTGCTGGTGCTGCACCGGCTGGGCACGCCTACGAGGACGATGTTCGACGAGGTCCATTATCTGCCCGCCGCGCGTCGGCTGATCGCGCTGACCAGCCGGCTCAATCCCGAGCATCCGTTGCTGGGCAAGGAATTCATCGCGCTGGGCATGATGCTGGTGGGTGACGGGCCGTTTGGCTGGCGCCTGCCCAATGCGCTGCTCGGCACGCTGGGGCTCTTTGCCGCGATGCGGGCGATGTGGTGGGCCAGTCTCTCGCGCCCCGCAACGCTGATGTTCGGGCTCCTGTTTGCGACCAATTTCATCTGGTTCGTGCTGAGCCGCATCGCCATCCTCGATATGTCCATGGCGAGCATGATGGCCCTGGCGTTCTGGCAAGGCGCGCTGGCGTGGCGCAAGGGGAGCCGCGTCCATCTGGCGCTCTGCGGGGTGTTTCTGGGGCTCTCGCTAGGCGGCAAGTGGAACGGGGCGCCGATCCTGGCCCTGCCGGGGCTGCTGTTCGCGTGGGACCGCTGGTGGGCACTTTCCGGGCGGCGGCGCGCGTTCCTGATCGCGCGCGATGCGGGCCCAATTCCGGGAGTTTCGCTGATCGAGGCGGCGCTGTGGCTCGGCGCGGTGCCGCTGCTGGCCTATTTCGCGACGTTTGCGCCGGCCTTCTTCTACAAGGTCCAGCCGCTGACCTTGCAGGGGCTGATCCCGTGGCAGGGCTACATGCTGCAACTGCAGGACAGCGTGGTGAAGCCGCACCTCTATATGAGCCGGTGGTGGCAATGGGTGCTCAACATCCGCCCGATCTGGTTCTTCTATTCGAACTGGGACGGCGCGCAGCGCGGGGTGCTGATGATCGGCAATCCCTTCACGATGCTGGCCGGGCTGCCGGCGCTGCTGCTGTGCCTGTGGGCCGGGGTCCGGCGCGGGGACCGCCTGCGCGGGGCGGTTGTCGGCCTTTATGTGGCGAGCCTGATATTCTGGGCGATCAACGGCAAGCCGGTGCAGTTCTACTACCACTATGCGCTGGCGAGCGTGTTCCTGATGGCGGCGTTGGCGTTGGCGCTGGCGAAGTGGTGGGAGCAGGGGCGGCGCTGGCCGGGCGTGCTGACCGTGGTGCTGTCGGCGATGCTGTTTGTGGGGTTCTACCCCATCCTTTCGGCGGCGGCGCTGCCGGGGAAGAATTCGTATCGGGATTATACCTGGCTCGATAGCTGGCGGTAGGGGGAAGAGCCCCTCCGGCAGCCTAGCGGGCTGCCACCTCTCCATTTGTGCTTCGCAAAAATGGAGAGGACTTTGTTTTCCCTCTCCATTTTCACGAAGTGCAAATGGGGAGGTGGCCTGCCGAAGGCAGGTCGGAGGGGCCTTAGTACTTGCCCCAGACGAACTTGCTCGAAAGCGCGAAGTTCCACACGGAGCCGACGACGATGCCGACGATGGCGGCCGGATAGGGGTGGAAGCCCATGCGCATCAGCGCGGCGCCCGCGCCGACATTTGCGAGGAGGCCGACCGAGCAGGTCATGGCGAACTTGGCCCAGCCGCGCAGCAGCGGCACCATGCCGCGCAGGCGTTTGTCGGCATAGGTCAGCTCGTTGTTGAGCATGAAGTTGAACGTCATCGCCACGACCGCCGCGGAGGTCTGCGCGATGATGAATTCGATCTGGTCCGACCAGTTGTGGTAGAGCACCTTTTGCCCGAACGCGCCGAGCACCGAAGCCAGCACCGCCATGTGGACGATCACGCCAAGCGCACCGATCGTGCCGAACAGGGCAAAACGCGTCGGAATGATGCGGCCCAGCCACTTGTCGTAGAGCCCGATCAGGAATTCGAACACCACCGTGCGGTCGAGCTTCGATTCGCCTTCGGCGCGGGCGGCGAAGTGCATGGGGAACTCCTTGACGCGCAGCGGTGCATCGACCGTGGCGAGAATGTCGAGCAGGATCTTGAAGCCGACGCCTGAGAGGCGGTGCGCATCCGCGCGCAGCGTTTCGGCGCGGAGCATGAAGAAGCCGCTCATCGGATCGGAAAGCTGCACGCCCGTCACGCGGCGGGCGATGCGGTTGGCAAGGCCGGAGGCCTTGACGCGGTCGGGCCGGCCCCAAGCCTCGGTGCTTGCGCCCTCGGCAAAGCGCGAGGCATAGGCGACATCATAGTCGCCGCTTTCAACTGCCGCATACATGCCCGGAAGCAGCGCGGGATCATGCTGGTGGTCCGCGTCCATCACCGCGACGACGGGCGCGGCGGTGGCGCACATGCCCTCGATCGCGGCGGAGGCGAGGCCGCGCCGGCCGATCCGCTCGATCACTCGCACGCGCGGGTCAGTGCGGCCGATGCGGCGCGCCTCTTCGGCAGTGCCATCGGGGCTGTTGTCGTCGACGAAGATCGCTTCCCACGAAAGGCCCGCCAGCGCGGCCGAGAGTCGTTCGACCATCGGTGCGATGTTCTTCGCCTCGTTGAAGGTGGGGAGAATGACAGCGAGTTGCAGCATGAACGGCGCGCTTACAGCCTTGCGAGCACCGCGTCACCAATTTCTGTGGTGCCCGCGCTCCCGCCCAGATCGCGGCCGAGCACGCCGTCTGCCAGAGTGCGTGCCACCGCCGCCTCGATGCGGTCCGCCGCAGCGGCAAGGCCCAGCGAATGGCGCAGCAGCATGGCAAGCGAAAGGATCGTGGCGATGGGATTGGCAAGGCCCTTGCCGGCGATATCGGGTGCGGAACCGTGGATCGGCTCGTAAAGGCCGAAAGTACCGTATGCAGTCTGGCGCGCGCCGAGCGAAGCGGAGGCGAGCAGGCCGATCGAGCCGACGCACATGCTTGCCTGATCGGAAAGAATGTCGCCGAACAGGTTGCCGGTGACGACAACGTCGAACTGGCCTGGGCTCTTCACCAGCTGCATCGCGGCGTTGTCGACATACATGTGTTCGAGCGCGACATCGGGGTATTCGGCGGCGACTTCGATCACGACGTCGCGCCAGAGCTGCGAGGTTTCAAGCACATTGGCCTTGTCCACCGAGCACAGCCGCCCGCGCCGGCCTTGCGCCGCGCGGAAGGCGACATGGGCGATACGGCGCACTTCGCTTTCGCTGTAGGACATCATGTCCCACCCTTCGCGTTCGCCGGAAGCGGTGGTGCGGAAGCCCTTCTCGCCGAAATAGACGTCGCCGTTGAGTTCGCGCACGATGAGCAGGTCGATTGCGCCGGCGATTTCGGGGCGCAGCGCGGAGTGGCCTTCGAGACCAGAGAAGACTTTGGCCGGACGCAGGTTGGCAAACAGGGTGAGCGCCTTGCGCAGGCCGAGGATGGCCTGTTCGGGGCGGAGGTGCCGTTCCAGCGAATCGCAGGTGGGATCGCCGACCGCGCCGAAGAGGACGCCGTCCGATGCTTCAGCGAGGGCCAATGTTTCAGGCGGGAGCGGATGGCCGGTGGCGTGATAGGCCGCGCCGCCGACGAGCGCTTCTTCACGTTCGATGCCAAGTTCGAGGGCATCCAGCACGCGCAGGGCCTCGCGCGTGACTTCCGTGCCGATGCCATCGCCCGGCAGAACTGCAATCTTCATCAAATCCACCCTTCGGTATCTCAGGCCTCGCCGCCGATCCGTTTCAACCGGTCGAGCAGGATCGCGCGCGCCGCCATACCATCGCGGCGCGGATCGGCAAGCAGGTGCTTGGCGAGTGCCAGGCCCTGCCGGTCGAGCCGGGCGAGCAGCCGCTCCCATGGTTCCTCGCCCGGTGGGAAAGGGGCGTGGCCATAGCCGATCTCGCGCAGGAGCAGGGCCTCGAACGCCGCCAGCGCCTGCGCCCAGCCGCGCGCCGAAGGGGCATGGCAGATGGCATCGAGCACGGCTTCGAGCGCGCTGTGCAGGGCGGGGAAGGGCTGGCCTTCGGGCAGGGCCTGCGCCGTCAGCGTCGTGACCCAGCCGATGGCGGCGCTCGCCAGCGGTTCGGACAGCCAAGGACCCCGGCTGGTGACGAGTTCGAGCCGGGCCGAGGGCAGCTGGCTCTGCGTGCGGGCGTGCAGTTCCACCTCGACGAGATTGCCAGGGATCAGCACCGGGCGCAGCACCCGCCCCCGAGCGCCTGCGACATAGGCGGCCAGCAGGCCATGGTCTGCGGTGAGTAACCGAACCACCGCGCCGTGTTCGCCGTGGGCGCGCGAGGCGCAGAGGATGGCGGGGGCGCTTATGAGCATGGGGGGACCGGCATGGCCCGGCCTGTCTGGAGTGAAACGTCCGGGGCAGCAAGCAGCCTTCCGACGCGAATCCCCCGTTGGAACCGGGAACGATCTGGGGTACCTTCCAAATCATGAAACAGCTCTTCCAGCATGCCGCCATAACGGCCGGGGTGACGGTGCGTGTCGCTGTCAACTTTTTGCCGGAGCAGTCGCGCATCGATGCCGGCAAATGGTTCTGGGTCTATCACATCCGGATCGAGAACGGCGGCGACCAGCCGATCAGGCTGCTGACGCGGCACTGGCGCATCACCGACGGGCGCGGGATGATCAACTTCGTCGACGGCGAGGGCGTGGTCGGTGAGCAGCCATTGCTCCAGCCCGGCCAGGCGCATGACTACGTCTCGGGCTGTCCACTCGGCACGCCGCAGGGCAGCATGGAAGGCCACTACGCAATGCAGCGCGCCGATGGTTCGATCGTCGATGTGGCGATACCGTACTTCCCGCTCGCCGCTCCGGCCACGGCCAACTGAGGCTTGGCGATCCAGGCATGAAGCGCACTCACCTGCCGCTTAACGGTCTGCGCGTGCTCGACGCTGCAGCCCGGCACCTTTCCTTCACCCGCGCGGCAGACGAGCTGGCGGTTACCCCGGCGGCAGTGGGCCAGCAGATCCGCGCGCTGGAAGACCTGCTTGGTGTCGTGCTGTTCCGCCGCACTACCAAGGGTCTTGTCCTGACCGACGAGGCCAGCGCCGGGCTCGATGCGATCCGCGAGGGCTTCCTGCGTTTCGAGGAAGGTGTGCAGGCGATGCAGGCTGGCCAGTCGAGCCATGTCTACACAGTGGCCTGCCCACGCGATTTCTTTGCGGCGTGGCTTTCCCCGCGCCTTGCTGCTTTCCGCCACGCCAATCCGGGCCTGCGTTTCGCGCTCGTCGGAAGCGACGGTGATCTCGATTTTACCGAGGCCAATCTCAACCTTGCGGTGCGCTGGGCGGAGGGGCCAGGCGATCTTGAAGGTCTCGCGCTGGGTGAACCGCTGATGCAGGTGGTGACCATGCCAGGGGGCGGCGCAGATGCGCCATGGATCGCTTGGCCTGGTGACCCGGCGCCCGAGGGGGAAGCGCGCGAGACCCAGTTTTCGGTAGGCGATGGCGGCACCGCAATCAGCGCCGCCGCGGCAGGTCTGGGAAAAGCGCGCGTGCCGGTGATGCTGGCCGAAGGGGCGATCGCGGCAGGCCGGGTGACCGCGCTGGCGCCGCCGGAACGGTGCCGTCGCGCCTATTGGCTTGTCGCACCACTGCCACAGTGGCGGCAAAAAAAGGTAAGGGCGCTGGTCGCCGCGCTTACCGGTGAAGCCGGCTGAAGGCTTACAAAACCGTTTCCATTCATCCGTTTCGGCAATTTTATTGTTCATTTTCGAGCATGTTTGCTCCGCCGGCTTGAGAAGCCGTTAACTGTCACCAGCGTAAACCGCCGCGATGGCAAGAGGTGGTTCCCCCCCCGGTTTGCGCGCAAGCGCACGGCGCTGGCTGCGCAGGAGCGCGCTCAGCATGCGCTGCTTTGGCCGCCATTGGCAGCAACGGCGCGGCGATGCCTTTACCGAAGCCTATGCGCAGAGCGTCTCGCACCGGGCACCACTCCTCTACCTTGTGGTGATCTTCAACGCGCTGCTGGTGGACTGGTGCTTCCTGCATGCCGCACCCTTGGCCTTGCTGCTTGTCGCGCCGGTAATCGTCCTGATGGCAGCCAGCCGCGCGCGTTACTGGCTCCCGTCGCGCGTGGCGCGCCGCCCGGTCGAGCAGCTGCGCATCGATATCCAGGCGATGCAGCGGCTCGGCGGCTGGGCTGCGCTGGTCTTCGTGGCCTGGTCGCTCGGGCTTTACCCCTATGGCGATCCCGGGCAGCGTGAACTGCTGCATTTCGTGATCGCGGTGACAATGTTCGCGGCGATTCTCGGCATGGCCCATGCGCCGCAAACCGCGCTGCGGCTGGGGCTTGCCTTCACGCTGCCCTGGAGCCTGTTCGTGCTGGCGACCGGCCATCCCGATGCGGTGGCGATGGCGCTGGCGCAAGTCTTCGTAACCGCGGTCCTGCTCACGATGACTCATATCCAGCACCGCGATTTCGTCCGGCTTGAACTCTCTCGCCAGCTGCTCGCGCGGCGCGAACGCCAGACCGCCGAACTGGCAAGCGCGCATTACCGGCAGGCAACGGTCGATCACCTCACCGGTGGCCGCAACCGGCGGGCCATTCTCGCCTGCCTCGAAGAGCACCTTACGGGCCCCGACGATGCCATGCGGCCCTGGCTTGCCTTGTTCGATCTCGACGGCTTCAAGCATGTGAACGATACCTATGGCCATGCCGCAGGCGACCACGTGCTGAGCACGGTCAACCTCAGGATCGGCTCGGTTCCCGGGGTTTCGGCACATGGCCGGCTGGGCGGGGACGAGTTTGCCATCCTGTTCGACGGCAGTTTCGATACCGAGACTGTCATGGTTGCGGCTCGCGCGCTTTCGGCTGCAATCCGCGAACCGATTGCCTTCAACGGCGCAACGCTCAGGCTCTGCGGTTCGATCGGGCTGCACCGGGTCAAGGGGACCACCGCCTCGACCTGTCTGGAACGTGCCGACGCCGCGCTCTACAAGGCCAAGGAACTTGGTGACGGCGCAATCGTGCTCTTTGGCGAGGAAGACGAAGTCGCGCTCCAGCGCCGGATCACGGTCATGCGCCAGTTCAACGACTGCGCGCTCGGCGAACGGCTGCGCCTGCTTTACCAGCCGATTTACGATTGCCGTACCAGCCGCGTGGTCGGCATGGAGGCGCTGGCTCGCTGGTCGCCTGACGGGGTGGAGTGGCAGGCGCCGGGCGAATTTCTCGCCATCGCCGACGCGACAGGGCGCACCGGCGAGCTGACCCGGCTCGTGCTCGCCCGCACGCTCGCCGAATGCCGCCCGTGGGAGACAGGGCTCGAGGTCTCGATCAACCTCGCCGCGCGCGACGTGGTGCGCGAGGGATTTGCGGAGACAATCGCGCAGATCGTGATCGAGGCGGGGGCAAGCCCCGCGTCGGTCATGCTCGAGGTGACAGAGCGCGCGCTCCAGCTCGATCCCAGGCGCGCTGCGGCGCAGCTCATCGCCTTCCGCGAGAAGGGCTTCCGCATCGCGCTCGACGATTTCGGTGCGGGCTGGTCGAGCCTTTCACAGCTGCGCGACCTGCCGCTCGACCGGATCAAGCTTGACCGCGAACTGGCTGCCGCGCTTTCGACCGATCCGGGCGCGCGGGCGGTTACCGGCATGATCGTGGCATTGGCCTGGCAGCTGGGCATCGGCTGCTCGATCGAGGGCGTGGAGACCGAGGCGCAGGCCGCGGCGGCCCGGGCGCTCGGCATTCACCTCATGCAGGGCTATCACTTTGGCCGCCCCGAACTCGCGGCTGAGGCGCTGCGGGTCTATGCGCAGGCGGTTGCCTGAGGGCGAACGCCTGCTTCAGCAGTGCACGTCCGGGCTCGTGACTTCGCGCGGCGTGCCCGGTGGGTTGATGCGGCGGAACAGGCGGCCCTGCTCGCTCCACAGCACCAGCACCAGCGCGGTGAGACCGCAGCCGAGGAACGCCAGCGCCAGCGGGCGCGCGGTGTTGTCGTAGGCGAGGCCGATGACCATACCGAGCCCGGAGCCGATCACCATGCGCAGGAACGCCTGCACCGAGCTTGCCGCCCCCGCCATGTGAGCGAAGGGCTGGAGCGCGATCGAGCCGAAGTTGGCGCCGATGAAACCGACCATGCAGATGTTGATCGCGATCACTGGCATGAACTCGATCAGCGATTCCTGCGGCCGGCTGGCGAGCCAGACCTGCAGGACGCTCAGGCAAATCGAGACGAGCACGGCGGTATGCGAGACACGCCGCGCGCCAAAGCGTTCGACGATGCGTGAATTGAAGAAGCTGGCGAAGGCCATGGCGAGCGCGGTCGCACCGAAGATCAGCGGGAACAGTGCGCCCGCCCCGAAATGTTCGCCCACCAGTTGCTGCGCGCAGTTCACATAGCCGAACAGCGCACCGAGAATCAGGCCCGCGCCGATCACGTAGCCGAAAGAGGCGCGGTTCGAGGCGGCAGTAATCATGTTGGTTGCAATCGCCGCTGGGCGGATCTCCTGGCGATTGGCCGGATCGAGTGTTTCCTCGAGCCGCAGCGCGACCCACAGGCCCACGACAAGGCCCATGATGGCAAGCAGCGCGAAGATCCAGCGCCAGCCGGCGAACAGGAGCACGCCAAGCCCGATGCTGGGCGCGACCATCGGGACCAGCATGAAGATCACCGTGATCGTCGACATCTGCCGTGCCATGGCATCGCCGCCATGCCGGTCGCGGATGATCGCGCTGGGCAGCACGGTGAGCCCTGCGCTGCCGATGGCCTGCAAGGCGCGCAGCACGAGCAAGGTGTTGAAATCGGTGACCAGCGCGCAGCCGAGCGAGAGCAGGATATAGAGCGCAAGGCTCCCCAGCAGAACCGGGCGGCGGCCATAGCGATCAGCCAGCGAGCCCGGGACCAGCGCGCCAAGGCCGCTGGAGATGAGGAACACGCCCACGATCAGCTGGCGCTGGTTTGGATCGGTGACGCCAAGCTCGGTCGCGATCTGGCCCAGCGCGGGGAGCATGGCATCGATCGCCAGCGCCTGCAGCGCCATCGACATCGCCATGAGCACCACGAATTCGCGCGGACCCATGGTGGATCGGGCAGCGGTGCGGGGGGATGTGGGGGCAGACGTCATCCCGCCGCCTATATGCCGGTGCGGCGATCGTTCCCAGCGCTTTATGCTGCACTGCGAAAAGGGGTAGTATGGGGCAATGTCCGCCGCGCCGCCCCCCGATCCTGACGATGAGGAAACCGCCAGCGGTCTGCGCAAGGTGATTCATATCGATATGGACGCGTTCTTTGCGAGCGTGGAGCAGCGCGACAATCCGGCGCTTAGAGGGAAGCCCGTGGCAGTCGGCGGCTCCTCGGCGCGGGGCGTGGTGGCGGCGGCGAGCTATGAGGCGCGGGTGTTCGGAGTGCGCTCGGCGATGCCTTCGGTGCGTGCGGCGCGGCTTTGCCCGGAGCTCGTGTTCTGCCCGCCGCGCTTCGAGGTGTACAAGGCGGTCTCGCGCCAGATCCGCAGCGTGTTCCTGCACTTCACCCCGCACGTCGAGCCGCTCTCGTTGGACGAGGCCTATCTCGACGTGACCGATGATCTGCGCGGGATCGGTTCGGCGACGCGCATTGCCGAACTGATCCGCCAGCGCATCCGCGCCGAGACGGGGCTGACCGCAAGCGCCGGGGTTTCGTACAACAAGTTCCTTGCCAAGCTGGCGAGCGACCAGAACAAGCCTGACGGGCTCTGCGTCATCCGCCCGGGCGAGGGCGCGGCCTTTGTTGCGGGGCTGCCTGTGGCCCGGTTTCACGGAGTGGGGCCGCGCGGGGCGGAGAAGATGAAAGCGCTGGGGATCGTGACCGGCGCAGATCTCCTGCAGCGCGACCTTGCCTTTCTGCGCCAGCATTTCGGTGCCCAGGCCGACTACCTTTACCGCGCTGCAAGGGCCATTGATCTACGCCGCGTGCGCGCCGACCGGCCGCGCAAGTCGGTGGGCGGGGAGCGGACCTTCGAGCGCGACATCGGCAGCGGCCCCGCGCTGCGTGAGGCGCTGGAGCGGATCATCCTGATCGTGTGGGAGCGGATCGAGCGCAGCGGCGCGCGGGGGCGGACGGTGACGCTCAAGCTCAAGGACAGCGAGTTTCGCACGATCACCCGTGCGCGCTCGCTGCCGGGGCCGGTAGCGGATGTTGCCACTTTTGCAGAGGCGGCGCGCGCGCTGCTGGACGGGGTGCTGCCCCTGCCGCAGCCGGTGCGGCTCATGGGCCTTACGCTTTCGGCGCTTGAAGGCGAGGGGAGCGTGCCGGTGCCAGCTGGTGCCGACGCGGCGGGGCAGGGCAGCCTACCGTTCTGACGGGACCGGCTCGCCGCGCTGCTTCCGCCAGATCGTGAGCGCCACCTCGACGACGGCGCCAGTGGTCAGCGGCAAGGCGTCCGGCGCGAAGAAGCCGGTTTCGGCGATCTCGCGACCGTCGGCGCGGGGGACGCAGCCGGTATGCCCGGTGACAATCTCGACCCGATTGCGCCAGCCGCCCGGCATCACGCGCAGGTCCGTGCCTATCCACACGCCGTTTTCGAGGACGCAGCCGGTCTCCTCGGCGAGTTCGCGCGCGCCGGTGGCGACGGGGTTCTCACCCCGCGCGAGGCCGCCGCCAGGGAGTAGCCAGCGATCGGGCTCGTGATAGCTGTGGCGCACGAGCAGCAGCCGCCCCGCGCTATCGAAGGCAAGCACATTGCAGCCGCGCACTTCGCGCCGCAGCAGGCCCCAGTAGCGCAGCCGGACCGGCTGGGCGAGGCGCAGCAGTGCACGGTGGAGCGGAGGTGGCAGGCGCGAGAGCACCAATCAGCCGAGGATCGAGCTCAGGAACCAGACCCGCTGCTGGGCCTGGTCGGTCCAGTCGTCGGCCATGCCTTCGGTGGCGTTGTCACCCGCCTCGGTCGCGGCGGCCTTGGCTGCGCGGATGCGGGTGACGAGCGCGGCGTTGTCGTCACGAAGGGCGGCGACCATGGCCATGGCATTGACATCAGCGCTGTCGTCGTCGGCGATCACGGTGTGTCCGCCGATCGAACTGATCGAAGTCAGCGTCCGCCCGCCGTTCTTGCGCACGCGCTCGGCGATGACATCGGTCAGGGCAAAAAGCTCGGTCGCCTGAGTGTCGAACAGGAGGTGCAGATCGTGGAACTGCGGGCCCTTGACGTGCCAGTGGTAGTTCTTGGTCTTGAGATAGAGCGCGAAGTAATCGGCAAGGAGGCCATTGAGCGTGTCGATCAGGGCCTTGGCTGCGTTGTCACCGGGCATGGTGGTTTCCTGTCCTGCGAGTCTGGGTATGCAGCGGTTCATACATCACTTGCGCATTGATGTTTCGCGCAAATAGCGCGTTTCCATGATCGCCTGGCTCGATCAGTGCGGGTTCGCCGGAGGGGCGAAGCGCAGCAGCGCGGCGCCGGCCAGCGCGGATATGAGCGAACCCGCCAGCACGCCGAGTTTGGCTTCCTCGACCAGCGCCGGAGCATTGGCAAAGGCGAGCGCGCCGATAAACAGGCTCATGGTGAAGCCTATGCCGCATAGCAGCGCCATGCCCCACAAGTGGAGCAGCCCCGCACCCGCCGGCCGCGCGGCGATCCCGGCGCGCTCGCAGACCAGAACCGCCAGCAGCACGCCCGTTTGCTTGCCGAGAATCAGGCCGAGCGCGATGCCCATTGGCAAGGGGGCCAGCGGATCACCCGCGCCCAGTGCGACGCCCGCATTGGCGAGGCCAAACAGCGGCACGATCACGAAGCCGCTCACGCCGACCAGCGCATGCTCGAGCCGCAGCAGCGGGCTGTCACCGTGCCGGTCGAGCCCGGTGGGGATCGTGAAGGCGGCGAGCACCCCGGCCACGGTCGCGTGGATGCCCGAATGGAGGATCGCCAGCCACAGAACGGCAGCCAGCACCAGATAGGGAGGCAGCGCGCGCACACCGAATCGGTTCAACGCCGCCATGGCCGCGAGCACGAGCGCTGCCAGCGCAAGCCAGCTGGGCGCAAGAGCGGCGGTGTAGAACAGCGCGATCACCGCAATGGCACCTATGTCGTCCACCACCGCGACGGTAAGCAGGAACAGGCGGACCGCTGGAGGCACCCGCTTGCCCAGCAGCGCGAGCACGCCGAGCGCGAAGGCGATATCGGTCGCGGCGGGAATGGCCCAGCCGCCGCGCAGGGCGGGATCGGGCCAGGTCATCGCCAGATAGACCAGCGCAGGGACCGCCATTCCCGCGATCGCCGCGATCACCGGAAGGCGCCGCCGGGCGCTGTCTGCCAGCGCGCCCATCACGAATTCCCGTTTTATCTCAAGCCCTACGACGAGGAAGAACACCGCCATGGCGGCATCGTTGATCCAGTCGTGCAGAGTGGAAAGCCGCGCGACCGGGGTCCACGGCAGGGGGTGGACGAAGAGTTCGTGCCAGCCATGGGCGAGCGGCGAATTGGCCAGGACGAGCGCCAGCGCCGCACAGGCCATCAGCACCAGACCCGGTGCCGCATCGCTTGACGCGGGAGCGCTGTTCTGCCCGCCAGGCCTTTGGATTCCAACCATTTTCGAACCAATCCTTCGGCCGGGTGTCGTTGCCTCGACAAGCTTTCGGGGCTATCCCTCAGGCAGGGGTTTAGTGCCGATCGGGGCGCGAGGGCAAGGCAATGACGCCGTCTTACGCGGCATTGGAGTGGCTCGGCCGCGCCGAGCATGAACTCCTTCTTTTCGCTGCGATCTGGTTCGCGGTGGGCGCCCTTGATGAGCTTGGCATAGACCTTCTCTGGCTCTGGTTGCGCATCACCGGAAAGGTACGAACCGGCCGGGCACCGAGTGATTTCAATGCGCCCTTGCGCGGGGTTGCCGCAGTGCTCGTGCCGGCCTGGCAGGAGGCGGCAGTGGTCGGCACGATGCTCGCGCACGTCCTGAAAGTCTGGCCGCAGGCGGAGCTGCGGGTCTACGCCGGATGCTATCGCAACGACGCGGCGACGCTCGCCGCGATGGTCGGCGCGGCGAGCGATCCGCGTTTGCGCATCGTGGTGCATGACTGTGTCGGCCCCACAACCAAGGCCGACTGTCTCAACCGGCTCTATCATGCGCTGGAGGAGGACGAGGCGCGCGGCGGCTTTCGCGCGCGCAGCGTGATCCTCCACGATGCCGAGGACATGGTTCACCCCGCTGCGCTGGCGCTGCTCGATCGCGGGCTCGACGATGCCGATTTTGTCCAGCTGCCGGTCCGGCCGGAACCGCAGGCGGGATCGCCGTGGATCGCGGGGCACTATTGCGACGAATTTGCCGAGTCGCACGGCAAGGCCATGGTGGTGCGCGACTGGCTGGGCGTGGGCCTGCCTTCGGCCGGGGTGGGCTGCGCCTTCTCGCGCGCCTCGATCGATGCCATCGCGGCGCAGCGCGGATCGGCCGAGCCGTTTGCCGCAGAATGCCTCACCGAGGATTACGAATGCGGCCTGCTTGTCGACCAGATCGGCGGTGCCGCCCGGTTTGTACGGACGCGCGATTCCGAGGGCCGACTGGTGGCGACGCGCGAGTTCTTCCCGGCGGGGCTTGCCTCGTCGGTGCGGCAGAAGACCCGCTGGATGCATGGAATCGCGTTCCAGGGCTGGGACCGGCTGGGGTGGGATGCCCGTCCGCTCGAGCTGTGGATGCGGCTGCGTGACCGGCGCGCCCCGCTTACGGCGATCGTGCTCGCTGCGGCCTACCTGCTGCTGATCATCTCCTCGGTGCTGTTCATTGCGACCGTGTCTGGCCACTACCGTCCGCAGCCGATCGATCCCGCGCTGCGGCTGCTGCTGATCGTCAACCTCACAGCGCTCGCCTGGCGGTGCCTGTTCCGCGCAGTATTCACCGCGCACGAGTACTCGCTGGGTGAGGGGATCATGGCGGTGCTGCGGATGCCGCTGGCCAACTTGATCGCGATCATGGCGGGCCGCCGCGCGATCATTGCCTACTTGGCCTCGCTCTACAGCGGCAAGGTGAAATGGGATCACACCATTCATCTCAGCCACCCAGCACTCGCCGCAGTCCGCTGACGCGGCCGGCGCCCCCGATGCCGGCCCGAAATCGGGTCAGCGGTCCGCGCGGGCAACCGGTCATTGCCCTGGCGATGATCCTCGCGATGTGGATTGCCGTGCGGATGACATTCATTGCGCTCGAGCCCGACTTTGCCGCCGAGGTGGCCGATCCACCAAGGGCCCGCCGGCCCAATCGCCCCGCGCGGCCAGCGCCCGAAACGGCGCTCACCGCCGCGCCGGTGCCGCTGCAATTTGCCCCGCATGAGGCGCCAAACCGCGCCGGCCTTGCCTCGCTCGCCGCGCCGGATGAGCTGCAACGCTTGGGCGTAAAGACCGCTTGGCAATCGTCTGCCGCTGCTGCCGAGGGAACGGCCTTGCCGATCGCAGTTGCCGCCGCGGCCTGCGCAAGCGAGGATTGTGCCGGCAAGGTTCGCGCGCGGGGGACCCGCCCCCCGCCGCCGCCGTTCGTCCCGCTCAAAGTTCTTCCCGGGCGCAGTCAGGCTTCCCGACCCCGATGGACTGCCGATGGCTGGGTCCTGCTCCGCGGCGCGGACAGCGCACCGGGGCTGGCGGCGGGCGCCGCGTCCTATGGCGGCAGTCAGGCCGGGGCCGTGCTGCGCTATGCGCTCGCCCCGGGCAGTGGGCTTCGTCCACAAGCCTACGCGCGGATTTCAGCGGCGCTGGGCGGGCCGGTCCGCCAGTCGGAAAGTGCATTCGGGCTCATGCTGCGTCCGGTGCGGCACCTGCCGCTGGCGGTGATGGGCGAGCTCAGAGTGCAGGAAAGCAACGGGCCGGCAAGGGCTCGGCCAGTAGTCATGGCGGTGACCGAGCTGCCTCCACTGCGCTTGCCGCTCGGCGCTGATGGAGAGTTCTATGCCCAAGGCGGCTGGGCGGGCGGGCGCGATGCCACAGCATTCTATGACCTTGCCGCCACAGTGCAGCGCCGCATCGCCGATCCGCTGCGCGGTTTCCGGTTGAGCGCGGGCGGCGGCCTGTGGAGCGGCGGACAGCGCGGCGCGGCGCGGCTCGATGTCGGGCCCAGGATCGAGGTGAGGACCATGTTCGGCCCGTCCTCGCGCCGAATGGCCGTGCGCATCGGGGCCGATTGGCGCTTTCGCGTGGCCGGCCGCGCCCAGCCGGGCTCTGGCCCTGCACTGACGCTTTCGGCGGGATTCTGATCGGGAAAAATCGGCGCCCAAGCGTTCCCAAGCCGGACCGGACCGGCTAGCCTTGCCCGCAGGATGGATGTTTACCTCCCTATCGCCAATCTTTCGGTCAACGGCCTCGTCATCGCCGCGCTTGGCGTGCTGACCGGGCTTCTGTCCGGCATGTTTGGTGTGGGCGGCGGGTTTCTCACCACCCCGCTGCTGATCTTCTACGGCGTGCCGCCCACCGTTGCGGCGGCTTCGGCCGCGAGCCAGGTGACGGGCGCGAGCGTTTCGGGTGCCTTTGCCCATGCCCGGCGCGGCGGCATCGACTACCAGATGGGGGCGGTGCTGGTGGCGGGTGGGGTGATCGGCACGGGGATCGGCGCCCTGCTGTTCCGCCTGCTCCAGGCGCTCGGCCAGATCGATACGGTGATCAACATCCTTTACGTGCTGATGCTCGGCGGGATCGGCAGCCTGATGGCGCATGAAAGCCTGAGCGCACTGCGCGCCGAGCGCAGCGGCAAGCCTCTCCCGGCGCGCAAGCGGCGTCACCATCCGATCGTCGCCAGCCTGCCGCTGCGCTGGCGCTTCTATCGCTCCGGGCTCTACATCTCGCCGCTCGCCCCGCTCCTGCTGGGGGTGTTCACCGGCATTCTCACGATGCTGATGGGCATCGGCGGCGGCTTCATCCTCGTGCCGGCAATGCTCTACATTCTGGGCATGGGGGCGGGTGTGGTTGTCGGCACTTCGCTGTTCCAGATCCTGTTCGTGACGATGGCGACGACGATGATGCATGCGCTGACCACGCGTGCGGTCGATATCGTGCTGGCGGTGCTGCTGCTGATCGGCTCGGTTACCGGCGCGCAGATCGGTGCGCAGTTCGCGCAGAAGGCGAAGCCGGAGCAACTGCGCCTGATCCTTGCGGTCATCGTGCTGGCGGTTGCAGTGCGCATGGCGCTCGGGCTCGGCTACCGGCCGGACGAGATCTATACAGTGGTGGCGCAATGATGCCTGGCCGCCTCGCCGCGCTGGTGCTGGCGCTGCTCCTGCTCACGGGCGCACGCGATCCGATCCTGGTGCCCGAGATCTCGCAACACGAAATCCAGGTGCGGCAGGGCTTTACCGGGGCCGATCTGCTGCTGTTCGGCGCCATCCTGACGCCGGAGGGTGCGCGCGCGGCGGGGGATTATGATATCGTCGTGCTGCTCGAAGGCCCGGCGCGTTCGATCGTGGTGCGCGAGAAGCGCAAGGTGGCGGGCATCTGGGTCAACGCCAGCGGAACCGAATTCCGCTCTGCGCCCAGCTTCTATGCGCTGGCCTCATCGCGCCCGATCGCACAACTGGTCGATGGCAAGACCGCGGCGATCTACGAGATGGGGCTCAAATGGCTGCAGCTCTCGCCGGTGGGTGTGATCGATCCGACCGAGCAGCAGCGCTTTTCGGATGGTCTTGTTGATCTCATGCGCCGGCAGGGGCTCTACCAGCAGAACGAGACTGCGGTGAAAATCAGCGGCCAGGTGCTCTACCAGGCGCGCATTTCGCTGCCCTCGAGCGTACAGACGGGCACATATACCGCCGAGACTTTCGCGGTGCGCGACGGGCGCGTGGTGGCCTCCGCAATTTCGCGCGTGACGGTGCGCAAGGAAGGCTTCGAGCGGCTGGTGGCCTACAATGCCGAGCGCAACGGGTTCCTCTACGGGCTCTTTGCCGTGCTCGTTTCCGTGACCATGGGATGGATCGCCGGCCGGCTCTTCGCGCTCGTCTGAACAGCGGCGGAAAATGCGGCGCTTGGCTTGGTATGGCTCAGGGACCATTCCGGATGATTAGCCAGTTTTTAACCGTCGAAGGTTAGGTCTGATCTCAGCAATGCCGTTCAGGGCAGGGATCAGGTGGCGATGACGGATATGAGCATCAATGGCCTAGAGAGTGCAGGCAGGGCAACGCCCGCCGACCTCGCGGCAAACGGTGCGCGCCCGGCAGTGACAACGGATGTGCGGGGAACGCCCCGGGCAGCCGCTGCCGACAACGCCCGCCGGCCCATCGGCTACGTGCTCGATGTTTCGGGCGCGGGCAGTTCGATCGCGCTCGATCTCACCCGGCTCGAGGAATGCATGGTCGACGGCGACCCCTCGATCTCGCTGGCTGGGCAAGTCGGCAGCCAGCTCAAGATCCGCGTCGGTGGCGGCTGGCTGCTTGCCAGCGTGCGCACCCAGCGCCAGGACATGAGCGCAGGCAACGACGGCGTGATCATTGCGCAGGTCGACTTCCTTGGCGAGGGCGACGAGGAGCGCCTGACCGGCAAGATCTACGGTTTCCGCCGCGGTGTGACGCGCTATCCTGTCCCGGGCTCGCCGATCTATCCTGCAACCAGCACCGACCTTCGCCAGATCTACGCCTCGGACGGGCGCACGAATATCACCATCGGCACCGTGTTCCCCACGCGCGACATCCGCGCCGGGCTCTATGTAGATGCGCTGCTGGGCAAGCACTTCGCGCTGCTCGGTTCGACCGGCACCGGCAAATCGACCAGCGCGGCGCTCATTCTGCACCGCATCTGCGAACTGGCGCCCGAGGGTCACATCGTGATGATCGACCCGCACGGCGAGTACATGCAGGCCTTCCGCAACACCGGTCATCTGCTCGACGTCTCGAACCTCAACATGCCCTACTGGCTGATGAATTTCGAGGAGCACTGCGAGGTCTTCCTCACCTCGACCGGCACAGACCGCCAGATCGATTCGGACATCCTCGCGAAGTGCCTGCTGCAAGCACGGCACAAGAACCGGCTCGCCGAACAGATCGGCAAGATCACCGTCGATTCGCCGATCCCCTATCTGCTCTCCGAGCTGATCAACATTCTTCAGAACGAGATGGGCCGGCTCGACAAGGGCCACACCTCGGTCCCCTATCAGCGCATCAAGACCAAGATCGAGGAACTGCGCGGCGATCCGCGGTATCAGTTCATGTTCTCCGGCATGCTGGTGGGCGATACCATGGCCGAGTTCATCGGCCGCGTCTTCCGCCTGCCCTCGCACGGCAAGCCGATCTCGATCATCGACGTCTCGGGCGTGCCTTCCGAAGTCACGTCCACCGTGGTCGCGGTGCTCTCGCGCCTCGTTTTCGACTACGCGATCTGGTCGCGCGACGAGGAAACCCGCCCGATCCTGCTGGTCTGCGAGGAAGCGCATCGCTACGTGCCGGCGGAGAAGAACACCGACGGTTCCTCGGTTGGCCGCATCCTTTCGCGCATCGCCAAGGAAGGCCGCAAGTACGGCGTTTCGCTTGGCCTCATCACGCAGCGCCCGTCCGACCTTGCCGAAGGCGTGCTCAGCCAGTGCGGCACGATCATTGCCATGCGCCTCAACAACGAGCGCGACCAGGCCTTCGTTAAGGCGGCAATGCCCGAAGGAGCGCGCGGCTTCCTCGATTCGATCCCGGCGCTGCGCAACCGGGAATGCATCATTTGCGGTGAAGGCGTCTCGATCCCGATCCGCGTCGCTTTCGACGAACTTGCGCAGGCGCTGCGTCCGGCCTCGGCCGACCCGTCGTTCTCCGAACTGTGGGGGCGTTCTGGCGGTGAGGAAATGGCCGTGGAGCGCACGGTGCAGCGCTGGCGGGCGCAGTCGCGGTAGGTGGCATTATCATGGGTTTGTTTCGGCGTGCCCACGATTGAGAATTCATCATAGCGCGGCGTTTCTGAATGGTGAGAGAGCAGCCTAGTGCAAAAGCAACGGTTTGTTTTGCCAGTTCGGCTCCTACGCAGAATTGATTTCGAACCCGATCAGGCCTATTCTGAAAAAAATCAGGGAGGTCCTAATGATTCGTGGCCTTTTTTCCGCAGTTGTGGGAACTGTCTTAATGGTAAGCGGTTCTCCGGCGCAAGCGACCGATTGTATTGAATTGGGCGGGCTGTTCAAAAATCTCGATACAGCCCAAGCGATACAACTAAAGGCCAGCGGTGCCGCCGGGAAAACCTACAAAAAACTCTACGATGTTTGTGATAAATTAAACACATTTAATGGAAAGCCGTTGCCGAAATACGGTAATCCGCCCAAAAGGCGTAAATGCTCAACCGATCCCAACATGGTGAAAGGAATCTGGAAGTTTCCAGACGGCACGATCGTTTTCATTTCAAAAGCATCGGTTGATGCGGATGGCTCGCCGCTCTCTCAAAGTGCGACCGGAACAAATCAACCAGAGACTAGTCTGAAATGGGATGATACTGGTAAATCAGTTGATGCAGAGGCAGTGCCTTTCATTGTTATTCCTCTAAATCGAGCGGGCGTATCCTTTTCTACGGATGCAGGCGTAACGACTGGTGATCTCAACATCGCAGTCAGGGGTAACAAATGTTCTGCCGATATTGTTGCAGACCAAGGGCCAGGTTTCCGGCTGGGAGAGGGAAGTCTTCGGATGCACGAGGATCTTGGGAATCCGCAGTGTGTCGTCGCCAATCAGGTGCCCTGCAAAAAGCTTGTCGGGGGTGGTTCAGGCCGAGGTTTGCCCTCTGTCGGGTACATCATCTTTCCCGACTCAAAGCGATCGCAGATAAATGTCAGCGATTTGGCCGCCATCCAGTCCGCAGCAATGGATCGAGCAATGGTGTTTCTGCGGAAATTTCAGCGAGCGCCATGATTTCGCCTCCTGCCTGCGGGGTGCCTAAACACCTTCAAAGCGCAGGTGCCATCCGCCCCGAGCAATCCCCATCGGCCTGTGATTCCTCGCTGCATTCGTCCTGATCGACCACGCGGGCCTTCTGGCGCCAGCCGGGGCGGCGGTAGGCGATTGTGGCCATGAGGACGGCGGCGGCGGAGCCGACGGGGAAGGAGAGCCAAAGCGCGTCGGGGCCGAGTGCGGGGTAGGCGGCGGCGTAGAAGCCGAGGCGGACGGGGTACATCGCGATACCGAGAACGGCGATGGGAACGAGCACCACGCCGCCGGCGCGCATCGTGCCGAACAGGACGATGGTCATGCCGAAGAGCACGTAGCTCCAGCTGGCGAGGAACTGGATGTGGCGGGCGGCATCCACCGCGGGGCTGGTGGGACCGAGGAACAGCGTCAGCACCGGGCGATCGAAGGCGAGGAGCAGGAGCGTGAGCGTGCCGGTGATCGAGATATTGAGGATGAGCCCGGCCCGGGTGATCTTGCCTAGGCGGCTTGCGAGGCCCGCGCCGATGGTCTGCGCAGCCATCGCGCTGAGCGCGGCGGAGATCGCCATGGCGGGCATCTGGAGGTAGGTCCAGACTTGCAGCGAGGCGCCGTAGGCCGCGCTCAGCATGGCGCCTTCCTGGTTGACGAGGCCGATCATGATGAGGCCCGAGGCCGAGATCATCAGCATCTGCGCGCCCATGGGGAGGCCCTTGATCAGGATGTAGCGCAGCTCTGCGGCGTGGGGGATGAGGTAGGCAAGTTCGCGGCCGCGCAGGCGCAGCGGGAGGTTCCTTGCGTAGACATAGACCACAAGGCCGAGCATCGCGGCGTAAGAGGCGATCGCGGTGGCGAGCGCGGAGCCGGCGATGCCGAGCGGCGGGATCGGGCCGAAGCCGGCGATCAGCAGCGGGTTGAGCGCTATGTCGAGCACGACCGAAACAACCATGAAACGCAGCGAGGTCTGCGCGTCGCCGGCGCCGCGGAGGCCCATCCCGACGATCACGGTGATTGTCGAGGCGGGCATCGCAACGAAGATCAGGCGCAGGTAAGTGAGCGCGAAAGCGAAGATTTCGGGCGGGGTGCGCATCAGCGTGAGGAGATGCGGGGTGAAGATCCAGCCCAGCGGCCCAAGCACAAGCGAGAGGCCGACGCAAAGGCCGATGGCAGTGCCGAACGTGCGGCGCGCGGCATCGGTATTGCCCGCGCCGAAGGCCTGGCCGACCTTGACGGTGGCGGCCATGCCGAAGCCGAACACGGCGGCGAAGAGCAGGAACATCACGACGTTGGCGTTCGCGGTGGCGGCAAGTGCACTATCGCCCAGGAGGCGGCCCACCCAGATCGAATTGACCGAGCCGTTGAGCGCTTGGAGGATGTTCGAGGCGAGCGTGGGCGCGGAGAAGATGAGCAGGGTGGAAAGTATGGGCCCCTGCGTCAGATCGCGGTGGCCGGTGCGGGGGCCGTGCTGCGGGGCGCGATCGGTCATGGTGTTACGGCCTTCTGCAACGCTGAAAGGGCGGGATTTACCCCTCCACCACCCGCCGCGCTGGCGGTCCTCCTCGCCATTTGCGCTTCGTGAAAACGGGGAGGATTGATCTGGGGCGGGCGCATCAGTCCTGCTTCTTCAGCGCGGCGAGGGCGGCGAAGGGGCCGGTGGGGGCTTCATCGTTTAGGCCGTGCTCGGCGCGGAACTTCTCGGCGTTCGGGCCTTCGGCGAAAGGATCGATGGCGAGTGCCAGGGTCTGGGCGAGGGCTTCGCCGAGATCGAAGGCGGTACCTTCATAGACGATCTCGTCGCAGTCTTCGGCGGTGAGTTCGATCTCCTCGTCGGGGATCGTTGCGCCTCCCGGGGGGACGAAGCGCAGGTGGACCTGCTCGTCGATATGGACCGGGAAATCCTCGGCCGAGACGCGGCAGGCCTGGATCACGTCGGCGGTGAGGCGGCCGCTGGCGGTGACGCGCTCGCCTTCGCGCAGGAGCTGGACCGTGGCCTGCATCGCGGGAATGGCCGTAATGGCGAAGCGGGCGGCGAGGCGTTCGCGGGCGGCCTCATCGGGTTCGAGCATGAGCGGCGCATCGGTGATCTGGCGCAGATCGACCATGACGCTGTACTCTGGCGCGGCGCCGGGTGTGATCATCTCCCGATTTCTCCTGCCAGCACGCGGTAGCCCGGCACGAGCGCAAGGCCGGCAGCAAAGGCGCGGGCGCGCTGGGCGACGAAGAGCGGATCGGCGCCCGAGGTGAGCGTGACATTGCGGCGCACAGCCTCAGCCATCGCATCCTCGCCGCCGGCAAGGCCTTCACGGTAGGCCCCAAGGCGGCCGCCGAGTGTGCCCATGAGCTTGCCGATATGCTTGCCGACGACGACATCGCCGACGCCTTGTTCGCGCAGCTGGCCGTCCATATCCTCGACAAACAGTTCGGTGAGGTGCGCGCTGGGGGCGATCAGTGCCTCTTCGCGTTCCATGCGCAGCATGACGAGCGAGAGGACAAGTGTGATCATGTCGAAGCGGCCCGCGAGCGAGTCGGTGACGCCGCAGTCGCGATACCATTCCTTCTCGCGCGCGATGGCGACCGTGCGGTGCCAGAGCTCGCGCACAGTGTCGCGATCATCCTGCCGGGCGCCGAACAAGCGGGCGAGGAATGACATGAGGGTACGTCCTTCTCGAATGAGCGGCGCGGTTCAGCACAGGGAAAGAGCCGGAGCGCCATTGCAGGAATGCCTTGTGCGCCTTAAGGCACGAGGCGATCAGTGGCGATATAGGGTCCGCTTGCCAATTGGCAAACGCCCCGATCGGGCACGGCGAGAGGCCGGGCCGGGCGCCTGATGAAGTCGGAGTGACGCATGCGAGGGAATGGCGGGATCAAGGGACTGCGTGCGGCGGCAGTGCTGGGCGGGCTGGCGCTGATGGCGAGCGGCTGTGCCAGCATCAAGGACCACCGCGGCTATCTGATCGACCCGGCGCTGACGGGTTCGGTGCAGCCGGGCATCGACAACCGCCTTTCGGTCGAGCGCGCGCTTGGCCAGCCGACCTTCAAGAGCGAGTTCGGCAAGCAGATCTGGTACTATGTCTCCATCGACACGAAGCAGCGGCCGTTCAAGCGGCCCGCGACCGGCGCGCAAAACGTGCTGATGGTGAGCTTCGACGCCAAGGGCAACGTGGCGAGCGTGGAGCGGCGCGGGATGGAGAAAGTCGTCTCGCTCAACCCCGATGGCCACAAGACGCCGACGCTTGGCCGCACGCGCAGCTTCTTCGAAGACCTGTTCGGCAATATCGGCTCTGTCGGTGCGATTCCGGGCCAGGCGGGCGGGCCGGGTGGCGCGCCGGGCGGTTCGGGCCCGAACGGGAGCTGAGCGCGCCCGCTTGAACCGCGTTTTGTGCCCCCCATATCGGGCTCATGAACGACACACATTCGGCCCACGGGCTCGTACAGTGGCACGGCACCACGATCATCGGCGTCAGGAAGAACGGCCGCACCGTCATTGCCGGTGACGGGCAGGTTTCCATGGGCAACACCGTGATGAAGCCCAATGCGCGCAAAGTGCGGCGTATTGGCGCTTTGGATGAAGCAGGGCGAGGCAAGGTCATCGCCGGGTTCGCGGGTGCGACTGCGGATGCCTTCACCCTGTTCGAGCGGCTGGAGCGCAAGCTGGAGCAGCACCGCGGCCAACTGATGCGCGCCGCGGTGGAACTCGCCAAGGACTGGCGGACCGACAAGTACCTGCGCAATCTCGAAGCGCTGATGATCGTCGCGGATGCCGAGACGATGCTGATCCTGACCGGCAACGGCGATGTGCTGGAGCCCGAAGGCGGAATCGCGGCAATCGGCTCGGGCGGGAACTATGCGCTGGCCGCGGCCAAGGCGCTCGATCCTTATGAGGACGATGCGGAAAAGATCGCGCGGCGGGCCATGCAGGTGGCGGCCGAGGTGTGCGTCTTCACCAATGACCGCGTGACGCTGGAAGAGATCTGAGTGCGCGACTGCGCGCCTGCCCACCCCCAACCCCTCCCGCAAGCGGGAGGGGAGTGAGAGAATCCATGATTGAAAGCCTTACCCCCAAAGCCATTGTTGCCGCGCTTGATGCGCATATTGTCGGCCAGGCCGATGCGAAGCGGGCGGTGGCCGTCGCGCTGCGCAATCGCTGGCGGCGGCAGAAGCTGTCGCCCGAACTCCGCGACGAGGTGACGCCGAAGAACATCCTGATGATCGGGCCGACGGGCTGCGGCAAGACCGAGATCAGCCGCCGGCTGGCGAAGCTGGCAGAAGCGCCGTTCGTGAAGGTCGAGGCGACCAAGTTCACCGAGGTTGGCTACGTCGGCCGCGATGTGGAGCAGATCGCGCGCGATCTGGTGGAAGAAGCGGTGCGGCTCGAGAAGGAGCGGCGGCGCGAGGCCGTGCGCGAGGCGGCGAGCAAGGCGGCGATGGACCGGCTGCTGAAGGCGCTGGTGGGCGATGGCGCCAGCGAGGCGACGCGCGAAAGCTTTCGCCAGCGGATCGGCGAAGGCTCGATGAACGACGTCGAGGTCGAGATCGAGGTGGAGGACACGCCGTCCAAGCCTATGGAGATTCCGGGCATGGGCGGCGGGGTCGGCATGATCAACCTCTCCGAGATGATGGGCAAAGCCTTCGGTCAGAAGCCCTTGAAGCGGCGCAAGCTGCGGGTGGCGGATGCCTGGGACAAGCTGGTCGACGAAGAGGCCGAGAAGCGGATGGATCAGGACGACGTCGCGCGCGCGGCGCTGATCAATGCCGAGACCAACGGCATCGTGTTCATCGACGAGATCGACAAGATTGCCGTCAGCGACGTGCGCGGCGGTTCGGTGAGCCGCGAGGGCGTGCAGCGCGATCTGCTGCCGCTGATCGAGGGCACGACGGTCGCGACCAAGTACGGGCCGATGAAGACAGACCACGTGCTGTTCATCGCCTCGGGTGCGTTCCATGTGGCGAAGCCCAGCGACATGCTGCCCGAATTGCAGGGGCGCTTGCCGATCCGGGTGGAGCTTTCGGCGCTCTCCGAAGATGACTTCGTGCATATCCTCTCCTCGACGCGGGCCAACCTCGTCGAGCAGTACCGGGCGCTTCTGGGCACCGAGCAGGTGACGGTGGACTTCACCCCCGATGCGATCCGCGCGGTGGCGCGGACCGCGGCGCAAGTGAACGAGAGCGTCGAGAACATCGGCGCGCGGCGGCTGCAGACGGTTATGGAGAAGCTGCTGGAAGAGGTGAGCTTCGAGGCCGAGGATCGGCGCGGCACGACGGTGACGATCGATGCGGCCTATGTGGCGGACAAGCTGGCGGGGTTGGCTGGGAATACCGACCTGTCGAAGTATATCCTCTAGGCTTCGTCCTGCGCCAGCAGTTGGCCCAGCACCGGTGTGGCGAGCAGGATGCCAAGGCCCGCACCGGTGCAGATGGCGGCGTTGAGCAGCCAGAAGCCGGCGGGGCCCATGCTTTCGTACAGCCCGCCCATCCAGCCGCTGATGAGGCTTCCGGCTGCTACAGCGAGCATGCAGATGCCGACCAGCGTGCCGCGCAAGCTTTGTGGGGCGCGGGTGCCGTAGAGGCCGAGGATCACGGGGGCGTAGTACATCGCGCCGAAGTTTGATGTGATATGGAACAGCAGCGGGAGTGCGATCGGTGCGCGGCCGCCCATATTGGCGAGGAGCGGTCCGGCCGCGAGCAGAGCGACGCTGAGCCCGAAGATGATGCTGCCGATGGCCAGCTTGGTGAGCACATCGGGTTCGCGTCCGCGCTTGGCTTGCTGGGCCCAGATCCACAGCACGAGCGGGATGAACAGCGCGGGCGCGAGGCCGTCGAGCGACTGGAACCATGGGACGGGGACGGTGAAGCCGCCCACATCGAGGTCCACGCTGTCGCGCAGCCAGATGTTGTAGACGTTCCAGATCTGGGCTTGCGCAATCCAGTATCCCACAACCATCGGCCAGATCAGGAGCAGGCCGAGGACGCGGCGGCGCTCTCCGGGGGTCAGCGGCGGGCGTTTGCCCGAGGGCGCGGGCGCGTGCTGCTGTTCGGCGGGAAGCCAGACCTGGCCGCCGAGATAGACCATGAGGCCGATCAGCATGCCGAAGCCCGCCACCGCAAAGCCCGCATGCCAGCCCCAGATCGCCGCAACGCTGCCGCTGAGGATCGGCGCGGCGGAGGCGCCGATATTGATGCCGAGATAGTAGTACTGGAATGCGTTGACCTCGCGAGGGTCGCCGTCGGCGTAGAGCGATTTGACTTGCGCCGAGAGATTGCCGCGAAGGAGGCCTGCGCCGCACATGAGGAGGACGAGCGCGATGAGGAACGTGCGGTCGAAGGCGAGGGCGAAGTGGCCCATGGTCATCATCGCCGCCCCGCTGCCGACGGCAATCTTGCGGCCCGTGATGCGGTCGCCGATCCAGCCGCCAAGCAGGGGAAAGCCGGTTACGCAGGCGTAGTAGTAGCCGAAGGTCTGGAGCGCGAGCGCCTGGGGGCCGAGCGGGCCGGAGGTGCTTTCGAGGAAGGCGCGGAAGGCCGGGAAGCCGATCACCGTGGCGACGCGGGCAGGATCGAGCAGCAGGTCGCCGGTCATGTAGAGCACCAGCATGGCGACCATGCCGTGGAACGAGACGCGGTCCCACAGTTCAGTGCCGGCGAGGACCCATAGGCCCTTGGGCTGGCCGAAGAGTTCGCCGTTTTGCTCGCTTGTTGCCCGAACCGTCATTGTGCTCCCCGTCTGACCGCGCAAGGTGAACGAACCGGCGCGCTTTGCAAGGAATGGTGATGCAGGCTGGATGGCCTTGCCCTATAGGTCAGGCATGTACACCACCCCCGAAGACCGCCCGATCTACCGCCTCCTCACCGGAAAGGATGACCGCGCGTTTTGCGACCGGGTTTCCGAAGCGCTGGAGCAGGGCTGGCGGCTTTATGGCTCGCCCTCGATCACGTGGGACGAGGAAGCGGGTTGCATGAAGGCGGCGCAGGCGGTGGTGTGGCATGAGGCGGATGTGGTGAAGTGACCGCGGTCTCCGTCAGGCGGCTGCAAACTTGCGATGGATCCACGCTGCGGGCGGTCAACATCTTGTTTGCGCAAGTGTTTGACGACCCGGAGAGCTACGCGAGCACGCCGCCCGACGATGCCTATCTTGCTCGCCTGTTAGCGCGCAGGGAGTTCGTGGCGCTTGTGGCCGATAGCGGACAGGGGCTGGCCGGCGCCCTTGTGGGTTACGAGCTTGCAAAGTTTGAACAGGCCCGCAGCGAGTTCTACATTTACGATCTTGGTGTGGCGGACGCGATGCGCCGCCGGGGTGTTGCCACGGCTCTGATCGATGCGTTTTGCGTCATTGCAAACGCGGGCGGTGGTCATGTCGCGTTTGTTCAGGCGGACTACGAGGACCTCCCCGCCATCGCCCTCTATGAGAAGCTTGGGCAGCGCGAGGAAGTGCTTCACTTTGATATCCCCGTCACTCCGCGGCTTCGCTGAGATCTTCGCTTTCGGCGGCCTGCCGGTTCCACATTTCGGCGTAGAGTCCGTCGCGGCGCAGCAGTTCGGTGTGATTGCCGCTTTCCGCCAGCCGCCCCTGATCGAGCACGAGGATGCGGTCGGAATCGGCGATGGTCGAGAGGCGGTGCGCGATCGAGATGGTGGTGCGCTGGTCTGCCACGCCGCGCATGGTGGTGAGGATATCCTGCTCGGTGCGGGTGTCGAGCGCGCTGGTGGCTTCGTCGAACAGGACGATCGGCGGGTTTTTCACCAGCGTGCGGGCGATGGCGACGCGCTGCTTTTCGCCGCCCGAAAGCTTGAGGCCGCGTTCGCCGACTTCGGTTTCGAGGCCCTTGGGCAGGCGCGATAGGAGATCGGTGATCGCCGCGCCGCGCACGGCGGCCTCGACGTCCTCGGTTGTTGCGCCCTCGCGGCCATAGGCGATGTTGTAGCCGATGGTATCGTTGAACAGCACCGAGTCTTGCGGGACGATACCGAGCGCGGCGCGCAGGGAGGTCTGCGTGACTTTGGCGATATCCTGCCCGTCGATCAGGATGCGGCCCGACCACGGATCATAGAAGCGGAATAGCAGGCGCGCGATGGTGCTCTTGCCTGCGCCAGATGGGCCGACGATGGCGACGCGGTTGCCGGCGGGCACTTCGAACGAGAGGCCGTGGAGGATCGTGCGGTCGCGGTCATAGCCGAACAGGACATTGTCGAAGACCACGCTCGGCTGCCGGATCACGAGCGCGGGCGCGCCGGGGGCATCGGCCACTTCGACTTCGGTATCGATAAGGCGGAACATCTCGGCCATGTCGATCAGGCCCTGGCGGATCGTGCGGTAGACCATGCCGAGCATGTCGAGCGGGCGGAACAGCTGGGTGAGGTAGGTCTGCACGAAGACGAGCTGGCCTGCGGTGTACCAGCCCTTCGACCAGCCCCACGCGGTATAGGCGAGCGCGCCGGCCATGAGCAGGTTGACCACGAAGGCCTGGGCGATGTTGAGCAGGCCGAGGCTGTTTTCGCTGGCGACGGCAGCATCGGCATAGGCGCGGGTGGCGCGGGCGTAGCGCTCCTGTTCGCGCGCTTCGGCGCCGAAGTATTTCACCGTCTCGTAGTTGAGCAGCGAATCGACCGCGCGGCTGAGCGCCTGCCCGTCGAGCCGGTTCATGCGTTCGCGCAAGTGGCTGCGCCATTCGGTGATCGCGCGGGTGACCCAGATATAGGCGACGACAGCGACGGCGGTGGCGGCAACGAGCCCCCAGCCGAACGTGAAATAGAAGATGATCGCGACCACGATCAGCTGCAGGATCGTCGGCGCGATGTTGAACAGCATGAAGTAGAGCATCGTGTCGATGCTCTTGGTCCCGCGCTCGATCACTTTGGTGACCTCACCGGTGCGGCGGGCGAGGTGGAACCTGAGCGAGAGTCGGTGGAGGCGGGCGAAGACGTTTTCGGCGAGCGCCCGGGTCGCGTCCTGTCCGACGCGCTCGAACACGATGTTGCGCAAGTTGTCGAACACGACACCGAGGAGTCGGCCGGCAGCGTATGCGAGGACGGTGAGCATCACGAATGCAGGCAAGCGCTGGCCGGCGACGAAGCCCGGGCCGGTGTTCATCGCATCAACCGCCCACTTCAGCAGATAGGGCAGCGCAAGCTGGGTGCCGGTCGAGAGCAGGATCAGCGCGCTGGCGACGACAATGCGCCAGCGCAGCGCCGGATTGTCCTTCGGCCAAAGGTAGGGGAGGAAGCGCTTGAGCGTCAGCCATCCATCGTGGCGAGCGTTCGGATCGGTAGCGGTATCTGGCGGCATTTCCCCCAGATAGGGGGTTTGGCGCGTTTCGCCAGTCTTGATGCTGCTACCTTGAGAACTCTCACCCAGCCCGCTCATGGTGCGGTTGTCGAACCATGCTGGCGCGGCGCGTGCGGCAGCGCTCTTCGACTGGCTCAGCGTGAGCAGATTTGTGGGCGGCGACCTGGTGGCGGGAGCCGGGCCCAGACCTCAGAACCGGAAAGGGATTTCCGCACTGCTGGGCAGGTCGAAGAGTATCCGCTTGGTCGCAAAATCGATGGCGACGCGGTGGAACAGTTTGAGCTGGTTCATGCCCATGAACAGCGCGGGGCGCTTGACCAGTTCGAGCTTCTCGAAGGCCGGGGTATCGGCAAAGACCATCATCGAGTTGCTCATCGTCATCGTGCCGAGCTTCAAGGTGCGGGCCATGGCGATATCAGCGGTGATGACCTGGCCGGTGACGGACTGGAGCTGTGTGGTCTCGCCCTTGCGGCGCTTGGCCAGCGCCTTTTGCAGTGCGCGGTTGCCGATCGAGGTGTCGGAGCCGGTGTCGATGACGATATCGGTGCGCACGCCGTCGATCACCGCGTTGGTCATGATCAGCTGGCCGGAACGGCGGCGAGCCTGAACGACGATCTCGAAACCGCGGCTGCCGCCGAGCTGCATGGCATCGCCAATGGACATGCGCTTCTTGTCGAAATCGAGGAGCACACGCTGGTCTTGCAGGCTGTCGAGCCCGATGATCCCGTCGGCGCCGATATTGTAGCCTTCGAGCAGCGGTGCGGTGAGACCGTAGAAGCTGCGGCGGCCGAGGTTGATCTCCTCTATCTCGACCAGATCGACACTCTGCGTGCCGGCTATGCCGATGAGGAGGCCCTGGCCGGACGTGGGCAGGCGCAGGCGCTGGGCGATGTCGCGCGCAAGCACGGTGCGCTCGGCGCCGGTATCGACGAGGAAATCGAAAGGCCCCGCCGAACCCCCTTGGTGGCCGATGCGAACGGGCACGGTCATGCGGTCGTGCCGGTCTATATCGGTGCGCACGACATCGACGGCCGTGGCGGCATCGCCTGCGGGGGGCACGGCGGCTGGCAGGGCTGCGGGCGCGGCCAGCGCCAGCGCGCCGGAGGCGAGAATTGGCGTAAGGGCCATGGCTTCCATCTCCTGAGTAAGCTTCATACGCCTTTCGGAGCGCTGTGCCTATCAGTGTTCAGCGCTCGGGCCGTAATGGGGTCAGGTGACGGCAGGCTGGGCGCGGCGCTGGCGCAAGCTCATCACGATTTCGCTGAGGAGGCCGATGATTTCGCCGAACAGGGGGTGCCCGGCAAGGCGCAGCGTGACGAGCCAGCACAGCACGCCAAGCCCGGAGGTCGTCAGCATCTGCAGCGCCCCCGCCTCGGCCGCAGGCTGCCACAGGGCATAACTGGCCAGCGCCGGGGCAACGGCGGCGGCCGTGACGAGCAGACTGCGCAGATAGATCAACGCCAGATCACGCCAGCGAAAGCCCAGCATGTCTTGCATGAGCGGCGCATAGATGCCCATGAAGATGATGCCATGGGCAAAGCGCGAGATCGCCACCCAGATCAGGCCAAAGGGGGCGGAGAGCGCCAGCAGCAGGATCGAGGCGGCGGTTTCGATCACGTTGCGGCGGATAAGGCTCCGCATCCGGTCCAGCAGCAGCGGCAGATCGCTGTTGAGCGGCAGGGCGACATAGCAGAGCTGGGAAAGCGCGACCCAGCCCAGCAGCGGGGCTGCGGCGATCCAGCGTTCCCCGTAAAGGAGGTGGATGATCGGCTCGGCCAACACCGCGATGCCCGCCATCGCCGGCCAGGTGACGCCGGTATAGGCCGCGACCACGCGCAAGTAAGGAGGCCCAAGCGGCTCGCCGTTGTCGCGCACGCGGCGGAAGGCGGGGTAGAACACACCCGTTACCGCACCTGCGACGAGCAGGCGCAATTGCAGCGCGAGGCCCGAGGCGCGGGCGAAAAGGCCGACAGCGGCATTGTCGATAAGGCGGCCGATGACGAGTTCGGGCGCGCGCCCGGTAATCGAGTAGCACACCGAGAGCACGCTGTTGGTGCCGCCGAGCTTGAACACAGGTGCGGCGCCTTCAAGGCGAAGCGGCCAGGGCAGCATCAGCCCGGCGCGCCACTGGCTCACCACCAGGCGGGCGCCCTGCTGCGCAAAGGCCCCCCACGCCAGCGCGAGCGCGCCGTAGCCCATCACCGCAAGCGTAATCGCGGTTACGGCATTGGCGAGCGCGGAGCCGACTTCGATCATCGTGTTCGACTGATAGTCCATGCGGCGCTGGCAGGTCGCCTGCGGCACAATGGCAAGCGGCACGAGGAGGTAGGAGCAGGCGATAACCAGCGCGACCGGTCGCATAGCGGGATCATGATAGAAGGCCGCAATCGGACCCGAGGCAAGAATCGCGAGAAACGCGATGCCCCAGGCGAAGACGACCGAGATGGTGAAGGCGGTATGGAGCTTGTCCGCCGTCAGCTCGCGCTCGCCGTTGATGTAGCGGGTGACGCCGAAGTCCTGGAGGAAAGCGACGAGCGTGACGGCTGCAAAGGCGATCGAGAAAAGGCCGAGCTCTGCGGGCGTTATGAACCAGCGCGCGAGCACGATGCTGGTGACGAACTGGAGCGCGAAGGAGGTGTATTGCGAAACAAGCGCCCAGGCTGCAGCGGTGCGCACCGACATCACCGGCGGCTGCTCTGCAAGCTCGGCGATGAGGCGGTCGGTCCGGGTCATCCCTCGCTCTCCAGGAAGCTGGGGAACATTGCAGAGTTGACCGCGCCGCGGCTGTGAGCCCGTCGCCGCCAGCGCAGCATCGGGCGGGCGAGCGCGGGAAAGAGCGTCCAGAGCGTGAATGCGGCCTGCCAAACCGGGCCGCCGACCTGATCGCGTACGCCGCGCAGTTCGATGAGGCCGCGGGATGTGTCGCCATCGACGATGCAGTCTATGGCGTGCTCGAACGCGAGCGCGGCGCGGCTTTCGCCAAGCAGGCGATCGAGCAGCGCGACTTCGGGGGCGTCTGCCGGCAGAGCGGCGCGGGCCTTTTCATAGGCGCGGATATTGCCGAGCAGCATGCGCCCGGCATTGGCCGAGGCGCTGCCAGGGCGGACGCGGTACTCACCCAGCACTGCGTCGATATAGCGGGCGGTGCCGCCGAGCAGCATGAGCCGCACCCAGAAGTCGAAATCTTCCGACTGCGCCATGCGAGTATCGAACCCGCCAATCGCCTCGAAATCGGCGCGGCGGAAGGTGCTGCCGATATAGACGTTGAACGAGCGGTCGAGCACGTCGGCGAGGCTGCCCGAGGTGGCCTGGCCGCGCTCGACACAATTGCGCGGCCGCCTGACCGCGCCGAAAATGCGTGCATTGCAGGTGACCAGCCGCACATCGTGATCGCCCTCGAGGATCGGGACGACGTTGGCGAGATAGTCCGGTCGAAACAGGTCGTCGCCATCGAGCAGCGCGACAAGGGGAGCGCTCGCATCGGCAATCGCCCGGTTGCGAGCAGCCGAAACGCCGCGGTTGGAAGTGGCCATGAAACGGATGCGCGGATCCGCAAGGAACGGGGCGACGGCCCCCGCGACATCGTCCGGCGCGCCGTCATCAATGACAATGCATTCCCACGCGGTGAATGTCTGGCGCTGGAGAGAAGTCAGCGCCTCGCCAAGCAGATGCGCGACTCCATAGGCAGGCAGGATCACCGCCACGCGTGGACGCGCGGGACGGGCGCCCTTCTGGCCTTGCGGAGACGCAGGCCCGGGCACGGGGAGGGAATCGCTGTTCATCTGCCATCGGAACTAGCCCCGGGGCGCTTAAGGATTGGCTTACGAAAGCCGAGTCGGACCCGATTCTGGCGATTCTCTCGCCTGATTCGCCGGTGAGACGAACTTGGAGGGGCGCGCAACAATCGCAAAGTCCCCTGTTTCCGGGGGGTTTGCGACTTGTTTCAAAAAAAATGCAAAATCCCGTTGACGGGCAGGAACCCCCTCCATATATGCCCGTTCACCGGCAGGGACGGGCTGAAACGCTCCTCTCCACCGGTCGCCAACATAGTCGGACACCAAGTCCCCCGGTAGATAAAATCGGGGAACACTGGTTGTCCGCCAAATTCTGTCTGGTGGGTTCTTTGACATCGTTGATTTAGATGAAGGGACATGTGGGCGACGGCGCCCGGTGTCGAGGGTCTTTGGGCTTCGAACACCGGTAACCAAGTCGATGCCATAACATGTCCTAACGTAACCATACGTTTGACAAGTGCAGGTATCGGCTCCCGAAGTTAGGTATCGTGCGGTCTGCGGGTTTACCCGTGCCGCAAGGTATTTTGACAAAACTTGAGAGTTTGATCCTGGCTCAGAACGAACGCTGGCGGCATGCCTAACACAT
>NZ_JBAXOI010000004.1:0-253557 GCF_037133355.1 Novosphingobium sp. | reverse complement strand
TTCCAATGGGCAGACTCTACATCAGATCGAGGGATCTTTCGGGGGGCAGGTCAGTGGGTGTGGACGCGCGCGGCTATGCCGGACTGGACTCGCTCGCACACGGCCCAGTCCTGCCGGTTGACAAGGTCCCGGAAGTCGACCGCGTCTGACGGTGCGCGAGCCGCCGCAAGAGAGATACGCAAGCAAGAGCGGTGCGGCCTTTATCCGGTTGCAGAGCGGAAAAAAGGAGCAGGTGATCGTTCCGACGTTCGTCTTCCGTTGTGCCGCCGACCTATTGGTTTAATCGCACGTTTCAGTCCGAGGACGGACGTACCTCTATAGATGCCCGGAAAGTCTGTTCGCTTGCTCCAGTATGGCATAGGATAAGGTCGATCCAAAGGCACACGCATGACTTCTCGCCCAGATAGCGAACCATCCCCACGCGCAGCTCGGTCGCCGAATACTATCGGCATGGTTTGAACCTTTCTGGCCCATCTCGACCGAGTTCTCTAACGGGAAGGAGTTGGGCGAGTATGAATTGATAGTATCCTACGCATCCAGTCCAATTAACCCAAATCGTTCATTGCGCCACGTTGACATGATTAACGTGTGCGTTGCGATCAGGCTTTGTGCCAGAAATGCCGACATATTTTCCCGAACATACGGGATGAGAGGAACCGGATGTGTAACACCCGCCACACGCCCTGCAACCATTGTGTCAGAATATTGCAGTCGGCTCCGTAATAAACAGCCTTTATGATACCACCCGGCAACCAACCAATGTCACTGGCAATGTCAATGGCATCAATTGTCATAAAATTGAAAACTTACAATAATGAAAGTTCAAAAATAGAACGATTCTCTGACTTGAGTCTTAATTGCACAATCTCAGTTGACCGCAGAACTACTTAGGGTCACTCTGCAAAATGCGAGATTCGGCCATTGTGGCCATGTTTTGACATTAAAACAGGGGAACCGGGGCTATGGCGATCTTTATTGGTCAGGTGGCAACTAACAACGTATTCACGGGCACAGCGGTTGCCGATACGTTCCAGTTCGCGGTGCTGATCTTAACGCGCTCGATACGGTGACCGGTGGCGGCGGCGGCGATGTGTTGCAGTTGACGACTGCCGGTGCGCTGGCGGTTGATGCGCTGACCGGGGTTACCGGTGTTCCGACGATCCAGTTGAATGCGGGCGGCAACAGCATCACGCTGCTCAACAGCAACCTGACCGGGGTTTCCGGCTCGAAGATCATCGTTAACGGCGGCGCGGGTGACGATACGGTCGATGCGTCCGGGCTGACCGGCATCAATGCCGTCGATATCCGCTCGGGTGCGGGGCTGGACACGCTCAGGGGCGGCGCGGGGTCGGACTCGTTCCGCTTCGCTGCGGCCGACCTTGCCGGCGATACGATCAGCGGCGGTCTCGGCAACGATTTTCTGGTCCTGACCACGGCGGGGACGCTGGCGCCCACGGCGCTCGCCAACTTGAGCGGTGTCGAGATCGTTCAGCTGGTGACCGGCACCAACGGGCTGACACTGGTCAATGGCAACTATACCGGACTGACGGGCACCCTGATCACCGTCTTTGGCAACAGCGGTAACGACACGCTCGACGCTTCGGGCCTCACCGGCGCGAACGCGGTCGATCTGCGCGCGGGCGCGGGCCTTGATGTGCTGAAGGGCGGTGCGGCGAGTGACTCCTTCTACTTCGCTGCTTCCGATCTATCGGGCGACACTGTCCTCGGCGGCCTTGGCCTCGACTACCTCAATCTAACGAGTGCAGGTACGCTGTCGGCAGCCGCGATTGCGAACATGAGCGGCGTCGAGGCGATCAATCTCGCCGCCGGCACCAACAGCCTGACCTTTGCCAATGCCAACTTCACCGGGTTGACGGCTGGCAAGATCACCGTGACCGGCAGCAGCGGCGACGACACGATCGACGCCTCGGTCATTACCGGCACGTCCAGGGTCGATCTGCGCGCGGGCGCGGGCCTTGATGTGCTCAAGGGCGGCGCGGCCAATGACCTGTTCGGTTTTGCAGCAGCCGATCTTGCGGGCGATACGATTAGCGGCGGCCTCGGCAGCGACATTCTGATCATGTCCACCGCCGGCACGATGGCGGCAAACGCGCTGGCGAACATGAGCGGCGTCGAGTCGATCAATCTCGTCGCAGGGACCAATGGCCTGACGCTGGTCAATGCCAACTACACCGGGGTGGCCAGCGGGCGTATCATCGTCAACGGCAACAGCGGCAACGATACGCTCGATGCCTCGGGTCTCACCGGCACCAACGCAGCCGATCTGCGTGCGGGCGCGGGTACGGATATCCTGAAGGGCGGCACCGGGGCTGACTCGTTCCAGTTCGCGGCGGCAAACCTCGATTCGCTTGACACGGTGACCGGCAATGCCGGGGCCGACCTGCTGCAGATGACAACGGCCGGCGCGCTCGCCGCCAACGCTCTCACGGGCATGACCGGGGTCGAGACGATCACCCTGGCCAATGGCACCAATTCGGTCACGCTGCTCAACAGCAACCTGACCGGCGTCTCGGGTGCGAAGATCTCCGTGAACGGCGGCACGGGCAACGACACGGTCGATGGTTCGGGCCTCACCGGCAGCAACGCGGTCGATGTCCGCGCAGGCGCGGGGCTGGACACACTCAGGGGCGGCGCGGGTTCAGACACCTTCCGCTTTGCGGCGGCCGACCTTTCGAGCGATACGATCAGCGCCGGTCTCGGCAACGATTTCCTTACCTTCTCCACCGCCGGGACGCTGGGAGCTACGGCACTCGCCAACATGGCCGGTGTCGAGATCATCCAGCTGGTGGCCGGCAACAACGGCCTCACGCTGCTCGATGCCAACTACACCAACGTCACGGGCAGCAAGATCACCGTCTTCGGCAACAGCGGCAACGACACGCTCGACGGCTCGGGCCTGACCGGCGTCAACGCGGTCGACATGCGCGCGGGCGCGGGGCTGGACGTGCTGAAGGGCGGCGCGGGGAATGACTTCTTCTACTTCGCCGCAGCGGACCTGGCGGGCGACACGATTCTGGGCGGCCTTGGCAGCGACTTCCTGATCCTGTCCACCGCCGGGGTGCTGGCGTCCAACGCGCTGGCGAACATGAACGGCGTCGAGGGGGTCAATCTCGCGGCGGGTACCAACAGCCTGACCTTTGTCACCGCCAACTTCACCGGCGTGACTGGCGCAAAGATCACCGTCACCGGCGGCACCGGCGACGACACGATCGATGGCTCGGCGGTCACTGGCGCCAACGCCTTTGATTTCCGCTCGGGCGCGGGCCTCGATGTGCTCAGGGGCGGCGCAGGCGCGGACTTCTTCCGGTTTACCGCCGCCGATCTGTCGAACGATACCGTGCAGGGCGGCAGCGGGAACGACACGTTGCAGGTGACCACTGCGGGTACGATCCTGGCAAGCGCCCTGGCCAATGTTTCCGGGGTTGAAGTCATTCAGCTCGCCAACGGAACCAACGTGTTCAACCTGACCGATGCGATGGTTTCCTCAGCCACCGCGACGACTGTGTCGGTCATCGGCGGAACCGGCGACGATCTGATCAACGGCGGCGATGTGATCACGGCGACCAACCGGCTCGATCTCACGGCCGGCACTGGCAACGACACGCTTTATGGCGGTTCGGGCGCGGATACCTTCCGGTTCGCCGCCAGCGCGCTTGATGCCGGTGATGCGGTGAACGGCGGGACTGGCGCGGTGATCGACACATTGGCGATAACCGGGGCCGGCACGATCGACCTTGCGGGTGGCAACGTTCAGCAGATCGAGGCACTGACGACCGACAATTCCGCCCACACGATCCTGCTCGACGACGGGGTTGTCGGCACGGCGCAGAACACCACCTTTTCGGTCACCGCAGGCACGGGCGTGGACACGCTCGATCTTTCGCGTGTCGAGAATGCAGGCAACGCGGTGCAGGTCGATCTGGGCGATGGCGGCGATACGCTGATCCTGAGCGTCTATGATCCCCTTTACGGCGTATATGGCAGTCCGGCGCCGGGCTTGGTTTCCGGCACGCTGGGGGCGGGCAACGACACGCTCAAGGTGACAAGTGGCTACTTCCAGGCGCCGTCAACACTTTCGGGCGGCACGGGCACAGACACGATCGAGATCAACAACTACTACGGCAACAGCACTACGCTAAACGCGTTGGTAACCGGGTTCGAGATCGTCAATCTGGTCGATACGATTACGGGCGGCGGATACGGCGTCAACTTCAACTCGAACGATACGGCAGGCCTGACGGTCAACGGGCAGAACGCTAGCAACGCCTACTATATCTATCTCGGCGCGGGTGGACAGACTGCGAACGGCAATGCCCTGACCGATGCCTTGATTGGCGGCAGCGGCAACAACACGCTGAATGGCAATGGCGGCGACGACACTATCGATGGCCGCGGCGGTTCCAACACCGCGGACGGCGGCGCCGGCAACGACAGCGTCGTGTGGCATGCTGGCGATGCCGTGGTGGCAGGCGGGGCCAATACCGACACGCTGATTTCGACGACTGGCGGCAATTTCGATCTCAGCCAGGCGGATCAGAGCCTGGGCGA
Organism: Novosphingobium sp.; assembly: GCF_037133355.1. Lineage (GTDB taxonomy): Bacteria > Pseudomonadota > Alphaproteobacteria > Sphingomonadales > Sphingomonadaceae > Novosphingobium. The sequence continues at coordinate 248,988 of NZ_JBAXOI010000004.1, read as the reverse complement.
CACCGTCAACACGACCGGCTTCGAAAACATCAACCTGCTGCAGGCCTACGATCCCTACAGCGGTTACAGCCTTTACAGCACCGTTGGCGGCACCGCGAAGGGCAGCAGCGGGGCCAACGTGATCAACGGGTCGGACTTCGACGACGTGCTCGATGGCAATGGCGGTGCCGATCAGGTGTTTGGCAATAGCGGCGCTGATCGCATCACCTATCGCGGCAGCGAACAGGAGATAAACGCGTACTATCAGGGTTACACCTACGATGTGGGGCAGAACGACACGCTTGTTCTGGCCGCAGCGGTCGCTGTCGATCTGAACAACGCCGACCAGACTTCGAGCGACACGGTCACGGTCGCGGGCTTCCAGAACGTCGATGCCACCCCGCTTTCGGCCGGGGTCAGCGTGAACGGAGACGGCTTCAACAACCGCCTGATCGGCGGTTCCGGTGCCGACACGCTCAGGGGCAACGATGGCGAGGACTGGATCGATGGCGGGGCCGGCCTCGATGCGATCAATTCCGACAATGGCAATGACATCGTAACCTATCGCGGCACGGCCAGCACCATCAACGGCGGCGCCGATACCGACACTCTGCGGGTGCTTGGCGCGGCGACGATCAACCTCAACAATGGCGACCAGACCAGCGGCGACACCGCTGTTGTCAGCGGGTTCGAGAATGTGGACGGATCGGCCTCGGCGGCGACGGTGACGGCGATCGGGCGCAATGACGTACGCAGCGTGCTTATCGGCGGCAGCGCGGCCGATACTTTGACCGCTGGCGCTTTCGGGGCGGATATCACTGGCAATGGCGGAGCCGACACATTGGTCGGAGGGGCCGCAAGCGACAGCTTCTATATCAATTCCGGCGATGTCGCGGCGGGCGAATCGATCAATGGCGGCGGCGACACCGATTATCTCTTTGTGCGTGGCACGTCTAACTTCTCATCTGCCACACTTTCGAACCTTGAATACCTTTTTGCCACGGCGGCCGACGCCAATGGCAACCTGCTCAATCAAGGGATGACAGTGACGCTCACCGGCGCGCAGGCGGCCGGGTTCCAGTACATCTACGCGAACGGCTCCTATAGCGGCACCACAGAGACGTTCATAATCAACGTGGCGTCGGGCACGGCGGTCGATCTGTCGGCGGTGAGCTTCTATAACTTTGACACAACCGATACCCTCACCATCAACGGCGCGGGCGGTAACGAGACGATCACCGCGCCGCTGTTCGCCTGCGTCATCCGCGGCAACGGCGGCAACGACACGATCAAGACAACAACGGGCTACGGCTACTGGGCCGAAGGTATGCAAGTGTTCGGCGATGCGGGCAACGACCGCATCGACTATGGCTACCCTGGAACCACTGCCACGCTTGACGGCGGTGCCGACAGCGACACGCTGGTGTTCAGCTACAACTATGGTGGCATCGGCGACCAGTTCGACCTTACCTCGGCTACCGACCAGTCCCTTAACGACACCGTCACGGTCAGGAACTTCGAGAACCTTGACTGGAGCGCCGGCATTTACAGCGGCCTTACCGTGACCGGCAGCAGCGCTGCGAACAACATCATCGGCACCCAAGTGGCCGACACCATCGACGGCGGCGCGGGTCTCGATGTCATCGACGGGCAGGCTGGCAACGATGTGATCACCTATCGCAGCACCTCGAGCGTGATCAAGGGCGGCGCGGACACCGATACGCTGAAGGTGTTCAGCACGGTGACGATCTTCCTCAACAACGGCGACCAGACCAGCGGCGACACGGTGGCAACCAGCGGGTTCGAGAATGTCGATGCTTCGGGGTCTTCCGTGTCGGTGACAGCGACCGGGCGGAGCGATCTGCGCAGCATTCTGATCGGCGGCAGCGCCGCCGATACGCTCACGGCCGGCACGTTCGGCTCGGACATCTACGGCAATGGCGGGGCAGACACGCTGACTGGCGGGATCGGGAACGACAACTTCTATATCAATTCCGGCGATTTTGCCGCGGGCGAATCGATCAACGGTGTCAGCATCACCGATTATGATCAGCTCTTTGTCCGCGCGACCACGGACTTTACCGTCGGAACGCTCACGAACCTTGAAACTCTCTTTGCCGCTGCACAGGATGCGCAGGGCAACTATCTCGAGCAGGGCATGACGGTCACGCTGACCGGTGCGCAGGCGGCCAGGTTCCAGGCCATCTCTGCCAATAGCGGCTTCAGCACCACTGCCGAGGCGTTCGTAATCAACGTGGCGTCGGGCACAACAGTCAATCTGTCGGCGATCGCCTGGTATTACTTCGATGATTTCGACAGCATTGCCATCAACGGGGCGAGCGGCAACGAAACCATCACCGGGCCGTATAATATCGCCACCGTCATCCACGGTAACGACGGGAATGACACCCTTCGGACGTCCGCGCCGGCGGGCGGTTTCTGGGGCGACAACACGCAAGTGTTCGGCGATGCCGGCAATGACCGGATCGACTATGGCTATCGCCTCTACGGCACGACGCTCGACGGCGGGGCCGATACCGACACGCTGGTCCAGAGCTACAGCGACGGCGAATACACCACCATCTACCTACCCAACGCCGACCAGACCATCGGCGACAACGTGGTGGTCAAGAACTTCGAGAACATCGACTGGTCATACGGCTACGGCGTCGACATCACCGGCAGCAGCGGGGCGAACAATATCCTCGGCAGCGCGTTGGCGGACACCATCGACGGCGGCGCGGGTCTCGACGTGATCGACGGCCAGGGCGGCAACGATCTGATCACCTATCGCAGCACCGCCAGCACCATCAAGGGCGGGGCTGATTACGACACGCTGAAGGTGCTCGGCGCTGTGACCATCAACCTCAACAATGCCGACCAGACCAGCGGTGACACGGTGACGGTCACCGGGTTCGAAAATGTCGATGCCTCGGGATCGGCAGTGGCGGTAACGGCGACCGGGCGCGACGATCTGTATAGCGCTCTGACCGGCGGCAGCGCTGGCGACACGCTTACGGCTGGCGCTACGGGTGCTTACATCACCGGCCTTGGCGGGGCGGACACGCTCGTTGGCGGGGCCGGACAGGACAGCTTTTACATCTATGCCGGTGATGTGGCGGCGGGCGAATCGATCAACGGCGGCACTGGCACCGACTATCTCTACGTCCGCGGCACGAGCGACTTCACGGTCGGTTCGCTGTCCAACGTGGAGTACCTCTATGCCGAAGCTGCCGATGCTTCGGGCACGCCGATCGAGGCGGGGATGACCGTGACGCTTACGGGCGCGCAGGCGGCAAGCTTCGCGCTAATCCAGGCGAACCAGGCCTACAGCGGCAGCACTGCCGAGGCGTTCATCATCAATGTGGCCTCGGGTACGACGGTTGACTTGTCGCAGATCGGCTGGAGTTCCTTCGACGTCAACGACAGCGTGGCGATCAACGGTGCTGCGGGCAACGAGACGATCACCGGGCCTTATGCCATCGCTACCACGATCCACGGCAATGGCGGCAACGACACCTTGAAGACCAATCCGAGCGTCGGTTACTGGGGCGCTGGCACGCAGGTGTTCGGTGATGCGGGCAATGATCGCATCGACTACGGCTATCGCAGCAATAGCAATACGATTGATGGCGGTGCCGACACCGACACGCTGGTGTATAGCTACTATGAGGGCGTGCCCGACCAGATCGATCTTTCGCAGGCGGCAGACCAGAGCATTGGTGACACCGCAGTGGTCAAGAACTTCGAGAACCTTGTCTGGAGCGGCAGTTACTACGGCCTCACCGCCACGGGCAGCAGCGGGGCCAACAGCATCATCGGCAGCCAGGCCGATGACATTATCAGCGGCGGAGGTGGGATCGACACCATCGAAGGCGCCGATGGATATGACACGCTGACCGGCGGGGCGGCGGGCGACGTGTTCGTGTGGACGACGCGCTACAACACGAACGACACGATCACCGATTTCCTCGCCTCCGAAGACGATCTGCGCTTTACCGCAAGCGCCTTCGACTTCAACGGTGCAGCCTTCGACCAGCGTCTGGCTACCGCGTCAACCGCCACCGACATCACCGGCAAGGATCTGATCATCTACACCGGCGCTGCGCTCAACAGTGTCGGCGATGTCCAGACCTACCTGAGCGCGGCAACGGGCGGCAGTGTTGGTGAAGGGGTGTTCATCGTGGGCAAGGACAGCGCGAACCACACCGTGCTCTACCACGCGCTCGATGCCAGCTACACAGTCAGCGCGAACATCGTCGAAATCGCCGATCTGGGCACCCTGACCGCGCCGACGTCGATCCAGCTGGCCGACTTCCTGTTTGTCTGAACCGGGTTGGGGCTGCGAACCACGCAGCCCCAAACTTTCCAGATTGCAGGCCGGCCGCAGTCCGCCGCAGCTCAGGGTTCCTGGCAGCGGCTTATGTAGCGCCGGATATCGAGGCTGAGATCCTCGATAGGCGCGTAGTAGCCGTGGGTGTGGACGCGCGCGGCGATGCCCGACTGGACACGCTCGCAAACGGCCCAGTCCTGCCGGTTGACGAGGTCCCAGAAGTCGACCGCGTCGGCCGGGTCGAAATCGGGCTTTGCCACTTCGTCCGGGTGAAACAGGAAGCGGCACTCGATCACGGTGCGGTCCTCCGCCACGGGCCAGAGCAGGAAAGCGGCGGCATGCTCGCATGAAACGCTGAGCATCAGGTTGGGATAGATGAGTTCGCCCTTGTGCCGCACTTTCTCCTCCTCGGAGAGGCCGGGGAAGGGGGCGCGGGTGGTAGTGCCGCTCATCGTGTAGGTGAATGCACCCTCGCGGTGCGGGATGCCCGCTTCCCAGTCGAGATCGATGCCGCCGCGCTCCCTGAATGCGGGGACGATGGCGGTGAGCTCCGGGTGAACGCCGGGGCAGTGGTAGCATTCGTTGTAGTTTTCGAGGATCAGCTTCCAGTTCGCCTTGAGCTCGTAGCGGATCGTTTTCGCAGTCACGAGATCGGCGAGCGCATAGTTCGCAAGGCGCCGGGCCGCATCGGCAAGTCCTGCGGCAAAATCGGGCGCTGTTTCCGGCGAGAGATTGAGGAACACGAAGCCGCCCCAGGTCTCCACGCCCACCGGGTGCAGCGGGAACGCGGCCTTGTCGAAGCCCGGCGTGTCCTGCAATTGGGGCGCGGCCAGAAGCCGCCCGTCGAGCCCATAGGACCAGCCGTGGTAGGGGCAGCGGATCATCGTCTTGCCCACAACCCCGGCATCGAGCGTGACGCCCCAGCGCGCGTCGTTCGAGGGATCGCAGATGCGCGCGCCGCGGTGGCGGCAGACGTTGTAGTGTGCATGGAGCGCGCCTTCCTTGCCGCGCACCACGATCACGCTTTCGCCTGCGATATCGAGCACTGCGTGGTCGCCGGGGCCGGGCATATCCTCCTCGCGGCCTGCGCAGAACCACTGGCGGTGGAAGATCGTGGCGCCATCGCGCGCATAGGCTTCGGCCGTCAGATAGGCGGCACTTTCCAGCGACTGTTCCATTCCGCCATTGGCCTGCTGCCCGCTCATTGCTGACGCCTTCCGTTCTGCCTATTAGACGCTTGCCTTATAAGCGGCCTTGCGGCACTCATCCAGTGCGAAAGCGAAGGGAGCCGGGAAGCGGCAGCGCCATGGATGTGACGGGCAAGGTCTGGGATGCGATTGTCGTCGGCGCGGGGCACAACGGGCTCACTGCCGCCGCCTATCTGGCGCGCGCGGGCCGGTCGGTGCTGGTGCTGGAAGCGCGGCCGATCGTCGGCGGGGCCTGCGTCACCGAAGAAGTGATCCCCGGGCACCGCGTCTCCTTCACGTCCTACATCGCCTCGATGCTGATGCCCACCGTGATCCGCGATCTCGATCTGGGGCGCCACGGCCTCGCCATGATCGCCTGCGATCCCATTCTCACCGCAGCGCTGGGCGAGGGTGAGATCATCCGCTGGTGGGCCGATACGGACCGCACCGCACAAGAGATCGCCCGCTTTTCCGCGCGCGATGCCGAGGCGTTTCTCGAAGTCGATCGCAAGCTCAAGGTTCTCGCGGCCTATCTCCAGCCCTTTTTCCTCGAATCCCCGCCAGACCTTGCCGCGCGCGGGCTCGACCGGCTGCGCGAGGGGCTGCGCCTCGTCCGCCGGTTCCGCCGGATCAAGGGCACCGAGATCGGCGAGATGGTGACCTTCCTGACGGGCAGCCTCGGCGAATTTCTCGACCGCCATTTCGAGGCGGACGCGACCAAGCGCATGATCCTGGCCAACAATGTCTACGGCAAGCACGGCGGGCCTTACGAACCGGGCTCGGCGGTTGGCCTGCTGTTCCATCTGCTCGCGGGCGGGGACAAGGCGGTGCAGGGCTTCAACGGCCATGTCATGGGCGGCATGGGCGCGGTTTCCGGCGCTATCGCGGCGGCAGCGCGCGGGTTTGGCGCGGTGATCGAGACGGGCGCCCCGGTCAGCCGGATCGAAGTGTTCGGCGGGCGGGCGACCGGCGTCACCCTTGCCGACGGGCGGCAGGTGCGCGGCGCTGTCGTGCTGTCGAATGCCGATCCCAAGCGCACTTTCCTGGGCCTGCTGGGCGAGGGCGATCTGCCGGATGATTTCCGGCGCGATATCGCCGCGATCAAGATGGGCGGCCCGGCGGCCAAGCTCAATATCGCGCTTTCGGGCGAGCCGACGGTGATTGGCCGCAAGCCCGATGCCACCCCGCTTGAGCGCGCGCTGCTCACCATTGTTCCGACGCTGGAAGGGGCGCAGCGCTGCGCCGATATCGCCCGCTTCGGCGAGGTCCCCGAAGAACTGTGGATCGACTGCGTAATCCCCAGCCTTGTCGACGACAGCCTCTGCCCCCCGGGGCACCACATGCTTACCTGCTTCATCCAGTACGTGCCTTACCACTTGCGTGAGGGCACCTGGGACGAGAAGCGCGAGGCGTTCACGGAATCGATCATCCGCCAGATCACCCGGCATATGCCCGATCTGCCCGAGCTGATCCTTGGCCGTACCATGCTCACTCCGCTCGATCTGGAGCGGATCTATGGCCTCACCGAGGGCAATATCTTCCACGGCGATCTCCACCCCGGCGCGCTGTTCTCGATGCGTCCGGTACCGCGCTGGTCGCAGTATCGCACGCCGGTCGAGGGGCTCTACCTGTGCGGGGCAGGCGCGCATCCCGGCGGCGGCGTCACCGGCGCTCCGGGGCACAATGCAGCGATGCAGGTGCTGCGCGATACCAAGGGGCGTCGCCGCTGATGGCCGGCGCAGCGCCTCATCCTCCCAAGGTGATGGGCGTTGCCGATCTTGCGATGTTCTATGTCGTGACCGGCGTCAGCCTGCGCTGGATCGCGACCGCGGCCGCCTTCGGGCCGAGCTCGATCGTGATCTGGGTCGGCGCGCTGACCTGCTTCTACCTGCCTTTCGTCCTTGCCATCGTCGAGCTTTCCTCGCGCTACCCGCAGGAAGGCGGGCTCTACGTCTGGACCCGGCAGGCTTTCGGGCCTTACGTGGGCTTCATGGCTGGGTGGAGCTACTTCACCTCGAACCTGCCCTATTTCCCGAGCGTACTCTATTTCGACGCGGGCAACGCGATCTACATCGGCGGGACGAGCTGGCTGCATCTGCGCGAAAGCCCGACCTTCTTCATGACTTTTGCGCTGCTGGCGCTGGCCTTCATCACGATGATCAACATTGTCGGGCTGCGCTTCGGGCGCTGGCTGCACAACCTTGGCGCGGTGGGCATGTGGGGGCCGGCGCTGATCGTCATCATCATGGGCGCGCTGGCGTGGTGGAACTTCGGCTCGGCCACGAAGTTCACGCCGGATGCCTTCGTGCCTGTGGTCGACGTGCAGCACATGATCGCGTGGTCGGCGATGGCCTTCGCGCTATCGGGTGCGGAGACGGCTTCGTTCATGAGCGGCGAGATCAAGGACCCGCGCCGCACGATCCCGCGTGCGCTGCCGATCGCCGGGCTGGTTATCGTCTCGTGCTACATCATCGGTACGTTCGCGGTGCTGCTCGCGATGCCTGCGGGCGAGGTCAACACGCTGCAGGGGCTGATCCAGGCCGGGGCGGTGGCGGCGCAAAAGCTGGGGGCGACGTGGATCATCATCCCGCTCGCGTTGCTGATCACGCTCGGCAATCTGGGCGCGGCAAGCGGGTTCCTGTCATGCACCGCGCGCATACCGTTTGCGGTGGGCATCGACCGCCTGCTGCCGCCGGTGTTTGCCGCGGTCCATCCGCGCTGGGGCACGCCATACGTCGCGATCCTGCTGCAGGGCGGGCTCGGCGCGGTGTTCTGTATCCTGGGGCAAGCGGGCACGGGGGTAAAGGGCGCCTACGACGTGCTGGTGAGCATGGGCATCATCGCCGCCTTCCTGCCCTTTGCGCTCGTGTTCCTTGCGGTGATCCGCTTGCAGGGCGAACCGGCCGATACGCCGGTCACACGTCTGCCGGGAGGCCGTGTGACCTCGATCCTTTCCGCCCTTGTCGGCCTTGCGACCACGCTGGCCGCACTGATCCTCGCCGCGTTTCCAGCGCCCGACGAGCCCAACAAGCTCCTTGCCGTGATCAAGATCCTCGGCCTCACCGCCGTGCTGCTCGGCAGCGGCACGCTGGTCTACGTGCTCGGCCAGCGCGCGGCGCGGCGCAGCGCCTGATGGCGACGAACCCGGCACCGGGCGCGGGCGTGGCACCGGCCCGGCGCCGCCGCGCCTCGCCGCTGGTGCGGCGGGCGGACCTTCTTGCCGCCACCGTGAGCTGCCTTGCCCGGCTGGGCGCGCGCGGCACCACGGGACGGGAGATCTGCCGCCAGGCGGGCGTCAGCCATGGCCTTTTGCGCCACTACTTCCGCAATCCCGACAATCTCCTCCTCGAGACATACGAGCAGCTGTGCGAGGACATGCTCGCGCAGCTCGAAGCGGCGGCGCTGCCGTTCGGCGCCGATCCGTGGGAAGCGCTCCACCGGTATTTCGTGGCCGTGTTTTCCGACGACTGGGCCAGCCCCGAGATCATCGGCGCGTGGATGGTATTCTGGCAGCAGGCGCGCAGCCGCGCCGATTTCGCTGCGGTGTCCGATAGCTTCAACTTGCGCCAGCGGATCCTGCTCGAGCGGCTCGTATCGGACTTGCCGCTTCGCTCCGCCGCGCTTCCCGTCGCCGATGCCATCGCGCTCCTTTCCGCCGTGCTCGACGGGCTCTGGATCGAATACTACCTATCCGACAAGCGCACGCCGCTTGCGCGCTGCATTGCCCTGTGCGATGCGGCGGCGCGTCGTCTTTTCGGCGCTTGAAGCGCGCCGCGATGCGACAATCGCATTTCCGTCTTTTGGTGCGGGAATAAACCGCGACCTGCTGCGTTGTGAGGTGAGAAGGCCGGTTTGCATCGCGTCCCCTGCGCGCTGCGCAGCGGCCGGTGCCCCGCGCAAATTGAAAGGCTGATCCATGTCCACGATCACAGGAACCACCGGCGTCGATACCCTCACCGGTACGGCCCTTGCCGACAAGCTCTACGGCCTTGATGGCAACGACATTCTGAAGGCGCTGGCCGGGAACGACCTTCTCGACGGCGGCAAGGGCAACGACACGATGTTCGGCGGGGCGGGTAACGATACCTATATCGTCGATTCCGTCGGCGACGTGGTCACCGAACTGGCGAAGGAAGGCACTGACATGGTCAAGGCCTCGATCAGCTATGCGTTGACCGCCAATGTCGAAAACCTGCTGCTAACCGGCACAGGCAACCTCAATGGCACGGGTAACGAGCTGGCCAACATGATCACCGGCAATGACGGTGCCAACACGCTCTCGGGCCTTGCCGGCAAGGACACGATCCTTGGTGGCGGCGGCAACGACACGATCATCGGCGGTGCCGGCCTCGACACCATGACCGGCGGCGCCGGCAATGATAAATTCGTGTTCGCCCAGGCGGATTTCTCCAGCAAAACCTCGAGCGGTGCCGATACGATCGTAGACTTCACCGCAGGTGACAAGATCGACCTCAGCGCGATCGACGCTCTGGTATCGGCAAGCGGCTACGGCGCATCGGGCAACCAGGCGTTCCACTTCATCGGCACCAACGGCTTCCACAACCACACCGGCGGCGAGCTGCGCTATGCCGTCTCGGGCGGCAACACCTACGTCTATGGCAACATGAACGGCGATACGAGTGCCGACTGGTGCATCAAGCTCGACGGGGTGCACACGCTCTCGGCGGGCGATTTCATACTCTAGCGGGCCTTTGCGCCCCCGCCGCCATTTCACGATCGGAGTTCCTCCAATGACCCTGTCTTCCGTCCAGCGCCGCTGGCGCAGAACCTTGCTGTCCGGCATGGCCGCGATCGCCGCACTGCTGCCCGCTGCCACACGTGCCGATACTGATGCGCTCGATCTCGCGAAGTATCGCGGCAAGGTCGTCTATGTCGATTTCTGGGCCTCGTGGTGCGGGCCGTGCAAGCTCTCGTTCCCGTTCATGCAGCAGCTCGCCGCGCGCTATCCGGCAGGCGATGTCGCGGTGGTGACGATCAATCTCGATCGCCAGCGCCCGGCCGCCGAGGCTTTCCTGCGCCAGGTCCACGCCAGCCTGCCCGTGGTCTACGATCCGGCCGGAAATCTGGCAAAGACGTGGAAGGTGGCCGATATGCCGACTTCGCTGGTCTTTGACCGCAAGGGTGCGATGCGCTTCCGCCACCAGGGCTTCTTCCCCGGCAAAGCGGCCGAATACGAGGCACATATTGCCCAGCTGGTGCGCGAGAAATGAGCCGGCTGCGTCTCATCGCGCTGATCGCGCTAGCGTCTTCACTCTCAGCTTGCGCGCACATTGGTGCGCAGCCGTGGCAGCGCGATGTGCTGGCGCGCAAATCGATGCAGCTCGCGCGTGAGCCCGCGATAATGGCCTTCGACGAGCACACCTATTTCAGCAAGGAAGCGGCCTCGGGCGGACGCAGCTTTGATGGCGGGGGCTGCGGATGCAATTGAACCCGACGGGCCTTGCAGCCACCCTCGGCGTGCTCGCGGGCGCGCTGCTTCATGCAGCGCCGGTATCCGCGCAGGCCGATCCGGGCGCCGCACCTGCGCCCGCACCAAACGCCTACGACGAGACCTCCAGCGAGGCCGGAACGATCGTCGCCGACAGCGCGGTGCTCTATTATCAGGAGGACGATAACCGGGTCCGGGTCATCGAGTCCGAAACCGGGCTTACCTTGAATTCGGCGAGCGGCCTCATCGTCTCGGGCAAGTTCACTTACGATTCGCTCACCGGCGCCACCCCCAACGGCGCGGCGCGCAGCCGCAATGTGGTGCAGACCTTCCGCCCGCCCGGCAAACGCGGCGGACCTCTGCCGGCTGCAGAAACCCGCAGCGAAGGAGAGGGCGATACCACCACCGGCGCCTCGGGCATCTACGAGGTCCCGCGCGGCCGCCTGCCGGTCGATGCGGGCTTCAAGGATACGCGCAAGGCTGCCGATCTGGGGATCACGCTGCCGCTCGCAAGTACGCTCAAGCTGAGCCTGGGCGGCGCAGGTTCGTGGGAAACCGATTTCACCTCGTACTCGGGCCGTGTCGGGCTCACCAAGGAGCTCTTCCAGAAGAACACGACGCTTTCGCTCGGCTTCAATTACGAGCGCGACAGTTCCAAGCCCTTTACCGGCATTCCGCGCCCGCTCGGCAGCATGGGCGAGACGGTGATCGGCACCGGACGGCACAAGATCGTCACCAGCTTTGTCGCCGGGGTGACCCAGGTGCTTACCCCTGGCTGGCTGGCGCAGCTCAACTGGAGCCACGGCGTCTCGAACGGCTACCAGACCGATCCCTACAAGCTGGTTTCGCTGGTCGACCGGGACAGCGGCGATCCTTTCGCCTACATCTACGAGAAACGCCCCGGCCGCCGGGTGCGCGACAGCATCTATGCCGGCACCAAGTTTGCGCTTGGCTCTGCGGTGACCGATGCCTCGGTGCGCTGGTATCATGACAGCTGGGGCATCCGCTCCTGGACCTTTGCGCTGTCCGAGCACGCGCCGCTGGGCCGCAGCGCCTATGTCGAACCGGGCATTCGTTACTACCGCCAGACCGGCGCGCGCTTCTTCCGCAATTATTTGCTGCTCGACGAGGACACGCCCGCTTTCGTCAGTGCGGACAGCCGGCTCGGTGCGTTCCATGCCTGGACCTTCGGGCTCAAGGCCGGGGTCAGGATCGCGCACAATGTGGAACTCTACGGTGCAGCGGAGCGTTACATCCAGGAAGGCCAGCGGTTTGACCGCACGGCCCCCGGCAGCCTCGCACGCACCGACCTGTTCGCGGGCTCGAAATCGGTAAGCCTGATCACCGGGCTGCGCGTCACTTTCCGCTGAGGTGCGCAGCCAGCATACAAGGAACCACGACATGGCTTATCCGCTTCGCGCATGGGCCGGGATGCTGCTCGCGGCGCTGGCCTTTGCACAGCCCGTGCCTGCAGCGGCCGGGGCTGCTGCCGACCATGAGCACTACCGCGCCGAACTCGTGCCCGAAACCCGCGCGCCCGCGCCGGGCGGCACACTGACCGCCGCGTTTCATATCGCCCTCAAGCCGGGTTGGCATATCTACGGGCCCATTCCGGGCGATACCGGCTATGCCCCCATGGTGACCTGGACCGCGCCTGCTGGCACCGGAGAAGGCCCGCTGCGCCATCCTCCGGCGAGGCGTCTCGTGCTGGCGGGCCTTGTCAGCAATGTCCACGAAGGTGATGTCGTACTGCTGCAGGATCTGCACCTGCCGCAGAGCCTTGCCGTGGGCAGCGCGTTGCCGCTCGCCGCGCATCTCGATCTGCTGGTTTGCTCGGAAAGCTCCTGCGTTCCCGATCCGGTTGACCTCGATCTTGCGCTTGCCGTCGGCGCTGGTGCGCCCGATCCCGCTGCGGCGCCGCTTTTCGAGCGTGCGCGCGCCGCCATCGCGCCGCCGCCCACCGCCGCCAAGGCCTCAGCGCCTGCCGTGCCCGCGCTTGATCTTGCCGCCTATGCGCTGGTCTTCGGTGCGGCCTTGCTCGGCGGGCTCATTCTCAATCTCATGCCTTGCGTGTTCCCGATCCTCAGCCTCAAGGCCATGGCGCTTGCACGCTCTGGCGGCAATGCGGCCCATGCGCGGCAGGAGGCGCTGGGCTATTCCACTGGGGTTATCGGCACGATCCTCGCCCTTGGTGGCGCACTGCTCTTGTTGCGCAGCGCCGGGAGCGCGGCGGGCTGGGCGTTCCAGTTGCAGAACCCGTCAGTCGTCGCGGGCCTCCTGCTTCTCGTTACCGCTATCGCGCTTAACATGGCGGGCCTGTTCGAGCTGCCCTCGCTGAGCGTCAACGGCAAGCCCTCCTCGGGCTTCTCGGGCTCGCTCGCGACGGGTGCGCTCGCCGCTTTCATCGCAACGCCGTGCACCGGGCCGTTCATGGCAGGCGCGCTGGGTGCTGCATTGATCATGCCGCCGCTCGCCGCGCTGGGCGTGTTCGCCGGGCTCGGGCTCGGCATGGCGCTGCCCTTCCTCCTGCTCGGCTTCTGGGCCCCTGCGCGCCGCATGATGCCGCGTCCGGGCCAGTGGATGGTGACCTTGCGCCACGTGCTGGCCGTGCCGATGTTCGCGACTGCATTGGGACTTGCCTGGCTTGTCGGGCGGCAGGCTGGCACCGGCGCCATGACCGCCGCGCTCGCCGCTGCGCTGCTCATGGGCCTCGCGCTCTGGTGGTACGGCACGCAGCAGCGCGCCGGCCACCGGGGCCTTCCCGCACTGGCGCTGGCGATGGGGGCGCTTCCCGTGATCGCGCTCGGAGTCGTGCCAGCGCCGGTGGCCGCGACGGCCCCTGCGGATTCGCTCGGCGGTCAGCCCTTTGCGGAAAGCCGCCTCGATGCCCTGCGCCGCGAGGGCAAGCCGGTCTTCGTCTACTTCACCGCCGACTGGTGCCTGACTTGCAAGGTCAACGAAGCCGCAGCGCTCGATACGCAAGCGGTCGCGAAAGCCTTCACTACCGGCGGTGTGACGGTGCTGCGCGGCGACTGGACTCGGCAGGACGCAGCGATCAGCCGCTTCCTCAAGGCCCATGGCCGCGCCGGTGTGCCGCTTTACCTCTGGTATCCGGCAGGCGGCGGCGAGAGCGAACTGCCGCAAGTGCTTACCCAGGACCTGCTTGTGGGCCTCGCCCGCAAAAGCTGAGGCCGAATGAACCCGGCCCGGTCTTGCCCTCGGCGCCGCCACGTTGCACAGACGGCGGCGCAGGCAGCTGGAGCCGGGAATGACGCATTATCGACAGCGGAAGTGGTTGGGGGCGGGGCTTTGCTTGTTGGGGATCGCCGCTCCCGTGGCGCTCTGTGCCCAGACCGCCGATGAGCCCGCACCTGATAGCCGCGACAGCCTGCGCGTCAGCGTGGGCGGGACTTATGCCGACGGGCGCTATGGCCAGACTGTGCGGACCCGGATTGTCACGGTGCCGGTCTCGGTCAAATACACCCGCGGCCGTGTCAGCGTGAAAGTCTCCACGGCCTATGTCCACTTGCGCGGCCCGGGCACCTTGCTCGATGGCTCGGGCAGCGGTGCCTCGAGCGGGGGCAGCGGCAGCGGCGGCGGCGGCGTGGCGAGCGAGCCGGAGATCGAGAACGAAGGCGGCAGCACCGGCACGAGTGAGGGTGAGGGCAAGGGTGCGGGACCTGTAACCGGCGCCACCATCATGACCCCTGCGCCGCTGCGCAATCGCGGCGGGCTCGGCGATACGACCGTCACCCTGGCCTACAATCTGCCGCTTGGCGCTGGCCTCAGCCTCGAGCCGCGCAGCCGGATCAAGCTCCCCACCGCCTCGGCGCGCAAGGGCATCGGTACCGGCAAGGTCGACGTGACGCTCGCTGCCGATCTGGTCGGCAGCTTCGGGCCCACCACGCTCTATGCCAGCGTGCGCCGCCGTTTCCTCGGGCGCACCCCGCGCTTTGCGCTGCGGGATGGCTGGGGTTTTGGCGCAGGGGCGAGCCGGGCGCTTGGTCCGGTCATCACGCTCGGCGCGGATTATGACTGGCTCCAATCGGCGACCCCGGGGCGCGGCCCGATCAGTGAGGGCACCTTGTGGATCAGCGCGCGCCTTTCGCGCCAGCTGCGCCTTCAGGCCTATGGCGGCACCGGTTTTTCCGCACGCAGCGCCGATGCGATCGGTGGGTTGACGCTGGTCTGGCGGCCCTAGTTCCAGCCTTTACCGATGAGGTCCCGCTCATCGGCAGCACTCACCGGATCGGAAGCCTTGAGCCGCTGGTAGGCAGGCTCGAGCGCAGCGGGATCGGCCCCGCCCGCAACGGCAATGCCCCCGCTGTCCGGCGCCGTGCCGGAACGCGCACGCGCTTCGATTGTCCAGCGCCCGGCACCTGCGCGACAGGCCAGAGCTGTCTCGTCGCCCTCCCGGAACTCGCGGCACCAGCGCCCGTCGCCCGCGCGTACGGTAAGCAGCGGGGTCACCGTGCGGCCATCGGCGAGATGGGCCGGGGCGAGCGAGGCGGTACGCTCCAGCGCGGCGGACAAGTCATCGGTCGGGGCAGGGGCGCGCAGCGTGAAGATCAGGGCGGCAGCAAAGCTCGCCGCCATGACCGAACCGGCCGCCAGCCAGCCAAAGCGGGCCCGGCTCGGGTTGTCGTTGGCAGCGGAGGGCGGGCCACCAAGTCCCAGCCGCGCGATGAGATCGTCGTCGACCGGCCGCACGGCGCGCAGCAGCGCATCGGCCAGCGCTCGGTCGTTCGCGCGCCAGGTCTCGGCCTTGGCGGCAAGCTCCGGATTGCGTTCAAGCTCAGCGGTATAGGCTTCGGCCTCTTCCGGCGTCATCGCGCCGTCGAGCCAGGCGGCAAGCCGTTCGTCCTCGTTCATGCTCATCGGACTATCTCCCTGCTCGCTGCCAACTGCTCGGCGATGCGCTGGCGGGCGCGGGCGATGCGGCTCATCACGGTGCCGATCTGGACACCCATGGCCTCGGCCGCCTCACGGTAGCTCAGTCCTTCGACCACCACGAGCAGGAACGTTGCGCGCTGGTCTTCGGGCAGTGACTTGAGCACCGCTTGCGCGGCAGCGAGATCCGAGCGCGCCTCGGTAATCTGGCGTCCGTCATCCCCGGGCACGAACTCGGCCGCTTCCAGATCAACGCTCGTCCCGCGCCGTTTCTGGCCGCGCGCGCGGTCTATATTGAGGTTCTGCGCGATGCGGTACATCCAGCTGTCGAGCCGGCTGCCTTCCTCGAACAGGTGCTCGCCCCTTAGCGCGCGTTCGACAGTGGCCTGCATGAGATCGTCTCCATCGTGCGGCGAACCCGCCAGCCCCTCGCAAAACCTGCGTAAGCGCGGCAGCAGCGCGATGATGCGCGGCCGCAAGCCGGTTCCTTCAGATCTGCTTGGTTTCATCTTGCTCCACCACAACGCTCGCGTGTCCTGCTTATTCCCGGCGCGCGAAATCGGCAAATCGCGGCGCACCACGGAATAGGCCGCGCCGCCAGGCGTTGTTGCCGGTGAATGGAGTGTATAGGGTCGGAACATGCGGCGGTGGTGGATCAGAGTGGTGGTTGGCATGGGCCTGATCGGCCTTGCGACCACGATCGCCGCGCAGGAGCGCGAAGTTCCCGAACCGCGCGAGGTGCCTGAGCCGCGCGAGGCGCAAGAGGTCCGTGAAGTCGAACCGCGCGAGACCGAGACACCTGAAGTGAAAGAAAATGCGGCCGAAGTCGAAACCCCCGGGGAAACCGGCTTGGCCGAAGCTGGATGGCAGGCCGACGCCATCCGCGACGAGGGCGCCGAGCGTGACGAGGTGGGCAATCCTGTGCGCGCGGGTGAGCTCATCGCGTTTGCGCTCCCAGCCGCGGCGGAAAGCGGGCTTGTCGCCAAGGGCTACCGCCTTATCCGCCGGAGCAGGCTTGCGGCGCTGGGCGAGGAGGTCGTGCGTCTTGCCGTCCCGCACGGGCGCAGCCTTGCCGAAGCCTTGGCCGAAGTGCGTGCCGCCGCGCCGGATGCGGTGATCGACTACGACCACTACTATGGCCTCGGCATTGCCGGGCGGGGCCACGCGAAGCGCGAGCGCAAGGCCGTCCCCGCGCCCCCGGCACCGTCAGGCTTTACCGTAGGCATGGTCGATACCGCTGTTGCGGCACATCCAGCGCTTGGCGGCGCGCGCGTACTCGCCTGGCCCGGCGGCGATCCAGCTGCTACCCCCGCATCCGCACAGCACGGCACCGCGATCGCCTCGCTGCTTGCCGCGCGCGGGGCAACGACGATCTTCAGCGCCAATATCTTTCGCGGACCCCCGCAGCGGCCCTTCACCTCGATCGATGCGCTGGTGGAGGCGATGGAGTGGCTGCTGGGGCAGGGCGTGCCGGTGATCAACATGAGCATTGCCGGTCCGCCCAACGCGCTGCTGCAGAAGATGGTCGGCCTTGCCGGCGCCCGCGGGCAGATCATCGTGGCGGCGGCGGGCAACAATGGCCCGGCTGCAGCCCCGGTCTATCCGGCCGCCTTGACCGGGGTGGTCGCGGTGACGGCGGTCGATCCGGCGCTTCGCATCTACCGCTATGCCAATCGAGGCCGCTACATCGGCGTTGCCGCGCAAGGAGTAGGCGTGCTTGCTGCCGCTGCTGGCGGGGGCTATGCGCGCTATACTGGCACCTCGTTCGCCGCGCCGCAAATCGCTGCGCGGCTCGCCACCTGCCGTGCCTCGGGCACTGGTAGCGCCGCCTGCATCGAAACCTTGCGCAAGGCCGCGCGCGATCTCGGCGCGCCGGGCTACGACGAGGTCTATGGGCACGGCTACATCGAGTAGGTGCCGCCTCAGGGCAGCGGCGTGATGGTCCCGCCGCTCGCGGTGTAATTGCGAACGAAGACAGGCTTTTCTACTTCGGCCGAGGGCAGGAGGACCACCGAGTCCGGCCCCGCACCGGTCACCCGCACACGCTGTGCCACGAGCGGCCCCGCTGTCTTCACTCGCCCGATCCCGGCGCCGGAAACGACCGAGACTCCCGTTCCCGCCACGCTGGCATAGACCCGCGCCGTCCCGTCCGGCTCGACAGCGAGCGTCACGGTCTCGTCGATGCCCAGTCCGATGAGCGGCGGCGCCTCTGCCGGTCGGCCGGCCTGGGCCTTGGCGATAAACGCGAAGAGGCGCCCAAGGCGCGTGCGCTGGGTGAAGTGGCTGTCGGTGATCACGCCCTTGAGCAGCGCAAGATGAAGGAAGCCGGTCTCGATCGTGGTGCCGTGGCCATAGGGATCGGCGAGGCCTTGCGGGCTCGTGAGGCTCTGTCCGTCCATCGCGCCGTAGAGGTACTCGCCCAGGATCGCGAGGCCGGCGCTCGTGCCGCCGAGCGGTTTGCCCGCGCCCACATGGGCGTCGAGCGCCTCGGCAATCGGGGTCCCGCGCCAGCGCCGGACATAGCGCGCCTGATCGCCGCCCGCGATGAACACGCCGTCGGCCTTGCGCAGCGCTTCGAGGAGATGCGTATCGCGCGAGGCCGAGCGCTTGTGGATCACGAAGGTCTCGGCCGAAAGCACCCCGCCGATCTCGCGCACGAATTCGGTGCCGGCTTCACCCGCCTGCGAGGCGCGCAGGATCACGATATGACCGTGCCCCGCCTTGGCAAAGAACCAGCGCAGCGCCGCAACATTGTGCTCGCCGCCACCCATCAGCAGCAGCCCGCCCGAGACCGGAGCGGGGGTGGCCGCGCTCACATCGCCCTCGATATAGTGATCCAGCGCCCGCGCGGCGGCCTGGGGTGCGAGGCAAGCGGCCAACAGCGCGGCAACAAGACCCATGATCCAACCGGCTAAACTGCGCACTCCGATCTCCAAGCCATGACGGTTCGGCCAGTGTGTGGCACAGGAACAGTGGGGGTGCAAAATTGCCGAGCATTTCCGGCGGCCTGCTTCCCGCCAGTGACACCCCGATCGTCCGCTTGACCGCGCTCGCAGCGGCGATAGAGCGGCTTCATGTCCCGCCCCCCTCAATGCGATCCAGCCGTGCTCCATGCCTTCTTAGCCGAAGCGGTCGCCCGCTTTCCGCACGGCATAGCGATCGAGGTGCCGCCGGGGCGTGCCCGGACGGAGCGGCAGGTCATGACTTACGCCGAACTGGCCGCGCTCTCGGACCGTTTGGCGCTCCATCTCGTCCCGCGCCTCCAGAGCGAGCGCATCGTTGCGCTGCTGCTGCCGCGCACCTCACCCATGCTCTATGCAGCTCAGATCGCGGTGCTGAAAGCGGGCGGGGCCTATACCGCGATCGATCCCTCGTTCCCGGATGACCGCATTGCCGAAGTGCTCGGGGATGCTTCGGCTGTCGCGGTGCTTACCGACGCCGCCGGCATGGTGCGGCTTGGCCCGGTGGTTGCGGCAGATAGCCCGGCGTTCGATACGCCGCTGCTGGATGTCGCGGATCTCGCGGCGAGCGAGCCGCCTGAAGGCGCCGCGCTGCCTGCCGATATCCGCCCCAAACAGCTCGCCTACGTGATCTACACCAGCGGCACGACCGGCAAGCCCAAGGGCGTAATGGTCGAGCACCGCAATGTGTCCAATCTCGTCGCATCCGATCTCGCGGAATTCGCCCTGACGCCCGCCGACCGCGTGATCCAGGGCTCCTCGGCTGCCTACGATTCCTCGATCGAAGAAATCTGGCTTGCGCTCGCCTCGGGCGCGACGCTGGTCGTCATGGATGACGAGGCCGCGCGGCTTGGCCCCGATATCGTCGAATGGCTGCGCCGCGAGCGCGCCAGTGTGTTCTGCCCGCCGCCGACCTTGCTGCGCAGCAGCGGCTGCCGCGATCCCGAGGCGGCGCTGCCCGATCTCAAGCTGCTCTACGTCGGCGGCGAGGCGCTGCCGCGCGACATCGCCGATCGCTGGGCCAAGGGCCGCCGCATGGTCAACGGATATGGCCCCACCGAATGCGCGGTCACTTGTCTGCGCGGTGATATCGTCCCAGGCGGCCCGATCACTATCGGGCGGCCCGTGCCAGGCATGGAAGCCTTCGTGCTCGATGAGGCGCTGGAACCGGTTGCCGAGGGCCAGCAGGGCGAACTGTGCATGGGCGGCGCGGGCGTGGCGCGCGGCTATCGCCACCGGCCGGAATTAACGGCGGAGAAGTTCGTCGACCACCCAACATGCGGACGCATCTACCGGACTGGCGATCTTGTCCACCGCGAACCGGACGGCAACATCTTCTATCACGGCCGCATCGACGCCCAGGTCAAGATCCGCGGCTACCGCGTCGAACTGGGCGAGATCGAGGCGCGTCTGGCCGCGCTCCCCGGCGTGCGCGAGGCCGCTGCACGCCTGCAGGATGCGGGCGGAGTGCCCGAACTTGTGGCGTATGTCGTACCGGCCGAGGGTGCTGATGCAATCGACCTCGAGGATTTGCGCACCCAGCTTGCCAGTACTGTGCCTTCGTACATGGTGCCCCGCCGCATCGGTACGCTGGCGCAGCTGCCGACCACGGTTGGCGGCAAGCTCAACCGCGCCGCGCTTCCGCCGATGACATTTGCCGAGACCGTGACCACGCGCGAGATCGTGCAGCCCGCCACCCCACTGGAAACCGCGCTCGCTGCCGCAGTGGCGGACATTCTGAGCCGGCCTGGCGGCGTCTCGGTCGAGGACGATTTCTTCGAGGACCTCGGCGGCGATTCCCTTAGCGCCGCGCTCCTCGTCACCCTGCTGCGCGAAGACGGCGCAGCGGACTGGATCACCGTCAGCGACATCTACGCCGCGCGCACCGTGCGCGCGCTCGCCGCCTTGGGCGAGGCCGCCAATGCCGCATCGGCCGCCGCCGCGCCCCATGTTGCCGCCGAACTGGTGCGCGAAGGCAAGGCGCGGCCGGGCCTTGCCAATCTGGTGCAGATCGCCTGGCTGGTAGGCGAACTCGTGTTCGGCGGCTGGGTCAGCTGGGCGGTGGCGTGGGAGCTGTTCCCGCTGCTGTTCGACAAGCTGGATCTGGTTGCCTTCGTGCTGCTCACGCCGCTTATCACCGTGCTTGGCGTCGCGCTTTATCTGCCGGTTTCGGTGGGCTTCACGCTGCTCGTCAAGCGCGTGGTGCTGGGGCGCTATCGCCCGCTGCGCGCACCGGTGTGGAGCACGTACTATCTGCGCCATTGGGTCACCGTGCAGTCGGCGCGTCTGATTCCCTGGCCGATGCTCTCGGGCACGGTGTTTCAGAATGCTGTGCTGCGCCTGCTCGGCGCACGCATTGGGCGCGGGGTCCATATTCACCGGGGTGTTCATCTGCACCGCGGCGGGTGGGATCTGCTCGAAATAGGTGACAACGTCACGCTGGGGCAAGACGCGCATCTTGGCCTCGTCGAGCTCGACCGGGGTGATATCTTGGTCGGCCCGATCGTGATTGGCGCGGATGCCACGCTGCAATCGCGCGCTTCGGTGGAGCATGACTGCCGCATTGGAGCGGGCAGCGTGATCGCGCCGCTCTCGGTGGTGAATGCCGGAGGAACGGTACCGCCGGGCGAGTTGTGGGACGGCGTGCCCGCGCGCTGCGTCGGCCCCGCGCCGGCCGCGCCAGCCGTAACGGGTGGTGGCGGCAGGATGAGCCCCGTCGCCCATGGCCTCGCGACGCTGGCCGCAGAAGGCATCGCGACGATTCTGGGCTTGCTGCCCACCGGGGCGCTGGCGCTGTTTCTCTGTCACCTGTTCGGCGTCGGCGAGAACGAGATCTGGACCTGGATTTACGATCCCAAGCTTGATCCCGGGGCCATGGCCGTGGTCTTCGGTCTTGCGGTGATCAGCTTGCCGGTCAGCCTCGTATGGAGCGCGCTGATGGTGCGCGCGATGGGCCGGGTGAAACCCGGCGTGATCGACCGATGGAGCCTTGGCTACATTCGCGTCTGGTTGAAATCGGCCGCCGTTTTCAATGCCGGACAATGGCTTTCGGGCACCTTGATGTGGAAGCAGTGGCTGCGCCTTGCGGGCGCAAATATCGGCGAGAAATGCGAGATCAGCACGATCTTCGACGTCACTCCCGAACTCGTGACGATCGGCGCGGAAACCTTCTTTGCCGATGGCATCTACCTTGGCGGGCCGGAAATCACGCGCGGCACGGTGCGGCTTGAACCCATCGTGCTCGGGCGCAACACGTTCCTTGGCAACCATGCGGTGATCCCGGCGGGCGAGGTCCTGCCTGACGATATCCTGATCGGCATCAGCACTGTCGCCCATGCGAGCGAGATCGCCGCCGGCCAGTCGCGCTTCGGGCGCCCGAGCTTCGATCTGCCGCGCCGGCAGGTCGTCACCATCGATCGCAGCCTCACGCACGACCCCTCGCCGATCCGCTACTGGAACCGCGTGTTCTGGGAAGTGCTGCGCTTCGTGCTGCCGGTGGGGCCGCTGTTCGCGACTTTGCTGTGGTACAAGCTCCTGGTCGAGGGCGCACCGGAATCGACCAATCTGGAATTCGCGCTGATCGTGATTCCGCTTGCCACGCTCGCGCCGATTGTCGCGCTGTGCCTCGCAGTGACGGCCGCCAAGTGGCTGCTTGTGGGTCGGGTCAAACCCGGGCAGCATGCGCTGTGGTCATGCTGGGCAAGCCGGTGGGACTTTGTCTTCGTCGTCTGGGCGCGCTATGCCAATGCGATCCTTCAGCAGCTCGAAGGTACCTTCCTGCTTACGGTCTACCTGCGCCTTATGGGCCTCAAGATCGGCAAGCTCGCCGTGCTGGGACCGCAGTTCTCGCAAGTCGTCGATCCCGACATGATCGAGATCGGCGACGGTGCCACCGTCACCGCGTTCTTCCAGGCGCATACCTTCGAGGACCGCGTGCTAAAGGTCGACAAGGTGCGGATCATGGCAGGCGCCACGGTTTCGGCCGGCACTGTGCCGCTCTATGGCTGCGTGGTGGGCGAAGGCGTCCATGTCGGCCCGGGCAGCGTGATCATGAAGCAGGAGCACCTGCTCCCCGGCCTTTCCTATCAGGGCGTGCCGCTGCGCGTGGTCAGGGATTAGAGCACGAAATCGCCAGCCGCGAGTGCAGGGGCCCCATCAATGCGGATGGCGAAATCGGGGGTGCCGTTGCCATCGATATCGCCGCTGACCAGGCCGATATTGCCGGTCACGACATAGCGCAGCTGGCCGGCGACCTTGGAGAAGGCCGCGCCGCCGATCCACGTGAAGGCGTCGTTCATGTTTGCCGTCTGCTTCACGGCATCGACGTAGGAAAGATCGATCCGGTCGCCCTGCGCGCTGCTGAAATCGAGGATCACGTCTGCGTTGGTCACCGCCGTACCCGGCAGATCCTTGATCGTGGCGAAGCGGAAGACGTCGCCGCCTTCGCCGCCCAAGAGCATGTCGCGGCCCCCGCCGCCGATCAGCACGTCTGCCTCGCCACCTCCGGCGAGCTGGTCCGCACCGCCGCCACCATCGAGCGTGTTGGCGCCGTCGCTGCCGACCAGCAGGTCCGCGCCGGTGCCGCCGAAGAGGTTCTCGATGCCCGTAAGCGTGTCGATCCCGCCGCCGCCGGTTGCCTGCGCGCCGCCGATCGCAAGGCTGACGCGCACCGCTACGCTGCTTGTCGCATAGCTCGCGATGTCGTTGCCCGCACCGCCATCCAGCAAGTCGTTGCCGGCGCCGCCGATCAGGACGTCGTCATCCTCGCCGCCGTCGAGCACGTCGTTGCCCGCGCCGCCGTCGAGCAGGTCAGCACCGGCGCCGCCGGTCATCAGGTCATTGCCGCCGATGCCGCGCAGCGTGTCAGCCCCGGCGCGGCCATCGAGCGCATTGGCGAGTTCGGAGCCGAGCAGCGTATCTCCGCCCGCACCCCCCAGCGCGTTTTCGATGTTGCAGCCAAACGCAATGCCGATGTTGCTGGCCAGCGAAACTCCGTCGTAGGCGAGCGAGGAGTAACCGCCGGGCTTCAAGTCCACCGTGCAGCCCTGGCTGAAATCGGCGACGCTGAAGGTGTCGGTGCCTCCGGCATCCCAGATCGCCTCGAACGAGGGCGCTGCGGGATCGAAGGCGTACATGTCGTCGCCGGTATGGTACGTCATGTTTGCGCCGTAGAGCTTCTGGATTGCCTGGATATCGTAGACCATCGGCGACTTGACGAGGTAGCTTGCGGCCAAATTGCCCGGGGCCGTCCACCAGACCTTGTCGGGCGCGGTGTAGGACATGATCGTGAAGCGCTGGTTGTCGAAGCCTGCCGGGATCTTGGGCGCCTCGAACGGATGCTTGAGGCCGAGGCTGTGGCCGATCTCGTGCAGCATCGCGAGGTAGTTGTACGTGCCCGGCGCGAAGGACTGGCCGATGTTCGCATCGTCGATCCAGATATCGCCGTGGGCATTGCCGCGCCCGTCCGAAATGCCCAGCGAATAGCCCCAGTATCCGGCGGAGACCGCCGAGGAGAACGCCACGCGGATATCGCCGACCGTGCCGTCGGCGGTCTCGGTCACCTGTGTGAAGGCGATGTTGGCGACGTTGGCCCATGCGCCGAACGCCTTGGTGATCATCGCGGCCTGGTCTGCGGTCACCGCGCCGGTCACGGCTGCGGTGTTCTCGCCCCGGCCATAGGGGGCGGAGAACTGGCTGAACGCGCCGTCCATCCATGGGAAGCTGTAGCTGACCTGGGTTACGCCGCTCGCATCCTTGCTGGACCAGGCGAGGCGGAAGGCCAGCTGCGAGGGGAGCAGCGCGGCGATGAAGGGGTTTCCGCCGGGGCCGGCGCGCAGGACGGGGGAGAGATCGGTGAAGCGGGGCATCGTTTCTGGCTCGCACAAGGGGGGGAGGTCCCTTGCAGCAATGCCAGTCCCGGCTGAACGCGCCTCTAAACCCGGTGCGCGGACTATTGCGCAGCCGCAATCCCTGATTTTCGGGGACTTACCGCAGATCAACCATCGCGCCGCGCCGGGTTCCCGGAGCCCAGTGGTTAAGCGTTTTGTCCTGGACGTTTAGGGAATTGGGCGCGTCCGCCCGGCAAGATAGGCTTCAACCGCCTCCGCCGTGCCCGGGGGCACATGCAGGCCGAGCTTGCTGCGGCGATAGAGCACGTCCTCGGCGCTTCTCGCCCATTCCTGATCCGCGAGGTAATCGACTTCGGCCTGGGTGAGGCCGCCGCCGAAATCGGTGCCGAGCGCGTCTATGCTCTGCGCGGTGCCGAGGATCGCCTTGGCCCGGGTGCCATAGGCGCGCGCGAGGCGGGTGAGCAGCGTGGAGGGCAAGGCGGGGTGGTCTGCCGCAAGCCTGCGCGCGAAGGCCTCGAAATCATCGTCCGGAATGTCGCCGCCGGGCAGGTCGGCCCCGGCCGTCCAGTCGCCCTTGGCGCCCGGGTAGAACGGCACCAGTTTTTCCATCGCATGCTCGGCAAGCTTGCGATAGGTCGTGATCTTGCCCCCGAACACACTGAGCAGCGGCGCCTGTCCGTTGCCGCCATCAAGGTCCAGAACATAGTCGCGCGTCACCGCCGAGGCATTGGCGGCATGGTCGTCATAGAGCGGGCGGATACCGGCATAGCTCCACACCACGTCCTGCGGCTGGATCTGCCGCGCGAAATAGCGGCGCACCGTCTCGCACAGGTAATCGGTTTCCTCAGGCGAGATCTGGGCCTTGCCGGGCAGTCCCTCCCACGGTTCGTCGGTCGTGCCGACGAGGGTGTAGTCATGTTCGTAGGGGATCGCGAAGACCACGCGGCGATCGGGGTTCTGCAGCAGAAAGGCGTGATCGCCCTCGTAAAGCTTGGGCACCACGATATGCGAGCCCTTGATCAGGCGCACGCCGCGATCCTGGCTCGCGCTTGCCGCGCGCTGCAGCACGTCTTCGACCCATGGCCCCGCCGCATTGACCAACCCGCGCGCCATGACGGTGCGCGTGCCATCGGGGCCAGCGATTTCCGCTTTCCACAGGGCGCCGTCACGCTGGGCCGAAACGAGGCGGGTGCGGGTCTCGATCCGTGCGCCGCGCTCGGCCGCATCGCGCGCGTTGAGCACGACGAGGCGGCTGTCCTCGACCCAGCAATCCGAATAGACGAAGGCGGTCTTGGCGCCGGGCTTCATCCCGTTCCCCAGCGGCGAGCGTGCGAGGTTGACCGTGCGCGTCGCGGGGAGCTTCTTGCGGCCGCCAAGGTGGTCGTAGAGAAACAGGCCCAGCCGCACCAGCCAGGCCGGGCGCGGCGAATTCATCTGCGGCAGCACGAAAGCGAGCGGCCAGATGATATGCGGAGCCATGCCGAGCAACCGCTCGCGCTCGATCAATGCTTCGCGTACCAGGCGAAATTCGTAGTATTCGAGATAGCGCAGCCCGCCGTGGATCAGCTTGGTGCTGGCCGACGAGGTGTGGCTGGCAAGGTCTTCCTGCTCGACCAGCAGCACCGATAGCCCGCGCCCCGCCGCATCGCGCGCGATCCCGGCGCCATTGATCCCCCCGCCGACAATTAGCAGGTCGCAGGTCTCCGGAGCAGGGGCATCGTCGATCAAGCCGGCCATTGCGGACCCTTCGTTGTTGGCGCGCGCTGCATAGCCCTGCACCCGGGGGCGAACAAATGCAGCAAGTGCAAGCGGCGATGCGAATACAAGATAGCCGCAAGGCGGGTAAATGCGGTAACAGGGGTCATGCGAGAGGCAAGGCAAAACCCGGCAACGAACCGGAAGACCCCGTTTACCCACCGTTCCAGCGGCCCGGCGCAGCCCGTCACGGACTCATTGCGGCAGTTCCGCGCTTGAGGCCGCTCTCCGCTTTTGCCGCGATGCTCACCGCTTCTTCGATGACCGTTTCCGCGGCCGAGGCTGCGCCGCCGCCCAGCGTGCCCGAAGTCGGCGCCCCGGCGCTTGCTGCGATCGGCCCCGACGGCGTCGGCGTGATCGAGCGCACGGTAGTCGATCGCGGTGCAGTCGATCCGCTTGGCAGCCTTGCGCAAGGCCAGCTTGTTCGTGCCGACCGCAGCCTGCCGCTGGTGATCTGGTATCCCGCGCGCACCGCCGCTAGCGACCGGCGTGCGACCTACCGCGCCAGCCTCGTTTCCGAACCGCCCCGTCCGCCTGCGCACTTCACTGTGCCAGCGTTGGCTGTGGCCGGGGCCAAGGCGGCGGGGCAGGGCTATCCCATCGTGCTCCTCTCGCATGGCTACAACAACGATCCGGTCATGCTTTCTTGGCTGGGCGAGAACCTGGCGACCAAAGGCTATGTCGTCGTTGCGATCCGCCACCGCGATCCCGCGATCACCGATACGGCCAAAACCCCCGCCACGCTGATCCGCCGACCGCTCGACATCACCTACGTGCTGCGGCGACTGCGCGACGGCCTGCTCGGGCCGCTCGGCGATCCGACCCGCATCGCGCTCGCGGGCTATTCGTTCGGCGGCTACGGCGCGCTTACGGTGGCTGGGGCACAGCTTGATCCAGGCAGTGTGGCGGTCAAACGCCTGCCCTCTGTGCTGATCGAGCGCTACACCGGGCCCGGGCCCGAAGCCGCCGCGCTGCATGATCCCGCAATCAAGGCCGTCGTCGCCATCGCACCGGCCGGGGGGGCGCCGTGGGCGGCCTGGGGCGCGGGCGGGCTTGCCGGGATCAAGGCGCCTTTGCTCGTTGTCGCGGGTACGGCGGACCGCACTGTCGGTTACGATCCCGGCCCGGCCACGATCTTCCGCGATGCCAAGGGCTCGGACCGCTGGCTGCTCGCGCTCAAAGGCGCAGGCCATGCCATCGGCACCAATCCGGCACCGGCCGAAATGCGCGGGACTTTGTGGGATTTCGACTGGTTCGAGGATCGCATGTGGCGCAAGCCGCGTGTCAACGCGGTCGCGCTCCACTTTATCACCGCATTCCTCGACATGACGCTCAAGGGCGAGGCGGCCAAGGGCGACTATCTCGTGGTCCCGTCAGAGGAGTCGGACGGTGCGGCGTGGAAAAGCGATAACAAGGCCTATGACGCAGTGAGCGAGGGCGGCGCCAATCCCACGTGGAAGGGCTTTACCAAGGACCATCAGGACGGGTTGATCCTGCGGCACCTGCCCCCTGCGCCTTGACGCGAAGGCGGTTAAGGACAGGATTCATTGCAGGCTTTACGGCTACCTCAGCCGCGCATCTCCGGGACCATCTCGGTAGGCGCCGGGGTATCGCGGCCCATGCCGTAGGAGAACTGCCGGATGATCCATTCGCGCAGCAGGAAGATGGCCGGATCGCCGAGGTCCTCGGCATGGGTCTTGAGGTAGTAGCCGAAGCCGTCGCCGGACACGCGGTCGTAAGGCATGACAAGCTGCCCGCTGGCGATTTCGCGCGCGAACATGTCGATATCGGCAAGCACAACACCCGAGGCGCCGGTCGCATAGCGTACCGCCGAAAATGCCGTGTCGAAGGCGAGACCGTCGTTGGTCTCGATCGCGAGGCGCTGCTGGGCGGCGTAGCTCGACCACAAGAGGCCGCGCGGCTCGCCCTCCAGCTTCACGTGCAGCAATTCGTTGTCGCGCAGGAACTGCTCGAAGCTCTTGCCCTGATGCGCCGCCGCTGTTTCGGGCGAGCAGAGCGGTGCCACGCGCACCATCCACAGAAGGTCCGCAACGGCATCGTCGATGTTGGGGCGGTCGAAAACGATCGCCATGTCGACATTGTCGCGCGGCGCGCCCGTCACGTTCGAGGTCGTCACGTCGATCCGGATCTCTGGATGCTCCTTGTGGAACTCGGCCAGCAGCGGCAGCGCGTTCTGATAGAGCAGCGAGGGCGGGATGTGCAGTCTCAGCGGACGGCTCTCGAGATCCTTGTTGCGGATGGTGTTGATCGTCTGTTCCATCCGGTCGAGACACTTGCTGACGACCGGGAGCAGGATCGTGCCTGCGGGCGTCAGTTTCAGCCCGGTCGGCCCGCGTTCGAACAGCGGGCGGCCGATCAGATCTTCAAGGCTACTGACGTGGCGGCTCATCGCGCTTTGCGACACAGTCAGCGCCTGGGCACCGGCTGTGAAGCTCATATGCCGTCCCACGGCCTCGAACGCGCGCAGCGCATTCAGCGGCAGCCAGCGACGATTGATGAGTCGGTCGGAAGCGATCGGGCCTTCTCCGTTGGAATTAGGGCAGTTTGCCCCTCGCATTGATCTACGTCAATCCGCGTCGCTGCGGGAACGTTCTTGCCCCAGGATAACTGGATATAATATAGGGCTTCATCACAATTAATCGTGAGGCCCGATGCTGCTCCCCGCCGAGTTCGATTTCCATGCGCTCGAAGTCTTCGTCCTCACGGTCGAGCTCGGCGGCATGACTGCGAGCGCGCAGCAGCTGCGCATCACCCAGTCGGCGGTCTCGCAGACCATAGCCCGGCTTGAACAGGGCATCGGCGCGATGCTGTTCGATCGAACGCTGCGTCCGCTTGGGCTCACGCCCGCCGGCCGCGCGCTTTATGAGCGGGCCACGAACCTCCTCGCCACTGCGCGCACCATGGTCGACGAGGTGCGCGAAGGGGCGGGCCAGCCGATCGACAAGGTCACCGTTGCCATGGCCGAATCGCTCGCAATTTTGCTCACCGCGCCGCTGCTCGGCCGGCTCGGCCCTCGTGTGGCGCGCTGGCGCGTTCGCTCGGGCATCTCGCTCAACCAGCAGCAGGACTTCCTCGCGCGGCGCTGTGACATGCTGATCACCGGCAGCAGCGTGCTCGAGAAGCAGGAAGGCGTGGTGCACCACGACGTGCTCGACGATCCGTTCGTGCTGGTGTTCCCGACGAGTTTTCGCAGCGCGGCCGATCCGATCGAGGCGGCGGAAGGGCTGCCATTCGTGCGCTATTCGCTCGACACCGGCATGGGCCAGCGCATCGAAAGCCAGCTTACGCGCATGCGTCTGCGTTTGCCCAACGTGATCGAGGTCGATATCGTTCCGCAGCAGCTCAATGCTGTCGCGCTCGGCATCGGCTGGAGCATCACCTCGCTGCTCTGCCTGGCCGCGATGCCCTGGCTGATCCCGCAGCTGCGCATCGAACCGCTGCCCCGGGCGCGCTTTGCGCGCCGCATCCAGGTGGTGAGCCGCGCGGGCGAGCTGGGCGATCTCGCCATGGAAACCGCCGCGCTTGCCGGCGAGGCGATCCGCAATGAAAGCTTGCCGCCCGTGCTCGAACAGCTTCCGTGGGCTGCAGACCTGCTGGGTGCGCCCTGACGAGAGCAGTCCCGCATTACCGCCGCTGATACTGCATATGATTCTTGATGATAGCCTGCTGGCGCGGTCCATTCCGGGCTAATATCCCCGCCAATCAAGACCTCGCGGAGAGATACATGACCCTCGCCACGTCCTCTGCCGCACCGGTCACCCCGACCGACACCGGCCTTGAACTCGTGTTGCCCGGCGGCGCCTGCGCCTATTTCAACAACTACTGGCTGCGCGACAATTGCCCCAGCTCGTTCGACAGCCAGACGCGCGAGCGGGTGTTCGACATCTTCCACCTCGACACCGCACCGCGCCCGCGCCGCGCCGAAGTGGTCGGCGATGCGCTGGAGATCGCGTGGGACGGCGAGAACCACACCAGCCGCTATCCGCTCGAATGGCTCGCGAGCTATGCCGAGGGCAAGCGCCGCCACGATCCTTCGGACTTGCCGCGTCGCGCCTGGTATGCCGATCATTACCCCGACGTCGCCCGATTCCCGCAGGCCGAACTCATGGCCGACAAGGCCAAGGTGGCCGAATGGCTCAAGGCGCTGATCGTCGAGGGCGTCGCGCTGGTGACGGACATGCCGGACAGCGACGAGGGCCTCACCGAACTCGTCAAGCTGATGGGCCACGTGCGCCCGACGTTCTTCGGCGAATACTTCGATGTGATGACGCATATCGAGCCGACGAATCTTGCCTACACCGCGAAGGCGCTGGAGCTTCATACCGATACCCCGGCCGAGGACATGGCCCCCGGCGTCCAGTTTCTCCACTGCCGGGCCAACAGCGTCGAGGACGGGGCGAACCTGTTCCTCGACGGAGTGGCGGTCGCCAACGATTTCCGCGAACTCTACCCTGAGGACTTCATGCTCCTCGCCGAGACCGAAGTGCCGTTCTACTGCGAGCACGACACGTATGACGTCCGCTCGCGCCAGCGGGTGATCGAGCTTGATGCGCATGGCGAGGTTTCCGGCGTCACCATCAGCCAGCACATGGCCGATGTGTTCGATCTGCCGCAGGACGTGCTCGATCGGTATTACCCCGCGTTCTGCCGCTTCGGCCGCATGCTGCAATCGGACAAGTACCTCATGCGTTTCCGCATCCATGCGGGCGAATGCATCGTGTTCGACAACCACCGCATCGTTCACGGGCGTGAGGCCTATTCGGCGACCAGCGGCGTGCGCTATCTGCGGGGGACTTATGCCGATCGCGGCGAGATGCGCAGCACCTACCGCGCACTGACGAGCGAGGGGCGCTTCAAGTGAGCGATCTTGATGAAGCCGGCGTCGCCGCGCTGCGCGAGGATCTTGCCGCCGCGTTCCGCATCACCGCGCAGATGGGCTGGTCGGAATCGGTCGGCAATCACTTCAGTGCGGCGGTTTCGGCGGACGGCAAGACGTTCCTTCTCAACCGCAAGTGGCAGCAATTCGCGAGCATCAAGCCCGAGGACCTGATGCTGCTCGATGCCGACGATCCGGACGTGATGAACCGCCCCGATGCGCCCGATGCCTCGGCCTGGACGATCCATGGCACTGTGCACCGCCAGTGCCCCGCCGCGCGGGTGATCATCCATTGCCACCCGCCGCATGCCACCGCGCTCGCGACGCTGGCCGATCCGCGCATGCTGCCGATCGACAACAATACCGCGCGGTTCTGGGGCCGGCTCGCGATCGATCAGGGCTTTGGCGGGATTGCCGATGAGGCGGAGGAGGGCCTGCGCCTTGCCGCAGCGTTGGGCGACAAGAAGACCCTTCTGATGGGCAACCACGGGATCACCTGCACCGGGCCGACCGTCGCCGAGGCCTTCGAGGACCTCTACTTCTTCGAAAAGGCCGCGCAGACCTTGCTGCTCGCCTATGCCAGCGGCCAGCCGCTCAACGTGCTGTCAGACGAAGTCGCGGAGAATACCGCGCGCGGGTGGGACGATTATCGCGGCATGTCCTACGCGCACTTTGACTGGCTGAAATCCCAGCTTCCGGCGCTGGATTGATCTGAATGCCAACAAAATCTTCCCCGTTCGTGTCGAGCGAAGTCGAGACACCAAGCGCGGCGTGTGGTGTCTCGACTTCGCTCGACACGAACGGAGGTTTGGGGTGGGGCAATGACTGAGATTCCATCAGAGATGTCCGCAGTCCTGCTCACCGGCAATGGCGGGTTCGAATGCCTGTCCTATCGCACCGATGTGCCGGTGCCGGAGCCCCGCGCGGGTGAAGTGCTGATCCGCGTCGGGGCATGCGGGGTCAACAACACCGATATCAACACCCGCACCGCGTGGTATTCCAAGGCCGTCACGGTCGCGACCGAAGCGGGCGGGGGCGACGGGTTTGCCGAGGCAAAGACCGAGGATTCGGGCTGGACCGGGGCCGTCCCGCAGTTTCCGCGCATTCAGGGCGCCGATGCCGCAGGTCGGATCGTCGCGGTGGGTGAGGGGGTGGACCCGGCCCGCATCGGCCAGAGCGTGCTGGTCGAGCCGGTGTTTCGCGGCGCCAGCCGGTTCGAGGCGACCTATTTCGGATCGGAAGTCGATGGGGCCTTCGCGCAGTTTGCCCGCGTGCCTTCAGCCCATGCGCACCGCATCGATACCGCGCTGACCGATATCGAACTTGCCTCGTTTCCCTGCGCCTATTCGGCGGCGGAAAACATGCTGACCCGCACCGCGCTCGCCGCCGGTGAGCGCGTGCTGATCACCGGCGCATCAGGCGGAGTCGGCTCGGCTGCGGTGCAACTGGCGAAGCGGCGCGGCGCGGAAGTCACCGCGCTTGCCAGCCCGGAAAAGGCCGACGGCGTGCGTGCGCTGGGTGCTGCCCGTGTCGAAGCGCGCGACGCACATTTCGAGCCTGAAACCTTCGATGTCGTGATCGATGTCGCGGGCGGGGCAGGGTTCCCCGCCCTGCTCGATGCCCTGAAACGGGGCGGACGCTACGGCGTCGCGGGCGCGATTTCTGGGCCGATTGCCGAGCTCGACTTGCGCACGCTCTACCTCAAGGATCTGACGCTCTACGGCTGCACGATCCTTGAGTCGGAGGTCTTCCCCAATCTCGTCGGCTATATCGAGCGCGGCGAGATCCGCCCCGTTGTCGCGGCGACATATCCGCTTTCCGAAATCGTAGCGGCGCAGCGCGCCTTCCTTACCAAGCAGCACATCGGCAAGATCGTGCTCATACCCGGAGCGTAATTCCCCATGAAGATCGGTTTCATCGGCCTCGGCAATGTCGGCGGCAAGCTCGCGGGCAGCCTCATCCGCAACGGCCACGACGTCACAGTGCGCGATCTCAATCCCGAGCTCGTCGCCGAATATGTCGCGCGCGGCGCCAAGGAAGCGGCGAGCCCGCGCGAATTGGGCGAAGCGGTCGATGTGATCATCACCTGCCTGCCGTCTCCTGCCGCCAGTGCGGCCGTGGCGGAAGGCGACGACGGCTTCCTTGCCGTCATGCGCCCCGGCCAGGTCTGGATGGAAATGAGC
Source organism: Novosphingobium sp. (assembly GCF_037133355.1). GTDB lineage: Bacteria > Pseudomonadota > Alphaproteobacteria > Sphingomonadales > Sphingomonadaceae > Novosphingobium. The sequence continues at coordinate 215,506 of NZ_JBAXOI010000004.1, read as the reverse complement.
ACGACCGACTACGCCGAAGTCCTGCGCCTCGGTCCGCTTGTCGAAGCGAGGGGCGGCCTTTTCATGGAATGCCCCGTCTCGGGCGGTTGCCACCGTGCCGACACCGGCAATATCTCGATCTTCGCCGCCGGCCCGCGCGCCGGGTTCGAGCGCGTACTGCCTGTGCTCACCACGCTTGGCCGCCGCGTGCTCCACACCGGCGATTGGGGTACCGCCTCGCAGCTCAAGGTCATGACCAATTTCCTCTGCACCGCCCACCTCGTCGCGCTCGCCGAGGCGCTGACGGTGTGCAAGGCCGTCGGGCTCGACATGAACACGACCTATGAGGCGATCCGCATTTCCTCGGGCAACAGCTTCGTTCACGAGACGGAGTCGCAGGTGATCCTCAACGGCAGCCGCGATATCAACTTCACGATGGACCTTGTCTCCAAGGACGTCGGCCTGTTCGACAAGATCGCCAAGGAAACCGGCGTGCCGGTTGAAATGTCCCCGCTGATCGTGCGCCTGTTCAAGGAAGGCGAGGCTTCTTTCGGCCCGCGCGAACACTCGCCCAACATCATCCGCCGCTATGAAGAGCCCGTCGGCATCAAGGTGCTGGGCACGGGCTTCCCCGAGCAGATGGTCGATGATGAGCCGGAGGAGGCCGGATACGAAGTGGTGCCGCGCCGGTGATGCATAGGTGGCGCTGCGAACCGTAGCGGCGCCATCACCTCGGAACGACGAAATCAACGCTCATCTTGCCCACCGTGGCGATGGCGTTGCCATTCCTGTCCCGCGCCGGCAAAAAGCGGGCACGTCTTTCGAGCAGAAGACACGGTACGCCATCGAGCCAAGCGGAGCCGCTGGACTTGGTGACCCGGCATTCGGTCAAACGACCATGGGCCGTGATGGAAAAGGACAAGACGACCCGTCCTTCATCGGTCCGGCGTGTCGGGCTTTCAGGATAATCTTCCAGCCCGATCCAGGGTCCGCTCTTGGGCAATGCGCCGCCATATTCCGCAATAGGCGGCCCCCAAGGAGAGGCAGCCTCTGTCCCCATTGCGGATTGGGTGGCCAGCGCAGCAGCAAAAAATGAGAGGCAAACTTTCAACCGCAAAAGCTGTCCCCGCGCCGAGAGCCGGTCAAAGCGTCAATATCAGGGTGGTGGTGCAAGTTCCAGATTACCCAGCACGCACCATCGCCGCGCCCTTTTCCGCCACCATCACCGTCGGCGCATTGGTGTTGCCGCTGGTGATGTTGGGGAAGATCGAGGCGTCGATCACCCGCAGGCCTTCGGTGCCATGCACGCGCAGCTGCGCATCGACCACCGAGGTCGCCGCATCAGGTCCCATCGCGCAGGTGCCGGTAGGGTGATAGACCGTATCCGCCCGCGCGCGGAAATCGGCGAGCTGGTCTTCCTCGCTTGCCACTGCCGGGCCCGGGATCAGTTCCTCGGTGATCATGTCGGACAGCGGCCGGCTCGCCGCGATCTGGCGCAGCAAGCGGTTGCCTGCGAGCACTTCGGCAATGTCTGTGTCGGTCGAAAGGTAATTGGGCTGGATCACCGGATAGGCCAGCGGATCGGATGAGCGCAGTTCGAGATGCCCCCTGCTCGTCGGGCGGCACGGATTGAACGAGAGCAGGAAGGCCGAGAACGGATCGGGATTGAGCAGCTTGCGCGCGGCGAGCGGCGTCTTGGTATAGCTCACCGGGCTGAAATAGAGCTGCAGATCGACCTGCGGCGCCTCGGGATCGCTGCGCACAAAGCCGCCGCTCTGGTTGACGCTCAGCGAAAGTGGCCCGCGCCGGTCGAAGGCGAAGCGCAGCGCGGCCTGCGCCTTGCCAAGCAGCGGGTGAAGCTCGTCGTTCAAGGTCGCGGTGCGCACCTTGTAGAAATAGGAAACCGCCAGATGGTCCTGCAGATTGCGGCCCACAGCGGGCAGGTGGCTTTGCACGGCAATGCCATGCTGCGCCAGTGCTGCACCGTCGCCGATCCCTGAAAGCATCAGCAACTGCGGCGAATTGATCGCCCCGCCCGAAAGGATTACCTCACGCCGCGCCTTCACCTGATGCAGCTTACCGCCGCGCCGGTATTCGATCCCGACGGCCCGCGCGCCTTCGAATAGCACGCGCGTCGCCTGCGATTTTGTGCGCAGCATAAGGTTCTTGCGCTTCAGCGCCGGATGCAGAAACGCATTTGCGGTCGAGGCGCGCCAGCCGCCACGTGTGTTGATCTGGTAGAAGCCAACCCCTTCCGGATGGCTGCCGTTGAAATCGCTCGTCACCGGAAAGCCAAGGCCTTCGGCCGTCTCGATGAAGCTGTGGCACACCGGATGCACGTGCGGCGTAATCTCCGTCACATGCTGCGGCCCGCCGCGCCCGTGGTGCGCGCTGAAGCGGTCGAAATCCTCGGACTTGGTGAAGAATGGCAGCACATCGTCCCAGCCCCAGCCGGGATTGCCCGCCGCACGCCAGTCGTCGAAATCGCGCGGCTGCCCGCGCACATAGACCATCGCATTGATCGAGCCCGAGCCGCCGATCACCTTGCCGCGCGGCCAGTAGCTGCTGCGCCCGGCAAGCCCCTCGACGGGCTCGGTATCGTACATCCAGTTGATGCGCTTGTCGAAAAAGGTGCGGCCATAGCCGATCGGCATCTGGATCCAGATCGAGAGATCGCTGCCGCCCGCCTCCAGCAACAGCACCGTCGACTTGCCGTCCTCGGTCAGCCGGTTGGCCAGCACGCAGCCGGCGGTGCCGGCGCCCACCACGATATAGTCGTAGGTCTCGGTCATCAGAACACCGGGTGCTGCGTCATTTCCAGGTGCAGCATGTCCCCGGTGTAGGGATGCGCGCGGGCCACGTCCTCGTTCAGTTCGACGCCAAGTCCAGGCTCGGTCGGCGGGATCACGTGGCCCTCCTCGAAGCGGATCGGGGTCTTGAGGATTTCGGTATGGAATCCGCCCCAAGCCTCGATGCTTTCAAGGATCAGGAAGTTGGGCGTCGCGGTGGCGAGCTGGATGTTGGCCGCGCCGACCACCGGGCCGCAATAAAGATGCGGCGCGATCTGCGCGTGACGCACTTCCGCCATGCCGGCAATCTTCTTGGCTTCCAGCAGCCCGCCGACGCGCCCAAGGTTCATCTGGAGAATTGCCGCGCCGCCAGCGTCGAGCAGGCGGGCGAAATCGTACTTGGTAGACAGCCGCTCGCCGGTCGCGATGGGAATGCTCGTCGCGCGCGCGACCTTGGCCATTTCCTCCGGCGCATCGGGCGGCACCGGCTCTTCCAGCCACAGCGGATCGGCCGCCTCAAGCCGCTTCGCCAGCCGGATCGCGCCCGCCGCGGTCATCTGGCCATGCGTGCCGAACAGCAAGTCCGCCTTGCTCCCCACCGCCTCGCGCAAAGTGTTGGCAAAGCGCTCGCTGAGGTCCAGCGCCTCCAGCGACAACTGCCGCCCATCGAACGCCGAGTAAGGCCCGGCGGGATCGAACTTCAGCGCCGTGAACCCCATGGCGAGGTATTCCGCCGAGCGCTCTGCCGCGAGGTCCGGATCATGATAGACGTCGGTCTGATCCCCCGGACGCGGGTAGATATAGGTGTAGGCGCGAAGCCGCTCGTGAACCTGCCCGCCGAGCAGTTTGTAAACCGGCTGTCCTGCCGCCTTGCCGATGATATCCCAGCACGCCATTTCCAGCGCGCTCAGCACGCCCATCAGCGAAAGATCGGAGTGCTGGGTAAACCCGCTCGAATAGACGCGCCGCCACAGGTTCTCGATGTCATGCGGATCACGCCCAGCCGCATAGCGCGCGAAGACGTCCTCGATCATTTTCGCCACGAGTTGCGGCGAGAAGGGCACGCAGTAGGCCTCGCCGATCCCGCTGATCCCGCAGGCCGTCGTCAGCTTCACGAACACGAAATACCGCCCGCCGAAATGCGGCGGCGGATTGCCGACGACGAAGGTCTCGATATCGGCGAGCTTCATGCCGCCTCGAAGCCGTTGATCACCTTGATTTCAAGGAAATCGTGGAGGCCAAATTCGCCCCACTCGCGCCCGTTGCCCGATTGCTTGTAGCCGCCGAAGGGCGAGCAATAGTCCTGCCCCGCACCGTTCACATAGACGCTGCCCGCACGGATCCGCCGCGCCACGCGCCGCGCGCGCTCCTGGTCGCCGCTCTGGACGTAGCCGGCAAGGCCGTATGGCGTGTCGTTGGCGATTTCGATCGCCTCGGCCTCGTCCTTGAACGGGATCATGGCGAGCACCGGCCCGAAGATCTCCTCGCGCGCGATCGTCATCTGGTTGTTCACGCCGGCAAAAACGGTCGGCTTGACATAGTAGCCGCGCTCGAACCCGTCGGCGCGGCCCGGGCCGCCTGTCACCAGCTGTGCGCCTTCGGCAATGCCAGCCTCGATCAGACGCTGGATCTTGTCGTAATGCACCTTGCTGACGACCGGGCCGATATGCGGACCCTTCTCCATCGGATCGCCGAGCTTGACGCTTTCGGCCACCTTTTTCGCGATCGCGACAGCCTCGTCATAGGCCGAGGCTTCCACCAGCATGCGCGTGGGCGCATTGCACGATTGGCCCGAATTGCCGAAGCAATGCCGCACCCCGCGGGTTACCGCTGCTTCCAGCCCCGCATCGGCAAAGACCACATTGGCCGATTTGCCGCCCAGCTCCTGGCTGACGCGCTTGACCGTCTCGGCGGCGGACTTCGCCACCTGGATCCCTGCGCGCGTCGAGCCGGTGAACGAGACCATGTCGGCCTCGGGGTGGCTGGTCAGCGCATCGCCAATGCCGGGCCCGGTGCCGTGAACCATGTTGAACACGCCCGCCGGGAAGCCCGCTTCGTGGATGAATTCGGCGAAGAGCTGCGCGGAAAGCGGGGCGATCTCGCTCGGCTTCAGCACCATCGTGCAGCCTGCGACCAGGGCCGGGCCGATCTTGGCGGCAAGCTGGTTGATCGGCCAGTTCCACGGCGTGATCAGCGCGCAGACGCCCACGGCCTCATGCACCAGCCGTCCGCGACCGCCCAAGGGCCGTTCCCACACCATCTCGCGCGCCGCCTTCACGGTTTCCTTGAGGTGCCCGGGGCCGCATTCGGCCTGCGCATTGTAGGACAAATCGTAAGGCGCGCCCATTTCGGTGCTGATCGCCGTGACCATCTCGTCGTAGCGGGCCTCGAACACCGCGATGAGCTTTTCGACGAGAGCGAGGCGTTCCTCTAGCGGAAGCGCCGAATACCCGTCGAATGCCGCGCGCGCAGCATGCATCGCGCGATCAACATCGTCCGGTCCGCAAAGCGCCACGCGCGCGCAGGGTTCTTCGGTGGCCGGATTGATCGCCTCGAACACCGCAATCGAGGTGGCGGGAAGGCTCCAGGCGCCGTTGATGTAGGAGGGGAGGGGGGGCAAAGTGCTTGAAAGTTCAGACATAACCGATGGCTCGCTTCTGGTCTTCGACGATCGTTCTGGCCGCCAGGAAATAGTGGAGCGCTGCCCAGAAGCCCGTGGGGGCAAGGATCAGCAGTGCGGAACGGAGTGATGCAGCATCAGGCCCGGCGGGTCCGGCGAAGTAGTCGCTCAGCATGCCGACGCCCTGCGGCGCGACGATGAGATTGAACACATTCGCCACGAGCAGTGCGATGGCGCTGAACATCGCGCGCATCTTCGGCGGAGCGAGGTTCTGGCCAAGCGCGAAGGCGGGGCCGATGTAGAAATAGATGCCCGGGATGAACAGCCACAGCGAGACCGTGGCGAGCGTGAGGTTGTGCGTATAGATCGCGATGATCCCAGGCACCGTAGCCACCGCCGTCACGCCGCCCAGCAAGTACACGATCTTGCGCGGATCGGTGTATGAGGGACGGCCAAGGATCCATGCTGTCAGCAGCGAGGCGCCGATACCCATGACAAGGTGGATCGGTCCGACGATTGCGCCGGCCGCACCTACGTCGATCTGGTATGTGCGCTGCAGGAACGTGGGGATGAACCACATGAGGCCCCAACCCCAGAGCGCGGCGACGCCGCTGCCCATCATCACGTGCACGGCCGAGCGCTGCTTCAGGCAGAAGCGCATGGTTTCCATGAGCGTCGGGTTGTCTTCTGTCTGCACCGCGTCAAGGCAGCCGCGCTTGGGCTCGCGGATCGTCGCCATGATCAGGAGGGCGAGCAGAACGCCCGGAATTCCCAGCACGAGGAACGCGGCCCGCCAGCCATAGGCATGAGCGACCGCGCCCGCCATGTCCGCACCGATCCAGGCGCCGATAGGCGCGCCGAGGCAGAAGATGGTAAGGGCCATCGGGCGCCGCGCGGCGGGAAAGTAGTCGCAGATAATCGAGTTGCATGAAGGCGTGCCGCCGGCCTCGCCGATGCCCACACCCATGCGCGCGAGCAGAAGCTGCATATAGCCACGCGAAAGCCCGCACATCGTCGTCATTACCGACCACAGCGTGATCGAGATGGCGAGCAAGTTGCGCCGGTTGTAGCGGTCCGCAATCCAAGAGAGCGGAATGCCCATGCTGACGTAGAACAGCGCGAGCGAAACACCGGTCAGGAAGGCGACACCGCCGTCGCTCAGGTGCAGGTCGAGCCGGATCTGCTCGAGCACGGTCGACATCACGTAGCGGTCCGCGATGTTGATCGTATAGGCCAGCATCATAACGAACAGCACGTACCAGCGCAGGGCTACGGAAGCATTTTCCTCGCCTGCGGGGGCTGTGGTCGCACCTATTGCTGCCATTGTCTGTTCCTGTCCCGGTTCTCGTTAGGTTGTTTTATCGTGCTTCGGTTCTCGGAGCCAGCTCCGGCCCCAGCGCCGCGCGCAAGGGCTCGAGCCAGGGTTCGAAATTCTTCCACTGCTCCAGCCCGTCGCGGAAGATTGGCTGGCGGACCTGCTCCGAACTCGGCGTGCGCACGCTGCGCTTGGTCTTGTGGAACTCGACGCAGGCACTCTCGAAGGGCAGGCCGCAATACTCGAGAATGCGCCGCACGCTGCCTTCGAGGTCATCGACCACGTCCTCGTGCTGCACGCGCAGCACGCGGCCCGGCAGCACCGCATCCCAGTGGTCCATCAGTTCGACATAGGTGCGGTAATAGCGGGCGATATCCTCGATGCCGTAGCTGAATTCCTGCCCTTGCGCGAAGAGCTGCTTGAGGTTGCTGAAGCAGCAGGCCATCGGCTCGCGCCGCGCGTCGATGATCTTCGCGTTCCGCAGGATGAGGTGCATGAGCCCGACATGCCGGAAATTGTTCGGCATCTTGTCGATGAAGTAAGGCCGGCCCAGCACGCGGTTGGGCATGGTATCGGCAATGTATTGCTCACCGAAACGATGGACGGCGTCCGCATCAAGCGCTTCCAGCGATGCGGGGTAGAGCGGCTTGTCGAAATCGAGTTCACGCCCCTGCAACTCGTGCACGATGCGCTGGATGTCGGGCAGTTCCTGCGTGCCCTCGACCAGGCTGTGCGAGGCGAGGATCTGCTCGATCAGGGTCGAGCCCGAACGCGGGAGGCCGACAACGAAGATGGGCGAGCCGTCCTCGATCCCCCAGCCTGCGCGTTCGGCAAAGAATGAGGGGGTGCAGATCCGCTTCTGCTCGCGCGTGTTGGTCTCGAAAACGGTGGGGATATAGCCGTTGCTGGCGCGGTGCATGGCATTGCCCTGCGCATAGGCAGCCCAGGAGGCCTCGTAGTCGCCTTTGTCTTCCAGGCCCTTTCCGAGCGCGAAGGCAAGGTGAATGCGGTCGACCTCGGCGGTTGCCTCGCTTGCCAGCTGCTCTTGCAGGATCGCGATGGAATCGTCCGAAAAGCGATAAGTCTTGAGGTTGGCGAGGCTCCACCACGCATCGCCGAAATCGGGGCGGTCGGTGGTCGCGGCCATATAGGCGTCGATGGCCTCCTCGGTCCGCGCTTCGGTCTTGAGCGCGTGGCCGAGCCAGAGGTTGAGGTCCGCCCGCCGGACCCGCGCCTCCAAGCTGTCGCCCTGGATTTCCGCGATCATCGTGCGGTAGTCGGGAATGACGCCTGCAAAATCGCCGAGCCCGACGCGGATCGTCGCGGCCTGGATGCGATGCGCGTGGCTTTTGGGATCGAGCTTCAGCAGCGGCTCGAGCGCCTCGCGTGCCCGGGGGAACTTGTGCCGCGCGATCAGCACCTGCACATATTCATGCCGCGCCTCGTGGTGGTCGGGCACCATCGCGAGAACGCCCTCGTAGAGCGCCTCGGCATCGTCGAGCACGTTGCGCAAATGCCCAATCTGGGCGAGCAAGCGCATCGCTTCGGGATGATCACCGGCTTCCATCAGGAAGCGGCGGATCAGCATTTCGGCGGCATCGATCTCGCCGTCGCCATAGAGAACCTTGGCGTGAACGATCGGGGGTGGCAGGCTCGCAAGGTGGGCGACATGGCGCCCGGCAAGGTCAGCGCTGCGCTGATCCCCGGTCATGCGATAGAGCCCGTCGAGCATGCGCCAGCCCATCGCGAGCGCAGGGTTCGCCGTAACGGCGGTACGCAGATCGAGGATGGCGGCGCGGGCATCGCGCCGGGCGACGTGGCACAGCCCCCGCTCCAGGTAGAGCTGGCTGAATCTGGGATGGTGGCGGGCAAAGCGTTCAAGCGCTTCAAGCGCGGCATCTACATGCTGCATCATTCGCAGCGAATGCGCTTCGATCAGCAGAAGATCACGGTTGGCGGGATCGGCCGGGAGCGATTTGCGCGCACCTGCCGCTGCAGCCGCATAGTCGCCTTTGGCCTGAAGCAGGTGCAGGGCTTTGAGTTCAGCCTCCGGCAGAGCCGCAGTCGGCGCGCGGTGTGACTGGAAAGTGGGATTCAGTTCAATTTGCGTGGCCATTAACGCACTTTCCTGCCGGCTTTCGCCGCTTGCCCATCACACTCGCCCATCAAAGGCTCCGGGCCACCGGAAAGCAAGGGGTGGCGTTTGCCACGCCACCCCTTCCATTCATTCGCATCTGATTACAGCTTGGTCGAAACCTTGATGCCGTAAGTCAGCGGACGGACGATCGTCGACGTCTTGATGTACTGCGACGAGTTGGTGAACGTCGATGCGTGGCTGTTGAACAGGTTGTCACCGAAGATCGTCACCGTCCAGTTTTCGCGCGTGAAGCCGATCTGTGCATCGGTGAGCGCGTAGCCCGGCATCTTGTAGCGCAGCACGGTGGTCGCGGGAACGATGATACCGTTGGGGCCCACTACGTTGCCGTTACCCGGAACATCGCCCGACGGGTAGGTTGCAGGCTGGTTGAACTGCGAGCTCGTGTAGTTCACGCCGCCGGCCACAAACCATTCCATGCCGCCCTTGCCGGTCCACTCGTACCGACCACGGATGTTGCCCTGGAAATGCGGGCTGAACGGCGTGATGCTGCCGACGGTACCAAACGGGCTCTGAACCGGCTTGATCACGCCACCCGAAAACACCTCGGTGATGCACTTGCCGAAGCTCGACACGCCGGGGTTGTTCGCGATGAAGCAAGGCGCATTGGACTGCTTCGAGTCGTTGTAGGTAGCCGAACCCTGAATCGTAAGCCCGTCCATGAGACGCGCCACAAACTGTGCTTCAACACCCTTGATGCGATAGTTCGGGCCATTGGTCCCGAACGCGGTGTTGCCGAAGCCGGCAGCCGGGTTGAAGAAGCCGACCTGCACGTTCTTCCAGTCCATGAGGTAGGCGGACAGGTTGAAGGTGACCTTCCGGTCAAAAAGATCGGTCTTAAGACCCACTTCCCAGTTTGTCAGATTGTCCGGGGCATAAGCCGCAGACACCAGCAGCTGGGGAGCGTGCGGTGCGATCGGGTCCTTCACGCGAGCCGAAGGGCCACGGTTGAAGGCGCCCGGACGGAAGCCCTGGCTGAACGTTGCGTAAACCATCGTTCCTTGCTGGGGCTTCCACGTGATCGTGCCCTTGCTCTTGAAGCCGTTATAGCTGGACTTGAGACCGAGGGCATCAAGGTTCGAGCCGGTCACGCACACCGGAACCTGATAGCAACCGGCGTTGAACGAGGAATAGACCGAGCCGACCTCGAATTCCTTGTAATAGTAGTGGCGTGTGCCGGCCGTGATGGTCAGGTTCGGCAAGATGTCGAAATCGACCGAAACGAACTGGGCATACTGCTTATAGCCGCGCTGGGTATCTTCACCGAAGGCAACAGCCGGACCACGCGGGCCGGGAACGTTGAGCGTGGCCGCGGGGTTCGGGGCAACAAGACCAAGGCACACCGTACCAGCAGCCTTGATGGCCGCTGACGTCAGCGAAGGATCGCACGACGGAATGGTCTTGTAGTCCCAATCCTGGTTGTCCTGAATCTTGAAGGATTCGTAGTACGCACCCGCGATGGCGCGGATACGGCCGCTATCGGGCGTGCTGATGCGGAATTCGTGGCTCTCGTGCGTGTTGCGCACCTTGTCCGTCCAATAGCTGGTCGGCTCGTGGCAGTAAGGCGCGCCGCCATAAGTGCCGAAGTAGTAGTTGGCACCGCCGGTGCACTGATAGAAGATGCCGTACGTCGCGCGAGCATAGTTGGTGTAGTCACCCTGCTGCGAGATGTGGCGCTTCAGATAGGCGCCGGTGTAGATCAGTTTGAAATCGCCGATCTTGCCATTGATGGTCCACGCAGTGTTTGTGTAGCTGTCCTTGGTGTACTGCGGCGCAAACAGCGTCGACGACAGGCCCGTAAGCGGGGCATAGTCATAGGTGTAGGTCTGGGTCGCGAAGGTGCCCTTGGATTCGAGCTTCTGGTACGATTCCGCAACCAGCAGGTCCCAATCGGGCGCGATCTGCCAGCCGATCGAGACACGGCCGCCGGTGTAGTCGACAGGGTTGAAATTGTCTTCGACCAGAGCGTTATTGTTGTACTTGCCCTGATTAACCTGCTGGTCCGGCGTCAGTTTGTTGCCGTTGCCGTTATACGCCAGATAGTACGAACCAAGGTCGGTCGGCTCGCGGGTGAAGGTCGAGAACTTGTTGTCGATGTAGCCGCCGTGATGATCGGTGTAGACCACCGCGCGGACGGCGAGCTTGTCATCCACAATCGGCACGTTGACCATCGCATTGAACGCGCCGTTTGCGCCGCCGCCGGCGGTTCCGCCGAAGCTGCCCTCGATCCGGGCCTCGAACTTACCGAGCTTGGGCTTGTTCGTGATGTAGCGAACCACACCAGCCTGAGCGCCGCCGCCGAACAGTGTACCCTGTGGGCCTTCGAGCACTTCGACGCGCTCGATGTCGGCGACATAAACGTCTGCATTGCGCGCAGGGAACTGCATCGACTGGTCATCGAGGTAGATCGCCACGTTGGGGAAGCCACCGATCGTCGCCGAAGACTGCTGACCGGCGAAGCCGCCCGACAGGCCGCGCAGGAAAACGCCACCGTTGCCGGGGCCGTTGTTCGCGAAGGTCACGTTGGGAGTGTACTTCAACAGGTCGCTGAAGGTGGTGATGTTGAGCTTGCTCAGCGTGTCGGTGCTGAACGCCTGAAGCGTGAAAGGAACGTCCTGGATCGACTGATCGCGGCGCTGCGCGGTCACGATGATCTCGTCCGACCGAACAGGGGCCGCATCAGCCTGCGGAGCAGTGCTCTGGGCCTGTGCCAGACCGCCCGAGCCGAATGCCACGGCCGCGGCGGCGCACGACAACATAAACCGTGATTTCATTGTAACCCCCATGTTTTCCATCCCTTGCCCGGCACGAAGCCGGAATTCGTCAAAGCACGGCAATGTGAACGAAAATGAGGCTGACCATCAGGGCTGGGCCGCGCAAGGAATGGGACAAGGGCATCAAGATGCCGCTTAACACCGGATCGGTCTGTTCGGCACCGATCTCCCGCACGCTGGCAATTCCCTGAATTTACTCCCCGTTTTCACCCACGCTTTCCCGCGTTTCGAAAAGCCTAGGTCAAAGCCGAATCGAAATCCACCCCCAGTTTGCGTCGCAGCAAGGTCCCTATCGAGTGTGGCTTTTCGGTCCTCCTCGCCGCGCTGCGCCGTGCCTCGAAATGTAAGAATCTGATTTTAATGAGATTTGTCCTACTGAAGCGGTAACGCCGGCCAGCCGCAGTTTGCCGCGCCGCGTCAAAGGCAGGGCCGGGCCATGCCTTTTTGTCAATTTTCCATGGCGGCATAAGGAAATCCGATTGGCTGCATCTGCCGACATGGTCCACCCGAGAGAGCATCCGTTCCTCGCGAAATCGGGACTGATCCCGAATGGAAACCCACGCATGATCGACATCAGCCGGATCGGCTCGCTTCTGGCCCAACGGCCGGCGGGGCACTGTCTCCCCCAGGCGCTCTATAACGATGCCGAGGTCTTCGACTTCGACATGAGCGCGGTCTACGGCACGAGCTGGCTCATGGCCGGCTTCGAGTGCGAGCTGCCCAAGGCGGGCAGCTACATTTCGCAGATGGTCGGCAAGTGGCCGGTGCTCATCGTGAAGGGCCGCGACGGCGAGATCCGCGCCTTTCACAATTCCTGCCGCCACCGCGGCTCCCTGCTCTGCGCGGCGGGCAGCGGTTCGGCGCCCAAGATCGTGTGCCCCTACCACCGCTGGACCTATGAGCTCGACGGCTCGCTGCTTTCGGCGATGCGCATGGAAGAAGGGTTCGACAAGGCCGCGCACAGCCTGCGTCCGATCCAGCTCGAGCGCGTGGCGGGCTGCCTGTTCATCTGCTTTGACGACAACCCGCCGCCGTTCAACGAGTTTGCGATCAAGCTGCAGGAATACCTCGGGCCCCACGATCTGACGAACGCCAAGCTCGCGTTCGAAAGCACGATCACCGAATACGCCAACTGGAAGCTCGTCATGGAAAACGGGCGCGAGTGCTATCACTGCGCCACCGGCCATCCCGAACTGGCAAAGACCTTCCCGGTCGGGATGAAGAAGCACTTCGACGTGGATGGCGATCTGCGCGTACAGACTTTCCATGAACAGATGGCGGCCGTCGGCCTCGCGACTGAGGCGATCGAAGGTGAGTGGTGGCAGCTGGCGCGCTTCCTGCTCAATCCCGAGGTGGTCTCGCTGTCGATGGACGGCAAGCACCTCGTCAAGAAGCTGATGTGCGATCGCAACGGCGGCGATATCGGTTCGATGCGCCTCGCGATCGACCCGCACAGCTTCCTCCACGCGACTGCCGACCACACCTTCATGTTCAGCGCGATGCCGGTGGGGCCGTTCGAGACGGCGGTTACCGGCAAGTGGCTGGTGCACAAGGATGCGGTCGAGGGCGTCGATTACTCGGTCGACGAACTCGCCGACCTGTGGACGCGCACCAACCTGCAGGACAAGGAGCTGGCGGAGAACAACCAGCTTGGCGTGAACAGCCCCGGCTACGTCCCCGGTCCCTATTCGCAGGAGGCCGAGATGCTCGCGCTGCGCTTTACCGACTGGTATTGCGACACCGCGGCCAAGTATGTCGAGACGCATGGCCGCTGATTCTCCCAAGGGGTACCGCCCTGAAACGCTAGCTGTCTCTTTCGGTTACGACCCGGCGGAGGCGCTCGGCGCGGTCAAGCCGCCTGTCTATCTGACCTCGACCTTCATCTATCCCACGGCCCAGCACGCGAAGGACGTCCACGAGGCGTTCTTTGACGGCACAGGGCCGCTGGCGGGGAAGAAGGGCGAGGGGCATATCTATTCGCGCCTTGGCCATCCCGGGCTCGACATTCTGGAAACGCGCCTCGCTGCCATCGACGGCGCCGAGGCTGCCGCGGCGTTCTCCTCGGGCATGGCCGCGCATTCCTCGATCGCGCTGACCTTCGTGAAGCCGGGGGACAGCGTGCTCCATGGCCGCCCGATCTACGGCGGGGTGGACATGCTCTATGGCTCGGTCATGCCGGGCTTTGGCACCCATGTCGAAACGTACACCGATGGCTGCGATCCCGACCACGTGCGCGCCGCCGCCCGCGCCGCACTTGCCAAGGGGCCGCTCGCGCTGATTGTAGCTGAGACGCCTGCTAACCCGACGGCTGCCATCGTCGATCTCGATCTGATGGTCGCGGTGGCGGACGAGATCGGCCGTGAGACGGGGCGCCGTCCGCTGGTCGTGGTCGACAACACGCTGCTCGGACCCTTCGTCCAGCGCCCGATCGGGCACGGCGTCGACCTGTGCATGACTTCGCTCACCAAATACTGTGCCGGCCACAGCGATCTGTTGGCGGGCGGGGTGACAGGGAAGCTTGAGCTGATCCACCAGCTGCGCACCTTGCGCACCACCTGGGGCAATCACCTCGATCCCTTCACGGCATGGCTTGTCGTGCGCAGCTTGGAATCCGCGTCGGTTCGGATCGAGCGCGCCATGTCGAACGCGAGGCTCGTGGCCGAATTCCTGCGCGATCATCCCAAGGTTGCCGGGGTGACTTACCTTGGCTTCCTTGCCGAAGGCACGCCCCAGCGCGCGGTCTTTGACCGCCAGTGCAAGGGTGCCGGCTCAACCTTCTCGTTCCACCTTCATGGCGGCGAGGCGGAATCGTTCCGCATGCTCGATGCCCTGAAGCTGTTGAAGCTCGCGGTCAGCCTTGGCGGATCGGAAACGCTGATCTGTCATTCAGCCACCACCACGCACTACGCCGTCCCGCGCGAGGGGCGCCTTGCCGGCGGTATTACCGACGGGACCATGCGCCTGTCCGTCGGGCTCGAACATGCCGACGATATCATCGCGGATCTCTCCCAGGCGCTCGAGGCAGTCTGAACCATGCATTCCAATAACGGAACCGATCCCCACGCGATCGGCACCAAGCTTCCCGCCCCCGAGGCGCGCTACGATATGGTAGTCGTCGGCGCTGGCCCTGCCGGGCTCGCCGCCGCCATCGCCGGGGCAGGGGAGGGCAAATCGGTCCTCCTCGTCGACGAAAACCCGGTTCCCGGCGCTGCCATGGGCAATGACGTGCCGCTGCTGTTCGGCGGCCGCATGACTGCCGCGACGCAGAATGCCGAGCGGATGCTCGAAACCGTGTTCATGAGCGAGCCGATGCTCGAGGCCGCGATTGAAGCGGGCGTCGAGGTGCTTCTCGGCACCAGCGCCTGGGGTGTCTACCGCAATGGCCCCGGCATCACCGGGCTCCCCGAGAACGTCGTGGCGCTGGCGGACAAGGATCGCGGCTGGATCGTCGGCTATGGCGAATTGGTGCTCGCGACCGGCGCGCGCGACCTGGCCATCGGCTTCCCCGGCTGGAACCAGCCCGGCGTCATGGGCGCGGCCGCGCTCGAGCGTCTGCTGGCGCATTACGAAGCTTTTGCCGGCAAGCGGGTTCTGATTGTTGGCAGCCATGATCTTGCGCTTAGCACCGCGCTCCTGGCGTGTGACAAGGGCGTCGAAGTCGCTGGTCTCGTCGAAGTGCGCGCGGCACCGCAAGGTGATGCCGCGCTCGCCGAAGCGGTTCGCGCCGCGCAGATCCCCTTCTATCTCGAAGACGCACCCGCCGAAGCCATCGGCGGCATCGACGGCGTCGAACGCGTCCGCCTGCGCTCCGGCGCCGAGATCGCGGTGGATACCGTGGTCCTCGCCATCGGCCTCGTCCCATCGATCGAACTGATCGACGCGATGGGCGGCAAGCGCGTGCTTGATGGCGCGCGCGGCGGCTATATCCCGGGCGACAACGCGGGTGTGACTTGCGTCGGCGATTGCGCCGGCCTTGCCGATACCGGCTTCGACCATGTTGAATACCGCATGGAATGGGCTCGCGAACTGGGCAAGCTCTCCGCGCCCGACACCATTGTCTGCCAGTGCGAGGAAGTCACCCGCGCCGATCTGCTCGGCGTCCAGCCCCCGCGCTATCTCGAACGCTCCGCGCCGATGGCCGCGCGTTCGCTCGATACATTGATCAAGGATGGCCCGCCCAACCCGGACCAGATCAAGCGCCTCACCCGCGCCGGTATGGGCGTGTGCCAGGGCCGCCGCTGCCGCGATCAGGTGGCGATGATGCTGGCGATGGCCGCGAACGGCCCGTTCGGCTCGGTTCCGCTCGCTACCCACCGCGCGCCCGTCCGCCCGCTGCCCTTGCGCATTCTGGCCGACTGGGAGGAGAGCGAAGACATGCGCGCCGGGTGGGACGTCTGGTTCGGCATTCCCACCCAGTGGGTGCCCTACCGTGATATCGACACGCCGCGCGAGCGTGAGCATCAAACCGCCATCGCCGAAGGCTGGAGCCTCTAATGACATACGTTGGTATGCCCACCCCGAGCGAAACGCCGCAGGAAACCATGGCCCGGATCGTCGGCACGGCGGCGAAGATGAAAGTTGTCATTGTCGGCGGCGGCGTCTCCGGCCTCAGCGCAGGCTGGTGGCTCGCGCGATCGGGCGCCTCGGTCACCGTGCTCGACAAGGGCATCGTCGGCTGGGAAGCCTCGGGCCGCAACGGCGGCGGCGCCTCGCACTACCAGAGCCCATTGTTCGAGGAAGAGCAGCGCATGTGGCCGCATATGGACGCGCTGCTCGGTTATCCGACCGAGCACCAGCAGGAGCGTCTCGTCATTGCGGTGAGCCCCAAGCAACTGAATCAATATCATTATCTTGCCAAGATGAACAACGACATGGGCTACCGTGTCGATCTGCTCACCGGCGATCAGGTGCGCGCGATGGTGCCGCTTGCCGGTGACAACTGCCTTGGCGGGATGCACTACCGCTTCGGCGGCCACGCCAACCCGCAGCGCAGCGTGCAGGCCTATGCATGGGCGCTGCAGGACCTTGGCGGCCGCATCGTCCAGCATAGCCCGGTCACCGGGTTCGAGACCGAGGGCGGCAAGGTCGTCGCGGTGCACGCCACGTCCGGTCGCCATGAATGCGATGCCGTGGTCGTCGCGGCTGGCCCGCAGATCCAGGGACTCATGGCCAAGCTCGGCGTCGAGGTTCCGCTTGCCGCCGCACGCGCGGAAATGATCGTCACCGAACCCGCTCCGATGATGCCCATCGGCGGGGTGGATGGCAACGGCCTCTACGGCCGCCAGACCTTGCGCGGCAATCTCGCCTATGGCGGCGGCCCTCATGAATGGCTCGAAACCTTCGAGGCCGGCCCGCCCTCGCGGCCTTCGTCGCCGCTCACGCGCAATCTCGCGCGCCGTGTCGCCGAACTCTTCCCCAAGGCCGCGCACCTCAACGTGATCCGCTCTTGGGCCGGGATCGTCGAGAACACGCCCGACGGCCGTCCGATCATCGACCGCATGAAGGACCCCGAGAACGTGACCGTCATCACGATGTCCGGCGTCGGCTTCGGCCTTTCACCCGCCTCGGGCCATGCGGTGCGCGATCTCGTGGTCGATGGGCAGTGCAGCTTCACCGATATCGCCAAGCTCGGCCTCTCGCGTTTTGACGGCATCGGGGCTGATTGGCGCGAGCAGCGCGGCTGGCAGGCTTCGAAAGCCGAACTCGCGGCATGAAGACGCCCTATTCCGCGTTCAGCCTGCTGCGTGGTGCGCTGAACGGGCAAAAGCACTGGGAACCGGCGTGGCGCGATCCGGAGCCAAAGGCGAGCTATGATGTGATCATCATCGGTGGCGGCGGCCATGGGCTCGCCACCGCCTATTACCTCGCCAAGGTCCACGGCATCCGCAATGTCGCGGTGCTGGAGAAGAGCTGGATCGGCGGCGGCAATGTCGGGCGCAACACCACGCTGGTGCGCTCCAACTACCGTTTGCCGCAGCTGCATAACTTCTTCGAGTTCGGCCTCAAGCTGTGGCACGGCCTCAGCGACGACCTCAATTACAACGTGATGTTCAGCCCGCGCGGCGCGATGTTCCTCGGCCATAACGATGGCGACATGATCAAGCTCGCCGAGCGCGGCGATGCCATGCGCTGCGACGGGATCGACGCCGAACTGCTCAGCACCAAGCAGATCGCCAAGATCGAGCCTTTGCTGGACCTCTCCCGCAGTGCCCGCTTCCCCATCGACGGCGCCCTGATTCAGTGGCGCGCCGGCACCGCGCGGCACGACGCCGTGGCCTGGGGCTATGCGCGCGCGGCGGATGCGCTTGGCGTTGACATCATCCAGAAGTGCGAGGTCACCGGCTTCGTGCGCGACGGTAACAAGATCACCGGTGTCGAGACCACGCGCGGACGCATCCTCGCGGGCCGCACCGGCATCTGCGTCGCGGGCCACAGCGGCCATGTCGCGGGGCTCGCGGGTCTCAAGCTTCCGATTGAATCGCAGACCTTGCAGGCGCTCGTCACCGAAGGCGTCAAGCCGATGGTCCAGTCGGTTGTCATGTCGCAGTCCCTCCACTTCTACGTCAGCCAGTCCGACAAGGGCGGCATCGTGATGGGCGGCGATCCGGACAACTGGCCGAGCTATGCCCGCCGGGGCCAGCCCACGATCAAGGAACACGCCATCGCGCAGGCTGTCACCTGCATGCCTGCGCTCTCGCGCCTCAGGATGCTGCGCACCTGGTCGGGTGTGACGGACATGAGCTTCGACGGTTCGCCGATCATCGGCACGACCCCCATCGACGGGCTCTACCTCAACGCCGGCTGGTGCTACGGCGGCTTCAAGGCGACGCCTGCCTCGGGCTGGACTTATGCGCACACCCTCGCGACGGGCAAGCCGCACGCGCTCAATGCGCCCTTCAGCCTCGAACGCTTCATGACCGGGGCGACTATCGACGAAACGTCGGTCGGTCCGTTCCCGAACCACCGCTGAGACAGGCCGAGACATGTACCAGATCACCTGTCCCCACTGCGGCCCCCGCGCCCAGACCGAATTCACGTACGAGCGCACGACCGACTCCATCGTCGATCCCGCAGCGGATGCCGCCACCGCGATGCAGGCGCTCTATACCCGCGCCAACCCGATGGGCCTCGACGATGAAATCTGGCGCCATACTTATGGCTGCCGCGCGTGGATGGTGCTCACCCGCCACCGCGTGACGCATGAGATTACCGCCGTGAAAGCCATCGGACCGGAGGCGCTGCCATGAGCGGCCCCATGCGCATCGCAACCGGCGATGAGACGATCCCGTTCACCTTTGACGGCACGACCTATCACGCCCGTCCGGGTGATACGCTCGCCGCAGCGCTGCTGGCGAACGGCGTGGGCCTCGTCGGCCGCAGCTTCAAGTACCACCGCCCGCGCGGGATCATGACCGCCGGAATCGAGGAGCCCAACGCGCTGGTGACCGTTGGGAAGGGTGGCCGTGCCGAGCCCAACACCCGCGCGACTGACCTGTTTGTCTATCCCGGCATGGTCGCCATGAGCCAGAACCGCTGGCCGAGCCTGTCGTTCGACGTCGCGTCGATCTTCGGCCTCGCCGCGCCCGCGCTCAGCGCCGGGTTCTACTACAAGACCTTCTTCGGCCCGGCGAAGCACTGGATGCTCTACGAGGGCTTCATCCGCCGCGCCGCCGGCCTCGGCAACGCGCCGACCGAGCCCGATCCCGACAACTTCTCCCAGCGCGCCGGTTTCTGCGAAGTGCTGGTGGTGGGGGCAGGGCCCGCCGGGCTCAAGGCAGCGCTCGAAGCCGCCGAAGCGGGCAAGCGCGTCATGCTGGTGGAGCAGGATGCGGTCCCTGGCGGGTCGCTGCTGCGCGATCCCGATCCATCGATCGATCCCGCTGCGATGGTCGAGAAGATCAAGGCGCTCGGCGGCTTGGTGCTCCTGCGCACGACCGCTTCGGGCTACTGGGACCACAATTTCCTCACGCTCACCCAGCGCCTTGCCGAACCCGGCGAAGTCCCGGCCCATGGCTTTGCCCAGCGGCTCTGGCACGTACGGGCAGGGCGGGTTGTGCTCGCCACCGGGCTGATCGAACGGCCCGTGCCCTTCGCCAATAACGACCATCCCGGCGTGATGCTTTCGCAGGCGGTGCGTAGCTACGTTCGCCGCTGGGGCGTGCTGCCGGGCAAGCGCGTTGTTATCGCCACCAACAACGATGATGCCTACCTCACCGCTGCGGCTCTCGTCGCAGCCGGGGCAGAAGTCGTCGCTCTGCTCGATGCCCGCGCCACCGGCCCCGCCGCGCCCGCAGGCGTCACCGTCTATCACGATGCGCGCCCCTCCAGCGTCACCGGCCGCAAGCATGCGCTGCGCAAGGTCACCGCGCTGATCGGCGGCAGCGAGCAGAGCTTCGATGCAGACCTCATCGCCGTCTCCGGCGGTTTCGTCCCCGTTTCGCATCTCCATATGCAGGCGGGCGGCAAGCTTGAATGGAACGAGGAGGCGCAGGCCTTCATTCCGGGCGGTACGCCGCAGGCTTGCGAAACCATCGGCAGCGCGCTGTCACCGCCGCCCGCTCCGGCTGTCGCACCCGCGGGCAAGGCCAAGAAGAGCTTCGTCGATTTCCAGAACGATGTCAGCCTCGCCGATATCGATCTCGCCTGGCAGGAAGGTTACCGTTCGGTCGAGCACCTCAAGCGCTACACCACGCTTGGCATGGCGACCGATCAGGGCAAGACCAGCAACATGGTCGCGCTCTCGCGCCTTGCCGAAAAGCAGGGCGTGACGGTGCCTGAGGCCGGTCTCACCACGTTTCGCCCGCCGTTTACGCCCGTCACCATGGGCCTTCTGGCAGGCGCCGGCGCACGCAATGCGGGGGCACACGTGCGCCGGATCCCCTTGCACGGCTTGCACGAAGCCCACGATCCGATCTGGCAGCCCTTGGGCTACTGGTTTCGCCCGCGCGCCTATCCGGTGAATGGCGAAAGCCTTCAGCAAGCGGCGCTGCGCGAAGCGCGCACTGTCCGCACCGTGGCGGGGCTCAGCGATGTTTCGACGCTCGGCAAGTTCGAGGTTTCCGGCCCCGACGCCGCCGCGCTGCTTGAACTCGTCTGCGCGACCACGGTCGGCAAGTTGGCGGTCGGGCGCGGGCGCTACACTTTCATGTGCCGCGAGGACGGCATGGTCTCCGACGACGGCACCGTCTGGCGCCTCGCCCAAAACCGCTACCTGCTGACCAGTTCCACCGGCGGCGCGGACCGCATGGCGCACTTCATCTCCTACGTGCGCAACTCGTTGCGACCGGACCTCAAGTGCTCGGTCGTCAATGTGCAGGAGCACTACGCGGGCATCGCGCTCGCCGGCCCGCGCGCCCGCGCGATCCTTGCTGCGCTGACCGGTGCCGAGCCGCCGCGCCATATGGGCTATGCCCCGGCAACGATCGTCGGCGTTCCGGTCCACGTCCTCGCCGCGAGCTATAGCGGTGAGCGCGCCTTCGAAATCCATGTCGAGGCGACGCACGCCGCCAAGGTCTGGCGCGTCATCGAAGCCGCGACCCGGGCTGAAGGCGGCGCGCCCTATGGGCTCGAGGCGATGGAATTGCTGCGCATCGAGAAGGGCCACGTTGTTGTCGGCGGCGAAGTCGATGGCCGCTCGACCCCGCAGGACCTCGGGCTCGCGGGCATGCTCAACAAGGCGGGCGGCTTTATCGGTGCGGCGGGCCTGACCCGGCCTGCGCTGTCCGCGCCGAACCGCAACAACCTTGTCGGCCTGATCAGCCTTGAAGGGGCAATCCCCGAAGGCGGCATGCTGATCGGCCGTGCGGGGACATCACCGCAAGGCCATGTCACCGCCGCCGCGCGCCGCATTCTCGAAGGCGGTGCCATTGCGCTGGCGCTGCTCGAAGGCGGGCACAAGCGCCACGGCGAGGAACTGACTGTCACCTCGCCCACCCGCGGCGAAAAGGCCCGCGTTCGCGTCACCTCGCCGCATTTCTATGATACCGCCGGGGAGCGCTACCGTGACTGAGCCGACCTCGATCATCGCCCTCCCGGCAGCGCCGCTTCATGCGCTGGAAATCTGGAGCAATCCGCAGGCCGTCGCTGTGCGCGTCCACAAGGCGCTTGATTTCGCGCTGCCCGCGATGAACCGCAGCGCGAGCAATGCCGCGATCACCCTGATGCGTTTCGAGCCCACTGTCTGGCTGGCCGAGGGGGATATCTCGGTGCTCGCCGATACGCTGGGTGATGACGGCGCACTGACGGCCATCGGTGGTGGCCTGGTGCGCTTCCGCCTCGCTGGGCCGGGCTGGCGCGAGCTTTTGCTCGAAGGCGGCGTGTTCGATACCAGCGCGGCGGTTTTTCCAGTCGGCGCGACTGCGGCCACGGTGATCGACCATGTCGGCGTGCGGCTCTGGGTCGAGAGCGAAGACGCCTGCATCGCCTATGTGCCGTCGAGCTTTGCGCAAAGCCTGCACCACTTCTGGGAAGAAGCCCTGCCGCTGATTGGTGCCTGAGGGCACGAAGCAATTCAAAGACCGCGCTTGACCGCTCTGGATCCCCGCCTGCGCGGGGATGACGAAGACACCAAACATTCGTCATCCCCGCGCAGGCGGGGATCCAGAGCGTCCCAAACTTAAGCTCTCGATGCCCGGCTGGGCCCTCAGTGTATCCGCGCGCCCTGCCGCCTGAGTTCCGCCTGCACCGCCGCAATATCCACGCCCGCGAAATCCCGTCCGGTCTTCACCGCAATCGCCGCAGCTACGCCTGCGCCCTGGCCTGAAACCGCGCAGCACATCATGTTGCGCACCGCCGCGTGGCTGACCTTGTCGCCGCCGATCACTCGTCCGGCCACCAGCAGATTGGTGATCCCCTTGGGCACGAGCGATCGATAGGGCACATGGAAATAGCGCCCCGTGGTCGGCAGGATCAGCAGTCCATAGCCGTCGATGAATTCGGGGAAGATGCCGATCGAATCTTCAAACCGGCCCTGCCCACGCACGTCATCGCCGGTCATGTTGTAGGCCGCGTCGATCTTGCGCGTGTCGCGAATGCCGAGTGTCATGCCGAAATTGCGCAATTTGGCCTGTTCGCAGCCCGGCATGAACCCGCGCAGCGCGGCAATCGCGTTCATCGCATCGGCGCGGCCCTGCATTTCGCCGCGCGTCAGGCTGTCGGGGTCGGTGCCGTCGAGGTAGTGGTGGACGAGGTTGAGGTAGGTGAGGTCGCCCTGATCCGAAACCGTGCCCCAGGTGCCGGCGATGGTCTTGAGATTGGGCGGGAGCAATCCGGCCGCAAGCGCCTGCTGGAAGGGCTTGCGCAGGAACGGCGAGAACATGGCGTCCTCCTTGCCGTCGGTGGTGATGTCCCACTCGCCGTTGCCCGCCCAGTCTCCATAGGTTTGTGGATCGGCCTTCACCGCCTCGATAAATCGCGCCTTGTTGACCCCGCTCATCGAGAACATGACCGAGACCGACATCATCTCGTCGACCGGATGCTTGATTGTCGGTGCCCCTCCGCGAAAGGCCAGATCGGCATCTCCGGTTGCATCGATCACGCGCGCGGCCAGGATCGCCTCGCGCCCCGCCTTGCTTTCCACGATCACGCCCCGGATCGTATCGCCTTCCATGATCGGCGCGACGACCAGCCGATGCAGCATCGGGATCACGCCCGCTTCTTCCACCAGCACGTCCGCCACATGCTTGAACGCCTCGGCGTCGAGCGCGTGGCTGATCGATTGCGGCTCTGGCAGCGCCGCATCCATCGCCACAGCCCGGTCCTCGAACTCGCGGCCGATGCCCTCGCTGTCGATCGTCGTGGGGTGGCGGTACCAGGCAAAGCCTTCCACGCCGACTTGCGTGATATTGCCGCCAAAGCAGCCGTAGCGTTCGACCAGCGTGGTCTTTACCCCCGCACGTGCTGAAGCGAGCGCTGCGGCGAGGCCTCCCGGCCCCGAGCCGACCACGAGCACGTCGGTCTCGTGGATTACGTCGATGCGGCGGGCGGGTTCCTCGATCTGTCTGGTCATGGTGCGCGAGCATGACGTCCGCTTCGGGCGGGTCAACCGGCACGCATGGTGCCGCGGGGCTTTAAGCAAGTCTGATGCAGGGCCTCAGCCCACGTGATGCGAGGCCGTCAGAGCCGGCGAATGCGCGAAGGATCGGACATCGGAGTATAGACCCGGTGCCGCGTCTCGACCTTCCATTCGCCCGAAACCTGCGCGACATGCGCCTGGCGCTGCAGCGCGCGGCCCAGTGCTTCGAGATCAAGCGGGGTGTCGAGCTGCATGCCAAAGGTATGGCCGCCGAACCAGCGGACGATTCCGGTGACTTCCTGTTCGCCGGGCAGCACCACCAGCACGCGCTCGCCGCGCACAGGCGCCGGGCCGCGAGCGCTTGCGCCAAGGCCGGTCGGCGAGACATTGCGAATGACGATGTCCTGCACCTCGCCATCCCGGTGGATCAGGCGCGCGCGGATGATGCGCGGCTGGCGCTGCTCCCGCACGACCTGGTCATTCGGTGGAATGGGAGCCATGAACGACATCTATCGCACCATCATCCTGCTGCCTCGTGAAAGGTGGTTACCTTTCGCCTTCGAGCCATACTGGACCAAAAAGGGTAAATGATCCGTTATGGACACCCGCATTCGTTACGGATGGCGCAGAATTTAGTCCCGCGAAGGGGAACGACCACGGTTGGGGAGGTGCCAGGGGCGGCGCCCGGTTGTCCGTTCGCCGCCCTGCTGGTGCTTACGCGGCGTCGACCATCACGATCTCGCTGTCTTCCAACGCGGTCACAGTGAGCACCTCGGTTTCGCGAATCGCCGCGCCGTCGCGGGCTTTGACAGTGATGCCCTCGATGCTGACCGCGCCCGTTGCCGGTACGAGGTAGGCCTTGCGCGCCGCGCCCAGCGGGTAGGTCGCGGTTTCACCGGCGCGCAGGCTGGCGCCCAGCACGCGCGCATCGGTGCGGATGGGGAGGGCATCGCCGTCGCCCTCATAGCCTGAGGCCAGCGCAACGAATTGCCCGCTCCGCTCGCCCTTGGGGAAGGGCCTTGCGCCCCAGCCCGGAGCCTCACCGCTGCGCGTCGGCATGATCCAGATCTGAAAGATGCGAGTCGTTACGTCCTCCATGTTGTACTCCGAGTGGCGGATACCGGTGCCCGCGCTCATCACCTGCACGTCGCCCGCCTCGGTCCGCCCCTTGTTGCCAAGGCTGTCCTCATGCGTGATCGCGCCTTCGCGGATATAGGTGATGATTTCCATGTCGCGGTGCGGGTGCGGCGGAAAGCCGGTGCGCGGGGCAATCGTGTCATCGTTCCACACGCGCAGGTTGCCCCAGTTCATCCGCGCCGGATCATGATACCCGGCAAACGAGAAGTGGTGCTTGGCATCGAGCCAGCCGTGGTTTTCGCCGCCGAGGCTGGCAAAGGGACGCAGTTCGATCATCTTGGTTCTCCTCTGGCGTCCGCCGCGAAGGGGCAAGGGCGCCGCTGTTGAGGCCGATATAGCGCTTGCCAGCTTTCCTGTTCAGAGGGATAAATCAGAGTGATTTGTTCGATGGAATGAAACAATGGCTAGCCCCGGCACGCCCACCTATGATCAGCTGCGCATTTTTCTCACCATCGTGGATACCGGCAGCTTCGCCGGCGCCGCGCGCACACTGGGCCGCGCGGTTTCGGTGATCAGCTATGGTGTTGCCAATCTCGAGGCGCAGCTCGGTGTTTCGCTGTTCGACCGGGAGGGCACCCGCAAGCCGCAGCTTACCGTTGCCGGCCGCGCACTTCTGGCCGAAGCGCGGGGCATTGCGCAAGGGATGGATGGTCTGCGCGCCAAAGTGAAAGGCCTGCTCGACGGGCTGGAGGCCGAGGTTGATCTTGCGGTCGATGTCATGGTCCCGCCCGAACGGCTCGCCACCGTTCTGCGCGGGTTTGCAGCCGAGTTTCCAACAGTGCAATTGCGCCTCCATGTCGAGGCGCTGGGCGCGATCAGCGCCATGGTACATGCGCGCACCGCGGGCATTGGCGTTTCCGGCCCGCTGGCGGCCGAAGTGCCCGAGCTTGAGGGCAGAGCCGCAGGCGCCACCTTGCTTGTTCCCGTCGCTGCGCCCGATCATCCGCTCGGCCGCATGATCACGATCCCGCCGGGTGCGGGGCGCGACTATATCCAGCTCGTCCTGTCGGACCGCTCCGGCACCACCGCCGGGCGCGATTTCGGCGTGGTCAGCTCCAAGACCTGGCGGCTCGCCGATCTGGGCGCCAAGCATGCGCTGCTGCGTGAAGGGATTGGCTGGGGCAATATGCCGCTGCCCATGATCGAGGGCGATCTGGCGGCAGGCACGCTCAGGCGGCTTGCCATGCCCGATTACCCCGGCGGCGCTTACCGCTTCATGGTGATCTGGCGCCGCGATTACCCGCCGGGCCCTGCCGCGCAGTGGCTGCTTGATCAGTTCGTCGCGCTGGGCGTGCCCGATGCCTTGGCTTGCGACACGCCCGAAGCCTAGACGTCAGGCCACGCCTGCCGCAAAGTCGCGCAGCATCTGTTTGGCGATCACCAGCTGCATGATCTGCGTCGTGCCTTCATAGATGCGGTAGATGCGCGCATCGCGGAAGAAGCGCTCGGCCTCGTATTCTGCCAGATAGCCCGCGCCGCCGTGGATCTGCACGCAGCGGTCCGCCACGCGCCCGCACATTTCGGAGGCGAACATCTTGAACGCGGCGGCTTCCATCAGGATCTTTTGCCCCGCATCGGCCTTGGCGATGGCATCGCGCATCATGCACTGGGCTGCGTAGATCTCGGCCTGGCTGTCCGCCAGCATCGCCTGGATCAGCTGGAATTGCGCGATCGGCTCGCCAAAGGCCTTGCGTTCGTTGGCATAGCGGATCGCGGTATCGAGGAAGCGCCGCGCCTGCGCCGTGGCCGCTGCGCCCACTGACAGGCGCCCGTTGTCGAGGCTCTGCATCGCGGTGGCGAAACCCTTGCCTTCCTCGCCGCCGAGCAGAGCATCGCCGGGGATGAACACGTCTTCCATGATGATATCGCCGATGTGGCTGCCCTGCTGACCCATCTTCTTGTCGGACTTGCCGCGCGTGATGCCAGACGTATCAAGCGGCACGAGGAAAGCCGAGACATGCGCGTTCTTCGGCAGGTTCTCGCGGTTCGTGCGCGCCATGATCAGGCCGATCTTCGCGTAGGGTGCATTGGTGATGTAGCGCTTGGTGCCATTGAGCACATAGCCGTTGCCCGAGCGCACCGCTGTCGTTGCAAGGCCCGCCGAATCCGATCCCGAGCCCGGCTCGGTGAGCCCGAATGCGGCGATCTCGCCGGCAGCGAGGCGCGGCAGCCATTCGGCCTTCTGTTCAGGTGTGCCCGCGTTCTTGATCGCAGAGCAGACCATGCCGAGGTTGATCGAAATGATCGAGCGGAACGCGGGCATGGCGTAGCTGATTGTGTGGATCGTCTCGATATACTGGCTGATGCTCATGCCCGCGCCGCCGTATTCCTCGGGCATGGTCAGGCCGAACAGGCCCATCTCGCGCATTTCGGCGAGCAGGTCTTCGGGGATACCGTCCCCGGCGATGACTTCATCCTCCGCCGGGATCAGCCGTTCGCGCACATAGCGCTGCAATTGCTCGTGGAACTGGGCAAAGACCTCACTGTCCATTCCTGCTCCGTGCCCTTGCGTCGTCATTCACACTTCCTCGTTGTTATTGCGTCACTTGGCGCGGACGCTAGCCAGAAAAGTGCGACTGGGGAATGGCCGATTGCGCGCATCGGGGTGATGCGTGGCTCTCCGATCAGGAGTTGTGCGTATCCGTCCGGTCAACCGGTTTCAGCCACATGGGTGGCAAGACCCGGACATCATGCTCAAACGCGTCGAAACCTCCGAGCTCCGGCTCGGCATGTTCATCCAGAAGCTGGAAGGGAGCTGGTTCAAGCACCCTTTCTGGAGGAGCCGCTTCCTGCTCGAGGAACAGTGGATGCTCGATGTTCTTCAGGAAAGTGCGGTCGAATCCGTGATCGTCGACACCGAGCGCGGGCTGGACAATGCAACCCGGCGCGAGGGTGCGGTTGCCAGTGCCATGGCCGCAACCGGTGCGCCGCCGCCGTCGGCCCGCGACATGAAGCTCGCGCCGCCGCGGCCTGTCGCCAACAGGTTCGCCGCCGCACGTGTCGCCACCGCCCGCGAGTTCGGCACCGCGCGCAAGATCGCCGAGCGTCATTCCAAGGTGGTCAGCCGCGTGTTCCTCGAAGCCCGTCTCGGGCGCGGCATCAGCGCGCGCACGGTCGATCCGCTGATCGACGATATCTACGCCTCGGTGCAGCGCAATCTTTATGCCTTCAACGGCCTGCTGCGCTGCCGCGAGGACAGCGAGGAAACCTACCGCCACGCGCTCGCGACCAGTGCGCTCATGATCGCGCTCGCCCGCCAGATGAACCTTTCTGCGAGCGAGACGCGCGAGGCGGGCATGGCCGGGCTGCTGATGGATATCGGCGCGGGCCAGGAAATCGGCGGCCCCCCACATCCAGAGGATGCGTGGACGGGCGGGGCAGGGGATCCCGAAGCCGATGCCCATTGCCAGCACGTGCTGGTCGGCCACGCCCTGCTCAAGGCTGCGGGCGATATTCCTGATGCTGTGCTCAAGGTCTGCATGCGCCATCACGAGCGGCTCGACGGCTGCGGCTATCCCCATCGCCTCGCCGGCGCCGACATCGACACTCTCTCGCGCATGGCAGCGATTTGCGACACCTACGATCTGCTCGTCGCGGGCAAGGACCACCGCCCCGGGCTCGATCCGGCCGAGGCGATCCGCCACATGGGCGAGCATTGCGACGGGCTTGACCCTGCGATCATGGTCGATTTCATCGAGATGGTCGGCATCTATCCGATCGGCGCCTTTGTCGAATTGCGCTCGGGGCGCCTCGCCATGGTGGTCGACGAGGACCCTTCCGAACGCGCGCTGCCCACGGTCTATACCTTCTGGTCGAGACCGCTCGCCAGGAAGGTCAAGGGGGAGACGATCCAGCTCTCGCAGTGCTATGGTTCGGACGAGATTGTCGGCATCGCTCAGCTGGCAGGGTTCGATCTGCCCCCGCTCGGCACGCTGCGCCAGTCGTTGCTTGGTGCCTATGCGCGCGCCGCTGAAGGCTGAGCGACCAAGACTTGCGCCAAGGCCTCGGCAACGCGGATGCCGTCCACCGCTGCCGACAGGATCCCCCCCGCATAGCCGGCGCCTTCGCCTGCCGGGTAGAGCCCCGCGGTGTTGAGGCTCTGGAAATCGGCCCCGCGCGTGATCCTGACCGGCGATGAAGTGCGCGTCTCGACCCCGGTCAACACCACATCCGGATGATCGTAGCCCGGCATCTGCCGTCCGAACACGGGCAGCGCCTCGCGCATCGCGGCAATCGCGAAATCGGGGAGGCACTGCGCCAGATCGGTCGGTGTCACCCCCGGCTGATAGGACGGCGTGATCGAACCGAAGCTGGTGGACGGCCGCCCGGCGAGGAAATCATCGAGCCGCTGGCCCGGCGCACGATAATTGGAGCCGCCCGCAACATAGGCCAGTTCCTCCCACTTGCGCTGGAACGCCACGCCGGCAAGCGGCCCGCCGGGATAGTCGCGCTCGGGGTTGATATCGACAACGAGGCCGGAATTGGCATTGAATTCGGCACGCGAGTACTGGCTCATGCCATTGGTCACCACACGTCCCGGCTCGGATGCCGCGGCCACCACGCGCCCGCCCGGGCACATGCAGAAGCTGTAGACCGAGCGCCCCGCGCTCGTCTGGTGCGCCAGAGAATAGGCCGCAGGACCAAGGATCGGATGCCCCGCGCTCTGGCCATAGCGCGCCACATCGACCAGCCGCTGCGGATGTTCGATGCGCACGCCAACGGCAAAGGGCTTGGCCTCGATATGCACACCCGCCGCGTGCAGCACCGCGAACGTGTCGCGGGCGGAATGTCCCACTGCCATGATCACGTGCAGTGCGGGCAGCACCTCGCCGGTCGAGAGCAGCAAGCCGTCAAGCCGGCGCTCGCCGTTCTCGTCCCTGCCGATGACGAAATCCTCGACCCGTGTCTCGAAGCGGTATTCGCCGCCCAGCGCTTCGATTGTCTCGCGAATCGACATGACCATGGTGACAAGGCGGAACGTGCCCACATGGGGGTGCGCTTCGGTGAGGATTTCCGGGGGCGCCCCGGCCTTGACGAACTCGACCAGCACCTTGCGCCCGAGATGGCGCGGGTCCTTGATCCGGCTGTAGAGCTTGCCGTCAGAAAAGGTGCCCGCGCCGCCTTCGCCGAACTGGACGTTCGATTCCGGCATGAGTTCGCTGCGCCGCCACAGGCCCCAGGTGTCCTTGGTTCGCGCACGCACTGCCTTGCCGCGCTCGATGATGATCGGCTTGAAGCCCATCTGCGCAAGGATCAGGCCTGCAAGCAGTCCGCATGGTCCCGCGCCGATCACCACCGGACGCGGGCCCTGCCAGCCTGAGGGGGCCATGATCGGAAAGCGGTAGCTAGTATCGGGGGCAGGGCGCACCTGCGTGTCCCCGACATGGCGCGACAGCACGGCGGCTTCGTCGGCCACGGTTGCATCGATCGCATAGACCAGCTTGATCGCGCTCTTCTTGCGCGCATCGTTGCCGCGCTTGGCCACGTTGTAGCGGATCAGCGCTGAAGGCACGATATCCAGCCGTCCGGCAATCGCGGCCTCAAGTTGGGCGGTCGTGTGATCGAGAGGCAGCTTGAGTTCGGTGAGGCGCAGCATGCGCGCATCCCTAGTCGTCCGGCGGACGCTGGGGAAGGGTCAGTTCATGTGGCCGGAAACGATCGCGTCGAACACCGCCTCGTGCAGCGGCTCGACAAACGCGCAGCCGGCTTCGAAGCGGTCGGTCCAGACCACCTTGGCCTGGCGCGGCGGCAGGCCGGGCAGCGTGATCCACACGCTCTCGCCCGCGCGCAGCCGCTCCATCCCCGCCAGCCGCAAGCCGTGGCGCGAAAGGTCGAGGATTTGCGCCGCAAGCCGCACGATCGTGCGCCGATATTGCACGCGCACCATCAGGGGCCGCCGCTCGGACTGGCGCTCCTGCTGTGGGCGGTCATCGGGAAGCTCGGCGGGCATATGAACTCCGGTGGGGCTGGTCCCGTGACGGGAGCCGCAACCGGTATAAGTCCGGAATGACTACCATTCGTTTAACCCGATAGAAAATATGGCAAGCCGCCGATTTCGGGGATAGACCCCATTGGCGATGCTCGTTCTCCACACCTACTGGCGCTCCTCCGCAGCCTGGCGCGTGCGCACGGTTCTCGCGCTCAAGGGGCTGGCCTGGATGCCCGCCGCGCACGATCTGCGCACGGATGCGCAGAAGGCGGCGGACTATACCGCGATCAATCCTCAGGCGCTGGTCCCTGCGCTCGAAGTGGATGGCACTGTGCTTACCCAGAGCCTCGCGATCTGCGAGTATCTCGACGAGCGCTGGCCCGAGCCGCCGCTGTTCCCGGCCGACCCGCTCGAGCGCGCCCGGGTGCGCGCCTTTGCCCTGGCTGTCGCCTGCGACATCCACCCGGTGCAGAATCTCAGGGTGCTCAGGATGCTGCGTGGGCACGGTCTTGACCAGAGCGCCGTCGATGGCTGGGCACGCGAAGTGATCGAGAGCGGGCTGGAGGCCTGCGCCCGGCTCATTGCCGATCGCTCCGGCCCCTTCTGCTTCGGCCAGACGGTGACACTTGCCGATGTCGTCCTGATCCCGCAGCTGGCCAATGCCCGCCGCTTCGGCGCGCGGATAGACTATCCCCGGCTCGAGGCCATCGAGGCCGCCGCGCTAGCGCTGCCCGCCTTCGCCGCCGCGCGGCCCGAAATGCAGGCCGATGCCGATCCGGTGTGATTGACATTCGCTGCGGACCGGCGATGCTGGGGTCCATGAACAAAACCCGCTTCATGCTTGCCGCCGCTGCTGCTGCGCTTCTCGCCGCCGGCCCCGCCACCAGCGCCCCCCCGCGCGGCGCTCCCGCCGATCCCGCGGCGGCGCTGCACATGCGCCTGCTCACGCTCGATACGCACCTTGATACACCGGCCTCGCTTGCGCTGCCCGGCTGGTCGATTACCGATGCTCACACCGTCACCGGCGATTTCACTCAGGTCGATCTGCCGCGCATGAAGAAGGGCGGGTTTGATGGCGGGTTCTGGGCGATCTACACGGCGCAGGGTCCGCTCGATCCCGAATCCACACGAAAGGCCCGCGATTTTGCCTTGATGCGCGGCGTCGCCGTCCGCGAGATGGTTGCGGCTCACCCCGAAAGCTTCGCGCTTGCCAGCAAGGCCGCCGATGCCGCCGCGATCAAGGCAAGCGGCAAGCGCGTGGTCTATCTCTCGATCGAAAACGCCTGGCCCTTGGGCGATGATCCCACGTTGCTGCGCAGTTTCTACGCGATGGGCGTGCGCATTTCCGGTTTCGCGCATTTTCGCACCAACCAGTTCGCCGACAGTTCGACCGACAAGGCCAAGTGGGACGGCCTCAGCCCGCTCGGCGTCCAGCTGCTGGCCGAGATGAACCGGCTCGGCGTAGTCCCCGATCTCTCGCACAGTTCGGACCGTGCGCTCGACGATGTGCTGCGCCTGTCGAAGGCGCCGATCGTTCTCACCCACTCGGGCTGCAAGGCGGTGTTCGATCATCCGCGCAATATCGACGATGCGCATCTGAAAGCGCTCGCGGCCGCCGGCGGGGTCATCCAGATCAACTCTGTCTATGTCAAAGGCCTCAAGCAGAGCCCGGAGCGCGAGGCCGCGCTCAAGGCGCTTGAAGAGAAGTACCCGGAGGCTAGGGCGCTCAGTGGTGCCGAACGGCAAGCCTTTCTCGCCGAGCGCCATGCCATCGATGCAAAGTATCCCGAATTGCGCGCCACATTCGACGATGTGATGGCAAACCTGCTCCACGCGATCCAGGTCGCGGGCATCGATCACGTCGGTATCGGGCTTGATTGGGACGGCGGCGGCGGGGTTGTCGGCCTCGAGGATGTTGCCGATCTTCCCCGCATCACCAGGGCGCTGCTCGCGGCGGGCTATACCGAGGCGGATGTCGCGAAGATCTGGTCGGGCAATGTCCTGCGCGTCCTCGCCGCCGCCGAGGCCGAGGCCGCGCGCGAGGCGAGCCCCGGCGCCTAGCGGACTTCCGCTTTCAGCCCGAGGTGCGCCGCCAGCGCCTTGAGATCGCGCTCCACGCCCTCGTTCACCAGCACCGCGATCTGCGGCTGGACTTGCAGCACGAGCGCGCTGCCCTCGACGCGCAGCGTGCTCCCGCTGACCCCTGCCGCTGTGCTGCCGCTGAAGCGCCGGCACAGCCTTGTGGCAAGGCCCCAGGCCTGCGCCTCACGCAGCTGTTCGGGCGCGGCGAGCAGGGCGAGTTCGGCGGGCAGATCGCTCCGCCCGGTATTGGCGATCATCGCGGCCGCCAGCATCGCGCGTTCGGCCGGGTTCGCTCCGATCCAACGCTTGCGCAGCGCCCAGTCGCGCGCGAGATCGCCGCGCAGGTTGGGCTCGACCATCGCAGTTGCAAGGCACAGCATCGTCGCCGCCAGCCGCAGCCGTTCCGCGCCGGGCGCTGTTTCGGGGAGGCGTGCAGAAGCGGTCCAGCCCGCAACCATCGCAGCAGTGCCAGCCGGAATGCCGTATTCGCTGGTGAACGCGGCGGCGCCGGCCACCAGCGGGTCCTGCAGTCGCACGCCGGGCGCCATGCGGTCCCAGAGCAAGCCCTCGCGCAGGCCCCACGAGGAAAACACGAGACGTCCCGGCTGGAGTGACCGGATCAACACTGCGAGCAATGCCGCGGTATCGGGCAGCGCAGCAAGGCGCGAGCTCGATATGCCGGACGTCGTTGTCAGCGCTTCGGGCTTGCGGCGTGCGAGCGCCTTGGCAATCGCCTGCGCGGCGGCAGCGTCGATCTCGAAGCCGTGGGGATCGTCGATCGGCCATGCCGAAACGCTCATCGCATGGCGGGCAAAGGCGCGCAGCGAACCGCCGACAAGATAGAGCGTCGCGCCGGGCGCAGCTTGCCATTCGGCGCGCCTGAGTGCCTTGGCCACGCTTTGCCCGAAGGCGCGTTCGCCCGCGGCGCGCAGGCCCGGCAGGCGCAGCGTGCCCAGCGGCAGCGAAATGCCATGGCGGCAGCCTGCGGCATCGACATCGACCAGTTCAAGGCTCCCGCCGCCCAGATCGCCGACCACTCCGTCGGCCGCCGGAAAGGCACCGATCACGCCGTGTGCGCTGGTCACCGCCTCCTCCTCGCCGGTCAGCAGGCGAGGCGAGAGGCCCAGCGCCCGGATCTGCTCGAGGAACCCCGCACCATTCTCCGCATCGCGCACCGCTGCGGTAGCGACAACGTCGACCTCGCGGATACCCTTGAGATCGAGCAACGTGCGATAGCGCGCCAGGCTGGCCAGCGCCGCGCCGGCCGCGCGCGCGCCGAGCTTGCCGTTCTCGGCCACGCCCTTGCCGAGGCGCGCGGTGATTTTCTCGTTGTGCAGCACATCGGGCGCCCGCGCCGGCCCGCCGTAGATGACCAGCCGCACGGTGTTCGAGCCGATGTCGATGATCGCCCGGGTGGGGATATAGGCGGACGTGCGGGTTATGCGGGTCATCTGGTTCATGCTGGAGGCAATCCGCCGCGTCGCAGCGCGAGCTTGGGAACCTTGCTGCCCTTGGTAAGCGCGGCGCCGCGCCCGGACAGCGAGGGGTTGGTCATGAAGTAGCGGTGCACATTGAACGGGCGCGTGCCCGGCTCGGCGCGGTGATAGGTCCCGTCCGGCTCCAGCAGCCAGCTCTGCTCGGTATCGAGCAGGTTGGCGAGCATGACCTGATCGAGCACCTGGTCGTGCACGGTCGGGTTCTTGATCGGCACGAGCACCTCGACGCGCCGGTCCAGATTGCGGGTCATGCCGTCAGCCGAGGAAATGAACACCTTGGCGCGGCGGTTGGGCAGCGGCGCGCCGTTGCCGAAGGCCCAGATGCGGCTATGCTCGAGAAACCGGCCGATCACCGACTTGACGCGGATCCGCTCCGAAAGCCCCGGCACGCCGGGCCTGAGGCAGCAGATGCCGCGGATCACAAGATTGATCTCCACCCCGGCAGCGCTGGCGGCATAGAGCCGGCTGATCAGTTGGCTGTCGGTCAGCGAATTGAGCTTGGCCCAGATCGCGGCCGGTTTCCCCGCTTCGGCGAGCGCGATCTCGCGGTCGATGCACTCATAGAGTTTCCGGCGCACGCCGATCGGCGCGATTGCGAGCATCTCGGTGGTCTTGGGCTCGATATAGCCGGTGATGAAGTTGAACAGCAGGCCCGCATCGCGCCCGAACTTGGGATCGGCGGTGAAGAAACTGAGGTCGGTGTAGATGCGCGCGGTAACCGGGTGGTAGTTGCCCGTACCGAAGTGGCAGTAGGTGCGGTAGCCATCGCCCTCGCGCCGCACGACCATCGAGACCTTGGCATGGGTCTTCCAGTCGACGAAGCCGTAGATCACCTGAACTCCGGCGCGTTCGAGCTGGCTTGCCCAGTGGAGGTTCTGCTCCTCATCGAAGCGCGCCTTCAATTCGACAACCGCCGTCACCGATTTGCCCGCCTCGGCCGCCGCGATCAGTGCGGCGATCACCGCTGATTGCTTGCCGGCGCGGTACAACGTCTGCTTGATCGCCACCACATCGGGATCGGATGCTGCCTGCCGCAGGAAATCCACCACCACGTCGAAGCTTTCGAACGGGTGGTGGATGACAAGGTCCTTGGTGCGGATCGCGGCAAAGCAGTCGCCGTCATGTTCGCGCACGCGCTCGGGATAGCGGGGGATATAGGGCTCGAACTTGAGCTCCGGCCGGTCGGTATCGACGATTGCCGAAAGCCCGTTCATCGCGAGCAGGCCGCCTGCCTTGATCACCGTGGCATGGTCGAGCCTGAGCTTTTCCCGCAGCAGCTGCTCGGCTTCGGGATCGAAGTTTTCCTGAACTTGCAGCAGGATCACCTTGCCGCGCCGCCGCCGCTGGATCGCGGTGCGGAAATAGCGCACGAGGTCTTCGGCGTCTTCCTCCACCTCGATGTCGCTGTCACGCAGCACGCGAAAGGTGCCGTGGCCCTGGATGCGAAAGCCCGGGAAGAGTTTGCCCGCGCCGCGCAGGATCAGCTCCTCGATGCTGATCCAGCTGGCAGGATCACCCGGCAGGCGCACGAAGCGGGGCAGGGCGGGCGGCACGAGGATCATCTCGGTCACCGGCTCGCCATCGGCCAGCCGCACGAGCGTGAAGAGAATGCCGGTGCCCTGATTGTTGATGAACGGGAAGGGGTGCGCGGGATCGATCGCCTGCGGGGTCAATGCCGGGAACACGTGCTGTTCGAAGTAATGGGCCAACCAGTCGGCTTGCGCCTTGTCCAGCTTGCGGTCGCCGACGATGCGGATACCGGCAGCGTCGAGCAGACCGGTGAGGTCGGCAAGGATCGCCTGCTGCGCGCGCACCAGTTCCTCGACGCCGAGATAGGCCGCCTGCAACTGCTGCGCCGGGGTGAGCCCGTCGATCGAAAGCTCGTCGATCCCCTGACGCACCTGTGCGGCGAGCCCCGCCACGCGCACCATCATGAACTCGTCGAGATTGCTGCCCGAGATCGAGAGGAAGCGCAGCCGCTCCAGCACCGGGTAGTTGGGGTTCTGCGCCTCGGCCAGCACGCGGCGGTTGAACGCGAGCCAGCTCAGCTCGCGATTGAAGAAGCGGTAGGCCGGGGCGGGCGGGGTTTCAGTCGGCGGCTTCGAGCCTTGCACCGCGTCGCTGGCCGAAGGGGCTGCGTTTGCCTGCAGATCATCCATGTTCGTGTCCCCCGCATGACCTTGCCTGATGGCGAAGGCTGATGGCGCGGCATGGTGGCCGATTGCTACGGAGCGGTGACATGATGCCTTGCGCATAGCACGAGGCGGGGCCCGGTGCACAAGGGGCGCCTGCCGGTTTTGCCCCGCCGGTTTTCCAGCGCGCGGCGGGGATCATCACCGCAAGGGGCGGATAATCTCTACTCATCTTAGCGACATTTTGCCTCGCTTCGGCGCGGGAGTATTCTCTACTGTATGAGTTGAGATAAGCTTCGAGGCAGGGGCGGTTTTTCCGATTCGAAAGGCTGGGGCAATCCGGTCCGAATGGTGGCATAGCTTCGCTTGGCCTCTGCGAAGCAGAACTGTAATGTCTATCTGATCTATTGAGTTTAAGGACGACCCTATGCCAACGGGAGTACACCGCATGATCAGGCCAGTTCGGACCAACCCGCTTTCCGGCGGAGCCCTGCTCGCCGGTTCGCTCGCCCTCGGCCTGCTGCTTTCGGCCTGCTCGGGCAGCGGGAAGCCGGGCGCGACCGAGCTGACCAATGTTTCCTATGATCCGACGCGCGAGCTCTATCAGGCGATCAATCCGGCCTTCGCGGCCTATTGGAAGCAGAAGACTGGCAAGGACGTCACCTTCCGCATGAGCCACGGCGGTTCGGGCAAGCAGAGCCGCGCGATCATCGACGGCCTCGATGCCGATGTCGCGACGCTTGGCCTTGCCTATGACATCGACGCCATCGCGGCCAAGGGCAAGCTGCTCCCCGCCGACTGGCAGAAGGCGCTGCCCGACAACAGCGCGCCCTACACCTCGACAATCGTGTTCCTCGTCCGCAAGGGCAATCCCAAGGGCATCAAGGACTGGGGCGACCTGATCAAGCCCGGCGTGGAAGTCATCACCGCCAATCCCAAGACCGGCGGCGGCGCGCGCTGGAACTTCCTCGCCGCCTGGGCCTGGGGCCGCAAGGCCGGCGGTTCGGACGCGGCGGCAGAAGTCTATGTAAAGCAGCTCTTCGCGCATGTCCCGGTGCTTGACAGCGGCGCGCGCGGTTCGACCACAACGTTCGTCGAGCGCGGCATTGGCGACGTGCTGATCTCATGGGAGAACGAAGCGTTCCTCGCCGAGAAGAAGCTTGGGGCTGGCAAGTTCGAGATCGTCGCGCCCTCGCTCTCGATCCTTGCCGAACCGCCGGTTGCAGTGATCTCTGCGAACGCGAAGAAGCATGGCACCAGCGAAGTCGCCGAGGCATACCTTCGCTATCTCTATACGCCCGAGGCGCAGACCGCGATCGCGCACAATTTCTACCGCCCGCGCGATCCCGCCATCGCGCAGCAGTTCAAGGCGCAGTTCCCCGATATCCCGATGGTCACCATCGACAAGGATTTCGGCGGTTGGGCCAAGGCGCAGAAGACCTTCTTCGACGATGGCGGCGTCTTCGACCGCATCACCGCGAAGAAGTAAGGCGCCCACACCATGACCCGTCCCGACCCGCGCCCCGCGCGCTGGAGGCAGCCTTCGGTCCTGCCCGGCTTCGGCCTCAGCTTCGGCTTTGCGCTCGCCTGGCTGACGCTGATCGTGCTGATTCCGCTCGCCACGATTTTCCTGCGGGCAGCGGGCCTGGGCTGGCACGAATTTCTCGCGGTCGGCTTCTCGCCGCGCGCCATGGCTGCCTATCGCCTCAGTTTCGGGACCGCGGCGATGGCAGGCCTGGTCAACGCCGTCTTCGGCCTGCTCGTCGCCTGGGTGCTTGTGCGGTATACATTCCCCGGCAAGCAGGTCGTCAGCGCGCTCGTCGATTTGCCGTTCGCACTGCCAACTGCGGTTGCCGGCATCGCGCTCACCGCGCTCTATGCGCCAGAGGGCTGGATCGGCCAGTATCTTGAACCGCTCGGCATCAAAGTGGCCTTCACGTCGATCGGCATCACCATCGCGCTGGTCTTCATCGGCCTGCCCTTTGTCGTCCGCTCGGTCGAGCCGGTGCTCGCCGACCTTGGCCGCGAAGTGGAGGAAGCCGCCGCCACTCTCGGTGCCACGCGCTGGCAGACTTTCACCCGTGTGATCTTCCCCGCTATCGGGCCCGCGCTCCTGACCGGCTTCGCGCTCGCGTTTGCGCGCGGGGTGGGGGAGTACGGCTCCGTCATCTTCATCTCGGGCAACATGCCCGGGCGCACCGAGATCGCACCGCTGCTCATCGTCACCCAGCTTGAGCAGTACGCCTATGCCGGCGCCACAGCGATCGCCACGGTGATGATGCTCGCCTCCTTTGCAGTTCTGCTGCTGATCAACACGGTCCAGGCCATGAGCCGCAGGAGGATGGGCGCATGAGTGCGGGCACACCCACCAGCGAAGGCCCGCTCGCCCGCGCGCTGCTCATCGGCGCTGCGCTGCTGTTCCTTGGCTTCTTCCTGCTGCTGCCGCTGCTGGCGGTGTTCAGCGAGGCACTGAAGCAGGGCGCGGGGCCGTTCCTCGATGCGCTCCACACCTCCGACGCGCTTGCCGCGATCCGGCTGACGCTGATCATTGCCGCGATCGCCGTGCCGCTCAACATGGTCTTCGGCATTGCCGCCAGCTGGGCGATCACCAAGTTCCAGTTCCCCGGCAAGGCGCTGCTGATCACGCTGATCGATCTGCCGTTCTCGGTCTCGCCGGTCGTCTCGGGCCTGATCTTCGTGCTGCTGTTCGGCGCCAACGGCCTGTTTGGTGCGTGGCTGGCAGAACATGACCTCAAGATCATCTTCGCGGTGCCCGGCATCGTGCTGGCGACTGTGTTCATAACTTTCCCCTTCGTCGCGCGCGAGCTCATCCCGCTCATGCTCGAACAGGGCAAGGACGACGAGGAAGCCGCAATCTCGCTCGGCGCTTCGGGCTGGCAGACCTTCTGGCATGTCACTCTGCCCAACATCCGCTGGGGCCTGCTCTACGGCGTCCTGCTGTGCAACGCGCGGGCCATGGGCGAATTCGGCGCGGTCTCGGTCGTTTCGGGGCACATCCGGGGCGAGACCAACACGATGCCGCTCCATGTCGAGATTCTCTACAACGAGTACGATTTCGTCGGCGCCTTTGCGGTCGCCTCGCTACTTGCGCTGCTCGCACTGGTGACGCTTGTCGCCAAGACGGTGCTCGAGTGGCGCTTCGGCCTCCATGCGGGAGCAAGTCATTGATCAGCGTTCGCGGCATCACCAAGCGCTTCGGCACTTATGCAGCGCTCCACGGTATCGACCTCGATATCGAGCCGGGCGAATTCATCGCGCTGCTCGGCCCCTCGGGTTCGGGCAAGACGACCTTGCTGCGCATCATCGCCGGGCTTGAATTCCAGGATGGCGGCGAAGTCCTGTTCAATGGCGAGGACGTTTCGCGCCTTCCGGTCGCGGCCCGCCATGTCGGGTTCGTGTTCCAGCACTATGCGCTGTTCCGCCACATGACCGTGGCCGACAACGTCGCCTTTGGCCTCAACGTGCGCCGCGGCAGGAACCGCCTGACGAAGGCGGCGATCGGGGCCCGCGCGGAGGAACTCCTCCGCCTCGTCCAGCTTGAAGGGTTGGGCAGCCGCTATCCGGGCCAGCTTTCGGGCGGCCAGCGGCAGCGCGTCGCACTTGCCCGCGCGCTCGCGATCGAGCCGCAGTTGCTGCTGCTCGACGAGCCCTTCGGCGCGCTCGATGCCAAGGTGCGC
Organism: Novosphingobium sp.; assembly: GCF_037133355.1. Lineage (GTDB taxonomy): Bacteria > Pseudomonadota > Alphaproteobacteria > Sphingomonadales > Sphingomonadaceae > Novosphingobium. The sequence goes on along the minus strand of NZ_JBAXOI010000004.1, from coordinate 175,387 downwards.
AAGGACCTGCGGCGCTGGCTGCGCGATCTGCACAAGGCAATGGGCCTTACATCGATATTCGTGACGCACGATCAGGAAGAGGCGCTCGAGCTTGCCGACCGCGTCGTGGTCATGAACCAGGGCCGGATCGAGCAGATCGGCCCTCCCGACGCGGTCTACATGAACCCGGAGACCCCGTTCGTTTCGCACTTCGTGGGCGAGACCAACCGGATTGCCGGACCCGGCGGCGAGATCCATTTTCGCCCGCACGAGATCACGCTTGCGCCCGATGGCAGCGAGGCCCTGATGGTCGACAACGTGTTCCGCAAGGGCGCGGTCTGGCGGGTCGAGGGCCTGCTCGAGGCCAGTGGCCAGTTTGTCGAGCTCGATCTCACGAGCGCGGCAGACGCCCCGCGCCTGGGCGAGACGATCCGTTTCAACCCGCACCGCGCCCGCATTTTCAACCCAGATGGAGCACAGTCCGAAGGAGACCAGACATGACCACACCGCCCGCGTCGCCTGACGCGGAACGCCACCTCGAGGAAAGCCTCGCCAGCGTGCGCGAAGCCCTGACGGGCCTGCGCTTTGGTACCGTTGCACTCACCGTGCACGAGGGCCGCGTCGTCCAGATCGACGTGACCGAGAAGAAGCGCCTCAAGCCAAGCTGATTTTCTACTCACCCACATACTCTCTCCAAGACAATCACACAGCCCACCGGACCACCGGAGGCATCGTGAGACCCAGACAAAGGATCGACGATGACTTTGCGTGTTCTCCTCCTCGCGGGGGCGGCTCTGCTGCCGCTTGCCGCGTCTCCCGCGCTTGCCGCGCCCACTCCCGAAACCCCTGCCGCCGAGGCACCTGCTGACCAATCGACTTCGGTCGGCACCGGTCAGAGCGACAACGACACCATCGTGGTCACCGCGCGCCGCCGCGCCGAAACCGCGCAGGACGTGCCGCTCGCCATCTCGGTTGTCGGCGGCGATCACATCGACGCGACCGGTGCGTTCAACGTCGGCCGCCTCCAGCAGCTTACCCCCACGCTGCAGTTCTATTCGTCCAACCCGCGCAACACCTCGGTGAACATCCGCGGTATCGGCGCGCCGTTGGGGCTCACCAACGACGGCATCGAACAGGGCGTCGGCATCTATGTCGACGACGTGTTCTTTGCGCGCGTCGCCTCCTCCACGTTCGATTTCCTCGACGTGAAGCAGATCGAAGTCCTCCGCGGGCCGCAGGGCACGCTTTACGGCAAGAACACCACCGCGGGCGCGATCAACATCACGACGCGCCAGCCCAGCTTCACGCCCGAAGGCCGCTTCGAGATCAGCGCCGGCAACCTCGGTTTCATGCAGGCCAAGGCCGCAGTCTCGGGCCCGATTTCCGATACGCTCGCGGTGCGTCTTGCGGCTTCGCTCACCCGGCGCGACGGCACGATCTTCAACGTCACGACGAACAAGTGGGTCAACACGCAGGAGAACCTTGGTCTGCGCGGCCAGCTGCTGTGGAAGCCGTCGAGCACGTTCGAGGTCACTCTGGCGGGTGATTTCAGCCACCAGAACCCGCTCTGCTGCACGCAGGTCTATGTCCGCACCGGCGCCACCCAGCGCCCGCTTGCCCGGCAATATGCCGCACTGACCGCCGCGCTTGGCTATGCGGTGCCCAGCACCGATCCGTTCGACCGGCTGACCGATGTCGATACTCCGCTGCGCGCGCGCAACCAGGTCGGCGGCGTCTCGCTCAGGGCCAAGCTCGATACCGGGATCGGCTCGATCACCTCGGTCACCGCCTGGCGCTACTGGTCGTGGGATCCCTCGAACGACCGCGACTTTCTTGGCCTGCCGATCACGGCAAAGTCGCAAAACCCCTCGCACCAGGACCAGTACTCGCAGGAACTGCGCCTGTCGGGCGAGAAGGGCCGCATCAGCTACGTGCTGGGCGCATTCGGCTTCTACCAGAAGATCCAGACCAACGGCGTGCAGCAACAGGGTGCAGCGGCGAGCCGGTTCCTGATCAACCCGACGAACCCGCTGTCGAATGATCCCACCGTGCTCGACGGGCTCACCGCCAACAACGACATCTCCTTCAAGAACACCAGCGCGGCGATCTTCGGCAAGCTTACGTGGAAGCTGGCGGACACGTTCTCGCTCCAGCCCGGCTTCCGCCTCAACTACGACAAGAAGGAAGGCGACTACAATTCGGTCGTGACCGACGGTACGGGCAAGCTGGTGCGCTTCAAGACCGCTGCCGAAGGCGGCAACAGCGGCCGTGAACGCGCACAGCTCGCTGTCCTGTCCCCACAATCGTTCCTCGCCACTTTCAGCGACTGGAACTTCTCGGGCGACGTGACCCTCTCGTGGGATCCGGTGCGCGATGTGCACTTCTACGCGACCTACGCCAAGAGCTTCAAGACCGGCGGCATCAACCTCAACGGCGTGCCCGCCGATCCCGCTGGCGTACCGCTGCTCGAGCTCGCGACGATCAAGCCGGAATCGGTCAATCACTATGAAGTAGGCATCAAGACCCAGTTCCTCGATCGCCGGGCGACCTTCAACATCGCCGCCTTCCGCACCGATATTGCCGATTATCAGGCGCAGGTCTCCAACTTCACCGTTGGCGCGATCCGCGGCTATCTTGCCAATGCGGAGAAGGCCCGTTCGCAGGGCTTCGAGTTCGATGCTTCGTTCCGTCCCAGCGAGCGCTTCAATATCTACGGCAGCGGCGCCTATACCGATGCCAAGTTCGTGAAGTTCACCAATGCACCTTGCCCGCCCGAGCTTTCCGGCGGCAGCCAACCGGTCGATGCGAACGGCAACCTGACGAGCCCGCCGAGCGCGCCGGGCACTCCCGGCGGCGTCAGCCCGCTTGCCTGCGACATTTCGGGCTCGCGCCTGCCGGGCGTGTCGAAGTGGTCGTTCTCCTATGGTTTTGAAGGCAATGTGCCGGTCAAGGCCTTCGGCACCGAGGGCCAGGTCTACCTCGGTTTCGACGGCAACTATCGCTCGGACTGGTCGTCCAACGCCAGCCCCTCGGCCTATACCAATGTCGATGGCTATGCCCTGTCGAACTTCCGGCTCGGCTTCCGCACCGAAAAGGGCATCGACGTCTACGGTTGGGTCCGCAACGCCTTTGACGTGCAGTACTTCGACCAGCTCGCTGTCGCCTCGGGCAACACCGGGCTCATCGTCGGCAACCTCGGCGATCCGCGCACGTTCGGCGGCACGGTGAAGTTGACGTTCTGAGACGGGCGGGGAGGGCCGGTGCATGAACCGGCCCTCCCGCCGATCCGGATCAAGCCCACAGATCGCGGACGTGCTTGCCCGAGGGCGGCAGATCCTCGAAGCTCTCCAGCCCGTCGAAAGGATCGATCGCCAGATCGGTGACAGTTTCCGGCTCGGCCATGCGAAGGTTCACCGCAAGTCTTCGGCGCCCCTCTTCGTCCCGCTCACGCTGCCACACGACGCACCCGCAGTCCCCGCAGAAGTGAAATTCGCTGGTTCTGCATGGGTGGTGCGCATCGGCTCAATTGTTCCCCTGAATGAAGTCCCCCAGCACGCCAAGAGCCGAGCCTTCACCCCGGTTCTGCCCGCCGCCCGGCATGGCCGCAGCCAGCATCCGGCCTGCAAGGCGCGCGAAGGGCAGCGACTGGATCCAGACCTTGCCCGGCCCCGTCAGCCGCGCAAAGAACAGGCCTTCGCCGCCGAAAAGCACGCTTTTCACGCCCCCCGCGCCGATCAGATCGAACGTGACGCCCGGCGTATAGGCGGCAAGGCACCCGGTATCGACATGGAGTTCCTCACCGGGCGCAAGGGTGCGCTCTGTGAGCGTGCCACCCATCTGCACAAAGACCCAGCCATCGCCTTCCAGCTTCTGCATGATGAAGCCTTCACCGCCGAACAGCCCGGTCATGATCCGGCGCTGGAACGCAATGCCGATGCTGACACCGCGCGCGGCGCACAGGAAGCTGTCCTTCTGGCAGATCAGCGTGCCGCCAAGGTCCGAAAGCTTCAGGGGCAGGATCACGCCGGGTGTGGGAGAGGCAAACGCCACGCGCGCCTTGCCGGTGCCGTGATGGGTGAAGACCGTGGTGAACAGGCTCTCGCCGGTGATCAGGCGCTTGCCGGCACCGAGCAGCTTGCCCATGAAGCCGCTTCCCTGATCGGCGCTGCCATCGCCGAACACGGTGGTCATCTCGATCGAGCCGTCCTTCCACACGAAAGCGCCGGCCTCGGCCACCGCGCTTTCACCGGGGTCGAGCTCGATCTCGACGAATTGCAGCTCTTGCCCCTTGATCTCGAAGTCGATGTCGTCGGCAATGCTTGCGCTGCGGGTGTGGCTCCAGGGGCTGCGTGTTGCCATGGCGAAGGGCTCCTTGATGGGGACGGTCGGTATGTCCCCATCATAACCGATCAGCCGGATGACGCAGCAGGGATTTGCGCCAAGGCGGCGACAGGATCCGCAAGCCCGGCAAGCGCAAAGGCGCTGGCCTCGTCCAGCGGGCGGCCAAGGTGGAAGCCCTGACCGAACTCGCAGCCCATCTCGTGCAGCGAGGCGCCCTGTTCCGGGGTCTCGATCCCCTCGGCCACAACCGAAAGGTTGAGGTTGCTGGCAAGATCGAGGATCGCGCGGATGATCTTGCGGCTCTTGGGCTCGTCCATCGAGGCGATGAACGAGCGGTCGATCTTGAGCGTATCGAAAGGCAGGTTCTGGAGATAGCTTAGCGAGGAATAGCCCGTCCCGAAGTCGTCGAGGCTGGTTTTCACGCCCCAGCCGCGCACTTTCTCCAGCACTGCGCGGGTCTGGTCGGGGTCGATGATCGCCACGCCCTCGGTCACTTCCAGCCGCACGCACTCGGGCGACACGCCGGTCTCGAGCAGCACGCGCTGGACATGGGCGGAGAAGGTCGGCTGCAGGAACTGCTGCGGGGCAATATTGATGCTGATATAGGGCAGCTCGCATGGCGGTATGCCTTCGCTTGCAAGTCTGGCGTGGAGCCGGGCCATGGCACTGCAGGCCTGGCGCAGCACCCAGTCGCCGATGAACACGATAAGTCCGCCCGCTTCGGCCGCGGGAATGAACCGCCCGGGCTCGACAAGGCCGCGCGTGGGATGGTTCCAGCGGATCAGCGCCTCGTATCCGCGCAGGCGTCCCGTCTTGTGCGGCTCGGCGTCCAGCGCAAAGATCGGCTGGTAATAGAGCGTGAACTGCGCCTCGCGGATCGCGTCCCGCAGCTCGTTCTCCAGCGCCATGCGATTGCGCCGCTCTATCCCCAGCGCCTCGCTGAATGTCACGACCCCGCCATGCCCGCCCGACTTGGCCTCGTACATCGCAAGGTCGGCGTCCTGTCGCAGTTGCTCGACGGTGCAGTAACCCGGCCCGCTGTGGGCGATGCCGATCGAAAGGCCGACGTTGACGTGGTCCTCGCCCACATGGATTGCGGGCCTCAGCGCTTCGATCAGCGCACAGGCCAGCGCCATCGCAACATCCGGGCTCGGCAGTGCATCGAGCACGATCACGAACTCGTCGCCGCCCACACGCGCCAGCGTGGCGCGCCAGCCCGGCTGGTCCTTCCGGCGCCTTGCGCCGGTGCGCGCGGCAATTACGGCATCGAAGCGCCGCGCCGTTTCGATCAGCACGGTATCCCCGGCGTGGTGGCCATACTTGTCGTTGATCGCCTTGAACCCGTCGAGATCGATGACCAGCACAGCGAGCCCGGTGCGGCACTCCGGCAGGCGGCCGAATGCGGTGCGCGAGCGCTCGTCGAGCAATGTGCGGTTGGGCAGCCCGGTCATGGCATCATGCAGGGCATCGTGCATCAGCGCCGCGCGCGCCCGCTCGCGCTCGATTACCCGCGCCAGCTGCGTTGCGGCCTGCGTCACGGTGAGCAGGATCGCGTCCTTGTCGATCAGCGCGGTGCGGGCGAGGAACTCCAGCACGCCGACGATTTCCTCGCCGATCAGCACCGGGAATGCGCAGGCCGACCGGATCGCGCAGCTCGCCGCCTCGACCCGGTGGCAATAGGTTGTCGCCAGCTCCGCTTCATCCAGCCAATGCGGATGGCGGTCGCGCAGTACGCGCCCGGGCAGGCCATCGCCTTCTACAAAACGCGCCCCGCGCACCGCCTCGGTCAGCGGAAAAAGGCGCGCCGGCTCGGCGGCATGCCAGGCGTGGCAGACAAGTGCTTGGCCGTCCTCGGCCACCCGCCAGGCCGCGCCGAACGTCCAGTTCATGTGCTCGCAGATTTCCTTGAGCATGTCGCCGATCGCTTCGCCGAAATTATCCGAGCGATTCGCGCAATCGGTGATCCGCTGCAACAGCGCCAGCCGCACCTGGCTCTCGTAGAGCTCGCGAAGGCCCCGCTCGGCTATCGCCTCGGCTTGCAGACGTCCCTTGCGCTCGCGCTGGACAAGCCGCTGGAGCCGCTCGATGACCGCGTCCTGATCGGTGGGAAGCGGAATCGCTTCCAGTTTCATTGCGCCCATCCCAGCGCGATGCGGCATACCGGATGACCATCGAGCATGCACGAAAGGTGCTCGATCTCCACCTTGTCGCCAAAATGGTCCGCCGCGCCCTCGATGAACCCTTGCGCAAGGCGGCACATGCGCCGCGGCGATTGGTAGGTAAGCCCCGTGCGTCCGTCTTCGAGGTCGTGGAAATGGAAATGCGGGCAGCCCGCGCCGGCATAGAGCTTTCGCACCTCGGGGTGGATGATGTCGTTGACACTGGCGACAAACGTCTGCGCGCAATGGTGGGGCGTGAAGAACATCTCGTAGCGTTTGTGCAGCAGCGGGATGGCGCTGCGTCCGAACCAGCGCAGCACCTCGCCCGGCGGCAGTACAAGGACTGTGGAGGCGGCCTCGACCAGCGCAACGACTTCACCGTCGGGATAGCTTCCCAGCGAGGTGTAGGCGCCATCGAGCCGGGCCAATTCCAGCATGCTGTCCCAGGCCGCCATACCGTGCGCGCAGATCACGGCATCCTCGAGCAGGTTGAATACGACACCTTTCATTGCTCGGCCCACCTTCAGCGCTGCACGCACCGGGACTTTGCCTTGGTGCGATGCGCAAACGGTGAAGCGGGCAATCGGGCCAAATGCCTACAGGCGGCAGAGCGCCTGCTAACCATGATCCAACCGGCGCCGCGTCCTCGCTCATTGATCGACCCAGTCAATCAATCTGGGCAGGATTGATCATTAGCGCCCGCCAGCGACTCGCGCTAAAGGCGCTCCTGCCATTCAGGCGGATCATCCCGGTTCGCCAGCACAAGGAAACGAGACGCCATGTCCCTGATCAGCACCCCGATCAAGCCCTTCGCCAATACAGCTTACAAGGAAGGCAAGTTCATCGACATCACCGAGGCCGATATCGCCGGCAAGTGGGCGGTGTTCTTCTTCTACCCGGCCGACTTCACCTTTGTCTGCCCGACCGAGCTTGAAGACCTGCAGGACAACTACGCCGAGCTGCAGGGCATGGGCGTCGAGGTGTTCGGCGTCTCGACCGACACGCACTTCAGCCACAAGGCCTGGGCGGACAGCTCGCCGGCCATCGGCAAGATCACCTATTACCTCGTCGGTGACCAGAACCACACGCTGACCAATGCCTTCGACAACCTGCGCCCCGGCGTCGGCCTCGCCGATCGCGGCACGTTCGTGGTCGATCCGGACGGTATCATCCAGCTCATCGAGATCACTCCCGAGGGCGTGGGCCGCAACGCTGCCGAGCTCGTCCGCAAGATCAAGGCCGCCAAGTACTGGCGTGAGCACCCCGGCCAGGTCTGCCCGGCGAAGTGGGAAGAAGGCGGCGAGACGCTTGCCCCCTCGATCGACCTCGTCGGCAAGATCTGATTGCACTTGCGCGAGCGGGCCGGCGCCCTTCAGCCGGCCCCTCGCACTCCGCCGGGCGGCGGCCTTTCCCTCCCCTTCGCCGCCGTCCGGCCCCTCTCTTTTCGCTGACCGCTGTCCCCCGCGCCGGTGATCCCACCGTGTGCGTCTCTTCGACCGCCTCAAGGAACCCGGCCCATGCCGCTGCTCGATCCCGCCACCTCCGCCCAGCTCAAGGCCTATCTTGGCAACTTGCGCCGCCCGATCGAGCTCGTTGCCAGCCTGGGTGAGGGCGGCAAGAGTGCCGACATGCGCAGCCTGGTCGAAGAAGTCGCCGCGCAGTCCGACAAGGTCAGTGTCCGCTTCGACGGTACCGACGCGCGCCGCCCCAGCTTCGCCATCGCTGCCACGGGCGAGGCACCCCGCGTCACCTTCGCCGGCTTGCCGCTCGGCCACGAGTTTACCTCGCTGATCCTCGCGCTGCTCCATGTCGGCGGCCATCCGCCCAAGGAAGACGCCGATCTCCTCGAAACCGTGCGCGGCCTCGAAGGCCCGCTGCACTTCGAGACGTTCTTCTCGCTCACCTGCCAGAACTGCCCCGATGTCGTGCAAGCGCTCAACATCATGGCGGCGCTCAATCCTGCCGTCACCCACGTTGCCATCGACGGCGCACTGTTTCAGGACGAGGTCGAGCGCCGCAAGATCATGGCCGTGCCGCAGGTGTTCCTCAATGGCGAGCCGTTCGGGCAGGGCCGCATGGACCTCGCGCAGATCGTCGCCAAACTGGATACCGGCGCGGTGGCCCGCGCCGCTGAGAAGATCGCCGCCAAGGATCCGTTCGACGTGCTCATTGTCGGCGGCGGCCCTGCCGGGGCGGCGGCGGCGATCTATGCCGCGCGCAAGGGGATCCGCACCGGCGTCGTCACCGAACGCTTCGGCGGACAGGTGCTTGATACGATGGGGATCGAAAACTTCATCTCGGTCCAGCACACCGAGGGCCCGCGCCTCGTCGCGCAGCTCGAACAGCACGTCAAAGACTACGACGTCGACGTGATGAACCTGCAGAAGGCCGTCGGTCTAAAGCCCGCGAACGGCGACGGCCTCGCCACGGTAGAGCTCGAAAGCGGCGCCAGCCTGCGCGCCAAGACGGTCATCCTCTCCACCGGCGCACGCTGGCGGCAGATCGGCGTCCCGGGCGAGGAGGAATACCGCAACAAGGGCGTGGCCTATTGTCCGCATTGCGACGGCCCGCTCTACAAGGGCAAGCGCACTGCCGTGATCGGCGGCGGCAACTCGGGTGTAGAGGCCGCGATCGACCTCGCCGGGATCGTCGCGCATGTCACGCTGATCGAGTTCGACAGCGAACTGCGCGCCGATGCGGTGCTGCAGACCAAGCTGCGCAGCCTGCCCAATGTCTCAGTGATCACCTCGGCGCTCACCACCGAAGTGAAGGGCGACGGAGAGAAAGTCACCGGCCTCGTCTACCGCGACCGCAAGACCGATGCGGCTCATGAGGTGGCGCTCGAAGGCATCTTCGTGCAGATCGGCCTCGTCCCCAATACCGAATGGCTGCACGGTGCGCTCGCGATGACCAATCGCGGCGAAATCGAAATCGACAGCCACCTTGCGACCAGCCTTCCCGGCGTCTTCGCGGCAGGTGATGTCACCACGGTGCCCTACAAGCAGATCGTGATCGCGATGGGTGAAGGGTCGAAGGCCGCGCTCTCCGCCTTCGACTACCTGATCCGCCACTGACGCCTGAAGGCCCTCCCGCCCATCGCGCGCTTGTCGAAGGGGGGAGGGCCGACGGCCAAGCCGCTGCGAACCGGGCTCTCTTCACGCGATCGTCGCTGCACTGCGACAAAAGTTTTGCGTCTGCGCGCTACTGCACTTAAGATTAGCTTATCCTTGCCGTGCTTACCTGTCTGGGCACCGGCCAAAAGTCGCAATTGCTGAAGAAAGGCCCACCTTTGACCACCGAGACCATGACCCGGCAAGCCGTTACCCCGGGCCTCGACCTCGATGGCATTGACCAGGTCCTCGGGCTCCATATCGGCACGGCCAATTCGCTGTTTCTGTCGCGGCTCGAACGCCAGCTTGAATCCTTCAAGGTCACGCCCAAGCAGGTCGCGATCCTCTGGCTGGTCAATGCCAATCCGGGGGTCAAGCAGTCGGATCTCTCGCGCTTCTTCAAGATCGAGCGGCCTACGGTGCACCAGTTCGTGCGCCAGCTCACCATGAACGGCCACCTCGTCTCAGAGCCTTCCAAGCTCGACCGCCGCGCCGGCGGGCTGTGGATCACCGAAACCGGCACCGCGACGCTCACCGCGGCGCGCGAGATCATCTTCACCGACGAGGCCGAGTTGCTCGCCCCGCTCACGCCGGAAGAGCGCACCGAGCTCTACCGGCTCGTGATCAAACTCTATCTTTCGGCGCCGGCCCGGTCCTGAACCTTTCTGGCGGTGGAACAGCGCATTAAGCTCGGATACAGGCCCGCCGGTGCATAGCCGTGCCGGTTAGACAGGGGAGTTACTCATGAAGTTTTCGAAGACACGCTTTGGTTTGGTGGCGCTTGGTGCAGCCGCGCTCGCCGCGCTCACGGCGGCAGGCGCCGCGCAGGCAGCCGGCACAGCGGGCGACGCCGGCCGGGGCAAGACTGTCTTCGCGCGCTGCGCGGCCTGCCATGATCTCAACACCGGCGCGATCCGCATGGGGCCCAGCCTCAAGGGTGTGGTCGGCCGCAAGGCGGGCACTTTCGCGAACTTCAGCTATTCCGCCGGCATGAAGGGCAAGGGTGTGGTTTGGGGTGCGGATACGCTCGATGCATTCCTCACCGCACCGATGAAATATGTGCCCGGCACGCGCATGGCCTTCCCGGGCCTCTCGAACGCGCAGGACCGCGCCGACGTCATCGCCTACCTGAAGGTGGCTGCGAAGTAAGACGATACTGATAACGTTCACTTTTTGACCCCGCTTCGACCAAGTCGGAGCGGGGTTTATCGTATGAAGTGTCGGAAATCGCGCGATCTTCCCGGGAATTTGTCCACCACGGCGATACGTATGCGCCGCATATGCATGTGGACTTTCCCGTGCGCCTTGGCACAACGGCAGGCGGAGAGGCCGGGGGGTGACCGGCTCATGGGAGAGACCGCGTCATGGCCATGGCCCCGACTGCATCCGCTGGTTCCGCTGCAACCGACAACGGCAATATCGATGCGCCCGAACTGCGCATCTTCGTCATGGCGCTGTTCTTTCTCTTCGGCGGTATCACTTCGCTCAACGACGTGATCATCCCGAAGTTGAAGGATCTTTTCACGCTCAACTACACCCAGGCGATGCTGGTGCAGTTCTGCTTTTTCACCGCCTATTTCGTGGTCGGCGTGCCCGGTGCGGCGCTGGTCAAGCGGATCGGCTACATGCGCGGCGCGGCGGTCGGGCTGCTCACCATGATGGCGGGCTGCCTGCTCTTCATTCCCGCCTCCCAGAGCGCGCTCTACGTCCTGTTCCTGTTCGCGCTGTTCATTCTCGCCAGCGGCGTCGTTCTCGTGCAGGTCGTCTCGAACCCGCTGATAACGCTGCTTGGGCCCGCACGCACGGCGAGCAGCCGGCTGACGTTCGCGCAGGCGTTCAACTCGCTGGGCACCGTGCTGTTCCCGCTGATCGGTGCCAGTGTCATTCTCGGCAAGATCAAGGACGTGAAGGTCGACCAGCTCGCTGGCCCCGCGCTCGATGCCTACCGCGTCACCGAGAGCAGGCTCGTGGTCAACACCTATATCGGCCTTGCCATCAGCCTTGCGCTCGTGGCTGCCGTGGTGTGGATGAACCGCCATCGCCTCAAGGGCGAAAAGCACGAGGAAAGCTCGCTTGGCGCCAGCCTCGCGCTGCTCTCGCGCCCGCGCTTTGGTTTCGGCGCGCTGTGCATCTTCCTGTATGTCGGCGCCGAAGTCTCGATCGGCTCCGTGATCGTCAACTACCTTGCTTTGCCCTCGGTCATGGGCCTCGATCACGAGGCGGCGGGCGGCGAGATCTGGAAGTATTGGTTCGGCGCCATGGTCGGACGCTTCATCGGCTCGGCCCTGCTGCGCGTGGTGAGCCCGGGCAAGACGCTGGCGGGCTGCGCGGCGGGTGCGATCGCACTGCTGGCAATCTCGACGCACACCACCGGGCTGGTTTCCGCCTACAGCCTGCTCGCGATCGGGCTCATGAACTCGATCATGTTCCCGACGATCTTCACGCTCGCCTGCGAGGGGCTCGGTTCGCGCGCCGCCGATGGTTCGGGCATCATCAACGTCGCCATTTTCGGCGGGGCGGTGGTGCCGCTCGCTACCGGCGCGCTGGCAGACGCGACGGGCAGTCTCACTACCGCGCTCGTGCTGCCGGCGCTGTGCTACGCCGTGATCGTCGCATTCGGCGTCTATGCCCTGCGTCCCGTGGCACCACTTGAAGGGTAGGGGGATAATTCTACTCCCGGCGTTGACAATTGGCCTGCCCTTGCCAAATCTGGGGCATGCTATCGCAGAAGACGCGCTACACGATCCGCGCCCTCCAGCACTTGTCCGATACGTTCGGGCAGGGACCCGTGCGGCTTGACACGATTGCCGAAGCGCAAAATATCCCGCGCAAGTTCCTGACCGTGATCCTCTCCGAAATGGCGCGGGAAGGGATTGTCGTCTCACACCGCGGCCGCGAAGGGGGTTATGAACTGGCGCTCCCGCCGGTCGATGTGCGCTACGGCGACATCATCCGCCTGACGCGCGGCAGCCTTGCGCTCACCCCCTGCGCCAGCCGCAACGCGCACGAGACCTGCAACAACTGCCTGCCGGAGGCCGAATGCCGCCTGCGCGGTCTCATGCTCCAGTTGCGCGATGAAATGGCCGCGATGCTCGACCGGATCACGCTCGCCGATCCGATCACGCTCGAGCCTCCGTTCGAGGAGCAGGCGGTCGAGTAGGTCGGGGCGCCAGGCATCGTCAACATCGCTTGGCAACAGGTCCGGCAAAAGCGCGCAACTTCACTTGGCGTTCATGCCCCTGCTGGCTATAGCACCGGCATGATCGCCAAAGCCTCCGGCCGCAACCCGCTGCGCCTCGTATTTCTCGCCGCCGCCATTGCCGCGCTCGGCCTCACCGCCGGTTGCGCCGGCACGAAGGCCAAGAAGGATGTTGCCTACGTCGCCCGCGACGTCGACACCCTCTATGCTGCCGCCAAGGACCGGCTTGATCGCGGCGATGCCAAGCAGGCCGCCGCGCTGTTCGACGAGGTCGAGCGCCAGCACCCCTATTCACCATGGGCCCGCCGCGCCCAGCTGATGAGCGCGTTCAGCTATTACGCCGCGCGTGATTACGCGAAGTCGGTCCAGTCGGCGCAGCGCTTCCTTTCGATCCATCCTGGCAACAAGGACGCGCCTTACGCCTATTATCTCGTCTCTCTCTGCTACTACGAGCAGATCAGCGACGTGACGCGCGATCAGAAGATCACGCAGCAGGCGCTTACCGCGCTGACCGAAGTGACGCGCCGCTATCCCAACACGAGCTATGCAACCGACGCGAGGCTCAAGCTCGATCTCGTCAACGATCACCTTGCCGGCAAGGAAATGGAGATCGGCCGCTTTTATCAGCGCAGCGGCAAATGGCTCGCGGGCACCTTGCGCTTCCGTTCGGTGGTCGAAAAGTACCAGCAGACCAGCCACACGCCCGAGGCGCTTTACCGGCTTGTCGAGAGCTATCTGGTTCTCGGCCTCCCCGAACAGGCGCAGAAGGCTGCAGCCGTGCTCGGGACCAACTATCCCGGCAACGAGTGGTATGAGCGCGCTTTCAAGCTGATGAACGACAAGGCTCCTGGCACAATCGCCAGCTGAAGCCCGGTCAGCGGGTCACGCTGCCGCCCGCAGCTTGCGGGCCTTTGCGGCTGAGCCGAGCGCGGCGAGGAACTGGTCGGTCGCGCGATCCCAACTGAAGCTTGCGCCATGGGCTGCGGCAGCCGTGCGGTCACAGGTCAGCGCGGCGGCGATCGCCTTGGCGAGATCCTCGTCGAGTGCACCAATCGGCTGCGCCAGATCGCCATGCGGGCCAAGACCGCCCGCGCCGACCACATCAATCGGACCCTGCACCGGATAGGCCGCGACCGGAACGCCGCAGGCCATGGCCTCGATCATGACGAGGCCGAAAGTATCGGTCCGGCTTGGGAACACGAAGACATCTGCCGCCCGGTAGGCCTGCGCCAGGGCCGTCCCCGAAAGCGCGCCGAGAAAGCGGACATGCGGATAGCGCGCGCGTAGCTGGGCAAGGTCGGGCCCTTTGCCAACCACGACCTTGGTGCCCGGCACATCGGCATCGAGGAAGGCGCCGAGGTTCTTCTCGACCGCCACGCGCCCGACATTGAGCAGGATCGGGCGCGGCAGGTCCGCCAGCGCCTCGTGCGGGGCATGGCCGGAATGAAACACCGCGTCATCGATCCCGCGCGACCACGGCTTTGCATTGGTGAAACCCTGTCCGGCAAGCTCGGCGGCGAGGGTGGGGGTAGAGACCAGGACGGCATGGCTTGCCGCATGGAAGCGCCGCATGATCGGCCAGAACCGGTCGGGGCTGAGCCCGGTGCGGACAGCGGCATAGTCGGGAAAACGAGTGTGGAAGGCGCTGGTGAAGGGCACGTCGTTCGCCTTGCACCAGCCGCGCGCGGCCCAGCCGATCGGGCCTTCGGTGGCGATATGCACGATATCGGGCGCGAAGTCGCGAAGCATGCGCCGTGTGCGGAAGCGCGGCAGCATGGCAAGGCGAATCTCGCTGTAGCCGGGCAAGCCGAAGGTGAAGAACTGGTTTGGCGTGACCAGCATCACCTCGTGGCCGCGCGCGACCACGCGCTCGACCGTGGTTGCCAGCGTGCGCACGACGCCGTTCACCTGCGGGTGCCAGGCGTCAGTGCAAAGCGCGATTCTCATGCGTCTTCCCTGGTCCGCTCGGGCTTTGCCTCAGTTTCGGTCTTGGCCGTGGCAGCCTTCGCCATGGCTTCCTCGAAGCAGATCGCGGCCCAGTCGACGATCGAAATGGCGCCCGCATGGTCCTCGACCAGCGCGGTGCAGCTTTCGACCCAGTCGCCGTCATTGTAGTAGGTCACCTCGCCGATCTGGCGGATTTCGGCGCAGTGGATGTGGCCGCAGACGACCCCATCCACGCCCATGTCACGCGCGGCGTGGGCCACAGCTTCCTCGAACGCGAAGACGAACTGGACCGCGTTCTTCACCCGCTTCTTGAGGTAGGCGGAAAGCGACCAGTAGGGCAGCTTGAACATCCGGCGCACCGCGTTGAACCAGCGGTTGGCACGCAGCAGGAAGGCGTAGGCCTGATCGCCCAGGAATGCGAGCCAGCGGGCATAGAGCACCACCCCGTCAAACCCGTCGCCATGCGTCACCAGAAGGCGGCGCCCATCTGCGGTCACGTGGATCGTCTCGAGCGCGAGTTCGACACCGCCGAAGCTCATGCCGGCGTAAGGGCGCAGCATCTCGTCATGATTGCCCGCGATCAGCACCACGCGGGTGCCCCGGTGCGCCATCTTGAGCACGCGGCGGATGACCTCGTTGTGGGCATCCGGCCAATACCACCCGCGCGACAGCCGCCAGCCATCCACGATGTCGCCGACCAGATAGAGCGTCTCGCACTCGATCGAGGACAGGAAATCGAGCAGCATGTCGGCATTGCAGCCGCGCGTGCCGAGATGAATGTCGGAAATCCACACCGTGCGCACCTTGCGCTTGGGGCGGAAGCTGCGCGGCTCGGGCAAGTCGAGCCAGGCGGGGATCGACTTGGCAAATTCGGAGACGGATGGGGTCATTCCCCACGGTTGTGCTTGGCGGGTCATTGGGAACCCCTCATTTCAGTTCGGTAACTGAGCCGAATCGCTGTCACAATCGCGTTTCGTTCCCGTGGCACCCTGTCACGTCGATGTCACAAAACTACGGATTTGCCCCATTTATCCACAGAATTGCCAACAAGGGCACCTCCAAGCGCGAGCAGGGTGACGTGGAGCGACGGACCCGGTAAGGATCACAGGCGATGCTCACGGGCCTTTCCATACGCAATGTCGTCCTGATCGAGGCGCTCGATCTCCTGTTTGCCCGCGGTCTCGGCGTGCTGACCGGGGAAACCGGCGCGGGCAAATCGATTCTGCTGGATTCGCTCGGGCTTGTGCTGGGCGACCGGGCCGACGGCGGATTGATCCGCGCCGGCACCGACGAGGCAAGCGTGACCGCGACCTTCGAGTTCGCCCGCATGCCGGATTCGCTCGCCACCGCGCTGGCCGAGGCGGAACTCGCGGTCGAACCGGGCGAGCCGCTGATCATCCGCCGCCGCCTGCGCGCCGAAAGCGGCAATGCGGTCGGCTCCCGCGCTTTCGTCAATGATCAGCCGGTCAGCGTCGCCCTGCTGCGCGAACTGGCGCGGAGCCTTGTCGAACTGCACGGGCAGCATGATGATCGCGGCCTCGTCAACGCGCGCGGGCATCGGGCCTTGCTCGATCGCTATGCGGGCGCCGATGTCGGCGAGGTTTCCGCCGCGTGGGACAAATGGCGCGCGGCCGAGACCGCGCTGGCCGAAGCACAGGCCCGGCTTGCCGCCGCTTCGGCGGAGCAGGATTTGCTGATTGCCCATCTGGCCGAGCTGGCCCTGCTTGCCCCGGTCGAGGGCGAGGAAGAAGACCTGGCCGGGCAGCGCGCCGCGATGCAGAAGGGCGAGCGGCTTTCAGGCGATCTTGCTGCACTGGAGCACCTCTGGTCCGGTTCGGATTCGGCCCTCGCTACATTGCGCAGCGCCTCGCGCCGGCTTGACCGGATCGCTCACGAGCATCCCCTGCTCACCGAAGCGCTCGAGGCGCTTGACCGTGCGGTGATCGAGGCCGGTGAGGCGGAGGACAAACTTGCTCGCGCGGCCGAGGCGCTTTTGCACGATCCCATGGCGCTCGACCGGATCGAGACGCGCCTGTTCGATTTGCGCGCCACTGCCCGCAAGCACGGCTGCACTGTGGACCAGCTGCCCCGCCGCATGATCGAAATGCGCGCCGCGCTCGACCAGATCGAGGGCGGCGAGGCGGCAATTGCCGATCTCGCGCGCGCCGCGCGCGACGCCGGGCTCGACTACCGCGCCAAGGCCGAAAGCCTCTCGGTCGCACGTGCGGAGGCAGCGCGGCGGCTCGATACGGCGGTGGCGGCCGAACTGGCGCCGCTCAAGCTTGATGCCGCGCGCTTCCGTACGGCGGTCGTGCGGCTGCCGGAGGAGCGCTGGGGGCCTCAGGGCGTTGACGCCGCCGAGTTCCTAATCTCGACCAATCCCGGCGCGGACTTCGCACCGCTCGCCAAGATCGCCTCGGGTGGCGAGCTTTCGCGCTTTATCCTCGCGCTCAAGGTCGCGCTGGCGGAGCAGGGCGGGGCGGCGACCGTGATCTTCGACGAGATCGACCGGGGCGTCGGCGGCGCGGTAGCCAGCGCCATCGGTGAACGGCTCGCTCGGCTTGCGGCGGGGGGCCAGCTGCTGGCGGTCACGCACAGCCCGCAGGTCGCCGCGCGCGGGACGGCGCATTACCTGATTGCCAAGGCAAGCGACGGGCTGGTGACCCGCACCTCGGTCGCGCTGCTCGACGGCGAGGGACGGCAGGAGGAAATCGCGCGGATGCTCTCGGGCGCCGAGATCACGCCCGAAGCGCGGGCGCAGGCCGAGCGCCTGCTTGAACAGGCCTGAGCCGAGGGACATGAGTCAGCATCCGCTCGACCGGCCGATCTGGAATCTGCTGAACGGACCGCAGGCCGCGCTGGCAGTGGCGAGCGGCACGGTCTGTCGAATCGATCCGACCTATGGTCCGTTCGCAGCTGCGGCTCCGGGGTACGAGGGCGAGCTGGCCGGCTTGCTGGTCAGCGCGGACGACGAGATCTGGCTGGTCGAAACGGAAGAGCAATCCGCACCGCCCGGAACCCGCGTGCTGCGTACCGCGCCGCTGGTGCAGATGATCGCGGACGGGCCCCTCGAAATCTTCGCGATTGATCCCGGACTGGTCCTCATGGACGAGGCGGACGCGGCGGAAATGACGGCGCTCGCGCTGGAAACGCAGCCGGGCCCGTGGCGATCCCACACCCATCGTTACGGACCCTATTACGGCCTGCGTGAGGAAGGGCGCCTGATCGCCATGGCGGGCGAGCGCATGCGCCCCGCGCCGGGCCTTGCCGAACTGAGCGGGGTCTGCACTGCGCCCGACCGGCAGGGCCGGGGGCTTGCGGGCAGGCTGATCCGCCGTGTCCTGGCAGGGTTCGCCGCGCGCGGGGATACGCCGTTCCTGCACAGCTACGCCCAGAACACCCACGCCATCCGCCTTTACGAATCGCTCGGTTTTCGCACACGGCAGCACTTGGTGGTGACGGTGCTGGGGAGGGCGGATTGAACCCGGAATGGCTCAAAGCCCCGTCCTCTGAAGAGGAGGGGGCTATCGTGGATATGTCCGAAGCCGAGGCGGCGAATGAGTTGATGCGGCTCGCGAAGGCGATTGCGCATCACGACCGGCTATATCATGCGCAGGATGCGCCCGAAATCAGCGATGCTGAGTACGATGCGCTCGTGCGGCGCAATGCCGAGATCGAGGCCGCGTTTCCGCACCTGATTCGCCCCGACAGCCCGAGCCGCAAGGTTGGCCATGAAGTGGCCGCCTCGCCGCTCGCCAAAGTGGCGCACGAGGTGCGCATGATGAGCCTCGACAACGCTTTTTCGGACGAAGAGGTCGAGGAGTTTGTCGCGCGGGTTCGCCGCTTCCTCGCACTGCCGGCCGAGGCCGAGGTCGTGATGACCGCCGAGGACAAGATCGACGGCTTGTCCTGCTCGCTGCGCTACGAGAACGGCCGCCTTGTGCGCGCCGCCACGCGCGGTGACGGGCAAGTGGGCGAGGATGTCACCCCAAATGTCGCGCAAATTGCCGATATCCCGCAGATGCTGCGCGGCGAGGCACCGGCCGTGTTCGAGATCCGCGGCGAGGTCTATATGGCCAAGGCTGATTTCGCCGCCCTGAATGCCGCGCAGGAGGAGAAGGGCGAGAAGCTCTTCGCCAATCCGCGCAATGCCGCCGCCGGATCGCTGCGGCAGAAGGACGCGAATGTTACGGCGAGCCGCCCGTTGCGCTTCCTCGCACATGGCTGGGGCGCCGCAAGCGAGGTGCCGGGCGAGACGCAGTTTGATGTGATGCACCGGATCGCCGATTGGGGTGTGCCGGTCTCGCCCTTGCTGGTGCAGTGCGCGTCGGTCGAGGCAATGGTCGCGCATTTCCGCAGCATCGGCGCGCAGCGGCCGGGGCTGCCCTATGATATCGACGGAGTCGTCTACAAAGTGGACCGGCTCGACTGGCAGGAACGGCTCGGCTTCGTCGCCAAGGCGCCGCGCTGGGGCCTTGCGCGCAAGTTCCCGGCTGAGCGTGCCGAAACGGTGATCGAGGCGATCGACATACAGGTTGGGCGGACGGGCAAGCTCACACCGGTCGGGCGCCTGCGTCCGGTGCTGGTGGGCGGCGTCACCGTCACCAATGTCACGCTGCACAACCGCGACGAGATCGGGCGGCTCGGCCTGCGTGTCGGCGACCGGATCGTGCTCCAGCGTGCGGGCGATGTGATTCCGCAGGTCGTCGACAACCTGACGCGCGATGAGCCGCGCGAGGCTTACGCGTTCCCCGATCATTGCCCCGAGTGCCAGTCCGAAGCGGTGGCCGAGGAGGGCGAGGTCGATGTGCGCTGCACCGGCGGGCTGGTCTGCCCGGCACAGCGGGTGGAGCGGCTGCGCCATTTCGTCAGCCGGGGGGCGCTCGATATCGAGGGGCTGGGCGAGAAGACGATCATCGAGTTCTTCGGACTGGGCTGGCTTGAAAGCCCGGCCGACATCTTCCGCCTCCGCCGCCGTCGCGACGAAATCGTTGGTCGCGAGGGCTGGAAGGACAAGTCTGTGGATAACCTGTTGGCAGCGATCGAGGCGAAGCGGGCGCCGGATGCCGCGCGACTGCTCTTCGGGCTTGGCATCCGCCATGTTGGCGCGGTGACGGCGCGCGATCTGTTGAAGCGCTTCACGACGCTGCCTGTGCTGCGTGCGGTGGCGGAGCGGG
Organism: Novosphingobium sp.; assembly: GCF_037133355.1. GTDB lineage: Bacteria > Pseudomonadota > Alphaproteobacteria > Sphingomonadales > Sphingomonadaceae > Novosphingobium. The sequence goes on along the minus strand of NZ_JBAXOI010000004.1, from coordinate 155,475 downwards.
CCAAAGCGGAAGACGCCGAGGCGGCTGCGGAATTGCTGGGAATCGAAGGCGTTGGTCCCGTCGTGGTCGAGGCGCTGGGTGATTTCTTCCACGAGCCGCACAATGTGGCAGTGTGGGAGGATCTGCTTTCCGAAGTCAGCCCGCCCCCCTACATCGTCGAGACCAAGGCAAGCGTGGTGGCGGGCAAGACCGTCGTTTTTACCGGAAAGCTCGAAACCATGAGCCGTGACGAGGCCAAAGCACAGGCCGAGGCGCTGGGCGCGCGGGCGGCGGGTTCGGTTTCGGCCAAGACCGATCTGGTGGTGGCTGGCCCTGGTGCCGGCTCGAAGCTCAAGCAGGCGGCGGCGCTCGGCATCGAAGTGATCGACGAGGCGGCCTGGGCCGAGATCGTCAAAGCGGCGGGATAGGGGGGAACGGGCTGTGTTGTTTCTGACGATGGCTGCAGCGGCAATGGCGGCAACTCCGGTGGAACTGCGCGTTCGGCGCGAATTGCATGCAGCACCGCGGCCGGTGCGGGCGTTTCTGCTGCGCCGTGCAGGGTGCAACCACTGGGGCGGCGAAGAAGGCTATGATGCCGAGCGCGCGAAGCAGATCGCCGATGCGGTGCGTGAGCTTCGCTGCAGCCGCCTTGAAGCCGATGAGCGCCGGATCAAGCGCACTTACGCCAAGTCGCGCCGCGTGCGATGGCTGCTGTCCGCCACTCGCGATTGGGACACCTTGCCATGACTTTCGAAGACCTGACCCCCATCGGCACCTCCGTCGGCACTCTGCTCAAGGCGCGGGGCCAGTCTGTCGCCGTGGTCGATGGCGCGACCGGCGGGCTGATTTCGGCGGCGCTGCTCGCGATGCCGGGGGCTTCGGCCTACTACCGTGGTGGCGGGGTGATCTACACGATCAAGGGTCGGCGCCTCGTATTGGGGCACGAGCCGGGCTCGCTGCGCGGGCTGACTTCGGCAACCGGGGACTATGCCCTCGCGCAGGCCCGGCTGATCCGGGCGCAGTATGAAAGCGATTGGGGCGTGGCCGAGACCGGCGCGGCGGGTCCGGGGGTGCATCCGCTGGGCGTGGCTTCGGGCACCAGTGCCGCGGCGGTGGTAGGGCCCGGTTTCGAGGCAGCCATGGTGGTCGAAACCGGACATGACGACCGGCTCGCCAACATGATCGCCTTTACGCGCAACGCGCTCGATTTGCTGCTTAGCGGCCTGTCCGGCGTCTGAGCCAAAGGATTGACCAGTTGCCGCGCTGCATGCGGGCGCGCAGCGAAAAGCCTGCGCGCGTATAAGCAGAGCGCACGGTGGGTTCCTGCGCTGTCAGCAGACCCGCCAGCAGCACGCTGCCACCGGGCGTGACGGCCTTGGCGAATGCAGGCGCGAGTTCGGCCAGCGGCCCGGCGAGGATGTTGGCAATCAGCAGGTCATAGGGCGCGGCGGCGCGGAGCAGGGGGTGCTCCATCCCGGCGGCGATCACCATGCCCAGCTTGCCGGGGCCATCGCCAAGCGCAATGCCGTTGAGCGCGGCGTTCTCGGCCACCACCGGTCCGCACAGCGCATCGATATCGCTCGCGGTCGCCCGCGCGCGCTGCCAGAGGTGGAGTGCGGCGAAGGCCAGGAGGCCGGTGCCGGTGCCGATATCGGCGATATTGCGTACGACGAGGCCCTGCGCCTTGATATGCGCGAGCATGGAAAGGCAGCCGGCGGTCGTCTCGTGATGGCCGGTGCCGAAGGCCTGGCTGGCGGGGATGACAAAATCGCGCTCGGCCGGGGCTGGTGGGTGATCGGGGGTTCGGACGTAAAACGGCCCCTCGCGGATCGGCTCGACATTCTGCTGGCTGAGCGTGACCCAATCGGCGTCTGCCAGTTCTTCCACGATCAGGTCGGGCGCACCGCAGGCGAACAGTGCAGCGATGGCGGCCTTGTCCTCGGCTTCGGGTTCACGCTCGAGCCATGCCTCAAGTTGCCATGCGCCCGGCGCTTCTCGATCGATCTGCCCGCCGCCGAGTACGATCGAGAAATCCCAGTCCTCGGCATCCTCGTGCGCAACGAGCGCGGCGCGCACCACTTCGGCAGGAGCATGTACGGTGATTTTCCAGCTCATTTGGATGAACCCGCCGCTTCCTTGGCAAGCTGGGCATCAAGCCCCTCGCGGCCCATCTGTGCGTACTTGCGGCAGGCGTCCGGCGCGGCCAGCGGCGCCTTGCCGAGCATGCGTTCGAACAGGTCGCTCACCGAGGGGTGCGGGGTGACGAGGATCCCGCAGCGCCGCGCCGCGATCGCCGCGAACGTGCGGCGGAAGAGGGCGACGACCTCGGGGTGGTCGGTGAAGCGATAAGCCTTGGCTGCGAGCGCGGAAATACTGTCCACATAGCTGACCGTGCGGCAGCGTTTGCCCGCGCAGCTCTGCCAGGTCCAGCTGGTCGAGCCGGCGGTATGACCCGGCGTTGCTGCCATCGTCAGTCGCAGCGGACCGGCGCGCACGACCGAGCCGGGCTTGACGATGCGGTCTGTCTTCACCGGCGCGAACGGATGGTCCTTGAGCACGCCGTATTGCGAATCCGCCGGGTCGGGCTGGCCCGTCTCGGCAATCACTGCCGCCGGCGCGCTCAAAGCGACCTTTGCGCCGGTTGCCTTCTGCAATGCGGCGAGCCCGCCGACATGGTCGAAATGTTCGTGGCTGCTCACGATCCAGCGAATGTCCTCCGGCCGAAAGCCCAGCGTACGGATATTCGCGAGAATCGACGGAACGGCCTGCTCGGTCGCGGTGTCGACCAGCACATGGCCCTGCGGCGAGGTCACCAGCAAGACGCTGACGGTGCAGGTGCCGACATAATAGGTATTGCCATAGAGCCGCGCTGGCGGGGCGGGAGCGGAGAAATCCTCCTTGCCTTCGCACTGCTTCATGATCGCCTCTGTGGCAGCGCGGTCCGGCCCGGTGGGCGCGGGTTTGGCCAGAGCAAGGCCCGGAGCGAGCGCCAGCAAGGCGAGGGCGGCCCTAGCGGACAAAGCTGGCTCCATTCGCGTCGATCACCGCGCCGGTCATGCTCGGCGGCGCATCGAGCGCGCAGAACACGCCGATGACGGCGATTTCTTCAGGTGTTGCGACGCGGCCCAGCGGTATATCGGCCAGGAGCCCCGTGCCGCCTCGACTTGCAAGATAGTCGCCGGCCATCGCGGTATCGGTGAAGCCCGGGGTCACGGCGAAACTCAGGATGCCTTGCGCTGCATACCCGCGCGCTATCGTCTTGTGCATGGCGATCATACCGCCCTTGGCCGCAGCATAATGCCAGTGAGCAGGCGAATCCCCGCGATAAGCGGCGCGGCTTGCCACATGCACGATCCGTCCGGGCACACCGCGCGCCTGCCAGTGCTTGACGGCGAGGCGCGAAAGCTGCGCGGCGGCAGTGAGATTGATGCGCAGCGTTTCTTCCCAGCCATCGAGCCAGGCAATGTCCGAGGCTTCGATCGGGTTGGCGGCAAAGAGACCGGCGTTGTTGACGAGTACGTCGATCCGGCCTTCGCCAAGTGCGAGCGCATCTTCCCAAAGCATTTCCGCCGCAGCCGGTGCGGCAAGATCGGCGCCGACCACGCCGGGGGCAGCGCTTCGACCATGGCGGATGACGGCGGCGCCGCGCGCGCCGAGGGCTTCGGCCAGGGCGGCGCCGATGCCGCGGGTGGAGCCGGTGACCAGAATGACGGGTGGTTTCATGCCGGCGCTCTACCAGCGAATGGGGGGTAGCAACAGGGGCATCGGATTTGCCCTTCCACGGTGGTTGCACGCACTGGCATTTGGGCTAATACGAATCGCGAAGCGGCCATGCTCCAAGGGCATGGCAGGTTTGGCTAATTTATTGAGGGGTTTCTATGGCGCAGGCGCCCGGCAAGCGGCCACTATCGCCGCATCTCGAAATCTGGCGCTGGGGTCCGGCCATGTTGGTCTCGATCCTGCACCGTATAACCGGCAACGGACTGGCTTTCGTCGGCCTCGGGCTACTGCTCTGGTGGGTGAGCGCGCTGGCGGGCGGCCCGGCGAGCTATCAGACCTTTATCGACTGGGTCTGGCTCGCGCCGGAACCTGGCATCCAGACATTCACCGCGATCCTTGGCAAGATCGTCCTTGTCGGCCTGACCTGGGCCTTCTTCCAGCACATGGCGACCGGCATCCGGCATTTCGTGCTCGATATCGGCGCGGGCTACGAGCTTGAGGCCAACGCGCGCTGGTCGTCGATGACGCTGCTGTTCTCCGTCGCCGCCACGAGCGTGTTCTGGGCTTTTGTGCTGCTGCACTGATCCCTTCTCCGATCCAGCGATCCATACCCTATTGAGGATTTTTCATGGGTAACGGTACTTCCATTGGCCGCGTGCGCGGTCTCGGCTCGAGCCACCACGGCACGCACCACTTCTTGTCCTCCCGGTTGACCGCGGTCGGCAATCTGGTGCTGATCCCGTTCCTGATGATCAGCCTCGCGCTCATGCCCACGCATGACTATGCAACGATCCACGCCTGGGCGGCCAAGCCGCTTCCGGCGACGGCGCTGATCCTGATCATGATCAACACTTTCCAGCATGCGCGCCTTGGCGTGCAGGTCATGCTGGAAGACTACATCCACGAAGAAGGCGGCAAGGTCGCGGCCTGGCTTCTCGTCAACATCGTGCCGTTCGCGGGCGCTGCCTTCGGCATCGTTTCTGTCGTGCGCATCGCTCTCGGGGGCGCCTGAGCCATGGCTTCCAATCCTGCTTACAAGATCATCGACCATACCTACGACACCGTCGTCGTCGGCGCCGGCGGTTCGGGCCTGCGCGCCACGATGGGTTCGGCCCAGGCGGGCCTGCGCACGGCCTGCATCACCAAGGTCTTCCCGACGCGTTCGCACACGGTTGCGGCACAGGGCGGCATTGCCGCCAGCCTCGGCAACAACAGCCCGGACCACTGGACCTGGCACATGTACGACACCGTCAAGGGTTCCGACTGGCTCGGCGACCAGGACGCGATCGAGTATATGGTGCGTGAGGCACCGGCTGCGGTTTACGAGCTTGAGCATGCGGGTGTGCCCTTCAGCCGCAACGCCGAAGGCACGATCTACCAGCGCCCGTTCGGCGGCCACATGCAGAACATGGGCGAAGGCCCGCCGGTGCAGCGCACTTGCGCTGCGGCGGACCGCACCGGCCACGCCATGCTCCACGCGCTCTACCAGCAGAGCCTGAAGTACGACGCGGACTTCTTCATCGAATATTTCGCGATCGACCTCATCATGGAAACCGGCGCCAACGGCGTGCCGGAATGCCGCGGCGTGATCGCCATGTGCATGGACGACGGCTCGATTCATCGCTTCCGCAGCCATGCCGTGGTGCTGGCGACGGGCGGTTATGGCCGCTGCTACTTCACCGCGACTTCGGCGCACACCTGCACGGGCGACGGCGGCGGCATGGTGCTTCGTGCGGGTCTGCCGCTGCAGGACATGGAATTCGTGCAGTTCCACCCCACCGGCATCTACGGCGCGGGCGTGCTCATCACCGAAGGCGCGCGCGGCGAGGGCGGGTATCTCACCAACTCCGAAGGCGAGCGCTTCATGGAGCGCTATGCGCCGTCGGCAAAGGACCTTGCCAGCCGCGACGTCGTCAGCCGTTCGATGGCACTCGAAATCCGCGAAGGTCGGGGCGTTGGTCCGCACAAGGACCATATCTACCTGCACCTCGATCATATCGACGCCAAGGTGCTGGGCGAGCGCCTGCCGGGCATTACTGAAAGCGGCAAGATCTTTGCCGGCGTGGACCTGACGCGCCAGCCGCTGCCGGTCGTGCCGACGGTGCACTACAACATGGGCGGCATCCCCTGTAACTACCACGGCGAAGTCGTGACGATCGGCGCGGATGGCAATCCGGAAACCGTGATCCCCGGCCTCTTCGCTGTGGGCGAGGCGGCCTGCGTTTCGGTCCACGGCGCCAACCGCCTCGGCTCCAACTCGCTGATCGACCTTGTCGTGTTCGGCCGCGCCACCGGCCTGCGTCTCAAGGAAATCATCAAGCCCGGCTCGTCGCACAAGGCCCTGCCCAAGGACAGCGCCGACCTCGCGCTGACCCGCATCGACACGTTCCGCCACGCCAATGGCGGCTCGCCGACGGCGCAGGTTCGCAACGAGATGCAGCGCACGATGTCGGCCCACGCGGCTGTGTTCCGCACCGACGAACTGATGGACGAGGGCAAGGTAAAGCTCGCCGCGACCTACGAGCGCATGGCCGATATCAAGGTTTCGGATCGTTCGCTGATCTGGAACTCGGACCTCATCGAGACGCTAGAACTCGACAACCTGATCGCGCAGGCCTCCGTCACGATGCATTCCGCCAGCAACCGTAAGGAAAGCCGCGGCGCCCATGCGCACGAGGACTTCCCCGATCGCAATGACGGCGAGTGGATGAAGCACACCGCCAGCTGGTTCGATGGCTGGGGCGGCAAGGGCGGCGCGGTGAAGCTCGATTACCGCCCGGTGCACGAATACACGCTGACCGACGACGTCGAGTACATCAAGCCGAAGAAGCGCGTTTACTGAGAGGCCGGCAGTGGCTTTGCTCACTGTCTACAGATTTTGCGCGACGCTCGCTCTGGCGGGTGCCGCGCTTTTCTGTTGGGGCCTCCTGACAAAGACTAATTCGGACTATGGCGCTGCTTACGAGCTGCTGATCACCGATTGCGACGAGATGGGCCGCGTCGCGCCCCATTGGCACGAACGGATCGCGGCATTGCGAACGGTGCGTTGGCCGCTGATGGATAGCGGTGGCGGCTTGATGCTGCTGGCCGCTACGCTGTTTGGTTTGGTGCGATGGAACATCGGCATGACCGGCCATTGGTGCGTAACGCCTTTGAAACGCTGGTATTTCTTTGCTGTCGGAATTGTCGGTCTTGGTCTGGGCTGGTTCGGCGAGGTTGCGGCGATCTGGCAGCTTGTCGACCGCCATATGGTGCCGTCCTGCGCAGACTCCCCCGGCATTCCCCTGATCGGTATCACTGCGGCGTTTCTGCTGTTCCTGTTTGTCGGTCTGGTTGGTGGTCTGCTGCTTATGCGCGGCTTCGCACCGTTGCCCCTGCCGCTCTTGGCATGGGATGGAACCCGGCCCACAAGAACCCTGGTGATCACCCTGTGCCTCACCCTCGTCTTCGTACTCTTCGTTCTGACACTCGCAGATGCGTTGCGGTCAGAGAGTTCCCTGGCAGTGCCCGGCTATGTGCTGCTGCTTTACCTCGTCGAAGCGACCCGATCCGCGCTCGTCGGCAAAAAGGACGTCGGCGGTATCGCCTCGTTGGATCATGTGGCCGATAAGTCCGATGTCAGCTAGAAAGGCCTTCATGTCACCTCGTTTCAAACTCGTGCCGATTGCTGCAGCCGCGCTTCTCGGACTCACCGGCCCGGCCGCCGCCATTCCGCCGCCCGAGGCCAGAGCCTATCCCGATCCGCTCGAGGCGGGCTGGAAGGGCAAGCCGGTCTGCGTCGTGCTCAAGGAGAACGAGCGCCTGCGCACCTTGCGCTGCACCTTCCCGCCGGGCTGGGGCCATGAGCGGCACCGCCATGCGCCGCACTGGGGCTATATCCTCCAGGGTTCGACCATGCGCATCACCACCGCCAGCGGCACGGTCGTGCGCAAGCTCAAGGCGGGGGACAGCTGGTGGAGCGACGGGATCGACTGGCATGAGGGGCGCAACATCGGCCGCACGACCGGGGTCTATCTGATCGTCGAAGCCAAATCCTGAGCCCGCATCTGCTGTTCGTCGGGCCGCTGTTGGCTGTTGGGCGAACGGCGGCGGACTTTCCGGTGGGGCGGGGGCAGGCTCGTTGTCATCGAAAAACCGCTTGGAAAGGACCTCCCCATGCCCCCTCGCACATGGCGCGCGCTGATCGCGGGCGCGGCGCTTCTGGCGCTTGGCGGCGCTGCTGCGGCGCATCCTTCGGCGCCGGCCGAAGTCGCTCCGCCCGCACCCCCAACACCCCCAACACCCCCAACACCCCCAACACCCCCAACACCCCCATCACCGCCGGAGCCTCCCGCTCCGCCCGAACCGCCCCTGGTCGACACCGCCGCGATCGAGCGTGAGGTGGCCGAAAGCATGGCCGAGGCGCGCCAGGAAATCGCCGAGGCACGCAAGGATATCGCCGAGGCGCGCGCGGAGGTCATGAGCGAGAAGGACATGCCCGCAAACGCCCGGAAGCAGGCCCTTGCCGCGCTCGACAAGGCAGAGCGTGACCTCGACCGGGCTTTCGCCCGCGTCGCGAACTAGATTGCGGATCAGCGGCGGCGGGCCTTACGGCTGCCGCCGCGCTTGCGCTTGACCGCCTTGGCCGGGGCAGGGGCAGTGCTCGCCTGCGCGGGTGCGCTATCTGCCCCCTTGGCCTCGGCCTGCAGGGCTGCGGCCTGCGCCGGAGTTGCCGCGCGCGCCGGATAGGGGCAACCGCGCGCCTGGCCATAGCCCTTGAGGAACGCGCGGCGGCTCGCGCCCGCATAGAGCGCCACTTGCCATTGCCGCTCCTTGCCCGCCGCGCCCGTCACTTCGCGGATCACCCCGCCAAAGGGAATAAACGAGCCGATCACCGATCTGGCCATTTGCCCCACGGCATTGCCGCGCTTCTCGCCGCGCGTCTTTTCGGCGGCGACATCTATATCGGGACCGAGGACCGTGTCGAGCCGCCCGATTTCGGCAGCGAGCGCGCGGCAGGACTTCGCCCCGGTCAAAGAGTAAGTCGCCTCGCGCGCGGCGATGAGGATGGGCGGGATTTCATCCTTGCGCAGATTGAGATCGTCGAGCGGCTTGGCAACGACATCGCCTGCCGTAACGTTCGAGGGGGCAACGACGGTCTGCGCGGCGGCAGAAGTGGCGGCGGCGCAAGAGAGAAGCGCGATGGCCAGGCGGCAGGATTTCATGAAAGGTCTCCGTTTCGCCATCAGTGCGGCTCCCGCTATTGTGCTCCCGCGGGTGACTGCGCACTGAACGTGTCGCATGCGTCCTCGTTGCCGGTTTCCAGCCCCTTGCGCAGCCACGCCATACGCTGCGCGCTGCTGCCGTGGGTGAACGCGGCTTCGGCCGGCGTCCGCCCGGCTGCGGCCATCAGCGTATCGTCGCCGATCTGGTGCGCGGCGCGCAGGCCTTCCTCGATATCGCCCGGATCGATCCGGTCCTTGTTCCGCGCGGCCCAGACCCCGGCATAGCAATCGGCCTGCAGCTCGAGCTTGACCGAAAGCCGGTTGGCCATCGGCGGATTGCGGCGCTGCGCTTCGCTTACTTTCTCGGAAGTGCCGAGGAGGTTCTGGATATGATGGCCATATTCGTGCGCCATGACATAGGCCCGCGCAAAATCGCCCCCTGCGCCGAGCCCTTTGTCCATCTCGGTGTAGAAATCGGTGTCGATGTAGATGCCCTGGTCCGCCGGGCAATAGAACGGCCCCATCGCGCTCTGTGCGTCGCCGCAGCCCGATTGGCCCTGGCGCGCATAGAACACCAGCTTGGGCGCGGCGAAATCGATCCCGGCTTGCTGGAACAGCGGCGCCCATGTCTTGTTGAGCGAGGCAAGCGCGTTGCAGCTTTCGTGGCTGAAGGCGTTGACGGAGCAGCTTTCGGCAAGGCTGCCGGGCTCGCGGGGGGCTGTCTGCGTGGGGGCGGAACCTCCGGCCCCTTGCAGGTTCTGCAGCGCGCCCAGCGTTTGCAGCGGATTGATCCCGAATACGAGCGCCCCGATCAGCGCAATGACGAGGCTGCCGCAGCCGATCTTGCCGCCCGGTCCGCCAAACCGCGCACCACCGCCGGCGCGCTGGTCCTCGACATTGATCGAGTTGTCGAAATCGTCGAGCCGCATCCGCTTTGCTCCTTACCGTCGGGACCACCCTAGCGCCGCGAAGGCCCCGCCTACAGAGGAAACTTGCGCAGGTCCCCCGCATTTGCCAGCTTGTTCCGCGCGTTGGACCGTTGGGGGAAGGCGATGAGTCGTTTGGGGTGAACCGGTTGCCATGATCCCATCTGCCCTCACTGGTGCGCGCCGCATCCGGCAAGGGCTGCTGGCTGCGCTGGTTCCGGGCCTGCTCGTGCTGGCGTTTCCATCGGCCACTGCGGCTGCGCCGACCAAGCGCCAGCTTGCCTTGATCGAGGCGCAGCTGCGCCAGCATGTTACCACGCTCGCCAGCGACGAATTTGGCGGGCGCGAACCCGGCACACCGGGTGAGACCCTGACCTTGCGCTACCTTGCGCGGCAGTGGTTCGATGTCGGGCTCGAATCAGGCACCAACGATCCCGGAAACGCATGGTTTGCGCCGGCGGAACTGGTCGAGCGCGAACCGCAGGGGTCTCGCGCCCAGTTCGTCCACGGCCGCCGCCGCGTGGCTCTTGCCGAAACCGGCTACTTCGTCGTCACCTCGGGCCTGCGCAGCCTGATCGAGAATGCACCGCTGGTCTATGTCGGGCGCAGCACAGGCGGGGAGGCGCTGCGCACCGAACTGGCCGGCCGGGTCGCGGTGATCCTCGACAGCGAGGCGCCGCCGCGCGAAACGGGCAAAGCGGCTGCCATCGGCCAGCAAGCCCGGTCGATCGATCGCGCGGGCCGTTTGCTTGAAGGCGGCGCTGCGGCCGTGCTCACCGTGCTTGATGGCGAGCGCAGCCTTGAGGATATCATCGCGCGCCGCCGCCGCGCCGGGTATGCATTGGTGGGCGAGCGGCTCGGCGGCGATATCGAGGCTTTTGTAACCCCGGATGCCGCCCGCCAGATCCTCGCTGCGGCGGGCGGACCCGATCTTGCCGCTCTGCGCGCTGCCGGCGCCGCGCCTGGGTTCAGTTCGCGCCCGCTTGGCGTGACCGCGTCGTTCGAGGCGACCAATCGCGAAACCCGGATCAAGACGCACAATCTCATTGGCAAGCTCGAGGGACGGCGTCCGGGCTCGGGTGCGGTGGTGCTCATGGCGCACTGGGACCACTTCGGCAAATGCGCTGCGCCGCCGGCCGAAGACCTAATCTGCAACGGCGCGGTCGACAACGCTTCGGGCCTTGCGGTGATCACCGAAGTTGCGCGGCTGCTGTCCGCCGGCAAGCCGCTTGATCGCGACGTCTATGTTGTTGCCACGACCGGCGAGGAGCTGGGCCTGCTCGGTGCGCTGGCCTTTGCCGAGAACCCGCCGCTGCCGCTGGGGAGCGTGGTTGCCGCTTTCAATGTCGACAGCACGGGCCTTGTGCCCGCCGGGCTCCCGCTGAGCGTGGTCGGGCAGGGGCTGACGCCGCTGGATCCCGGCATTGCCAAGGTGCTCAAGGGGCTGAAGCGCAAGCTGGCGCCCGGCGATGCGGCCAATGCCTTTGCCCGGCGGCAGGACAGCTGGATCCTGATCCAGCATGATGTCCCCTCGGTCATGGTCAGCAGCAGCTATTCAGACCCCGCACGGCTCGAGGCGTTCATGGACAACGTCTATCATCGCCCCTCGGACGATGCCTCGCGCGTGGTCTATGGCGGGATGGTCGACGATGTGGTCGTTCAGGCCGAGCTGGTGCGCTTCTTCGCCGACGTGAAGGCCTGGCCGGCTTCCGGGCAGGTCGCCGGGCCGAGCATTGGGGCAAAGTAGTCCTTAGGCCCTAGCCGAACCCGCCCTGCTTGATTACATGGGCCGCCACGATTCGTCCCCTCCGGCAAGTGGCGCGCTCCATGGATATCCCTCTCGGCCTTACCTTCGACGACGTCCTGCTGCGTCCCGGCGCATCGGATCTGGTGCCGACCCAGGCTGACACCCGCACGCGCCTGACCGCCTCGATCACGCTCAACATCCCCGTAATCTCGGCCGCGATGGACACCGTGACCGAAGCGGACATGGCGATCGTCATGGCCCAGCTCGGCGGGATCGGCGTGCTTCACCGCAATCTCACGGTCGAGCAGCAGGCCGCCGCGGTCCGCGCGGTCAAGCGCTTCGAGAGCGGCATGGTGGTCAATCCGATCACGATCACCCCCGATGCCACGCTGGGTGAGGCCCAGGCGATCATGCGCGCGAGCAAGATCAGCGGTATCCCGGTGGTAGAGAAGAGCGGCAAGCTCGTCGGCATCCTCACCAACCGCGACGTGCGCTTTGCCGACAATCCGGCACAGCCGGTGCACGAGCTGATGACGCACGAGAACCTTGCAACGGTAAAACTCGGCACTTCCGGCGACGAGGCGCGCCGCCTGCTCCACCAGCGCCGGATCGAAAAGCTGCTGGTGGTGGACGACGCCTTCCGCTGCATCGGGCTCATCACGGTCAAGGATATCGAGAAGGCGGTCACTTACCCGGATGCCACCAAGGACGCCGCCGGGCGCCTGCGCGTCGCGGCGGCGACCACGGTCGGCGACAAGGGCCTCGAGCGCACCCGCGCGCTGGTCGATGCCGAATGCGACGTGATCATCATCGACACCGCCCACGGACACAATCGCGACGTCGCGCGCGCGGTCGAGGCGGTGAAGGCCATGTCGAACACCGTGCAGGTGATCGCGGGCAATGTCGCGACGGCCGAGGCGACGCGCGCGTTGATCGATGCGGGCGCGGACGGCGTTAAGGTCGGCATTGGCCCGGGTTCGATCTGCACCACGCGCATTGTCGCAGGCGTCGGCGTGCCGCAGCTTACCGCGGTGCTCGAATGCGCGGCCGAAGCGGCGAAGTCGGGCGTGCCGGTCATCGCTGATGGCGGCCTGCGCACCTCTGGCGATGCGGCCAAGGCGCTGGCGGCGGGGGCAAGCACGATCATGGTCGGCTCGATGCTCGCGGGCACCGAGGAAGCGCCGGGCGAGACGTTCCTTTATCAGGGCCGCGCCTACAAGTCGTACCGTGGCATGGGCTCAGTCGGCGCGATGGCGCGCGGTTCGGCGGACCGCTATTTCCAGCAGGACATCAAGGATTCGATGAAGCTGGTGCCTGAAGGGATTGAGGGCCAGGTGCCCTACAAGGGCCCGGCCAAGGACGTTGTCCACCAGCTTGTCGGCGGCATCAAGGCCGCGATGGGCTATACCGGCAGCCCCACGCTCGAGGATTTGCGCACCAATGCGAAGTTCGTGCGCATCACCAATGCGGGTCTGCGCGAAAGCCATGTCCACGATGTCTCGATCACCCGCGAGGCACCCAACTATCCCTCGCGCTGAGCCACCGCTGAAGGGCGCGTCATGACTCCCGCCGCGCGGGTGCAATCGGCCATCGAGGTGCTCGATCTGGTGATCGCTTCCGTGCGCCGCGAAGGCGCCTCGGCCGACCGGATTGCTGCCGAATGGTTCCGCACGCACCGCTTCGTCGGCTCGAAAGACCGGCGCGCGATCCGCGATCTGGTGTGGCAGGCAATCCGCACCTGCGGCGAAGTGCCGATGAGCGGGCGCGCTGCCATGCTTGCGCTGGCGGCGGCTGATCCGGCGCTCGCCGCGCTGTTCGATGGTTCGGGCTATGGCCCGGCAGCCATCGTTCCGGACGAGCCGGTAGCCGTGGCGGGCCTCGCCCCGGCGTGGCTAGAGGCGCAGCTCGCGGCATCGGACATTACGGCTGAACAGGGAGTCGGGCTGCTCGGCCGTGCCCCGCTCGATCTGCGCGCCAATCGCCTAAAGACTACCCGTGATGCACTGCTGGCGCAGCTTCCCGTGACGGCCGAAACCACGCAGGCGCCCGATGCCCTGCGGCTGCCAGGCGGAACACCGGTCGAGACTTGGCCGGCCTTCGCCGAGGGCTTGTTCGAAGTGCAGGATACCGGCAGCCAGCTTGCCTGCCGAGCGCTTGCCGTGCAGCCCGGCGAGGCGGTGGTCGATCTATGCGCGGGCGGCGGGGGTAAGACGCTGGCGCTGGCCGCGGCTCTGGACGGGCGCGGGCAGCTGCTCGCCTGCGATATCGACCGCGCGCGCCTCTCGCGCCTGCCGCAGCGTGCCGCGCGCGCCGGAGCTCTGGCGGAGATCCGCCTGCTCGATCCGGGCCGCGAGTTGGTGGCGCTCGCCGACTGGGCAGGCAAGGCAGATGCGGTCATGGTTGATGCGCCCTGTTCGGGCACCGGCACTTGGCGGCGCGGCCCGGAAGCGCGCTGGCGGCTCACCGCGCAGGCACTGGCTCGCTATGCCCGGATGCAGGCCGATGTTCTGCGTATCGGGGGAGAGCTCGTGCGCCCCGGCGGGCGGCTTACCTATGTCGTCTGCTCGCTGCTCGATGCCGAGGGGCCTGACGTGATCGCGGCGTTTCTGGCCGCCAACCTGCAGTGGCGTGCAGCCGAACAGGATGTTGGCGCTGGGACCCCGCGCGGCGCCGGCCTCAGGCTTACCCCTTGGGACGATGCGACTGACGGGTTTTTCTTCGCAACGTTGCAACGGCTGTGATACGAATGAATGTTATGGAAGCCGGGAGATCGCGCGCGCCGGACGGCCGGCTCTGGGAGTTGTTGATGCGTTACTTGCCTGCTGCGATTGCCTTGTCTCTTCTCGTTGCGGTAACAGGGAGTGCCGGTCTGGCCGGCGTTGCCGCGCCCACCGATCCCCGCGCCCGGGCCCTGATCGAAACCGGGCGAGGCTTGCTGGGACGCGGCGATGTCGAAGCGGCGACCGACAGCTTCGAGGCCGCGCTGACGATCGATCCGGGTAATCCGGCGACCTATCTTGCCCTAGGCGATGCCGCGCGTGCCGCTGGAATGCAGGGCAAGGCGATCCACTATTACCGCGAGGCGCTGAACCGCGATCCCAACAACCTCGCCGCGCTTTCGGGTGAGGGCGGGGCCATGGCTGAAAAGGGCGCGATCGAGAAGGCCAAGGGCAATCTCGCGCGGCTCGAAGGGCTGTGCGGGCGCAGTTGCCCCGAGGTGCAGCAGCTCGCCGACATAATCGCCAAGGGCCCGGTTGCCCGCGTCGTTTCCGCTGATGCGGTAAAGCCCGAGCCCGAAGTCGAGGCGAACTGACGCCGCAGCCTCAGATCAGAGCGCGGAATTCCTCGACGACCTGCCGGTACACCCGCTTCTTGAACGGCACGATCAGGTCGGGCAGTTGCTCGGCCTCCACCCATTTCCACGCAAGAAACTCCGGGTGGGCATGGGCGTCGAGCCGGACCTGGTGATCTTCGCCATTGAAGCGCAACAGCAGCCAGCGCTGCCGCTGGCCCCGATAGCGCCCGCCCCACAGGTTGCCGAGCAGTTCGTCAGGCAAGTCGTAGAGGTATTCCTCGCGGCTCTCGGCGATGATCGTCACCAGATCGGGTGTGACGCCGGTCTCCTCGTGCAGTTCGCGTAAAGCGGCGGGATGGAGGTCCTCACCCTCGTCGATCCCGCCCTGCGGCATCTGCCAGGCATCGCCTTCCTTGCTGTCGATCCGCTTGCCCACGAAAACGCGGCCCTCGGCATTGACGAGCATGACCCCGACGCAGGGGCGATAAGGGAGCCCGGCAGGATCCACGCGCATCAGTTCCTGTCCAGCAGTAGCCGCACCGCCGCGAAGATCCGCTGCATGTCGCCGTGCGCGCTGGGGAATGCCTTGCGTAGCTGGGCGAAGGCGTGGGTCGTGCCCTTCATTTCGAGAAACACGACTTCCGCGCCGGCGCGGATCAGCTCGGCGCCGTAGACGCGGCCGCTGTCGCGGATCGGATCGAGGCTGGCGGTTACGAGAACGGTCGGCGGCGTATCCGCATGGTTGCCATAGATCGGGTAGGCGCGGGGGTGGCCCAGCTCGGCCTGATAGGCATCGGAGAACCACTTCATTGTCTCGGCAGTGAGGACGAAGCCGTCGGCGAACTGGTTGAAGGAGGCATGGTCTGGCTTGTCGTCGCTCAGCGGATAGATCGGCACCTGCAGCACAACCGGCACCGACGCCGGGCTTTCGGCCAGCGCCTGCGTGATCACGATCGTCAGGTTGCCACCGGCCGAGTCGCCCATGGGGATGAGGCCGGTAATCGAACGGCCCAGCACTTCGGGGCTCGTCGCCACCCAGCGCGAGGCCGCCTCGCAGTCGTCGGGCGCGGCGGGGAAGGGATGCTCGGGCGCGAGGCGGTAGTGCACCGCGATCACTGGCAGATCGAGCTCGGCCGCGATCTCGGTGCAGAGCGAATGGTGGCTGTCGAGATCGCCGATCACGAAGCCACCGCCGTGGAAGAACATGACCGCAGGGCCGGGCTCACGCGTCTCGCGCGCGTCGTAGAAGCGCAGCGGAATGTCTCCGGCGGGTCCGGGGCAGGCGAGGTCTTTGATCACCGCGAGTTCGCGCGGCTCGGCTTCGGCCATCACGCCCATCTGCACATAGCTTGCCCGCGCGCCTTCGGGACCCATCTGTGACATGGTCGGTCCGGGCACCGATGCCATGAAATCGAGGAAGGCCTTCACATCGGGGCGGACGTAAGGGGTGGTGGCGGTGTCTGACATGGACTTCCTCTTCCTCATTCGGTTCTACTCTGACGGAGTAGCCGCGCAGGCTGTCCGGCAAAACTCATTTTTGCGAGCTTGACCTTCGCAGGCAATCGGAATCAAGAGCAAGCACGCGATTTGCGGTGTATCAGTTTTTCTTCTTTGCTTGCCGCTAGATGAGAGCATAGGCGCAGCGGTGCGCAAGAGGACGCGGGGCCCGCCCACCAGAGCGACGGGCGCCGCGCAGAGCAGAGGATCATATGGCGACAGTTCTTGAGAGCGAACCCGAAGGCCACACCGGCGGGAGCGGTCCTGCCGACGCGCCCGAAGCCGTTGTCGTCCGCTTTGCAGGCGATTCAGGCGACGGCATGCAGCTTACCGGCGGCCAGTTCACGCTCTCGACCGCGCTCGCTGGCAACGATCTTGCGACCTTCCCCGATTTCCCCGCCGAGATCCGCGCGCCGCAGGGCACGCTGTTCGGTGTCTCGGCGTTCCAGATCAACTTCGGCTCGACCGAGATCGACACCGCCGGCGATGCGCCCGATGTACTTGTGGCGATGAACCCGGCGGCGCTGAAGACCAACGTCCAGGCGCTGAAGGCGGGCGGACTGATCATCGCCGACACCGGCGAGTTCAACAAGCGCAACCTCGAAAAGGCCAAGTATGACGTCAGCCCGCTCGAGGATGGCAGCCTCGAGAAGTGGCAGGTGCTCGCCTTCGATATCTCGGCGCTGACGCTCGAGGCGGTGAAGCCGTTCGGCCTCGGCAACAAGGAGGCACTGCGCTGCAAGAACATGTGGACGCTGGGCCTCGCCCTCTGGATGTTCGACCGTGACCGGCAGCCGCTGATCGATTGGCTCAAGGCCAAGTTCGCCAAGGCGCCGGTGCTCGCCGATGCCAATATCGCCGCGCTCAATGCCGGCCACGCCTATGGCGAGACCGCAGAGCTGGCTGGCCCGCTCAAGCAGTACCATCTTGCGCCGGTCGAGAGCGAACCCGGCCTTTACCGTACGGTTACAGGTGCGGAGGCGATCAGCTATGGCCTCGTCGCGGGCGCGCAGCTTGCGGGGCTGGAGCTGTTCTTCGGCGGCTATCCGATCACGCCTGCTTCGGCGATCCTCCACAATCTCGCGCGCCTCAAGGAGTTCGGCGTCACCACCTTCCAGGCGGAAGACGAGATTGCCGCAATCGCTGCCGCGATCGGCGCGTCCTATGGTGGGCACCTTGGCGTGACGTCATCCTCGGGCCCCGGCATTGCGCTCAAGGGTGAGGCGATGGGCCTTGCCATCATGACCGAGCTGCCGCTGGTCATCGTCAATTCGCAGCGTGGCGGCCCCTCGACGGGTTTGCCAACCAAGACCGAGCAGTCGGACCTTTATCAGGCGGTCTATGGCCGTAACGGCGATGCTCCGATGCCGGTCATCGCTGCGCGCAGCCCCTCGGACGCGTTCGAATGCGCGATCGAAGCCTGCCGCATCGCGACGCAATACATGACTCCGGTCATACTGCTGACTGACGGGTATATCGCCAATGCTGCAGAACCGTGGAAGGTGCCTGATCCCAATGGTTTCACGCCGTTTCCGGTGGCGTTCCTTGAAGAACCGAACGGCCCCGAAGGCAAGGTGCTGCCCTATGCGCGCGACGAGAAGGGCGCGCGGCCCTGGATCAAGCCCGGCACGCCCGGCCTCATGCACCGCATCGGTGGGATCGAGAAGAACCCCGGCACCGGCAACATCGACTATTCGCCCGCCAGCCACCAGACCATGACCGACGCGCGCCGCGCCAAGGTTGATGGTGTGGCGCGCAGCATCCCGGCGCAGGAAGTCACGCTTGGCGAAGCGGGCGGCAAGCTTGCGGTGGTGGGCTGGGGCTCGACTTATGGGCCGATCCACCAGGCCGTGCGCCGTGCGCGCCGCAAGGGGCTCGATGTCAGCCAGATCCATGTGCGTCACATCTGGCCGCTGCCGGACAACCTCGGAGAGCTTCTAAGGAACTATGACCAGGTGCTTGTTCCGGAAATGAATACCGGCCAGTTCAAGACCGTGCTGCGCGATCAGTATCTGGTCGATGCCAAGCCGCTCAACAAGACGAGCGGACAGCCGTTCACCATTGCCGAAATCGAGGCGGCGATTGCCGCGGCGCTGGCCTGAGGGAAGACAGCCATGAACGACATGACCCCTATCAAGACCACGCTCAAGGACTGGGAAACCGATCAGGAAGTGCGCTGGTGCCCGGGCTGCGGCGATTACGCGATCCTGAAAGCGGTTCAGCGCGTCCTGCCGGAAATCGGCGCGGACCCCGCCAAGACAGTGTTCGTCTCGGGCATCGGCTGTTCAAGCCGTTTCCCGTATTACATTGAAAGCTACGGTTTTCACACGATTCACGGCCGCGCCCCGGCTTTCGCGACCGGTCTCAAGCTGGCGAACCCCGAGCTTGATGTCTGGCTGGTGACGGGGGACGGCGACGGCATGTCGATCGGTGGCAACCACACGATGCATGTGCTGCGGCGCAATCTGAACACGCAGATCCTTTTGTTCAACAACGAGATCTATGGCCTTACGAAAGGCCAATATTCGCCCACGAGCCGCCTCGGCACCGTCTCGCCGACCACGCCGCTGGGCTCGGTCGATCGTCCCGCGCTGCCTTGTGCCTTCGCGCTGGGTTCGGGCGGGCGCTTCATCGCGCGGGCCTACGACGTCTCGAAGGAACTGCCCGCGGTTCTGAAGGCGGCGCATGCCCATCAGGGTGCGGCCTTCGTCGAGATTTTCCAGAACTGCATCGTCTACAACAAGGACGTCTTCGCCGATTTCACCGAGAAGGCCGGTGCTGCCATGGGTCAGCTCTGGCTGAAGCACGGCGAGCCGATGCTGTTCAACAAGGGCACCAAGGGCATCGCGCTTGATACCGAGACGCTGTCGCTCAAGGTTGTCGACGTGGTGGACGGCGACTGGCAGGCGGCGGGGGTGCGCGTTCACGATGTGAAGAACCGCGCGATGGCGCATCTCCTCGTTGAAATGCCCTTCGGCCCGTTCCCGATGGCACTCGGCGTGATCTACGACGATCCGCGCCCGACTTTCGAGGCTGCCGTGATTGAGGAACGCACGCGCTCGGCCGCCGGCAAGTCCGCAAACCTCGCCAAGCTGCTGAGCAAGGGCCAGACCTGGACGGTGGAAGCCGATCTGGCCTGACGGGAGCAGCGTCTGGACAATCTGACTCACAGCCTCGTCGGCTGGGCGCTCGCTGAAACGGGCCTCAAACACCGAACTCGCAAGGGGCTCGCGGCCGCCGTGCTGGCAGCGAACCTGCCCGATATCGATGTGGTGTTTGGCTGGGTGCCATGGGCCCCATTGGCAACCCACCGGGGTTTTACGCATGGACTGATCGGCGGTGTGCTGGTGCTGCCCCCGCTGCTGGCGGGGATGCTGTGGCTGCTTGACCGGCGGAAGGCCCGGCTCGGCGGTTTCGCTGCCGATACGCCTCCAATGCGCTTTGGTTGGCTTCTGGCGATCACCTTTCTTGCCGCGCTGACTCATCCGCTGCTTGATTTGCAGAACGTCTATGCGGTGCAACTGTTGTCTCCCTTCAGCGAGCGCTGGTTCCACACCGATGGCCTGTTCATTGTCTCACCGTGGCTGCTGGCAATGCAGGGCCTGGGCATCTGGGCGGCCCGGCGCAAGGCTTCCGGTACCCCGGCAGTCGCAGGTCTTGTTGCAAGTATGGCGTTCATCGCCTTGAATATCGGCATTTCATCACTGACCTGGCAGGCGCCTCGCAGCGACGCACCCTATGCCAAGCCCGACCGAGTCTTCGCCTCGCCCGAGCCGCTGGCGTTCTGGCGCCGCGATGTGATGTGGCGCGAGCGCGGGGCGATTGCCTTTGGCACTTACGATCCGCTGCAGAGGCTCACCGGTTTAACTGGGTTCGGCAATCCGGTGCCCGACAACATGACCGATCCGCGCGTCGTGGCGGCAAAGGGCGCAACCCCGCATGTCCGCCGCTTCCTCGCATGGTCGCAATTGCCGATGGCGCATCTGGAGGAGGCCGGCTCGTGCACCCGCGTCACGTTCGGCGATGCCCGCTTTACCGGCCCGGCGCTGGCCCGCAATTTCAGTGTTTCCGCGAGCGACTGCGGCGAGGGTGATTGACGGCGTGCCCGAATGGTCAGGTGCCGCGCAGGCCCTCGCGCGGTGCAGAGCAGCGGTATGACCGAACCCTCCATCGTCTGGCTGCGCCGCGATCTGCGCCTTGCCGATCAGGCTGCTTTTGCCGCTGCAGCAGCTGCCGGGCCGGTGATCCCGGTCTATGTGCTCGATGACGAGACACCCAAACACCGCCGCATGGGAGCGGCCTCACGCTGGTGGCTGCACCATAGCCTTGCGAACCTTGATGCCGACCTCAGGGCGAGAGGCTCGCGGTTGATCCTGCGGCGGGGGCGCTGTGAGCAGGTTCTGGCGGACCTCGTACGCGAGACGGGGTCTAGCACAGTCCACTGCCTGCGCCATTACGAGCCTTGGTGGCGCAATGCCGAGCGTGCGGTGGGCGAAGCGCTAACGCTCCAGCGTCATGACGGCAATTATCTCGCCCCGCTGGGTTCGGTAACTACGGGGAGCGGCCAGCCCTACAAGATCTATACGCCTTTCTGGCGCGCGCTTGACGCACGCATGCCGCCCGCAGCGCCGGTCCCGGCGCCGGCCCGGATCCCCGCGCCGGAAGCGTGGCCTGCCTCTGAAAGCCTTGTCGACTGGAACCTCCTACCCACCACGCCCGATTGGGCAGGCGGCATGCGTGCCGAATGGATACCGGGCGAGGCAGGAGCCGCCGCGCGCCTCGAGGCCTTCCTGCCGCGTGCAAAAGCTTATGCGGAGCGCCGCAATCTGCCGTCGGTCCCCGGCACCTCGCGCCTCTCGCCGCACCTGCACTTCGGCGAGATTTCGCCCGGAGCCGTTTGGCATGCGGCGATGACCCGTGGCGGCTCGGTCGGCACGTTCCTCGGCGAACTGGGTTGGCGCGACTATGCCCAGAACGTGATCTTCCAGCTGCCCGACTATGCCGGAAAGCCCGCGCGCGAGGGCTTCGCCGGCTTCCCTTGGCGCGAGGACCCGGCGGGGCTCAAGGCCTGGCAGCAAGGCAGAACCGGTTACCCCATCGTCGATGCAGGAATGCGCGAGCTGTGGGCAACGGGCTGGATGCACAACCGCGTGCGGATGATTACGGCGAGCTTCCTCATCAAGCACCTCCTGATCGACTGGCGCGAGGGTGAGCGCTGGTTCTGGGATACGCTCGTCGATGCCGACTACGGCTCGAACGCGGTCAACTGGCAGTGGAGCGCGGGCACCGGAGTCGATTCCAACATGTTCGTGCGGATCATGGCGCCGCTCAGCCAGTCGCCCAAGTTCGATGCGGCGGCCTATATCCGCCAGTGGGTGCCCGAACTGGTCCACCTCGACGATACGCGCATCCATGATCCCGAGGTGCGCCCTCGAGCCTACCCACCAAGGATCGTCGGCCATGCCGAGGCGCGGGCACGGGCTTTGGCGGCTTATACCGCGTGGAACGAGCGCAGTTAGACTTGGGACAAGTGGCGTCATTCGGTTGCTCTCGCTCCCGGTTCGCGCCATATCCTCGGGCATGAATGCGCATGTGCCCGGACGGGGCGGGCATCTCATCGCGGGCGGCAAGCCCCTCGCCAGCACGGGCGGCAGGCTCACGCGCCTGTTTGCCGGGCCCATTGGGCGCATTCTCGATCGTATCGACGCTGGCCTTGCCCAGGGATCGCTGATCGCGCACTTCCCGGGCGGACTGACGCGGCTGCTCGGCGGACGGGGCGATGGGCCTGCGGCGCAAGTCACCGTGCACGATTGGCGTGCGGTGGTGCGGCTAGTGACCAGCGGCTCGGTCGGCTGCTATCAGGGCTACGAGGCAGGCGAGTGGGACAGCCCCGATCCGGTGCTGCTGTTCACCTTGTTCGTGCGCAATGCGGCAACGCTGGGCGATACCGCGCGGGCCAAAGGGCTCTGGCGGCTCGGCGCACGGCTGCTCCACAGCCTGCGCCGCAACAGCCGCGGTCGCGCCGCGCGCAACATTTCAGCGCATTACGACCTCGGCAACGATTTCTACGCGCTTTGGCTCGATCCTACGATGAGCTATTCGGCTGCCTGCTGGGACGGCCTTCCCGCCGGAGCTTCGCTTGAAGACGCGCAGCGCGGCAAGGTGGACCGCATGGCCGAACGGCTCGCGCTCCAGCCCGGCGACAAGGTGCTCGAGATCGGCTGCGGGTGGGGCTACATGGCGCGCCGCATTGCCGAGCGGCACAAGGTCGGCGTCACCGCGATCAGCCTTTCGGAACCCCAGCTCGCCTGGGCCCGCGTGCAGGCCGCGGAGCAGTCGCTGCCGGGGCTGGAATACCGGAGACAGGACTACCGCGATGTCGAGGGCGTGTTCGATGCCGTCGTCAGCACCGAGATGGTCGAGGCGGTCGGCCGCGAGTGGTGGCCGACCTACCTTGCCTGCATTGCTCGCGCGCTGAAGCCGGGCGGCCGCGCCGCGCTGCAGTACATCGCGATCCGCGACGACCTGTTCGAGGCCTATGCCCGCAGCGCCGATTTCATCCAGACCTACATCTTCCCCGGCGGCATGCTGCTCAGCGTCAGCGAGTTCCGCCGCCTGGCCGCCGAGCGCGGGCTGGAATGGGCTGACCAGACCGACTTCGCCGCAGACTATGCCCGCACCCTGCGGCTGTGGCGCGAGGCTTTCGACCGCGCGGTGGAAGGGGGGCAGCTGCCGGCCGGGTTCGATGCCCGCTTCGTTCGGCTCTGGCGGTTCTATCTGATGTATTGCGAGGCCGGCTTTGCTGGCGGAGGGATAACCGTCAGCCAGGTCACACTCCTCAAGCAGACTTGAGGTTCGTTGAAAGATTTTAATAAAATCTTTACGAATCGTCCTCACGCAACCGGGCGGTAGACCCCATCGCCGCGATAGCGCTGAAGGATGTTGTCGTGGATGATCGGGCTCAAAAGGCTCGCGAAAGCGCAGCCGACCTGGCCGCGCTGCCACCAGACCACCTCGCTCTGCAGCGATTCCAGCCCTGGCAGGGTGAGCCAGCAGATCGTGCCGACATGCATGCGGTTGAGTGCCGTCGCGGAGAACCCGCCGAGCGAGAGATCGTGCACCACCGTGTGGAAACCCTTGGCACCCGTGGGCCTCAGGCTTGCCGGGATATTGACTTTGCTGCGCGGCGCACAGCGGTCTTCCTGAGTTGCCAGGTAGTAGGCTTCGTTGGCGTAAGGATCCCAGTCCTTGTGCATGGCGATTGTCCTGAGCCGAGTCGCGATCCCCGCTCGGGAACGCCTCACCAGACTATCGCCAGACGCGTTTAACCCGGTGTTAGAACCTTTGGTTCGCGGGGCTGGTTAATTGATTCCCGATGTGGGCTGGCAAACGATTCACCAAGCAGGTGGACGATGTGATCCGCCACGACTTCGGGCGGCTTCACGCTTGTCGGATCTTCGCCGGGATAGGCCTTGGCGCGCATCGCTGTCCGCGTCGCGCCGGGATCCAGAATCGCAACCCGGATCGCCGAGATCGCGCGGACTTCCTGGGCATAGGCATCGAGCAGGTTCTCGAACGCCGCCTTGGTCGCGCCATAGGCACCCCAGTAGGCGCGGGGCCGCGCAGCGACACTGGAAGTCACCCCGATCACCCGCGCGTCGGTGCTCTTCTTGAGCATGGGATCAAAGCCCGCGATCAGCGACTGGGTCGCCAGCACGTTGAGCGTCATGGCCCGGCTGAGGTCCTTGGGCTCGATCTGCCAAACGGGTGTCAGCGTCGGCAGCACGGCGGCGTTGATCACCAGAATATCAAGCGCGTCCCAGCGCCGGCCGATTGCGGCGGCGAGGCGGGCGATACCGTCGGGTTCGGCAAGGTCTACGGGTGCGATCGTGGCGCTGCCGCCGGTCTCGTAGATTGCCTGCTCGACGCCTTCGAGGTCCTTGCCCGCGCGCGCTGTCAGGATCACATGCGCGCCCGCTGCGGCCAGCGCCTTGGCGGTTGCCGCGCCGATCCCGCGGCTTGCGCCGGTAACGAGAGCGAGCTGGCCGGTGAGCGGCTTGTTGTTCACGGCCTCGCTCATGCCACCTTGTCCACGGCAAGCGGCAACTGGCCCGCGCCGTCACGCTCGGCAAGGTCGGTCAGCCGGGTAGGGTATTCGCCGCTGAAGCAGGCGTCGCAGTATTGCGGACAGGACGCATTGCGCTGCGCCTCGCCCACCGCGCGGTAAAGGCCGTCGATCGAAACGAAGGCAAGGCTGTCGGCATGGATGAAATGGGCCATGGCATCGACATCCATGCGCGCGGCAAGCAGCTTGGAGCGTTCGGGCGTATCGACGCCATAGAAGCAGGAATGCTCGGTCGGCGGGCTGGCGACGCGGAAATGCACCTCGCGTGCGCCGGCATCGCGCATCATCTGGACGATTTTCATCGAGGTGGTGCCGCGCACGATCGAATCGTCGATCAGCACGATGCGCTTGCCCGCCACCAGCGCGCGGTTGGCGTTGTGCTTGCGCTTCACATCGGCATGGCGCGCGCCGTCCGAAGGCTGGATGAAGGTGCGGCCGACATAGTGCGAACGGATGATGCCGAGTTCGAAAGGAATGCCCGACTGGTTGGCGTAGCCAAGCGCCGCCGGAACGCCGCTGTCAGGCACCGGGATCACGAGATCGGCATCGATGGCTGATTCCCGCGCCAGCTCGGCGCCGATCGCCTTGCGCACTTCATAAACCGAGCGGCCGCCCATCAGCGAATCCGGGCGGCTGAAATAGACGTGCTCGAAAATGCACGGGCGCGGGCTCGTCTGGCCGAAGGGGTGGTGGCAGCGGATCTCGCCGTCATGCCCCACCTGGATGAGTTCGCCCGGTTCGACCTCTCGCACAAGATCGGCGCCGATCACGTCGAGCGCCACGGTCTCGCTCGCGAAAACCACCGCATCGCCCAGCTTGCCCATGACCAGCGGGCGGATGCCCAGCGGATCGCGGCAGGCGATCATGCCCTCGTTGGTGAGGCAGATCAGCGAATAGGCGCCTTCGACAAGGCGCAACGCATCGATGAAGCGGTCGAGCAGGGTTGGATAGCGGCTCGTCGCGACGAGGTGGATGATCACCTCGGTGTCCGATGTCGACTGGAAGATCGCGCCCTTGCCGACAAGGTCGCGCTTCAGGGTCATCGCGTTCGAGATATTGCCATTGTGCGCGATGGCAAAGCCGCCGGTGGCAAGATCGGCGAACAGCGGCTGCACATTGCGCAGGCCCGAACCGCCGGTGGTCGAATACCGCACGTGGCCTGCCGCCATCGTGCCGGGCAGTTCGGCAATCGCCTGACCGCTCGAGAAATTCTGCGCGACATGGCCAAGGCCCCGGCGCGAATAGAACTCCTGCCCGTCGAAACTGGTGATCCCCACCGCTTCCTGGCCGCGGTGCTGCAGCGCGTGCAGCCCCAGCGCGGCGATGGCAGCGGCATCACGCGCGCCGAGCACGCCGAAAATGCCGCATTCTTCGCGCAGCTTGTCGCCATGCTCATCGAAAAAGGGATGGGCCGCGCCGCAAAGGGGATCGGTGAAGTTCATGGGCGTTCCGGGTTCTGCGCTGCGGCGCCTGTGCCAGCGCCTTCCCGCGCCATGTGGCGAGCTTTGGGGCGTAACGCAAGTGTCTCGGAAGCGGCGTTCCGCCCCGTGCTCACGGTTGCCACGCCCGGCACTTGCGCCTAGATGGCGGCACGCATGCACAAGAGAGCCCCCACTTGATCCTCTCGCCCTTCGAATGGACCATCGCCAAGCGCTACATGCTGCCGGGCCGGGGCGAGGCATTCATTGCCATGGTCGCAGGCATCAGCCTTGTCGCGGTCATGCTCGGCGTTGCGGCGCTGGTCATCGTGATGAGCGTGATGAACGGCTTTCGCGCCGAACTGCTCGACAAGATCGTCGGGCTCAATGGCCACGCGATCATTCAGGCCTATGGCGGGCGGCTAGACGATTGGCAGGACATCCTGAAGCGGGTTGAAGCCACACCAGGAGTCACCCGCGCCACGCCGCTGATCGAGCAGCCGCTGCTTGCCACCTTCAACGGCCGGGTCGAGGCGATTTTGGTCCGAGGCAACACCTCGGCGGATATCAAGCGGCTCGAAGCCAAGCGCGTCGTCGGCAACTTCGCCGAACTCCGTCCCGGTTCGACCAATGTTGCGATCGGTTCGCGCCTTGCCGAAAGCCTCGGCGCGCAATTGGGCGACACGATCACGATCATCAATCCGCAAGGGCGCGCCACTCCGTTTGGCACCGTGCCGCGCCAGATCGGCTACCGGGTCGCGGCGATCTTCGAGATCGGCGTCTATGATTACGATCAGGCCTATGTCGTCATGCCGATTGCCGACGCGCAGACGCTGCTGCTGACGGGCGACACCATCGGCATGATCGAGGTGACGACCACCGACGCCGATACCGCCGCGCAGACGCTCGCGCCGATCAAGCAGTCGCTGGCAGGCCGCGCGCAAGTGACCGACTGGAAGACGATCAACGCCAGCCTCTTCGAGGCATTGGCGGTCGAACGGGTGGCCATGTTCGTGGTGCTTTCGATCATCGTGCTCGTAGCGGTGTTCAATATCCTCTCCTCGCTGATCATGCTGGTGCGCGCCAAGACGCGCGACATCGCGATCCTGCGCACCATGGGGGCCACCCGCACGAGCCTGCTCAAAGTCTTCGTCACGATCGGCTTCGTGATCGGCGCGCTGGGCACGGCGGTCGGGTTGGGGCTTGGCCTGGTGTTCCTCTACTTCCGCCAGCAGGTCGTGAACGGCGTGGAGCTCCTGACCGGCCAGCCATTGTGGGATCCGCAGATTCGCTTCCTCACCGAACTGCCCAGCCGCAGCGATCCGATCGAGATCACCGTGATCTGCATTATGGCGCTCGTGCTCAGCTTCCTCGCGACACTCTATCCGGCGCTCGCGGCGGCGAGCACCGATCCGGTGCAGGTGCTGCGTTATGAATGATCCGGACGAGCCGACGTTGTTCGACGCCCTGCCGCCCTTCGTTCGCCTTGAGGGCTTGAAGCGCAGCTTCAGCCAGGGCGAGGAGACGATCGAGGTCCTGCGCGGCATCGATCTTGCCATCCGGCCCGGTGAGATCGTGGCGCTGCTCGGGCCTTCGGGTTCTGGCAAATCGACCATGCTCCAGGCGGTCGGTCTGCTCGAAGGCGGGTTTACCGGCAGGATCGAGATTGCCGGGATCGAGGCGAGTGCGCTTTCGGCGGATGCACGCACTGCGCTGCGCCGCGATCACCTCGGCTTCGTCTACCAGTTCCACCACCTGCTGCCCGATTTCAACGCGACCGAAAACGTCGTCCTGCCGCAGCTGATCGCGGGCAAGTCGGCCGCGCAGGCGAAGGCGCGGGCCGAGGAACTGCTCGCCGCGCTCGGCCTCGGCCACCGCCTGACGCACCGGCCGAGCCAGCTTTCGGGCGGCGAGCAGCAGCGCGTCGCCGTCGCCCGCGCGCTCGCCAATCGCCCTGGCCTCGTGCTGGCGGACGAGCCCACCGGCAATCTTGACGAAGCGACCGCCGACAAGGTGCTCGGCGAGTTCCTCAAGCTGGTGCGCGGCGAGGGCAGTTCGGCGCTGGTCGCGACGCACAACGAGCGCCTCGCGCTGCGCATGGACCGTGTGGTGCGGCTGCACGAGGGTTTGCTCGCCTGATTACCCCTCCGTCAGCCCCGCGGGCTGCCACCTCCCCGTTTGGCCCTTCGACAAGCTCAGGGCAAAACAGGGAGGGTCAAAACGGTCCTCCCCATTTTTGCGCAGCCCAAACGGGGAAGGGGACCGCCGCGAAGCGGTGGTGGAGGGGTGAAGAGCGCGCCCCTTGATCCCCGCGCGCGCCCGTGCGAGCCTGCGCACAAAGCACATCAGGGAGCCCGCGCATGACCAGCCCGCAGACCATCGCCGATTTCACCGTCAAGATGCCCGGCGGCAAAGAAATGAACCTCGCCGACAAGGCCGGCAAGGTGCTCCTCGTCGTCAACACCGCCTCCAAGTGCGGCTTCACTCCGCAGTACGACGGACTCGAGGCACTGTGGCGCAAATACGGCGAGCGCGGCTTTGAAGTCCTGGCGTTCCCCTGCAACCAGTTCGGCGGGCAGGAGCCGGGCACGGCGGACGAAATCGAGAGCTTCTGCAAGGTCAATTTCGGCGTGAGCTTCCCGCTCATGTCCAAGATCGAAGTCAACGGCGCCAATGCCGACCCGCTTTACCAGTGGCTGAAACAGAAGGCTCCCGGCGTGCTCGGCACCAAGGGCATCAAGTGGAACTTCACCAAGTTCCTGATCGGCCGCGATGGCAAAGTCGTGCGCCGCTATGGCCCGACGGACAAGCCGGAGAAGCTGGAGAAGGATATCGAGGCGCTCCTTTAAGTCAAACACACCCACATCCGTTCGTGTCGAGCGAAGTCGAGACACCAGGCGCTGCGTGTGGTGTCTCGACTTCGCTCGACACGAACGGGAGGAGAGAGGGTTTTTCCCGGTTGATAATGCCCCTCTCAACCCTCGCAGAATCACCCCCCGCGCCCTAACCTGATGCGATGCCCCACGCCCCCTTCGTCCCGCTGCGCATCTTTTCCTCCTACACGATGCTCGACGGCGCGATCGATCCCAAGGCGATTGCCAAGACGGCGGCGGAGCGGGGGTTTCCGGCGATTGCCATCACCGATCGCAACGGGCTTTATGGCAGCGTCGCCTTTGCCAAGGCCTGCTTCGATGTGGGGGTGCAGCCGATCATCGGCACCATGCTTGCGGTCGCGCGGCCCGCGCGGGAAGGGGCGGCTCCTACCGGCTTCGGCGCCGGCGCGCCCACCATCGACTGGCTCGCGCTCTATGCGCAGGATGCCAAGGGCTATGACAACCTCTGCCACCTCGTCAGCCGCGCCCACTTGGCGCGGCCGGTCGAATTCGCGCCGCATGTGCCGCTGGCCGAGCTTGAGGGTCACAGCGAGGGCCTACTCTGCCTGACCGCCGCCGGGGAGGGGGCGCTGGCCCGCCTGCTCGCCGATGGCCAGCAAAGCGCGGCAGAGGCCTATCTCGCCGGGCTGGAAGCGCTTTTGCCCCAGCGGCTCTACATCGAACTCGCCCGGCGCGGCGATCCTGCCGAAATGGCCGCCGAAGCGGCGCTGATCGATCTCGCCTACGCCCGCGATCTGCCGCTCGTCGCGACCAACCCCGCCAGCTTCGCCGAACGCGCGTTCTACGATGCGCATGATGCCATGCTCTGCATCGCAAGCTCGACCCACGTCGATTCCGCCGATCGTCCGCGCTCCTCCAAGGAATGGTGGATCAAGCCGGCGCCGATGATGGAGGAAATTTTCGCGGACTGCCCCGAAGCGCTCGCCAACACGCTTGTCGTCGCGCAGCGCACCGCGTTCAAGCCGCCCAAGCGTAGCCCGATCCTCCCCAGCCTTGCCGGCGACAAGGAAGGCGAGGCGCGGATGATGGCGGCGGACTCGCGCCATGGCCTCGTCGCGCGGATGAAGCCTTATTATCCTGAGGCCGTCTGGGACGAGCTGGTCGAGGCGCTGACGTGCCCGGTTGAAGACCTGGACGCGAAGACCTTCGAGGGGCTCAAGGCCGCTGACCATTGGGACGAGGTAAAGCAATACCGCGACCGGCTCGAATTCGAGATCAACATCATCAACCGCATGGGCTTCGGCGGCTACTTCCTGATCGTGGCCGACTTCATCAAGTGGGCCAAGGAACAGGGCATTCCGGTGGGGCCGGGGCGCGGATCGGGCGCGGGCTCGCTGGTAGCTTGGGCGCTCACCATCACCGATCTCGATCCGATCAAGCTCGGCCTGCTGTTCGAACGCTTCCTCAACCCGGAACGCGTCTCGATGCCGGACTTCGATATCGACTTCTGCGAAACCCGGCGCGGCGAGGTGATCCGCTACGTCCAGCGGAAGTATGGCGACGATCACGTCGCGCAGATCATCACGTTCGGCAAGCTCAAGGCCCGCGCGGTGCTGCGCGATACGGGGCGCATCCTCCAGATGAGCTACGGGCAGGTCGACCGCCTGTGCAAGATGGTGCCCAACCACCCGACCGACCCCTGGCCGCTTCCGCGCGCGCTCAACGGCGTGGCGGACTTGAAGCGCGAATACGACCGCGATCCCGAAGTGCGACGCCTGATCGACTTGGCGATGCAGCTCGAAGGTCTGCCGCGCAACAGCTCGACCCACGCGGCGGGCGTGGTGATTGGCGACCGGCCACTGGCGCAGCTTGTCCCGCTTTACCGCGATCCGCGTTCGGACATGCCGGTCACGCAGTTCGACATGAAGTTCGTCGAGGAAGCGGGCCTCGTGAAGTTCGACTTCCTCGGCCTCAAGACGCTTTCCGTCTTGCGCAAGGCCGTCGATCTGATGGCGAGGCGCGGTATCCAGATCGATCTCGACCGCCTCGCCTGGGATGATGCGCAGGTCTACAAGCTGCTCCAGTCGGGCGATACCGTCGGCGTGTTCCAGCTGGAATCCGAAGGCATGCGCCGCACCCTCGCGGCGGTAAAGCCCACCAACTTCGGTGACATCATCGCGCTCGTCTCGCTTTACCGCCCGGGCCCGATGGATAACATCCCGCTGTTCGGCCGCCGCAAGAACGGGCTTGAGGAAATCGAGTACCCGCACGAGAAGCTCTCGGTCATTCTCGCCGAGACCTACGGCATCTTCGTCTATCAGGAACAGGTCATGCAGGCCGCGCAGATCCTGGCGGGCTATTCGCTGGGCGATGCAGACCTCTTGCGCCGCGCCATGGGCAAGAAAGTCCAGGCTGAAATGGACGCGCAGCGCCAGCGCTTTGTCGATGGCTGCCTCACCGTGTCCGGGATCGACGCCAAGAAGGCCAACGAGCTGTTCGACTTGATCGACAAGTTCGCCGGGTACGGCTTCAACAAGTCCCACGCCGCCGCCTATGCGCTGCTCGCCTACCAGACCGCCTGGCTCAAGACACACTACCCGCACGAATTCTACGCCGCCTCGATGTGCTTTGACATGCACCAGTCGGAAAAGCTCGCGGTCTTCGTCGACGACATGCGCCGTGCCGGCCTTGCGCTCTACGGGCCCGACATCAATCGCTCGGAGGCCGAGTTCACGGTCGAGCGGACCGAGGATGGCTATGCCGTGCGCTATGCGCTCGCGGGGCTTCGCAATGTCGGCGAGAAGGCGATGGAGGCCATCGTGGCCGAGCGCGAGGCGAACGGGCCCTATGCGAGCCTTGATGATCTGTTCCGCCGCCTGCCGGCCGGCGCGATGAACCGGCGCGGGCTTGAAGCCTTGGCCGCCGGAGGGGCATTCGATGCGCTGGAGCCAAACCGGGCGCAGATCACCGCCAATGCCGAATTGCTGATGGCGGTGGCCGATGAGGCGGTGCGTTCGCGCACTTCGGGTCAGGCCGGGCTGTTCGGCGCGGAGGATCACGCCGTGCCCGCCACCCGCCTTGCCGAAACGCCGCCATGGTCGCGCGCCGATCAGATGGCCGCAGAGCGTGATACATTCGGCTTCTATTTCGCCGCGCATCCCGTCACCGAATACCGCGCGGTCGCTTCCGCCAATGGCGCGCGGACTTATGGCAGCCTGATGAGCGGGGAAGGCGACCCGGCGGGCAGCCGCACCGGTGCGGTCATGGCAGCGCTTGTCGAAGGGGTGAACCGGCGCAAGACCAAGAAGGGCAGCGACTTCATCGCCGCCGATTTCTCCGACAGCAGCGGCCAGTTCTCCGCTTCGTGCTTCGAGGAGGCCCTGGTCGAACCCTTCCAGCAATGGGCGCGCGAGGGGACCTGCGTGCTGCTCACAGTCGAGCTTGACCGGCCCAATCCGGACGAGCCGCCGCGCATCACCGTGCGCGGGGCGCGTCCGCTCGCCTCGGTCAGCAGTGCTGCACGGATGTTGCTGCGGCTCGACGTGACGCGGCCTGAGGCCATGTCCGAACTCGCGCTGCTGCTGCCGCGCGCCGAAGGGGCGAGGGGCGAAGTCATCGCCCGCCTTCGCACCGGCACCGTCCGCGAGCCCTGCCTGCGCCTGGGCGCGAACTTCGCGCTCGACAGCGATCTCATCGAGCGATTGATTCCGGTCGAAGGGCTTGCCAATGTAGCCCTGACCGCAAGGCCGGACCGGCACTTGCGGCTCGTCGAATAGAAAAAGCACAGAAACAGGGGAGTTTGGAATGCAGCTGGGCGCCATGCAGGATTGGTCCCTGCGCGTGACGCGTTTCATCGATCATGCCACGCGCGAACATGGCGGCCGCGAGATCGTCTCGCGTTGGGCCGATGGCAGCGAGACACGCACGACCTGGGCCGGCATTCGCCACGATGCGATGCGCATGGCGCAGAAGCTGGCGAAACTCGGGATCCAGCCAGGCGACCGCGTCGCCACCCTGGCGATGAACCATCACCGCCACCTCGTCACCTGGTACGGCGCAGTCGGCGTCGGCGGCGTGCTGCATACGATCAACCCGCGCCTGTTCGACGAACAGCTCGACTACATCGCCAACCACGCAGAGGACCGCGTGCTGCTGTTCGATGCGGCCTTCGCGCCGATTGTCGAGCGGATGAAACCGCGCTGGAAAACCATCGAACATTACATCTGTTTCGACAGCAGCGGCCCGGCCGAACACTTCGAGGACTGGATCGCGAGCGAGGACGGCCAAGGCGAATGGGCCGATGGCGACGAGCGCGATCCGTGCATGCTCTGCTACACCAGCGGCACGACCGGCAATCCCAAGGGGGTGCTCTACGAACACCGTTCTACCGTGCTCCATGCCATGGCCTGTATGACTACCGGCACATTCGGAATTGACTGCCGCACGGTGATGATGCCGATCGTGCCGATGTTCCATGCCGCCAGTTGGGGCCTGCCCTGGGCGGGGGCAGCGGCAGGCGCCAAGTTCGTTTACAGTGCGGTGAACGATGGCGGAGTGCTCCATGGCCTGATGGAGCGCGAGGGGGTTACGGCCTCGGCGGGCGTGCCGACCGTCTGGCTCAGCCTGCTCCAGCATATCGAC
This sequence comes from Novosphingobium sp., assembly GCF_037133355.1. Lineage (GTDB taxonomy): Bacteria > Pseudomonadota > Alphaproteobacteria > Sphingomonadales > Sphingomonadaceae > Novosphingobium. The sequence continues at coordinate 122,089 of NZ_JBAXOI010000004.1, read as the reverse complement.
GGGACCGGCAAGGATATTCCCGCCAGCCTCAAGATGATCGTCTGCGGCGGTTCGGCAATGCCGCGCGCGATGATCGAACGCTTCATGAAGAAAGGCCTGCGCGTCAGCCACGCCTGGGGCATGACCGAAACCTCGCCCATCGGCACCACCGGCACCGAGACGTGGAATTGGGACGAGCTTTCGTTCGAGGAACAGGTCACGATCAAGGCCATGCAGGGCCGCGTGCCCTTCGGCGTCGAGCTGCGCTGCGTCGATCTGGGCGATTACAGCAAGGTCCTCCCGCGCGACGGAAAGACCTCCGGCGCGCTGCAGGTACGTGGGCCGTGGGTGGTGAAGCGCTACTTCAAGGCCGAGGCCGATGCGACTGATGCCGAGCAGTGGTTCGATACCGGCGACGTTGCCGTGATCCATCCGGACGGCACGCTCCAGCTTACCGATCGCACCAAGGACGTGATCAAGTCGGGCGGCGAGTGGATCAGCTCGGTCGAGCTTGAGAACGCTGCTATCGGCTTCCCCGGCGTGGTCGAGGCGGCAGCGATCGGCATCTATCACCCGCGCTGGGACGAGCGGCCGCTGCTGGTCGTAGTCAAGAAGCCGGACGCCGATGTCTGCCAGGATGCGCTGCGCGAGTACCTGGCCGGTCATGTCGCAAAATGGTGGCTCCCCGATGCGGTCGCCTTCGTTGACGAAATCCCGCACACCGGCACGGGCAAGATCAGCAAGAAGGACCTGCGCGAGCAGTTCCGCGACTTCCAGTGGAGCGCCTGACATGGCTGAAGCCTATATCGACCCGAGCCGCGAGAATTTCGAGAAGTTCAAGGCACTGCCGCGCAATACCCCGATCCACATGCTCAACCTTGTCCGGTTTCGCGAACAGGCCGCCTATCCCGAAGGACATCCGCTTGCCGACAAGGGCCTGACCGGCGCCGAGGCCTACCGGGAATACATGCGCACGATCCAGCCCGTGCTGGAACGCGCCGGTGGCCACATCGTCTGGGCAGGCGGGTTCGAGGCGATGGTCACCGGGCCCGCCGAATGGGAATGGGACGAGACCTTCGTCATGGCCTATCCCGATGCCGCAAGTTTCATGGGCATGGTCAAGGATCCGGACTATGCTCCGGTCGTCGTCCACCGGCAGGCGGCGGTCGCCACATCGCGGCTTGTGCGCTTTGCCCCCAGAGAGAGCCTGACAGCATGATCGTATCGACAACCGAAGCCGTCGCCGGGCGCGAAGTGGCAGAATGCCTTGGTCAGGTGTTTGGTGTGGTGGTGCGCAGCCGGGGCATCGGCGGCAATATCGTCGCAGGCCTGCGTTCGATCATTGGCGGCGAAATCAAGGAATACACCGCGCTGGTCGAGGATACCCGCCGCCACGCGATCGACCGCCTGGTAATGAACGCCAGCCTGATGGGCGCTGATGCCGTGGTGATGATGCGCTTCGATTCCGGCTCGATCGGCCAGACGATGAACGAAGTGGTTGCCTATGGCACCGCTGTGAAGCTGAAGCCGCTGTGAGTCCTGGCGCGCGTCTAGCTGCGCTGGGCCTGGCTGCAGCCCTCGCGACCGGCGCATTGGCCCTGCTTGGCCTCGGTGGCGACAAAGGCAGCCCGATTGCCTATATGCTGGGGTTGCAAGCCGTGCTGATCGTGATCGGCACGGTGTTTGAAGCTCGCTATCGCGGACGGAAATCGGTTGCCGGAGCGCAGTGGCAACGCACCAGCGAGCGGGAAATCGACCACGAGACCGGCACGACTCTCGAAGTCTGGTTCGATCCGGTAACCGGCGAACGCCGCTACGTGCCGGCAGGTCAATTGCCGGGTTAGAGTTCGATGACAGGGGTTTGATCCACCTTGATCGGCCATGTCATCAGGCTCTAGAACAGCGCCAGTTGCCCGTCGCGGCTTGGCGGACGGAACTGGTTGCAATCCAGCACGGGCTTGGCCTGCGGTATCCCCGAGCGCTTCAGCCCCAACCGGAAGCGCGTGCGCACCAGCTCGGCCCAGACACCGGTGGGCTTCATCCGGCTGAAAAAGCGCGCGTCGTTGTCCTTGCCGCCGCGCACCGACTGGACAATGGCCATGACCTTGGCCGCCCGATCCGGGAAATGAACGCCCAGCCATTCGCGAAAAAGCGGCGCCACCTCGTGCGGCAGGCGCAGCATGATCCAGCTGGCGGAGGCTGCGCCGTGTGATCCCGCTTGCCTGAGGATCGCTTCGATAAAGTCGTCGGTAATCGCCGGGATGATCGGCGATACGGAGACATTGGTGTGAACGCCCGCCATGGCCAGCGCCTCGATTGCCGCCAGCCGCTTGGCCGGGGCCGAAGCGCGCGGCTCGAGCAGGCCGGAGAGCCTTGGATCAAGGCTCGTGACCGAAATCGAAACCGCCGTCAGGCCCCGCTCGGCCAGCTGTCGCAGCAAATCGAGGTCGTCCAGAACCCGCGCCGACTTGGTGGTGATCGTGACCGGATGCCCTGATTCCAGGCACAGCTCGAGCACCGCGCGCGTGATGCGGTAACGCGCCTCGATCGGCTGATAGGGGTCGGTGTTGGTGCCCAGCGCCAAGGGGGCAGGGCGGTAGTTCCGTCCCGCAAAGGCCTGCCGCAGCAGCGCGGGTGCGGAAGGCTTGGCAAAAAGCTTCGTCTCGAAATCCAGCCCGGGGGAAAGATCGTGCCAGGCGTGGGTAGGCCGCGCGTAGCAATAGACGCAGCCGTGCTCGCAGCCCCGATAGGGGTTTAGCGAGCGGTCAAACGGAATGTCGGGCGAGGTGTTGAACGAGAGCACCGATTTCGGTGCCTCCTCGGTCACGGTGGTGCGCAACTTGGGCCCGGGCCCATCGATCGCCTCGGCCACATCACGCCAGTCTCCATCAGCCTCGCGCGTGCTGAGGCCAAAGCGCGTCGGCACTCTGGCGGACTGGGCCCCGCGCCCGTGAACGATGGAATCGGATGTTCTCATGCGTTGGAACATAGATAGAACAAATGTGCGGTTCCAGCGTTTTTATCTGGATCGCCCCGCAGCCTCTCTCTCCATTTCGGGGGCGACTTTCATTGCCGGGCCGGGCCGGAGACGCTTGTCTTGGCTTTCACGACAGCGGGCGGAGCGCGCGATGGAAGACGGCTATCTGCACTACCAGGAACTCAAGGGCTGGGATGAGGCGCCCTTCATGCAGCCGTCGCGTGCCGATGCGCAGTTTTTCGCGCATTATCTGGGGCGTGCGGTCGATGCGGAGGCGCTGGTTGCTGAAGTGGGCTTCGGCAACGGCAACTTTCTGGGGTGGGCGTCAGCGCGGGGGGCGCGGGTCTTCGGCTCGGAAGTGCAAGCCGCCGCGCGCGATAAAGCACTTGCCGCAGGAGTGGGACTGCTGCCGCTCGATTTTGCCGCCTGGCCGGGCGTGCTTCCGGGCCGGCTGCGTGTTCTGGCCGCGATCGACGTGATGGAACATCTTACGCGAGAACAGAACATCGCGCTGCTGGCCGCCGCCGCCCGCCTGATCGAGCCGGGCGGCCTCTTGTTCCTGCGCTTTCCCAATGGGCAAAGCCCGCTTTCGCTGCCGATCCAGCATGGCGACCAGACGCATGTTTCGGTGCTTTCGGCCGCCATCGTCGAACAGCTGGCGCAGGGTCTGGCGCTCAGGGTTGAATATGCCGGCCGACCTTTCCGGCCCTATGCCGGCGGGCCGGTCGGACGTGCCGCGCGCAAGCTACAAGACCTCGTGCGCGGCGCTGCGGACCGGGCGATCCGCCTGATCTACGGCCCCCTTCAGATGCATGCCAATACCGTGATGGTACTGCGCCGCGCCTGAAGGGGCGTTACCGTCAGTGCAGCATGGCCTTGTCGAGCGTGCCGAGATCGAAGCGCTGTGCCCCGTTTTCGAGCACCATCGGCGCGCCTTGCGGCAAGGCGGCAAAAGCTTCGGGCGTCAGGATGAAGCGCGCGGCTTTAAGGCCCTGGGTCGGCACCGATACCGCCTGGCCGAGGCGGAAGGTCTGGTCCCCGATCCGCAGTGTCAGCAGCGCGCCGCCGATCACCAGTGGTTCCGGCACCGAGATTGCGATGGTCACAACCTCGCGCGGGGCAGGCCAGACCGGTGCGGCGGCAAACTTGGCGCTTCCGATGACCTGGCTGGCACTGACCACGCTGCGCCGCTCGCGCAGGATGCGGCTGACCTGCGCGCCGCCGATCATTCGCGGCGCGGGCATATGCATCACCGGTGCTGCGGCTGCGGGGGCGGCCGGCGGGGATGACGGAACCTCTGCCGTCACGAACGGCCCCGGTATCGGTCCCGGACCGGTGCTCTTGCCGGCATCGAGCACGCGGGTGAAGCGCAGGTTGCCAAGATAGATCGCGCCGATAGCGGCCCGGTCAAAGGTCAGCCGCGCGCCGCGCACTCTGGCGCCCTTGAGCAGGCCGAAATCGGCCAGCGGTATGCGCACCGTTTGCAGCACCGGGTGGCCGTTGCCGTTGAAAACGTCGGGCGGTTCGTTGCCGGGCAGGATCGCGCCCGCTACGCGGGGCTCCTGATTGATGATGATCGGGCCGTACCCGATGCCCACCGGTGCCAGCGGCCGGGCATAGCGCGAGAGCGAGACCGTCCGGCTCATAAAGCCGTCGGGCGAGAGTATGGCGACGCTGAAATCAGTCGTGCCGGATGGATTGAGGGCGGGGTCTGCCTCACAGCCGTAGAAGCCGCCATCGGCAAAGCCCTTGCAGGCAAGGCCGATGCGAAACTCCAGTGTGTCGAAGGCATCGACGGTAAAGCCCGAGCCCGGAACCGCAGCACTGGCTTGATAGAAAGGCATGCCGCCCTTGCTCTTCAGGACTGTGGTATCCCACGCCAACACGCCGAACTGGGCAACAATGTCATGTTCGGGCACGGAGGTCTGGGTGAAATACTTGAGGTTGCTCGTTTCGTTGCCAAGGCCCGTCTCGCCGGCTCCGATGGGCCGGACGAAATCGTCGAGCACGATGCTCCCCTTGCGCGCGACATTGTCGGTATAGGTGCGGCGGAAGCGGGTCACGCGGGTGAGCTTGTTAGGCATGCGGTATTGCGGATCGAGCAGGTTGCCGAAGACCGCGGCCGGATCGTTGCCGAGATTGGCTCGGAAGAACGCGGTTACGGGATAGAGCGCGGTCGTGCGCTGCGCTTCCGAGCCCGCGGCATTGGGATCGAACACAACCGGCTGCTGGGGATCAGTGCTGTAGCACCCTTGCGAATCGGATTGCTGCCATTCCGTGTTGTAGAAATTGTGGTTCGTACCCTCGACAGTGAACATCGATTTGGGCGACGGCGTGGTCTCGGCGCGGGCCGTGATCATGCGATCGAACACGTGCTGACCCTGCAGGTCCGACACGTCGCCGTCGCAGGTCGGCAGCAGCACGTTCCAGGCAACCCCTTCGGCGTTGAGCACGCGGTTGGTCTGTCCATCGACTGGCGCCAGCTCGAAAATCGCGCGGATCTTGGGCTTGTTGCGGAACTGGCTCGGCCAGATACTGCCGATGTCACGGTACTGGTTGAGCGCCGCGCGCACCCCTTCGCCGCCGCGCGAATGGCCGAACAAGCCGATCTGCTCGAAATCGAGCTGGCCGCGCAGATTGAAGCCCAGCGCCTTGAGCGAGCCGTTGCCGGTGTTCCAACGGTCAAGCTGCATCAGATGGCGCAATATCAGCCGCCCGCGCCTGAGATTGAGGCCGAAATCCTCGTCATCGCCCCAGCCCGCGTTGATCCCGCGGTTGGCATTGATCGACACGACGAAGTAGCCCCAGGTGGCGAGCTGGTTGGCAAGATAGGCGTAGCCCTCGTGGCTCGGCACCACGACATAGCCCTCCGGGCATCGACCACTGTCGGTATAGGTCGAATCGTCGTCCACCCGTCCTGGCAATGCCGGGTCGAAGCGACCGCAGGTAGAGTGGTTGCCGTGAAGCATCACGATCACCGGACGCGGCCCGGTAGCATTGGTCGGACGGTAGATGCGCGCCCAGAGTTCGGTCACCGTGAAGGGCGCCACCAGCACGTCGCGCCGGGCAGGCAACTTGTATTCTGTGCTGGCCACCGTGTAGGGGCCGCGCGCTGTAGGATCGGGAGCAATTTGCGCCAGCGCAGGCGTGGTGGCCGCAGTCAGGCCGGCGATGACAAGGAAAAAGCGCAAGACGCGCAAGCCCGGCAAATGCATCGTGATCCCCCGAAAGTACCGCGCCTGAATCGCTTCAGCGCCCGCAACTAACATCCTGCCAGCAGATGAACCGTGGCTGTATGACAGTCGTCGGGGAAAGGAGCTTATTTCTCGAGAAGGCGGGGCATCAGCTCGACGAAATTGCAGGGCCGGTTGCGGCTGTCGAGCTGTTCGGCGAGGATCCCGTCCCAACCGTCCTTCACTGCGCCGTTGGAACCGGGCAGGGCGAAGATATAAGTCCCCCGCGCGACCACCGCGCAGGCGCGCGACTGGATCGTGCTGGTGCCGATGGTCTTGAAGCTGAGCCAGCGGAACAGCTCGCCAAAGCCCGGAATGTCACGGGTCTTCACCCGGTCAAGCGCTTCGGGCGTCACGTCCCGGCCGGTAAGGCCGGTGCCACCGGTGATGACCACGGCATCGACCGAGCGGTCGTCGATCCAGTTGTTGAGCCGGCTCGCGATCCGCGATGCGTCGTCCTTCTCGATGGCGCGCGCGGTTAGATGATGGCCGGCCGCCTTGATCCGCCCGGCCAGGATATCGCCCGAGGTGTCGTCTTCGGGTCCACGCGTGTCCGAAACGGTCAGCAGCGCGATGTTGATCGGCTTGAAGGTGCGGGAAGTGTCAATCGCCACGCGATGCGATCCTCACGCTTTCGGCCCCGGTGAGGCCCGGGAACTTTGGCCACATGCCCTGCGCAAGGCCGATGCGGCTTTCCGAAGGGCCGCCTGCCTGGCGCTCGTACATCCAGTAATTGCGCATCACGATCGAGACGTAGCCGCGCGTTTCCCAATAGGGGATCGATTCCATCCACAGGAGCGGGTCGCCCTTGTCGCGAATGTCGGTGTTCCAACGCGCGATCGGCATCGGCCCGGCGTTGTAGGCGGCGATGACCTTGGGAAGGAGCCCGCCGGTCGCGCCCGAATCGCGCAGCTGAACGAGATAGCCCTGCCCGAAGGCGAGATTGACGTCCGGTAGGTCGAGCTGCTTCTCGCGGCCTGTCATCGCCGGTTCGGAACGGGTGAGCCCGCGCGCGGTGCCGGGAAGGACCTGCATCAGCCCGCGCGCGCCGGCAGGGCTGATCACGGCGGTGCGGAAGTTCGATTCCTGCAGCGAATGGGCAAACAGCAGTGCGGGATCGACCTTCCAGCCGGTTGCGGGCACCCAGCGCGGCGCGGGGAAACGCGCGGCGGCATCGGGGCGTGCCCCGCTCGGCGCGTTGTAGGCCATCCACAGCTGCGTCGCGGGCAAGCCCAGATCGCGTGCGAGACGCGAGAGCGGAGCGTAGAGCGAGGGATCACCAATCCGCGCCTGATGGCGCAGCAGGTCGTCGGCAAGTCCATCCTCGCCGATTTCAGCCAGCTCCACGGCAAGCCGCACGTTGCTGACCTGACGCAATTGCTGCCAGTCGTCGGTGGTGAAATCGGGCGCGGCGGCGGGGGTGCTCTCCTTGAGGCCGAGCGCCTCGCTGGCGATCATGCCATAGAGCGTATCGCGCAGCCGCGCGGCGCCGCGCAGTGCGGTCGCCACTTTCTCCGGGGCGCGGCAGCGCATCCACGCACGACCCGCCCAATAGTTGGCGGCGGCATTCAGTTCGTCGTTCTGCGCGAGGCTAGCGGCTTGTTCGAAGCTTGCAGCCGCGTTCTGGCAATCGCCCAGACGCCATGCGGCGAGCCCCGAGGTCCACAGCGCCTCGGCCACCCAGGGCCCGGTCGCGCCCTGCTGCGCGCCCAGCGAGACGTTGCGCGCATTGATGTCGTCGTTTTCGATGTAGAAAGCCCAGCCTACACGCTGGTGCCATTCGGCACGCGCCTCGGCCGAAAGGCTGGCCTCGATCCCGTCGAGCAGCACGCGCGCTCCGAGTGGATCGTCGTTCTTGATGCGGTCCTGGATCGCGGCTGCCACGGATTCGGGCATCGTGCCGTCTGCCACGGGCCTCGGCTTGATGCGCTTGGGCAAGCCCGGGAGCGAGACCATTGGCTGCGCGCTCGGCAAGGCGGGAAGGTCGGTCGCCCCGCGCTTCAGCGCGAGGCGGCCAAGCTGCTCGGCCCAGGGGAGGTCGGGCGCTGCGGAAAGAAGCTGGCTGAGCGGGGCAAGCTCGGTGCGCGGCGAGCTTGCGGCGAGATAGAACTGCGCACGCGCCACAGCATGGAGCGGGCCTTCGCCGCGTTGGGCCAGCAGGGTCTGCACCGCCGCCCATTCCTCGCGCTCGATCGCGCCGAACACCTGCTTGTAATAGGCCCGGTCTTCCTGGCTGAGCAGCGCAGGCACGGCAGTACGGTCGGCGCGCGAGCGGAAGTACTCTGCGGCGGCGCTGTTGGCCTTGGCCGGCACGGCGCCAAGCACGGCTATCGTGGCGGCTGCTCCCAGCAGCACCGCACGGCAAATCCGGCCTGTCATCACGAAATTTTCACTGCGGATTTGTTCCCGTCCACAAAAGCCATCATCCCGATCCGTCAGCGCCTCTACTGCGCCGGTAAGGAACCGGCGCGGTCCCAATCCAGCCAGCGCTGCCAGACCCCGGCTTTCCAGCCCGGCTTGGTCAGCAAAGTTTCGAGATCGTATTCGAAACACGCCGGAACCGTGCCAGACTCATGGTTAAACCCGCGTAAATGCAGAGCGCTATGCGCCGAGCTGTGCCCCATAAGCGCCGAGATGTCTGCCCGTCCGAAGACCAGCAAACGCTCGGGCGCGGCCAGCGTAACATGGCGTGCCAGCACCGCGCCGAGCCCGGCGCCGCCGAGGCCTGCCCAATCGGGCAATGCGATTCGCGCGGGCAGCGCCGAAGCGCGGTAGACGCGCTCGCCATCCAGCCCCATCGCGGCGAGCATGGCATCGAGCAGCTTCCCGGTCTTGCCGGACAGCAGCAGATCCCCGTCGTCCTCGGCGGGCATCGGTACCAGCACCATGAGCGTTGCACCCACGTTGCCGCGCGGGGCCAATCTCGAGGCGCCGCGCGGAGCGAGCGAGGGTTCGGTCAGCCACCAGGGCACGAAATCCTCGAGCCGGGCCGGCCAGCCGCTGCGATCAGCGGCAATCGGCGCGGCTTCGGGCGGGGTTGCCACTGTGCGGGAAGGCTTGGGGGGAGGGGGCGGCAGCGCCGCGGCCGCTTTGATGGGCGCAGAGACCTCGGCCGCGAGCCAGTCCTGCGGCGCATCGACAAAGGCCGCATCGACCCCCGCCTCGCGCCACCAGGCCAGCGCGGCTTCAAGGTCTGCGCCCAAGGTCCTGCCGTTTGTGTCAAGCTGTCCCATCACCAAGCGGTCTTGACCTTGCTTGCCGCAGCTTTCAAGGCGAAGACGTGTGTTTATGGGGCATGACGTGCCCAATCCGGGGTCGGAGCGAGAGAGAATGAGCGAACGGGAATCGATGCCGTATGACGTCGTGATTGTCGGCGGCGGGCCTGCGGGCCTTGCAGCGGCGATCCGCCTCAAGCAGGTCAACGCCGATATTTCGGTGTGCATTCTGGAAAAAGGCTCGGAAATCGGCGCGCATATCCTTTCGGGCGCGGTGGTCGATCCCAAGGCGCTTGACGAGCTTCTGCCCGAATGGCGCGAACAGGGCTGCCCGATGGCCGAGGTTCCCGTCACCGACAACTGGCACTGGGTGCTGAGCCGCAATGGCAAGACCGCGCTGCCGCACTGGCCGATGCCTCCGTTCATGTCGAACCACGGCAACTACACCGGCAGCCTTGGCAATCTCTGCCGCTGGCTGGCGGAGCAGGCAGGCGAACTCGGCGTCGAGATCTTCCCCGGCTTCCCGGCCGCCGAAATCCTCTACGACGATGCCGGCGCCGTGCGCGGTGTCGCGACTGGCGACATGGGCGTCGCCAAGGATGGCAGCCACAAGGCCGATTACCAGCCGGGCATGGAGCTGCTGGCGAAGTACACCCTCTTTGCAGAGGGCGCGCGCGGACACCTTACCAAGCAGCTCAAGGCGAAATACGACCTCGAGCGCGATTGCCAGCCGCAGGTCTACGGCATCGGCATCAAGGAGCTGTGGGACATCGATCCCGACAAGCACGTGCTTGGCCGCGTCATCCACACGCAGGGCTGGCCGCTTTCGGAAAGCAATTCGTGGGGCGGCGGGTTCCTCTACCATCAGGCCAACAACCAGGTGGCCTTGGGCTTCGTTACCGCGCTCGATTACGCGAATCCCTATGTCTACCCCTACGAGGAATTCCAGCGCTGGAAGCAGCACCCGGCGATCCGCGAAATCCTCGAAGGCGGCCGCCGCGTTTCTTACGGCGCGCGCGCCATCAACGAGGGTGGTTGGCAGTCGGTGCCAAAGCTTGCCTTCCCCGGCGGCGCGCTGATCGGCTGCTCGGCCGGCTTCGTCAACGTGCCGCGCATCAAGGGCAGCCACACGGCGATGAAGAGCGGCATGCTTGCCGCAGAGGCGATTTCGGCGGCCATGGCGAATGGTCGCGAGCAGGATGAGCTGGGCGAATACGACAGTGCTGTCCGCGAAAGCTGGATCGCCAAGGAACTGAAGCTCGTCCAGAATGCGCAGCCGCTTGTCGCCAAGTTCGGCGGCGCGCTCGGCACGGCGCTGGCGGGCGCGGACATGTGGGCGCGCGTGCTCAAGATCAATCCGATCAAGGGCATGAAGCACCACAAGGACAGCGAGCACACCATGCGCGCCGATCTGTTCAAGCCGATCGAATACCCCAAGCCCGACGGTGTGATCACCTTCGACCGCCTGACCTCGGTCTCGTTCTCCTACACCAACCACGAGGAGGACCAGCCGTGCCACCTCGTGCTCAAGGACCCCAGTGTTCCGACCGCGATCAACCTGCCGCTCTATGCCGGGCCCGAAGCGCGCTTCTGCCCGGCGGGCGTCTATGAATTCCTCACCGACGAGGCGGGGGCACCGCGCCTCCAGATCAACGCCCAGAACTGCGTCCACTGCAAGACCTGCGATATCAAGGACACGACGCAGAACATCGAATGGGTAACGCCCGAAGGCGGCGGCGGCCCCAACTATCCGAACATGTGATGGATTGGCCCGCCCCGGAACGGGGCGGGCGCCAATGATGCGCGAAACCGCTTACGCCAAGATCAACCTCGCGCTGCATGTCGGGCGGCGGCGGGAGGATGGCTATCATGAGCTCGAGACGCTGTTCGCGTTTGTCGATGTGGGCGATGAGCTGGTCGCGGAAGCATCTGGCGAAGACCGGCTTTATGTGACCGGTGAGTTCGCCGTGGGCCTTTCCGATCCTTTCGGAAATATCGTCGCCAAGGCCCTGAATTTACTGCCTCACGGAAAAGGTTGGGCCGTCACACTCGAGAAGCGCCTGCCTGTTGCTGCCGGCCTTGGCGGGGGCTCCGCAGATGCCGGCGCGGTGTTCCGCATGATTGAGCGGGCGCATAGCCTGCCCGACGACTGGCAGGCCCGCGCCGCCAAGTTGGGGGCGGATGTGCCCGCCTGCGTGCTGAGCCAGGCCTGCATCGGGCGCGGAACCGGAACCGAACTCGAACCAGTTGCCAATGATCTGGTCGGGACACCGGTCCTCCTGGTCAATCCGCGCATCCCGCTTGCAACTGGGCCGGTGTTCAAGGGCTGGGACACGATCGACCGCGGCCCCATGCCGTCAGGCGATCTGCGCACTATCGCGCTTGAAGGCCGCAACGATCTCGAACCCAGCGCCATCGCGCTTGTTCCGCAGATCGCTGACGCCATCGCCGCGCTTGCCGCCAGTGGTGCATGGCTTGCGCGGATGTCCGGCTCGGGCGCCACTTGCTTTGCGCTTTACGAGAGCCCCGAAGCCCGCGACGCTGCTGCTGACGCCTTGCCGCCGGAGTGGTGGCGTCTCGCCGGAGCCCTCAGATGAGCGAAGCCTATCAGATCCTAGGCACACCGCGCTTCGGCGGCATTCTCGTGGTTTCCGATCACGCCTCGAACCGAGTGCCGGACGATATCGACCTCGGGATCGACCCTGCGCTGCTGGACCAGCACATCGCTGTCGACATCGGCGTCGCGGGTGTCGCGGCGCAAATGACCCAGCGCCCGGGCATTGCGGCATTTCTTGGCGGCGTCAGCCGCCTCGTCTGCGATTTCAACCGTGATGAACATGGCCCCACCGTCTGCCCCATCGCCAGCGACGGCCATGCCATTCCAGGCAACGCGCTGGACCACGCAGGCCACGAGGCCCGTCTCGCGCGCTTCTACCGCCCCTATCACGAGGGCCTTGCCAACCTGCTCGATGCCGCGCCGCCGTCGCTGATCCTCTCGCTCCACAGCTTTACCCCGCAGCTCGCCAGTGATCCCGCGCAGTTGCGCCCCTGGCAGGTCGGCGTGCTCTACAACGAGGATGACCGCGCCTCGCGCCTTGCCATCCCGCTGCTTGAGGCCGAAGGCCTCGTCGTGGGTGATCAGGAGCCTTATTCGGGCCGCCTGCTCAACGCGACGATGAACCGTCATGCCGAAGCTGAAGGGCGCCCCTACTTCGGCATCGAGGTGCGGCAGGACCAGATCGTCGATCCTGCAAACCACGCAGCTTGGGCCGAACGCCTGGCTCGCATCGCCAACCAGGTGGCCATCGCGCTCGGCGCCTGACCTGATGGTTGCGGAGATAACTTTCGACCGGAAAGCGCTCTTGCGCTAGGTGAACGTCATCGTCGCCGATGAGGCGAGCACCAAACTCCAAGAGAGAATGCCAATGCCGGTCTATCGTTCCAGAACCACCACCCACGGTCGCAACATGGCGGGCGCGCGCGGCCTGTGGCGCGCCACGGGCATGAAGGACAGCGATTTCGGCAAGCCGATCATCGCGGTCGTCAACAGCTTCACCCAGTTCGTTCCCGGTCACGTCCACCTCAAGGACCTCGGCCAGCTCGTGGCGCGCGAGATCGAGGCGGCGGGCGGTGTTGCCAAGGAATTCAACACCATCGCGGTCGATGATGGCATCGCCATGGGCCACGACGGGATGCTCTATTCGCTCCCCAGCCGCGATCTCATCGCCGACAGCGTCGAGTACATGGTCAATGCGCACTGCGCCGATGCGATGGTTTGCATCTCGAACTGCGACAAGATCACCCCTGGCATGCTGATGGCCGCGATGCGCATCAATGTGCCTGCGGTCTTCGTCTCGGGCGGGCCGATGGAAGCGGGCAAGGTCGTGCTGAACGGCAAGGAAGTCGCGCTCGACCTCGTCGACGCCATGGTCGCGGCAGCGGACGAAAAGTACACCGACGCGGAAGTCGAGACGATCGAACGTTCGGCTTGCCCGACGTGCGGCTCGTGCTCGGGCATGTTCACCGCCAATTCGATGAACTGCCTCACCGAAGCGCTTGGGCTCTCGCTGCCCGGCAACGGTTCGGTGCTGGCCACCCATGCCGATCGCGAGCGCTTGTTCCGTGAGGCGGGCCGCCGCGCTGTCGCGCTGTGCCGCCGCTACTACGAAGAGGATGACGACAGCGTCCTCCCGCGTGAAATCGCCAGCTTCAAGGCTTTCGAGAACGCGATGAGCCTTGATATCGCGATGGGCGGCTCGACCAACACCGTGCTCCACCTGCTGGCCGCCGCGCATGAGGCGGGCGTCGATTTCACCATGGCCGATATCGATCGCCTCTCGCGCCGCGTGCCGTGCCTTTCCAAGGTGGCGCCGGCCAAGTCCGACGTCCACATGGAGGACGTTCACCGCGCCGGGGGGATCATGGCGATCCTCGGCCAGCTCGATCGCGCCGGATTGCTCCACACCGATCTGCCGACCGTCCACAGCGCGACGATGGCCGAGGCTATTGCGAAGTGGGACATTTCTCGCAGCAATGACCCGCAAGTGCATGAATTCTTTAAAGCCGCACCCGGCGGCGTGCCGACGCAAGTCGCCTTCAGCCAGTCGCGCCGCTGGAAGGAACTCGATCTCGACCGCGAGACCGGCGTGATCCGTTCGGCCGAGCACGCTTTCAGCCAGGATGGCGGGCTCGCCGTGCTCTTCGGCAATCTCGCCGCCGATGGCTGCATCGTGAAGACCGCCGGGGTCGATGAAACGATCCTCAAGTTCAGCGGCCCGGCAAAGGTCTACGAAAGCCAGGACGCCGCCGTTACCGCCATCCTTACCGGGCAGGTCGTGGCGGGCGATGTCGTAGTAATCCGCTACGAAGGCCCTCGCGGCGGGCCGGGCATGCAGGAAATGCTCTATCCGACGAGCTACCTCAAATCGAAGGGCCTCGGCGCCGCTTGCGCGCTCGTGACTGACGGTCGCTTTTCGGGCGGTACGTCCGGCCTCTCGATCGGCCACTGCTCGCCCGAGGCGGCGGAAGGCGGCACGATTGGCCTCGTCGAGAACGGGGATCGCATCGAAATCGATATTCCGGCCCGCACGATCAATCTGATCGTGGATGACGCAACACTTGCCGAGCGCCGCAAGGCGGTCGAGGCACGCGGATGGCAGCCGGCGAAGCCGCGGCCGCGCAAGGTCAGCCTCGCGCTCCAGGCCTATGCCGCGATGACGACGAGCGCCGCGCGCGGTGCGGTGCGTGATCTGGCGGGCCTTGTGCGGCGCAGTGGGCCGGTGGATGAAGGCTGACCTCAGGCAGGTTCTCGACGTCGCCGCGATGCGCGCTGCCGAAGCGGCGCTGATCGCGGGCGGTACCCCTGCGCAGGCGCTGATGGAAACGGCCGGACGCGCACTTGGTGAATGGGCGCGGCGGCTCGCGGCTGGCCGTCCCGTAACCGTGCTCTGCGGTCCCGGCAATAATGGCGGTGATGGTTACGTTGCGGCGCGTTACCTGACGGAACACGGGGTGCCGGTAACAGTCATCGCCGCGCGCGAACCTGTAACCCCGGAAGCCCGCGCGGCGCGTTCGGCCTTTGGCGGCGAGGTGCTCGGCCCCGGCGAGTTCCCGCGCGGCGGCGTGTTGCTCGATTGCCTGTTCGGCAGCGGCCTCTCGCGCCCACTGCCCGATGACTTGTTCTTTCTCCTGACCGGCCTTGTCGAACTCCACCCCTTGCGCATCGCCGCCGATCTGCCGAGCGGGATCGAGGCCGATACCGGCGCCTGCCTCAATCCCGGGCTGCCAAGGTTCGATCTCACCGTGGCGCTGGGGGCATGGAAGCATGCGCACTTCGCCATGCCTGCCGCGCCGCTGATGGGCGCCTTGCGGCTTGTCGATATCGGCGTGACCGAGGTGCCCGGCGCGGCGCGGGTGCTCGGGCGTCCCCGAATCACGCCGCCCGCCGCCGATGCCCACAAGTATCGGCGCGGTCTGCTTGCCGTGGTCACGGGAGCGATGCCCGGCGCATCGTTGCTGGCGGCCGAGGCGGCGCAGCGCGCAGGTGCGGGCTACGTGAAACTGCTGGCGTCGCCGCGGCCGGAAGGCGTGCCAGCCTCGCTCGTCTGCGATGAGAGCGATCTTGCCGCGCTTGCCGATCCGCGCATTGCGGCCTTGCTCGTCGGCCCCGGCCTCGGACGCGTTAGCGGCGCCGAAGCCCGGCTGCGGGCTGCACTGGAAGCCGAGCGCCCTATCGTGCTCGATGCCGACGCGCTGATGCTGCTCGGCCCCGGCAGCCCCGGCACGGCCCCGCGCGTCCTCACGCCGCACGAGGGCGAGATGGCGGCGCTCGAAACTGCATTCGGCCTTTCCGGGCATGGCACCCGCCGTGCCCGCGCATTGGCGCTGGCCGAGGCGGCGGGTGCGGTTGTCCTGCTCAAAGGGCCGGACAGTGTGATTGCCGCGCCATCGGGTGACGTAACGGTGAGCCCTCGCGCATCAACCTGGCTTTCGGTTGCGGGCAGCGGCGATGTTCTCGCTGGAATCGTGGCCAGCCGCCTCGCTGTTCACGGCGATGCGTTGCTGGCGGCGGAAGAGGGACTGTGGCTTCATGGCGAAGCGGCGCGGCTTGCCGGACCGGCCTTCACTGCCGGTGACCTCGCGGCGGCGACAGGCCCAGCGATCGCGGCGGCACTCGCATGAACCAGCCCGGCCGCATCCTCCGCATCGCCGCCAAGGGCGAAGGCCAGACTGCCGACGGCCGTTACGTGACGCTCGCAGCCCCCGGCGACGTGCTTGAGGCCGATGGGACGCTGACGCACGGGCCGGACCATGCCGCAGCTGCCTGCCGCCACTTTCCCGCTTGCGGCGGATGCCAGTTGCAGCACCTCTCCGACCGCGCGCTGGCCGACCATGTGCGTGGCCGGGTCGAGGGCGCCGCGCGAGGGCAGGGGCTTGATCCGGGCGAAGTCGCCCCGCCGCATCTCTCGCCGCCCGCAAGTCGCCGCCGCGCCAAGCTCCATGCGCAAGTGATTGGCAAGCGGGTCTTGCTGGGCTTTCGCGAGCAGGGTTCGCACAAGATCGTGGACATCAAGGAATGCCCCGTTCTTGCCCCCGAACTTGCCGCGCTGATCCCGCCGTTCCGCCGCCTGCTCGAAACCCGTGCCGATCGCAGCCTTTCGGCGGATATCGCGCTGACTCTTGCCGATCAGGGGCCGACCGTCGATCTGTCCGGGATCACCATGCAAGGCCTGGCCCAGACCGAGGCCATGCTCGATTTCGCGCAGGCTCACGCGGTCGCGCGCCTGACGCTTGATCAAGGCGACGGGCCGGAGACGGTGTGGGAGCCCGATCCCGTTACCGTTACGCTCAGCGGCGTGCCGGTCGGCCTGCCGCCCGGCGCGTTTCTTCAGGCGACAAGTGACGGCGAGGCAGCCCTGATTTCGGCAGCGCGCGAGTGGCTTGCAGGAGCGCCAACGATTGCCGATCTCTTCTCAGGGCTGGGCACCTTCGCTTTTGCACTTGCAGGGCCGGGCACCAAGGTGCTTGCCGTCGAAGCCGCGCGCGATGCCCATCTCGCATGTCAGGCCGCCGCGCGGATCAACGGGCGGCCGGTGCATGCACTGCACCGCGATCTGTTCCGCGGGCCACTTCAGATCGAGGAGCTGAACCGCTTCGCCGCCGTCCTGCTCGATCCGCCGCGTGCCGGCGCCCGCGATCAGGTGGCGCTGCTGGCAGGCTCGGCCGTGCCACGCATTGTCTACATCAGCTGCAATCCGGCCAGCTGGGCCAAGGATGCCGCCACGCTCGTCGAGGGCGGCTACAGGCTCGCCGGGCTCGTGCCGGTGGGCCAGTTCCGCTGGTCCACCCACGTCGAGCTGGCGAGCCTGTTCGTCAAAGGCTGAACACCGCCATTGCCGCGTGCAGGATCAGCGCCATGAGTGCAACGCTGGAAAGTGCAAACAAAATAAAGCGCGGCGCGACCTTGTTCACAGTCGACTGGAAGATCGAGTGCACCACGCGCAGCGCCACATAGGTCCACGCGATCATGAGGTTCACGCCGTCACCCTGGCCGACCAGTGCAAGGACCAGCGCGACCGCGTAAAACACTGTCGGCGCTTCGTGCAGGTGATTGTAATTATGAGCTTTCCACTGAATGCTCGGGGCCAGAAGCCCTTCCAGCTTGGCCCCGGTCCAGCCCACATCGGCGTTGGGGTCGTCGGACTTCGGCAGCGCGTTGATCGCCGGGATTCGCGTGGCATACATCCACAGCCACATCACCATCGTCCACGCTGCCAAAACCACCACAGGTTTCAGGATTTCCATGCCAATCATCGCGGTTCCCCCATTTGTTGTCGGCACTTAGGTGAAGAGGCCTGATTCGATTGTCAATTGCAACCGATCAGCTGTCCGCGATCACCCTGGCAAAGGCGGCCGGATCGACGTTGCCGCCGGAAAGGATCACGGCCGTGCGCCCGTCCGCCGGCACCTTGCCCGCCAGAACCGCCGCCAGTGCCGCCGCACCGCCAGGCTCCACCACTAGGCGCAGCCTGGCAAAGGCATAGGCCTGCGCCGCGCGCACTTCGGCTTCACTCACCGCCACACCCTGCATGCCGTGTGACGTCATGACAGCAAAATTGATCGGGAACGTCGCCATGGTCTGCAAGGCATCGCAGGCTGTTCGCGGCGGGTTGGCGCCGATGCCGACAATCGCGCCGCCCGATAGGCTGCGCGTGACGTCATCCCAGCCGTCCGGCTCAACCGGCACCACTTCCGCGTCCGGGCAGGCCAGCGCCAGGCCCGATGCCAGACCACCGCCGCCGCAAGGCGCCACGATCCGCGTCGGCGCGCCGCCTGCAAAGCAGTCCATTTGGCTGGCGAGCTCGATCCCGGTGCTGCCCTGGCCCTCGATCACCCATGAATCGCCATAGGCATGAACCAGCACACAGTTGCGCGAGGCACAGATCTCTGCCGCGATGGCGTCGCGCGACTGGGTCAACCGCTCGTAGAGCACAACCTCCGCGCCAAGCCGCCGGGTTTCCGAAAGCTTCACCTCCGGCGCATCGGCCGGCATGACAATGGTCGCCGCGATGCCCAGCCTGCGCGCCGCCCAGGCGACGCCCTGTGCATGGTTGCCACTCGAGACCGCCACGACGCCGCGTGCGCGCTCCTCTGCGGTCATGTCGGTCAATCGGTGCCAGGCGCCGCGGATCTTGAACGCGCCCATCGGTTGCAGGCTCTCTGCCTTGCACCAGACCCTACCGCCATTCGGCAATTCCAGCGCCAGCAGCGGCGTCTGCGGCAGCAGCGTGGCCACTTTGGCGGCCGCGCACAGCACGCCTTCGCGGGTTGGCAGACGGACCTCGGGGGCAGGGGTGAATTGGGGACTTGGGTTTGTCATGCCCATACCTTAAAGGCGCTCCCTTCGAAGCGCCAGCGCGGCTGCGGCGCTGACCGGTTTGGGAGTTTCCTGATGGCCAAAGTCCTTGTTATCGGCGCGGGCGGCGTCGGTTCGGTTGCCGTTCACAAGATGGCGATGAACCCTGATATCTTCAGCGAAGTGGCGCTCGCCAGCCGCACGCTGCCCAAGTGCGAGGCGATTGCCGCCTCGGTCAAGGAGCGCACCTGCCGCGATGTAGCGACCTACCAGCTTGATGCCGATGACGTTACCGCGACCACTGCGCTGCTCAACGAGTTGAAGCCCGCGCTCGTCGTCAATCTCGCGCTGCCCTATCAGGACCTCAACATCATGGATGCCTGCCTCGCCGCCGGGGTCAACTACATGGACACCGCGAACTACGAGCCGATCGATGAGGCCAAGTTCGAATACAAGTGGCAGTGGGCCTATCACGAGCGCTTCAAGGCCGCCGGCCTCACCGCGCTGCTCGGCTCGGGCTTCGATCCGGGCGTGACCTCGGTCTTCGCGACCTGGCTCAAGAAGCACAAGCTCGACACCATTCGCACGCTCGACATTCTCGATTGCAACGGCGGCGATCACGGACAGCCCTTTGCCACCAACTTCAACCCGGAAATCAACATCCGCGAAATCACCGCTCCGGCGCGCCGCTGGGAGAACGGTGAGTGGGTGGAAACCCCGGCGCTGACCATTCGCCAGACTTTCGATTTCGAAGCCGTCGGCCCCAAGAACATGTACCTCATGTACCATGAAGAGCTCGAAAGCCTCGCGCATCACCTGCCCGAGATCGAGCGCATCCGCTTCTGGATGACCTTCGGCGATGCCTATATCACGCACCTCACCGTACTGCAGAACGTGGGCATGACCCGCATCGATCCGGTGCTCTACGAGGGCAAGGAGATCGTGCCGCTGCAGTTCCTCAAGGCCGTCCTGCCCGAACCCGCCAGCCTCGGCGCGCTGACCAAGGGCAAGACCAATATCGGCGATATCGCCACGGGCCTGAAGGACGGGGTCGAGAAGACCTTGTACATCTACAACATCTGCGATCACGAAGAGGCCTATGCCGAAACCGGCAATCAGGCGATCAGCTACACCACCGGCGTCCCCGCCATGATCGGCGCGGCCATGCTGGTCACCGGCGTGTGGGGCGGGGCGGGCGTGTTCAACATCGAACAGTTCGATCCCGATCCCTATATGGACATGCTGAACAAGCACGGCCTGCCCTGGCAGGTGAAGGAACTGGAAGGCCCGCTGGCGTTCTGAAGAAGGTGTTTCGCGCAGAGACGCAGGGGAAGCAGAGATCGCAGAGGCATTCCGGATGCACATCGATTCCATCAGTGCGGCGGTGATCGACGAGGCGATTGGTATTCACCGCGAGATCGGTCCGGGGCTTTTCGAATCCGTCTACGAAGCGGTCCTGTCAGGTCGGCTTGAGAAGCGCGGGCTGCAGGTCGCCCGGCAGGTGCCTGTCGGCGTCCATCTCGACGGCGTGCTTTACGATGGGGCCTTCAGAATGGATATTCTTGTCGAAGAGCGCCTCATCGTGGAGGTCAAGGCGGTCGATCAAATGAGCAAGGCGCATGCGAAGCAACTGACAACCTACCTGCGCCTGATGAATCTGCCCGTAGGGCTGCTATTGAACTTTTCCTGCGCGACGATGAAGGAAGGCATTCGCCGGATCGTGAATAACTACGACCCGGCATAGCTCTCTGCGATCTCTGCTCCCTCTGCGTCTCTGCGCGAAACTCTTCTAAGGTACCTGTTCAAATGGAAACCAGAGCCGGCGATCCGGGCGCCTTTGCCCACTTCGATCTCACCCGCGTCGACAGCCCGGCCTTCGTTGTCGATGCCGCGCGCCTCAGGCAGAACCTGAGCATTCTCGCCGACGTGCGGGATCGCGCTGGCATCAAGGTGCTTGCTGCGCTCAAGGCCTTCTCGATGTGGCGGGTCGCGCCGCTGGTGGGCGAATACCTCGACGGCGTCTGCACCTCTGGCCTGTGGGAAGCGCGCCTTGCTGCCGATCACTATGCCGGCGAGATCGCTACCTATTGCGCGGCCTACAAGGCGGAGGACCTGCCGGAAATCCTCCAGCACTCCGACCATGTGATTTTCAACACCCCCAGCCAGCACGCCCGATTCGCCCCCGAGATCGCAGCCGCACTCGCTGCGGGTGAGCCCTTCGATATCGGCCTCAGAATCAATCCCTTACATGCTGAAGGTGAAGTGCCGCGCTATGATCCTTGCGCCCCGCATTCTCGCCTCGGTTTCCCGGTCGACCAGCTTCGGCCCGAGCATCTGGAAGGGGTCTCCGGCCTCCACTTCCACACGCTGTGCGAGCAGGATTTCGAGCCGCTCGAGCGTACCTGGGCCGCGCTCAAACCGCACATCGCGCCGTACTTCAGCCAGCTCACCTGGCTCAACTTCGGTGGCGGCCACCATATCACCCGCGCCGATTACCAGCGCGATGAACTGGTCGCGTTTCTTCAGTCGGTTAAGGCCGAAACCGGATGTGAAATCTATCTCGAACCCGGCGAGGCGGTCGCGCTCGATGCCGGGATTCTTGTCGGTACCGTGCTTGATACGCACTGGAACGGCATGCAGCTCGGCATCACGGATATCTCCGCCACCTGCCACATGCCCGATGTGATCGAGGCGCCCTATCGCCCCGCCATGCTCGGCGAGTTGCCGATCGACGAGTACGAAGACGGGGAGGGCGATACCCCGGTCCGCCTCGGCGGCCCTTCGTGCCTCGCGGGTGACGTCATTGGGGACTACTGCAAGGCCGGCCTTGCCGGACCTGGCACGCGCTTCGCGTTCCTTGATCAGGCGCATTACTCGATGGTCAAGACCACGACCTTCAACGGCGTGCCGCTCCCCTCGATCTGGCTCTGGGACAGCGAGACCGACACGCTCGAATGCGTGAAGCGTTTTTCGTGGGAGGCCTTCCGCGACCGCGTTTCCTGAGGCAAGCTTGCCGCCACGATAACAAAAGGCGGAGAGAACAGATGGCGGGCGATGTCCTCGATGGCGTGACCAGCGACCCGGTAACGATGGGCTGGATGGTCGGTGCGCCGCCGCCGCCCGAAAAGCGAATCCTTGCCGCTCGCGCGGATCACATGCGCTTCCCGATGATCCGCTGGTCCTATTCCAACATGCGCAGCTTCTGCCCGACGATCCGCGTCGCGGCGAGCGGGGCGGGCACGTCGTTCCCCCGCGCGCTGCGCGATGATCTCGGTGCGGTGCGTTTCACCCCGCTTGGCGGCGGCGCCGACATGGCCTTCGAGGACGCGCTGCTCGAAGCGTTCACCGACGGCATTCTCGTGCTGCACAAGGGGCAGGTGGTTTTCGAACGCTGGTTCGGCGTGACCGGCCCCGAAACCCGCCACATTGCCTTTTCCGTAACCAAGAGCTTTGTCGGGACGCTGGTCCAGATGCTTGTGGGGGAAGGGCGGATCGACTTGTCCGCTACGGTCGACAGTGTGATTCCCGAACTCGCGCCCAGCGGCTTTGGCAGCGCCACGATCGGGCAGGTGCTCGACATGACCACCGCGCTCGATTTCTCCGAGGACTACGCCAATCCCAACTCCGGCATCGGAGCCTACAGCGCCGCGCTGGGCCTCACGCCGCGCCCCGCCAGCTACACCGGTCCGCACAATCTGTGGGATTACCTCACGACCGTCCCGCGCGCCGGCAAGCACGGAGAGGGCTTCGTCTACCGCACGCCCAACACCGATGTGCTCGCCTGGATCATCACCCGGGTGACAGGCCAGCCGCTGCACGAGGTCCTCACCAAGCGTTTGTGGCACCCGCTCGGCATGCTTGGCGATGCCGATCTCATGGTCGATGAAGCGGGCTCGCCATTCGCCGGGGGCGGGCTCAACTTGCGGCTCGAGGATCTCGCTCGCTTCGGTGAGGCGCTGCGCCTTGGCGGGGCCGGGGTGATCGCCGAGGCCGATGTCGAGCGCATCCGAACAGGCGGTGATCCCGATCGCTTTCACAAGCTGGCCTATCCGCTGCTGGGCGGGTGGAGCTATGGTAGCCAGTGGTGGCACTCGGGCGACAACCACGGCGCGTTCAGCGCACGCGGCATCCATGGACAGACCCTGTGGATCGACCCCGTGGCAGAGATGGTTATCGCCCGATTCGCCTCGCACCCAACCGCAGCCAACGGCGCGAACGATCCGCACTCGCTTCCGGCCTGGCGCGCACTTGCGGATGCCTTGAATCCCTGAGGATTTCCGTCAATCCCCTGATTAATGTTTCATCTTTGTGACATCAGCGTGAACTACCCTTTTTTTCACTTGATGTTCAGGGCGGGGGGGCTATTTACCCCCTCGCTGCCCCATGGGGACTTCCAAACCGCAAGGCAGCTTTGTCTCAATTTTCCGTTTGGGGGTCCCTTGAGTTGCACATCCATCCTGACGCATTGGCTGTAGCGGGCGCCTTCGCGCCTGACCAACCCGCCATTTTGAACCGACCGCACGCTGCGGCGCGCGCTGCCCGATTCTTCGTCGAGAAGTTTCCGGGGCGCTCGCTCTATGCGGTAAAGGCCAACCCGTCGCCGGACCTGCTCCGCGTGCTGTGGGACGCCGGGATCACGCATTACGATGTCGCTTCGGTTGCCGAAGTGCGCATGGCCCGGGCCACGCTGCCTGAAGCCACGCTGTGCTTCATGCACCCGGTCAAGACGCCGAGCGCGATCATCGAGGCGTACCGCGATCATGGCGTGCGCGTGTTCAGCCTTGATTCGGTCGAGGAACTGGAAAAGATCCGCGAGGCCACCACGGCTGCGAACGTCGGCGTGCTGCCCGAGGATCTGACGCTGTGCGTGCGCCTGCGCGTCTCGTCCGAAGGGTCCGAGCTCAGCCTTGCCTCGAAGTTCGGCTGCGATCTTACCGGCGCGGCAGAGCTTCTCCAGGCGACCCGCCAGGTTGCGGATTCGCTCGGCATCTGCTTCCACGTCGGCAGCCAGTCGATGAGCCCGCACGCCTATGTCCAGGCGCTCGAGCGCGTCCGCGCGGCGATTGTCGATGCCTCGGTCACGGTCGATATCATCGATGTCGGCGGCGGCTTCCCGTCGATCTACCCGGGCATGGAGCCTCCGCCGCTCGAGGACTACTTCGGTGTAATCGACCGCACCTATGAATCGCTGCCGGTCTCGTACTCGGCAGAACTGTGGTGCGAACCGGGCCGCGCGCTGTGTGCCGAGTACAATTCGATGATCGTGCGCGTCGAGAAGCGCCGCGGGACCGAGCTCTACATCAACGACGGCGCCTATGGCGCGCTGTTCGATGCAGCGCACGTGGGCTGGCGCTTCCCGGTCCGCCTGCTGCGCGAAGGCCCAGCGGCCAACGAGGCGGTGGTCGAGGACGCCGAGCTCGAGGGCTTCAGCTTCTGGGGCCCGACCTGCGATGACATGGACCACATGGAAGGGCCCTTCGCGCTTCCGGCGGACATCAAGGCGGGCGATTTCATCGAAATCGGCATGCTCGGGGCCTATGGTGCGGCGATGAAGACCGCATTCAACGGCTTTGGCGCGACCGATGTCTTCGAAGTCTCCGACGAGCCGATGGCCAGCCAGTATCGCGGTGACCGCCGCGATCCGCGCGTGACCGACAACGTCGTCTCGCTGCGCTGAACCGATCCAGAACCCCGGGCTCTATCCGGGTCGCAAGAGAAAGGCCCCGCGAGCAATCGCGGGGCCTTTCGATTTTTATGGCTGCGGCGGAAGGGGAGAGCGGCGCCGCGCTGTTTCCCCAACCCTGCAGGCCCACCAGTCAGAACCGGCTGCGAATACCTGCGTAGAACGAGGTGCCGCTGGTTTCGGTCGGATAGGTGCTCGAGCCGAGATCGGGCTGCTGATTGAACAGGTTGTTCACGCCGCCGTAGAACTCGACCTTCTTGTTCACCGTGACCGTCACGGACACGTTGTGCACCCAGCGTGCCTTGTACCACGCGTACCTGGGATCGACGTAGTTCGGGTTGCCCGCCAGCCGGTCCGCCGCGTAGCGCCGCGTCTTGTCCCACCACGAAACGCTGTAGGTGAAGGCAAACGGCCCCGATACGTAGTCGGCGCTGGCGAAGGCCTGGTACTGCGGCTGATAGGTATCGCCCAGCGTGCTGCGCGGCGCAGCCCCCGGCGAATCGACGAAGGTCAGCTTGTTCAGGTAGTTGCCGACAAGCTGGAGGTGGAAATCACCCAGTTTGCGCACCGAGAAGCCGTAGTTGAGATTGACCTCGAGGCCTGCGGTGCGGAAGTCCGCCACGTTCTCCGGCTGTACCGTGTAGTCGATGATCAGGCCGGTGCCCGCCTCGCGCTTGACGAGGGCGCAGAACGGATTGTCGATGCTCGCCTGATCGACGCAAAGCTCGGCCAGCTGCTGCGCATCGACCGTGTTGATCGCCTGCCGCAGCTTGATGTCGTACCAGTCGATCGAAATCTGCAGGCCGCGCACGAAGCTTGGCTGCAGCACGATGCCGGCGGTCCAGGTGCGGGCCTTTTCGGGCTTGAGCTGCGCATTGCCCCGGGTGATGCCGGCGACATTAACCGTGCGGGGATCTTCAAAGCCGGCAATCTGCTCCGGCGTCAGGCCTGCCTGCGCCAGGATTGCCTGGCAGTTGGCAGGCCTGCTCGCCTTGCCAAGGCCAAGGTTCGAGGTGATGCAGGGATCATCGAAGAACGTGAAAGTCTGCCCGGCCGCGCCAAAAAGCTCGCCGATATTGGGCGCGCGCACCGCCTGCGAGATGGTGCCGCGAAAGCGTATGTCGCGCACCGGTGCCCAAGCCGCGTCCACCTTCCACGTCGTCGCGCTGCCGGTCGAGGAATAGTCCGCAAGTCGTACGGCGCCGCTCAGGTCGAGCACATGCGCGAAAGGCCGGTCCTTCAGCAGCGGCAGGTCCAGCTCGCCAAAGGCTTCCTTCACGTCGAAACGGCCCTTGCTGATCGCCAGCTTGTTGGCAAAGGTCAGGCCCTGCTGTTCGAGCACGTCGGGCACGAACTTCGAGCTCTCGCGCCGATACTCGCCGCCCACCACGAAGCCCACAGGGCCGCCCGGCAGCGAGAAGAAGCCGCCCGTATCGCCGCTGAGCGAGGCGTTCACGACATGCTGGGTGATGCGCGAACGCTCGGTCGTGTTCGCGCGGACGAAATCGACGCCTGCCTTGTCGCTGACGCCCTCGCCGAACAGGTTGATCGGGCGGCACTCGCCGGGCTTGAAAGTCAATGCTGCAGCAGCGGTTGGATCGAGGTTGACGCGGCAGGTGATCCGCCCCGTCGCCGGATCGCGCACCGCATCAAGCGCCGCGTTGAAGCGGTCGGTATAGCGGTCGTTGACGTAGTAGTTGGTGACGTTCGTCCGGCCGAACACGTAGGAAAGCTCGTAGTGAAGCGAGGACGACAGATTGCCGCGCGCACCGATAACCGTGCGCACTGTCTCGCGCTTGATGTTCTCGCCGCGCTGGCCAAGGTCAAAGTTGTCGCGCGTAACCAGTACGCCGCCTGCCGCCGGATCGATCGCGGTGCGGATCGTTTCAGGCATGTAGGCGTTATCGCCCGGGACGAAGATGTAATAGTCGAACGTGGGCTGCGCGAGCGAGTATGACCGGGTGTTGGCATACTTGGCTTCGGCAAAGATCTCGAACGCCGGTGATACTTCGAAGCGGCCGTTGAGGTTCACCACATGGCGGGTGATCGCGGGCAGAAGGTCGTTACCGTAGTCCGAAACGAGCGTGTCGTCGCTGCCGCGCGAATAGCCTCCGGGGATCGAAGTGCCGAGATTGTAGGGCTTGCCGTCACCGCGAAACTCGGGAACGCCGTCGAAAGTCACATCGACCGCGCCCATGCGCGACGTCGATTCATAGCGCACATCGTCGAGGGGGATGCGGCTGTAGACCCCCGGCGTGTCCGGCGTGTAGTCCGGGTTGCGGTAGAAGGCCACCTGGCGCGAGCCGGTGTACTGCGGCCGGTCGCGGGTCTGCAGGCGGTCGCTGTCTCCGAATTCGTAGGCCAGCACGATGTTGCCGCGTCCGTCCGCAAAGTTGCGACCGGCGGTCACCGCGATGAAGCGATCACCGGAATCGCCATACTTGCTGATCCCGGCCTGCGCCTGCGCGGTGACGCCGTCGAAGTTGCGCTTGAGCACGAAGTTGACCACGCCGGTCACGCCGTCCGCACCATAAATGGCCGAGGCGCCGCCGGTCAGCACGTCGACGCGCTCGATCAGGCTGACGGGGATGGTGTTGATATCGACCGCCTGCGAGCCATCGATACCGGCCACCTGCCGCCGCCCTTCGATCAGGACCAATGTGCGGTCAACGCCGAGGTTGCGCAGATCGAGGAGGTTCAGACCGGTGTAGCCGATACCGGCGCGGTCGCCCGAATTGTCGCGTGAGGTGAGCGAGCCGACCAGCGAGGGCAGACTGTTGGCCAGAAAGGTCGTGACATTGGTCACGCCCTGCTTTTGCAGCAGGTCCTGGCTGAACGAGACCGTTGGACTTGCGGTCTGGTAGTCCGGCCGGCGCAGGCGTGTGCCGGTAACGACGATGTTGGCATCTTCCGGCGCTGGTGCGGGTTTGGCCTCAGGCTCGGCGGCAGGTGCAGGCTCGGCCTGCGCAAGCGCGGCTTCGGGCAGCACCACCGCCAGCGCGAGCGTGGACACGAAGAGGTGCAGCGCGGCGCGTGGCGACCGGTTGAGCAACATGAAACCCCCCATGATGATAGGCTGAATTTGCCTGCAGCGTGTGCTTCGAGCAAGTCCTTGAATCTGTGGGATTGTGTTATAGGTCATACCTGTAGCCGTGCGGCCACAGGGCTTTGCCGGCCCCACGCTTCTGTCTCACATAAGCGGGATGCGCCGGACAGACGGCCTTGGGGACGGGTGTGCCAAAAGCGGCGGCCGGATGGACCAGCCGCGTGTCCTCAGGCAGCCTTGCGCATGTCGAGTGCAAGCCGTTGCCAGATCTCGACCAGTGCACCCGTCAGCTCGATCATCATCGCCTCGGTGTGCGCCGGTCCCGGCGTGAAGCGCAGGCGCTCGGTGCCGCGCGGCACGGTGGGATAATTGATCGGCTGAACGTAGACACCGTATTCGGCGAGCAGGATATCGCTCACCTTCTTGGCGCGCACCGGATCGCCGACCATGAGCGGGACAATATGCGTGGTCGAAGGCATGACCGGCAGTCCGGCATTGGCAAAGGACTGCTTGAGGAAAGCAGCTGCGGCCTGCTGGCCCTCGCGCTCGACGCTGGAGGCCTTGAGGTGGCGCACCGCCGCCAGCACGCCGGCGGCAAGCACGGGCGAGAGCGAGGTGGTGAAGATGAAGCCGGGCGCATAGCTCCTGATCACATCGATGATCCGCGCGTCGGAGGCGATATAGCCGCCCATCACGCCGAACGCCTTGCCCAGCGTGCCTTCGATGATGTCGATGCGGTGCGCGGCCTCGTCACGCTCGGAAATACCGCCACCACGCGCGCCGTACATGCCCACCGCATGGACCTCGTCGATGTAGGTGAGGGCGTTGTACTTTTCAGCGAGGTCGCAGATTGCGTGGATCGGGGCGACGTCGCCGTCCATCGAATAGACGCTTTCGAAGGCGATCAGCTTGGGCAGCACCGGGTCGGTTTCCGCCAGCAGTTCCTCGAGATGCGCCACGTCGTTGTGCCGGAACACCTTCTTCTCCGCGCCGGAATTGCGGATGCCGGCGATCATGCTGGCGTGGTTCAACTCGTCGGAAAAGATCACGCAGCCGGGCAGGATCTTGGCAAGCGTGGAAAGCGTTGCGTCGTTGGAGACATAGCCTGAAGTGAACAGCAGCGCGCCGTCCTTGCCGTGAAGATCGGCAAGCTCCGCCTCGAGATCGACGTGGTAGTGCGTGTTGCCGCCGATGTTGCGCGTGCCGCCCGATCCGGCGCCGACGTCGTGCAGCGCTTCTTCCATGGCGCCGATCACTTTGGGATGCTGGCCCATCGCGAGATAATCGTTCGAGCACCACACGGTGATCGGCTTGGGGCCGTTGTGCCCGGCAAAGCAGCGCGCGTTGGGATAGGCGCCCTTGTTGCGCAGGATGTCGATAAAGACGCGGTAACGGCCTTCGGTATGCAGACGCTCGATCGCGGAATCGAAAACCTTGTCGTAATTCACCCGCGGCTCCCTATTGACCTGTTGCCGAGCACCTCTTGGACCCCCCTCTTTCAGGCGACCCGCCTCCCGAAGACCGGCTGTCTTCCTGGCCGTGGTCCTTGCTCCGGCCGCCGAGGCGAGGGGCGCTTTACGCCGCTTGTGCCTGTATTGCCAGCGGCTTTTGGGTCATTTCCCTTGCGGTCATGCCTCTGCGCTCAGCGGTTCTGGCCGCCTTGATCCGGCGCTGGCCGGGTGGCCGCCGCCGGTGCAAAGCGAGGCCCGTTCACCCCGTCCTCCATCCAGCCGAGGTCGTGGCCATAGACCAGCTTGATCCCCGGTTCGCGGGCATGAAGCTCGCCCAGACCCTTGATCCAGGCAAAGGTCGCGGCGCGGTCCTCGTTTCCGACCCACTGCGCGGAATAGCGCGAACGTGGCCGCTGCCATTCGACATTGCGGCGCATCGGTGCGGTATCGCCGACGAACAGGTATTCCCGACCATCCTGCAGGCGCACGTAGATCATCTGGGCGCCGGGAAGATGCCCGGGGGTACGCACCGCTGCAATACCGGGGGCGATCGCGGCATAGCCGGGTGGTTCGGTCAGCGCCTTTAGCGGGGGCGGCAGCGCCTTGGCCATGGCTGGTGCGAACTGGCGCAGTGCGGTCAACTGTTCGGCATTTCCGGTTACCTTGGCGGCGGCCTCGCTGTCCGTCACCATCAGCATGACGAGTCCGCCCAAATGGTCGACTTCCTCGCTGGTGAACAGAATTCGCCGCGCCGCATGCACCCAGTCGTTGGCTGTTGCCTGGATTTCGGGGCGATATTGGCCGTAGCCGCTGGCCACCGCCTGAGTCTCGGAGAGCCCGGTGTTGATCACCGTATCGCCCCCGGGCGTGATCAGGCGCCAGACAAAGACCGCGGTTTCGTCGGTTTTGAGACCGCCGCCAGCCACCAGAATGGTCCCGGGACCCGAACTGGTCGCAACCGAGGCATATTCAATGGCAACCGGGCGCGGGCCGCTCTGGCTGTCTGCCAGAGCCCGCAAGCGCGCGATGTCGATGGAGCGGGCGGGGACCGAGCCTGACCCGGGGTCCATCAGCAGCCAGTAATAGGGAGCCGCGACGAGCAGGATCAGGAACATGGCTATCCGGGTAAACATGGCCGCGTGCGATATCCCCGATCGGGTCAGAACACCAGCCGCCGAAGCAGCCCGTACCGCTTCAATACAGGCATGAGCGCCTCGTCGGTGGGATCATTCTTCGTGAACAGCGCAAGGTCCCCGGCGTCCGCTTCGCGATCAGGCCCGGCATGTCGGGCCCATTCCTGACCTTCGGTAAGGAAGGCGATGCGCCGCGCAATTCCGTCCGATCCGTCGATAAAGCGCACACCCGGGCCGAAAGCGGCCGCCAGTTCCTCCTCGAGCAGCGGGAAATGCGTGCAGGCCAGCACCACCGTGTCGATCCGCTGGCCGCCCGGCATCGCGCGCAGCGTCGCTGCCGCCTGCGCGAAGACGGCCGGGTCGACCGGTTGCCCGCGCAGTTTTGCCTCAGCGGCCGCGACAAGCTCGGGCGCACCATGGCGCAGCAGGTGCTTGTCGGCGGCGAATTCGGCTTCGAGCCGGTCGACATAGCCCTGCCGGATCGTCGCCGCGGTGCCGAGCAGGCCGATCACGCCGGTCCTGGTCATCGCCGCTGCCGGCTTGATTGCGGGAACCGTGCCGACAATCGGCACTTCGAGCACCTCGCGCACCGAGGCGAGCGCGATCGTGCTGGCGGTGTTGCAGGCAATGCAGACGAGGCGCGGGCGATACCGCTCGGTCATCCGGCCCAGCAGACCCGAGACGCGCGCCGCGATTTGCGCCTCGGTCTTGGAGCCATAAGGCAGGCCGGCGTTGTCGGAGACGTACATGACCGGAGCCTGCGGCAGCACCGCGCGCACTTTGCCGAGCACCGAAAGCCCGCCTACGCCGGAATCGAACATAAGGATCGGAGCGGCGGGATCGGCGGTCATCGTGCTCCTCTTCTATCGGGAGTGGCTGCAAAAAGGAAAGCGTCCCTCTCCCCTTTGTGCCCGGTCAAGGGTATGCATCCGACCATGAACCCCGCAGTCACGCCCGCCGCCGTCCTTGCCGCTGCCTATCTCCTCGGTTCGGTCCCCTTCGGCCTTCTCCTCACTCGGCTCTTCGGCGCAGGAGACTTGCGCGCGATCGGCTCGGGCAACATCGGCGCGACCAATGTGCTGCGCACCGGCCGCAAGGGGCTGGCCGCGGCCACGCTGCTGCTCGATCTGGCCAAGGGCGCGGCCGCGGTGATACTGGCGCGTGCCTTCATGCCCGGAACGGAGGGCTTGGCCGCTTTCGCTGCCGTTATCGGCCACTGCTTCCCTGTCTGGCTGCGTTTCAACGGCGGGAAGGGTGTCGCCACCACGATGGGGGTGTCGCTTGGTCTCGCCTGGCCGATCGGGCTTGCATATGCGGTCGTCTGGCTCGGCATGCTGGCCACCACGCGCATTTCCTCGGTTGGCGGGATGAGTGCGGTTGTCGCCGCCCCGCTGGCCGCGATCTTGTTCGGCTACCCCGGCTATGCCCCGGTCCTTGCAACGTTGGCGCTGCTCGTGCTCTGGCTGCACCGCGCCAATATCGCCCGCCTTCGCGCCGGGACCGAGCCCCGGATCGGCGCCAAAGGATGAACTTGGCAACTGCCGCGCTCTTGCCGGACGACACTTTCGCGCGCATCAGCCTGCTGCGCTCGCCGGGTATTGGCCCCGTCAGCTATTTCCAGCTGCTGCGCCGCTTCGGGAATGCCGCCACCGCGCTGGAGGCGCTGCCGGAGCTCGCCGCGCGGGGCGGGGGGCGCTACCGCCCTGTGCCTGCCGCCCGCGTCGAAAGCGAAATGGCGCGGCTTCATGGTGCCGGCGCGAGTTACCTGTTCCACGATTCGCCAGCCTTTCCGCGCCTCCTCGCCGCGCTGGAAACACCGCCGCCGGCACTCACCTGGCGCGGCGACCTCTCTCTCCTAGAGCAGGGCTCCGTCGCCCTCGTCGGCGCGCGCAACGCTTCTGCCGGGGCCTGCCGCCTTGCGCGCGAATTTGCCGCCGCGCTGGCTTCGCGCGGGCTTGCGGTGGTCTCGGGCCTTGCGCGCGGGATCGATGCCGCCGCCCATCGCGGCGCACTCGCCGGCATGGGCCACGGCGGCGGCACGATCGGTGTCATCGCCAGCGGGATCGACGTGACCTACCCGCCCGAACACGCCGAATTGCAGGAAGATGTGGCCCGTCGCGGTCTCCTTCTGGCCGAAATGGCGCCGGGCACCGAGCCGCTTGCACGCCACTTTCCTTATCGCAACCGCATCATCGCCGGGCTGGCGGCGGGTACTGTCGTGGTCGAAGCCGCGCCTCGCTCGGGTTCGCTCATCACCGCGCGCCTTGCCGCCGAGGCGGGCCGCGAGGTCATGGCTGTCCCCGGCTCCCCGCTCGACAGCCGCTCGCGCGGGTGCAACGAGCTGATTCGCGAGGGTGCGGTGCTGGTCCAGTCGGCGGACGATATCGCTGAAATGCTGGAACGCTTCGAAGGGCCAGAGCGGACCACCTTGCGCGAGCCGATGTGGAGCGGTCTGGATGAAAGTCTGCCCGAGCCGGGGCCCTTGGCGGATGATGCTCCGGCAGACATAGCGCATCTCCTCGGTATTGCCCCGGTCGCGATTGACGAAATCATCCGCCAGAGCGGCGCCGGCGCGGGCGCTGTGCAGATGGCGCTGATCGAGCTTGAACTGGCGGGCCGGCTTGTCCGCCATGCCGGGGGGCGCGTCTCGCTCGGCCGGGCCTGAGGTTGGCAACGCCCCTTTACAGCCAATATGGTTCCAATTGACGTGTCGTAACATTGCCGACATGATCCGATCCGGACCCAGCCGGAGGCAGGGCCAAAAGGGGGGGCAGGATGATGATCAGGCACAGGCATGCCGCGCTGGCGCTCGCCGCAGCGGCGCTCACGCTTCCCGTCGCCGCTTATGCTGGCGACAGCACGCCGGTGAAAATTTCGGGCAAGGAAGCCGTCAAGGGGGCCACGGGCGCCGCAGTCGCCGCGTTCAACATCGGCTTTATCTTCGAATCGACCGACCAGACCAAGGCGACCGGCGGCCTGATGGGCGCCTTTGGCGGCACGACCAAGGCCAAGTCCTCGCTCGTCGGCGTCACGCCTGAAATGATGCAGAAGATCGCGGACGCCGCCTACGCCGATTTCACCGCGAAGCTCGCCGCCGCCGGCCTCACCGTCAAGGACCCTGCCACCGTGTTTGCCGCGCCCGAAATGGCCAAGTCCCACGGGCAGACTTCACCGCTCGACATCTCGATCGCGCTGGAAAAAGGCAGCAAGGGCAAGGCGACCTATGTAAAGCCCGCCGTGCTGCCGAGCTTGATCATGGTCGGCGGCGATTTCCAGGGCAGCGGCTTTTCCAGCATGGGCCTCGCCATGGATGCCGGCCAAGCGAGTGCGGCGCTGTCGAACTATGCGAAGGCCGCCGGGGTGCCGGTGATCGACGTTACCTACCTCATCGACTTTTCCGACCAGAAGCGCCCCGGCGCGTTCAGCTTTGGCGGCGGGCTCAATGTGAACGCCAATCTCTCGGTCGTGGCAGGCTACAGCCAGATGACCGTGTTCGGGCCGAACGGCAAGAACACGACGGTCACGCTCAACCAGGGCGTCTCCGTAGACGGTGAGTTCATCGACAAGCATGACGCGTCGAGCGGAACCGCCAAGACCACGCAGGCCGTCGCGAATGTTGCCGGCGGGATCATGGCGGCGATGGGCCACGGCGGCATGATGTTCGGCAAGACCCGCAAGTTCGAGTTCGATGCCAAGCCGGGCAACTACGAGGAAGGCGCGGCCAAGGCGGCAGGCCTCGCAAACGATGTGCTGATCGGACAGATCACCGCGCTCAAGTAGGGGCTGCCCGGCGGGACCGGGCATTGCGGGCTGGACTTTCCTGAAAAGCTGCGCAGAAGGCGGCGCTTGACGCGGGGTGCAATCGCTCCCCACCCTCGCGCGTACGTGTACGCACAGGAAAGTTCAGCCAGACCTCATGCAACTTGTCATCGTCGAATCCCCGGCCAAGGCCAAGACCATCGAGAAGTACCTCGGTCCCGGCTTCAAGGTCCTCGCTTCCTACGGGCACGTCCGCGATCTGCCTGTGAAGGACGGTTCAGTCCGTCCGGACGAGGACTTCGCGATGGACTGGGAGCTTTATGGCGACAAGGCGGCGCGAGTGAAGGCGATCGTCGATGCCTCCAAGGCCGCCGACCGCCTGATCCTCGCCACCGACCCCGACCGTGAGGGCGAGGCGATCTCCTGGCACGTGCGTGAGCTTCTGGCCAAGCGCAAGGCGCTCCCCAAGGAAGTCGAGCGCGTCACCTTCAACGCGATCACCAAGGCCACTGTCACCGAGGCGATGAAGCACCCGCGCGAGCTCGATCAGGATCTGATCGACGCCTATCTCGCCCGCCGCGCGCTGGACTACCTGTTCGGCTTCACGCTCTCACCTGTGCTTTGGCGCAAGTTGCCGGGAGCAAAGTCGGCAGGGCGCGTGCAGTCGGTCGCACTGCGGCTGATTGTCGAGCGCGAGCGCGAGATCGAAAGCTTCAAGGCGCAGGAATACTGGTCGGTTATCGCCATGCTCGAGCAGGGCGGCACGCCGTTCAAGGCGCGGCTCGTGCGCTTCGAGGGCGAGAAGCTGGAGCGGCTCTCGATCGGCAACGAAGGCACGGCCTTGCGCGCCAAGGCGACCGTCGAGGCGGCGACCTTCCGCGTCGAGGAGGTTGAGACCAAGCCGACCCGCCGCAATCCCTATCCGCCCTTCACCACGTCCACGCTCCAGCAGGAAGCCGCGCGCAAGCTTGGCTTCTCCGCCAGCCACACCATGCGCGTGGCACAGACGCTCTATGAAGCCGGCGCGATCACCTACATGCGCACCGACGGCGTGCAGATGGACCCCAGCGCGATCAGCGCCGCGCGCGCCGCGATCAGCAACCGTTACTCGGGCCACTACCTGCCGGAGAAGCCCCGGCACTACGAGACCAAGGCGAAGAATGCGCAGGAAGCGCACGAGGCGATCCGTCCGACCGATTTCGCGGTCGACCGTTACGGGACGGGCGATGAAGCGCGGCTCTATGACCTTGTCTACAAGCGGGCGATGGCCAGCCAGATGGCTTCGGCGCTGATTGAGCGCACCACCGTTACGTTACGCGAAGGCACCGGCCGTCACGAGCTTCGCGCCACCGGCCAGGTCGTCAAGTTCCCCGGCTTCCTCGCGGTCTATGAGGAAGGCCGCGACAGCAAGGCCGACGGCGCCGAGGAAGGCGAAGACGAGAGCAGCCTGCTGCCCATCATGAACGCCGGGGATACGCCCGCAAAACGAGGCGTCGAGGCGGCGCAGCACTTCACCCAGCCGCCCCCGCGCTACTCCGAAGCCAGCCTCGTCAAGCGGCTCGAGGAACTCGGTATCGGCCGCCCTTCGACTTATGCCGCGACGCTCCAGGTGCTCAAGGACCGCAACTACGTCCGCACCGAGAAGAACCGCTTCTTCGCCGAGGAAAGCGGGCGCCTGCTGACTGCCTTTCTCGAACGCTTTTTCGACCGTTACGTTGCGTATCAGTTCACCGCTGGCATGGAGGACGAACTTGATGACGTCTCCGGCGGGCGCGCGGCGTGGAAGGCGGTGCTCGAGGCGTTCTGGCGCGACTTCAAGCCCAAGTCCGACGAGGTCATGGAGAAGAAGCCGAGCGAAGTGACGGCAGAGCTCGACATCTTCCTCGAGGACTATCTCTTCCCACCGCGCGAAGATGGCACCGATCCGCGCCTGTGCCCCAAGTGCCAGCAAGGTCGCCTCTCCCTGCGCGGCGGCCGCTACGGTGCGTTCGTTGCCTGCTCGAACTATCCCGAGTGCAAGTTCACCCGCAAGTTCGCCCAGGGCGGCGCTGCGGGCGAGGGGGGAGAGGGCGAGGACACCGGCCTCGGCAAGGACCCCGTCTCGGGCGAGGAAGTCACGCGCCGCAGCGGCCGCTTCGGGCCCTACATCCAGCTTGGCGATGGCAAGGAGGCCAAGCGCGCCTCGATCCCCAAGGACATTCCAGAGCTTGATCTCGATTGGGCACTCAGGCTGCTCTCGCTGCCGCGCGAGATCGGACTTCATCCTGAATCTGGGAAGGTAATCACCGCAAGTATAGGGCGTTATGGCCCATACCTCGCACATGAAGGGAAGTATGCCCGCCTGCGTTCCACCGCAGAAGTCTTCGAAACCGGCATGAACGCAGCGGTGATGAAGCTTGCCGAAGCAGCTGCCGGTGCCGGCGCTCGCGGAAGCCGTCAGGCCGCCGAGCCGCTCAACACCTTTGGCCCGCACCCGACTTCGGGCGGAGAGATGAAGCTGCTTGCCGGGCGCTACGGCGCCTACGTCACCGACGGCACGACCAACGCGACGCTGCCCAAGGGAACGGCGCCTGAAAGCCTGACCCTGGAGCAGGCCATCGCCCTCATTGACGCGCGCGCTGCTGCCGCGCCAGCCAAGGGCAAGAAGAAGACGGCGCCCAAGAAGGCTGCCGCCAAGGCTCCGGCCAAGAAGGCCGCGGCGAAAAAGGCGCCCGCCAAGAAAGCTCCTGCCAAGAAATCCGCAACGTAACGTCTGAAGAAAGGCCCTCTCCCCTTCGCGGGAGGGGGCCCGCGTTATGGGAATTCAGCGCGGCGTCGCAAACCAGATGGTATGCTTGGGCCCCTTGCCGTTCGTCCGTGCCGCGACGCGGATCTCTTCCACAGCAAAGCCGTTCTTCTCCAGCCGCCGGGTAAATGCCGGATCGGGCCCCGCCGACCACACCGCCAGCACACCGCCCGGCGTGAGCGCCCGGCGCGCGGCGCGCAGGCCCGAGGCGCTGTAGAGGTTGCCGTTGCCCTCGCGCACCACGCCGTCCGGCCCGTTGTCGACATCAAGCAGGATCGCGTCGTAATCGCCCAGCGCCCCGTCGATCACGCTGCCGACATCGCCCATCAGCAGGCGCACGCGCGGATCGTCAAGGCAGCCTGCCGACATCTCGGCCATCGGACCGCGCGCCCAGTCGATGATCTCGGGTACCAGTTCGGCCACCACCAGTTCCGCTTTCGGCCCGAGCGCGGCCAGCGCGGCGCGCAGGGTGAAGCCCATGCCATAGCCGCCGATCAGCAGGGTGGGGGCAGGGCGGTCCTTGAGGCGCTTGATCGTCTCGGTCGCCAGCGCCACTTCGGAGCCGCTCATCCGGCTGCTCATCAGCTCGTTATGGCCCATCACGATCATGAAATCGCGGTCGTGGCGAAAGAGCCTGAGCTCGGTGCCGCCCGGCACCTGCGCTGTGCCGAGCAGTTCGCGCTGGATCATGGTCTTGTCCTTCCAGAGGGCCTTCAGCGCAGGCTTTGCGCCACTTTTTCGAGCTCTTCCTGCGATACGATGATCGCGCCGCTGCGCGGGCTGTCGAGATCGAGGATCGTTATGTAGGCGGCTGCAAGCAGGGCAAAGAACAGGACGGCCGAGACCGCGCTGCGCTTGTCGCCGCGCCCGGTCGTGAAACCCAGCAGCGCGGTGCAGGCGCAGCAGTAGAATGCCAGCAGCAGGAGCACTTCGGCGGGCAGGCGGGCGGTGCGGGCGGCGTGCCGCTCGGTCGTGATGTCGCACATCGCATTGTAGGCCTGCACCAGCACCGGCCCGCGTGTATCGGGCGGCATGGACCGCAGGGCGGCAAACAGCGCATTTCCAAACGCCCCGCATTCACGGGCGCTGGCATCATGCGCGGCCTGCCAGGCCTCGTCGGTGACGTTCCGGCCCACGGCAGCGCGGACCGAGGCGTAATGCGCCAGCGAAGCCGCCAGCGGCTGCCGCTGGCCGTCCTCGAGGAGGGCGAGCCGGGTCGACATCGTCCCGATGGCGTTGGCTTCCTCCACCACCAGCAGCCGCCGCGCCTCGTAACGCCCGATGGCGAGGCTGAACGCAAACGCCATGAGCAGCGCCAGCAGTCCGAACGCGCCCGACAGCACATAGCTCTCCCCGGCCGTCTCGGTCCCGTCGCTCGCCCGCCGGTGCAGCAGCACCCCCAGCCGCCAGAGCACCGTCATGGCGAGCAGCAGGCCCAATCCCGGCACAACCAGTGTCAACGCCGCCCCCATCGCTGGCTCCCTCACTTCACCCAGTCGAGCCCGATTTCCTCGTAGATTTCCTTGGCCTCGGCCCAGCCTTCCTCGACCTTCACGTGGAGGAACAGGTGGACTTTAACACCAAGCAGCTCGGCCAGTTCCTTGCGCGCCGCCTCGCCGATCACCTTCAGCTTCGAGCCGCCCTTGCCGAGCACGATCGCTTTCTGGCTGTCGCGCGCGATCACGATCTGCTGGTGAATCTCGATCGAGCCATCGCGCCGTGTGGCATAGCTTTCGGGCCGCACCGCGCTGTCATAGGGCAGTTCGTCGTGCAGTTGGCGGTAAAGCTGTTCGCGCGTGATCTCGGTAGCGAGGAGCCGCTCGCTCGCATCCGAAACCTGGTCCTCGGGATAATGCCAGGCGCCCACAGGCATCCGCTCGGAAAGCTTGAGCTTGAGTTCGGCAACCCCGTCGCCGGTCAGCGCCGAAACGAAGAACACTTCGTCGAACCCGCCCAGCGGCGCCAGTTCTGCCGCCATTTCCAGCAGTGGTTCCTTGGCAATCGCATCGACCTTGTTGAGCACGAGGATCTTGCGCTCGGCCCGGTCCTTCAGACTGGTCAGGATCGGCTCCAGATAGTCGCGCTTCTTCTTGCGGCCGTCGACTACCAGCAGGATCGCGTCGGCACCTTCCGCGCCGTCCCACGCGGCGCTCACCATCGCACGGTCGAGCCGGCGCTTGGGCTCGAACAGGCCGGGCGTGTCCGCCAGGATGAGCTGCACCCGCGCCCCGCCGGGAAGGTCCTGCAAGGCAATCCCCATCAGCCTTGCACGCGTCGTCTGCGCCTTGGCCGAGACGATCGCGACCTTCTGCCCCACGAGCGCATTCACCAGCGTCGACTTGCCCGCATTGGGCGCGCCGATCACGGCCACTAAACCGCAATGTTCCGGCCCGCTATGCTCTGTCACCTGATTCATGCTCATCCTGTGTCAGCCGAAGCGGGCCATGAAGGCCTGCGCGGCGCTGGTTTCGGCTTCCTGTTTGCTTGATCCGGTGGCTTGCTGCGTGCCCACGCCGGCAACTTCCACCTGCACGGTGAAGGTCGCCGCATGATCCGGTCCCTCACGCGAGACAAGGCTGTATACGGGCGGCTTGCGGCGATTGCCCGCGGCCCACTCCTGCAAGGCCGCCTTGGGGTGCTTCCTCTGCCCCGCGCCGCCTGACATCGCCGGCTCCCAGGCCTTGCGCACGAACTGGCGCGCCGCCTCGAACCCGCGCTCGACAAAGAGGGCGCCGATGAGTGACTCCATGACGTCGCCCAGCACATTGTCGCTCTGCCCCGCACCGTCGCTGCGCGCCTGCTTGCCGAGCCTGATATGCGGCGCCAAACCCAGCGCGCGCGCCACTTCGGCGCAGGTCTCGCGGCTCACCAGCGCGTTCAGGCGCTGCGAGAGCTTGCCCTCGGCGGCTTCGCTGTGCTCGTGAAGCCATTCGGCGATGGCGAGGCCCAGCACCCGGTCGCCGAGAAATTCAAGCCGCTGGTAATCGCGTGCCTCACCCATCGAACCATGGGTCAGCGCCTCGTGCCACAGCGCCGGGCGGTGCGGCGGCGCCCCGGTCACCGCGGCGATGAAGTCCGCGGCGTCCTCGCTCAGCGCCGTGCTCAGAACGTACCCCCGATCCGGTTGAACCGCGCGGCGGTAAACCAGGTCCACGGCAGGAACCAGTTGGCCGAGCCGTCGGTCGACCACATCACGATCGTCGCGCGGCCGATGAGGTTGTCCTGCGGGACGAGCCCGATCCCGCCGCCCTCGACGGCCGGGAAGCGGCTATCCATCGAGTTGTCGCGGTTGTCGCCCATGAGGAAGACGTGGCCAGCGGGCACGATCACCGGCGGCGTATCGTCCTGCGGCCGATAGCCGAGGTCGAGCACGTTGTACTGCTTGCCTTCGGGCAAAGTTTCGCGGAACTGCGGGTAATGGCAGCTTGGCGTGCCGTCTTTCTCGACCGCCTCGAATTCCGGCGCGAGGCAGCTGGTGTTGGCCGAAACCTTGATCACGAAATCATCGATCTTCTGTTTCGGCACGGCAACGCCGTTGAGATGCAGCGTTCCGCCGATCATCTGCACTGTATCGCCCGGCAGGCCGATCACGCGCTTGATGTAGTCGACGTCGTTGCCCGGCGGCGCCTTGAAGATCACCACGTCGCCGCGCGCGGGCTGATTGGCGAGGATCCGGCTGGGCAGCAGAGGAACGCTGAACGGCAGCGAATAGGAGGAAAAGCCATAAGGCCACTTCGCCGCCAGAAGATA
Source organism: Novosphingobium sp. (assembly GCF_037133355.1). Taxonomy (GTDB): domain Bacteria; phylum Pseudomonadota; class Alphaproteobacteria; order Sphingomonadales; family Sphingomonadaceae; genus Novosphingobium. The sequence goes on along the minus strand of NZ_JBAXOI010000004.1, from coordinate 81,723 downwards.
GTCGCCGTTCTCCAGCCGGGGCAGCATTGATTCCGACGGAATGTTGAACGGCGAGAACACGAAGCTGCGGAAGAACGCGACGATCAGCACCAGCTTGATCACAAAGACCGGGAAGCTGTCTTCCTTGCGCTCTTTCTTCTTCTTCGCGAGGGGCGCAGCGTCCTGCAGCGGTTCCGGCGTGGTTGCCGTGCTCTCCGGAGCGTTTTCTGGCGTGTCAGTCATCGTCGCGGTCATGTGGAGGGGCCTCGCATCCGTCAAGCGCAGACTGCATGGTTAGCCGTGCGCAGACGAATTTAGCAGCTCCGCTGGTCGGCGATCCCTTGCGCTTGGTCGAACGGGCAGGGTACGCCGCGACAAGCCCGAGGAGATCGAAACGATGGCCGCCCAAGATACCGCCGCCCTGTGGTCCGCGCTTGAAGCTCTGCCGCGCCCCGTGCTCACTGCGCTTTTCGCCGATCCCGGCCGCCTTGATCGCTACGCAACCGTGCTTGATCTGCCCGGGGGCCCGATTCGCTTCGACTGGTCGAAGACGCATCTTTCTGCCGAAGTGGAAGCAGTGCTGGGCGAGATCGCCGCCGCGGTCGATCTCGCCGCCAGCCGTGAGGCGCTGTTCGCCGGTGCCCTGATCAACAACACCGAAGGCCGCGCCGCCACCCATGCCGCCGAACGCGGCGTGGGCAATCCCGCCGCTGCCGAAGAAGCCGAGCGGTTTCATGAACGCATGCAGGCGCTGGTCGAAGCGATCCACGAAGGCCTGCTGGGTGAGGTAAAGAGCCTCATCCACATCGGCATCGGCGGCTCGGCGCTCGGCCCGGCGCTCGCCATCGACGCGCTGGCACGTGAGGATGCGCGGATAGCGGTCCACGTGGTCTCCAACGTCGATGGCAGCGCGCTGGCGGCCGCGATGGCCCAATGCGATCCCGCGACCACGCTGATCGCGGTTGCGTCCAAGACTTTCACCACCACCGAAACCTTGATGAACGCCGATTCCGCGCTTGCCTGGCTGCGCGAGGGCGGGGTCGCGGACCCCTATGGCCGCGTCGTGGCGCTCACCGCCGCGCCGGACAAGGCGGTGGCCTGGGGCGTCGATGAAACCCGGGTGCTGCCCTTTGCCGAAACCGTCGGCGGGCGCTACTCGCTGTGGTCCTCGATCGGTTTTCCCATTGCGCTTGCGCTGGGCTGGGACGGGTTTGCCGCGTTCCTAGCCGGCGCAGCGGCGATCGACCGGCATTTCCTCGAAGCGCCGCTCTCCGGGAACGTCGTGATCCGCGCCGCCTTTGCCGACATTTACTACACGCAGGCCCGCGGCTGCGCGAGCCGCGCGGTCTTCGCCTACGACGAGCGCCTGCGGCTTTTGCCCAGCTATCTGCAGCAGCTTGAAATGGAATCGAACGGCAAGCGCGTCACCGCTTCGGGCGAGGCGCTTGCCCGGCCGAGTGCCCCCGTGACCTGGGGCGGGGTCGGCACCGATGCGCAGCACGCGGTGTTTCAGCTGCTGCACCAGGGCACCCATCTGATCCCGGTCGATTTTCTCGCCGTCAGCGTGCCCGGCCACGACCTCGATCCGGCGCATCATCGCACCTTGCTTGCCAATTGCTTCGCGCAGGGTGCGGCGCTGATGGCTGGCAAGGCGGGCGGAGACGACATGGCACGCGACTATCCGGGAGACCGCCCCTCGGCCACGATCCTGTGCGATGAGCTGGGCGCCGCTACGCTGGGCAGTCTCATCGCCTTTCATGAGCACCGCACGTTCGTTTCGGCGATGATGCTGGGCATCAACCCCTTCGACCAGTTCGGGGTCGAGCTGGGCAAGGCCATCGCCAAGTCGATCGAGGCCGGGGGCGCCAGTTTCGATCCTTCCACCGAAGCCTTGCTGGAGGCCGCCGGCATCGGCAGTTAGGTCATGGCCGGGTCAAGACGTCGCAGTGGGCTCGGGCATCACCGGATTGGCGTGGTTGAACCGCACCGCGCCGGTGATCCAGACAACCGATAGCAGGACTACCGCCAGCAGAGTGCCGATCACCAGCATCTTGCCAAGGCTGCGGTCCTTGTCACCCCCGCTGGCTTCTTCGGTGTCGACGTGCACTTCATCGCCTTCGCGTTCCATGGTGGGTACTCCGAACGCGGCCGGGGGCGGCTGCGTCCCCTCTAAGTCGCCCTCCACCTGTGTATTTTCAATGGCCTAACGTCATCTGGCTGCGAGCAATGAAAAGATGGCGAAACGGCATTGTCGCACGCGGCGCCTATCCCCCATATGAGCGCAGCGAAAGAGGAGCAGGCCATGACCGACGCCCAGTACGACTACGATCTCTTTGTCATCGGCGCAGGCTCGGGCGGCGTGCGCGCGAGCCGCGTTGCCGCCAGCCACGGCGCCCGCGTCGCGGTGGCGGAGGAATACCGCGTCGGCGGCACGTGCGTGATCCGCGGCTGCGTGCCCAAGAAGCTCCTCGTCTATGGTTCGCACTTTGCCGAGGAATTGCAGGACGCGGCCAACTATGGCTGGACGGTCGAGAAGACCACGTTCGACTGGCCGACCCTGCGCGATGCAGTGCTGCGCGATGTCGACCGGCTCAATGCCGCCTACACCTCCACGCTCGAGACCCACAAGGTCGAGCGCTACCTCGAACGGGCGGTAATCACTGGTCCGCACTCTGTGCGCCTCGCTTCGGGCCGCGAGATCACCGCCAAGCATATCCTTGTCGCAACCGGCGCATGGCCGGTCATGCCCGAATTCGAAGGCGCGGAGCACTGCATCACTTCGAACGAGGTGTTTCACCTCGAAGCGCTGCCGCGCCGCGTGGTGATTGCCGGAGCGGGCTATATCGCGCTGGAATTTGCCGGCATTTTCAACGCGCTCGGCAGTCACGTAACGGTGGTCAACCGCTCGGAAACGCTGCTGCGCGGCTATGATCAGGCGCTGCGCGACCGCCTGCTGCAGATCACCATGGCGCGCGGCATCCAATACCGTTTCAACTGCCCGTTCGAGAAGGTGGTGAAACGCGAGGACGGGCTGCTGGAGGTCTGGCTCAAGGGCCAGCCCGATCCGGTGCTGGCCGATCAAGTGCTCGTCGCCACCGGGCGCAAGCCCAACACCGCCGGGCTCGGGCTTGAAACCGCTGGGGTAGCGCTGGGCGAGAACGGCCAGATCGTGGTCGATGACCGCGCGCAGACTTCGTGTCCCAGCATCCATGCCGTGGGCGATGTCACGGACCGCGTGCAGCTCACGCCGGTCGCCATCCGCGAGGGCCAGGCCTTTGCCGACCGCGTGTTCGGCGGCAAGCATGTCACCATCGATTACAGCTGCATCCCCAGCGCCGTGTTCTCGCAGCCGCCGCTTGCGGGCGTAGGGCCGACCGAGGGCGAGGCACGCAACCGCTACGGCGCGATCAAGGTCTACTCTTCGGACTTCCGCCCGATGAAGAACATCTTTGCCCATCGGCCAGAACGCGGCCTTTACAAGATGATCGTCGATGCTGCGACCGACCGGGTGCTGGCGATCCACATGATCGGGCCCGAGGCGCCCGAAATCCTCCAGGCTGCGGCAATCGCCGTCATGGCCGGGCTTACCAAGGCCGATTTCGACGCGACCGTCGCGCTGCATCCGTCGATGGCGGAGGAACTGGTGCTGATGAAGTAACAGTTGCAGCTTGCAACTGGATCACTAGTCTCCCCGGAAAATCATGGGGAGAAGGCGGGTGCAGGTTAGCGGCAAAACGATCCTGATCACGGGCGGCACCGATGGCATCGGCCTGCGCCTTGCCCGCCAGCTGCGCGACAAGGGCGCGGCCGTGATCGTGACAGGCCGCACGCCCGCGCGCATCGCCGCCGCCGAGGCAGAAGGCTTCGCGGTGATCGCCGCAGAACTCACCGGTCCTGCCGGCATAGATGCGGTTGTGGCCGGTCTAGGGCCGCGGACGATCGATGTGCTGATCAACAATGCCGGGATGGGCGCCGCACACGATTACCGCCTCGCGCCGCCAGAGCCCGAGGATGACGAGCGGACCTTGTGGCTCAATCTCCACGCGCCGATCCGCCTCATCGCTGCGCTCATGCCGGTGCTGCGTGCCCGCCCCGAAGCGATGATCGTCAATGTCACCTCAGGGCTCGCCATCGCGCCCAACGCCGGCTCGCCGGTCTATTGCGCCACCAAGGCCGCGCTGCGCAGCTATACCCAGGCTCTGCGTGCGCAGCTCAAGGGCACGCGCATCCACGTTCTCGAAGCGCTGCCCCCCGTGGTCGAAACCCAGATGACCAGCCACCGCGACGGCAGCAAGCTGGCGCCTGAGGAATGCGCGCGCCAGATCATCGCGGCGATGGAGCGCGGCGCGAACGAAGCCAATGTGGGCATGGTCAAGGTGCTGCAGGCGGTCCACTCGCTCTCGCCCGCGCTGGCCCGCGCCATTATGCTTCGTTTCTGAGAGGAAACCAGATGTCCAGAACCGTCCTCGTCTCCGGCGGCAGCGGCTATATCGCCGGCTTCATCATCCAGCAGCTCCTGGCCGAAGGCTGGACGGTGCACACCACTGTGCGCAGCCTCAAGCGCGAGCCGGAACTGCGCCCACTGCTCGGCGGCACACCCGAAACGCTCAAGTTCTTTGCCGCCGATCTCACCGCTGATGCGGGCTGGGCCGATGCCATGGCAGGCTGCACCCATGTCCTCCACGTTGCCTCGCCGCTCTCCAATGTCCCGCCGCGCCGTGAGGAAGACCTGATCGTTCCCGCGCGCGAAGGCGTGCTGCGTGCACTGCGCTTTGCCAAGCAGGCTGGGGTCACACGCTTCGTTCAAACGTCCTCGGTGGCAGCAATCGCCTATGGCCACGGCAAGGGGCACCACCAGTTCACCGAAGCCGACTGGACCAACGTGAACAGCCGCGATGCCTATGCCTACGTCAAATCGAAGACCATCGCCGAGCGTGCCGCTCGCGATTGGATCACCGCCGAGGGCGCGGGGATGGAATTTCTCACCATCAATCCCGCGGCGGTGCTTGGCCCGGTCTGGAGCAAGGATTTCTCGGCCTCTATCGAGATCATCAACCAACTCCTCTCGGGCGCGCTGCCCGGCTGCCCCGATCTCGGCTTCGGCATTGTCGACGTGCGCGATCTGGCTGACCTGCACGTTCGTGCACTAACTGAGCCGGGCCTCGACGGCGAGCGCTTCATCGCTTCGGGCCCGTTCCTCAAGATGATCGATGTCGCGGGCATCCTGCGCGCACGCATGCCGCTGCAGGCCCGCAACGTCCCCACCCGGCGCTTGCCCGATTGGCTCGTGCGCTTTGCCGCGAAGTTCAATCCGCTGATTCGGCAGGTCGTCGGCGAACTCGGCAATGTGCGTGACGCCAGCGCCGCCCACGCCTTCGAACGCCTCGGCTGGAAGACCCGCCCGGTGGAGGAATCAATCACCGACTGCGCCCGGAGCCTGATCGAACGCGGGGTGGTGAAGGTCTAGATCCCCGCAAACCACTGATAGCCGCGGTGGTCTTCCCAGTACCCGCCCTTGCCGCCGTGGATCCCGTCGAGCGAGGCGACAGCCTCAACCCGCATCACGTACTTCGCCTGCTTGTAGCCCAGCTGCCGCTCGACTCTCAGCCGCAGCGGAGCGCCGTGCCCGACCGTGAGCGGCGCGCCGTTCATGTGCGTGGCGAGGATTGTTTGCGGATGGAAAGCGTCGATCATGTCGATGCTTTCGTAATAGGGGATGCCGCCGGTGCTGTCCGCGCAGTGGAACACCACGTATTTCGCGTTGGCCGACATCCCGGCGCGGCGTAGCAGCAGGCCAAGCGGCACGCCTGACCACTCGCCAATCGCGCTCCAGCCCTCCACGCAGTCGTGCCGCGTGATCTGCGTTCGACGCGGCGCGGCCATCAACTGAGCCAGGCTCAGCCGGATCGGCTGCTTCACCATACCGTCCACGCTCAGCGTCCAGTCGGCAAAGTTGTTCGCGGCAAGCGCGTTGTACTCGGTGGTTCCGGGGTTCTGGTTGCCGTTCTGGCGGAACACCGGCGACATGTCGGCCCGGGTGAACTCGCGCGCCAGGGCATTGCGGTCCGTTACGAGACGCTGCGCGCTGTGCGTCGCCTTCTCGCCCAGGCTCAGAAACGATTTCACCGTGGGCGAGGCATTGATCTGGTCGCATCCGGCGAGCAGCAGGCCCGCACCGCCCACGAGTGCGTTACGCCGGGTGATCAGCGAGGAGGGGGCTGCGGCTGGCATGATCAATCCGCTTGTGGGGTCCTTGCTCACTTCGACCTCTCCTTCGGCAAACGGTACCAGCCCGTGATAATCGAGCGCAGCTCGTTGAACGGCCCCGCCAGCAGCACTGCCAGCAGATGGACCACGATGAACAGCGCGAACCCCGTCGCGCACAGGAAGTGGATCGAGCGCGCGGAAGGGCGCCCGCCAAACAGCTCAGTCAGCCAGGGGAAGGCCGCATTCAGCGTAGGCGACATCGTGCATCCGGTGAGAATGACAGTCGGGATCAGCACGAAGAGCACCCCGAGATAGGCGATCTTCTGCAGCGGATTGTAGGACCGCGCCGCCTCGCCAGTGGGGAAGCGCAACCGCGCGTGCTCCTTGATGTCATGCCACAAGTGGGCAAAGCTGCGTTCTTCACGCTTCAAGGCAAGATCACGCTGCAAGTGTCCGGAAACAATGTTATATACCATGAAGAGCGTGCCGGTGATCAGCAGCACCCATGCGAATGCGAAGTGCCACTGCCGCCCGTCCGAAAGGCTGTAGCTTGAAGGGATCGTCACCAGCGGGGGAAAGGCATAAGGCGCGTTCTGGGCATAGCCGAGAAAGCCTGTCGTCGAAATCTCATGGCCCCACAGCGAAAGGTAGCCGCTGGTTCCGCGGTGGCCGATCACCAGCCAGGGATGATCGAAGTTCGCGCCATACTGGCCCCAGTAGAGCCGGGGATGGGCGTTGAAGATCATCATCCCGCTCATCAGCATCACAAAGATGCTCAGCGCGTTGATCCAGTGCCAGATCCGCACCGGCAGCCGCGTCCGGTAGATCAGCGGGCTCTCGTCGGTCCGAGGGCTCTCCGCATCGGCATTTGCATAGTGTGTAGCCATTCGCTCCGCTCCCGCTTGCCTGCCGAGGTGGCAACACAATGCCCCTTCTGCGAGAAAGGACAAGTGCGCCGTCAGCCGGTTCGGAGTGAAGCGGAAAAACGTTACATCACGGATGAAAATTTTCGCTGCTCAGTGCTCGAACCAGCCAACGTCCTGCGTCGCAACCTCGCCAAAGCGGGCGCCTTTGGTGATCGCCTGCCAGATGATCGGCCACGAGGTTCCGATCATGCTCACGAACGGCCACGGATCTCGCCAGTCCCAGCTGACGTCACGTGTGGTAACGAGGCTTTTGAGGCTCGCAAGGAAACCCTTGCCCCTCAGCATCGCGCCCTGTGTCTCGGTCAGGCAGGCGTAGAACTGCTGCAGGGCCTTGTGCCGCCGCACACGCACCGGCCCGGCCCAGGCAGGCTCCAGCACGGCACGGGCGATGTCCTCCGGTTCCCAGAAGTGAACGCCGCTCGTCGCGCGTGGATTGCACTCGATGGCAAAGGGCACGCCCTGCGCGTCCACGATGAAGTCGAACGAGATGAACCCGCTCCATCCGCAGCCCGCCACAAACCGCTCGATCCACGCGTTGATCGCCGGCACCTCAACCCGCTCGAAGGCCACCGCCACCGAGCCGGACATGACCGCCCCGCGATAGACCATGGTCGCGACCATGCGGCCTTCCTGCGCGATCGTGCAGGTGCTGTGCTCGCGGCCTTCAACGAAGCGCTGCACCACTGCCGGTTCGCCCGGATTGGCCGGGGGCAGGGGCTCCCCGCCGCGCAGAATTGAAAGCCCCCGGCCCGAGCAGGAGAACACGGGCTTGACCACCACCGGGCCGCCCCGCGCCAGCGCCTCGGCCTCCGCCGTTCCCAGCGGCGCGCTTTGCGGCACCGCCAGCCCCATCGCTTCGGCCGCTCGGACAAAGCCGGATTTGTCGTGCAGCGTGATCACCTCGCCGGGCGGCATCGTGAACAGACCTGTGCCGGGCGGCAGCAGGCCGCGCAGATGCGCCACATGCATGGTCTCTTCCGAGACCGGCACCACCAGATCAACGCCTTCGCGCACCACGATTTCCGTCAGCGCCGCGAGGTAAGCCGCCTTGCCCTTGGCTGGTGCCGGGACACGGAACTCGCGGGCCACGTGGCGCGAGGCGCCGGCCAGAGTCCAGCCATAGGGTTCGGCCACCAGCACCCGGCACCCCGCCTTGCTGAAACCCCGCGCCAGATCGAGCGCCTTGGGCAGGCGCCCCAATGTCAGCAGTACGGTCGTCATGCCGCCCGGCTCACGCGCACCATGATCTGCTTTGCGGGGCGCGTGGTCAGCCGCGCTGCCGGGCGCACCGCACCTGCCTGCTCGACGTGGAAGTCGAACCGGCGGAACAGGCGTGCGATCAGCAGCACCGCCTCGGTCAGGGCGAATGCAGCGCCCGCGCAGACCCTTGGTCCCTGGCCGAACGGAATATAGGCCCCCGGGGTCAGCTCGCTCTCGCGCGCGGGGAGGAAGCGGTCGGGGTCGAACACATCGGGGTTCTTCCAATAGCCCCGATGCCGGTGCAGCACCCAAGGCGCCACCATCACCAGCGCCCCGCGCTTGACCTTGCGCTTGCCGATCGTGGTTGCCTCGGTCGCCACGCGCGGCAGGAAAGTGATCGGGGGATAGAGCCGCAAGGTCTCGCGAAACACATTGCGGATCGTGGGCAGGTGCTTGGTCGCTTCGAAGTCGATCGGCCCGTCCTCGCCCGCCACTTCGCGGATCTCGGTACGAATGCGCGCAACAAGATGGGGCTGTGTGGCGAGTAGAAAGAACGCCCAGGTCAGCGCGCTTGCGCTCGTCTCGTGGCCAGCGAGGAACAGCACACCAAGCTGGTCGATCAATTCCTCGCGGGTGAAGGCCGTGCGGCTGAAATCATCACGCGCCGCGATCACCGCCGCTGCGATATCGTCGAAATGCTCACCGCCGGGCCCGAGATGCGTGTCGAGCAGATCTCCCAGATGGCCCCGGATGCGCTGGCATGCCTCCAGCACAAAATCCTTCTGCGGCACCGCCGTCCACGCCGGGTCCATGATCAGCCGCCGGATCTCGACTTGCGCCACGCTGTGCTCGAACACGGTGAAGGCTTCGAACACGTCGTGCGCTGCCCCGGTCTCGAGCCCGGTGCTGAACACGGTGCGGCAGATGATGTCGGCGGTGAGGTGGCTCATGGTCAGATCAAGCGAGAATGCGGCCCCGTCGCTCGCCCGCTCGGCCAACATCTGCTCACAGGCATCGGCGCCTTCCTGCATCGCCGGAAACGCCCGGTTCACGCGCATCATCGTGAAGGCGGGGTCGATCATCTGCCGCTGGCGCTGCCAGGTCTCGCCCGAGGAGACGAAGATCGAATCGCCGATCAAGGGCGCCAGCGCATCGACCATGAGGTCGCTCTTGGGAAAGATGCCTTCCGGATCAGACAGAACCCGCCGCACTTGATCAGGCTGGTTGACGATCAGGATCGACCGGCGCGAATAGCCCAGCGGCCCGACATCGCAGCGATAGGCGCTGGCTGGCAAGAGGCTGAGCAGATCGCCGTCCCCCTTGAGCGCCACATGCAGCAACGCCGTGACCGCGCCGAGCGAGTTCGGGCGCGGCGGGCGATATGTGGCAGGAACGGCAGTCTGCGTCACGCGGGCATCCTAAACAGTTTGCAAGTGTCATCTTATGTTTACACAGGGCATGTCCAGTGGAATAGTCGCGGCCAGACGAACCGGGGGATGGGATGGAACTGTTGCTGTTCCGCTGCCTGATTGCAGCACATATCGCCGCAGGCGCGACAGGCGCGATCGCATTCTGGATTCCGGTGGTGGGCCGCAAGGGCGATGTGAACCACCGCAAATGGGGCCGCGTGTTCACCAGGGCGATTCTCATCACCGGCTGCCTCGCCCTCGTGATGAGCCTCTTCACGCTCTACGATCCGATGACGGTCCACCCGCATCTGGTCGGCCGGTTCGACGCAGATTTCGTGCGCGGCATTTTCGGCGTGATGATGTTTCACAACGCGATCCTCACGCTCAATCTCGCCTGGTATGGCTGGCTTTGCGTCAAGAACCGCCGGAATGTCGCGGCCAACCGCACGCCGCTCAACATCGCGCTTCAATTCATGGTGATGATCGCTGCGGTCATCTGCGCTTGGGACGGCGCGCGCATCAACCAGCCGCTCATGATGCTCATCTCGGTCGTGGGCATGGCGACGGGGATCACCAATCTCGTGTTCCTCTATTCACGCAATCCCTCGCCTGTCATGTGGCTCAAGGAACATGTGAAGGCGCTCGTGGGGGCAGGTATCTCGGTCTACACTGCGTTTCTGGCGTTCGGTTCGGTCCGCCTGTTCCCTGCGCTCGCGCTTAATCCGGTGATGTGGTCGGTGCCGCTGGTCACCGGTCTCATCATCCTCATCTACCACCGCATCCGCATCGACCAGAAGGCCGGGATCAGCCTGATACCGCAACTACGCCCGCGCCGCGCAGCAGCGTCCGACTGACGTGGCGCGCCGCAGGGTCGTAGTTGTCGGCGCCGGCATGGGCGGCCTTGCCGCCGCAGCCGATCTTGCCCGCAGCGGGCTCGATGTCACCATCGTCGAGCGCGCCGCCAGTGTCGGCGGCAAGATGCGGCGGGTGGAGAGCGGCGGCCAGTTGATCGATGCCGGGCCGACCGTCTTCACCATGCGCTGGATCTTCGATGGCCTGTTCGGCGATGCGGGCCAGCGGCTTGAGGATCACCTTGGCCTGATCCCCGCAGAAACCCTTGCGCGCCATGCCTGGAAGCAGGGCGGCAATCTCGATCTGTTTGCCGATGTCGCCCGCTCTGCCGATGCCATCGGCGATTTTGCGGGGGCTGCCGAGGCCAAAGCCTACCTCGCGTTCTGTGCGCGCAGTGCCGATATCTACCAGACGCTCGCCGCCTCGTTCATCGCCGCCGAGCGCCCCTCGATCCCCGGCCTTGTGGCGCGGCTCGGGCCGTTCGGTATCCCCGCGCTCATGCGCACCGTGCCGCTGCGCACGCTGTGGGGGGCGCTTGGCGATCATTTCAAGGACCCGCGCCTGCGCCAATTGTTCGGGCGATACTCGACCTACGTCGGCGCCTCGCCCTGGGCCGCGCCCGCAACGCTCATGCTGATCGCCCATGTCGAACAGGAGGGCGTGTGGCTGGTGCGCGGCGGCATTCACGAAGTTGCGCGCGCTATCGCAGGCCTTGCGGAGCGGCACGGCGCGCGGTTCCGCTTCGGCGCCGAAATGGCGCGCATTGTCGTGGAGCAAGGCCGCGTTGCCGGCGTTGAACTGGCGGACGGCGAGCGCATCGACGCCGATGCCGTGGTCTTCAACGGCGACATTTCCGCGCTGACCGACGAAACGCGCCCCGTACCCGCTACGGCCCCGCTCAAGCGCTCGCTTTCCGCGGTTACCTGGTGTCTCTCGGCGCGGACCTCGGGCTTTGATCTTGCCCATCACAACGTGTTCTTTGCTGAGGACTATGCGGAGGAATTCCGCGCCATCTTCAAGGACCGCCGCATCACGCAGGTGCCCACGGTCTACCTTTGCGCGCAGGACCGGGGGGAGGGGAGCGACCACCCAGCAAGCACGCCCGAACGCCTCCTCGCGCTGATCAACGCCCCCGCCGATGGCGACAAGGGCCCACTCGCCGATAACGTCATTTCCGATCTTGCCAGGCGGTGCGTTCGCCTGATGCGGGACTGCGGGCTCGAAATCGCACCCGATGATGAACCTGTCGTCACCGACCCAGCCGGCTTCAATGCGCTGTTCCCGGCCAGCGGCGGCGCGCTCTATGGCCGGGCGAACCACGGCATGATGGGCAGCTTCGCGCGCGCCGGAGCGCGGGGCAAGGTGCCGGGGCTCTATCTTGCCGGCGGCAGCGTGCACCCGGGGCCCGGCATTCCGATGGCCACCATGTCCGGCCGCATTGCCGCCGCGCGCCTCCTGGCAGATCTTGCCGGAAACGCCCGCACAGTCATGCTCCCCGCCGGCTAGCCCAGGCTTTCAGGCTGCTGCGCGACCATTGCGGCCGCTTCGCCCGGCGCGGTCTCCCCAGCGCCTGAAGCCCTGCGCGCAAGACCCAGCCGATTTTCTCTCCCCGCGATGTGAAAACCCGCTTGTCCCACACACGCGGTCCGCCCGCCGCCACCTTGCGTGCGATCGCGCCATAGATCCCCGCCGCCGAAAGGATCGCCCAGCGCTGGCGGAACCCCAGCCGCGCTGCTCCAACGCGCGCCGATGCCTCGTACTGCGCCGCCAGCGCCGCCAGCCGCTGCGCGACCCCAACCAGTGCGGCGCGATAGCACGGACGCAGTTGCTCGCCCGGCGGAATGTCAGCTTCGGCCAGCCACTCTGCGGGCAGATAGCAGCGCCCGCCGCGATCGTCCTCGGCCACATCGCGCGCGATATTGCCGAGCTGGAACGCCAGACCCAGATCACAGGCGCGGTCGAGCGTATCGTCGTCATCAGGCGCCACGCCCATGACCACTGCCATCATCACGCCCACTGCGCCGGCCACATGGAAGCAATAGCGCAAGAGGTCCGCCTCGCCGCGCGGGGTCCAGTCCGCCGCATCGAGCGCGAAGCCCTCGATCACGTCCTCTGCCATCGCGCGGGTGAGGCCGCATTCGGCCGCGACCACGCCGAGCGCGTCGAAATTCGGATTGCCCGTCGGTAGCCCTGCCAGCGCGAGGCCGGTAAGCCGCCGGATCATCGCCAGCCGATCGCCCGCATCGCCGCCCGGTGTCGTGCCGAGCTCCCCGCCCATGTCCTGCTCGTCGGCAATGTCATCGCAGGCGCGGCACCAAGCATAGAGCAGCCAGACCCGTTCGCGCGTGGTCTTGTCAAACAGCTGCGAGGCGGCGGCGAAACTCTTCGAACCCCGCGCGATCGTCTCGCGGGCATGGGTCACAAGGGCAGCGCGGCCGGGCCAGGCCCGGTCCTCCGCCGCTGCATGGTGGTCAGCCACGCAGCCTCACAAGTCCTTCGCCGTCATCTGCATGATCGGCCGGTGCGGCACATGCGCCGCCATGCGTTCGAGCAGCACGTCGAGCGCGGGCTCGGCAAGGATGATCCCGGCGTGCGCCTGCCGCACGAAGCCCACTGCGATCATGTGGCGCTGAAAGGCAAGCAGGTGATCGAAGAAGCCGAAGGCATTGAGCAGGCCCACCGGTTTGGTGTGATAGCCAAGCTGCGCCCAGCTCACCGCTTCCCACAGCTCGTCCATCGTGCCGACCCCGCCGGGCAAGGTCAGGAACCCGTCGGACAAGTCGGTGAAGGCCTGCTTGCGCTCATGCATGGTCTGGACAACAACCAGCTCGCTGCAATCGGGATTGGCAACCTCGGCATCGACGAGCCCCTGCGGGATAACCCCGATCACCCGTCCACCCGCTTCCAGAGCGCCAGCGGCCAGCGCGCCCATCAGACCCAGCCGCCCGCCGCCATAGACGACCTCGATCCCTTGAGCAGCGAGCGTTGCACCGACTTCGCGGGCCAGAGCGACATAGCGAGCGTCGACCGGCGATGCCGACCCGCAATAGACCGCCAGCCGTTTCATGCCCGTTTCGCTCTCACGCCTCTGCCAGATCCGCGATCATCAGCCCCGCCGTTGCCTTCGCGCTGCCGACCACGCCCGGAATACCCGCACCCGGATGCGTGCCTGCGCCGACAAGATAGAAGTTCCGGATCGCATCGTCACGGTTGTGCGCGCGGAAATATGCGGATTGCGTGAGCAGCGGCTCGAGGCTGAACGCGCTCCCCTGATGCGCTGATAGATCGATCGAGAAGTCCTTGGGCGTATAGGAGAACTTCGTCACGATCCGGCTGTGGATATCCGGGATCAGGCGCCGGCCCACTTCGTCGAGCACGCGCTTTTCAAGCACCGGTCCCACTTCATCCCAGTCCACCGGCAGCTTGCCCATGTTCGCCACCGGCACCAGCGCGTAGAACGTGCTCATGCCCGGAGGCGCCATGCTCGGATCGGTGACTGACGGATGGTGCAGGTAGATCGAGAAGTCCTCGGGCAGCACGCCGTGCTTGTAGATGTCGTCGAGCAGCCCCTTGTAGCGCGGCCCGAACAGGATCATGTGATGCGCGATTCCCGGCCAGGTACCATCGACGCCGAAGTGGACGACGAACAGGCTCGGCGAGAACTTCTTGCGCTTCAGCGCCTTGGCGCGGCGCTGCGCATGGCCATTGTCGGGCATCAGATCCTGATAGGAATGCACGATATCGCCGTTGGAGGCGACCGCGTCGAATGATTCCTGCCAGCCGGACTTGGTCTGAACGCCGGTCACCCGGTCGCCGAGCGAGTTGATGTGCACGACGGGATCGCCCATCCGCACGACGCCGCCCAGCCGCTCGAAATGCTTGATCATGCCCGCGATCAGCCGGTTGGTGCCGCCCTTGGCCCACCACACACCGCCGTCCTTCTCCAGCTTGTGAATCAGAGCGTAGACTGAGCTCGTGGTCATCGGATTGCCGCCCACCAGCAGCGAGTGGAAGCTGAACGCCTCACGCAGCTTCTCGTTCTGGATGTAGCTCGAAACGACCGAATAAACCGAGCGCCATGCCTGATAACGGATCAGCGGCGGCGAGGCCTTGATCATCGAGGCGAAGTCGAGGAACGGCACGGTGCCGAGCTTGAGATAGCCTTCCTCGAACACCCCGGCCGAGTACTTGAGGAAGTCCGCATAGCCCGCGACGTCACGCGGATTGAGCTTGGCGATCTCTGCGTTGAGCACCGCCTCCTCGTTGGTGTAGTCGAAATTTGTCCCGTCAGCCCAGTTCAGGCGGTAGAACGGCTTGACCGGCAGCAGTTCCACGTCCTCGGAAATGTCGTGGCCCGAAAGCGCCCAGAGTTCCTTGAGGCACGGCGGATCGGTGATCACCGTCGGCCCGGCGTCGAAGGTAAACCCGTCGCGCTCCCAGAAATAGGCCCGTCCGCCCGGTTTGTCGCGCGCCTCGATGACAGTGGTCTGGATACCTGCCGACTGCAGGCGGATTGCCAGCGCCAGTCCGCCGAAACCGGCCCCGATGACTGCGACTTTCTTCATGATGAAACTCTAGACTCCTGAAAAATTCAGCGGCGCAGGCTGCCTGCCCAGGCCCGTGATGGTGCCAAGCGCCCTGGGGATCGGAATTGGCGGAATGCCCGCCAGGATCCGGAACTTGTCGAACCGGGTTGAACGGCCCGAATAGAACCGCTCGATCAGTTGGGGGTTCAGCGTATAGAACCGCTCCAATATCCGGAGGCGTTCTTCCGGATAGGCTCCGCCGAACAGCAACGCCGAAAGCATGCGATAATAGCTCTGGTTTTCCCAGTGCCCTTTGGCCCACTTTTCGGAAAAGGCCTTGAGGCTAGCCCCGTCGAATGCATCATGGTGTGCCAGCGCCAGCGCAAACCGCACTGCATCCGGCACCGAATAGCTCGTCAGTGAATGGAACAGCCCCGCGCGTGATCCAGCCCGCGCGGTCTCATCGCCGCCGTCGCGCCAGAACTTCGCAAAGTCGCCGCCGGCCACCACCGGCAACACCCCGTATTCCTCGTTGATCAGCTCTTCCACTTCCCAGCCGCGCGCCGCAAGATAGGCGTCGATCCGCCGTTCGATCAGCGGGCGGTCAAGTGTGCTGTCATCCGAATAGTAGGTGTCTTCCAGAAAGACGATGTCGTCTGCAAACGGCAGGGCATACATGAACCGGTAGCCGTCGACCTGCTCCACCGTCGCGTCCATCACGATTGGCCGTTCGAGGCCATGCGGAGCCTTGAGCCTGAACTTGCGGCCGACGAACTTTTGCCATCCGCCGGTCAGGTGCGAGACATTGCGCAGGCCCCGCGTGTCGATCACGCCGCCCGCGCTGACCAGCGTTCCATCCCCCAGCATGACTTCGGTTTCGCTGCATGCCTTCACCGCTTGTCCGCTGAGGATCGCCTCCGGGCGGAGCGCCTCACGCAGCACAGCGTCGAACCGTTCGGACGTCATTGCACTGTAGTTGGTGTGGAGTTTCCTGCTGTGGCGGGGAAAGTGGACGTTGTAGTGTGTCCAGGTTGCCGCGAGCATCGGCCTTAGCAGCTCGGTCGCCTCGGGGTCCGCATCGGTCTCGAAGAACGACCACACATGGTTTCCTCCGAGCCGGGTATCCTGCTCCACAATCAGAAGCGAGAGATCGGGGCGGTACCTGGCGAGCGCGAGCGCAATAAGCCCGCCTGCCAGCCCGCCGCCAAGGATCGCGATATCACAGCGCCGTGCATTCATGATGCTGGGCGATAGGCCCAAGCCATGATCGGCGCAACCGGCGCGTGCCTGCCCGTTCGTGAAGCGCCCGTTCGTGAAGCGGCAGAAGGTCGGCGGCCGGGCTTCTTGCAACGTGCCCTCGGGGATGGCTGTGAAGGCCTGCCATCCCCGAGGGTTCGTAGCAGGGCCGCTGGGGGAGAGTGGCCCTTCTTCCAGGGATTGCCTCGCCGGCGGGACATCATCGGGACGTTGTGAGGCCCGGCCGGTGCGACAACGTCTTTGAGTCATGGTGCGAATGACCCGGACCGTTCCGCAGCATGAACTTTTGGCAAGGTTTCGCGGCAGACACAGGGCCGCGCAGTGAGATTCCTGTTGCCTTTTGATGCGGATCAAGGCCTCCTTTGCGCCAGACGGTCAGACAGACCGCGATGACGGGAAACGGCCCGGATCGCCCCGCAAGTCGGCGCGCGGTCCTCGCTGCAAGGCTCGCGATTATGGAGAGAGAAATGGCGCAGGAAGCTTCGGTTCATGTCGACGTGCTTATCGTCGGCGCAGGTATTTCGGGCATCGGCTCGGCCAAGCATCTGCAGGATCAGTGCCCCGGCAAGACCTATACCATCCTTGAATGCAAGGACACGTTCGGCGGCACCTGGGAAACGCACAAGTATCCCGGTATCCGCTCCGATTCCGATCTCTACACCTTCGGCTACCGCTTCAAGCCGTGGGTTGGCGCGCCGATCGCGACCGCGGATGAAATCCTGCGCTACATGGGCGAAGTGATTGCCGAGAACCACATCGATCAGCACATCCGTTATGGCCACACGATCACGTCTTGCAGCTGGTCGAGCGCGGACAATCTCTGGACGGTGAATGCCGTTCGCAAGGATGGCAGCGAAGTGGTGTTCACCGCCGGTTTCCTGTGGATGTGCCAGGGGTATTACGACCACAAGACCCCATATACCCCCGATTGGGCGGGCATGGCCGATTACAAGGGCCACTTCGTCCACGCCCAGCTGTGGGATCCGGCGACCGACGTTTCCGGCAAGCGCGTGCTGGTCATCGGCTCGGGCGCCACAGCGGCCACGATCGTACCCGCGCTGTGTGATGCGGGTGCCAAGGTCACCATGCTTCAGCGTTCGCCGACCTGGTTCTACTGCGCGCCCAATGTCAGTGAGCTCGCCGACCGGCTGCGCCTGATCGGCATCGACGAGGAGACTGTCCACCGCGTCGTGCGGCAGGACTATATCTACAATTTCTACGAAATGGACCGCCGCAGCCGCGAAGAGCCCGAAGCAATGGCCGAGGACCTGCGCGCGCTCGTTCGCGGCTATGTGGGTGAGGATTTCAATTTCGAGCCGCACTTCACGCCGAAGTATCGCCCCTGGCAGCAGCGCCTTGCCCAGCTCCCCGATGGCGACATGTTCAAGCATGTCGTGGCCGGCAATGCCGAAGTCGTTACCGACACCATCGACACCTTCACTGCAAACGGCGTGCGCACTGCGTCGGGCCAGGAGATCGAGGCCGATATCGTCGTCGCATGCACCGGCTTCCGCCTCTCGGTGCTTGGCGAGATCCCGTTTGCCGTCGATGGCAAGGCCGTCGATTGGTCCGAGACCATCAACTATCGCGGCATGATGTTCACCGGCGTGCCCAATCTCGTCTGGGTCTTCGGCTACTTCCGCGCCTCGTGGACCCTGCGTGTCGATATCGTCGGCGATTTCGTGTGCAAGCTACTGAATCACATGGATGCGGAAGGGGCGCACAAGGTCGAAGTCGCGCTGCGGCCAGAGGATGCGGACATGCCGATCCTGCCGTGGATCGATGCCGACAACTTCAACCCCACCTACCTGATGCGCGATCTGGCCCGCATGCCCAAACGCGGCGACAAGCCCGAATGGCAGCACAACCAGGACTACTGGAGCGAGCGCAGCGAAATCCCGGCGATCGATCCGGCGGCGAGCGAATTCATCTACGACAACCAGCGCGCAGAAGCGGCGCTGGAAGCAGCGGAATAGCGCTCTTCCCAAGATCCTCCCCATTTTCACGAAGTGCAAATGGGGAGGGGAACCGCCGGGCGCAGCCCGGTGGTGGAGGGGTTGGAGCCCTCAGGCCGCCTTCCCGCGCCGCGTCCCTTGCGCGATTTCCTTCTTCAAATCACGCACATAGGCATCGAAATCGAGCTGGATCGTATGCCGCCGCGCCGCATAGTAATGCCCTGTGTGATAGGCCTCGTCGGCCTTGATCACGCGGTGCATCTCGGCGGGCGGGGGAGGGGTGTACTCGCCCGCAAGGTATGCAGCGATCAGCTTTGACTGCTGTTCGGCAAAGTTGACCAGCGTTGGCAGGGGTTGGCCGAGCCCTGCGTAGAACAAGTCCGGCACTTCGGGCTTCATGATCCGCTTGAACAGCGGCGGCGGGCGGTTGTCGGCATCGGCGCACAGTTCAGGGTCATCGAAGAACGGGAAGCGGATGTCATAGCCGGTTGCCCAGACGATCACGTCTATCACCTCCCGACTGCCATCCTTGAACACCACACCGTCGCCATCGAGCCGCTCGATCGCGCCCTTCATCGTGACGTCACCCGATCCCGCACGCAGCAGAAACTCGCCGGAAACCGTAGCATGGGAATCGAACGGGCCGATTTCTGGTTCTGGCAAGCCGTAGTCACTCATCTTGCCCACGAGGCCCTTGATCAGCCGCCCGCCCAGCCAGGTCCGCACCTTGCGCGGCATCCATGCCGGGGCCGGGTTCTTGTCGATGGGCTGGCCCTTGTAATACTTCGGCAGCACCCAGACCCCGCGCCGGGTCGAAACGAACAGCTTGCTGGCGATAGAGCGCTGCGAAAGCTCGGAAGCGATGTCCATCGCGCTGTTGCCCATGCCGACCACGAGCACGCGCTTGCCGACACAGTTCACCGGCTCGAACACGCTGCGATAGGCGTGACTGTGGAACTGCTCGCCCGCAAAGCTCCCCGGATACTCGGGAATTCGAGCAGCCCAGTGGTGCCCGTTCGCCACCACCAGCGCCTCATACCGCCGCGTCTCGCCGTTCGAGAGGAGCACCTGCCAGCCGCCCCCCGGCTGCCGCTCGGCCTTTTCCACACGCGTATTGAACGTGATCGCGTCGCGCAGGCCAAAGTGATCCGCATAGTCGCGGAAATACTGCAGCAGCAGCCCATGGTGCGGGAAATCGGGCCAGTCCGCCGGCACCGGATAGTCCTCGAAGGCGAGGCGCCATTTCGAGGTATCGATATGCAGGCTCTTGTAGCAGGCCGACATCCCGTTGGGATTGCCGAAATACCAGTTCCCGCCGATATCGTCCGAGCCGTCGAACTGCTCGTAGGCAATCCCGTAGTCCTTGAGCCGCTTGGCGACCGTGATCCCCGAGCAGCCCGCCCCGATGATGCAGACGCGCGCGTTGGTCCCGGACATTCAGTCCTGCTCCAGCCGTACGGGCATGGCATTGAAGCCGTGCAGGAAGGGGCTCGCCAGCCGCTCCGGCGCGCCCACCGGCACCACCCGCAGCCGCCGCGCCACGAGCTCGTCGATCACCGTGGCAATCTGCACTTCGGCCAGCCGCGCGCCCACGCAGCGGTGAATGCCGTGGCCGAAGCCGATGTGCCGCCGCGCGTTCTCGCGGGTCACGTCGAAGCGCTCGGCATCGGGGAACACGCTCTCATCGCGGTTGCCAGAGATGTACCACATCACGATCTTCTCGCCTGCGCGGATCTGCTGCCCGCCCACCTCGACGTCCTGCGTCGCAGTGCGGCGCATGTGCGTCACAGGCGTCTGCCAGCGGATGATTTCCTGCGCGGCATTGGCGCTGAGCGTCGGGTCGGCTCGCAGCTTCTCCAGTTCCTCGGGATAGAGGTGCAGCGCCTCGACCAGCCCGGCAATCGAATTGCGCGTGGTGTCATTGCCCGCCACGATCAGCAGCGCGATATTGGCGAGCCGCTCCAGCGCCGGCAGATTGCCCATCGCTTCGGAATGGACCATGCGGCTGAGGAGGTTGTCGCTCGGCGGTAGCGCGCGCTGCAGGTCGAGCTCGCGGTCGAAGCGCGCGAGCATTTCGCCCATCTGCTTCATCCATTCCGCGCGGTAGGCATCGTTGAGGTTGTCCGCTGAAACCCCGCTGCCATAGTCCGACCAGCGCTTGAGATCGCGCCATTCCTCGAAGGGAATGCCGAACAGGCTGCACAGCATTCCCAGCGTCTGCGGAATCGCGAGGCTCTCTACCCAGTCGAACGTCTCGCCCACCGGCAGCGCATCGAACAGCATGCGCGCGCGCGAGCGCACCTGCTCCTCCAGCTTGATCATCTGCCCGGGGCTGAACGCTGGCGCGATCACCTTGCGCTGCGCGGTGTGGATGGGCGGATCCTGCGCGATGAAGTTGGGAAACTCGCTCTCGTTCACCGACTCGGCAATCGTGATGTTCCCCCGCTTCCACGAGGAGGAAAACACCTCCGGCATCAGCTCGATTTCCTGGATATGCTCGTGCGTCACCGCCGACCAGTATCCGCCAAACGGGCTCTCCGGCCGCCAGCTGATCGGCATTTCCCGCCGCAGGAACGCGAACGGCTCGCGCCAGGTATCCTCGGTGTAGAGCGCATCGGCGCTCACATCATATGGATTGATCGCCCGCTCCCGGGTGAGGGTCTGGCTCGCCATGTCCTGCTCCGTTGGCCCCGCTCGCATGCCGGCGGGCTCTTGGCGCAGAGTATGTTTAAGCGCCCGCTTAAAGTCCAGCCCCCAAACATGGTGGACGCCGCCATGTCATCGCACTAGAACGCTTCCATTCCCCGGGGAGCCGCGGGGCCGGAGCGATGTTTCGCGAAGGCTTGCAACAATGGCTGAGAGGTGGGTTTCGCACCCCACGACCCGTCGAACCTGAACCCGTTAGCACGGGCGGAGGGAGCGGTCTGTCAGTGTCTCGACGCCCGCTGTCTATCCGCCCATTGGAGCGTATGAGATGGCCGATATCAACTCCCGCCTCGAAAATGGACCGCAGGCCACGCCCATCGGCGTCACCACCGGCCCGATCCGCGGCAGCCGCAAGATCCACGTCGAAAGCCCGCGCTTCCCCGGCATGACCGTCGCCATGCGCGAGATTTCGCTCGAACCCAGCGCGAACGAGCCCCCGCTGCGGGTCTACGACACCTCGGGCCCCTACACCGACAGCAATGCCGCGATCGACATCGGCAAGGGACTGCCTCAGCTGCGCCGCGAGTGGATCATGGGCCGCGGCGATGTCGAGGAATACGACGCGCGTGAAGTGAAGCCCGAAGACAACGGCCAGCTCGGCCCCGATCGCTCGGGCGGCGTCCCCCCGTTCCCGATGCCGGTCAAGCGCCCGCTGCGTGCCAAGGCCGGCGCCAATGTCAGCCAGATGCACTACGCCCGCCAGGGCATCATCACCCGCGAGATGGAATATGTCGCCATCCGCGAAAACATCGGCCGCCGTCAGCTCAAGGAAGCGCTGGTGCGCGACGGACAGGATTGGGGCGCCAGCATTCCCGATTACGTCACCGCCGAATTCGTGCGCGATGAAGTCGCCCGCGGCCGCGCGATCATCCCCAACAACATCAACCACCCCGAATCCGAGCCGATGGCGATCGGGCGCAATTTCCTCGTCAAGATCAACGCCAATATCGGCAACTCCGCGGTCGCGTCCGATGTCGCCAACGAAGTTGACAAGATGGTCTGGTCGATCCGCTGGGGCGCGGACACGGTCATGGACCTTTCGACAGGGCGCAACATTCACGACACGCGCGAATGGATCGTGCGCAACAGCCCGGTTCCGATCGGCACTGTGCCGATCTATCAGGCGCTCGAAAAGGTCGGCGGCATTGCCGAGGACCTCACTTGGGAAATCTTCCGCGATACCCTCATCGAACAGGCCGAGCAGGGCGTCGATTACTTCACGATCCACGCCGGCGTGCGTCTGCCTTACATCCCGCTCACCGCCAAGCGCGTGACGGGCATTGTCAGCCGCGGCGGTTCGATCATGGCCAAGTGGTGCCTCGCGCATCACAAGGAATCGTTCCTCTACGAACACTTCGACGACATTACCGAGATCATGAAGGCCTATGACATCGCCTATTCGCTGGGCGACGGCCTGCGTCCGGGCTCGGTCGCGGACGCCAACGACGAAGCCCAGTTCGCCGAGCTCTACACGCTGGGCGAACTGACCAAGCGCGCCTGGGAGAAGGACGTGCAGGTGATGATCGAAGGCCCCGGCCACGTGCCGATGCACAAGATCAAGGAGAACATGGACAAGCAGCTCGCCGCCTGCGGCGAAGCGCCGTTCTACACGCTCGGGCCCCTCGTGACCGACATCGCGCCCGGCTATGACCACATCACCAGCGGCATCGGCGCCGCGATGATCGGCTGGTTCGGCACCGCGATGCTTTGCTACGTGACGCCCAAGGAGCACCTCGGCCTGCCCGACCGCGATGACGTCAAGGTCGGCGTCGTGACCTACAAGCTCGCCGCGCACGCCGCCGATCTGGCCAAGGGCCACCCCGCCGCCAAGCTGCGCGACGATGCCCTCAGCCGGGCCCGTTTCGATTTCCGCTGGCGCGACCAGTTCAACCTGTCGCTCGATCCGGATACGGCGGAGCAGTACCACGACCAGACGCTCCCCGCCGAAGGCGCCAAGACCGCGCATTTCTGCTCGATGTGCGGCCCCAAGTTCTGCTCGATGAAGATCACGCAGGAAGTCCGCGATTTCGCCGCCAAGCAGAACGCCGAGATCGCAACTTTCGTCGCGAACGAAGCCGAAGCCGAAGCCGGCATGGCCGAGATGAGCGAAAAGTACCGCGAAGCCGGCAGCGAATTGTATCTGCCTGCAGCGGAGTAAGGCCTTTGATCCTCCCCATTTTTGCGAAGCACAAATGGGGAGGTGGCCCGCGAAGCGGGTCGGAGGGGTAAAGCCTCTCTCGGGAAGGGCAATAGACCGCCCACAACCCTACGCAAAAGCCGCAGGTTGCAAATCACTGTCAGTTGCGTTATAACTCCTGTATGAACGCAACCCTCAAGATCACCAAGATTGGCAATTCCGCCGGGATCATCCTCCCGCGTGAAATGCTGTCGCACCTGGGTGCCGAGGTCGGAGAAACGCTCTCGGTTGTCACCACGCCGGGCGGTATCGAGCTTCGCGCCGAAGAGCCTGACTTTGAGGCGCAAATGGCTGCCGCGCGCGAAGTCATGGCGCGCCGCAAGCGCGCGCTTCGCGAACTCGCCAAGTAATTTATGGCCCATGGCTGGATCTGGGTCGCGCCCGATGTGGCGCGCGCGGCGCATGCTGAGCAGCTCGCCGAACATGGCGGCGCAGAAGGCGTGCGCGATGATGGCCTGCTTGAAAGTGCTTTCGCGCGCCCTCGCAATCTTGCCGACTATGGCGAACCTGATGCAGCTGCCCTTGCGGCAGCTTATGCCTATGGCATCGCCCGCAATCATCCGTTTGTTGATGGCAACAAGCGCACTGCGGCGGTCGTCGCGGAAACATTTCTGGTGCTTAACGGCTTCATGCTGACGGCAACCGACGCCGAACTCGTCGTTGCTTTCCTCGCGCTCGCCGCCGGAGAGCTCACCGAGGAGGAACTCACCGAATGGTTCCGCCAGCACCTCCGCGCCGCCTGAACGCACCCGGAAAAGCACCACTTTCCTACAATGTACCATATAGGTTATTTGCGGGCGCATGGACAAGCCCGAACC
Source organism: Novosphingobium sp. (assembly GCF_037133355.1). Lineage (GTDB taxonomy): Bacteria > Pseudomonadota > Alphaproteobacteria > Sphingomonadales > Sphingomonadaceae > Novosphingobium. The sequence goes on along the minus strand of NZ_JBAXOI010000004.1, from coordinate 57,691 downwards.
CCTGCGCGCAACGCGCCCTCCGCGTCCCGACAACTGGAACAAGGTCAAGATGGCCGGGTTCCTGAGGGAACTCGCCGCCACCCACAGTGTCGCTGCGGCGGCCAAGTCTGTCGGCATGAGCCGCCAGTCGGCCTACCGCCTGCGCGCCCGATTGAAGGGCGAGCCCTTCGATATCGCGTTGGAAACCGCCTTCCAGCACGGCTATGATGCCCTGGCGCAAGCCGCGCTCGAACGCGCGCTGCATGGTGTCGAAGTGCCACATTTCCACAAGGGCGAGCTGGTTCACGTCTCGCGCAAGTTCGATGAGCGTCTCACCGTTTTCCTCCTCGCCGCGCGCAATGCCCAGGGCGCGCAGCAGCTGTCGCGCTACGGTGCGGCCGGTGAATTCTGGTCGGAAAGCTGGGACAAGCTCCTCAAACGTATCGAAGAGGGCCCCGCGTTCTGGGACTTCGAGGACAAAGCGCACCGCCCTAGCGAGGAGGCACGCGCGCGGCAGGCAATGGACCGTCAGGTAATCGATGGAGTGGCGGGCGGCCGCCCGGCTGCAACCGGCGCGAAGTGGTAGTGATCCGAGGGTTGTCACTGTGACCCTCGCTCACGCAACCTACGGAAAAGGCAGAAAAAAGATCGGTATCGCGAGGGTTACAGGGTGTAACCCTGTGTCACCCTCGCTTCAGCCGCACCAGCGCCTCGTCCAGCGCGCCGAGAAAGCGCGAGCGGTCGGTCTTGGAGAACGGGGCAGGGCCGCCGATTGCATCGCCGCCCGCGCGCAGATCTGCCATGATCGCGCGGGTGGCGATCTGGCTGCCGATCGAGCTCGTAGTGAAGGGCTTGCCGGTGGAGGGGAGCACCTGCGCGCCCGCCTTAAGGCAGCGGTCCGCCAGCAGGATATCGGCGGTCACTACCACGCAGCGCTTGTCTGCTTCCTCGGCGATCCAGTCATCCGCCGCGTCGAAACCGCCGTCCACCACCACACGCCGCACCAGTGGATGGACCGGCACGCGGAACGGGGAATTGCTGACCACAACGACGCCGACGTCATGCCGCCACGCGACCTTGTAGATCTCATCCTTGACCGGGCAGGCATCCCCATCCACCAGAATGCGGATGGGAGCAGGGTCGGAGGTTTGGGATTCGCTCATGCCGGGCGTTTGCCACAGCGGATCACGTCCGGACAGGGCAATCAGGCCGCGTTCCTGACAGGTCGCTCAGCTGCTGCGCTTCATGTTGTCGAGCCCGGCGACCACGCCCGGCTTCTGGCTGGGATTGGAAGCATTGAGCTTCTTGGGCGCTTCGGCCTTGGGTTTGCGGGCTTCGCGGTTCGATTTCTTCTGGCCTTTGGCCATGCCGGCTCTCCGTCCGGGCGGCATGCCCGGCTTTTGGCGGTAGGCCTTTGTCTCAGGCTTGACCAGCAATCCCGGCTGTTCCGGCTCGCAGGCACGAAAAAGCCCCTGCGAAACGCCGGACGGGCGCGGCGCAGGGGCTCTTTCAGCGGGACTGCAAAGCAGCCCGCGATATCAGTTCGAGGCGACCAGGATGCCCAGCGCCTTCGCTTCGGCCTGCGTGAATTCAACCGGCTGATGGTTGAACGTGCCGGTCACATAACGGCCGCGCACATGGAGCTCGAACGGCGACTTGCCGTTGAAAGCAGTGCCGCGGATCACGCGTTCGCCATTGGCGACTTGCGTGTTGTAGGTGTAGGTAACACCTTCGTGCGTGAACCGCGTGCCCGCGTCGTCGGCATGGGCAAGGGCCGGAGCAGCAAGCAGGGCAGCAGCGGCAGCGATCTGGAAGGACTTGAGAAACATGGCAATATCTCCTTTGAAACCGGAAGAAATTGCCTTCGAGCACCCCTATGTTCTGGTTGCCCCACACATGGTGCAGCGCACAATATCCCGCAAATGTAATGATCGCCGAGCCAGTTGCAAATTGCGCAATCGTTTGGTTCCTGCCCTTACGGTGGTGCTGTGCGCGGCCCTCGCTGCCTGTGCGCCAAAGGCTGCGGCGCCCACGCCTGCGCCAGCGCCCGTCATCGTCGGGGGATGGCAGCCCGCCGATACCAAGGACGAGGACGTCATCGCCGCGGCCAGCTATGCGGCCGGTCTCGTGCCGTCCGGCCATGGCGCAATGGCCGAGGTCACTTCGGCCGAGACGCAAGTGGTGGCCGGCACCAACATTCGCATGGTGCTGCGCTTTGCCGATGGCTCGCACTGGAAGGCTACCGTCTGGCACCGCCTCGACGGATCGTTCGCGCTCACCGAGGCCGAACCTCTGCCTTGAAACTCAGCGCTTTTTCACGAATTCGGCGCGGAGCACCAGGCCCTTGATCCCGTCGAAGCGGCAGTCGATCTCCTGCGCATCGCCGGTCAGGCGGATCGACTTGATCAACGTACCACGCTTCAGCGTCTGGCCCGCGCCCTTGACTTCAAGGTCCTTGATCAGCGTTACCTGATCGCCATCGGCAAGGAGGTTGCCAACCGCATCGCGCACTTCGACCGTGCCTTCTGCCACGCGCTTTGCGGCAAGTTCGGAAGCCGGCAGCCACTCGCCGCTGTCCTCGTCGTAGACGTAGTCTTCATCGCTCATGACTTGTTCGATTCCCGAAGGGCAGGACGCCCGAAACCCAAAGTGCCAGCCAAACCAGCACCGGCTGCAAGAACATGCGCGGCACATGGTAACCAAGGCCGAGCCCGTGATCGGGCCGCGCCATGTCGCGGATGAAATGGACGATGTTTGCCGGGAACACGCAGACGGCATAGGCGGCAAGCCCCCATCCCGCCGCGCGGCGCAGGGCGGGGGACCAAGGCTGGAGCAGCCCCGCTGCGCCCGCCAGTTCGGCGATGCCGGTCAGCATGACCACAAGTTCTGGCGCAGGCACCCAGTCCGGCATGATGCCGAGGAATGGGCGGGGGGCAGCAAGATGCAGCGCCCCGGCCAGTGCATAGAGCAGCGCCAGGACCCAGCGCGTGCAGGTGCGGGCGGTGCTCAGTCGCGCAGCAATTCGTTGATCCCGGTCTTGCTCCGGGTCTGCGCGTCGACGGTCTTCACGATCACGGCGCAGTAGAGCGAAGGCCCGGGGGTACCGTCGGGCAAGGGCTTGCCCGGCATGGCGCCCGGCACGACCACGGCATAAGGCGGCACGCGGCCCATGTGGACCTCGCCCGTCGCGCGGTCGACGATCTTGGTGGAGGCGCCGAGATAGACGCCCATCGAAAGCACCGCGCCTTCGCCGACGATGACGCCCTCGGCCACTTCGGAACGCGCACCGATGAAGGCGCCGTCCTCGATGATCACAGGGCCCGCCTGCAGCGGTTCGAGCACGCCGCCGATGCCAGCGCCACCTGAGATGTGCACGTTCTTGCCGATCTGTGCGCAGGATCCGACCGTTGCCCAGGTATCGACCATCGTGCCTTCATCGACATAAGCGCCGATGTTCACGAAGCTCGGCATCAGGACCACGCCCTTGGCAATATGCGCGCCCCGCCGCGCCACTGCGCCCGGGACCACGCGGAAGCCTGCTTCGCGGAAACGGTTCTCGCCCCAGCCTGCGAACTTGGAGGGCACCTTGTCGTAAGCCGGTGCGCCGCCCGAACCCTGCTCGATCACCGCGTTGTCATTGAGCCGGAACGAGAGCAGCACCGCCTTCTTGAGCCACTGGTTGACCTGCCAGGTGCCATCGACCTTTTCGGCGACGCGCACCAAGCCGGCATCGAGCAATGCGAGCGCGGTCTCGACCACCTCCCATACCCCGGCGCTGGCCGGCGTAACATTGGCGCGGTCATCCCAGGCAGCCTCGATCGCGGCCTGCAGTTCAGCAGTCATGGCAAAGTTCCCCAAAGCGGTCGCCGCCGCCTAACCGAGCGCGGCGCTGCCCGCAAGCTCCGGGGCCAGCGTATCGAGCCAAAGCGGCAGATCGTCGATGACAAGATCGATCGCCGCATCGTCCTTGGCGCGGTCGCCCCATTCGCTCGCGCAGTCGAGCCAGACAGTCTGCATGCCAAGCGCCTTGGCAGGGGGCAGGTTGCGCGCTGAGTCCTCGACGAACACGGCGCGCTCGGGGTCAAACCCGAAAGCCTCGATCAGCCCGTGATAGGCGGACGGTTCGGGCTTTGGCTTGTAGTCCATCGCGACAACGTCCCACATACCCTCGAAGCAGCCATCAAGGCCGAGCGCTTCCAGCACCCGCTCGGCATAAGGCCGGTCGCCGTTGGTGAAGATCAGCCGGCGGCCCGGCAGGGCCATGATCCGCTCGGCAAGGCGCGGGGCCTTGGCCAGCACGGTCATGTCGACATCATGCACGAAGTCGAGGAACTCGCGCGGGTCGATGGCGTGATAGTGCATCAGGCCCGCAAGAGTGGTGCCGTGATCGTGAAAATACATCTTCTGCACGCGCCGCGCTTCCTGCGCGTCGCAGCCCAGCAGATTGGCGATAAACTGCCCCATGCGCTGGTCGATCTGGCCGAACAGGCCGCAGGCCGGGGGATAGAGCGTGTAGTCGAGATCGAAGATCCAGCAATCAACGCGGGTGGGGTCAAACGGCACGTCAGCTCCCTGTCGGCGCGGGGACAAGCTTGCGCAGGCGGCCACCGCGGCCGTCCTCCAGGATGTAAAGCGCCCCGTCCGGTCCTTCCTTCACCTCGCGGATGCGATTGCCAAGCGGAATGCGCTCGATCTCTTCGCCGCGCTCGCCGGTTGTGGCGACCCGAACAAGCGCCTGCGCGACCATGCCGGTGCAGATCGCGTGGCCTTTCCACCCCGCGAAGAGATCGCCCTTGTAAAAGATGAGGTCCCCCGGCGCGATCACCGGGTTCCAGCTGATCGCCGGGGCTTCCAGATCGGGCCGCGTGGCGTGTCGCGGTATTGGCGTGCCGTCATAGTTGTCACCATTGGAAACCAGCGGCCAGCCATAGTTCTTGCCGGGTTTGACCAGATTGAGCTCGTCTCCGCCCTTGGGCCCATGCTCCAGATCCCAGAGCTGGCCCTTGGTATCGAAGGCAAGACCCAGTGCGTTGCGGTGGCCATAAGACCAGATCTGCGGGCCAGCGCCGGACTTGCTGGCGAACGGATTGCCGGGCGCCGGTTTCCCATTGAGGGTAAGGCGCACGATCTTGCCGAGATTGACCTTGAGGTTCTGCGCCGGGGTAAACCGTTGCCGTTCGCCCGAACTGACGAACAGGTACTGACCGTCGGGCGAGAACGCTATGCGGTGCGAGAAGTGGCCCTGGCCCTCCACTTTGGGCCCTTGCCGCCAGATCACCTTGAGCCCGACAAGCTTGGGCCCGCCAGCAAAATCCAGCTTCGCGCGCCCCACCACAGCGCCGCGCGTATCGTTGGGCCCGGACTCGACCCAGCTGAGGTAGATCATCTTGCTGATCTTGTAATCGGGCGCGGGCACGACATCGCCGAACCCGCCCTGGCCGCCATAGGCCACTTGCGGCACCCCTGCCACCTCGCGGATGCGCAGGCCATGGCGCCAGACCTTGAGCTTGCCGGCCTTTTCGGTGATGAGCGCATAGGAGCTGCCGGGCAGGAAGGTCATCGCCCAGGGCTCGTCGAACACGGCCTCGTCGGTGATTGCCACTTGCGTGAGCTGGGGCTTGGGGCTGGTCACTATGACATTGTCACCGGCTTCTGCCGGGCTCGAGCAGCCGGCAGTAGCAAGCGCCGCGAGCACTATTCCGGAAAGGACCTTCGTTTTCATGCCCGCTAGAATGCCAGCGAAAGGCCCTTCTGTCAGCGCCGGTTCGGCGCCTTGGAGGAACGCCCTGCCTCTCGCGCCGGGCATGGTTGTCGGCGTGGACGAGGCGGGCCGCGGGCCTTTGGCAGGGCCGGTGGTGGCAGCCGCGGTGGTGCTGGGTCCGCAGCCGCCAGAAGGCCTCGCCGATTCCAAGGCGATCAGCGCGAAGCGCCGGGCGCGGCTTGAGCCGCTGATCCGCGAGACATGTCTTTGGGGGCTGGGTGTTGCCGAAGTCGCGGAAATCGACCGGCTCAACATCTTTGCGGCGACCTTGCTCGCCATGACCCGCGCCGTCGCCGCACTTGCTGGGCAGCACGGCAGCGATGGCATTGGGATGGTCCTGGTCGATGGAAACCTGACCCCGACCGGGCGCTGCGAGGGCTGGGTCTGGCCATCCCGTGCGATCGTGCGCGGCGATGCCAGCGAACCGTGCATCTCCGCCGCCTCGATCCTCGCCAAAGAGCATCGCGACCGGCTGATGCGTGCGGCTGCGGCCGAATTTCCGCACTATGGCTGGGAGCGCAACGCCGGTTACGGCACCGCCGAACACATGGCCGCGCTGCGCCAATATGGCGCCTGCTCGCACCATCGTCGCAGCTTTGCCCCCGTTGCCGCGGTGCTGGGCGACGCCGGATAATTTTTTCGCCGGTGAATCCGGGTTGCCACACCACCAGATATAGCGCGCGCCGCCAAGGCGAGACTCCAGATGTAGACGCGGACTCGTTCCGTTCTCACTCCTTTGGAGCCCGCGACTCGCCAGATTCCGGCGAGTCGCGGCTTGACGGCGAGTCGCCGATGATTCACTGGTCATCCATACAGCAGGGGACAAGGCGGCAATGGTGACTCTGGCAAAGGAACGTCTGACCAAAGGCGCGTCGCGTCCGCTGCGCAGTGCCGAGGCAGCGGTGGCTACGAGGCTTGCGCTCCCGCTCGGGCAGATCCTGCGCGGCGACTGCATTCAGCGGATGCGCGAACTCCCCTCCGCATCGATCGATCTCATCTTTGCCGATCCGCCCTACAACCTCCAACTGGGCGGTGATCTCGCACGGCCCGACGGCAGCCACGTCGATGCCGTGACCGATGACTGGGACAAGTTCGACAGCTTCGAACGCTACGACACCTTTACCCGCGAATGGCTCACCGAGGCACGCCGGCTCCTGAAGCCCGACGGCGCGATCTGGGTGATCGGCTCCTACCACAACATCTTCCGCGTCGGCGCGCTGTTGCAGGATCTCGGCTTCTGGATCCTCAATGACATCGTGTGGCGCAAGGCAAACCCCATGCCCAATTTCAAGGGCACACGCTTCACCAACGCGCATGAAACGCTGATCTGGGCCTCGCGCAGCGAAAAGGCGAAATACACCTTCAACTACCGCGCGATGAAGACCCTGAATGACGAGCTGCAGATGCGTTCGGACTGGGTTCTCCCGATCTGCGGCGGGCCTGAGCGCATCCGCAAGGGCGGGGTCAAGGCGCATCCGACGCAAAAGCCCGAGGCGTTGCTCTACCGGGTGATGCTGGCGACGACCAATCCCGGCGATGTCGTGCTCGATCCCTTCTTCGGCACCGGGACCACAGGCGCGGTCGCCCGCCGCCTGGGCCGTGAATGGATCGGCTGCGAGCGCGAGGAAGATTACATCGCGGTCGCCGAAGAGCGCATTGCCGCTGCGTTACCCCTCGATGAAAGCGCGCTCACCACGATGATGAGCAAGCGCAGCGCGCCCCGGGTTGCATTTGGCCAATTGGTCGAGACCGGCATGATCGCCCCGGGCACCGTGCTGTTCGACCGCAAGCGGCGCTGGACCGCCAGCGTGCGCGCAGATGGCTCGATCATGGCGGGCGCCGCATCGGGTTCGATCCACAGCGTCGGTTCGGCCGTGCAAGACGCGCCGGCCTGCAATGGCTGGACTTTCTGGCACCTGGAGCACGAAGGCGAGGTCAAGCCGCTCGACACGCTGCGCCAGCGCTATCTGCTCGCAGTGGAAGACTGACGTGCTGCCGCTGTTCGGCCCAGTGCTGGTTACGCTGCAAGACCCGCTTTTGCTGCGCTGCCATGCCCGGTGGACGGGCACAATGCTGATGCAGCGCCTGCGCGACATGCGTCTCGCCGCACTCCGTCGGCCGCGCTAGGGCAAGCAGCATGCAAAAGCTCTACATCCGCCCCATCGCCATGGCCGAAAGCCCGCAGAGCGAGGAGGGCGGGGCAATCCGCCTGGCTGGCGGACTCGTCTATGCCGCCCGCTTTGCGCTGATTGTACGCGAGGGCACACGCGTCGTCTCGCGCCGCCGTTTCTCCGCAGACGAGGCGTGCGATCTGCTTGGCGCGCTGCCCGATGCTCTGGCTGCCGAGGCCGCAGCCCAGTGGGCCAATCTGAAGGCGGCGCACGCCCCGCTCACTTGCGGGGAGCGCATGGTCCGGTTCGATCAGCCGCAGGTCATGGGCATTCTCAATGTAACGCCCGACAGCTTCTCGGATGGCGGCAAGTTCCTCGACAAGCCGGATGCCGCGCTGGAACATGCTGCAGAAATGCTGGAAGCGGGCGCGGCGATCATCGACGTCGGTGGGGAATCGACCCGCCCCGGCGCCCCGGCCGTCTGGGAGGGCGACGAGGTCAAGCGCGTCGTCCCGGTCATCGCCAAGCTCGCCGCCAGCGGTGCAGCGATCTCGATCGACAGCCGCCGCTCGACCGTGATCGCCGAAGCGCTCGCCGTCGGTGCGCATATCGTCAACGATGTTTCCGCGCTGCGCCACGATCCGCGTTCGCTCGAGGTCGTCGCGGCAAGCCGCGTACCGGTCGTCCTCATGCACGCGCCGGGCGGCGAAAAGGACCTCCATGCCGATGGCGACTACGCCGATGTCGTGCTCGACGTGTTCGATGCGCTGCGCGAGCGGCGCGATGCGGCCGTGGCCGGCGGGATCGCGCGCGACAAGATCCTGCTGGATCCCGGTATCGGCTTCGGCAAATCGCTCGCCGAGAACCTCGCGCTGATCAACGCGCTGCCGCTGTTCCATGCGCTGGGCCAGCCGCTTCTGCTTGGGGCGAGCCGCAAGCGCATGATCGGTGCGCTTTCAAACGAGGCGCCCGCACATCAACGCCTTGGCGGCTCGCTGCTGCTGGCCGCACGCGGGTTCGAGGCCGGTGTGCAACTGGTGCGCGTGCATGATGTCGGCGCGACAGTGCAGGCGCTCCACGTCTGGCGGGGCCTGCGCGACGCGGCGCTGACTGACTTCAGCCAGCTCGGCGCTTGATCGGCGGCAGTGGAGTCGCACCCAGCGCTTCGTTGTCCTCACCGATCCGGGGCGCCGGTTTCACCTCGAAACTGCCGACCGAGAACGTCACCGGGCTCCTCATCTTGAGGTATTCGCCCTCGGTGGGGTGGGTGCGCTTCTGGAAAAAATCGACCGCCTGCAAGTGCGGATCGCTTGTCACATCATCGAGATCACGCACCGGCATGGCCGGGATCTGGTGCTTGGCCATTTTCGCCGCCCATTCCGCCATGGTCAGCTTCGGTGTGCGCTTGGCCATCTCCTCGTAGAATTCGCTGATGTTGCGCATGCGCGAGGGGTAATCGATGAAGCGCGGGTCTTTCGCCAGTTCGGGCGCCTCCAGCAACTCGATAACGGTGTCGATGGCATCGGGCGTGTAAGGCACGATCACCACCCAACCGTCCTTGGCGGGGAAGGGCTGACGGAAAGGATCGAGCTGGCGCGGATAGCCCGCCGGTTCGCGGGGCGGCACCAGCGCCTGCCCGTAGAGATGCTCCTGCATCATGAAATGCGTGAAGGCCTCGAACATCGGGACTTCGACGAATTGCCCTTCGCCGAAGCGGAGTTTGTGGATCACCGCCGCCATCACGGCGTAGGCGCCATGGAGCCCCGATACCTTGTCCGCAATCAGCGAAGGCAGGAAACGCGGGATCGGGTTACCATCGACCCGTCCGAGCAGGTTGGTCGTGCCGGTCGCTGCCTGGATCACGTCGTCGTAGGCCTGAAGGTCGCCATAAGGCCCGCCCGAGCCGAACCCGGTGCAGTGGACGTAGATGATATCGGGCTTCAGCGCCTTCACCGCTTCATAGCCGAAGCCGAGCCGCTCGATCGCCTTGCCGCGCACGTTGTGGATGAAAACATCGGCCTCGGCGAGTTGCGCGGCAAGCACGGCCTTGCCCTCTTCGCTCTTGAGATCAAGCGCCAGGCTGCGTTTGCCCTTGTTGAGGTTGAGCGTGCAGGGCCCCATGCCCGGGGTTACGGCGGGCTTGCCGGCGTGGCGGAAGAGATCGCCCCCCGGAACTTCGACCTTGATCACGTCGGCGCCGAGATCGGCCAGGGTCTCGGTCGCGTAAGGGCCGAACACCACGCTGGTCAGATCAACGATGCGAATGCCTTCGAGCAGTTTCTGCGATGACAAGTTCGGCTCTCCAACGGGCACCTGTGATAAGGCCCTCGCAGTGCAGACTTATCAGCACAGCGCCGGGGAGCAACGCTGCCATTATCGAGAGTACCTCAGGCGACGTTGTCGATGCCGAGTTCGGAAAGCTTGCGATAGAGCGTCGAGCGTCCGATCCCGAGCCGCCGGGCGACTTCGGTCATGCGGCCGCGGTAGTGGCCGATGGCGAGGCGGATGACGTCAGCCTCGATATCCTCGAGCGGGCGCAAGTTGCCGTCGGACGAATACAGCATGACGCCCGCGCCCTCGCTTTGCGCCGGAGCAGCGCGGGGGGCCTCGCCGAGCATGTTCGAGAGGTTGGGGAAGTCCTGCGCGGTCAGCGCCTCGCCGTCGCAGAACACGGCGGCCCGGAACAGGGTTGCCTGAAGCTGGCGCACGTTGCCCGGCCAGTCGTAGGCGGCAAGCAGCGCCAGCGCGCCGTCGGTAATGCCGAGCGGCCTCAGGCCCGGCTGCTCGCCGATGCGGGTGAGGAAGTGGCGGGCGAGCGCGGGAATGTCGCCCACGCGTTCGCGCAGCGCAGGCAAATGGACATGCACCCCGCTCAGCGTCTCGAGCAGCACGGGATCGAACAGCTGGGCCTCGACAAGATCGCCGAGTGCTGCATTGCTGCACACGATCAGACGCACATCCAGGCGGAAACTGTGGCGTGCACCGATTGGCTGGATATCACCACGCTGGAGGAAATGGGCGAGGCGGCTCTGCGCGGGCAGGCACAGACGGTCGATCTCGTCGATCACCAGCGTCCCGCCATCGGCATGCTGCAGTGCGCCGACATGGCGCTCGAAGGCGCCGGGGAAGGCGCCCTTTTCATGCCCGAAGAGCACGGATTCGATCTGGTTGGCCGGAATTCCGCCGGCATTGACGATGCGCAACGGAGCCTTGGCGCGCGGGCTTGCCGCATGCATGGCGCGCACCAGCATCTCCTTGCCGGTGCCGCTCTCGCCTTCGATCAGAACGGTGTTCTGCGTGCGCGCCGCCTTGGCGGCAACGGCCAGCGCGGCGCGAAAGCCGGGGGCGGCACCGATCATCGAATCGAAATCGAGCGTGCCGGTGAACTTTTCGGTGAGCGGCTGCAACTCCTCGGGCGATTCCTCGCGACGGGTCGCGGTGCGCAGTGCCTGGAGCAGCCTGTCGGGCGCGACCGGCTTGATCAGATAGTCTGAGGCGCCTGCCCGCATCGCCTCGACCGCCAGCAGCGGCGAGGCGCTGGTGGTGATCATCAGGATCGGCAGTGCCGGGCGCCGAGCTTTCAGTTCGGCAATGAGCGCACAGGCGGCGTCGCCCGGAACCCATTGATCAAGAATGATTGCGTCGAGCTGCATGCCCTGACGCGTGCCGAGCGTGGCGATCGCGGTCTCGGAATCGCGGGCGATGATCGTGCGCCATCCCTCGCGGGCGGCGAGCGCCGAGATGAGACGGCACTGCGCCGGTTCATCGTCGATGAGCATCAGCAGCCGATCAGTGGGCTCTGCCATGGCTTCCCCGGTTCAATTGCATAGTGCCCGGCTCTAGCCCATTTGGGTAAAGAGCAGATTAAGTGCACTCGCGCGGGTTCCGCTTGAGCCATCGGGGCGGGGCGGTTAGAGCATGCCGCAAAATCATCTCTCGAATGACATCAGGAAGGGTTTGTCATGGGCGCCAGCAACAATGCCGGGAACAACTTGAAGGCAGCGACGGCCACGTATGAGGGCTTCGTCGGGATGATCAAGGTCGCCGTGCCGGTGATCTCGGTCATCGTGCTCTTCGTCATCTATCTGATCGCCTGAGCCGCGAATGGGGGGCACAACCACAATCGCCGTCCTGCGTGAGCGGGCGAGCGGCGAGCACCGGGTGGCGGCAACGCCTGAAACGGTGAAGAAATTCATTGGTCTCGGCGCATCCGTGCGCATCGAGGCAGGGGCAGGTGTTTCCGCGTCGATCAGCGATGAGGCCTATCAGGCCGCCGGCGCCGAGATCGTTGGCGAGGGCGCTGCGGTCGGCGCGGACATCGTGCTTGGCATTCAGGGGCCGGAAGTCGGCGTCCTTGCGGGCGCCAAACCCGGTGCCTGGGTCGTCGCCTCGCTCGACCCGTTCGGACAGCGCGCCCGCGTCGATGCCTATGCGGCAGCCGGGCTTGAGGCGCTGGCAATGGAGTTCATGCCGCGCATCACACGCGCGCAGTCGATGGACATCCTCTCCTCGCAATCGAACCTCGCCGGTTACAAGGCGGTGATCGTGTCGGCAGACCTTTATGGCCGCGCCTTCCCGATGATGATGACCGCTGCTGGCACCGTTTCGGCCGCGAAGGTCTTCGTCATGGGCGTCGGCGTTGCGGGGCTCCAGGCCATCGCCACCGCGCGACGTCTTGGCGGGCAGGTCTCGGCGACCGACGTGCGTTCGGCGACCAAGGAGCAGATCCAGTCGCTCGGCGCCAAGCCGATCTTCGTCGAGAACGTCGCGGGGATCGAGGGCGAGGGTGCGGGCGGCTATGCCACCGAGATGAGCCCGGAGTATCAGGCGGCGCAGGCCGAACTGGTCTCCAGCCACATCGCCAAGCAGGACATCGTGATCACCACCGCGCTGATCCCGGGTCGTCCGGCACCGCGCCTCATCACCGATGCGCAGATCGCCACGATGAAGCCCGGCTCGGTGATCTTCGATCTCGCCGTCTCGGCAGGCGGTAATGTCGAAGGTTCGGTTGCGGACGAGGTGGTCGAGAAGCACGGCGTCAAGATCGTCGGCTATTCCAACACCGCAACGCATCTGGCGGCAGACGCCTCGGCGCTGTTCAGCCGAAACCTGTTCAACTTCCTCTCCGCGTTCTGGGACAAGGAGCAGGGCAAGCCGGTGCTGGACGAAGAAATCGGCAATGCCGTGCGCCTGACGCAAGGCGGCAAGGTCGTCAACGAACGACTGCTCGGGTGAGGGGGCTTTAGAACATGGACTTCATTTCAATCCTGAGCGTCTTCGTGATGGCCTGCTTTGTGGGCTATTACGTGGTCTGGTCGGTCACCCCGGCGCTGCATACGCCGCTTATGGCGGTGACCAATGCGATTTCCTCGGTCATTGTTGTGGGCGCACTTGTTGCGAGTGCGGCTGAGGGTTCGCTCGTCTCGAAGTGGCTGGGGCTACTTGCCGTGGTGCTGGCCTCGGTCAACATCTTCGGCGGCTTTGCCGTCACCGAGCGCATGCTCGCGATGTACAAGAAGAAGGAGAAGAAGTGATGGAACACGTCGCTCCTCCTTCCTGGGTAGGCCTCGCCTATCTCGCCGCCGGTGTGCTGTTCATCATGGCGCTGCGCGGGCTTTCCAGCCCGGCCACGTCGCGCGCGGGCAACCGTTACGGCATCGTCGGCATGACCATCGCGATGGTCACCACACTGGTCACGCACGGCGTTGCCAGCCTGGCTGAAATCGCCGGCGCGGTCGCCATTGGCGGCGGCCTCGGCTTCGTCACCGCGCGGCGGATCAAGATGACCGACATGCCGCAGCTTGTCGCGGCGTTCCACTCGCTTGTCGGCATGGCCGCAGTTCTGGTGGGCCTCGCGGCCTACCTCAATCCGATCGCTTTCGGCATTGCCGGGGCGGACGGGGTGATCGAGGTGCAGAGCTGCATCGAGATGGGTCTCGGCATCGCCATCGGTGCGATCACGTTCTCCGGCTCGGTCATCGCGTTCCTCAAGCTCAACGGCAACATGAGCGGCGCGCCGATCATGCTGCCCGGCCGGCATGTGATCAATCTGGGCACGCTTGTCGCCATCCTGGTGCTGGTGGGCTATTTCACGCAGGATCAGAGCCCCTGGGTGATCGGCGCGATCACCGCGCTCAGCTTCGCCATCGGCTTCCTGCTGATCATCCCGATCGGCGGCGCGGACATGCCGGTCGTCGTCTCGATGCTCAACTCGTACTCGGGCTGGGCCGCGGCGGCGATGGGCTTCACGCTCCACAATACCGCGATGATCATCACCGGCGCGCTGGTGGGTTCGTCGGGCGCGATCCTGTCGTACATCATGTGCAAGGCGATGAACCGCAGCTTCATCTCGGTGATCGCCGGCGGCTTCGGCGCGGCACCGGAAGCGGGCGGCGGCGGCGCGGCCAAGGTGCAGCGTCCGTGGAAGCGCGGCGCGGCCGAGGACGCTGCCTATCTGATGAAGGAAGCCGAGAACGTCATCATCATTCCGGGCTACGGTATGGCGGTGGCGCAGGCCCAGCACGTGCTGCGCGAGATGGGCGACCTCCTCAAGAAGGAAGGCGTCAACGTCAAGTACGCCATCCACCCGGTTGCGGGCCGCATGCCCGGCCACATGAACGTGCTGCTTGCCGAAGCGAACGTGCCGTACGATGAAGTCTTCGAGCTCGAGGACATCAACGGCGAGTTCGCGCAGGCCGACGTCGCGTTCATCATCGGCGCGAACGACGTGGTCAATCCGGCAGCGAAGACCGACAAGTCCTCGCCGATCTACGGCATGCCCGTGTTCGACGTCGACAAAGCGAAGACGGTCATGTTCATCAAGCGCTCGATGGGCGGTGTCGGCTATGCCGGTGTCGACAACGACGTGTTCTACATGGACCAGACCATGATGCTCCTCGCCGACGCCAAAAAGATGGTCGAGGATATCAACAAGGCGCTGGCGCACTGACCGTAAGGGCGAACGGGTCCGTGACCTCGCAGGCACCGGCATCGTCCTCACAAGGAAACAAAAGCTTCGACCGGGTGCTCTCACCCGGCGAAGTTTTTCTGCTTACGTTGTCCGCGCTGTCTCCCGTCATCTCGGTGTTCATCGGCGGCAACGCCATTCTTCACATGGCTGGAACCGGGGCCGCCATCGGTTTCATCTGCGGCGGCTTGATCGCAGCGACAATGGCGCTGCTGTTTGCCGAGTTGTCCGCAAGCTATCCTGGTGCGGGCGGGGTTTATGGGGCCCTGAACGCCATCCTCGGGCCGCGCTGGACTTATCCCTACGTGATCTTGCGAACCGTTCTGCTTTTTCCCCTGCTCGCGTTTGGAGCGGTGGGGGTCGGGCCCTACATTCGGCTGTTTCTGCCGTCGCTGTCGCAGGAGGTTTCCGCGCTTGGCACTCTTGCGTTGGCCGCGCTGATTGCCGCAGCGCAAATCAGGCGGGGCGCGCAAGTGATTGCGGCCTTCTTGCTGATTGAACTTGTTGCGCTGTTGGTGTTGATGATCGCAGCGTTGGCGCACTTCAAGGCGGCCAACATTGGGCTTGTGTTGTCTCCGGTCATTACCTTGGACGGGACCAGTCTTGTTCCGGCGTCAAGCGTGTCCACGGCACTGGCCGTGATTGCAGGTGCCTCGATGACCGCGGGCGCCGACTGGGCGACTTATTTTGCCGAGGACATGCGCGATGCAAAGCGCCGCATGGGCCCTGTTGTCGCCTGGACAGGACTGATCGCAGCCACGTTCATTGCGGTCCCCGTCGTACTCATGATCCTGGGCATGGATGACGTTGCGGCAACGCTCTCGGCCGAGGCGCCGATAGCGCATTTCCTTGACCGCACCACCAGTCCGCTGATCAGTTCGCTCGTGTCGCTCGGCATCATCGTTGCGATCTTCAACGGGGTGACGGCAATGATGATGGCCCTTTCCCGCCAATTGCACGCCATGGGGCGCGACAGAGTGTTCCCGGAAGCAATCAACACTGTGCTGAGAACCGTAAGCCACCGCACGCGTGCGCCGACGGGTGCGCTCCTGGTCCTCATTGTGATCGGCGGCCTCGTCACTTTCCTTGGCGAGCGGCGCCTTGTCCTGTTGTCGAGCGGCAATTTCTCGGAATGCCTTCTGCTTGGGCTGGCGTTGCTTGCCGGACGCAAGGCCGGCGCGCTCAGTGCGCATTTTCGCATCCGGCTTCACCCGTTGGTGCCCATCATCGCACTTCTGCTCAGCGTCTCGATCGTCGCAGCAAATTGGGCCGATGCGGATACGGCGCGGATTTCGATGTGCCTGCTCGTCGCTGTATTCAGCGCCGCCTTCGCCTGGCATGAATGGGGTATTCGCGCCGGGCGCGGTACGGTCCGGCTGAGCGGGAGTGATCTCGAATGACAGTCCGCGCTTTGAATGCTGTGTTGGCCAGCTGCATGATACTCGCCGCCGGTTGCACTCCGGCCAAGCTCGCCGAAGGCCGCGTCCGCTCGGCGCTCATGGATGCCGGGCTCTCGCAGCCCAATGCCGCCTGCATGGCCGAGCGGATGACTGACCGCCTCTCGCTTGGCCAGTTGCGCAAGTTGCAGGCGCTACAGGCGCCCAAGCGCTCGATTTCGGACTACGTCTATACCGTGCGCAAGGTAGGTGATCGCCAGTTGATCGAAGTGACGGTGAGCTCGGCGCTGCTCTGCGCCACCGGCTTTGCGCCGGAGAAGAAGCCGGGCTAAGGCTCGCGGCGCGTCCCCCTTTCAAGGTTCCTTACCAGCATGCAGGCCAAGACGTGACGGACCGCGCCCCTTGGGCCTGTGACCCCGCGCGTTCGCGCGGGCGCGAATTCGCGCTGGCGGGCGAAACCATGCGCGGCCCACGCAGCGTGTTCCAGCGCGACCGCGACCGGATCATCCACTCGATCGCCTTCCGCCGCCTGCGCCACAAGACGCAGGTGTTCATCGCCCCCGACGGCGACCACTACCGCGTTCGCCTCACCCACAGCCTCGAAGTCGCGCAGATCGGCCGGGTGGTCGCGCGCGCGCTGGGGCTGGACGAGGACCTGACCGAGGCGCTGTGCCTTGCGCACGATATCGGCCATCCGCCGTTCGGCCATGCCGGGGAAGACGCGCTGGAAGAGGCCATGGCGGGTCTTGGCGGCTTCGATCACAACGCCAATACCCTGCGCGTGCTGATGCGGCTCGAAAGCCCCTATCCGCGGCATGAAGGACTCAACCTGACGTGGGAGCTGCTCGAGGGTCTGGCCAAGCACAACGGGCCGGTTACCGCGCCGACCTGGGCGCTCGCCGAGCTTGACGCTGCCTTTCCGCTGGAACTGGCGCAGCATGCCTCGCTTGAAGCACAGGTTGCGTCGATCTCTGACGATATTGCTTATGACAACCACGACATCGACGACGGTCTGCGCGCGGGGTTCCTGAATCTCGATACGCTGCTCACGCTGCCATCGCTGGCGGCGCAGTGGCACGATATCGAGGGGCGCTTCCCCGGCGCACCCCGTGAAAGGCTGCTCCGAGAACTGGTGCGTGGGCAGATCGGCCGCATGGTCAACGACGTTATTGGCGAAACGCAGCGCCGCCTGGCCGAAAGCGGCGTTCTGACATCTGAAGACGTGCGCGCCGCAGGTCGACCGCTCGCCGGCTTCTCGGGCGCAATGGCGGCGGAGGAGCGCACCCTCAAGGCCTTCATGTACAAGACGCTCTATCTCCACCCCGATCAGGTCGAGACCGCGAACCGTGCTCGGGCTGTGATTGCGCGCTTGTTTGCCGCCTATCGCGCAGCGCCGGAGAACCTGCCGGAAAGTTGGCGCACAGGGCTACCTGAAGCGGAACCGGCACGCAGCCGCCACATAGCCGACTTCATGGCTGGAATGACTGACAAGTACGCCATGGATTGTTATGCCAAGCTGTTCGGAGAGCGACCCGAAGGCCTCAGCAACGTCTAGGATCTAGCGCTTCTTGTGGATCGCGTCGGAACCAGCCTGGCCGACCGACTGGATATCCCCGCCAAGGCCCTTCACCGTCTTGCAGGCGCTCGTGCCCAGCAGCACCGCGCCGAGCGCGATGGAAAAAATCACCTTGCGTACCATGGGTCTTGTCCCTTTAATCGCGTGGTTAAGTCGCGGGGTCAGCGGCATTGCCTGCGTGCCTGCCACGAGCGAGGTGAACGCGGGGTGAGCGGGCCCGAAACGAGCGACATCAGGATGAGGATGGCGATATGCGCGAGACGGCAGGTTTCGAGACATTCGATGCGTTTTTCCGGCACTGGGCTGCCCAAAAGCCCGATGCGGTTTCGCACGAGCAGGACGGCCGCACGACGACTTATGCCCAGCTCGAGGACTTCTCCCGCCGCTATGCCGCCTTTCTCGCCGCAAAAGGGGTGGTGAAGGGGGACCGCATCGCGTGGATCGGCAAGAACTGCGATCTCTATTTCAAGATGCTGCTGACCTGCGGACGGATCGGCGTTGTCATGGTGCCGATCGGATGGCGCCTCGCACCGGCTGAAATGGCCTATATCCTTGAAGACACGCGCGCCAAGCTGGTCTTTGCCGGGAGCGGCTTCGAAGCGGTCGTGCATGATCTTGCCGCCGCCGCGCCGCTGAAGCCGGAAGTGATCGAGGAAGGCGCAGCCCGCGCTGCAATTCCGCAGATGCCCGCCGATTCCGTCACCGCAGCCGAACCCGAGGCCGCTTTTCTCCAGCTCTACACCTCGGGCACGACCGGCAAGCCCAAAGGCGCGGTGCTGTGTCAGCGCAATTTCATGGGCCTGCGCGGGCCTGCGCTCGAAGCCGGGCTGCCGTGGGCCGAATGGCACGATGACGATGCCATCCTCGTGTGCATGCCCTGTGCGCATATCGGCGGGACGGGCCTTGGCACCATGGCCTTCTGCGGCGGCGCGCGGGCGATCATCCAGGCCGAATTCACCGCCGAGGGCGCGCTCACGGCAATTGGGCAGGGGATCACCCGGTTCTTCATCGTACCCGCTGCCTTGCAGATGCTGATCCAGCATCCGCTCGCCCAGTCGACCGATTTCTCGAAGCTGCGCTACGTGCTCTACGGCGCGGCGCCGATCCCGCTCGAATTGCTTCGTCAGGCGGTCACCACCATTCCGAATGCCGATTTCATGCAGATGTACGGGATGACCGAGACGACTGGCACCATCGCAATTCTGCCGCCGTGGGATCACGATCTGGCCGGTAACGAGCGGATGCGCTCGGCGGGCAAGGCGGTTCCGGGGACGGAGATCCGCATTGTCGATAGCACAGGCAACGAGGTGCCCCGTCGCACCGTGGGCGAGATCCAGATCCACTCGCCCGCCAACATGCTGCACTACTGGCAGCTGCCCGAGGCGACCGCCAAGACGCTCACCCCCGATGGCTGGATCTGCACCGGCGATGCCGCCTACATGGACGAGGACGGTTATGTCTTCATCCAGGACCGCATCAAGGACATGATCATTTCGGGCGGCGAGAACGTCTACCCGGCCGAGGTGGAAAGCGCGATCTATGGCCACCCGCAGGTTGCCGAAGTCGCGGTGATCGGCGTGCCGGACGCGCGCTGGGGTGAGGCGGTGAAGGCCTGCGTTGTCCCGCGCGATGGGTGCGAAGTCGATGAAGCCAGCGTCATCGCCTGGGCGCGCGAGCGGATTGCCGGGTTCAAGGTGCCCAAATCCGTCGACGTCATCCCTGCGCTGCCGCGCAATCCTTCGGGCAAGATCCTGCGCCGCAATCTGCGCGAGCCTTACTGGGAAGGGATGGAGCGGCAGGTCAACTAGGCCGCCGGCGTTCGCTCTCGAGCCTCGCTGCCACGTACCTGCTCGCGCCAGGCGATGATGAGACCCGCCGCGATGATGGCAGGAGCACCGACCCACGTCTGCGCGCCGGGCACATGGGCAAAGACCAGCCAGCCCCACAGCGTGGCCCAGCCAAACTGCGAATAGTCCATCACGATAACGCTGGCGACGCTGCCATAGCGCAGCGCAGCAGTCATCAGTAGCTGTGCGGCAAGCCCGGTTGCACCAATGCCGGCCAGCATGGCCCAGCCCGCAAGATCGTGGTGCGGCAGGCCGGTCCTCAGCATGAACAGGCCCATGGGCGGGACACAGAAGGTCGAGAACCAGAAGACGATGCGAACCGGCTCCTCGGTGCGACCCAGGTCGCGCAGCTGGATTGAAATGACCGCGACCATGAACGCCGCGCCGATCCCGGTAGCTAGACCGGTAAGCGGGATATGGGCCCGGTCCGGCCCGGCAATGATCACGATCCCGATCAGCCCTAGCAAGACGGCAGCCCAGCGCCATGGGCCTACCTTCTCGCCAAGGAGCGCAACCGCGAGCAGCACCGCAAAGATCGGTGCGGTGAAGCCGAGTACAGTCGCCTCAGCAAGCGGCAGGATTTGTACGACGCCCAGCGTCAGAAACATGCTTGTCCCGCCGACGAGCGCTCGGCGAGCATGGCTGCCGATCCGCTTGGTGCGCAGCCGGCCTAGGTCGCCTCGGGCGGCAAGCCACACGAACAATGCGAGGGCGGGGATGAACTGACGCCAGAATAGTGTCTCGGGGAGCCAGATCCCATGCTGACCGGAAAGCTTGACCAGCAACAACATGGCGGAGAGCACCAGCATCGCCAAAAGGCGCAGCGCCAGCGCGAACATTGGTCTCTGTTGGGTCGGCATGCCCCCGCCCATAGGGCAGGAGCTACACCGATCAAGCGATTAGGTTACAGACAAGCATCCAGATAGGCCTGATCGAACCCGAATTGCCGGGCTTTCTCGAGCGTATAGGGGCGCAGGCCCGAGGGGCGGAATTCGCCGATGATCTTGCCATCCTCGCTCTCGTCGAGATACTCGAACTTGAACAGTTCCTGCGTCACGATCACATCGCCTTCCATCCCGATCACCTCGGTGATGTTGGTAGTGCGACGCGAGCCGTCGCGAAGGCGCTTGACCTGGACGATCAGGTCCACCGATTCGGCGATCTGACGCGAGATCGCTTCCTTGGGGATCTTGATGTCGCCCATCAGGATCATGTTTTCCATACGGCCGAGGCATTCGCGCGGGCTGTTGGCGTGGAGCGTACACATCGAACCATCGTGACCGGTGTTCATCGCGGCGAGCAGGTCGAAGCACTCCGCGCCGCGAATTTCGCCCAGGATGATGCGGTCAGGTCGCATACGCAGGGCGTTCTTCACAAGGTCGCCGATGGTGATCGCGCCCTGGCCTTCAAGGTTGGGCGGGCGGGTTTCGAGCGGCAGCCAGTGCGGCTGCTGCAGGCGAAGTTCGGCCGCGTCTTCGATCGTCAGCACGCGCTCGCCCGGATCGATCATCTTTGAAAGGGCGTTGAGCATCGTGGTCTTACCCGAACCCGTACCGCCCGAGATGACCACGTTCATCCGGCACGCGCCCGCGATCTTGAGCGCGGTGCACATCTTGTCGGACATCGAACCGAAGTCGCGAAGCATGTCGAGCGTGATCGGCTTCTCGGAAAACTTACGAATCGAGATCGCGGTACCGCGCAAGCTGAGCGGCGGCACGATGACGTTGACGCGGCTGCCGTCCTTGAGGCGGGCGTCGGCGAGCGGCGTGGTCTGGTCGACGCGGCGGCCGACCTGGTTCACGATGCGCTGGGCGATCTGGAACAAGTGGCTTTCATCGCGGAATCGGATCGGGGCGATGACCAGCTTGCCCTTCTTTTCGATGTAGGTCTGCTCGGGGCCATTGACCATGATATCGGAGATCTCAGGGTCGTTGAGCAGTTCTTCGAGCGGGCCAAAGCCGAGCAGCTCGTCGATCAGCACCTTTTCCAGCGCGAACTGCTCGCGCCGGTTGAGCGTGACCTTGAGCTCGGCCAGCACTTCCATGATGATCGGGCGGAATTCCTCGGAAAGCTCTTCCTTGGTCAGGGTGGCGGCCGCTTCGGGATCGACTCGCTCGAGCAGGCGCGGCAGCACCTGTTCCTTGATCTTGTGAACCGAGGCTTCGAAGCCCTCGGCCTGGTAACCGGGTTCGGCCACGCCATTCGCGCGGTCAGCCAGACGCGTCAGAGCGTCGGACTTGTTGTTGCCACCGGAATCGGCGGAATCCATGCCGGGCAGGGGCGGAAACTGCTCACCGCCCATCGGCACCGGAACCGGCGCGGCAGAGCCTTCGCCCGACTTCATCGGACGCGCCACGCCGAACGAGGGGCGCATGGCAGTGCTGCCCCCGCCAACTCCGGACTTGCGGCCAAATGCGCTCATGCAGAAATCCCTGTTCTCATCGCGAAAGCTTTGGACTGATAATGGTCAGCACGATCTTCCGATGCGTGGTGAATACCGCCGAAACCTTCAGGAATTCCTAAACCGGGATTCGAACAGCCCAAGCGCGGCATTCAGCGTATGAAACCCACGTATTTCCGCCAGTCTCTTCGGGGCCTATGGATGGAAGTGCCCCAGGGCAACCGCAGAAGGAAGTCCCGAGCCGGGACAAGTACCGCATGACCGAAAGAAAATAGGAGCGCTCACACTCGAGAACTTGGAGTGCGCAGGCCGGCTACCGCGCCGCAGCGGTCAAGGGACACCCGGGAGGACATGCTAACCGGTTGCTAACCATTTTGCCCTAGCAATGAGTAACGATTTGGCGACGTTTTCGGGGGTGCTATGGAATTGCAAGTCGCACGGGCGTTTGAAGCGGAGGCTTTGCCGCTCGACGTGACGATTGTCATGCCATGCCTGAATGAAGTGCAGTCGCTCCATCACTGCATGGCCAACGCGCTTGCGGCGCTTGACCAGATCCATCGCAAGTATGGTCTCGCAGGCGAAGTCGTGATTGCCGACAACGGCTCGACCGACGGCAGCCAGGCGCTGGCCGCTTCGCTTGGTGCGCGCGTGGTGAATGTGACCCGCAAGGGCTATGGCGCGGCGCTGATCGGCGGCTTCAATGCCGCCTACGGGCGCTTCCTGGTCATGGGCGACTGCGATGGCAGCTACGACTTCACCGATGCGGTGCAAATGATCGGCAAGCTCCTGGATGGTGCGGAACTCTGCATGGGCTCGCGCTTCAAGGGCGGGATCGCACCGGGTGCGATGCCCTGGAAGAACCGCTACATCGGCAACCCGCTGCTTACCGGCATCCTGAATCTGTTTTTCCGGTCCGGCATCAACGATGCCCATTGCGGCCTGCGCGCCATTCGCAAGGACAGCTATGAACGGCTTGGCCTGACCAGCGACGGCATGGAATTTGCCAGCGAAATGGTCATCAAGGCCTCCTTGCTGGGTCTTGCCATCGACGAGGTTCCCGCAACCCTGTCACCTGATCTGCGCGACCGTGCGCCGCATCTGCGCCCCTGGCGCGATGGCTGGCGCCATCTGCGCTATCTGGTGATGCTCAGCCCGACCTGGGCGTTCGGCCTGCCTGCCGTTCTGGCGCTGCTGGCTTCAGCGACCATCCTCGGCGGCGCTACAATCCACCAGTTGGGCCTGTTGCCCGGCAAGGGCTATTTCGGCGACAGCTGGGTGATACTCGGCGGCTCGCTGGCCGCGCTGGGCCATCTTGCCCTGATCATGGCGCTGGCGACCCACCTGCATGGGGTCAATCAGGGGTATCGCAAGATGCGGCCACTCCTGAAGCGCTACGGCTCGGTGCTGACGCTCGAGGCCGCGCTGCTGGCCGGTGCGGGGCTGCTCGTTCTGTCGGGCGCGGGCTTTGTGCTGACCGGCTACAACTGGGCCAGTGGTGGCTATGTCGCCTTGCCCTCGGTGCTGCCGATCACGCTGGCGGCGGCGCTTGGCGCGATCGGATGCCAGACCTTGATGGGCGGGTTCCTGCTGGCGATCATCGCCGGTCACAAGGCGCAGATTGTCGCCCGGACGGTTCCGGCCGAGCCGGTGATCGCGGCGCCGCCGCTGCAGGATCTTGCTGCATGACTCCGGACCGGCTGCGGCCGCGCATCTGGCACACCGACTGGATGATCCTGCGCCAGCTTGCGCGCGTGATCGGCCATGATGTGGCCGGTGCGCTGAAACCCCGCGATGTCGTGGTCGATTTCGGCTGCGGACAGATGCCGTACCGCGAGGTCATCGAGGCGAAGGGAGTCGTCTATAAGGGCGCTGACCTTGGGCCCGACGCCGAACTGCAGATCGGCGCAGACGGGCGCGTTCAGGCCGAGGACCACTCCTGCGATGCCGTCTTGTCGGTTCAGGTCCTCGAGCATGTGCGCGACTTGGACGCCTATTGCGCGGAAATTCGCCGACTGCTGCGCAGCGATGGAACGCTGTTCCTCTCCACGCACGGCACCTGGCTGTATCATGCGCATCCCGAGGATCACCGCCGCTGGACGCGGACCGGGCTGATCTGCGATCTCGAGCAGCGCGGCTTTGCCGTCGAGACGATCGACGCGCTGGTCGGGCCGCTCGCCACGACAACGCTCCTGAGGCTCACCGGGTACGCCTATGTCATGCGCAAGCTGCCAGTGGTGGGCCCGCTGCTGGCCGGAACACTTTCGGTCATCATGAATCTCAGGGCCATGCTCGAGGACCGGATCACGCCTGCGCATATCCGCATGGACAATGCCTGTGTCTACTGGCTCAAGGCAAGGCTTGCCGGATGATCACCCGGAGCCGCACTGCTTTTCTGGGTATCTCCGGCACGTGTCTGGCCGTGCACAATGCCTTGATGATCGTGACCGACTGGGCTGGCATGCCGCTGTGGTCAGCCATCGCGATTTCATTCACAGTCGCAACCCTGGTTGGTTACTTCGGGCATTCGGTGCTGACGTTTGGACAGCCCCTGTCGCTCGGCGGGCTTGGCCGCTACAGTGTCGGCATGGTGACGTCGGTGGCAATTGCCATCCCTGTCATCTGGTTCTGGAGGGTTGCGCTGCATTTGCCGATGGTCATTGCCTCGCCCGTGGCCAGCGTGTGCACCGTTGGTATCAACTTCATCTTGACCCGGTGGGCGATTGCCCGCCCGCTCGCTTCGACAGGATCAGGTTCATGACTTTTGCCGAAATCGAACCCCTTGAACTGCAGAAGATCCTCTCGGCGCACCTGCCGATGTACCGCCGCAAGGTCCCGCACTACCAGACCGTGATGCTCAACAGCCTGCGGGCAGTGTGGCAGGGACGGCCGCAGCGCCTGCTTGATGTCGGCGGCGGCACGGGCGTGATTGCCGAGGCGATGTCGCGGCTTCTGCCTGTCGGGCAAGTCGAGGCGATCGACGTAGTCGACCGGTTCTGCCCGGATCTGCAAGTGCGCACCACGCGCTATGACGGTCGCACGATCCCGGTAGCAGACGCAGCTTTCGACGCAGCGACGCTGAACAACGTGCTGCATCACGTACCGCAGGCCGAGCGCGCGGGTTTGCTGCGCGAGATCCGCCGCGTCGTGAACGGCCCGCTCTACATCAAGGATCATCTTTCGACCGGAAAGATCGACGATCTGCGGCTGACGGTGCTGGATGCGCTGGGCAACATCCCGTTCGGCGGCATGGTGCAGGCGCGCTACCTTTCGGCCCGTAAATGGCAGGATCTGGCCGATCAGAGCGGTTGGACGATCGGAGCGGTTGCGAGCCCGCAAGTCTACCGGCAGGGGCTGCATGCGGCCCTGTTTCCCAATCGGCTCGAAACCACCATGCGGTTCGATCCCGTGGCGGCCTGACAGCCGGCGGATGCGTTTTCTCGTCGTATCCCATTTCTATGCCGGCCACGGCGGCGGCATTGAGCGCGTTGCCGCGCAGATGTGCAACCACCTTGCCGCGCGGGGCCACGCTGTCAGCTGGGCGGCGAGTGCCGGCGACGACCCGCTCACAGGCAAGGACGTGGCAATCGCGGCCCTGCCTTGCATCAATCCAACCGAGGCCTTGACCGGGCTGCCCATGCCCATCCCTGGACCGCGCGGCATGGCGCGCCTTTGGTCCGCGACAAAGGCCGCCGACATGGTGGTGGTCCACGACGCGCTCTATTGCACATCCATTCTCGCGGCGGTGTTCGCGAAGATGCAGCGCAAGCCGGTGATCCTCGTTCAGCACGTGGCGGAGATCGCGTTTGCCAGTGCGAGGATGCGGCGGGTCATGGCGCTGGCCAATCGTCTCGTGACCCGGCCTATGTTGCGCGGGGCCGACCAGGTGGTGTTCATCAGCGACACAGTCCGCCAGTTCTTCGGGCAGCTGCGCATGAAGCGGCCGCCGCTGCTGCAGTTCAATGGCGTGGATACCGGCGTCTTTCATCCGGGTCAGGCGGAGCGGTCTGTCTTCAACTTGCCTGCCAGCGGCCTGATGGTGGCGTTTGTCGGCCGCTTTGTTGAAAAGAAGGGCCTGTCGATCCTGCAGGCGGTCGCGCGCCAGAGTCCGGATATCCAGTTCGCGCTTGCCGGCGCCGGGCCGATCGACCCGTGCCGCTGGGACCTGCCCAACGTTCACGTGCTGGGCGCACTGCCGCCCGAACGCATCGCCGCGCTGTTCCGCAGCGCTGACTGCCTGCTTCTGCCGAGTGTCGGCGAAGGCTATCCGCTGGTCATTCAGGAAGCGCTCGCCGTCGGACTCACTGTTATCTGCGGTGAGGAAAGCGCCCGCGCCGATCCTGCCGCCAGTGCGTGGCTGCAAGGGGTGGAGATCGACCTGCAGGATGTCGCTGGCAGCGCCGCACGGGTTGCCCGGGTCGTAAACGAGAATGAAGCGCGGTCGGAGGCATCACGCCAAGCGGTGATTGACTATAGCCAGCGTCACTATTCGTGGGCCGGTTTCGCAGCGCGCCTTGAGTCTGTTGGCCAGGCGCTTACTCGGCGCTCCTGACCTTGCATCCAGCGCTGACGAGGCGCGGGGCAATATCGGCATTCAGAAAATTGGCCACGGGCGGACCGAAGCCGTAATAGGCCCCCAGCGGCTCGACCAGCGTATTGCTGGCCAGAACCACGGTCGGGTGGCCTGCGCAAAGCGCGGCGATCGTGCCCGCGTTCAGCTCGTCGCGCAGCAACCGCAGGGGCCTGCCGGTGAGATAGGGCGGATTGTGCACGGTATCGACCGCTGTCGGCACGTCCTTGCGCCCCACGACGACATAGTCGGCATCGACGCTGGCAAGCCGGGCGGACACCACTGCCGAGGCTGCGTAGAAGTCATGCGCCATCATCGCCTGCACTGGCAGCACGACCAGCACGCCCGCTGCCGTCGTGCGCACCAGCAGAGTGCGCCACTGGCCGGTCTGGCCCCCCAGCGTCTTCCAGCCGTAGATTGCCAGCAGGATGCCATTGCCGATCAGCCCGTGAACATAGCGATAGCCGAAGCCGTGGCCCTGGTTTGGCAGCAGCACGGCCATGGTGAGGACGGTCAGCACCAGCCCGCCGGCGAGGGCCGCGACCATGGGATCGCTGCGGTATCGGCGCGCGCCTGCAAGCATGAGCGGGACCAGCAGCAGATGCTGCCACGCGATGAAGCGCAGGCCATTGGCGACCATCATGGGCAGCCCCAGCGGATCGCGATCGCGCAAGGTGCTGACAAGGCGTGTGAAGTAGTCGACCCCTTCCGGGCGCATCGCGTGCGGATCGACCTGCACCAGCGTCCAGACATAGTTCGGCCACCAAAACCAGAAAACGCTGATCACGGCATAGCCGGCGATATAGAGCGCGGCACGGCGCCACTGCCGCTTCGCCAGCAGCAAGAGCATGAACGGCGCTACAAACATTGGGTGCATCAGGGGTTGGTGGAGCCCTGTGGTGACGAACCCGACCGCGAGTGCGGCCAGGTCTGACAAGGTGGTGCGGCGCAGGAACAGCCACAACCAGCACAAGTTGAGCGCCAGATGGCCCGGCATCGCATAGCTCGTCATGCCGGCAAACAGCACCTGCGCCGAGCCGGCATAGAGCACGAGCGCGATGAAGGCGGCCTCGCGGTCATCGGGCCACAGGCGTCTGACACAGCCGAACAGGGCCAAGGCCCCCAGCGTCGTCATCAGCGGCCCCGCCAGCCACGGCGCCCCGATCAGGCCAAGCAAGGCCCGAAACGCTGCGTTGAGGGGCAGATAGGCCGATATCCACCCGCCGCGCGGCTGCGCCGGATAGAGAAACAGCGTGTTGAGCACATCCGAATGATCGCGCCAGAACGCGGGCACAGTCGCAACAAGGTGCCCTTGCCCGAAAACGGTGGCATCGAAGGTCGCCATCTGCTCATCGCGGCTGAGGTCATAGCCGCTGAGGATCAGGAAATGCCCGGCGGCCGACACCACCAACAGGCCCAGTGCGGCGGCCAGCCAGGTCCGGCGCTCTACCGCGGGCAGGCGCAGTCGCTCGCCTGGCCGGATACACGCCAGGAGGACGAGACCGGCAGCGACCAGCAGCAGCCAGCGATCCTGCCGATGGAGCAGGAAGGCCGTGACCCCGGTAATCGCCCTGAAGGTGAGGGCCTGGATGAAAGCGATGGCAGCCGCAAGGATGACGAACCGCAGCAACCCGCTCTTGGCAGAAGGCCGCGCCGGTCCGGGCGTATCGGCTCCTCCCGCGCCTCCCGCGGTATCTTGAGGTAAAGCAGTCATGATGCGCTCAGGCTCCGCCCCAATTCATCCCCGATGAAAAGCAAATCATGGTTAGCATACCGTTACTGGCCCGACACGACGGGCAGGAATGCCGCGTTTTTGCGTCGCGCTCTTGCTGGTCATTATGGGCGCGCAAAGACGAAGCGCTTCGAGATCACGAAGAAAGCCAGTGAATAGGTCGCGATCCCGGCGAGGTGGATGAGCGGCGATCCCGCATATCCGGCTCGGATCCCGATCGTCACCACCGCGATATTCAGGCACCACGCCGCTGCGAACCCGGCAAGATACCGGGCTATCTCGCCGGGTCGGACACGTCCCCTGACGGCGAAAGTCCATTGCCGGTTCGCCACGAAGCTCACGGTCAGGCCGACCATGAACCCCGTGAGGTTGGCTGCGATATCGCCGAAGCCTGATTTGAGCGCGAGTAGCAGCACCGCAAACCCGATCACCGAATTGCCCACGCCGGTGATGGCAAAGCGGAGGATCGGGGGGAACATGGGGGCACGGCGCCCGTCGGAACCGGAAGCGGGCGGAACCTCGGGCATTCAGCTGCCCACGAGGTGGTACTGCGCGCCCAGCGGTAGCCAGCCCAGGAAGCGTTCCAGCGGACGCAGCAGCGCCAACACCGGCGGGAAGAACAAGCAGAAGCGGCGCTCGGTCCGAATGAAACCGCCAGCCTGAAGGCGGCGGCGCATCTCGGCCGCACCGATCAGCACGGCATCGCGGTCGAACTCGCAGCGCGCGACGGCCAGGCGGGTCATGGGGTTGAGCGGATTGTGTTCGAACAGCACGAGCATGCCATCGGGCCGCAGCACGCGGCGCAGTTCCTTGAGAAGCGCCACATGGTGTTCGGCAGGGATGTGGTGGAACACGCAGGCGATGAACACGCAGTCGAGGCTTGCTTCGGGTAGCGGGATTTTGAGGCCATCATAGGCGAGCGTGCGCACCCTGGGTATGGCCTGCGCATCGACCAGATCGAGGCTGGCGCGCGATACGTCGAGCGCGATGATTTCGGCCTCGGGGAAAGCCTCGTGCATCGGGGCGAGCGCGTTGCCGATCCCGGAGCCAAAATCCATGATGACGCGCGGCCGGCGTCCCCGTTCACGCCAGAGCTGCTGCACGTACTCGATCTTGTAGCTGGCGAAATAGTCGAGCGCCTCTACCGATACGCCGGTCGAATGCGCGTGCTGCGCGCGGTAGTCCTGCGCAACTTCGTCGAATTCGGCTGTGGTCGCGGCGGTGAGTGCCTCACCCATTGATCCGCTCCTTGATCGTATCCTGAAGCTGGTGGACGTGCAGTAGGTGGACCGCATGGCGCGCGCTGCGCACCCCGTGGACCTCGTCGATGATGTAAAGCGGGCGGCGCTTGGCTTCCATGTACATCCGGCCAAGATATTCGCCCATGATGCCAAGGATCATGAGCTGGGTGGAGCCAAGCACGAGGATGATTGCCAGCGTCGAGGTCCAGCCGCTGATGGCATAGCCCATGACCCAGGCGCCAAGCACATAACCCAGCATCAGCAAGGCGCCGAACCCCGCACAGACGCCCATCCACGATGCGATCCGCAAGGGGGCGACCGAGAAGCTGGTGATCGCGTCGATCGCGAAGGAAATCATCTTGTGGAGCGGATACTTCGTCTCGCCGGCAAAACGCGCGTCGCGATCGTAGGGCAGGGGGGCCTGCTTGAAGCCGACCCAGCTGACCATTCCGCGCACGAAGCGGTAGCGTTCTGGCATGGCCTGCAGCACATTGAGCACACGCCGCGTCATCAGGCGGAAATCGCCGGTATCGCGCGGGATCTCCACATCGACCAGCCGGTCAAGCAGGCGGTAGAACGCCGAAGCCGTTGCGCGCTTGAACGCGGTCTCGCCCTTGCGCTTGCGGCGCTGGCCATAGACCACATCGTTGCCCGCACGGACCAGCTCGAGCATCGGGCCGATCAGCTCCGGGGGGTCTTGCAGATCGGCATCGAGAATGAAGATGAGCTCGCCCGCCGCCTGGGCAAGGCCGGCGGTCAGCGCAAGCTGGTGGCCATGATTGCGCGCCAGGTTGACGCACAGGACGCGCGGATCGGCGTCGGACAGCGCGACCATCCCGGCCCAGGTTCCATCGCGCGAACCGTCGTTGACGAGCACGATCTCGAAATCGTCGCCGAAGTGGGGAACAACGGCCGCCACAACCCGGCGGTGCAGTTCAGCAAGGCCCTCAGCCTCGTTGTAGCAGGGCACGACAACGGAGAGCGCCGGCCCATGCACCGCGCCTGCAGCTTCTCGCCCCGGCACTTGATCGAGCATCAATCTGCCTCCTGCCACTGGCCGATCCTTACGCAAAGCTTGGTAAACAAGCCGTAAAGAAGCCTTAACCCGCTGTCTGTCGCAATCCCATGGCACCGATAATGCAACATGGCCAGTATCGAGCTTGCGCACATAGGGAACTGCCGCAAAGTGGCAATCGAGAGGTGACCGGCCGGAGGGGTATTTGCGCAATCGTGCGAGAGACGGACTGCTGCTGGCGCTCGGCGGCTTTGCGCTGCTTTCGAGCGGCGACGTGCTGGTCAAGTCGATGGCCGGGCAGTGGCCCGGGCCGGCCATCGGCGCGCTGCGCTATGTGATCGGCCTGCTGGGGCTGGGCGCCCTCCTCTATGCGCGCGAAGGCTGGGCGGGCTTTCGCATGGAGCGCATGGGCTGGCACGCGGCGCGCGGCTTTGGCGTCGCGTTCTCGGCGACGATGTTTTTCACCGCGGTGCAGATCATGCCGATTGCCGAGGCGACCGCGATTTCCTTCACCAGCCCGATCGTGACCGCCCTGCTTGCCGCGGCGCTGATCGGCGAGCCGATGCGCCGCGAGACCTGGGTCGCCAGCTTGGTTGCGTTTGCCGGCGTGCTGATCGTGCTTCGCCCCAATTTCGTGGTGATCGGCGCGGCGGCGATGTTGCCGCTCTTCGCCGCGGTCGGCATGGCGCTGCTGATCATCGGCAACCGGGCGGTGCTGGGGCGCGGCTCGGCGCTGGCGATGCAGGTCAATGTTGCGATCTTCGCGACGCTGTTCCTCGTGCTGTTCACCCTCGTCGGGCATTTCAGCGGTATTCCCATGCTTCATGTGGGGCCGCCGCCGTGGAGCGTCCTGGTCAAGAGCGCGATGATCGCGGTCAGCGGCAGTTCGGCCCACGCTTTGATTTACATGGCGACATCGCGCGCAGGCGCAGCCACCGTTGCGCCGATGACGTATTTCCAGCTGCTGATGGCGGGCTTCTATGGCTGGCTGCTGTTCGGGGAATACCCCGATGCGACGGCGCTCGCGGGGGCAGGGATCATAATCGCAGCAGGGCTTTATCTGTGGCGCGCTGGCCGCGTGACCGACGAGCCGCAGGGCACCGAATGACCGGCGGCGGTGAAGGGGCGACCTGCTGGCTGTGCGAAAGGCCGCTCGGAGCCCGGACCGAATGGCACCATCCCGTGCCCAAGAGCCGGGACGGGCGCGTGACGGTGGCGCTTCATCCGATCTGCCACCGCACGATCCATGCGAACTTCAGCAATGGCGAACTGGCACGCTGCGGTGCCGACCTGGCGCAGCTTCGCATTCACCCGGCGGTGGCGAAATTCCTCGTCTGGGTCACGGGCAAACCGGCAGATTTCCACGCGCCCACCGCGAGGCGGCGCTAGAGCACGCCCAACAGAGGCTCCAGGCTCTGGAGGAGCACAGCCGGGCGGTCTCGCTCTGGCAAGGCAGCGTCCCCGGCCATGATCCCCGTCGCCATGCCTACCGAAAGTGCCCCCACGGCATTGGCCATGCGCATTTCGAGCGCGGGATCATCGCCGACGACAACCATCTGCTTTGCAGCACTGCGCGGCAGGCCCATGAGGAGCCGCGCGGTATCGAAGGCGACGCGTGATGGCTTGCCGAGAATGCGCGGGCGCTTGCCGGTCATGGCGGTAAGCATCGCGTTGATCGGATAGCTCGCGCCGATGGCGCGGCCATTGGCGGTGGCGAAAAAGGGGACGTTGCTCGCCGTCAGCAGCCTTGCGCCCTTCCAAAGGGAATCACAGGCAGCTTCCAGCGCGGGAAAATCGAACTCGCGGAACCAGCCGGTATAGACCGCCTCAACGCCTTCCGCCGCTTCATCCGGGCCGATGACGTCAAGCCCAGCATCATCAAGCGGAGCGCGGCAACCGAGATTTCCGAGCACCCGCACTTTACCAATGCCGGTGCGCTTCAGCCAGTTTGCGGTGGAGGAGGAAGGTGTCAGCATCTGGCCGTCCTCGACCGGAAAGCCAGCCTTGCGGAGCGAAGCCGCGTAGGCGGCGGGCGGCTTGGCTGTCCCGTTGGTGTAGACGACAAAGGGCGTGCCGCGCGCCTTGAGCGCTTCAAGCAGGGCAATCGCATGGGGCAGGGCATTATGCCCGCCGCTTTGCGCGTCACCCAGGGCGATGGTGCCATCCATGTCGAAAATGTACCCGGCAGCGTCGCGAAGACGCGCGCGGGCTTCGTTGTCAATCGTCACAGGCTGGCTCCGGCATGAAGGGCAAGGCGGAATGAACCGCGTTCAATCACAAGGTCCCGCGCTGTGGGTTTGGCCGCGAGCTTCTTGAGCAGCGCGATGATCGGCGCGGCCTCGGGCGTGTAGGTTGCGCGCGATGGGCCGGTCGCCAGCATGGCATCGACCTGTTCGGGCGGCATGACCGCGCGCAGCAGAAACTCCTCGTCGGGCATGGCATAGCCGAATTGGCGCCTGAGATCGCCGAGCGCGGGGAAGGTGGGCTCGTTCTCAAGCTCGCGCGCGCGCGGCCGGTCCTGAATCACGGCCAGTACCTGGCGGTCGATCGGCGAGGTCGGCTTGCCGAACTTGCCAAGGCAGTAGCGGATCACCTGGTCCGATACATGCGCATAACGCCGCTCGCCGATCACGTTGAACAGCGCCTGGCTCATGACCATCTGCGGGAAGGGGGTGACCATGATCGGGTAGCCGAGCTCGGCGCGGACTTGCTCGGTCTCGGCGATCACGTCGGGCAGGCGGTGCGAGAGCCCGAGTTCGTCGAGCTGGCGCGCCGTGGTCGTCATTACGCCGCCGGCGATCTGGTGGCGCAGGAAGCTGGCGTCGAAGTTCTGCGGCCGGCCCGAGGGCAGGTTTTCGGCAAGCGCGACGCGGTTCCAGTACGAGGTCAGACGTGCGAGTGCTGTCCGGTCGATCTCGACGGTGTGACCCGCCTCCTCGAGGTTTGCCAGCATGCGGTTCGCCTCAGGCAGCGACGAGCCGTCACCGCCGGGCCCAACACCGACATGGATGGCCGAGATACCGAGCCTTGCGGCCTCGAGGCTCGACAGCATGCCCTGCCCGATCGTGGTGTGCGCGTGGATTTCGAGCGGGCGGTTGCCGATGGCCGCCTTGACCGCAGGCACCAGCGTGCGCACCCGGTCGAGCGAAAGCAGGCCGGACGGGTCCTTTATGTAGAACAGGTCGATGTCAGGGCTTTGCCCCACGGCGCGCGCGAAATCGGCATAGAACTGATCGGTGTGGAACTCGGAGAGGGTGAAGGTGAGCGCGCACATCACCTCCGCGTCGCCTTCCTCCTTCACCAGCCGCGCCGCCTCGATCACCGCAGGCACCTCGTGCATCGGATCGAGCAGAACGAAGCGCCCGACGCCGTTCACCTGAAGGGCGCGGTAGACGAGCCGCATGAACTCCGGGTCCGCCTGCTGCCAGGCGATGAAGCGCAGACCCGTCGTGATGAACTGCAGCGGTGTGGTCGGCATGGCAGCGGCCATGCGACGCAGCCGTTCCCACGGGTTGTTGCGGAAATAGCGAACCGCCACCGCCATGTGGCTCGACGAGGTGAAATCGATGGCGCGAAAGCCGCAAGCCTCGGTAAGCGCCGCGGCCTGCAGCATGTGCGCGGTGTGGAGCCCGGTGGCGCCCCACAGGCTCTGGTTGCCATCGCGCATGGTCACATCGACCAGCCTGAGCGTTGTCATTCGGCAAGTCCTGTCAGAAATCCGGTGTCTACGCCGCCAAGAGCAAAGCGCGGATCAGCGGCAATTCGGGCGTGGAGCCCGGCAGTGGTCGGCACGCCTTCAATCCGGATGCCGGCCAGCGCTGCCTTGAGCCGCGCGACCGCTTCCTCGCGGCTCGGCGCGTGGACGATCAGCTTGCCAAGCAGCGAATCATAGAACGGCGGAACCTCGCCGCCTGCCGATATATGGGTATCGACGCGAACGCCGGTTCCTGCAGGCCAGGCCGCCCGCGTGATCCGGCCCGGCGCTGGCCGGAAGTCGGCCGAAGGGTCCTCGGCATTGATGCGCACTTCGATGGCATGGCCGAAGGGCCGCACCATGGCCTGCGTCAACGCAAGCGGCTTGCCGGAGGCCACCAGCAACTGCTGCTCGACAAGATCGACCCCGGTGATCGCCTCGGTCACCGGATGCTCGACCTGGATGCGGGCATTGAGCTCGAGAAAGTAGAACGAGAAATCGGTCGCATCGACGAGGAACTCTGCCGTACCTGCGCCGCGATAGCCGATGTGGCGGGCAAGACGCACCGCCGCATCCTCGATGCCGGCACGCGCCGCTTCGGGCATGGCGGGGGCAGGGGCCTCCTCGACCAGCTTCTGGAAGCGCCGCTGGATCGAGCAGTCGCGCGTGCCGAGATGGATGGCGTGCGTACCATCGCCGAGCAGCTGGACTTCAACATGCCGCCCTTTGGCGACGAAGCGTTCGACGTAGACAGCGCTGTTGCCAAAGGCCGCCTGGGCTTCGGCCTGCGCCATATCGAGCACGGTATCGAGGTCTTCAGCGCGGTCCACGCGGCGCATACCTTTGCCGCCGCCGCCCGCAACGGCCTTGAGCAGCAGCGGATAGCCGATCTCGGCCGCTCGGGCATGGACTGCCTCGCGCGTTGCCGCCTCGCCCCCGGGGAGCACCGGCAGCCCGGCTTCCAGCGCAAGCGCTCGAGCGGCGAGCTTGTCACCCATGCCTTCGAGGGTCTTGATATCAGGTCCGACGAAGCGAATGCCCGCGTCCGCCACAGCGCGCGCGAATGCGGCGTTTTCCGAAAGGAACCCGTAGCCCGGATGGACCGCGTCGCAGTCCGCCGAGACCATCGCCGCCA
Source organism: Novosphingobium sp. (assembly GCF_037133355.1). GTDB lineage: Bacteria > Pseudomonadota > Alphaproteobacteria > Sphingomonadales > Sphingomonadaceae > Novosphingobium. The sequence continues at coordinate 22,268 of NZ_JBAXOI010000004.1, read as the reverse complement.
CGACCTTGTCGATGGCGAGATAGCTTTGCGAGGATGGACCGGGGCCCAAGAGCACAGTCTCGTCCGCCATCAGCGCGGGCAGCGAGGCAGCATCGGCGCTGGACACGCCGAGCACCGTGGTGATCCCCATGGCTTGCGCGGTGCGGATCACGCGCAAGGCGATCTCGCCGCGATTGGCAATGAACAGGCGGCGTATCATGTTGTGCTTTCCTGCCTGGCGCTCAGGCGAGCCGGAACAGTGGCTGGCCCTTTGCCACCATGGTGGCGTTGGGCGCGAGCACTTCGGCAACCGTGCCGGCGAGCCCGGCGTGGACCGGGTTCATGAGCTTCATCGTCTCGACGATGCCGACCACGGTCTCGGGCCCGACCTCGTCGCCCACCGTCACGAAGGGCGGTGCACCGGGCTGGGGTGCGTGATAGAACGTACCCGGAAGCGGCGCTGCCACGGCATCGGGATCGGCGGCATGTTCGGCCTCGGCAGTGACCACAGCCTCGGGCCCGCTGCCGGCCCATTGCCACTCCTGCGTCAGACCCGTTTCCGCCCCGTCAGCGCGCGCGAGGCGCAGGCGGAAGCGGCGGGTCGAAAGATCGAGCTCGCGGTACGGTGAAGCCTCGATGATCGCCGCGATCTCGGCGATATCCTCGGCATTCAAGGGCAGATCGTCGCTCATGCCTTGCCTGCAAGAAGCTCGCGCGCGGCGGCGATGATCGCGTCGGAGAACGCGGTATCGTTGAAGTGCGCATCGATTGCGGTCACCGGCACTTCGGCGGGCATCACCTCGCGCAAGTAGGCGGCAAAGGGCGGCGGCACGCTCGGGTCCATGAGGTGCCCGGCCGGGCTGTCATGGTTGGAAAAGCCATGAAGCGGGGTAAAGACACGTACCGGCCCCTTGGCGTCGCGCACATTGGCGGCAAGGTGGTCGGCGAGCTTCTTGAGATCCTCGAACGTCGTGCGCACGGCGGTCAGCTGCGGGTTGTGCTCATGATAGCGGCGCCCCGGGAACTGTTCGCGCGATATGTCGATCGGTCCGCCGATGATGAAATCGGCATTGCCGGGCGCGAGGATCGTCGGGATGCCCTTGAGAAGGGCGGCGCGGCCGCGGTCCGGGCCGGTATCGGCAAGCCCGCCGAAGATATGGTCGATGATCTCGGTCTGCGAGAGATCGAGCACGAGCGCGACATCCTTGCCCGCCGCCAGCCCGTCGAGCGTTGGCCCGCCCGCGCCCGAGGAGTGGAAGACCATGACCTCGCAGCCGTCGCTCTCCAGCGCCTCGCGAATGCGGCGCACGCTAGCCTCGGTGGTGCCGAGCGTGGTGATGAGCACAAGCGGGCGTTCCGCCGCCTTGGTGGGGTCATAGCCCTTCGCCATGCCCGCGACCGCATTGGCGGCATTGCGGAACACGTCGCGGCTGATCGAGTTCAGGCCCGAGATATCGGTCACCGCGTTCATCATCGCGATGTCCTGCACGCCCATGTAGGGCTTGGTAAACCCGGAGGCCATCGTCGAGACAATGAGGCGCGGGAGGCCGAACGGGAAGCTCTGCATCAATGCGCCGGCCAGCGCCGAGCCCATCGAGCCACCCACTGCGAGAATGCCGGAGATCGGGTCCTTCGAATTCCACGCATGGGCCGCGGCGATCGCACCGCGGATCATCGCGTCTTGGCATTTGCCTTCATGGCCGAGCGCGCGGACCTCTTCGATGGTCATGCCCGCAGCGGCAGCGACATCTTCAGGTGAAATCTCCGCGCCGCCCACTGTGCGGCGCACGCTGGGATCGAGATGGACCACACGTACCCCCGCCGCTTCCAGCACAGCGCGGACAAAACGGGCTTCTTCTTCCTTGGTATCCTGCGTCACGATGAGCAGGACGCCGGGCAATGCAGCGGTGTCGGCCATGGCTATCCTCGTTTCCCTCCCTTCAAGAGTGCGACATCGCAGTTGACTTTGCACGCCGCTATGCAATGCAAGCGTTCCATAAGGTGAAACGCACTGACGGAGCCTCGGCGCCGTCAGGTGCCAACACCACCGGGACGGGATGATGCTGGAACGCAAGGTAAAGACAGTGCGCGCGCTGGAGCGCGGGCTCGACGTGTTGCTCGAGGTGCAGGCCCGGCGCGCGGTCAGCCTGCATGAGTTGCACCAGGCGCTGAACCTGCCCAAGGCCACTTTGCTGCGCATGTTGCTGACGCTGGGGCGCAAGGGCCTCATCTGGCAGCGCCTTGCCGATGGTGCCTATCTCCCGCACCTTGGCGCCGCCGCGCGCGCCGCTGGAAGCGCGGTCGAGCAGATCGCCGAAATCGCTTCGCCCTACATGAAGGCGCTCTCGACGAAGGTCGCCTGGCCTTCGGTGCTCAGTGTGCCGCGCCTCGACCACATGGAGATTCTCGAGACGAACAGCCCGCTTTTTCGCCTCGATTCGGCGATTCTCGGGCCGGTCGGCGTCAAGCTGTCCTATATCCATACCGCCACAGGCCGCGCCTATCTTGCCGCCTGCGACGAGAACGAGCGCGATGCGATCATTGCGCGGCTGAGGCCGCGAGATGCTTCGCCCGGTTCGGAGGAGGACCTGCGCGCCATCCTCAAGGAAACACGCGAGCGCGGGTATGCCCTGCGCGAGCCGATGCACCCCTGGCCGGATCGATCCAAGCAGCTCGTGCTGCGCGACGGGCGCCGGTCAATGGCGGTTCCGATCATGGTCGGCGGCGCCCCGATCGCGACGATCAACCTGACCTGGCCGGCCAAACGCGGTACCGATGAGGGGGTCATGCTGCGACATCTCGAAGCGCTCCACCAGACCGCGCAGGCGGTCGGCCGCGCGGTGGCGGCGCAGTCGGCTGCCCCGGGCAAGGGCGCTTCGGGGATCTGACCAGACTGCCGGCAAACTGCGCCCGAATGATTGCACCAGATGAAATCCGTTTGTCTTGCTGATTAAATCGGTCTCCGCCTGTGCGAGACTTGTCTCCTGAGGATTGAGGGGAACAGGAAACCATGCGGCAATGGGTGATCCGGGCGGGCGCGACGTCGCTTGACGACATGACGCTGCGCGACGCGCCCGAACCGCAGGCTGGTCCCGGCGAAGTTCTGGTGCGCGTGCGCGCCTGCTCGCTCAATTTCCGCGATCAGATCATTCCGCTCGGTTTCTACATGGGCGGCACGGTCGCAACAGATACTGTACCGCTGTCGGACGGTGCGGGTGAGGTCGTCGCGGTCGGCGAGGGGGTGACTTCGGTCAAACCCGGCGACCGCGTGGCGGGCACGTTCTTCCAGAACTGGCTCGATGGCCCGCCCAATCCCGGTGCAGGCCCCGCGCTGGGCGCGCCGCCTGCTACCGGCATGCTGCAGGATCTGGTGGTCCTCCCCGAACACGGCGTCGTGCCGATTGCGGCAAGTCTCTCGTTCGAGGAAGCCGCCTGCCTGCCTTGCGCCGGTGTCACCGCGTGGAACGCGCTGATGGAAGGGCCTCATCCGGTCCGCCCCGGCGAAAGCGTGCTGGTCCTTGGCACCGGCGGCGTTTCACTGCTTGCACTGCAGATCGCCAAGGCAGCCGGCGCGCAGGTCATCGCCACGAGTTCCTCCGATGAAAAGCTCGCCCGCGCGGTGGCTCTGGGCGCGGATCGGACGATCAACTACCGCTCCGTGCCGGAATGGGGCGTGGCGGCAGCAAACCTGGCCGGCGGCGGGGTTGATCATGTGGTCGAAGTCGGGGGTGCGGGAACGCTCAAGCAGAGCATCGCCGCGGTCGGTTTCGGCGGCGAGATCGCGCTGATCGGGGTGCTGACGCGCGAGGGCGATACCAATCCGCACGCGCTCATGTTCAAGGGCGGCAGCATCCGCGGCATCTTCGTCGGCTCGCGCGGCATGGCGAGCCGCCTCAACGCCTTCATCGACGCGCACTCGATCAAGCCGGTGGTCGACCGCACTTTCACGATCGAGGAGGCGCTCGATGCCTATCGCTACCAGACCTCCGGCGCGCTGTTCGGCAAGGTCGTGATCACGATTTGATAATGGGGGGGCCGCATGGCCCGAACCAAAACAGCCACAGTCGGACAAACGGCGGGCACGAGGGCAGGGGACAGGTAGGCATGGTGCAGGCACTGGGTTTTGGACAGCGCATCGGGGGCGTGGTGCAAACCGCGTTCGTGGTGGCTGATATCCATGCCGCTATCACTCATTTCCAGCGCGATTGCGGGGCGGGTCCTTTCTTCCTGCTCGACCACTTCCTCGGCGAGGGGCAGGTCTATCGCGGCCAGCGCGCAACCGCCGATGTGGCGATCGCGATGGGCTTTGCCGGGCACATGCAGATCGAGCTGATCCAGCCGCTCGACGACGAACCCTCAGTCTATCGCGAGACGGTGCTGGCGCGCGGCTACGGCTTTCACCACTTCGGCATAGCCTTCACCGATGTCGACGCCGCGCTGCCGGACTATCTCGCGCGCGGCTATACGCTGGCTTTTCGCGCCCCGGTGCCCACCGGAGGCTCGGTTGCCTATCTCGAAAGCGCCGATCAGGCAGCGCCCGGCTTCCTTGAGCTGATCCCGGCAACCGAAGGCATGAACATGCTGTTCACCGCGCAGTGGCAGGCGGCGCGGGACTGGGACGGCCATACCGATCCCGTGAGGCCTTTCCTGTGAGCAGCGTGGCTATGACATCAAGCGTTGACCCCGCGCAGCGCCGCGGCGGGGCCTATCAGGCCTGGGTCGTGGGGCTGCTCAGCCTCAATTTCGGCATCCTGTTCTTTGATCGCAACGCGCTCAACTTCCTCATGCCCTATGTGCAGCCTGATCTGCACCTTTCAAACACGCAAGTCGGCATGTTCAGTTCGGCGCTATCGCTGACCTGGGCGCTGTCGGGCCTTGCGGTCGGGCGCATTTCAGACAAGCTGGGATCGAAAAAGCCCGTGGTCGTCGTCGCGACGCTGGCCTTCTGCCTGTGCTCGTTTGCCTCGGGCCTTGCCTCCTCGTTCTTCATGCTGCTTGGCGCGCGCCTGCTGATGGGCGCGGCGGAAGGCGGCGTCATGCCGGTCAGCCACTCTATGATCGTCAGCGAAGTCGCACCCGAACGGCGCGGCATGGCGATGGGCGTTGCGCAGAACCTAGGCTCCAATCTGCTCGGCTCTGGCCTTGCGCCGTTGCTGCTGGTGCCGGTTGCGGCCGCCTATGGCTGGCGCGAGGGCTTTTACCTTGCTGCCGCTCCCGGCATGATCACCGCAGTGCTGATCTGGTTCACCTTGCGTGAACCGCCTGCCGAGACCCATGATGCCGCGCAGCCCAAAGTTCCGCTCGGCGAGGCGTTCCGCCACCGCAATGTCGTGCTTTGCGCAGTGATCTCGGTGCTGCTCGTCTCCTACCTCGTGGTGTGCTGGGCCTTCATGCCGCTCTACCTTACCAAAGTGCGCGGCTTCGCGCCGGAGACGATGGGCTGGCTCATGGCGACGCTTGGGCTTTCGGCCGGTCTCGGCAGCTTCGTGGTGCCGGCCATTTCGGATGCCATCGGCCGCCGTCCGGTGATGATCGGGTTTGCTTTCCTCGGCGTGATCCTCCCGCTCGGCGGGCTCTACTACACCGGCTCGCCCTGGGTTCTGGCGGTGATCTTCTTCTTCGGGTGGGGGCTCAACGGCCTGTTCCCGATGTTCATGGCGACGATCCCTTCGGAATCCGTCGATCCGCGCCTCACTGCGACGCTTACGGGCGTCGTGATGGGGACCGGCGAAGTGCTCGGCGGCGTGCTCAGCCCGTTCTTCGCCGGCGCGCTGGCCGACAGCTACGGGCTCTCCGCCGCGCTCTGGCTCATGCTCGTGCTCACCGTGCTCGCCGGCATCTGCGCGATGGGCCTTGTCGAATCCGCCCCGCGCGTCGTTGCCCGGCGCGCGCCTGTTCCCGTTCCCGCCTGACCTTGCTGCAAAGGATGCGCCTTCCATGACAGCAGTGCAGAAATTCGCCACCGACGGAATTGCTCCCCCCGAACGCCTCGCGTTCTGGAACGAACTGGTCGACCGCGTCTACAGCGGCACCTACGTCAAGAGCGCGACTGAGGACTTTACCGGCGAGATGTGGACTTGGCAGGTCGGCGATCTGGCGATGATCCGCCCGCGCTCGACCGCCTCGTTCGTCGGCCGCGATCCGCGCTACACCGATGACGAGCGGCTCATTCTCCATCTGCAGTGCCGGGGCTCGAGCTTGCACCGCCAGGGCCGGACCGAAACCGCGCTCGGCGCGGGTGATTTCGTCATCGGCTCGCCGCACGAAGCCTATGCGATCGATCTGGCGGCGCACGAACTGCTCGTCGTCGAATTCCCGCGCGCGCCGCTCGCCGAACGCTTCCCCGGCATCGACGATGCCTTGCGCCAGCGCATGAGCGGGGCGACACCCGGCGCGCGGGTGTTCCACGATTTCCTGCTCTCGCTCTGGCGCCAGAGCCAGCAGGGCTTTGCCGATACCGATTGGCAGGAGGGCGTTAGCCAGGTCTTCTACGATCTCGTCGCGCTGGCCATTCGCGGAGCTGCCAAGCCCGATGCGCCCATGGCGGACAGCGCGCTGCGCCGCCGCGTGCTGGGCATCGTCGAGGCGCAGCTGGCCGATCCCGCGCTGCGCACGCTCAGCCTGGCATCGGCCTGCAATGCCTCAGTCCGCACGATCCAGAACCTGTTTGCCGGCATGGGCACCACGCCGAGCGCTTATATTCTTGAGCGGCGGCTTGCCCGTGCGGCCGAGCGCCTGAGCGCTGCGCCCGGGGCCAGCATCACCGAAATCGCCTTCGAGCTCGGCTTCAACGACAGCGCCTATTTCGCGCGGGCCTTCCGCCAGCGGTTTGGCGTGCCGCCGCGTGAATGGCGCCGGAAATAGGGCAGTTTGCGCATCTGTCCTGATTGCTTGCGCGCCAGTGCAAGCGGCTGCGGCGGGTTCATTGTAGAAACACGCAATCACACGTCTGTCCGCCAGCGAGCGGAGCAGGCAAAGACGGTGAATAACAGGGAGAGTACTTCATGAAAATTGCATCGGTATCACTTGCCGTTCTGGCGGCCGCGTTGGCCACGCCGGCACTGGCGCAGACGGCCCCTCAGGCAGACGCCCAGGCGCAAGCTGCCCCGTCGGGCGGCATCGAGGAAATCGTCGTCACCGCCCAGAAGCGCGCTGAAAACGTGCAGAACGTGCCGATCTCCATTTCGGCCTTCACCGCGACCGCGCTGCAGGAGCGCGCCGTTTCAAGCGTCGCTGCTCTTTCGAACATCTCGCCCAACGTCACGCTGGACGCCGGCACCCCGTTCTCGGGTTCGAGCCAGGTCCTTTCGGCCTATATCCGCGGCATCGGCGCGAACGACTTCGCGTTCAACATCGATCCGGGCGTGGGCATCTATCTCGACGGCGTGTACCTCGCCCGCTCGGTTGGTGCGAACCAGGACCTGCCCGACGTGGAGCGCGTCGAAGTCCTCAAGGGTCCGCAGGGCACGCTCTTTGGTCGCAACACCATCGGCGGCGCGATCTCGATCGTCACGCATGATCCGGGCAAGGAATTCCGCTTCGTCGGCAGCGCGATGACCGGCAGCTATGGCCTGTTCTCCGCCAAGGGCACGGTCGATATTCCGCTGACGGATAGCCTCGCTTCGTCGGTCAGCTTCTCGACAACCCGCCGCGGCGGTTACTTGCACCGCATCGCTTATCCCGGCGCATCGGGCTACGCCTTCGATCCGATCACTTCGTTGAAGGCCGCCGGCTACGGCAACATCGGCCTCGGCACCGAAGGTGGTGACAACACCTACAACTTGCGCGGCAAGCTGCGCTACAATGACGGCGGTGCCTTCCGTGCAACCCTGACCGGTAACTACAGCAACACCGACACCTCGCAGATCGCCAACAAGGTTATCACCACGTTCCCGGCGGTGTTCGCTGGCACGTACAACTGCGCCATCGCTGGCAACCCGCAGGTCACTGTGGGCGGCGCAACGGGCGCCTGCGACAGCTTCATCGGCGGGCCGCCGTCCATCGCCTTTCTCGGCCGTCGTGGCGGTCTGAACTCGGTGGTCGATCTTCCGTCGATCTTCGGTGTTAATGCAGATGGCAACCCGGACAACAACCGGCTGCCCTATGACAACCGGTTCGTCACCAACAACATCGATACCTCGTATGCCAACGGCAACAACTTCTCGCGCCTGAAGCAGGGCGGCGGGGCGTTGACGATGGACTACGACATCTCGGACAACGTCTCGATCAAGTCGATCACCGCCTACCGCGAACTGCACTGGGCCGTCGGCATGGACCTCGACAACTCGCCGCTCAACTTCCTCCACACCAGCTTCACCATGAATCAGAAGCAGTTCAGTGAAGAACTGCAGCTGACTGGTCATGCAATGGACAAGAAGTTGAACTATGTCCTCGGTGCGTACTACTTCAAGGAATCGGGCGATTTGCACGATTACGTGACGTTCGCCGAAGGCCTGCTGCAGGTTGACGGTCCGAACAATCTCGCCACCAAGAACTATGCGTTCTACGGTCAGGTCGACTACAAGTTCAACGACCAGTTCGGCATCACCGTCGGCGGCCGCTACACCCACGAAGACAAGACCTTCGAGGGCTTCCAGTCGGACGCCAACGGCCTGAACTACAAGCTGGCGCAGGCTTTCGGCGATCCCAACTGCGCCTCGCTGACGCCGATCTCCGACCAGTGCCGGATCGACAACCACTTCCCCAATCCGGGCCAACCGCTGCGGTACTACGTCGCGGGCACGCAGCAGAAGATCTTCAACAACTTCTCGCCGAAGGTCGGCCTGCAATACCACCCGTCTGACGACGTCATGGTCTATGCGAGCTGGTCGAAGGGCTACAAGACCGGCGGTTGGACCACGCGTCTTTCGAACCCGCTGCCTTATGCTCCGGGCTTCGGGCCGGAAAAGGCAACGACGTATGAAGGCGGCATCAAGTCCGAGCTGCTTGATCGCCACTTGCAGATCAACGCTGCGGTGTTCTTGACTGAGTACAAGGGTATCCAGCTCAACTTCCAGCAGGGTAGCTCGCCCACCATTCAGAACGCTGGCGATGCGCGCATCAAGGGCTTCGAAGTGGAAGTGACCGCAGCTCCGGTTTCGGGGCTGACGCTGACGGGTTCGCTCGGCTTTACCGACGCCAAGTACACCGCAGTTCTGGCAGCTGCGCAAGTTGCGCCTTCGGGTCTGCAGGCTGGCGTGCAGGTTGATTCGGCTCTGCCGAAGACGCCGAAGTGGAAAATCAACTTCAGCCCGCGCTACGAGGCCAGCCTCGGCTCGCACGGCAAGCTGATCTTCCTGGGTGACATCACCCGCACCAGCTCGATGCGCAACGACACGGAAGGCACCTTCCTGCTCGACCGTCCCTCGACCACGGTCATCAACGGCAGCGTGACCTATCGTGAACCCAACGGTCACTGGGATCTCGCGGTAGGCGGCACCAACCTGACCAACGAGCGTTACCTGACCACCGGTCAGGCGCAGCTTGCTGGCGGCCAGATCTACGGCACCTACAGCCGTCCGGCCGAATGGTATGCCCGCGTCGGAGTGAAGTTCTAATACATTTAAAGGGCGGGTGCCAACGGCACTCGCCCCATTTTTTCCAGGAGAAACACCGTGCCTGAGACAGCGCATTCCGAGTTCTGGAAGGGCATCAAACCCGTCGACAAGGTCTTCCGCGAAGGCGGATTGCCCGAAATCTACCTCTCCAAGATCGCCGAGGGCGATGAACGCTATTGGGTGCCGATCAGCGAGACGGTGAGCTCCAAGCCCGTCTGGATCAGCCCTTCCAAGAACATGTGGGCCGATGTGCTCATGTCGAAGTCGGCGGGCCTCGTGAACCGCCACTATCACCCGCATCCGATCTGGGCCTACACCATCAGCGGCAAGTGGGCCTATCTCGAGCACGATTGGACCGCGACCGCGGGCGACTTCGTCTACGAGACCCCGGGCGAGAGCCACACACTCGTCTGCTACGAACACGAAGATCCGATGAAGGTGTTCTTCGTCGTCTCGGGCCCGCTCATGTGGCTCGATGACGATGGCAACACCACCGGGCATTTCGATGTGTTTGACTATATCAAGAACGCGCGCGAGCACTACGACCGGGTCGGCATTGGTGCCGACTACGTCGATACGCTTATCCGCTGACAGGAGCGCTTCCCATGAATGCCATGACTGCCCCGCCTTCGAACAAGAAGGAAATCGTAGATGTCGGCTTCGCCCACCGCGACCTAGTCGCACGGCTGAGCCCGGGCGGGCGCTACATCGACGCGCAGACCGACGTCGACAGCCCCTGGGTGCCCTTCGGCGACAACGCCGCAATCAAGCATCTCGCCTTTGATGTGCGGCAGGGCATCTTCTCTAACATTCTCTGGGTGAAGAGCCCCGGCACGATCGGTACGCACCTGCACCGCGGCACCATCGTCATGGTCTGCCTCGAAGGCAGCGTGCGTTATCTGGAATACGATTGGGTCGCCTCGCCCGGCGGTCTGATCCTCGAAGTGCCCGGCGAAAGCCACACGCTTGTCACCGAGCATCCCGAAGGCGTGAAGCTGTTCGGGTGGATGCAGGGCCCGATCGAATTCTTCGACGAGAACGGCGCCTACGTCGATACCTCGGACGTCTGGTGGTTCATCAACCACTACGAGACCTACTGCCGGGAAAACGACATTCCCATCAATCCCAAGCTTTACCTCTAAAAGGCACGAGAGCCATGGCCACCATGACTGCGCCCCCTTCTGGCGCTTACAAGATCGTCGATGTGCCGGAACTTTACGGCGCCTTGATCAAATCCAAGGGCATCGAAGGCACCTACGTCGGCGCTTCCGAAGCCGAAAGCCCGTGGGTTCCTTTCGGCGACAACGCCGCGATCCGCCACCTCGCGTTCGACGTGCGTGACAACGTTTACGTCAACATCCTGTGGATCAAGGGTCCCGGCGTCATCGGCACGCACAAGCACCGCGGCCGGGTCTGGGCGATCGGGCTTGAAGGCTCGTTCCGCTATCTGGAATACGACTGGGTCTGCAAACCGGGCGAATTCATCACCGAGACACCGGGCACCGCGCATACGCTCGTGACCGACGATCCCAACGGGATGAAGGCCCTGTTCCACATGCAGGGTGCCAACGAGTTCTTCGACGAGCACGGCAACCATGTCGAGACGCTCGATGTCTGGTGGTTCATGAACCACTACGAGACCTATTGCCGGGAAAACAACATCCCGATCAACAAGCAGCTCTATCTCTGAGGGGTAGCAGTGCAAACCCTTGCTGCTCCTTCCCTTGTCACCCCGGGCTTGACCCGGGGTCCCGCTTGGAACGCGGGGTGAGGGGTAGAAGCGGGACCCCGGATCAAGTCCGGGGTGACGGTGATTGGAACGGTTTGCGGGAGCAACGACTACCATGAGCGACGCCGGGGTCCCCAAACTTGGTCGAGTGCCGGTGGGCACATACTTGCGCAATTGCTGGTACGTCGCAGGCTGGGCGAGCGATCTGGGCGAGACCCCCCAGAGCCGCGTGTTCCTCGAAGAGCCCGTCGCGCTGTACCGCGATGCGCAGGGCAAGGCGCACGCGGTCTCGGGCCGCTGCCCCCACCGTTTCGCGCCGCTGGGGCAGGGCAAGGTGGTGGAAGGCACGCTCATGTGCCCCTACCACGGCCTGCGGTTCGACGGCACCGGCGCCTGCGTTCATAACCCGCACCCCGGCGGCCAGCTTCCCGAGAGCCGGCTGCAAGTCTACCCGCTGGTCGAACGCCACGCGCTGCTGTGGATCTGGATGGGAGACGCGGAGAAGGCCGATCCGGCGCTGATCCCCGATTTCAGCTGGCTGTCCGATCCCAAATGGGAAGCGGTGCGCGGGGCCACGGTTGCCGAGGGGCACTATGAGCTCTACAGCGACAACATCCTCGACCTCAGCCACGCCAATTTCGTTCACCCCGCACTGGTGGCGGCTGCTTTCACCGAAGGCGAGCGCAAGTTCTGGCAGGACGGCGAGACCGTGCATGCCGAGTACATCCGCCTCGACGACTATCTCTCCGAAGGCATCGGCGGGATGCTCGGGCGGGTCGGCATCAAGCAGGACTTCTACGGCTGGGTCGTCTGGCACGCCCCTGCCGTGCTTTACTTCGATTTCCGCGCCGGCCCTCCCGGCACCCCGCGAGAAGATTGCACGCTGCTCCCGTCACTTCACGCCTTCACGCCCGAAACACCAGACACCACGCACTACTTCTGGGCGACGGCGCGCGATTTCGCGCTGGGTGACGCCGAGTTCACCGCCGGCATGCGCGGCGCGCTCGAGTTTGCGTTCGAGCAGGAGGACATGCCGCTCATCCGCGACAGCCACCGCCTGATGCGCGGCGCCGATTTCTGGGAGCTGCGCCCGCTGATCCTGAATGGCGACGGCGGCGGAGTGCGCGCGCGCCGCATGCTGCAGCGCCTGATTGACCGCGAACGACAACCGCAAGCCGCCGAATAAGGCCGCTGCGGCAGGAGAGGATAAGCAAGAATGGCAATTCTGGACCGTTTCGACATCAAAGGCCGCTCCGCGCTCGTCACCGGCGCGGCCTCGGGCATCGGTCTCGCCTATGCCGAGGCCATGGCGGAAGCCGGGGCCATGGTCACGCTCACCGATATCGACGGCGAAGGCGCCGAGCGCGAAGCCGCCCGGCTGCGCGAGGCAGGGTATGAAGCCCGTGCCGACCGTCTCGACGTTTCCGATTTCGATGCCGTCACGGCAGCCTTCGATGCTCACGCCAAGGCCTATGGCGGGCTCGACATCGCCTTCGCCAATGCCGGGATCGATACGGGCGCGGGCTTCTGGAACCCGGCCGGCCACCGCAACCCGGATGGCCAGGTCGATACCTACGACCACACGCGCTGGGACAAGTCGATCTCGGTCAATCTCTCCGGCGTCTTCTACACCGTCAGCAATGCTGTGCGGATCATGAAGCAGTCCGGCCGCGCCAATGGCCGCAGCGGCGGTTCGATCATCTGCACCGCGTCGAACGCCGGGCTCGTCACCGAACCCATCGTCGGCCTGCCGTACATGCCGGCCAAGGCGGGCGTGCTCCACATGGTCCGCGCGCTCGGCCTTGAACTTGCCGAGTTCCGCATCCGCATCAACGCCATCGCGCCGGGCCCCTTCGTCACCAATATCGGCGGTGGCTGGCTCAAGAAGGACCCCGTCGCGCGCAAGGCCTGGGATGCAATCGTGCCGCTGGGCGCGGTTGCGGAGACCGACCAACTCAAACCGCTGGCATTGCTGCTGGCGTCCGATGCTTCCGATTACATGACCGGAAGCCATGTCGTGATCGATGGAGGCATGATGCTGGGGAAGTTCCAATGAAGCGGGCAACTCTACTCGCAGCTGGCCTCGCGCTCGCAGGTACGGCGCAGGCCGCCCAGAAACTTGGCGAGGTCCAGCCCCAGCGCAGCCCCGAGCAGGTCTATGCGGCTGTCTGCGGCTACTGCCACGGCAAGAACGTCGGCCCGGTGATCCGCGGCAGGGCCCTCCCGGCAGAGACGGTCGAATACATGGTGCGCCATGGTCAGAACGCCATGCCTGCGTTCCGCCCCACCGAAATCACGCCCGCCGAACTCAAGGCGCTGGCCGCGTGGGTCCAGAGCAGCGCAGCCGATCCCAAGGAGCACGGCCAATGACCGCCAATATCGACCGCCGCAGCCTGCTTGGCGCAGGCGTGGCCGGTGCCGCCGCCGTGGGCCTTAGCACGGGCGCCAAGGCCAAGGCCGTCCTCGCCCCCGGCGTGAAGAAGGCCGATTTCAGAGGCGCGGTTGCCGCGATGCGCAAGATCGTCGGCGATGAATGGGTCTTTGCCGATCCCGATGCCGTCGCGCCGTGGAAGAAGTCCTACACCCCGGACCCCTATGGCAAGCACGTCCCCGTCGGCGCAGTCTGCCCTGAAAACGTGGAGCAGGTGCAGGCCATCGTGAAGATCGCCAACCAGTTCCGGCAGCCGATCTGGCCGGTCTCCACCGGCAAGAACATGGGCTATGGCCAGACGACGACCGCCATGCCGGGGCAGATGATCCTCGACCTGAAGCGGATGAACCGCATCCTCTCGGTCGATCCGGAGCTGTGCACAGCGCTGGTCGAGCCCGGCGTCACATATCGCCAGCTCAAGGACTACCTCGTCGAGAACAACCTGCCGCTGTGGATCGACGTGCCCACGGTTGGCCCCATTGCCAGCCCGGTCGGCAACACGCTGGATCGCGGCGTGGGCTATACGCCCTATGGCGAGCATTTCATGGTCCAGTGCGGCATGGAAGTCGTGCTCGCAGACGGCGAAATCCTGCGCACCGGCATGGGCTCTACCCGCAATCCGTCCGCCTGGCAGGCGTTCAAGTGGGGCTACGGCCCCTATCTCGATGGCCTGTTCACCCAGTCGAATTTCGGCATCGTCACCAAGATGGGCATGTGGCTCATGCCCGCGCCGCCGGTCTACAAACCCTTCGTCATCCGCCACAAGAAGATGGAGGATGTCGCCCGCATCGTCGAAGCCATGCGCCCGATGCGGATTGCCAATATCGTGCCCAACGTGGTGCTGATGATGGGCGGGGCCTATCAGCTCGCCATGTTCAAACGCCGCAGCGAAGTGTGGGACGGGGCAGGGCCGATTACCGATGAAGCGGTTTCAAAGGCAGCCACAGCCAACAACCTCGGCATGTGGAACACCTATATCGCGCTCTACGGCACGGAAGGCATGATCGCGGAAAGCGAGAAGATCATTCGCGCCGCCTTCGCCGCGATCGACGGCGAGGTCCTCACCGAAGCCGAAATGGGTGACAACCCCTGGTTCCACCACCACGCCACGTTGATGCAAGGCGGCCTCAATCTCGACGAGATCGGCCTTGCCCGCTGGCGTGGCAATGGCGGCGGCCTTGCCTGGTTCGCACCCGTGGCCCCTGCCAAGGGCAGCGAGACGCAAGGCCAGGTCGAACTCGCCAAGCAGATCCTCGGCAAGTACGGCTTCGACTATACTGCCGCCTTCGCCATCGGCAGCCGCGAACTCCACCACATCATCGCGCTGCTCTACGACAAGTCGGACCCGGCTGAAGAGAAGCGCGCCGACGATTGCTACCGCGAACTCGTCACCGGTTTCGGTGAGAAGGGCTGGGCAAGCTACCGCACCGGGGTCCACGCGATGGACCTCGTTGCCGAGCAGTTCGGCACCGTGAACCGCGCGTTCAACGCCAAGCTCAAGGATGCGCTGGACCCCAACCACATTCTGGCCCCCGGCAAATCAGGAATCGCATGATGATCAGGAAAACGCTTCTGGCGCTCGCCGCCGCTTTGCTTTCGACCACCGCGCAAGCGCAGGACAAGCCGCTCACGGTCGAAACCCTGCGCACCAGCGGGGGATCGCTGTTCGCCAATATCGCGCTGATCAAGGGCGAGAAGGATGCGGTGCTTGTCGATGCGCCGTTCACCCGCGCCGATGCTTACCGCGTCGTCGCAATGGTGCTCGATAGCGGCAAGCACCTGACAACGATCTTCATCACGCATGACCATCCCGATCACTTCTTCGCGATGGAAGTGATTAAGGATGCGTTCCCTGATGCCAAGATCGTCGCGCACCCGGTCGTCGCCGCCGATATCTGGCGCTCGCTCCCGTTCAAGGTGAAGCGCTGGTATCCGGTCCTCGGCGTCAATTCGCCGCGTCATCCCACCGCGCCCGCCGCGATGGAAGGCGATACGATCATGCTCGAGGGCAAGGAACTCAAGGTCCTCGGCCCGGTGCAGGGCGATCATGTCCACGCGACAGCACTCTGGGCGCCCTCGATCAAGGCGCTGTTCCCCGGCGATCTCGTCTACAACCAGATGTTCCTGTGGATGGGCGAACATGATGCCGCCGCCATCGCCGCATGGGGCAAGGCCAACGACAGCTTCATCGCCTTGAAGCCCGAAATCGTTGTCGCGGGCCACAACAAGCCGGGCCTTCCGGACGATGCCTCGGGCCTCGAGTTCACCCGGCGCTACATCGCCGAATGGCCCAAGCTGGTTGCCGCTTCGAAGAACAGCGCCGAGCTCAGCGAACGCGTGAAGAAGGCATTTCCGGATGCTGTCGATGTGCTGGGTGATTTCCTGCTCGGAAATTCCTCGCGCGTCGCCAAGGGGGAGCAGGCAGCATGGACCGAATGACGTTCGCGGATAAGGCCGTCCTCGTCACCGGCGGCGCCACCGGCATCGGCCGCGCCGCCTGCGTTGCCTTCGCAGGCGCGGGCGCCAAGGTGATCATCGGGGATATCGATCCCCGCGCCGAGGAGACCGTGGCGATCATCAAGCAGGCGGGCGGCGAGGCGTCGTTCCAGCATGCGAACGTGACCGATCCGTCGGCGATGGACGCGCTCGTCGCGGCCTGCGTGACGCGCTACGGCCGCATGGATGCCGCGTTCAACAATGCCGGCGTTCTCCCTCCGCAGCGGCCGATCCACGAAGTGACGCCGGAGGAAATGAACCTCGCGATCGACGTCGATTTCAAGGGCGTGTTCTTTGCGATGCAGTCGGAAATCCGCCACTTCCTCAAGGTCGGCGGAGGGGCCATCGTCAATACCGCCTCGGTCGGCGCGCTGATCGCGGACCCGAACATGAGTGTCTATTGCGCGATGAAGCACGCAGTCTCGGGCCTCACCAAGGCGGCGGCGGTCGAGTATGCGCAGAAGAACATCCGCGTGAATGCCATTGCGCCGGGCTTCGTTGTCACCCCGATGACGCAGCACTGGGCCGACGATCCCGATTTCCGCGCTGCGTTCTTTGCCGGCAACATCAGTGGCCGTGCGGCACAGCCGGAAGAGATTGCGGGCACCGTTCTGCACCTGTGCTCCGATGCCGCGAGCTTCATCAACGGCGCGACCATCGCCATTGATGGCGGCCAGACGGCACACTGAGGACCGCAGACCATGCGCGCCGCCGTCATGCAGGGCCTCCACAAGCCCCTTGTCATCGAAACCGTCGCCGATCCGGTGCCGGGCGAAGGCGAGGTCGTGGTCAAGGTCGGCCGCTGCGGCATCTGCGGTTCGGACCTGCACATGACCGAAGACCCCGCCTACGGCCAAGGCGCGGGCTCCATCCTTGGTCATGAATTTGCCGGCGAAGTCGTCGAACTGGGCAAGGGCGTTGAAGGCCTCGCCAAGGGCGATCTCGTTGCTGTCAGCCCGCTCAAGAGCTGCGGCAACTGCCCGGCCTGCCTCGCCGGCAATGTCTCATGGTGCGACATGTTCGGCCTGCAGGGCGGCGGCTATGCCGAATACGCGCTGACCCTGCCCAACCAGTGCGTGAAGCTGCCCAAGTCCGCCAGCCTTGCCGACGGCGCGATCATCGAACCGCTGGCCGTCGCGCTGCACGGTGTTGCGATGTCGGGCCTCCGCATCGGCGACAAGGTGCTGATCCTCGGTGCTGGCCCCATCGGCCTTGCCACCGCCTTCTGGGCGCGGCGCATGGGGGCAGGGCGTGTGGTCGTGCAGGATGTGGCCGAGTGGCAAAAGGACCGCGCGCTGGCCATGGGGGCGCATGATTTCATCGCAGACCGCACCGATCCTATCGGCGCCGCCGAGCGATCGCTTGGCGGCAAGGCAGAC
The DNA here is from genome assembly GCF_037133355.1 of Novosphingobium sp. Lineage (GTDB taxonomy): Bacteria > Pseudomonadota > Alphaproteobacteria > Sphingomonadales > Sphingomonadaceae > Novosphingobium. Next base: position 4,697 of record NZ_JBAXOI010000004.1, on the reverse strand, counting down.
CTTGTATTCGAATGCGTAGGTGTTCCCGGCCTTATCGCGCAAGGCGTCGAGCAGGTCCGCGCGCGCGGTACCATCGTGCTCCTTGGCCTCTGCACCGTGCCCGATACCTTCAACAGCTTTGCGATGCTCTCGAAGGAAGTGCGGCTGATCACCTCGGCCTTCTTCACGAGCCACGAATACGCCGCCGCGCTCGACGCGCTCGACCGGGGCGCTGCCGAACCGCGCCTGCTCGTCACCGAAACCATCCCGCTCGAGCGCACCCCCACCGTCTTCGAGGCGCTCCGCCGCCGCACCGAGCAATGCAAGGTGCTGATCGCGCCCGGAACCTGATGGCGAACCTGAAACAAAAGAAAAAAGGAGAGGCCCATGAACATCGCAACGACCTTGCCGACCAACGCCATCGAGCGCGCGGTATTCGAATGCATGAACCCGACCGAGGCGCTCTATGACGCCACGACGAACCCGCTCCACAAAGCTATCCTGCTCAACTTCTGGCGCCACGTGCACCTCGAAGGCGCGGGGCTTTATGATGACATCACTGCCAGCGACATGATGGTCGACCACCCCGTCTACCGGGTGACCTGGGGCGCCAACCCCGCCGTCATCGAAGGCAAGGAAGGCGTGAAGGGCTTCTACAACAGCGTCGGTCAGGCCGTGCTGTGGCATTCGGACGACCGCCTCGCCGTGAATGACTGGGGCATCTGCGACGAGATCACTTTCCACCAGCTCGCGCGCGGCGGCGACCTGCAGGCGATGGGCTACGACGCACCCAAGGCCGATGCCCTCTACCATGTCTCGAGCCGTCAGGCCTTCATCTGGCCCTATGACGACAAGGCCCGCCTTGCCGGCGAACATCTCTACGAAGACCCGACCAGCATTCGCCTCGAGGAAGTCCCGGCAGAGGAGGCGACAACGCCCGCCGCGATCCAGGCGATCCACAAGGCCAAGCTTGCGCAGCTCGAAGACCGCTTCGGGCCGCGTTACTGGGTCTATCAGGGCTGAGAAATCCGGTGTCCTTGCGTTCCTTCCATGACAAACGCGCCTTCGTTACCGGCGGGGCCAGCGGGATCGGCCTCGGCATCGTCAAGGCGCTGGCGCGGCTTGGCGCCTTTGTCGTCATTGCCGACTTGCGGCCCGATCATATCGACCGCGCGCTGCGGGAAATCCGCGAGGCGGGGCTTGCCAATACCGTCGCGGCCCTGGCTCTCGACGTGACCGACCGCGCCGCCTTTGCCGCCGTTGCGGAACGCATGGATATCGAGCTTGGCGGGATCGACATCCTCGTCAACAACGCGGGTGTCGGCGTCGAAGGGCCGGTGCTGGAGGCAGGGTATGCCGATTGGGACTTCGGCCTCGGTGTCAATCTCGGCGGCGTGGTCAACGGCCTCCAGAGCTTCCTGCCGCGCATGATCGCGCATGGGCGCGGCGGGCATGTCGTCAACGTCTCCTCGCTTGCCGCCGCGGTGCGAATGCCATCCAATTTCGCGATCTACGCCGCCGGGAAGGCCGCCGTGCTCAACCTTTCGGAAAACCTGCGCGAGGAACTGGCGGGCAAGGGCATCGGCGTGTCGGTGCTGTGCCCCGCCTTCGTGCGCTCCAATATCCACGAGGCCGCGCTAAACCGTCCGGTGCACTTGCGCGATGGAAGCGGCTTTGCACAGAGCGAGGCGACGCTGCTCGAGCGGCCGCCGGGCAACGACTGGATGGATCCCGGCCAGGTCGGCGAGATCGTGGCGGACGGTATTCTGGCAAACCGGCTCTACATCGTCACCCACGGCGAATTCCGGGACAAGATGCGCGAACGCGCCGAAGCGCTGCTGGCCGAAACGCCTGATTCCGCGTTTCAGTACTGATCAGACGGCGGCGGCCGCTTCCTCGCGCACGCGCAGCATGGCAAGCGCCGCCGCAGTCATGACCACCGCGCCAACCAACATGGTCCACTTGGGGTCTGCCGGGAAGAAACTGCGGATCACCCCGCCCATGATCGTCGCGACGAGGAGCTGTGGCACCACGATGAAGATGTTGAACACGCCAATGTAGATGCCGAACTTTGCAGGCGGCAGCACGCGGGTGAGGATCACGTAGGGCATGCCCAGGATCGAGGCCCAGGCGATCCCGACAAACACCATCGGCAGCAGCAGCAGCCACTTGTCATGCAGCACGAGCAGCAGCAGGAAACCGCAGGCGCCGCCCAGCAGGCATGCCATATGGGTGCGCGCGTTGCCGATGCGCTTGGCCATCACGGGCAGCATGAATGCCGCCAGCGCTGCAACCCCATTGTAGAAGGCGAACATCACGCCCACCCAGTCCGCGCCGGCGTTGTAGGCCGCGCCTGTCGTGTCCGTCGCGCCGAACGCATACTGTGTGACCACCGGTGTGGTGTAGATCCACAGGATGAAGAGCGCGGTCCAGGTGAAGAACTGCGCCACGGCGAGTTGGCGCATTTGCGCGGGCATCTGGGCCAGATCGCTCATGATCTCGGCAAGCGCGCCCTTCGCGCGCAAGGCACGCAAGGCAATCTGCGCAAGGCCAAAGCAGGCGAGCCCGCCGCCGAGCACATAAAGCTGCTTGTCGAGCTCCATTTCGTCCACCAGCGCCAGCAGACCTGCGCCGAGCAGCAGCCAGAAGGGCCCACGCGCGGAATAGACCAGCGGCTGCGAACCGGCTGCCGCGTGTTCGCTGCCGCCAAACGCCGCCATTTCCTCCGGACTGTATTCGCGCACGCTCAGCGCCGTCCATGCAACTGCGCTCACCATGGCCGCTGCGCCGATATAGAAGCTGAGCCGGACCGAATCCGGGACAACACCCTCGGGCGCCGTGTTGGCAATGCCGGCCCACGTGAACACCGCCGGCAGCAGGCTCCCGATCACCGCGCCCGCACCGATGAACCAGGTCTGCAGCGCAAAGCCCTGTGCGCGCTGGTCATCAGGGGTCATGTCGCCCACGAACGCGCGGAACGGCTCCATCGCTACATTGAGCGAAGCATCGAGCAGCCACAGGAACGCCGCTGCCAGCAGCAGAACACCCGCCTGCGGCAAGCCCAGCAGCGCCAACGCGGCCAGCACTGCGCCCGCCACGAAGTAGGGCCGCCGCCGCCCGAAGCGCCCCCAGGTCCGGTCCGAATAATGCCCGATCAGCGGCTGCACGATGAGGCCCGTTACCGGCCCCGCGATCCACAGGAACGCGAGGTTGTCGACACTGCTCCCGAGCGACTGGAAAATGCGGCTGACATTGGCGTTCTGCAGCCCGAAGGCGAGCTGGATGCCGAAGAAGCCGAAGCTTACGTTCCACAGACCCCAGAAGGACTGCTGCGGTTTCTGGCGAGTGGTCACGCGCTTTCCTGCCCCTCTCGGCCGGCGCAAGGCGCCTGCCCTTTGATTATGCGTTCTTGTTGCCCCGCCCTAGGCCATGACCTGCACAGCAGCAGCAATGCATACGAATGTCAGTCACATGCAGGTATTTCCATGTTGCCGGCAAATCACCCCCCCGTGCTGCCCCGCACCACGAGCCGGGTCGGCAGGACGGGGGAGGGGGGCTGGCGGTCTTCCACTTGTGCCATCACCGTTTCGACCAGCGCCTCGCCGGCGTGGCGCATGTCCTGCATCACCGTGGTGAGCGGCGGCGAGGTGAGGCTGGCGGCGGGAATATCGTCGAAACCGACAAGCGCGATATCGCCAGGAATGCTGAGCCCGGCTTCGGCAAGCGCCCGCATCGCGCCGATCGCGATAAGGTCGCTTCCGGCGAAAATCGCATCGAACGGCTTGCCCTTGGCCAGCAGTTGCCGAGCTGCGGTATACCCTTGATCTTCCGATGAAATCGCCGGGACCACAAGGTCGGGATCATGCTGCAGGCCCGCCGTTTCCACCGCGCGGACAAGCCCTTCGTAGCGATTCTTGAACTCGGGATAGTGGCTGTCAGCCTGGCCCAGAAACGCGATCTTGCGGCGGCCCCGCGCCAGCAGATGCTCGCCCGCAAGCCGGCCCGCGCCGAAATTGTCGGAGCCGACCGTGGAGCCCATCGTCGCAGGGTCAACCGCGCCCCAGCGCACGAAATGCGTGCCCGAGCGGACAAGCTGACGCAGGCGGTTTTCGTAAAGCGTGTAGTCGCCATAGCCGAGCAGGATCAGTCCATCGGCGCGGTGGCTGTCCTGGTAGCGCTTGTGCCAGTCGTCATCGAGCCGCTGGAAGGAGATCAGGAGATCAAGCCCGCGCGCCGCACAATGCCGCGTGATCGAGCCGAGCATCGCGAGAAAGAAAGGATTGATGCCGGATTCGTCGGGCGTTGGATCCTCAAAGAACAGCAGCGCGAGCGTGTTGGACCGCTGCGAGCGCAGTGAGGAGGCGTTCTTGTCGACGGTGTAGCCCAGCTGCCGGGCAATGGCTTCGATCTTCTGGCGCGTGGCGAGACTGACCGATTTGCTGCCGCGCAAGGCCCGGCTGACCGTTGGCTGCGAAACACCGGCCAGATAGGCTATATCAAAACTGGTCGGCTTGTTGGACGGCCTGCGGCCCATGATCCTGCAACCTTCTCCCCAGCCGCCGCGGTGTTTCCCGCAAGGTCGGACGGAACAACCTACGCATGAAAATGCATGGATGCAATTGCCCCCTTGCGCCGGGGTGGCTGCATCGTGACTGCGCCGCAAGAGGGACTGTCAGGATTTCCGTGTGTGGGCGGGCATAATGGGCAAGAAGGAGTCC